>CAWGPW010000016.1:0-680000 GCA_963824555.1 uncultured delta proteobacterium | reverse complement strand
TTTGTATTTAGCCTTAGAAGATGGTCCTCCCAGGTTCCCACGGGGTTCCTCGAGCCCCGTGGTACTCAGGAACTGCTAAGAAGTCCTGTCCCTTTTGCTTAAAGGACTATCACCTGCTGTGGTCCGACTTTCCAGACGGTTCAGCTAGAGACAGGTTTGGTAACTTCTCGGGAACACTGCCGTGCTCCCTAAGCAGTCCTACAACACCGAATGCACAACGCCGGCAGGCTTGCATGCATTCGGTTTAGGCTCTTCCCCGTTCGCTCGCCACTACTTGGGGAATCTCGGTTGATGTCTTTTCCTAGGGGTACTTAGATGTTTCAGTTCCCCCCGTTGGCTCTGCCTAGTTTATGAATTGGACTAGGCCGTTACGGGATATGACTCCCGTAGGGTTTTCCCATTCGGAGATCTCCGGATTGAAGCCTGTTTGCGACTCCCCGGAGCTTTTCGCAGCTAACTACGTCCTTCATCGCCATCTGACGCCAAGGCATTCGTCGTGTGCCCTTAGTAGCTTGACCGCCAATCTATTGTATTCGGAACCCTAAAAGGGTTCCGAACCTCCCGCGATGAGCTTCGCCTGGCAAAGCCAGGCTGCGCTCGCGCGACAGGAAACCCTGGGAGGGTTCCACGCCTCCCGCGATGAGCTTCGCCTGGCAGAGCCAGGCTGCGCTCACTCGATCGATGTGGAACATCCCGCTTCCCGCCCTTCCTTCCTGACCGCGGGGTGGACGATGTCCATCCTAGCTCAGGGAGTTGGCATTGGAAGACTGGGGCTTCACGAAAGGTTGGGTGGTCTTCGCCACCATCAATTATCGCGACACGCCGTCTCGGACTGTAGTCCCTCGCGGGACTCCAATCCCCACACCTAGCTCGATCAGTTGTGCTGACCTAGCGGATGCAGTTCAAGGTCGAGATTGAAGCTCGTCTAGCGAACCTCGTCTCTGGATTCCATTCGACGCTCGTTTTCATTCTCAAGACACGCTTTCGCGTCATCTTCTATTCTTGAATTTTCAGAGAGCTTCGATGGTATTTCGACCACCGACTCTATCTCTTCTTTCGAGAAGGGATCGAATCAGCGTTCGAAGGTCAACTAGATTAGGTTCGGTGGAGCGTAAGGGGTTCGAACCCTCGACCCCCGGCTTGCAAAGCCGGTGCTCTCCCAGCTGAGCTAACGCCCCAGAATCTCCTGGGGCTCCCCGGTCACACCGCCCGATGCGGTGGGCCTGGAAAGATTTGAACTTTCGACCCCACGCTTATCAAGCGTGTGCTCTAACCAACTGAGCTACAGGCCCAGGCTCGTGATTTGCTGCCAAACGCTCATGACCTGTTGCCATGGCGCTTGTCAGTCCCTCAAAGCTGAACAGCAATATCGAGAAGAACGTATCCTTGAGCATGACCAGACTAGAAAGAACCCGAAGGCTCTCCCATGTCTCCAGAAAGGAGGTGATCCAGCCGCAGGTTCCCCTACGGCTACCTTGTTACGACTTCACCCCAGTCACCAGTCACTCCTTAGGGACCTGCCTCCCTTGCGGGTTGGCACAGCCACTTCTGGAGCAACTGACTCCCATGGTGTGACGGGCGGTGTGTACAAGGCCCGGGAACGTATTCACCCCTGCCTGCTGATCAGGGATTACTAGCGATTCCAACTTCATGCAGTCGAGTTGCAGACTGCAATCTGAACTGAGGCCGGTTTTTTGCGATTGGCTCCCCCTCGCGGGTTAGCGACGCTTTGTACCGACCATTGTAGCACGTGTGTAGCCCTGGGCATAAGGGCCATGAGGACTTGACGTCATCCCCACCTTCCTCCGGTTTAACACCGGCAGTCTCGTTAGAGTGCTCAGCCGAACTGTTAGCAACTAACGACAAGGGTTGCGCTCGTTGCGGGACTTAACCCAACATCTCACGACACGAGCTGACGACAGCCATGCAGCACCTGGACATCCAGTTCTCTTGCGAGCACATCCACATCTCTGCGGACTTCTGGAGGGTTCCAACCCAGGTAAGGTTCTTCGCGTTGCGTCGAATTGAACCACATGCTCCACCGCTTGTGCGGGCCCCCGTCAATTCCTTTGAGTTTTAGCCTTGCGGCCGTACTCCCCAGGCGGGATGCTTAACGCGTTAGCTACGACGCCTCCGGGGTCAATACCAGAAACATCTAGCATCCATCGTTTACGGCGTGGACTACCAGGGTATCTAATCCTGTTTGCTCCCCACGCTTTCGCGCCTCAGCGTCAGTCTCGAACCAGGTCGCCGCCTTCGCCGCCGGTGTTCCTCCCGATATCTACGAATTTCACCTCTACACCGGGAATTCCGCGACCCTCTTTCGTACTCTAGCTATTCAGTCTCGGATGCACTTCCTCGGTTAAGCCGAGGGCTTTCACGTCCGACTTAAATAACCGCCTACGCGCGCTTTACGCCCAATAATTCCGAGCAACGTTTGCACCCCATGTATTACCGCGGCTGCTGGCACATGGTTAGCCGGTGCTTGCTAAGGAGGTACCGTCAGGGCCTGCACTTGTTTGGTGCCTGCTTGTTCGTCCCTCCCCACAGAGCTTTACGACCCGAAGGCCTTCATCACTCACGCGGCGTGGCTGGGTCAGGCTTTCGCCCATTGCCCAATATTCCCCACTGCTGCCTCCCGTAGGAGTCTGGGCCGTGTCGCAGTCCCAGTGTGGCTGATCATCCTCTCAGACCAGCTACCCGTCTTAGGCTTGGTGAGCCGTTACCTCACCAACTACCTGATGGGCCGCGGACTCATCTTCCGGTGACAGCTTCCAAGGATTGGCCATCTTTCTCGACAAGAGCCGAAGCCCTCGCCGACGTACGCGGTATTAGCAGTCCTTTCGAACTGTTGTCCCCCGCCGGAAGGTAGATTGTCCACGTGTTACGCACCCGTCCGCCACTGTACTAGAAGGATTGCTCCCTCATTCTCGTTCGACTTGCATGTGTTAAGCCCGCCGCTAACGTTCGCTCTGAGCCAGGATCAAACTCTCCAATTAAATTCTCACATAGAGCCGAAGCTCTACGCTTTTTTTCGATTTGATCCAACCAGGGGACAAGCCCCTGGGCATTCTCTAAAACTCAAGGATACGGTGCCGAGTCTTCCACCTTCCGAAGAAGGCTTCAGATCTCGTCATTCTTCTCAATTTGCTATTCAGCTTTCAGAGACCGACGCTCCCTGCCTCCGGGTCATCCGCCTTCGCGTTTTTCCCGGCAGCGGGGAGTGGGATATTAGGCATCTGCGACGATTTGTCAACAAACAAAAGCGCCACGGACACTCTTTTCTGTGCTGCCGGCTACGAAGCCTTCGAGAGCAGGTCTGCGGCCTCTTTGGCGTGATAAGTCACGATCAAATCGGCGCCCGCCCTACGCACAGAAGTTAAAGTCTCCATCATGGCCCGGTCGTAGTCAAGGAAACCTTTTTCAGCCGCGGCTTTCAGCATCAGGTACTCGCCCGAAACGTTGTAGGCAGCGATGGGAACGTCGAATTCGCGCCTGATCTCCGCAACGACGTCGAGGTACGGCAGGGCCGGCTTGACCATCACCATGTCCGCCCCCTCCTCCACGTCCAGCTCTACCTCGCGAACCGCCTCGCGCAGGTTGGCCGGATCCATCTGGTAACCGCGCCGATCTCCAAAGGCCGGCGCCGAGTCGGCCGCCACGCGAAACGGGCCGTAGTACGCGGAGGCGTATTTCACCGCGTAGGACAGCAAGACCACGCTTTCGTGGCCGGCTTCGTCGAGGGCATCGCGCAGGAAGCCGATGGTCCCGTCCATCATGCCCGACGGCGCGACGATATCGGCGCCGGCGCCGGCCTGGGCCACCGCCACGCGGGCCAGATTTTCCAGCGTGGCGTCGTTGTCGACGCTGCCGCTCTTCTTGTCGAGCAGGATTCCGCAGTGGCCGTGCGAGGTGTACTCGCACAGGCAGCAGTCCGCGGCGACCATGAGGTCCGGCGCCGCCTTCTTGAGCGCCCGGATCGCGCGCTGAACGATGCCTTCCGCGTGCCACGCGTCGCTGCCCACTTCATCTTTCTTCTCGGGCAAGCCGAACAGCATCACCGATGGGATCCCCAGCTTGACGATGGTCTCGGCCTCGCGGTCGAGCTGGTCGACCGAGAGGTGATACTGACCGGGGAGGGATGGAATCTCCTTGCGCACGCCCTTGCCAGGGCAAATGAAGAGCGGATACATCAGGTTACTCGCCGACAGCGTGGTTTCTCGAACCATGCGGCGTAGGGCTTCCGTACGACGGAGACGGCGGGGACGATTCTCGGGAAACGACATCAGGTTTCTCCTTGGTTCGGACATGACATTGCGATGGCGAGAATGAGGCCTTCCACGCCAGGGGTGTCGGACACGATGGCGCGCAGCCCGGTCATCTCGGCTTCCCTGGCCGTGGTCGGCCCGATGACGGCGACGGCTCTGCTCCGCCAATGACGATGTTCCCAGAACCTCGACGAACGCCTTCAGGGCCGAAGGGCTGGCGAAAACCGCCACATCGAACTCGGGCGGAGGGGGAAGATCTCGTTTGGGCGCGGTTCGGTAGACGGTCACGACGTCCACGGTGCAGCCTCTTTCCCGCAGACTTCGCGCGAGCAAGGTGCGCCCGCCCGCCGCGAGCGGAAAGAGAACGCGCGTGCCCGCGGGCAAGTCGCGCAGGGTGTGGACCAGGCCTTCCTGTCGTTCGTCGGCGGGTACGATTGCCACCTTGCCGCCCTGGTGCTCGATGGACTTGGCGGTACTTCGGCCGACGGCCGCGATCTTGGCGCACAAATCGGAGGGAAATCGTCCGGTTGGCAGGCGGCTCGCGAAGAATCCGACCGCCGTTTGACTGGTGAAGACCATCCAGTCGTAAGCGCGCAGGTTGGCGATGGCCTCATCCAGCGGACGCCATGACTCGGGCGCGACAATGGCCACGGTCGGATACGCGATGGGAACGGCACCTGCGCGGGCGAACGCGGCGGCCCACTCGTCCGCGCGCTCGCCCGCGGGGCGGGTGAGCAAGACGCGAAGGCTTGCAAGCGTTGGGCTCGGCATGGGTGGCCGGGATCATAGCAAGCCGGCCTACTCGACCAGCTCGGCGTTCCAGTACGACGCGTTGGGCAGGTCGAGAAACGGCAGCCACTCGCGGTAGCGAATGCAATCCGAGCCCGCGCGGAAGGTGGGGGTCCAGCGCGGCCGGGTGGGGGTCTTGAGCAGGCGAAGGTGGGCCTGTTCGAGGGTGCGGGCGCCCTTCGCGATGTTGCAGTCCACGCAGCAGCAAACGACGTTGTCCCAGGTCGTGCGCCCGCCCCGCGAGCGGGGAATCACGTGATCCAGATTCAGCTCCGCCCGCGGCAGTTGGCGGCCGCAGTACTGGCAGGTGTTGTTGTCGCGCGTGTAGATGTTGTGGCGGGAGAAGCGCACCTTTGCGCGCGGGATGCGGTCGTAGATCTGCAACAGGATCACCCGCGGCACGCGGATGGCGCGATTCACGGTGTGGACGACGTCATCGCCCATGTCGGCCGATAGCTCGGCCCAGCTGTCGAAATCGAAGGTGCGAAACTGGCGATCCACGGCCTGCGCGGACCCCGCGTAGAGGAGCGCGAAGGCCCGCTTCACGTTGGTCACGTGGATGGGCTGGAAATGCCGGTTCAGCACCAAGACCGCTCCGTCGATCATGCAGTCCCCCCTGCACGAGTCACGCTTGGCGGAACGCTTCGCGGCTTGCGGCATACGGATCTCAGGCCCCCCCATCGCGACCCGTGGCCGCGATAGGATGAAAGCCGCCGAAGCGGCTCTGGCCAATCGACCGCACCCATGATTGGGGCAATATGCTAACAGACGGAGGCATGGTGGGCAAAGGCGCTACAATGGGAGGGTCTTGAACACTCAGACGCTTTCGGCCCTGGTCGCCGCCATCGTCGGGCTTGCCGTCGGCGGGGCGGTGCTCCTGCGCGACCCCAGGCGCAGCGTGCACGCCCTGTTCGCCACCTTCGCGTTCAACGTGGCGGTGCAGAGGCTCCTCATGTTCCTCTCCTCATCGCAGGATTCGAATTCACTCCTGCGTTGGGGGGCCATGCTGGCCGCGGTATCGCTGCCCGCCACCGCGCAGCGGTTCTTCCGCGCTTTTCTCGGCGACGAAGCCGGGCCGCCGCCCATGTCGCGCATCACCCTGGTCGGCGCCGCCCTGCTCTACCTGGCCTTGCTTTCCAGTCTCTTCCTGGCCACGCCGGTTCACACCTCCAAGTGGTTCCTGCTCGGCCTCCTCTCCTACGTCTTCCTCGGGCTCTACCTGTCCGTCTACTACCTGTACCGGCGCTACCGGCGCACGCCGTCGCGGGTCGAAAAGATCCGCCTGCTTTACCTGCTGGTGGGAGGCTTGGCCACCGTGACCGCGGCGCTCCTGGACCTGGTTCCCTGGGCGCCCTCGGTGGGGAACATCTTCATCACCATCTATCTGTTTTTCCTGTCGCAGACCCTCGTCCGTTACCGCCTGCTCGACCTCAACGAGCTGCTCGGGCGCATGGTCGTGTTGGCGGCGTTGGCCAGCATCTCCACCGTCATCTACGGCCTGCTGCTCATCAAACTGGTCGATCTGAACGAAATCGGACTGCTCTTCCTCAATGCCCTCATTGCCTCCACGGCCATCATCATCGTGTTCGAGCCGCTGCGCTCTCTGCTCGAACGCGTGGTGAATCGCTGGATGTTCCAGGAAAAATACGAGCTCTTTCGCCGCATCGAGAGCTTGCGCGCCGATCTCATGAACGTCATCGACGTGCGCGATCTGGTGCCGCGCGTGCTCTCCGCCCTCGAAGATTCGCGCCGCGTGACCCATGCCTCGATGTACATCGTCGATCCCGACGGTTCCGCCTACGACCTCATCGGGCACGTGGGGCCGCGGCCGGAGGGTCGCATCGATGCCGTCGCCCATCGTGGGTTCCTCGAGCGCCTGCGCCGAGCCGGGGTGGTTTCCGTCGAGGGGCTGGAACGCGAGCTGCTGGCCTTGCGCAACAAACAAGGCGAGGAGCGCGAGGCCCTGCTACTCATCGTGCGCGCGCTGGAACAGCTCAATGGCTCGGTGGTGCTGGCCATCCTCGGCGAAGAGCAGCTGCTTGGCATGCTCGTCCTGCGCGACGAGCGCTTGCGCGAGGCCTATTCCTCCGAGGAAATCGAGCTCTTCCGCGGCGTGGCCGCGTCCATCGGCGTGACCTTGCAAAACTCGCAGATCTACGAGCGCATGAAAGAGCGCGACCGTCTTGCGGCGCTCGGCCAGATGGCGGCGGGGCTCGCCCATGAGATCCGCAATCCGCTCGGCTCGATCAAGGGCGCGGCCCAGTATCTGCAGCCGGTAGATGGACAAAAGCCGGATGCGAGCACCCGCGAGTTCCTTGACATCATCGTCGAGGAAGTCGACCGGCTGAACAAGATCGTCTCGCAATTCCTCGATTACGCGCGGCCCTACCGCGGCGATCAGAGCCCGCTCGATCTCAACGACGTGGTTCGCAAGACCGTCAATCTGATCGAGAAGGAGCGCACCGGTTCGCGCGTGGAAATCGTGATGAACCTGCTCGAGGGCCTGCCGCCGGTTCGTGCCGATGCGCAGCAGCTTCGCCAGGTGTTCTTGAACCTGGCCATCAATGCTTTCGATGCCATGGCCCAGGGCGGGCGCCTGCAGGTGTCCACCAGCTTGCGCCGTTCGACCCGGCGAGGCGCATCCGCGGCGTTTCTCGAAATCCGTTTCCGCGACGACGGCATCGGCATCCCGCCCGCCGATCTGCGCAACCTGTTCATTCCCTTCTTCACGACCAAGGAAAAGGGCACTGGCCTTGGCCTGCCCATCAGCCAGCGTATCATCGAGAACCACGGCGGCACCATCGAGGTGCGCTCGCAACCGGGCTCCGGGTCGACCTTCACCGTGCTTCTGCCCGTGGAAGCCGATGCCTACGCGTCGTACGCGGAAAACAAGAAGGTGACCGCCTCGCGCAAGGTCACGCCAGCGTCGACGACCACAGCGGTGACCGCGAACCCAAGGTGAGGCGCTCTGCGCGGGAAGAAAGAGCTCACACAGAGTCACAGAGAGCACAGAGGTCGGATGTTAGGAATGGAATGGTTGGATCCGGATCCGGAAACCCTTTTCTTCCGACCTCTGCGCCCCCTGAGTCTCTGGGGTGAGAATCTTTCTACGCTGTTCCCATCACCAGGTTGTCGCGCGTGACGAGGGCGTCGTAGCCGCGATAGCCGAGGATGGTGTCGATCTCGTCGCTTTGCCGGCCAGCCAGCTTGCGACACGCGTCGGCGTCGTAGTTCACCATGCCGCGGCCCCGCACGCGCCCACTGCCGTCGCGGATCTCGACCACGTCCCCCTTGTCGAAGCTGCCTTCGACGGTGATGACACCGACGGGAAGCAACGAGGCCTTGCCCTTTTCCAGCGCCCGCAGGGCGCCCTCGTTGAGCACCAAGGCGCCGAATTTCCGACTGGCTACGGCGATGAAGCGCAGGCGCGCACGCCGGCGATCCGGGGTTGGAATCAGAGTGCCCACGTCATCACCGG
Organism: uncultured delta proteobacterium; assembly: GCA_963824555.1. Classification (GTDB taxonomy): domain Bacteria; phylum Myxococcota_A; class Polyangia; order Fen-1088; family Fen-1088; genus Fen-1118. The sequence continues at coordinate 671,465 of CAWGPW010000016.1, read as the reverse complement.
CCAGGATCCTGGCCAGCACCGAGGGCTGCCCGCCATTCGCGATCACGACCGAGGTGCCCTCCGCGATGGCGAGCCTTGCCGCCTCCAGCTTGCTCAGCATGCCGCCCGTACCGCCGCTCGACGATCCGCTGGCGCGGCCGAGGACGCTCTCGTCCACGTCGATCAGAAGCGCGATCCGCTGGGCGCTTGCATCGGTCTTGGGATTGGCCGTGAAAAGCCCGTCCACGTTGGTAAGCAGGACGAGCAAGTCGGCGTCAAGGGTCACGGCCACGCGAGCCGCCAGACCGTCGTTGTCGCCGAAACTCTTCTTGGCCGGCTCGCCGCCCGCGCGGCGCTGGTACTCGACCAGCTCGCGGATGCTGACGCTGTCGTTTTCGTTGAGCACGGGCACGGCGCCGAGCTCGAGCAGGCGCATGAGAGTCGTGCGCACGCACAGGGCACGATCCCGGTCGCCCAGGTCTTCCTGGGTCAGCAGCACCTGCGCCGCGATCACGCCCTGCTTGGCGAAGGCGTCGGCATAGGCCGCCATGAGATGCCCCTGGCCCACAGCCGCGCAGGCCTGGCGCAGCCCGAGCGAGCGCGGCCTCTGGGTCAGACCAAGCAAGCGCATGCCCATGCCCACGGCACCCGAGGTGACCAACACAATGTCGCGACCGGCCTTGCGCTCGTCCGCCAACTCCTCGACGAGAGCCGTCACGCGCGCCAAGGCCAGCTCGGAGCCTTCGCTCGTGACCACCTGGGTTCCGACCTTGACCACCAAGCGGTGAGCGTCGCGAAGCGTCGCGCGGGGAGTAACTTCCTTCGTCATGCCGAGAGCGACTTTACCTTGACCGCGCTTCGTGTGGTAATGCGCGTGTGACTCTCCTCGAAAACGGCAAGACCTTGGGTGTAATCGGCTGCGGAACGATGGGCGAAGCCATCGTGCGCGGCCTTCTTCGTTCGGGCAACCTGGCACCGGCGCAAATCTTCGCCTGCGACGCGCGCGCCGAGGTGGCCCACGACCTGGCGGCCAAGCACGGCATTCGCACGGGAACCGATAACCTAGCAGTGGCCAAGGCCTGTGACGTAGTGCTTGTCTGCGTGAAGCCCTATCAAATTGGCACCGTTCTCGACGACGATGCCATGCGCTCGGCCCTCGCGGGCAAGCTGGCGATCAGCATCGCCGCGGGGGTACGCCTGGAAAAGCTGTGTGGCTTCCTACCCGACAGCGCCGTCATCCGCGCCATGCCCAACGTATCCGCACTCATCGGCGAAGGCATGGCCGGGCTCGCGCGCAGCAAGGGCACCAGCGATGCGCAGATGGCCCTCGGGTTGGCGCTCTTCGCCTCGGTCGGAAAGGCCCAGGAGGTCGACGAGGCCCACATGGACATCGTGACCGCCGTGGCGGGCAGCGGGCCGGCCTTCGTGTTCGTCATGATCGACGCCCTGGCAGACGGAGCCGTGCGCCTCGGTTTGCGCCGGGACGCCGCCGTGGCCATGGCCGCGCAGATGGTGCAGGGCGCTGCGCGCATGGTCGTCCAGACCGGCACCCATCCGGCCGTGCTCAAGGATCAAGTGACGACGCCCGGGGGTTGCACCATCGCCGGCCTCGGCGTGATGGAAGACGGTAAGATCCGCTCGGTCTTGGCGCGTACCATCGAGGAGACCGCGCGCGTGGCCGGCAAACTCGGCTGAAGAGAGAGCTCAGAGAAGGAATAGGGCACAGAGGCCGGAAGAGAAGATCGCCGAATCCACTGGCTCCCGGGAGCCATCTAATGGATCATGACGCTTCGACCTATCCAGCAGATCATCCGGCCCCAGCCCACGGTTGAAGGAGCGGGCGTTCACCTCATCCGCAGCATCGGCACGCGGCAATTGACCAACCTCGATCCGTTTTTGCTGCTCGACCACTTCGAGTCGGCGGTGCCGTCGGACTACCGAGCGGGTTTCCCTTTTCATCCTCACCGCGGCATCGAAACCGTGACGATTCTGCGCACCGGACAAGTCCGGCACGGCGATTCGCTGGGACACAAAGGCACCATCGACGGTGGCGACATCCAATGGATGACCTCGGGCAGTGGCATCCTGCACGAGGAAATGCCAGTCGTGCGTCCCGAAGGCATCTCGGGCCTGCAGTTGTGGCTCAACCTTCCCGCCCGGGAGAAGATGACCAGGCCGCGATACCGCGATCTGCGCGCCGACAAGCTGGAGGAACGAGTCACCGACGATGGCGCCAAGATCCGGGTCATCGCGGGCGAGGCCGACAGCGGCCGCAGCAAAGGCCCGGTGGAGGGACTGTCGGTGGTGCCAAAGTTCATTGATGTGAATCTGCCGGCGGGGGCGGTCTTTCGCGAAGAGGTGCCGCCGGGCCACACCGCGTTCGCCTATCTCGATCGCGGCAAGGTCGATTTCGGCACGGGCGACGATGTGCAGTCCGTCGAGGGGCCGGCTTTGGTGGTCTTCGGCGATGGTAATTTCATTCGCGCCCAGGGCGGGTCGAAGGGCGGACGATTCCTGCTCGCCGCGGCCCGTCCGCTCGGCGAGCCCATCGCGCGCTACGGACCGTTCGTGATGAACACGCGCGAAGAGATCGAGCAAACGCTGGACGAATTGCGCAGCGGGAAGTTTATTCGCGAGGAAGCCACCGACGCGTGAAACGGTCGAGGAGCGGCGCGCTCGCGCCGCGATGGACTGTCCTGCTCGCCCTGACGCTGCCCGCATGCAAGGCTGGCGTTTCGGCCACTCCCTCGCCGATTCGGAAGCCGACGCCAGCTCGGGTCGAGAGCGTCATGGCGCACATCCCTTGGCCGAAGCCGGCGACTGACGTGTCCCGGACGCACGTCGAGATATTCCCCGACGCCGTGCCGCCGTACGTGGCCGCGGAGCCCATCCGGCACGGTCCGGGCTACGTGCGTCGCGCCTACCTCTCCGGCGAGAGGCGGGTGGAAATCACCATCGCGCCCATGGGCCGGGAGCCGGGCGCGTTCGAGCGCTGGGTCGAGGGCTCGGCGAGCTACCCACAAGCCTCGCTTGCGCTGCCGGCATCCGAGGCCAATGGCTTCTTCACCTGTGCCTCCGAACGTGCCGATTCCCCCTGCGACCTGCACATCCAGCTTCGCTCGGGGTTTCACGTCGAAGCCATGGGCAACGGCCACGTTCCGCGTGCCGACTTGCTCGAGCTTGTCGCCCATGTCCCGCTGAGCGCCCTGTCGGATGCGACCTTCGCCAATCTGTAGCGTCCCGCCAGGCTTTCTTCTTTCTATTTCCGCGCGCCGGCGTGTCTGTCTCTAGCGGAAGGAGAGACCACCATGACACGTTTCGTTGCCTACACTGCCTTGTGCTCTGCCCTGACCATCGGGCTATTCGCATGCCAGCCCAAGGATGAGCCGGGCTCCGAGCTCGCCACCGGGGTGCCGCGCGCTAGCACCGTGGCCATGGCCGTTCCGGGCTCGGACAACGAGGCCTTGACCGTCGAGGGAAGCAACTACGCCCTCATGGGGCAACTCTCCGACTGGTACATCACGACCCGCGCCGTCACCGTGACGGTCAACGCCGGCGCCCTCGCGGTGGGCACATTGGTCAAGCTGGTGACCGACTACCCAGCGACGAGCGTCACCCTGGATTCGGCGGTGTGGGGTCCATGGCAAAGTCCTCTCGATCCCATCGAATGGAGAGTCACGATCACGCGTATCGCGCCCCACCAGTACGCGTACAAGTTCGAAGGGCGCGACAAGCAAGACCAGAGCGCGGCGTATGTCACCGTGCTCTCGGGAACGCACACACCCGGGCTCGATGCGCAGGGCAACGAAATGGAGGGCTTTGGCGCGGGAAGCTTCACGCTCGATTGGGACGCGCGCGCCATGTTGCCCCAACCCGACAGCAACGTGGGCACGGCCAACTACACCTATGACCACATGGACCCCGGCGCCGTCGTCAACATCGCGGCCAAGTTCCGCCAGGTCAAGGACGACAATCAACCTGGCAAGCTGGTCGATGTAGACTATGCCTTCGTCCAGAATCCTGGCGCGGATGGCAGCATGGACTTCCTCTACGATGTGCCCGCGAACGCGACCTCGGCCGGCGGCCTCGGCAAGGTGCGCAGCCGGTGGCTGTGGAGCGGCGCGGGACGCTCGGACGTCAGCGTCACCACCACGGACAGCGCGCTGACCTACACCCTGAGCGAGTGCTGGGACACGAATTACCTCAGCGTCTACAAGTCGGTTCCCATTTCGACCAGCGCGACGGACAATTACGGCAGCGTCTCGAGCTGCGTGTTCCAGGACGCGCAATTCTCGAACCTTTGATCATGAGCGGCCGCCAGACCCCGACGTTTCAGATCATCCCGGGCGAAAAGGGCCTGGCGGCCTCGGATGCGCGCGAGCAGCTGCGCGAGCTTTACACGCGGTACGGGGCCAGCGTTTTCGGGCGCTGTGCCTACATCCTCAAGGATCGCAGCAAGGCCGAGGATGCCATGCAAGACGTGTTCGCCAAGGTCCTCACCCACTACGCGGGTTTTCGCTCGGAATCCTCGCCACTGACCTGGCTTATCAAGATCGCCACCCACCACTGTCTCAACATCCTGCGCGCCGACCGCGCCGCCTGGCACGAGCGTTTCGAGCGCGAGACCCGCGCGCGCAACACCAGCGACCCCGGCCCGCAGGTTTTCGAGATGCGCGAGCTGGTGGCCAAGATGCTGTCCCTCGTCGATCAAGAGACCCAGGCCGTGGCCATCCACTACCACGTCGACGAAATGACCCTGGAGGAGGTCGCCGCGCTCCTCGGCCGCTCGGTGCCGACGGTGCGCAAACGCCTGGGCGAGTTCGCCGCCGTCTGCGGCAGGGAGTTTTCGCCATGACCCTGGTCGACAATCGCGAAACGCCGTCGAATCACCTGGCCGAGCTGGCCCTGCGCTGCTACCGCGCGGGTGAGCTCGCCCCCGAAGCCTGCGCCGAGGTGGATTGCCATCTGGCGAGCTGTCCCGCCTGCCGGGCCAAGATGCGCGTGCTGGTCGAAGAGCAACGCACGTTCGAACGTGAGATCCCCTTCGAGCGCTTCGCCGGGGGCGTGGAGCGCGCCCAGCGTGTGCCGCGAGAGCGTCCGCGGCGGGCGTGGGCCTTTGGGCTTTCCGGCGTGCTGGCCGCGGCGGCGGTGGCCTTGTTCCTCGTGCGCGTGTCCTCATCCGGGAACAATCAACAAAACCGTAGCAAGGGCAGCAGCGTGGAGGCCACGGCGCGCATCGCCTCGGCAGAAAACTCCGCGCAGCGCATCGCTCCGCCCGGATCGCAAGAGGTGCTGGAGCCGGGCGACCGCGTTCGTCTCGGCTACAAGACCGTGGACGCGCGCTACCTGGCGGCCGTCTCCGTCGACGACAGCGGCGAGGTGACCCCGCTCTATCCCGAACAAGGTCCTGCTCTCCCGGTGTCCGCCACGCACGAAACCGTCTACCTGCCAGATAGTCTGGAATTCACGGGAACGGGCCGCGAACGGGTTTTCCTCTTCCTGGCGCGAACGCCCTTCGATCTCGCGGCCGCCGAGCAGGCCGTGAGATCCGCGCACCAGGCGGCCAAGGGCGATCTCTCCGCCCTGCCGAATCCCGCCTTTGCCGGCGGACAAGACGTCTTCTCCTGGCTGTTTCGAAAGCCATGAGCACCCTGCGGACCATCGCGCGGGCCGGGCCGGTGTTGGCGCTGCTCCTCTGCTCGGCGCCGACGCAGGCCGCTGGTCAGCACCGATTTGCGATCATCGCGGGCAACGACGAAGGCGGAAGCGACACGCGCCCTTTGCGCTTTGCCGCCGAGGACGCACGCAAGGTGTACGCCGTGCTCACGGAACTGGGCGGGGTGGCACCGGGCGACGTCACGTTGATCCTCGACCAGTCGGCGGGTGAGCTCTGGCGTGCCCTCGGCGACATGGACGCGCGCATCGCCTTGGCCAAGCAACGCGGCGAGCGGGCGCTCTTCATCCTCTACTACTCGGGCCACGCCAAGGACGGCGAGCTGCGCCTGGGCGACTCGCGCATTCGTCTCGACGAGCTCAAGGCGCGCTTGGCCGCCGCGCCGGCCGACATCCGCATCGGCGTGTTCGACTCGTGCCATTCGGGCATGGTGACCCGCACCAAGGGCGCGCGCCACGCACCCGCGTTCCAGATTGAGGCGGCGGGCTCGGAAGAAACCCGCGGCCTGGTGCTGCTGTCCTCGTCCAGCGCCGACGAGGATGCGCAAGAATCGGACGAAATCGGCGGCAGCTATTTTTCCCACTACCTGGTCAGCGGTTTGCGCGGCGACGCCGATCGCTCGCGCGACCGGCGCGTGACCTTGTCCGAGGCCTACGCCTACGCCTACGCACGCACGGTGGCGGACACGGCCGAAAGCGCCGCCGGCGCCCAGCACCCGACCTTCAGCTACGACTTCCAGGGCAACGCCGATCTGGTGCTGACCGATTTCGCCAGCCGACGCGAGGGCATCTACGTCCCCGGTCCAGCGCCCGCCGGGATCTACTACATCGTCGACGGCAACGGCTTCATCGCGGCCGAGATTCAGAAGCCCGCCGACGGTGATCGACAGATCGCCCTGCCCGCTGGCCACTACCACGTCCGTCGCCGGCTCGCCGATCGCCTGCGCATCGGCGAGATCCAGATCGCCTCGGGTCAGCTCACCACCCTCGACGAATCCCGGCTGCGGGACGCGCCCTTTTCCGACGACCCGGTGAAGGGCGCGATTCGCGACGAGGGCGCGCACTTGAGCCTCAGCCTGGGCGGCATGATGCAGTCGTTTTTCGACGGACCCACGCGTGACAGCCTGTTTCCGACCACTGGCATGTTGGGCGTGGAATTCGAAGTGCGCGATTTTTTCCGCCATGGCTTCATCTGGGGGCTCGATCTCGCCAGCGGCGGCACGAACGGGCAGGTCGATCGCTACGGCTCGCTCCTGCCCTTCCGTTTCAGCGAGGTCACGGCGGGAACCACGCTGGCAGCCGAGTGGCGTTTTCACTTCGGCGATGTGGCCGTCTTCGCGGGCCTGCGCCTGGCCGTCGTGCTCATGAGCCGAAAATTCGACGATCCCACCATACCCGACCAGTTTTTCGCCACCTTCACGCCGGGGCTGGTCGGAGGTTTGCGCTATCGCTTGTCGCGAAGCTTTGCCTTGCTGACACGCGGCCGTGTCCATTACTTGCTTTACAACGTCGACGAAGACCGCTCCCTCGGCTACTGGGAGCTTTCCGCGGGGGTTGCCTATGATTTCTGAACGTCTCGGCCCATGCTCGCTGGTGCTGCTCGCTGCGATTGGCGCGGGTGCCTGCGGCAACTATTCCAACGAGGATCTCGATTTCCAGCTCGCCCTGCCCGAGCAAAGCGACATCGATGCCAAGATGCAATTGTCGATCACACGCGCCGATTCGGCCGAGTATTACCTCGCGACCCGAAGCGCGATTACTACCTTCAACACCATGGTCGCGGATCTGGTCGGCCTCATCGAGGTCGTCCGCGGCACGACGCCGACTTCCCGACAAGGCGACCAGCGCACCTGGGGACCGTTTGCCGACGACAAACACCCGGGCTGGGAGATCCGCGTGGTCATGCAGCGCTCGACGGTTTCCTCGACGCAACTTCATATGGACTATTGGGTCCAAGTGCGGCCCGTCGGCCAGGGCGATTGGGTCAATTTCCTCACGGGCGACTACACCTCTGGCGGGAGCGCACGCACGGGCACGGGCGACATCCACCTCCTCGTCAACGATGCCCGCACTGCCCTCTATCCGGTCGACGACGATCCGGGGCTGCGCGATCTCGACCACCTCGACGTCACCTACGACAATGCTGCCTATCCGATCAGCGTAATCATGGACATCGTGAATCTGTCCACGGCTACGACGCGAGCAGGACACTATGAGTACTATCAGAATCAGGACGGTTCGGGCCGCATGACCTTCGACTGGCAGGGCACGACCGATACCGGCGTGCAGATCACGGCGAAGATGACCTCGCAATGGCTCGGCTCGGGCGCGGGCCGCGCGGATTTGACGGCGGATCTCACGCCCAACCTTCCCAATCAATCCACGACCCTTGGCACCGACTGCTGGGGCATCGACACCCTGGCCACCTACTCCTATCGCCTGCAAGGCGACACGACGACCGGCTCGCTGGATTCCTGCTTGTTCTAGCGTGCCTGACAATTGGCGCAGTAGAAGGTTGACCGCCCGCCATCCACCCTCCGGCGCACGCGACCGGCGCAGACGGTACACGCTTCGTCTTCCCGTCCGTACACGAGCAGCGCCTCGATGTTTCTTCCCGGCTTACCCGTCGCGTCCACGAAGTCGCGAAACGAGGTACCGCAATTGGCGATGCCGATTTCCAGGGTTTCGCGAATGGCACGCACCAGGACCTCGGCCTTCTCACGTGCGCGACGAGCCTGGGTGCGCGGATGAATGCGCGCGCGAAAGAGTGCTTCGCAAACGTAGATGTTGCCCAGGCCGGCCAGGCGGTGCTGGTCGAGCAGGAACGCCTTGATGGGCGCGCGCGAGGTCGCGAGCATGGCGCGAAGCTTTTCGCCGTCGAGCTCGGCGAGCGGATCGAGCCCGAGCGCGCGAATTTCCGGAAGTCGGTCGAGATTCGCCGCCGCCCGTACCCAGCCGAAGCGTCGCGGATCCACGAAGCGCAGTTCGCGGCGTTGCGGAAGAGTCCACACCACGTGCGTGTGCTTGACCCGTTCGGCACTCTCTTCGGCGACGGTCAACCGTCCGGTCATCCCCAGGTGCACGAGCACGCCACTGTCCGTGAGATCGATGAGGATGTACTTTCCCCGTCGACGAACGGCGCGGATGGTCGCGCCGACGCTTGCTTCTCGCAGTCTGCTCTTGTCCAGTTTCCGTGCCATGCGCAGCGATTGACCGCTGGTCCACAGCGAACGGATGGTTTGGCCCACGATCTGCGGCCGCAAGGTGCGGACCACGGTCTCGACTTCGGGAAGCTCAGGCATGTTCCTCGGCCAAAGCATTCGCCAAACGGGCGAAGTCCGCCACCGCCAGCTCCTCGGCCCGACGCGTTCCCGCGATGCCGGCCGCCTCCAGAGCCGCCGCTGCTCGGGCGCCACCGAAGCCCGGTTCGAGGGCACGGCGGAGCATCTTGCGTCGGGCTCCGAACGCCTCGCGCACCACGCGCGCGAAAAGGTCGGCGTCGCGAACGGGCGCCAGCGGCTGCGCGCGTGGCCGCAAGCGCAGCACCGTCGAGGTCACGGCCGGCGGTGGCAAGAACGCGCCCGCGCCCACGTGAAACAGGATCTCGGCCGCCGCCGCCTGCTGGACCATCACCGAGAGCCGGCCATAGGTGCGGCTGCCCGGCGGCGCCAACATTCGCTGCGCGAATTCCTTCTGCACCATGAAGATGGCGCGATCCACGACCCGGCCAGCGGCCGCCGCCTCGAGGGTTGCGAAGAGGACCGGCGAGGTGACGACGTAGGGCAGGTTGCCCACCACGACCAGCGGCCGACCTGCTTTGCACGCGGCTTCGCCCAGCTCGAATTCCAGGGCATCACCGAGAACGATCTCGAGGTTGGGCCGGTCCGCGAGCTCGCTGCGCAGCACCTCCACAAGCCGGGCGTCTCGGTCGATGGCGATGACCTTACCCGCGATGTCGGCGAGGCGAGCGGTGAGCGCCCCCAGCCCCGCGCCGATCTCGACCACCACATCCGAGGTCTGGATCTGGGCCGCGGCCACGATGCGTTCCTGTACCCGCGGATCGACGAGAAAATTCTGGCCCAGGGATTTCTTGGGCAAAAGACCATGACGCCCGAGCAGCTCGCGCGCCGTGGCCAGCGGAGCTCGCGCCGCTTTCGAGTCCTCGCTCATGACAAAGGAAGCCCGGGATCCACGCTCAGATCGAGACCACCTCGTTCGCCGCGCGCAATGGCCCAGGTGCCGGCCAGCGCGATCATGGCGGCGTTGTCGGTGCACAGCACGGGCGCCGGAATGTAGAGCGAAAAGCCATCCTCCGCCGCTGCCTGGGCCAAGGTCTGGCGCAAGCCGTGATTGGCCGCCACCCCGCCGCACACGACGAGATCGTGCACGCCCTCGCGGGCGAGGGCCCGCCTCGCCTTGCGTACAAGCACGTCGACCACGGCGGCCTGAAAGCTGGCGCAGAAATCGGGCAGATCGGCTTCTTGGGGCCGCCCTTGGGCGGCGAGCCGGGTGGCCACCGCGGTCTTGAGGCCGGAGAAGGAGAAGTCGAGGTCCTCGCGGCCTGGTAGGGCGCGCGGAAAATGAATCGCCGTCGCGTTGCCCGTGGCCGCCAGGCGGTCGATGACCATGCCGCCAGGATAGCCAAGCCCGAGCAGCTTGGCGACCTTGTCGAAGGCCTCGCCCGCGGCATCGTCGCGCGTGGAGCCGAGTAAAACGGTCTTGGCTTGCCCCTCGACGCGAAAAAGGGTCGTGTGTCCGCCCGATACCAGAAGCGCGACGTGGGGAAAGGGCGGCGGCGACGGATTTTTGGCGTGTTCGAGGTAAACGGCCGCCAGATGGCCGCGCAAGTGATTGACCCCCACCACCGGCTTGCCGATGGCGTACCCGAAGGACTTTCCCAGCTCCAATCCCACCAGCAAGGGACCGACCAATCCGGGCCCGCAAGTGGCGGCGATCCCGTCGAGAGCGGAGGCCTCGACCCCCGCATCGCCCATGGCTTGGCGTACGACTTTGACCACCGTGGCCAGGTGCTGGCGCGAGGCAACCTCGGGCACCACGCCTCCATACTCGGCATGGACGAGAACCTGCGACGAGATGACGTTCGAGCGGATGCTCTTGCCGTCCGCGACGACGGCGGCGGCGGTTTCGTCACACGAGGTTTCGATTCCCAGAATCAGCATGCGTGGGGCAGCGGCGTAGCGCGCGGCTAGAGATTACTCAAGATGGCACGCAGCTCGCGGGCGAATGGGCCCTCGGGTGCCAAGTCGAGATACTTCTGGTAGGCGGCGCGCGCTTCGTCGAGGCGGCCGGCTTCCTGCTCGGCGGTGCCGAGGTAGACATAGGCGTCGAGGCGCTGCGGGTCGGTGGCCAACACTTTCTTGGCCAGCGAGCGCGCCTCCCCGAGACGGCCGCGATCGATCTCCGCGCGGGCGAGGATCACCATGACCTCCACATTCTTGGGATCGGCGTCCAACGCCGGCCGGCACGCTATCGAGACCGCCCTGGCCTTGCCCTTGCCCTCGGCGTCGACCTCCAAACACTTGCGCCGCAAGTCCGCCGCTGCGGAAGACGGTGTGCCGACCCCAAGTCGAGCCGGGGGCACGTCCGGCTTGGCCGCCGCCGGCGCCTTGTGTGCGTCCGCCACCTTGGGTGCCGCTGGCGACTTCCGCTCGTTCGCCACCTTGGGCGGCTCCTCTGGCGCGGGTGCCGTTTGGGGTACCCGTGCCTGCTCTGAGGGAGACGAGACCACGGCGGACGGCACCTCGGGAGGTGAGGAGGCTCTTCTTCCCAGCGCCAAGTACCCGATCACGCCGAGAGCGAAGGCACCCCCGGCCATGAGCCAGATCTGCCTTGACGGAACCGTCTTGCGTGCGGTCCTGCCGCCGGCCTCGGTTTTAGGGCGAGGCGTTGGGCGGGGCGGCACAGGGACCGACTGGGCCGTCGGAGATGGGGGAGCCGCGGGATGGTCAGCGGTGGAGCCCCGTCCATCACCAGCAGACGAAGCCGGTGGAGGCTCCTTGCGGCCGGCGCTGTCCTCTATCAGCGAGATGGAGGGATCGGGCGCGGGCAAGGACGGCGGCACCTCTACTTCTGGCGCACGGGCTTCCTCGGGGACCGCCTGTTCGAGCGAAGGAGCGTGGACAGCTTCCGTCCCCGAGCTCGGCACGCCGGCATTTGGCGCCTCGGCGGGGCCAGGCGCGCCAGCGCTCTGGCGGAGATTGTCGATCGCCTCTTCCTTTCGGTTCGGCCCGGCGGGGAGACCGGTGGGCCATGCGCCCCAGTCGACCTCCTTCGTCGGTCGTCCCGGCTCGGCCGGTGCAGGACTATCGCGTTTGGCTTCGTGGGCCGAGGAGATCACCTCTTGCACCAAAGCCGCGGCCGCTTCGGCGGCAGGGTTGCCATACTCGCGCGTATTGCGGTCGGTTGACTGCGAGCTCTCGACCTTGCCGCCCCCGCCGCCAATCGCTTCGTGCATGGCCGAGGCGCGCACCGCAGAGTCTTCGCTGAGTAGACGTTCGGCAAGACCGAGGGGCTTGGTCGATCGAGTCTCCATGGGGTTGCGGACGACATTGGAATCCGGCTTCGGGGGGCTCGGGACCACAAGAGAGGGGACATCCTTCCTTGCTTCTGGGTCGCCAAACAGGGTGTCGACGGGAAGGCCCTTGAGGGTGTCGGATGGGGGAGAGAATTCGTTGCTGCCGACACTGGCGGGGTCGGCCTGGGGCGGGAGCACGGCCTCAAGGGATTCTTCCGCGGAAAGTATCGGCGAGGGAACCGTCGGCGAGACATTGGATGGAACGGGAGAGGGGGCCAGCAACGACTCGTTCGAGATCGTCGCAGGGCCCTCCGGGCGAGAAGGAGCTTCGCGCTCCAAGGACGATGGCTCGATGGCCGGCGGAGTCGCCGCGAATTCCCTCGTCGTCCGAACGGCCGCGCCAGCGGGCACCGGTGTCCTCTCGGGGATGGCCTCGCCGTCGGGAGTGGGGATCTCGGCAGCCGCGAACTCGGAAGAAGCGCTGGCATCTTCGGCGGCCGCGCCGTCTTCGGCCCCACCCTCGGACAACCAGTGTGCCAGGCGATCACCGGGCTCGGATTCCCCCCCGCGGTCGGGCGCCTCGCGGGCGAAGATGATCTGGCTGGTAGACAGCTTGTTGATGAAGGTGAGCGCCTCGAGATCAGGATGGTCGCTGTCCTCGACGACTTCCTGCAGGGTTCGCGTACCGTCGCACAAGCGCAGGACAGAGTTCACCTCGTCGGGCAACTCCGCCAGCTCTTCGGCGAGCGCGCGGCAGTCGACCTCCAGAACGCTGCTGGTGGCGGGGAGCTTATCGAGCAGTCGCGTGCTTTCGTCGAGCCGGCGCATGCCTTCCATCAACAAGGGTGCCATGGGGGTGTCGATGACATCGTGGCGGCGGATTTGTTTGAACTCGACGGCGAATTGCCCCTCGGACCACGAGAAGAGACGGTAGATGGCGTTCGCACCCGAAAGGCGGCCGACCTCGGCGTCGATGACCTTGCCGTCGCGAAAGAAGATGGACCCGCGGCGGGTGTCGCGATTGACGATGTGGATGATGCCCGATTTGCGATTGAGCTCGATGGTCTGCACCAGATCGACGACGCCGACATCGGAGAGGTCGCCGGCGAATCGCGTGCGACCTTCGCGGCGCGATTCCATGCGCTCGCGTTCGGCTCGCTGCAGGGCGGTGCGAACGCGAATACCGATTTCCTTGATGTAGATGGGCTTGGTCAGGTAGTCGTCGACGCCAAGCTCGAGCCCGCGGATCTTGTCTTCGATGGATTTGCGACCCGAGACAAAGAGGAAGGGAATCTTTGCCCATTGTGAACGGGCCTTGATTTGGCTGCACAGCTCGAAGCCGTCCATCTCGTCGAGATCGGTGTCGGAGATGATCAGATCGGGCTGGCCGGCTTCGAGCACAGCGAGGGCTTCGCGAGCGCTGGTGGCGGTCGTGACATCGAAGCCGGCTTTTTTGAGGCTGACATCGAGAACGCGAAGACTCTTGGGGTCTCCGTCGACGAGAAGAAGCCGGTTCTTTGACTGTGCTGTGTCCATCCCGAGTCGAGTAGGCATTGTATCCTTCATCTCCCTGCAGAGCCACGCGTCGCTGGCTTTGCTTTCGGGGGTAGGCCGCCGGAGCCGCAGCGGGTCTATTGTCGAGACGCGCTGGGATATTGTCTCCGCCCTGGCCCTGTGCATGCTCGCTTGGGGACGTGGTATCGTGGCTATAGGCGAGGTTTTCGGTACCGAGGTTGTCGTATAGTCGTTGAATGTCAGTGGAAGCTTCCTCAGGTATCGTGGCCCTCGCCCGGAACTGGGATCATGTTCTTGATGCGGATGTTGCTGAGGGTATTGTTCTTTACATGCGGCGCCTTCTGGAGTGGAACGTCAGCGTTAATTTGACAGGCGCCCGCACCATCACGGATCTTCTGAGTGAGCACTTGCCGGATAGTTTCGCGATGTCCAGGCTTGTTCCAGCAGGTTCGAATGTTGTCGATGTTGGCGCGGGGGGAGGGTTGCCGGGTGTCCCTTTTGCTCTACTGCGGCCTGATTGCAGCGTTACGCTGCTTGAGCCTCGGGCCAAGCGGGTGGCCTTCTTGAATACCGCTGTTAGGGACTGCGCTTGCAAGAACACCGTTGTGGTTCGGGCTCGACTCGAGGAGGTAGAGTCCAACCTTTTCGACGTGGCGGTCTCCCGCGCGACCTTCCCTCCTGACGAGTGGTTGGTGCTTGCCCCACGCTTGTTGATTTCGTCGGGTCGCGCTGTCGCTCTTGCGACTGATGCCGTTCGACTTGGTACGGACGGTGCGAACGGTGCCAGGCTCATGGAGTCATTCAAGTACACGACGGGTAATGGATCCACGCGATGGGCTGGATGCTACTGTTTCACGTGAAACACAATCCCCAAGCAGATTGACAGTTGCTGACGCTCCTCCCAGATTGCTAAGTGGTGCTTCCCTCCCTCGCTCAGCAAATTGCCGCCGATCTTGAGGCGCTTGAATCAAGAGGGTGTCTCCGAACCTTCACCCAACTAGCAGGAAATTCCCGGGTTCATGTCGACCTCGACGGTCGAAGCCTCGTTTCATTCTGTTCCAACGATTACCTCGGACTCGCATGCGACCCGCGCTTGCGCACCGCTGCCGCAGACGCCGCCGCTACCTCAGGCTTTGGGGCTAGCGCATCCCGCCTTGTCTCTGGCAATCTACCGGAACACCTCGCCCTGGAGCATGAGCTCTCTGCATTTCTGTCTGTTCCCGCCTCGCTCCTATTTCCCACCGGATATCAGGCCAACCTCGGCGTTCTCACTGCACTCGCGGGACCTGCTGATCTCATCCTAGCCGACCGCGCCGTTCACGCCAGCCTCCTTGACGGATCCAGGCTTTCTCGAGCCAAACTCGCGGTTTATCCCCACCTCGACGCCGAAGCCGCAGACCACCTACTTCACCGCCTCGGTCCGAGTAGGCGCCGACGCTTTCTAGTGACCGAGTCCCTCTTCAGCATGGACGGAGACGTCGCGCCTTTGGCAGAACTTGCCTCCATTGCCAAGGCCCACGATGCCGCCCTGATCGTCGACGAAGCCCACGCCTTCGGCTGCCTTGGACCCTCCGGCCGAGGACTTTGCTCTCACCTTGCCGTCCAGCCAGACATTCTCATCGGCACCCTCGGCAAGGCTCTCGGAACAAGCGGCGCTTTCGTCGCCGGCACCCAAGACCTTCACACTTACCTCCTGAACCGTGCTCGCAGCTTCATCTTCACAACAGCCCTACCGATTCCAGTGGCCGCAGCTGCCCGCACCGCCCTCCGAATAGCCGCTTCGCCCGAGGGAGACGACCTTCGCGACCACCTCGGCACTCTCGTCTCACAACTCCGCACTCTTCTTGGCCTCTCCCCCAATCCCTTCACCGCACCAATCATTCCCATCACCCTCGGAGCCGCCGAGGACGCCCTTGCCGCGTCGTCCCACCTCAAGGCGCGGGGCTTCTTCGCTCAAGCCATCCGCCCCCCAAGCGTTCGAGAAGGCAGCTCCAGACTGCGCATTACCCTCTCCGCGCACCACACTGAGCAACAAATCGCTGGCCTCGCGCAAGCCATCCTTTCTCTCCCTCGACGAGCCGCACTCGTTCCCACATCCCTCCCAGTACCGCCGCCGGGCCGATGGCCCGGATCCTTGACCTCGCCCCGCTTCGCTCCGCTACGCGGGGCGAGGCGTTTCAGGTCAGCCGTCGCATCCACGAACCTGACTCCTCCGCCCACGCCTTTCCGCTCCTCCGGCGTCTTCATTCTCGGAACCGATACCTCTGTAGGAAAGACATCGGTAGCGGTCGCTCTCTTGCACATCCTTGCCACCCAGGGCGCCAAACCAGTTCCCTTCAAGCCAGTCGAGACCGGGAGCTCGCCCGGTGCCCTCTGATGCTACGAGATTACTCAACGCATCCATGCGTCAAGACATCCCTCTAGACTTCGTATGCCCAATCCTCTTCCCCGACCCCGTCGCGCCCGCCGCTGCCTCTGGAAGCTCACCCATAACCCTCTCAGCCCTTTTGGCCTTCGCCCGACGCGCGGCATCCTTTGGTGGGCCCCTCATCGTCGAGTCCGCAGGCGGCCTGCTCTCCCCCTACGCCACCAATCTGACTTCAGCCGACCTGGCCAGCGCCCTCGGACTCCCAGTCCTCCTTGTCGCCCGCAACGCTCTCGGCACGATCAACCACACTTCCCTCGCGGTCGCCGAGCTCCGCCGACGCTCCATTCACTGCCTTGGGACGGTCCTGGTTACCACAACCGACCAGCCATCCCCGGATCAGGACTCCAACGCACACTTTATTGCAGCCGCAACCGGACAGGCCCCCCTTGGTAGTCTCCCATTCCTTACCACCCTCGCGCCCGCCGCCCTGGCAGCCTCACTCGCCGCGAACGTCAATCTCGACCCTATCTTCAGATGTTTGGCTCCCTAGCCTCGACCTCGGAGCGCTTCGGAAATATCACGACTCGACGAGCCGCACCCTCGCCCTCAGACTCCGTCCGCACCCCAGGGTGCTCCGCAAGTGTCTTGTGTACAACCTTTCGGTCCTGCGGGCTCATCGGCTCCACAGGCACCGGCCTTCCAGAACGCACGACCTTCTCAGCCAGCCGCCGCGCCAAATCCGCCAACGAGTCTTCCCTACGCCCCCGATATCCCTCGGCATCCACGACGATTGGAGAGGATTCCCCCGGCTTCCGAAAAACGATTCGGCTTACCAAATACTGCAGCGAGTCTAAGGTGGCGCCCTTCTTGCCGATGACCAAACCCGACTCACACCCATGCGCGTCAAGAATGATCTTCTCGCCATCATCAAAGGCGCTCACCTCAGCATCGACGCTCATCTTGTCGAGAATTTCCCGCAAGACCTTCGCGGCCTCCTCGCGCTTTTCGGACAATGTACTTTGCTCGCTCATCTTCTCTCCCTGCCCAACTAAATAGTGAAGCTAGCGATCGGCACGGGAAGGGCCGGTGCGACCTCATTCCGTTCCCTCGCTAGGCCCGAACTACCGGCCTCGAGCGGCCAAAACCTTCCGCTTGCCCCCACGGGACTTCTCTCCCCCACCAAGTCCCCCTTCCCAGGTCCATTGGCTGGCGTCCCGTCGCCAAGCTCCACTTTCACCCGTCCCGCAAGCCCCTTCCCCGGCCTCCCCTTGGCGGATCCCTCCCTTCCGACCCCCCGTGAAGCCGCAGCCTTTCGCTTCTTTTCGCTCTTCGCCGCTTTCGCCCGCATAGCCACGTAGGAGAAAACCCTACCTTTCCGTGCCTGAGTTTGTCAATATCAACACAGTTCAGTCTCCGAATTCTCAACCATCCGAATACCCACCCTAAGAACGATAACCATGCTCCACTATTCTCCCTCTTACACTCCACGGACGTCCTCCTCTCCGGACCCAAATACCCCTTGACTTCACCTAAACAGCAGGGTAGAGTACGCGCGCCTCGGTTACTGAGGTTTTTTCAACAGGACTGATAGGAGAGCACCTAGATGGAGCCCACTTTCCGCGTTGGTGATTTGGCAGTGTATCCGGCGCACGGCGTGGCCCAAATCACCGGCATCGAGACCCGAGAGATATCGTCCAGCAAACAAACCTTCTACATCCTCAAGATCTTGGACAACGGGATGAAGATCATGATTCCCACCAAGAATGCAGGGGCCGTTGGCCTGCGCGAGCTCATTCGAGCCGACGAGGTCGACGAGGTCTTCGAAATCCTCAAGAGTCGTGAGATCTCGGTAGAAGGGCAGACGTGGAATCGGCGTTACCGCGAGTACATGGAGAAGATCAAGACCGGTTCGGTCTTCGAGATCGCCGAGGTCCTCCGTGACCTTCAGCGGCTCAAGGGCGACAAGGAACTTTCCTTCGGCGAGCGCAAAATGCTAGACACAGCCCGCACCCTCCTGGTCAAGGAGATTGCGGTCGCCACCAAATCCAACGAAGGCAAAATCGAAGAGAAGCTCAACCGCATTTTCGCCTGCTGACCTTCGACCGATTCAAGGCCCCTCGGTGAAAGCCCAGGGGCCTTTTCCATGCCCGCCGGCCCACTCCGCCTCTCTCCCCGGCCCGGCTAGAGCACCGAACGTGTTGAGGGACCGAGTGAAATTGCGCAGTTGCGAGCGGCCCAAGGCGCGAGGAGGGAGAATACTCGACGTATGCCACCGACGAGCAACGCAGGGACGCGACGCAAATGCCCGATTTCACGACGGGAGTCAACCCGTTCGGTGCTCTAGACGTCCAGGTTGCGCACGTTGAGCGCGTTCTGTCCGATGAAATCCCGCCTTGGCTCCACCAAGTCACCCATCAACGTCGAAAAGAGCCGATCCGCCTCGAAGGCATCCTCCACCCGCACTTGCAGCAGAGTGCGCCTAGCCGGATCCATTGTCGTCTCCCAAAGCTGCTCGGGATTCATCTCGCCCAGGCCCTTGTAGCGCTGGATCTGCAATCCCTTCTTTCCGAGCTCGATTCACCCTCTCGGCCAGATCTTCCACCCGCTCGAAGTCCACCGTGTCCGCACCCGAAACGAGCCGATACGGCGACGCCCCCATCACCGAGAGCTCCTGGTGCAAGGCCGAAAGATCGGCGACCTCGGGCGAATCCAGAAACGCAAAATCGATCACCGTCGCCCGCCGAATGCCCGACGGACGCACGGGGGCCTCGATTTTGAAGCCACCGTGCTCGCTATCCGGTGCCAGTTTCAGAACCACGTCTCTCAGCTCCGGCGCATAGGCGTCGAAATACTCTTCCAAGCGCGCGAGTGCCTTGGCAATCAGCTTCGGATCCTTCAGGTCCGCCTTGGAGAGCCGCGCCGCCTTGACGATCGCATCCACCAAGCGCGCGTCAAACCTGCGATCGAGAACCTTCAGGAGCCGCCGATAGCGTCCAGCCACCCGCGCCAAGTGACGAAGCGCTTCCCCTCCAATCGGCTCGCCTCCGCTACTGGGACGAAGCCACAGGTTTTCCGTCGCGCTGTCGAGCAGGAACTCATCGAGAGCCTGCTCGTTCTTCAGATAGATTTCCCGCTTCCCCTTCTTGACCCGATAGAGCGGAGGCTGGGCGATGAAAAGGTACCCGCGCTCCACGATCTCGGGGAAGTGGCGATAGAAAAAGGTCAGAAGAAGCGTGCGAATGTGGCTGCCGTCCACATCGGCGTCGGTCATCACAATCACGCGGTGGTAGCGGATTTTCTCGATTTCCTTTTCCTTTTCGACCCCGCAGCCCAGCGCAGTGATGAGCGTGACGATCTCCTGCGACGACAACATCTTGTCGAGCCGCGCTTTCTCCACGTTCAGGATTTTTCCCCGCAAGGGCAGAATCGCCTGATCCTTCCGATTGCGGCCTTGCTTGGCTGAGCCGCCTGCGCTGTCCCCCTCGACGATGTACAGCTCGGACAGCGCGGGATCCCGTTCTTGACAGTCGGCCAATTTCCCTGGCAGCGACGAGATATCCAGTGCACCTTTGCGCTGCACGAGCTCCCGCGCCTTACGCGCGGCATCCCGCGCCCGCGCCGCCAGCACGGCCTTCTCGATGACCTGCTTCGCCTCCCGCGGGTGCTCCTCGAGAAACCTTCCCAGACGCTCGTTGACGATGCGCTCGACGATTCCCTTGACCTCGGAGGACACCAGCTTGTCCTTCGGCTGGTTGCTGAACTTCGGATCGGGATGCTTGACGGAAACCACCGCGGTCAAACCTTCGCTGATGTCGTCCCCGCCGAGCCCGTTCTTGAGATCCTTGAGCAGGCCTGTCGCTTGCGCGTAGGCGTTTACCGTTCGGGTCAGGGCCGCGCGAAATCCGGTCAGGTGCGTCCCGCCGTCCTTGTTCTTGATGTTGTTGGTAAAGCAGAAGATCGAGTCTTGGTAGGAATCGTTCCACTGCAACGCGATCTCGACAATGGTGCCATCTTGCTCGCCCTCGACCATGATGGGCTTATCGTGGGTGACCACCCGGGTCGTGTTCAGGTCGGCTACGAATTGTGCCAAGCCTCCGACGAAATTGAACTCGTGCGACTTTCCGTTTCGCTCGTCTTCGAGGGTAATGGTCAAGCCGCGGTTCAGATAGGACAGCTCGCGCAGCCGTTGCGACAATACCTCGAAGCTAAATTCCCGGATCCCCTTGAAGATGGAGGCGTCGGGCTTGAAGGTGATCTTCGTACCGCTCTTTTCCGAGACGCCTATTTCTTCGAGAACCGTGGCAGGATCGCCCTGCCGGTACTCTTGGTGGTACACCTTCCCGTCTCGCTTGATTTCGAGCTTGAGCCATTCCGACAGCGCGTTCACCACCGAGACGCCCACGCCGTGCAGACCGCCCGAGACCTTGTAATTCGAATGGTTGAACTTTCCGCCCGCATGCAGGACCGTCATCACGATCTCGGCGGTGGGTCGTTTTTCCGTCGGGTGCTCGCCGACCGGGATGCCGCGCCCGTTGTCCTCGACCGAAACCGAGTCGTCGAAATGCACTTGAACGTCGATGCGGTTGCAATACCCGGCCAACGCCTCGTCTACCGAGTTGTCGACGACCTCATAGACCATATGGTGCAGACCGCTGCCGTCGTCCGTGTCCCCGATGTACATCCCCGGCCGCAGGCGCACAGCTTCGAGCCCCTTGAGAACCTGGATGCTCTCTTCGTTGTACTCGCTAGGGCCTTTGGGAAGCTCGTGGCCTGGAGCGTTGTCTGTGTCCGTCGACATGCAAAAAAACCTAGGACTTTCAGTTAGATAGCATCATTCATCGGGGGAGTAAAGCAAAACTGCCCAAGCCCCCTACGCGGGTTCGATATGCCCACCCGAAACCCGCCAGTCCGATCGCTCCGGCAACTCAGGCAAGTGCTCGCGCTCCGTCACCGTGATGAGAGTCTGACATGCCATGGCCGAGATGGTCTCGAAAAGACGCGTCCGCCGTTCTTGGTCAAGCTCGCTGGCGACGTCGTCGAGCAAGAGCACTGGCGTTTCGCCATTCCGTGCTTCTGCGTAGCGCAATTCCCCAATCTTGAACGCCAGCACGAGCGACCGAATCTGCCCCTGCGAGCCATGCTCGCGTGCCGGACGGTCCCCGAGCAGCATCTCCATGTCGTCGGTCTGGGGACCAAATCCAGTGAAACCCCGCCGCACGTCGTTCGCGCGCTCCGCTTCGAGCCCCGCGCGGAGGGCATGTTCGATTTCACCTTCGCTCTCGGCAGCCTCGACCTGGGGATGGCTGCGATAGCGAATCTGCGCAGGCAAGTCTCCGTGGATCTGTGCGAAGACGACGGCCACAGTCGGCGCCAGCTCGCCAACCAGGTTCCGCCGGCGCACCACGATACGCGCTCCCGTGCGGGCCAGGGTCTCGTCGTAGCTCTCGAGCAAGTCGCGCGAAAGCTCTCCTCGGCGAAGCAATCCGTTCCTGGCCTTCAGCGCACGCTCGAAGTCGACGGCCTCGCGAAAATAGGTACGCTGGACCGCGAACACGGCCCGATCGATCGCACGGCGTCGCTCGGCCGCCGCCGCCTTGGGTAAGCGCAAGTCGTCGGGACCGAAAATCACGACCCCCGCGCCCTGCAGCGATTCCGAGTCGCGACGAACCGTCTTTCCATCCAGGGTCGTTCGTTTCTTCCCGACCACGATTTCCACGCGCAGCGTCCGCTCCAGTCCATGCAAGGTGATTTTCGCTTCGATCTCCGACCGATCTCCGTCCCAACCAATCACATCGCCGATGCTGCTGGTGCGGAACGAGCGAAAGGTAATCGCGTAGTAGACAGCCTCGAGAAAGTTGCTCTTTCCCTGACCATTTTTTCCGAAGAGAACGGTCACTCGCCGGGCGAGAGCAAGCCCTTCCGCCCTAAGGTTTCTCCAGCCTCTGACCCGTATATCCCTAAGGAACAAGGCCCATGGCCGCGTTGCTAAAGCCGCATCGGCATGATTACGCCCTGGTAGTCGGTGCCGTCGCAGGGCTTGACGAGTGCTGGATCCAAGTCGCCGCCAAGCTCGATGCTGACTTCTTTGCCGCTCATCTCGCCCAGCAGGTCGATGAAGTACCGAGCATTGAAGCCAATCTGTAAAGCCGCGCCCTTGTAGTCCACGTCCACCTTTTCTTTGGCGTTCCCAAGATCCGGGTTGTCGGCCTCGATGGATAGACTTCCCTTCTCCAGCGAAAAGCGGATCCCCCAGGTCTTGTCCGAAGCGATGATCGACACGCGACGAAGTGCCTCCAAGAAGGGCTCGCGTTCGAGCACGACTTTCTTGTCGTTGTCCTTGGGGATCACCTGGTCGTAGGGAGGAAATTGCCCTTCCCCAAGCTTCACCGAAAGCACCATGTCGTCTGACTTGAGCACGAAGAAGCCTTGATCCACCCCGATCTCGCATTGCGCCTGGTTCCCTTCCAGCGCGCGCCGGATCTCGGAAAGTCCCTTTCTCGGTAGCAGTCCTCCCGCCGCCAGCTTGGGCCCCCCCGGCATGGGCCGAGAGATCTTGGACAAGCGATGACCATCGGTCGAAACCATGGTCGCCTTATCGCCGTCACTCTCGAAGAGCACACTGGCCAGGTGCGGCCGCGTTTCGTCCTGGGAGACCGAAAGAATGGTCTTGCCGATCATCTCTCCCAGCAGGGTCGCTTCCACCTTGCTGCAGGAGATCTCCTCCACGCTCGGCAGCTTGGGAAAGTCCCTGTCGCTCATTCCGACTACCTTGAACTCCGTCCTTCCGCTCTCGATATGCAGCCAGTTCTGCTCGGTGCGCTGGAGTCGAACCTCGTCACCCCCCAGTCCCTTGACGATCTCGTACAGCTGACGCGCACCCACCGTGATTCCGCCTTCCTCCTCGACTTTCGCCGAGGAGCTCACCAGCATCGCCACTTTCAGATCGGTGGCTGCGAAGACAACCTTGTCCTTGCCACTGGCGCGAACCAGCACGTTGGCCAGGATAGGAATCGTGTTCTTCCTATCCGCGATGCCGTGGGTCAGATAAAGCCCACGCAGGAGTTCGTTCTTACCAATCCGAAAGTCCATCCGTTACCCTCTGGCTGGGGTTTTCATCCATCAACACCGTCTTAGAATCTATAGGTTTTTGATCTATTTTGGGAGAAGTATTAGGGCCTGTGATTTTGTGGATAACCTAGCGCCACCGTCGGTGAGTCGTTGTCGAGACATGGGGACAAAAGGGCTGGGACAAGGGGACCAATTCCGGATAAGCGAGACGGCGCCCCCATCAAGGGTCTGACCACATGGTTTTTGGGCAAGATATCCACAGGGTCCTGGAGGTAAAGAACGCCTCTCTTCGAGCGAAGCAGCGCCGGGAGCGAGGCGCTGAAATGGAACACGGAGAGCACCCGCCTCAGTGAGCTCTCCCAACCTCTGCCTCCTTCAGTGACGAACTTGCTAGCGCTGGCGAAGGCGGGTGGTCAGCGTGGACACCACGCTGCGCAGACTGGCGTCCTCGGCCATCTTCCTTTCGATCTTCTTGACCGCGCTGATGATGGTCGAGTGATCCTTGCCGCCGAAGCGACTACCGATCTCGGGATAACTCATCGAGGTGAGGTGGCGCGAGAGGTACATGGCGATCATGCGAGGGTGGGCAACCGCGCGATGACGTTTTGGACCCTTGAGGTCGTGGAGCTTGACCTCGAAATACGACGAAACCTCGCGCTGGATCGATTCGACGCTGAGGCCGGTTGGGCCCGATGAGGCAAGCGTCTTCAAGATCTCCTCGGCGACTTCCTTGGTGATCGCGCAGCCGGAAAGAGAAGCGCGTGCCGAAAGCTGAAGCAATGCGCCTTCCAGCTCGCGTACGTTGGAGCGAACGTGGCTTGCCACCGTCAGCGCGACATCGTCCGGAAGGTCGATATGGTCGATCTCGGCTTTGCGCTTGAGGATGGCAACCCGAGTCTCGAGATCGGGATGACCGATCTCGGTGATGAGACCCCAGGTGAAGCGGCTGCGCAGGCGCTCTTCCACACCGGGCAATTCCGCCGGCAGCTTGTCGCAGGTGAGGACGATCTGTTTGTGTGCATGGTGGAGGGCGTTGAAGGTGTGGAAGAACTCGTCCTGAGAGCTGTCCTTGCCCGAGAGAAATTGAATATCGTCGACCAAGAGCACATCGGGCGCCTCGCGGTAGCGTTCGCGGAACGCCTCCATGAGATTCACGCCGTTGCCATGGCCGTTTCCAGACTGCCGCCGCTGGTTCAGCATCGAGCCGATGAAGCTCGATACGAACTGTTCGCAGGTTACCACCGTGATGTTCCACTCGGGGTGCTGGCGGTGGATCTCGTGCCCCACGGCATGAAGCAAGTGCGTTTTGCCAAGCCCCACCCCACCGTAGATGAACAAGGGGTTGTACTTCGAGGCAGGAGCGTCGGCTACCATGCGCGCCGCCGCGTGGGCGAACTGGTTGGTTTGGCCGACGACGAACTTGTCGAAGGTGTACTTACGGTCCAGCCCCTTCGGGCCGGGCGAAGGCTCTCGTAGTACCTCCACAGGTTGAGACTCGGCCAACTCCACGGATCCTTCCTGAGATCCTTCCTGAATTGTCTTCTCTTCCACCACGTCGATATCCACCGAGAAGGTTGTCTTTGTGCGCTGCTCGAGGTCCGTGAGAATCGCGTGAAGGTAGTGGTCTTCGAACCATTCCTTCTGGTAGCGATTGGGTGCGCGTAGGCGAATGCGGTTGCCTTCGAAGCCCACGAAAGTGATGGGCCGCAGCCACTGATCTCGCTGCGTCGGCTTGACCCGCTCCTCGACCGATCGTACGGCTTCTCCCCAGAGTGTTAGCATGTCCTATTCACAGCCATCGAGTCGATAAAAACACAGTAAATACAGACATTTACACACACTAATCCCCAATTTGCCAACAGCGGACCCCAAGCGCCATCCGGTCATCCACGCATGGTCAAAACCGGAAGGCGCTGTCGGCAGGAGGCATTTATTACCAACCAGGCGGAAGGCCGGCAAGACCAAAATCTATTCTTTGCCGAGGCCACGAGGATCTGCGGAGATAGCCGATCGTCGCTCTCCATGCACGCCGCTCCAGCGCGACCGATAAGCCAAGACATATCGTCCAAGCCATTGTAATCATTGGACAAACAACTTGCCATTCCGGACGCAATGCCGTCCGCCCCGAATTCCACAGACAAGCCCCAACCCAAGGCCCGCTAACGGCCATGCCATGGGCTTTGCAGCAGCTCGGTGACAAGAACGTGTCAATTTTCCGTCGGAGGTCTTGTGCGACTGTGACAAGAGTCTCTGCAGTGCCGTCGAGCAGGAAGCAATCGATGCGTGCCGATGGTGTCTTCTCCGACGAGAAAACCATCTCGACCCGTCGATGCCTCGACGGAGATTCCGGCGCATTGGGCGATCGGCCGAGCTCAACCCCACACAAGCCCGAGGTTCCTCACCTGCAAAAAAAGGCGATGCAGAAGCTGGCCGGTCGTTGACAGCGGCGATCTGGAGTGTTAGTTCTCCCTGCCCACACCGGGGAAAGACCGGAGGATCCAGTGAAGAGGACGTATCAGCCCCACCGAAGGAGCCGGAAACGCACACACGGTTTCCGGAAGCGCATGAGCACCCCAGCGGGGCGCGAGATCATCAACCGCCGTCGCCGCAAGGGGCGCAAGAAGCTCACCGTCAGCGTTCCCAAGAAATAGGTTGAGGTGACCGATCGGGGCCTGCACCAAGGACTTGGCCGCAGCAAGCGACTCCGAAAGCGGTCGGGCTTCCTTGCGGTGCAGCGCCGCGGGCAGCGCTTCTCCGGCCGAACCCTGGTTCTCTACGCTATGCCGCCGACCGCCGGAAAATCCGCGAGCGATGCACGTCTTGGGATCACCGTGAACAAGAAGGTCGGTAACGCGGTGGTGCGCAATCGGATCAAGCGCTGGGTGCGTGAGAGTTATCGCAAACTGGCCGAGCTACCACCCGGTGGAACCGACTTGGTGGTCATCGCGAAGCCCAGCGCGGCCAAGACAAACTACGGCGCCACGGCGGAAGAGTTGCGTTTGCTTGTTCTCCGCATCGCGAGGCCATGCGATCGCCGCTGAATAGTCTCGGCGCCCTCGGCAAAGCTCCTTTGATGGCGCTTCTGCGGGTGTATCGATGCGCCATCTCGCCCGTACTTGGGCCAGCCTGCCGGTTCGAACCCACCTGTTCGGTGTATGCACAAGAGGCCATCGAGCGATTCGGCGCGGTGAGGGGCAGCGCCCTGGCCATGCGCAGGATCCTGCGCTGTCATCCCTTCGCACGAGGGGGGCTGGATCCCGTTCCACCGCTCGCGCCGACAAACATTCGCGCGAATTCGACCTAGGAGAGAACATGGACAAGCGGTTGCTTCTCGCGGTGGTTGTCTCGATGGCGATCCTCTTTCTATGGATGAAGATCTTTCCACCCACACCCCACATCCCGCCAGCGCTCGCACCGGTCGCCAGCTCGTCCTTGCCGGCCGTGGATTCGGGTGCTCCGGCTGCCACTCCCTCCCCTGCGCAGTCCGATTCCGCGGCCAAGGCAGCCGCACCGCCCGCCGAGCGGGCGCCCGAAACCCTGGTCACCCTCGAATCGCCTGAGGCAAGCTACGTGTTCTCATCGCGGGGCGCCTCCCTTCGCCAGATCAGGCTCAAGGATCGACAGTTTCTGCTCGATCCCGCGCGGCCCGACTCGGGCATGCAGATCGTCACGACCTCTACGGAAGACACGGCCCCGCTGCGTACCACATTCATCAAAGCAGACTTTCCTTGGAACGATCACATCGCATGGTCAGTTGCTCGGCCGGCGGCCGGCGCGGTAGTCTTTCGCGCCGAAACCGACGAGGTGGTGGTCGAGAAGCGCTTTGCCCTCGAAACCCAGCGCTATCGCCTGCAACTCTTTGTGACGGTGCAGAACAAGGGCAGCAAGCCGCTCGACCACGGGCTCGAGGTTCTCCTCTTCGCCGCGCAAGATCCCGCGAAGAAGGGGGGCGGTCTCTTCAGCTACGCCACGGCGAACCTCGCCGAGATGGTCTGCCATGTGGGCGACAAGGCCAAGCGCGCAACCGTGGACGCGTTGCTTAAAGAGCCGAAGGACTACGTGGGCGGGGTTCTTTGGGCGGCTGCCGGAGACAAATACTTTACCATTGCAGCGGTTCCGTTTCCCGAGACGCCGCCGCGCGAGCGCGGGTGCAAGGAACAAGCCGTCGATGCGAGCACCGCCGAGGTCGCACTCTCGTTTGCCAGCCGCACCGTGGCGCCCGGCGAGAAGACGGAATACCCCTTTGTCATCTTCGCGGGCCCGAAGTACACGCACGAGCTCGACGCAGTCAGGCCGGGCGGCGAAGACGCTCACCTCGCCGACGATGTGGATGTTACCTTCGCCATCCTTTCGCGTCCCATGCTGGGGCTACTCAAACAGTTCTACCGCCTGTCGGGCAACTGGGGCATCGCCATCATTCTACTGACCATCTTCGTCCGCCTGGTCACCTTCTATCCGACCTACAAGACGTTGGTGTCGGCCAAGAAGATGCAGGGGCTGTCGGGGAAGATCGCTGAGCTGCGCAAGAAGTACGAAAGCGACAAGCAGAAACTCGGCGTCGAGACCATGAACCTTTACAAGGCGCACGGCGTGTCGCCTTTCGGCGGCTGCCTGCCCAGCCTCATCCAGATGCCGATCTGGATCGCGCTGTTCTCGACCCTCAACTATTCCGTGGAGATCTACCACTCGTCCTTCTTCTGGTACATCACCGACCTGTCGGCCAAGGATCCCTACTACCTGACGCCCCTGCTCATGGGCGCGGTCATGTTCCTGCAAATGCGCATGTCGCCGGCGGGAACCGATCCGCAGCAACAGAAGATGATGTCGGTGATGATGCCGGTCATGTTCACCGGCTTCTCGCTCTTCCTGCCTGCCGGCCTTTCCATCTACACGCTGACCAGCTACTTCATCGGCATCCTGCAGCAGCTCTACGTCAATCGTAAGTTCCGCGCAGGTCGCACGCCGGCGCTCGCGGTGAAGGCCTAGCGAGATCTGCGCGGGATGCGGAAGCTCACCACAGAGAGCACGGAGCACACAGAGCACGGAGGAAAGGGGTCTTCCGGATCCCGTGTCCGCACCCACTCTTCTTCCCCACCCTCGGGGTTCTCCGCATCCCCTGTGGTGAAGCTCCCTTGTCTTTCGCCGAGCGTCTTGCCGATCGAGTAAGCCGGTATGCGCATTCGCCAGCACGTCAACCCGCTCCGCTCGGACTATTTGCAGATCCCGCTCGCGCCCCTCGACCTGCCTGCGAATCGCCCGATCGAGGTCGAGCTGGGTTCGGCCGAGGCTTTCTTCCTGATGGAGCGGGCGGTGGAGGAACCGGGGCGCCACTACATCGGCGTGGAGATCCGCCGCGAGCTCGTGGCCCAGGCGAATGACCTGTGCAAGAGCAAGGGCCTCGATCAGGTTCGCAGCGTGTTCGCCAATGTCTCGGTGGATCTGCCCCGCCTGTTTCCCCCCGCCAGCGTCAGCCGTTTCCACATCAATTTTCCCGATCCGTGGTTCAAGCACCGCCAGCGCAAGCGGCGCGTGGTCGGTGAGGACTTGGTCGACCAGCTCTTCGAGTTACTCGAACCCAAGGGCGAAGTCCATGTGGCGACCGATATCTTCGATATCGCGCTCGACGCTATGACCGTGCTGGAATGGGAAGCGCCCCGGCGCTTCGTCAATCTACAAGAGCCGTGGAGCTTTCTCCGAGAAAGCCCCTTCGCCGCCCGTTCCTTCCGCGAGCGCCTGTGCGAACGGGAAGGCATCCGCATCTGGCGCCTGGCCTATAGATTGAAATGGGAACCCTCAAAGGGTTAGCTGCGCACTCGGCACCTACACCCCCTACCCCTACCCCCTCGCTGCGCTCGGCCTCGCCAAACCCTCCCGCGCTCTGGCTCCGGCGGGCGAAGCCCGCCTGCGCCAACGCGATAAGGGGAACCCTCAAAGAGTCCCTCAAAGGGTTCCCAAACCCGCGATGGTGCGCTGCCAGCAAAGCTGGCTCCCCGCGCGACTGCTCAACCCAGGTCGAGTTGCAGCTCCTCGAGCTGGGCGATGCGATCGCGGATGGCGGCGGCCTTCTCGAACTCGAGCTTCTCGGCCCAGTCGAACATCTCTTTCTTGAGCGACGCAATGAGTGCTGGGATCTCGTCGGGAGCGACGGTGCGCTTGCCTTTCTTGGGCAGCACCGCCTTGGCGGGATCCCAGCGGTCGTCTTGAGCCGTTCCCGAAAGCTCGGCGATGGCCTTCTCGATGGTCTTGGGGGTGATGCCGTGCTGGCGGTTGTATTCCTCCTGCAGGATGCGCCGTCGGCGCGTGACGTCGATGGCCTTCTTCATCGAGTCCGTGTCCCGATCCGCGTACATGATGACCTTGCCACGCACGTTGCGGGCCGCGCGGCCGATGGTCTGGATCAGCGAGCGCTCGGCGCGCAGGAAGCCCTCTTTGTCGGCGTCGAGAATCGCCACCAGCGAGACCTCCGGCAGATCCAGTCCCTCGCGCAGAAGGTTGATGCCGACCAGCACGTCGAATTCGCCCAAGCGCAAGTCGCGCAGGATCTCGATGCGTTCGAGGGTGTCGATGTCCGAGTGCAGGTAGCGAACCCGCACGCCGAGCTCGCCGTAGTACTCGGTCAGATCCTCGGCCAGGCGCTTGGTCAGCGTGGTGACCAGCACGCGCTCGCGGGCTTTCACGCGCTCGCGGATCTCGGCCAGAAGGTCGTCGACCTGCGAGCCCACCGGACGGACCTCGATCTCGGGATCGAGAAGCCCCGTCGGCCGGATGATCTGCTCGACCAGAACGCCCTTCGCGCGCTCGACCTCGTAGTTGCCCGGCGTGGCCGAGACGAACACGACCTGCTTGGCACGGGCTTCCCACTCCTCGAAGCGCAACGGCCGGTTGTCGAGGGCCGAGGGTAGGCGAAACCCGTAGTCCACCAAGGTTTCTTTGCGCGAGCGATCACCTTTGTGCATGGCCGAGATCTGCGGGACGGTCTGATGGGACTCGTCGACCATGACGAGAAAATCGTCCGGGAAATAGTCTATGAGCGTGGGGGGCGGCTCGCCGGCCTTGCGTCCAGAGAGATGGCGCGAGTAATTTTCGATGCCTTTGCAGCGCCCCATCTGTTCGAGCATTTCCAGGTCGTAAAGCGTCCGTTGCGACAGACGCTGCTCTTCCACCAGGCGGTTTGCGGTGTGCAGCTCCACGAGTCGCTCGCGCAGCTCTTCCTTGATACCGGTCATGGCGCGCACCAGCTCGTCGGCCGGGGTGACGTAGTGCGAGCCGGGGAAAATCGAAACTTCGTCGAGCTTGCGTAGGACCTTGCCGCGCAGAGGGTCGACCTCCGAGATGGTTTCGATCTCGTCGCCCCACCACTCGATACGCAGGGCTTTCTCGCGCTCGTAGGCGGGGAAGATCTCCACCACGTCGCCGCGCACCCGGAAGGTGCCGCGGGAGAAATCCACGTCGTTACGCTCGTACTGGATCTCGACCAAGCGGCGCAAGACCGCATCGCGCCGGACCTCGACCCCGGCCGCCAGATCGATCTTCATCCCAAGGTACGCCTCGGCCGCGCCGATGCCGTAGATGCACGACACCGAGGCCACGATGATGGCGTCGCGTCGGGTGAGCAGCGCATAGGTTGCCGCGTGGCGCATGCGATCGATCTCTTCGTTGATGAGCGAGTCCTTCTCGATGAAGGTGTCGGTCGATGGCACGTAGGCCTCGGGCTGGTAGTAGTCGTAGTAGCTGACGAAGAAGTGGACCGCGTTGTCGGGGAAGAGGCCCTTGAACTCGCCGAAAAGTTGGTGGGCCAGGGTCTTGTTGTGCGCTACGACCAGGGTTGGACGCTGCACACGCTCGATGACCTGGGCCATGGTGAAAGTCTTGCCGCTGCCGGTGATACCGAGCAAGACCTGCGCCGGATCACCTCGCCCAATGCCCGCCACAAGCTCGTCGATGGCACGCGGCTGATCGCCAGCTGGCTTGAGATCGGTGACGAGCTTGAACACGGTTGGCATGAAGAAATCCCTGAATCGACGTTTGGCAGCGACTGTGCCAAAACCTGGCACTGCCATGACGCTGCGGATTCAAGGCTACTACGCAATTCTGGACGTGCTGGGAACTTCTCTCGATCTGCCGGCGGAGATCCGTCACGCTAGCGAGCTTGTGGCGGCCGAGCCGTGTTGCCTGCAGCTTCGGGCCAAGCAGCTCGGCCTTGCGGCGCTGTGCGAGCTCGGGCATGCCCTGCGGCCGCTGTGTACCCAGCACGGCATTCCCTTGTGCGTGAACGATCGCCTGGACGTGGCCCTGGCGGTCGGGGCCGACGCCATCCACCTCGGACAGGGCGACCTGCCACTGGCAGAAGCAGTGCGGGTTCGAAGCGCGGCACGCGCCCACGCGCTCGCCATCGGCGTCTCGGCCCACGACCTCGAACAAGCCAAGGCGGCGGTCGCCAGAGGCGCCGACCACATCGGATTCGGTCCCGTGTTCCAAACGCAAACCAAGGCCGACGCCGATCCCGCCGTGGGACTTTCCGCCTTGCGCGAAGTCGCGGAGGCGATCCGCGTTCCAGTGGTGGCCATCGGTGGCATCACCCTCGACAACGTGGCCGCGGTGGCGCGGGCTGGGGCCAGCGCCGCAGCCGCGATCGCCGCTGTCGATGGCGCCTCTGACCGAACGCTCGCTGGTCGGCGCATCGCTCTGGTTTTTGCCGCCGCGTAGGGGCAACGCCGCCGCGCAATTTCCGGCTTCTAACTACAGAGGACACAGAGAACACGGAGACGTATGAGAAATGAAGGGTTCGGATCGAGATCCGGAGAACCCTTTATTTTCCGGGCCTCTGTGTTCTCTGTGGTGAAAAAAAGGGGCCACGGCAGTGCTGCGCAATCCCTTGGATTCACGGGGAATTCAACCCGTTCGGTGTTCTACGCCTTCACCGCGAGCACGAACTTGAGGTAGTTGCCCTCGGGAAAGCCGGGGTTGACGGGAAAGTCCACAGGCAGTCCATGGCGTTCGATGATACGTAGGTCGTGCCCGAAGGCGGCCGCGCCCTCGGCGATGGCGCGGTCGACGTCGGCGGATGACAGCTTCGCCGCGTTGGTGGCGAAGGCAAGAAAGCCGCCGGGCGCCAGCACCGAAGCGGCAGTGCCCGCCAGTTGGCCGAGATCCGAGGTGGCGGAGAAGGGCCGGCCCTGGCCGTGCGAAAAGGTCGGCGGATCGCAAACCACCATGTCGAAGGTGCGCTTGCGATCGGCGAAGCGTTCCAGCGTCTTCATGGCGTCCGCGGTGACCAGCTCCACGCGGTTTGCATCGAGTCCGGACAGCTCGTAGTTGCGGCGCGCGCGCGCGTGGGCTTTGGCCGAGGTATCGACGGCGACCACCTCCGTGGCGCCCGCCTTGGCCGCGCGCACGGAGAAGGCCCCGGTGTAGGAAAATAGGTTGAGCACCCGACGATCGGCAGCTCGGCGTGCGACGGCATCGCGGCCAAGCCGCATGTCCGGGAAGAATCCGACCCCGAGGGGCGCGGTCACGTCGACGGCGAAGTGGCAGCCATCCTCCTCGACCAAGATCTCGAGGGGTGCCTCGTCGCCCCATACCCTGACCGCGGGTTCGGGGGCGGGCTGGCCCCCGAGCGAGCGCACACGTTTCTGGTCGTAGATACCCCGCGGAGCGACAGAAGCGGTGATGGCCTCGTAGAGCTCATCCCGCCAGGGCAGGGCGCCAGCCGAGAGCCACTGCACGACCACGAAGTCACCGTAGCGGTCGACAGTCACCCCGGGCAGTCCTTCGTTTTCGCCCGAAAAGAGCCGTAGGGCGGTCGGGCGCTTGCTGCCCAGGACTTGCCAGCGCAGTTTCACCGCGCGCTGGAATCGCGCGGCAATGGCCCCCGATCCCGGGTGCACTCGCTCGTCCGCGTCGCGCGTGACGATGCGGACCGCGATCGGGTGGTCTCCATCCACGAATCCGCGCGCCAGAAAGGTCCGGTTGTTGGAAACCAAATCCACCAGGCTTCCGGTTGACTCGGTGACCTTGCGTGCGCCAAACGCCTCGCGAAAGACCCAGGGATGGCCCAGCTTTACGCGTCTTGCTACATCGTCGGTCAGGCGGTAGACACCCTGTCGCAACGACATTCCACCGGCGCGGCGTGAATCAGACTGCGCGGGCTCCTTCCCTTGACGGCCTGAGTGTGAGACACGACGCGTTGGACGGTGAGCTTGATTGGGCATGGGGTTGTCGACCTGCAGCGACAGGGGAGCAACCTTAGTACGGGGCCGTCAAGTGTCAAACGTGGCGAGCTGTACGTCAGGGATTGACTTTGTAGCCCTCCGACAAGAAACTTCCCTTCTCCCACCTTGCCTCCACGTTTTCGCGGTGAGGCTGCAGAAAGGAATTACCCAATGTCGACTGGCCCCGGGCCGACACGAAAGGCCGATGGATCCCCTGAGGCATCCGTCGATGACATCGCTGACCTCCTGGTCGAAGACGAATCCCATCAGAGTCGCGTTGAGGGTGATCAGTCTGTGGATGACGGTCTTGACGTCATGCTCGAGACGCCTGGGCCCGCATTGGTGAGCACGTTCATGCCGCCACCGCCCTCGCCGGTTGCGGAGGATGTGGAAGAAAACGACAGCGTCGAGGAACCTGGCGAGGCGACGAACCTCGCCTACGAGGACTTGTTGGCCAAGCTGGTGCTTCCGGCCAAGCCTCCCGAACCCGAGCCTGCCATGCCCGCCCTGGCCGCGACGCTGCCGCCGCCCGAGTCCATGGTGCCTCCGACGGCTCCAACGCCACCGGCAGTGGCGTTTCAGCTCCCATCTTCGCCCAGCTTCCTGGTTGCCCCGCCCACCGACGAACGCACCTTGGTGACGGACAATCCGCTCGTCGCCGAAGAGCAAGAAGCCGCGTATCGCGAAGGCCGCACGGGCTCTCGATCACAAGCACACATCATCGTGCAAGAGGAGATGCGGCCAGCTCTCACGGAACCCATGGCCGTCGAGAACGGCGGGGCCAAATCGAGGTTGCTCTATCTGATGCTGGGCGGGCTGTTGGTTCTGGGCGGGATGATCCTTGCGGTGTTGGTGCTCAAGCTGCTCATGCCCACGCCCGCGCCACAGCCCGCGGTGGTCGTGGCGCCCGCACCGTCGCTACCACCTGCGCCGCCGCCCGCCCACGTCGAGCCACTCCCACCGAGCGCGCCTGTCGCCGTACCGCCGCCGGCAGCAGCCGAACCCGGGGCCGCGGCTCCGGCGGAAGCCGCGGCAGAGGGTGCCGCGCCTGAGAACGAGAGGGCACAGGCCAAGGCCCACAGGGCCCCTGGTCGCAAGGCCGCCTCCGCCCACGTCGCCGCGCCCAGGCCCGCCCCGAGGGCGCCGGCCGCCGGAACCAAGGTGGTGCCCGTGGCGAAGACCCCCAAGGCAAAGAAAGTCAAGAGCAGCGGTTACGCGGATCCCTTCGACAACTGATTGGGACCCGCGTTCGTTCGGGTATGCATGGGGTCCGACCCGAAGGGCCAATCTGACTGACGCGTTCTGCGTCACCGGCGTCGATCCACGAGCGATGATCTTGCCTCGGCGCTGACCCACTGTTACGATCATTGGCTCAAGCAGCCGTTCTTATCTGCCGACGGTTCTTAGGGGAAACATGAGTCGACTCGGGGAGCTACTGCTCCGGGACCAAATCATCTCGCCCGAGCAGCTTCAACGCGCTCAGGAAGAGAGCAAAAAGTCAGGCGAGCGCCTGGGGAATACCCTCATCAAGGTGGGCGCCATCCAAGAGGATGACCTCACCCAGTTTCTGTCCAAGCAGTACGGCGTTCCCGCCATCAACCTTTCCGAATTCGAGATCGATCGCGAAGTCATCACGCTGTTGCCCAAAGAAGTCGTCGAACGGCACCGTGTCATTCCGGTGAATCGTGCCGGCTCGTCGCTGATCATCGCCATCGCCGATCCTTCCAACATCCTCGCCATCGACGATTCCAAGTTCGTCACCGGTTACAACATCGAGGTGGTGGTCGCGTCCGAGGTCAGCATCTCCGAGGCCATCGAGAAGTACTACGAGCGCGGCCAGAACGAGCTCGACATCAACCAGGTGATGAACGAGATCCAGGAGCAGGTCGAGGTGGGCGCCTCCTCTGAGGAGGACGTCAACTCGCTGGACCTGGAGAAGGCCGCCGACGACGCCCCCGTGGTCAAGTTGTGCAACCACATCCTGCTCTCTGCCATCCAGAAGGGGGCCTCCGATATCCACGTCGAGCCGTACGAGAAGAGCTACCGCGTGCGTTACCGAGTCGACGGCGTGCTGCACGAGGAGATGTCGCCGCCGGTGAAGCTGAAGGCCGCGCTATCGAGCCGTCTCAAGATCATGTCCCACCTCGATATCGCCGAGCGCCGCCTGCCGCAGGACGGACGCATCAAGCTCAAGGTCGGGGCCAACAAGGAGATGGACTTCCGCGTCTCGGTTCTGCCCACCTTGTTCGGCGAGAAGATCGTTCTTCGTCTTCTCGACAAGGGCAACCTTCAGCTCGACATGACCAAGCTGGGTTTCGAGGAGGACCAGCTTGGCGATTTCAAGAAGGCCATCGAATCGCCCTTCGGCATGGTGCTGGTCACCGGGCCCACCGGTTCGGGCAAGACCACCACGCTCTACTCGGCGCTTTCCGAGCTGAACCAAATCGCCGACAATATCTGCACCGCCGAGGATCCTGTCGAGTTCAACCTCGCCGGCATCAACCAGGTGCAAATGCACGAGGACATCGGGCTCAACTTCGCCGCGGCCCTGCGCTCGTTCCTGCGCCAGGATCCCGACATCATCATGATCGGCGAGATCCGCGATTTCGAAACCGCCGAGATCGGCATCAAGGCCGCGCTCACTGGCCACCTCGTGCTTTCGACCCTGCACACCAACGACGCGCCCTCGACCATCACGCGTTTGCTCAACATGGGCGTAGAGCCCTTCTTGGTCACGGCCGCCGTGCAACTGGTGCAGGCGCAACGTCTCGTGCGCAAGCTGTGCGTGAATTGCAAACAACCCATCCCAACACCCAAGGACGAGCTCAAGTTGTTGGGCGCCACCGATGCCGAGATCGACACGGCCGCGTGCATGCACGGCGCCGGTTGCCAAACCTGTGGCATGACCGGCTACAAGGGTCGCCTGGCGCTCTACGAAGTCATGCCGTTCACCGACCCGCTCAAGGAGCTGGTGTTGCAGGGGGCGGCCGCCGTGGAGATCAAGGCCGAGGCCGTTCGGCGCGGGATGCGCTCGCTGCGCATGTCAGGCATCCGCAAGATTTGTCAGGGAATCACCTCCGTCGAAGAGGTGGCGCGTATCACGGCCGCCGACTAGAGGAGGCAGTTTGGACACCACGCCGGCACCTGCGAGTGGGCTCAACGTCAACCTACAACAGCTCTTGAAGGCGATGGTCGAGCAGGGGGCCTCGGACCTTCACATCACCACGGGGTCGCCGCCGCAATTGCGTATCGACGGCGTTCTCGTGCCTCTGCGGGTGAACCAGCTCTCGCCGGTGGACACCAAGCAACTGTGCTACTCGGTCTTGACCGACACCCAGAAGCTACGTTTCGAGGAAGACAAAGAGCTCGATTTTTCCTTCGGCGTGCGCGGGGTCGCACGTTTTCGCGCCAACCTCTTCATGCAACGGGGCGCGGTGGGCGGCGCCTTTCGAACGGTCCCGTTTCAGGTGAAAAGCTTCGGCGATCTGGGCTTGCCGCCTGTCATCGAAGAGCTGTGCAACAAGCCGCGTGGAATGGTTTTGGTGACCGGGCCCACGGGCTCGGGCAAGACCACCTCGCTGGCGGCCATGATCGACAAGATCAATTCCGAGCGGCACGAGCACATCATCACCATCGAAGATCCCATCGAATACCTGCACCCGCACAAGAAGTGCCTCATCAATCAGCGCGAAATCGGCGCCGACACCGACACCTTCAAGAAGGCGCTCAAGTACATCCTGCGCCAGGATCCGGACGTCGTGCTCATCGGCGAAATGCGTGATCTCGAAACCATCGAGGCGGCGCTGGTGACGGCGGAAACCGGCCACCTGTGTTTCGCCACCTTGCACACGAACTCGGCGGTGCAGACCATCAACCGCATCATCGACGTCTTCCCTCCGACCCAACAGTCGCAGATCCGCGCGCAGCTTTCCTTTGTCCTCGAAGGAATCATCAGCCAAGCGCTCTTGCCGCGCGCATCCGGGCAAGGCCGCATTCCCGCGCTGGAGGTCATGATCCCCAACGCCGCCATTCGCAATCTCATTCGCGAGGACAAGATCCACCAAATCTACTCCATCATGCAAATCGGACAGGGGAAGTCCGGGATGCAGACCATGAACCAAAGTCTGGCCAGTCTGTATTTGCGTCGGCAGGTCTCGCTCGAAGAGGCGATGAGCCACAGCTCGGAGCCTGACGAGCTGGAGCAGATCATTTCAGCTGGCGGTGCAGCGCCCGGCAGGCCCGCCGGCAGATCGCCCATGGGAAGAGGATGAGAGGATAAGCAGCCATGGCAACGCAAATGAAAGCCTTCATTTGGGAAGCGCGCACGCGCACGGGTGACGTCAAGAAGGGCGTCATGGAGGCCGAGACCGCCGAGGCCGTCCACAACAAGCTCAAGATGCAGCAGCTCTCACCCGTGACGGTGAAGAAGCAGCCGATACAGATCACCCTGCCCACCATCGGCACGGGCGTCACCATCAAGGATATCGTGATCTTCACCCGCCTCTTTGCCACCATGATCGACGCGGGTTTGCCCATCGTGCAGTGCTTGGAGATCCTGGCGTCGCAGGCAGAGAACAAACGTTTCGGCAAGATTCTGAGTCAGATTCGCACCAGCGTGGAGGGTGGCCTCACCCTGTCGGATGCCATGCGCCGCTTCCCCAAGATCTTCGACAACCTCTTCGTGAACTTGGTCGCGGCGGGCGAGGCGGGTGGCATCTTGGATACGATTCTGCAGCGCCTTTCCCAATACATGGAGAAGGCGCAGAAACTGCGCCGCCGCGTGAAGGGCGCCATGAGTTATCCGCTCATCGTCCTTTTCATCGCCGGCATCGTCGTCGTCGTTCTGTTGACCAAGGTCATCCCGGTGTTCGAGAAGATGTTCAAGGATTTCGGCGGCGGCAAATTGCCCAAGCCGACCCAATTCGTCATCGATCTCTCCTACGCCATGCGGAACTACCTGCCCTACATCATTGCCGGGATGGTCCTCCTCTATGCCTCCTGGGTCATGATCTTGAGGACGCGCAAAGGCCGACTGGCCTGGGATGGCATGTTGCTGAAGCTTCCCATTTTGGGCTCTGTCCTGCGCAAGACCGTGGTGGCGCGGTTTACGCGCACCATGGGCACCCTCCTGTCCTCGGGCGTTCCCATTCTCGACGCCATGGAGATCGTGGGCAAGACCGCGGGCAATGTCGTGGTGCAAGACGGGATCATGTTCGTTCGCGCGCGCATCTCGGAAGGCAAGGACATGTCCACGCCGCTCATGGAAACCGGCCTCATGCCGCCCATGGTGGTCCAGATGATCAGCGTCGGCGAGCAGACCGGCGCCCTCGACGCCATGCTGACCAAGATCGCGGATTTCTACGAAGAAGAGGTCGATGTCGCGGTGGCGTCCATGACCAGCATGATCGAACCGCTGATGATGGTGTTCCTGGGCACCGTCGTGGGCGGTCTGGTCATCGCCATGTACCTGCCGATTTTCGAGATGGCCGGCAACATCAAGAGCTAGAGCACCGTCGGTAGAAGTGCGGCCAGGGGCAAGTCGACACGATGGATGACGCGACTCAAGGCTCTGCGCATGGGCCCCCTCGGCCACCCGCGGATCTCGAGGGGCTTCCCCCGGTCCAGGTCGCGCCCCTGGCCCTCGTAGCCACTGCTTCCGCACCGACCCCGCTCGACAAGCCGCGCGCCGAAGGCCTGAGAATCGTCACCTATCTCATGCTCGTGCGCACCGCGCTCGCCACGGTGCTCATGCTGTCCGTGGTGGTCCTGGCGTGGACCCTGGGATCGCCGGAAACCCTTTCCAGCCCGTTCGGACGCTTCGTCTTTGGCCTTTTGGCCACCACCTATCTCGCCAGTCTCGCCTACGCCATCAGTCTCAAGCGCATTCAGGATCCGATCCATTTCGCCGACATCCAGATCGGGGTCGATCTGATCTTGGTGACTCTGCTCGTTCACGCCACCGGCGGGGCGCAAAGCGGGTACACCTTTCTCTACCTCATCGATGTCGTCGCGGTGTCGGCGTTGCCCAAGGGTGTCGGCGCGGCCAGCGTCTCCCTGGCCAGCGCGCTGCTCTTCGTCAGCATCTCGCTGCTCGGCTATTTGAAGATCCTTCCCCGATCACCGGCCAGACGGTCTTTCCCTGGGATCTCACGCGAGAAGACCTGGTCTTTCGCATCGTGATTTTTCTGGCTGGACTGATCTCGGTTGGCTCTCTCGGCGTCAGTCTGGCGCGTCAGCGACGCAAGGCAGGCGAGCGACTCGCCCGGCACCAGCAGTTGGTCGGCGATCTCGCATCCTTGCACCAGGACACCATTCGCTGTCTCTCGTCCGGCCTGGTCACCACCACGCTCGACGGCACCATCACCACCATGAACGACGCCGCCTGCGACATCCTGGGAATCACCAACGGCCCACCGGTTGGCCAGAAACTGGCCACCCACATTCCATTGCTCGACGTCGTGCTGGCCAAGGCTGGCGCCCTCGGACGCGTTCTGCGCGACGAGGTGGATGCCATCCGAGCCGATGGGGTCGAACGCCGCCTGGGTCTTTCCGCGACGCCGCTGTCCGACCACTCCGGCCATGTCACCGGACGGGTCATCCACTTTCAGGACCTGACCGATTTGCGCCAAATGGAGCAGGCGGTCGCGCGCGCCGAGCGCCTAGCCGGCATCGGCCGCCTGGCCGCGAACATCGCCCATGAGATTCGCAATCCCTTGGCTAGTATTTCCGGGTCGGTCGAGGTGCTGAAACGGCTTTCCGGGGCGGACGCCGAAACCTGCAACCTGGTCGACATCGCCGTGCGCGAGGTCGACCGGGTCAACGCGCTCATCAGCAACCTGCTCGACTACGCACGCCCACGGACGGAAGATCGCCAGCGTCTCGACCTCGGGGAGATGGTCGCCGAGATCGCCAAGATTTTCGAGCAGGAGCGGCGCACGAAGGAAGTGCACCTGCAACTCCACGCGCAACCCGGCGTGTGGGTCGAAGCCGCATCCGGACAAATGCAGCAGGTGCTGTGGAATCTCCTGCGCAACGCCGTGGATGCGATGCCCGAGGGCGGGACGATCTATCTGTCCACGGCCAAGAAGAACACGACTCACACCGAGGCCATCCTCATGGTGCGCGACACCGGCGTAGGCATCGCCCGGCAAGACCTCGATCATATCTTCGAACCGTTCTTTTCCAAGAAGGTCGGCGGGACGGGCCTTGGCCTCGCCACCACGGCGCGCATCGTCGAGGATCACGGGGGCACAATCGACGTGCTCAGCCAGGTGGGAAAAGGCACGACCTTCACCATTCGCATGCCCGCGGCATGATCGAAGCTCCATGTCCTCCGTGTTGGCAAGCCTGCAAACTCTCATTACACTAGTCGCGATGGCGGAGCCGAGCTTTGCCCGGCGGAGCCAAAACGCGGGAGGGAATGGGAACCCTCCCAGGGTTCCCATGTCAGACGACTTTGTCGTGAAGAACGAAGACCACGAGCGCGGCGCCGAACCAACAGCCGCAAAGGCCAGTATCAGCCCTCCGGCGATTGTCGCCGAAGAGCAAGCCCTTCTTCGCGTGGTGCTGGCCAAGATCGATTCGCCACCGCAGCGCTCGCGTACGCCCGTCGACGACACGGCCACGCTCATCGAGCTGCGCGATGCCCTGGCCGAGGCCAAACCCGAGGATCAGGGTCCACTGCTGGAACAGATGCATCGAATCGAGGCGCTGTCGCGCCAGCGCGGCCGTGGCGAAAGCGTTCCCGTGGACCGACGGTCGCCCTATTTCGGGCACCTCCGCCTGCTGCAGGACGGGCGGCGCCGGGACGTCCTCATCGGCCAGCGCGGATACGTAGAACCTGGTGGCGGCGTGCAAATCGTCGACTGGCGAAACGCGCCCGTCTCGCGTCTCTATTATCGCTACGACGAGGGTGACTCCTTCGAGGAGAGGCTGGGGGAGCGCGAAGTGGCGGGCGAGGTGACGGCGAGACGGACGGTGACCATCGTAGACGCGGAGCTCCGGCGGGTTGCTTCGGCACAAGGGAT
Organism: uncultured delta proteobacterium; assembly: GCA_963824555.1. Lineage (GTDB taxonomy): Bacteria > Myxococcota_A > Polyangia > Fen-1088 > Fen-1088 > Fen-1118. The sequence goes on along the minus strand of CAWGPW010000016.1, from coordinate 630,089 downwards.
CTTTTCCCGCGAGCCCCCGGATACCGCGTGGCGCAGCCTGGATCTCGACAAGGTCCGGCTTGGCGTCGCGGCGTGGGTCGGCTCGTCAGCGCCCACGTCTCAGGCCGAGCAGCGGCCGCGTCTCGGTTTCGAAAGCCACGGGCAGCGCCGGGCGGATCGCTTTCTGCCCGCCATCGCCGCGCTCATCGACCCGCGGCAGTTCGAGCTCATCTCCCGCCCGAGCTCGGGCGTCATCGTGGTGCAGGGTTCGGCGGGCAGTGGCAAGACCACCATCGGTCTGCACCGCATCGCCTACCTGAATTTTGCCGAGCCCGGGTATTTTCGGGCAGAAAGCATGTTGGTCATCGTCTACCAGCGCGCGCTCGCGGCCTACGTCTCGCGCGTCTTGCCCGAGCTGCAAGTGCCGGGCGTGAAGGTTCGCACCTTCGCCCACTGGGCCGAGGAAGTACGGCGGGCCTCGCTGGCGGGCCTCTCCTACGACCTCACCGAAAACACGCCACCGCTCGTGATGCGCGCGAAATCGCACGGGGCGATGCTGGCCATCTTGGCCGACCGGCAGGAGGAGATGGCGCACTGGTGCCGGCACATCTTGGAATCGGGAGCTCGGCGTCGGGTCCGAGGTCGAGCCCCTGCTCGCGGTTTGGGATCGGAGCCACGGGCCCGTGGACATGCGGGTTACCGAGCTGGCTCGCTGGGTGAAGCAGGCCGCGCTGCCGTCCCTCTTGCGCACGCGCATCGAAACCAGCGGCGCGCGCCTACGCAAGCGCACGCGCGATGTGATCGGAGAATGGGCTTCCTTGCTCACCGATCGCCAGGCGCTTTCGAGCGGATTCGCCAAACACGCCCCCGGGCTGCTTTCCGAGGGCCAGATCGAAAGCATCCACCGCTGGTGCGTGGATCGCGAGCGCTTGCGAACCGGGGCGTCAGATGTCCAGGACGACGGCGAGTCCTACGCCCTCGATGCCGAGGACGAGGCATTGCTTCTGCGCATCCACCAACTTCAGCGCGGGCCCTTGCAAGGTTCAAAGGGTCCGCTCGACTACCGCCACCTGATGATCGATGAGGTGCAAGACTTCGCTCCCGTGGAGTTGGCGGTGCTGCTCGATTGCACGACGGCGCGCCGATCGATCACCCTGGCCGGCGACACCAACCAGGGCATCGCACCCGAACATGGTTTCGTAAGCTGGACCGAGATGCTCGAACGTCTGGGCCTGCCGCACGCCTGCGTAGAGCCCCTGCGCATCAGCTACCGCTCCACCCGCCAGATCGTCGACTGCGCCCTGCATGTGCTCGGGCCGCTCATGGGCGACGAGCGGCCGCAAGTCCCGCGCCTGGGCGCCGAGGTCGAGAGTTTTCGTTTCGCTTCGTCGGGCGAGGCGTGCGAGCTCCTGGTGCGTGTCCTGCGCGATCTCATGCACCGCGAGCCCTTGGCGTCGGTGGCCTTGATCGCTCGTCATAGCGAGCAGGCGAGTCTGTACTTCGAGGCGCTCTCGGCTGCGGAGGTACCCGGGCTGCGGCTTGTCGCCGATCAGGACTTTTGTTTCCGGCCCGGTATCGACGTGACCGACGTCAAACAGACCAAAGGGCTCGAATTCGACATCGTGATTCTGCTCGACGCGAATCAGGAGTCGTACCCGGACAGCGAGCATGCGCGCCGCCTTCTGCACGTGGCCATGACCCGCGCGGCCCACCAGTTGTGGATCACGTACACGGGATCGCCGTCGCCACTTCTGCCCGAATCGCTCCGGCGATAGGGTCCTGTATACATGGGAACCCTCGGAGGGTTCCCAAACCCTCCCGCGCTGTGGCTTCGCCGGGCAAAGCCCGGCTCCGCCAACGCAATCATGGGAACCCTGGGAGGGTTCGCTGCGCACTCGGCACCCGCCAGCCCGCCCTGCCACCCCCGCGCTACGCGCGGCCTCGCCAAACCCTCCCGCGTTTTGGCTCCGCCGGGCAAAGCCCGGCTCCGCGATCGCGACTGAGATGGGAACCCTGGGAGGGTTCGCGATTAGCCTTGAAAGAAGCGGTTCAGGGCCCAGACCTCGCGGGCGCGCAGACCTTGAAAACGAATGCCCATGCCGCTGGGCTGGCCGCCACCGCCAGGTTCGACCCAGCGTACTTCACCGCTGACCTCGATAGGCTCGGGCTGGGTCGGAATCCGGAAACGGATTTGCAGCCGAGTTTGCAGTGGGAAGACCTCGTTGGTCTCCACGAAGAGACCACCCAAGGAAATGTTGACCGTGGTGGCCGCGCGTATCTGGTCGCCAGCGATGACCTCCACGTCCAAACGACGCGCGTAGCGGGGATCTGTTCGACGAAAGTTGTCTGACACCTAATTTGCCTCTCGGGTAGCGTGAGCCACTTGCCGCCCGGCCCCTGAGTTTAAGGACTGTTGGCCGGCGAATCAATCGCTTCCAAGGGTTCCCCAGGGTTCGAGAGCCCGCAGCGCACCGTGCCTCGCGAGAATGAAGGGCCGAGCGCCGCTAGGCAGTGTCTTTCCTTTGAGAATTGGGTAGTATGAGCGACATCCGGCGGCGGCAGTCAGTCGCCAGCCATTCGCCAACCATTCTCTCGCCCCAACACGACCCATGGACAAGGACCAAGAGCGCAGTTTCCTGGAAACACTTGCGCGAACCTTGGTTTCGCTGCCCTTCGATCTCAAGGTTCTTCTCGAGGCGGTGTCGGATCCAGACCTCGAGCACGACGCGCGCGAAATCGCCGCCGCTGCGGTGGTGTACATCATTACGCCGCGCGAAGGGAACGTGGAGCCCTATCTGCGCTATGGCGAGGATGCCATCGTGCTCCGCCTCGCGGCCAAACACGTGCTGGCAAGTGGTGGTGAAAGCGCGCCCCTGTTCAAAGCGCGCTTCGAGGAAGAGTTTGGCCGTTTTTCCGGCGAGCTGTCCGTGTTCGAACGCGCATGTGGCCAAGCCCTGATGGGGTGGTTCGACGGTCGGTGGACCTCGCTGCGCAAGGCAGCGTATGCACGCAAGAAGATCTCGCAGTTCGTCGACGACCAAGAGGTCGGGACATTCCTTTACGACGAAGGTCTCAAGTTCGGCACCAACTACCCCATTTCGGAAAAGAGCCTGGCCGGTCGTCTCAAGCAGCCCCAGCCGATCCTCGACCACTTGCGGAAGAAGTGGGACCAAGACAAGAAGAAGATTCCCCAACCGTAGGTTTTTCACGATTGGCGTAGGTTCAAGCGAACGTAGGTTCATTCGGGCGCAGGTTTTGCGAGAGCTGGTGTTGATCCATGCGTGAGAACGCGGAGCCGTTCGGTGCCGGAGCGGAGGCGATTTTGGATGTGGCGGTCCACCTGGCGAGCTCTGGCACGGACGTGGCTCCCGAGGTTACCCAGGCCGCGCGGCTCGCTGCCAAGGGTTTGGCCGCCCTGCCGCCCGCTCGCCAGCGCCAGGCAATCGAGCTCGTCATCATGGGTCCGTTCGTGGCGCAAGCGCTGCAATGGCTTCACGATGCCGGGGTGCTGGCCGCGCTCCTGCCCGAGCTCGAAGCCACGGTCGATTTTTCGCAGGAGGCCGGGCGCAGACACAAGGACGTCTGGGAGCACACCAAACAGGTCGTCATGCAGGCACCCGAGCGACCGCTGGTGCGCTGGGCGGCCTTGCTCCACGACATCGGCAAGGTTTCCACGCGCGAGTTTCTGCCAGACGGTCGCGTGACCTTCCACCGTCACGCCGAGCTTGGCGCGCGCATGTTCGGCCCTATCGCCCGCCGCCTCGGTTTCGCGCGCGTCGATCGGCAGAAGATCCAAGCGCTCATCCTGCACCACCTGCGCGCCAACGCCTACGAGGCCGAGTGGACCGACGCGGCGGTGCGCAGATTCGACCACGAAATGGGCGACCTCCTCGAAGATCTGGTCGGCCTCTCGTGCGCCGATGTCACCTCGGCGCGTCCGGGCCGCCGGCAAGAGGCCGCTCTCAATATCGAGGCGCTCATGCAAAGGATCTTGGCCGTGCGCGAGCTCGACGCGCGCGTGCCGCCCCTGCCGCCCGGCGTGGGCAACGCCATCATGGAGGCCTTCAACCTTGCGCCGTCCCGTCGCGTGGGCGAGCTGCGCAAGCTGTGCGAGGACGCCATCGAGCGCGGCGAGCTCAGCGAGCGTCAGCCCTCCGAGTACTACGTGGACTACCTGCGCCGACAAGGCATCACCGGATAGACCATCACCAGCGCCAGCAACCCTCTTTGGCACTGGCGATTCGGCCCCGGTTGTGGGAAAAGGGAGGCGGTCCCGGGCGACGGAACACTTGCGAACCCCGCCAGGCCTGGAAGGGAGCAACGGTAGCTTGTCGACTGGGTGCTCGGGACCGTTCTTTTCCGGTGAGCTCGCGACCTACGGGAGGTGGGCTGGACGCGCGCGGCGCGGCTACCAGATAGGGGCGTGAGGGGCGAAAGACCTGCTAAGATCCTCCCTCATGATCGCCATCAAGGAGGCCCGATGCCTCGCCTAGTCAAGTGCGCCAAGTTGGGGCAAGAGCTGCCCGGGATGAGCTACAAGCCTTTCAAGAACGAGCTCGGGCAGCGGATCTATGACAACGTCTCGCAACAGGCGTGGATGCAGTGGATCGAGTTTTCCAAGCGCATCGTCAACGAGTTCCGCTTGGACCTCGGCTCGGACGCCGGCCAGAAGCTTCTCTTCGAACAGGCCGAGCAGTTTTTTTTCGGCGCGGGCGGGAGCAATCCTCCCGATTTCGCGCCCTAGACGCACCCATTCGGATCCATGGCGGAAGCAAAGAGCAGCAAAGAATCCGGTTCGATTCCGGGTGCTCTGGCGAGCAGCCGGCCATCCAGACCCTATTCGATCTCCGACTCCAGTCCCCTGTCCACCGGAGAGATCCCTCGCGATCGACGCGTGCCCGTCGTGGCGCAGGTCAAGGTTCGCTACAGCAGTATCCTCGACTTTCATGACAGCCAATCGTTGAACATCAGTCGCACCGGGATGTTCCTGGCCTGCGACAATCCCGGCTCCGTGGGCTCCATGGTCGAGTTCGAGCTCGCGCTCGAAGACGGGCTCTCGCTGCTCAAGGGCAAGGGCGACGTGGTGAGGGTCACCCGCAGTCCGTTCCCCGGCATGGGCGTGAGATTTCGTGAGCTGGACGATGACAGCCGCAAGTGCCTGGAAGGCATCGTGGCCACCAACGAGAAGGAAGGTCGGACGCCGAAGGTCCCGCTCGACTTCTCCGGCGACACACGGCCCGTCGAAGGCAAGCCGGTCACGCCGTCGCCCGTGCGCGCGTCGTACCCGCTCCACGGCGCCACGCGGGTTCAGCCGGGACTCTCGGTCGTCGGTCACGATCTGCACGTCCGCCTGACCCCGCTTACCGTCGGCTACTTCACCAACAACCCCCTCATCAATATTCGCCTGGGGGGGTTCGTGATTCCCATCGAGGAAGAGGCCTCCCTGGGCGCGGCCTTCGACGTGGCCATCGTCGACAGCGATGGGATTTCGCTCTTCCACGGCAAGGGCAAGGTGGTGGCCAAGGACGGGCATCGCATCGGCATTCGCCTGGCCGACATCGACAAGAGTGTGCTTGGGCGCTTGCAGGCCGAGGTCGCCAAGCTGAGCCCGGGTGGCCGGTAGAGGCTGCATCTTCGCCGCGTCTTCGCCGTCGACTGTGGTGGCCAGAGTGGATACACTAAGAGGGTGACTGGAACGCAAGCGAAAGAAAACACATCGGGCGAAGACAAGGCCGACCAGGCGCGCGCGCGCCTCGCCGGCACGGGAAGAAACGATCCCTGTCCCTGCGGTTCGGGCAAGAAATACAAGAAATGCCATCTCGTCGAGGACGAAGGTGCCACGGTGGCCCCGCCGGAAGCGCCCGATCCCGACCAGATGCTCGCCTCGGGCTGGCGACTTTTCGAGCAGCGTCGTCCGGGGGCCGCGGAGAAGGAGTTCCGCGCGGCCCTTGCGTTGCGGCCGGATTGGGCCGATGCCCTGGCCGGGATCGGACTGGCCCGCCTGCAGACCGGCGACAACGAAGGTGCGCGCAAGGAGTTTCGCGAGGTCCAGCGCGCGTCCGAGGCTGTCGCGGCCGAATTGCGCAAGTCGGGTGCCAAGGATGCGTTCACGCGCAAGGAAGCCCAGTCCTTCGTCCGCTCGTGCCACGCGCTCGGGTGTCTTGAATTCGACGAGAAGAAATACGACGAGGCCTTGGTCGAGCTCGAGCGGGTCTACGCGGTGGACGAGGGGCCTGTCGGCACCGAGGCACGCCTCATTGCCGGCATCGCGCTCATCAAGCTGGGGCGGGCCGCCGAGGCCGCCACGGTGCTCGAGGTCGCGACCAAGCTCGAAGCAGGTATCGGCCGCGCGTTCATGAGCTTGGCACTGGCGCATTTCCTGGCCGGCGATTCCAAGACCGCCGAGGAGGCGCTGGACAAAGCCCTGGCCGCCAACGGCCACCTCGGCAAGGTTCTGCTCGGGCGCATCCCTAAACGCGCCGCCAACCTCAACGCCGCACCCCCGGGCAGCCGCGAGGAAGCCTTTGGCTACGCGCAGACCTATGGCGATGCGTGGGAGGCGCCGGCCAAGAGGTTCCTGGAAGACTACATGGACGGCAAGGTGGCGCCGCGCAAAGTAAGCGACAGCGAGCCGGCCGCAGGCTAGGGGAGACCGGGTGCGGTGAGGTCGTCAGGATGAGCCCCAAGGATCCGATTCCGAATTCGGCCCGTGAGCGACGATCCTCGCGCCGCAACCCGATCCATGTTCGGGTGAATCTGTCTGACACGCAGGGAAGCTTTCTCGGCCGCAGCGTGGACGTCAGTCGCGGCGGACTGTTCGTGCTCAGCAGCGAGACGCGCAGGGTGGGAACGCTGTTGCGCATTCGCGTGCTGGGCGCGCAGGGCGAGGCGGTCTTCGCGGTCGGGGTGGTGGTTCGGTGCTTCTCCGATCTGGAGGGAAGCAGCGAGGGGAGCACCTCGCCGGCGATGGCCATCGCGCTGACCTCGACCAGCGAGGCTTGGGATCGCTTCTGGGACGACATCAACGCCAGCGATGATGGTGAGGGCGAGGACGAGTCCACGGGGGGGCCCGGCGGCAGCGGGGATCTGCTGTGAGCGGTGGCCTGGTTTTTCCCGTTTCGCGGGAGAAGCTCTCGGCGTTGCGCAGCCGCATGCTTGGGCTTGGCATCCGCGAAGAAGACTTGCAGGAATCCTTCGTGACCTCGCAAGGCAAGGGCGGCCAAAACGTGAACAAGGTCGCCACCTGCGTCGTGCTCTTCCATGCCCCGAGCGGCTTGCGTATCAAGTGCCAACAGGAACGCTCGCAAGGTCTCAATCGCTACCTCGCGCGCAAGTTGCTCGCGGACAAGATCGAAGCAGCGAAGCTGGGCGCGGAGAGCCGGCGCGTGCAGGAGATCGAACGCATCCGGCGGCAAAAACGCCGCCGCTCGCGACGCGCGAAGAACCGCATGCTCGCCGACAAACACGCCCGCTCGAGCGTGAAAAGCCTGCGCGGCAAGGTCGGTCGCAGCGACGGGGATTGATCCGCCGGAAGAAACACCACAGAGTTTCGCCGCCGGGCCCAAGGCCCAGATCCTTCAGATATGAAACGTGGCGGCCCCTCACCCGCCTCGCTGCGCTCGGCGACCTCTCCCCGCTACGCTCCGCTGCGCGGGGCGAGGTGGTTCCAGGTCAGACGCCGAGGGCACAGAGACGGAGGGGAAGCAGGGCTTTCGGATCTGGATCCGAACCATTTCTTCCTCCGCAACCTCAGTGTTCCCTGTGTCTCTGTGGTGTGCTTTTCAGCTACCTGCGCGCTGCATGCGCACGGCCGCGTGGGCGGGGTGGCCGGGGCAGGCAGGCGGGTTGAGCTTGCGCAGCTCGAGGCGGAAGGAGGCGGCCGGGAATTTCGCGCTCAGGGCGCCCAGCATGCGCGCGCCGAGAGACTCCAGCAGGTGGTGCGTTTCCAGGGTACCGAGCTCCACGATGGTCTCGGCCACGGTTCGATAGTCGATGGTATCGTGGAGATCGTCGCTCTTGCTCGCCTGTTCGATCGATGTTTCGATCTCCACATCCACCTCGAACGTACGCAGGCTCTTGCGCTCGGTCTCGGTGGCTCCGTGGCGGCCTTCGAAGGTGATCCTGGAAAGGACCAGCGTGGGCATGGCGGCGGAAGCGAAGTCGGGGCTAGGTCGCCTCGGCTCCGTCTTCCTTCTCGTTTTCTTTGCGCATCTTGCGCTTGATGATCTGACGCTTGACCGGTCCAACCATGTCGACGAGCAGTCGGCCGGTCAGGTGATCGTTCTCGTGCTGCAGGGCGCGCGCGAAGAGCCCCTCGCCCTCGACCTCGAAGCTCTTGCCATCCACGTCCTGGGCGCGTACCCGCGCCCGCTGGCCACGTTTCACCGGAACGAAGATGCCAGGGAACGATAGGCAGCCCTCGTCCCCGGTCTGTTCTTCCTCGGAGATCCACACCAGCTCGGGATTGGCGAGCACGAGCGGGGGGGCGTCGTCGCCGGCCCCGGCGACCTCGGGATCGACGATGAACAGGCGCAACGCCTCGCCGATCTGGATGGCTGCCAGCCCGGCGCCCTCGGCCAGGTACATGGTGTCCTTCATATCCGAAACCAGCTGGCGCAAGGTCGCGTCGAAGGCGATCACCGGCTTCGACGTCTGACGCAAGCGCGGGTCGGGAAAACGCAGAATCGTGCGAACTGGCATGGAGAGTACAGAATGACACTCGACGAGAAAGCAAGCAAGCCGGCCCGAGTCGTGGCGGTTTTCGGCTTCCCGTGCGCGTTGACAAGCCGGGATCGGACCCGTACGTTTAGCCGCAGAAGCGGCATTCTCGATGAAGCTCGAGCGCTACTCCGAAGCAGATCTACCAACGGTGCACGGGCCGTTCCGGCTCGTCGTGTATCGCGAGCCCGAGGAGAATCCCGCCTGCCAGAACCCGATCTGCGCGCGCGAGCACATGGCGCTGGTGCGTGGTCGCATTCGCGGGAAAGCCAACGTGCTCGCGCGGGTACACTCGGAGTGCTGGACCTCGGAGGTCATGGGCTCGCTCAAGTGCGATTGCCGCGAGCAGTTCCACACGGCCATGGAGCGTATCGCGGCCGAGGGATCGGGCGTGGTGGTCTACCTGCGCCAGGAAGGGCGCGGGATCGGGCTCGGCAACAAGGTTCGCGCCTACGCCCTGCAAAATGGCGGCGCGGACACGGTCGAGGCGAATCTGGCCCTGGGATTCGAGGCCGATGCACGTAACTACGATATCGCGGGCGCCATTTTGAGCGACCTCGGGGTCGAGTCGGTGCGCCTGCTCACCAACAACCCGCTCAAGGTCAAGGGTCTGGAAGATGCGGGTGTCGTGGTCGCCACGCGTGTCGCCCACTGGGTGGGCGAGAACCAACACAACGCCGGTTACCTCGCGGTCAAACGACGCAAGATGGGCCACCACGCCGACCACCCCGAGGCCGAGCTGCCCTCCCTGCTCAAGGCCATTCGCAAGCGCTAGTCTTGGTGCGATGGCGGCGACCTGGGCAAGCCCAATCCATCGGATGCCGGCGCGGGCAAGCGTAGCAGCAAGCTGGCCGTGCTGAAGTAGGCCTGCGCACGCGGCCTTGACCACCCCAGTCGCGCCGACTACAACCGCAGAATACATGTCTGCCCAAGACCCCCCTCAAACCATCGCGCTCGTGCGTGATCGTTTGGGCATCGAACATCTGCCCGGCAATCGATCTTGACCATGCGCAAGTGGATCGCCCTTTTGGCGTTTCTCCTGGCTGCCTGCTCTAGCCAAGAGCGCCCTGACAATCCCGAGGGCGCCGTCCACTTGTTCATCGTGGCGGCGCGCAGCGGGGATCGCGCCTCCGTATACCAGCGTCTTGGCCCGCAAACGCGTGCCCGTATCGAGGCCATGCTGTCCTCGAGCCGCCACCAGGGCGGGCGGCTCATCGCCCGGCCGGAGGACTTCTTCTCGGTGGGCTGGGCACCGCCAGCGTGGGAGCCCGCGGGCCTCCGCACGGTCCAGCGCGACCGGGACAACGCCCAGGTCGAGGTTTACTCGGCCGCGGGAGACAGGCACACGCTTTCCCTCGTGCGCGAGGGGAAAGAGTGGAAGATCGAGCTGCCGGGAAACTAGCGCCTCGGCTGCTCGCGCACCAAGGTCTGCTCGACGATCTCGATGTCGGCTTCCTGGATCTCGATCTCGATATCCTCGAATTCCGGCAGGGTGAAACCGGGATTGGTGTTGTCACTGGCGCTGGCGCGCGGCGGCCCACGGCGGTCTCCCACGCGGCGCTCGCGCGGGAAGATACGGCGCTCTTGCCCGTCTCCTCGCCGATCTTGAGCGCGACGATCGCGCAGCAGCAACGCGCGCAGGCCGTCGATGCTGCTCGGGACTTTGGCGAGCTTGAGGGTGCGCGCGGCGCAGAGATGACAGAAGGTCAAGGAGCGACCGTGGACCTCGATGAGTCGCAGGTTGTCGCGGCGACGCTCCTCGCAGATGGCGCATGAGGCCCCGCGGGGAACCGGCCGCATCTCGGCCCACTTCGAATAGCAGCCCCAGCAGCGGCCACGGCGAAGCTCGGTGACCATGGCGCCGCATGAACCACAGGGGATGGTGGCGCGTTGGATTTCGATGCTCATCCCATGTAGGTAACTCGACTACGTGTAAGTAGCAATTTTTCGATCAATTTTTCGCCACAGAGCCCTTCACGCACCCACCGCAACGACCTTGGGCAGGGGCATGCCGTTGAAATTCGTGCCGCTGGCGATGGTGTACGCGCCGATCTTCTCGCTGTAGAGCCGATCGCCGAGCTGCAGTCCGACGGGCAGCTCCTCCGCCGCCGAAACCACATCCAGGGCATCGCAGGTGGGACCGAAGACCGAGGCGAGCTCGGATGGGCCCTTCCGGAAGGCCTTGAAGTGGTACTGGCAGTGATCGAAGAGCACGCCCGAGAAAGTTCCGTACACGCCGTCATTGACGTAGTAGCACTGTTTGCCGCTGCGTACGGCCTTGCCGATGATCTCGACCACCAGGGTGGCCGCGGTCGCCACCATGAAACGGCCGGGCTCGGCGATGATCTCGATTTCGGGGCCGAAAAGCCGGTCGAGCTCCGCGTTCAAGGTTTTGGCCAGCTCAGCGAACGGCCGCACGTGCGGGTCGTAGGGCGCGGGGAAGCCGCCGCCGATGTCGAGGATCTTCACCTGCTTGTGGCCGCGCTCCCAGGCTTCCTTGAAGATGCCGTCGGCAATGCCCAGGGCCTGCACGTAGTTCTGGTAGTTGGTGCATTGGCTGCCCACGTGGAAGGACAGCCCCTCGACGACCAGGCCGGCCTTGAAGGCGGCCCCCATCAGGTCGACCGCCTCGCCGGGAGAGGCCCCGAATTTCGACGACAGCTCGACCATGGAGCCGGTGTTGGGCACGTTCACACGCAGAACCAGCCCCGCGTGGGGGGCGAATTTCTTGATCTTGCCCACCTCGGCCAGGTTGTCGTAGGTGACGAGGGGCTTGTACGGGTCGAGCTCGGCCAGGGTGCGATTGTCTTTCACCGGGTTGGCGTAGACAATCTTGTCCCAGATGAAGTCTTGCCGCTTTTTCGGCGGCCAGCCCTGGATATTCTGGTGAACGATGTTGAATTCCGGCATGGACGCCACGTCGAAACTGGCGCCCGCGCGGAAGAGCGTGTTGACGATGGCCGGATCGGGGTTGGCCTTGACCGCGTAGTAGGCCTGCACGCGCGGCAGATACTTGCGAAACATGGCGAAGTTGCGCCGGATCTCGCCGTGGTCGACGACGAAAAGCGGCGTGCCGTGCTGGTCGGCCAGTTGCTTGAGCTGCCTGGGTGAAACCACGTGCGGACTCCTGTCGCTACTTCTTGCCCTTCTTCCCAGGCTTGGCTTTCTTGGCCGCCTTGGCCGGCTTTGCCTCCTTGGTCTCTTTGGAGGCCTTCACCTCGTCGAGCCACGACTCCATCTTCTGGAAGCGCTTGTCGAGCTCCTTGCTCACTTCTGCGAGCGGCTTGTCGTCGCCCGCCGCCGCGGCGGCCAGTGCGGCCGGATAGTCATTGGCCAGGAGATTCAGGCTTACATCATGATCCGTGCCGATGTTCGAGCTGCCGCCCGTGGGATCCATCTTGCGCAGAACCTTGGCTTGCGCCTCGATGGCCTTGCGCTGCTTGTCCGCGATCTTTTCCATTTGCGCTGCCGCATCGGGCTTGCCCTTCAGGCTCTGGGCCGCGTCGTCGAGCACCTTGCGCGTTCTCTTTTCGAACGCGAGCAAGGCCAGGTGCGTGGCCATCCTGCTCTTGTCGAACTTGCGCAGGCGGGCCTCTTCCTCGGAGGCAAGCTCCTTGGCCAGCTTCTCGTCGGCCTCCTTCTTGGCCTTCCAAATGGCGTACTTTTCCATCATGCCAAGGTGCGCGTCGGCGGCGCCGGCATCGACGGGCTTGGCGGCTTCGACCACCGGCGCGGGTTTGGCGGGGGGCGGCGTGGGCTTGGCTGGCTCTTGGCTGGTGCAGCCAGCGGCGCAAACAACGAATGCGAGTCCGAAGAAGGTGACGATTCGCTTCATGCCTCTACCTATACAACGGAATGCCGCACGCGATGAGCGCGAAACCCTGAAAGTTATTTGTGTTTACAGTTGTATTTCAGGTTACACTATATTAGTATCTATTTGTTGTACTGCATCGGATGTTCTCGACATGCTGTGTGCCAACCGAACGCGTGACACCAAGCCGCGAGGCGAGCGGCGTTCCACCAGGGGGTAGCGTGTCGGCGAAGGTGAAAGGCGCCAACGGGAACCGCGAAGGATCCATGGCAACCCCGCGAGCAGACTCCGTCCCGAAATCGAGTGACGAGATCGCCGCCGAGCTCGCCGATGTGGCTGCGGCGCTCTCGGAAGAAGACGACGCCTTCAGCGACACTCCAACCGTCGCCAATCGCGCCAACCCAACGACGCCACCAAGTGAAATCGACAAGGCGAGCGGCCAGGGTCTGACTGGGGCGGGCGCCTACCGCATGGTCCGGCCCGATACCTCCGACCGCATCGATGTTCCCGCGCCATCCACCCCCGAGCGGCCAGCAGCCGACCGCGCGCTCAACCGCGTGATCATCGGCGTGGCTCGCAAGTCCTAGTCCCGCGCCGACAGAGGCGTCGCTGACGACGGGGGGTCGTGGACGTAGACGGCTCACCATGGCCACGACCTTCTGCGCTAGTGCGGGACTATGGGCGATGATCCGTGGTTGAACTCGGACGGCCCAGTCCTCTACTATGCCATTCGGCCACGACGCTCCGCGGTCTCCGATGGGGTGTCTTTATCTGCCAAAGGACGGACAACATGGACAACGTGAAGATTCAGCTCTCCGAGAACGAGATCCCTCGCAAGTGGTACAACCTCGCCGCGGACTTGCCGACGCCCATGCTGCCACCGCTTGGCCCCGACGGCGGCCCGATCAAGCCCGAGATGCTGGCCCCGGTCTTTCCGATGAACCTCATCGAGCAGGAAGTCAGCAGCGAGCGCTGGATCGACATTCCGCCGGAGGTCCTGGACATCCTCTACAGGTGGCGTCCGTCGCCCCTCCGCCGCGCCGTCTTCCTGGAACGCTACCTGAACACGCCGGCCAAGATTTACTACAAGGACGAGAGCGTGAGCCCGGCCGGCAGTCACAAGCCGAACACGGCGGTGCCGCAGGCTTGGTACAACAAACAATTCGGTATCAAACGCCTGACCACCGAGACCGGCGCGGGCCAGTGGGGCAGCGCCCTCGCCTTTTCCTGCAACCTCATCGGTCTCGAGTGCAAGGTCTTCATGGTGCGCATCAGCTTCGACCAGAAGCCCTTCCGCAAGTCGATGATGCAGGTGTGGGGCGCCAACTGCGTGGCCAGCCCGTCGCGTGAAACCCAGGCCGGCCGCAATATCTTGGCCCAGATGCCCGACACGCCGGGGAGCCTTGGCATCGCCATCAGCGAAGCCATCGAGGCGGCGGTGACCGACAGGTCGGGGCAAACCCGTTATGCCTTGGGCAGCGTGCTCAACCACGTGATGCTTCACCAGACCATCATCGGGCTCGAAGCCAAGGAGCAGCTCAAGAAGGCCGGCGAACGTCTGCCCGATGTGGTGATCGCCTGCGCGGGCGGCGGCAGCAACTTCGCCGGGCTCGCCTTCCCCTTCGCCTACGACAAGATCCACGGCGCGAAGATCAAGATCGTCCCCGTCGAACCCCAGGCTTGCCCCAAGATGACCAAGGGCAATTTCGTGTACGACCATGGCGATGTCGCCGGCATGACTCCGCTTCTGCCCATGCACTCGCTTGGCCACACCTTCGTGCCCAAGCCCATCCACGCTGGCGGCCTTCGCTACCATGGTATGGCGCCTCTCGTGTGCCAGGGCATCGTCGAAGGACTGTTCGAGCCCAAGGCCTACGGCCAGCTCAAGTGTTACGAGTCGGCCATGATCTGGGCCAAGACCGAGGGCACGATCTGCGCGCCGGAGACCAGCCACGCCATCGCGGCGACCATCGACGAGGCCGTCGCCTGCCGCGAGAGCGGCGAGAAGAAAGTGATTCTCTTCAACTACAGCGGCCACGGCCTGATGGATCTGGCGGGCTACGACGCGTATCTTGGCGGCAAGCTCACGGATTACGTCATGCCCGAATCCGAGATTCTTGGAGAACCTCGCCAAGCTGGCGGGCATGCCCAAGGCCGAGGCGCGCAAGTCCGGCAAGTGGTAGCGCGCTACGCGCCCACGACCAGGATGACGCGGATGTCCTTCGTGCCGAGACCGTTGCCCACGTCGACACCCACCAGGGGTATCGCCACGGTCCGCAGGTAGAAACGGAGACCCGCACCGGCCGAGGTGTGAATATCCCGGCTGGCGCGAAATCCCTGCTCGAGGAACGCGGGCGGCAGAAACTGGCGTCCGTCGTCGCGTGGGAGGTAGGCCGTACCCGCACCGAAAGAGTATTGTTGCGGTAGCTTGCGAAACCAAATTGCCGCGGCGTCGTTGAAGACGAGCCCGCGAACATCGACGCTCCACAGACTGAAAAGCGGAAAGTGGTACTCGACCTGGCTGCGCAGGTGGGTATCCCCTTGGAACTGCCGATAGAGGTAACCGCGCAGATTCGTGCCGCCTGCGGAGTTTTCGGACCACAGTGGCAGATTCTCTCCCGCGATACCGCCGATGCGGATGATCAGATTGTGCTCGTGAAAGAAGCGGATGCCGTGCTCGTAAGACGTACTGGCCTTCCAGTACCAAAGGTCGGACTGGCTGCCCCAGCGCGGGGCCGCGTATTCGAAGGTGAAGCCGAGCGCATTGCCGTACATGACGGCGCGCTCGCGAGCGCGGAAGTCGAAGGTCAGGTTGACCGTGGCATTTCCTCGCCGGGCGCTGGTGTCCGCCTGGGGTGGAGGATTGCCGAGATTTTGCGCGAGGGTCTGATTGCCAAGCGCGGGAAATAGGGTCGGGTTGTTGGGATCGGCCAGGCTGGACCACAACACGTCGTTCTGATCCAGGTTCCAACCGAACGAGGTGCGGACCTTGCGAAACCAGGCCACGCCGACGTTGATCTCGAAGCCATACGATCGGAGCTTGGTGTTGCGTATGGGTTCGAGGGGCAAGCCGGCAAGGTTGGTGTTGGCGTACTCGGGGATGATCTGCGATTGGTATTTCCCCTTGACGGTGAAGAACCCCCAAGATCCGAGGAAGGCAGGGTCGTCGTAGGCCACGAGTGCCCCCGAATCCACGTTCGAGATGCGCCCGCCGATGAGCCCGCGTTTGCCGCGGCCGAAGAGGTTGCCGTGCGCGACCACGCCACCCGCCGAGATGTTGCCGGGGGCATAGGAGAACGTGGGCACCGGCGCCCAAGGGAATTTCTCGGTGATCACGATGACGACGCGAACGCCTGCGCCGTGCGGCTCCCAGTACACGTTGACGTCCGCGAACATGCCCGAGGTGTGCAGGCGCTCGCGCGCGATATCGAGGGTGTCAGGGAGCAGCGGATCGCCGATGGAGATCCCGGCGATGGAGCGAACGGTTTCCTCGTTGGTGCGCACGGCATTCACGACGCGCACATCGGTGATCATCTCTTGCTGGGCTAGCGCACGCGAAGAAGCAAAAACGCCCAGGACCGCGAAGGCACAAGCAATGCTGCGCATGAGTGACACCAGTCTATCAGGCACTTGCTCGCGTTTGCACATTCACGCACCAAGGGCAGAGGTGGGCGGGAACGCAGATTGGAACAGGCGCGGTGTCGGCGATGCGAACGGCTGAAATCCGTTACTGGACGAGGCGGTGCTGTTCGACGTACTCGCGTGCGGCCGGCAGGTCTGCGTCGTCCGAGGAAGCACGCTCGACGAACTTTTCGTAGGCCAAGGCAACCTTCGGGGTGTACGCCCTATCGGTGTGCGAAAGGATCTCGTAGCCGATGCCGAGATCCTTCCAGACGTTCGGACCGAGGTAGATCTGGCGCATCCCGGGCAAGCGGGCGATGCCGAGACCCTTGTCCCCGCCCGCCTTGGCGACGAGATCCTCGAGTAGCGCCACCGCGCCGCGCGCCGGGGCAGGTGCGTTGCCCGACTCGTTGCTGTAGACCAAGGCCAGGTGGGCGCGGCCAGCCTGGGTCGTCATGACCAACTTGGCGAGCGCGTATTCCCACGATCCTTCGGGCGCGCGCAACGCGGGCATCACGTCGTAGTGGCCCAGGGCCTTGCCATCGCGCGCGACCCATTGCTCGAAGCTCGGGAACTGGCCGGCCGGCACCAGGGGATGAACGAGACCGTTGGTGGCGAGCTTGTAGCCGTCCTTCCAGCTCTGATCCCAAGCGTCCAGGCGGTCGATGACCACCAGTGGCCTTGCGGGATTGCCGTCGAGCAGCTTCTTGATGTTCCAGCCCGCCTTGCCGTAAGGGCCTGGAGGAACATAGAGGTCGGGGTAGAGCTTGCGCTTGCGCGCGCCGTACCAGGAAGTGCCGAGCAGCTCGCGGTCGAGGTGGATGACGTCGGTGCGCAGCTTCTCGACCTCGCGAAAGTAAAAGACCGAGCCGGTCAAGTGATCGCCCATCGTGATCACGATGGCATTCGGTGGAAGCGAGGCAAAGGCCGTGGTCACGAAATCGGCGAAGACCCGGTTGTGGTGTTGGTCGCACTCGCCCGCGTGGGCCGCCGCACCGGCCACGAAGACCAGCAAGGCGACCGCGGGCGCCCAGCGCGCGTGGCGCGCGCAGGCGCTCCAGCGCGTCCGTGCGAGGCGCGTCAGCTCGGCCACACCCAGGCCGGCCGCGACGGCCAGCATGAGATCGGATTGGATGCAAAAACGGACCAGAACGGTCACGTAAAGGCCCTGCGACGTCGACAGGTTGGACAGCATGCAGAAGCCGAGCACGTACAAGCCGAGAACAAGGGCGAGAACATACGACTGGCTCTTCGCCTGGCGATCCCTGGCCCCGCGGTAGAGCCCCAGGAAGGCCAGCGGCGGGCCTACCCAAAGAAAGCGCGGGAAGGCGTGCCCCAGCATGCGCCACAGGGTCGGGAAGAACGTGCCTTCCGCCACGAAAGCACCGTCCTTGCTGGCTTGCCCCATGCTGAAGGTACCGTAGTTTCGGCGCAGAACGTGGTTCAAGAAACCGTCCAGGGTGGCTTCGTTGCCCCACGACACCGCGGCCGACGAGGCCGAGGCCAGGGCGAGGTAGACGTAGGGCAGAAGTCCGACGAGACCCAGGGCGCATGCGAGCACGATGCCGCGAGCCTGCAGGGTGCGTCTTGCCAGCCAGAACGATCGCAACACCAGGGGCGCGCCCACGAACGCGAAGGTGTGGTGGTTGCACATGGCAAGACCGCAGGCGAGGCAGAGCGCGAAGACGTGGCGGCGGGCGGCCGTGCGTTCGACGTGAAGCCAGAGCAGGAACGCCAGCCCCACGAACATGGCGTTGAGGCCGAACACCTCGGCCGAGACGGCGTGCAGCCAGACCACGGAATTCGTGCCGAAGAGCGCCGCCGCCACGAGCCCCGCCGCCCTTTCGTGCGTCCATAGCACAACCGTGGCGCACACGAGAGCGCCCGCCGCCGCCGTCGAGGTTGCGGAGAGCAGGTTCACCCGCCACGCGGGCGAGTGTCCGAGCGGCAAGGCCGCGAATAGACGCGCGAGCAGGGCGAAGAGCGGGTAGCCGGGAGGATGGGGCACCCCGCCAGTCAACGCCGAGGCCGTCAGCTCGCCGCTGTCGCCACCCATGACCGAGGGCGCCAGGGTGGCGACATAGAGCGTGAGCAGACCGAGGAAGGCAATCGCGGGTGCGAGCCAGGCCCGGGGATCCGCCGTCGCCGCTTGCCGATCCGGCGCGGAAACGTTCTTCACGGGCTTGCTCTGCCGAGGCTTGCCCCACTGTCCCCTGCGCTTGCCCATGGCTAGTTGGCCGAGAAAAGCCGGCTACCGAGCCGCTCGGCCAGCTCGCGCGGGGTCACGCCCTCGTGGTTGGCCTGATCGTCGCGAGCGCCGCTTTCCAGCAAGAAGCGCGCGATCTCGTCGCGGCCGGCGGACGAGAAGACGGCCCGCCAAAGCGGTGAGTTGCCATCCTCGTCGCACGCGTTGACGTCCGCGCCCTTGCCCACCAGGATGCGCGCGACCTCGGGCAGATATTCCTGGGCCGCGAAATGCAAAGGCGTAAACCCCTGCGCGTCCTTGGCGTCGAGGTCGGCCCCCGCTTCGATGAGCAGGCCCAAGAGCCCCACGCTGTTGCCGAGCACCGCCTGGTGCAGTGGCGTTCGCATGTCCTCGTCGCGCGCGTTCGGGCTGGCGCCCTGGGCGAGCAGCTCGCGTACCCGCACGAAGTCGCACACGAAGGCCGCGCGACAAAGTTGCGCATCGAGATCGCCTGACTTGCTTGATTCCACCCGGCTGTTATTAGCAGGAGCCGAGATTCCTCACCACCCGTGATCGTGGAGACCGGTCGATACCAGGGCAGGATGTCACGCCTCAATCCGCGCCGGGTAGGCTAGGATGGTCGCCGATGATCACGCTGCTCGCGCTCGTCTTGGCCTTCCTCGTCGGCTCCATCCCGACCGGCGTCATCGTCGCGCGCGCCAAGGGCGTGGACCTGCGCAAGGTGGGCAGTGGAAACATCGGCGCCACCAACGTGAGCCGCGCGCTGGGCGGAAAGTGGGCGGCCGTGGTGTTGGTGGCCGATGCTGCCAAGGGCGCCCTGCCCGTCCTCGTGCTTGGCCGGCTGCTTGACGATCCATGGCTGCCGGCCTTGGGTGGTCTCTTTGCGGTGTTGGGGCAGATCTTTTCCATCTTCCTGCGGGGTCGCGGTGGCAAGGGTGTCGCCACCTCCCTCGGTGCGGGGCTCGCGCTGGCGCCCCTGCCCGCCCTGGCGTGCGCTCTGGTTTTCGCGGTCGTCTTTCTCTGGTTCCGCATCGCCTCCATAGGATCCCTGGTCGGCATCGCCTGCTATCCGCTTTCCTTGTGGCTGTTTCACCTCGCCACCTGGCCGCGCTTGACCTTCTCTCTTGCCGTCGTCGTGCTCGTCGTCGCTCGCCACAAGGACAACTTGCTTCGCCTCGCGCGCGGCGAAGAAAACCGGGCGTGAGGTGGCTGCGAGTTTTCTCACCATCGAGACACGGAAAGGCGGAGGGCGCGGAAGGGGAGAAGCTCGGGTGCATTCCCCCCCACGGATTCGGCTATGCGCGGGAGCGCGCAGGCGTAGCGGTCTTGCACCATCCTTGGCAAATCAACAGCAAGCTGTAGAATATGCCGCAGAATGGTGATCCAACCGACTTATCATCCCCGCTGCCTCGAGACGGCGCTACGCAAGCGAACATCACGGGGGAAGGTGCGATTACTGTTCGGTGCACGGCAAGCTGGCAAGTCGTTTCTCCTGCGCGCGAGCGCGCCGGCCGACGCTCTGGTGATCAACTTGCAAGATCCACGCGAGCGGCTACGCTACGAGCGGGCACCAGGAACCCTGGCGGGAGAGCTGGAAGCGCGCAAGGAGCGGCGCCTCGTGGTTTGCGTCGACGAGATCCAGAAGGTCCCCGGTCTCCTCGACGACGTCCAGTATCTCTTCGACCGGTTTCCGGCGAGGTTCGAATTCTTTCTGACCGGCAGCTCGGCACGCCGGCTCCGGGCAGGCGCGGCCAATCTCCTGCCGGGACGGGCGCATTCCTTTCGCCTGTTGTAGCCTCGA
Source organism: uncultured delta proteobacterium (assembly GCA_963824555.1). GTDB lineage: Bacteria > Myxococcota_A > Polyangia > Fen-1088 > Fen-1088 > Fen-1118. The sequence continues at coordinate 609,953 of CAWGPW010000016.1, read as the reverse complement.
TTTGGCGTCGCCGTGTGGCTCCGCCATGCCACAGCCTTGCTGTCGGTCGCGGTCGATGTGTGGTGCCTCTGTGGTGAAAAATCCGGATCTGGCCGTGGTCTCCCCGTTGCACCCGTACGCCGGCAATGGCAGTCTGCCGGCCATGTCCAGCACCTTTCCCACGGAGCTCGCCAACGTCACCGCCGTTTGCAAGGCCAACGTCTACTTTGGAGGCAAGGTGGTCAGCCATACTCTGCTTCTTGCCGACGGATCCAAGAAGACCCTCGGCCTCATCTACCCGGGTGAGTACCACTTCGGAACCGGCGCTCCCGAAAAGATGGAGATCGTGGCCGGCGCGTGCCGCGTGAAGCTCGACGGCAGCGAAGCCTGGCAGGGCTACGCCGCGGGCACGCTGTTTCGCGTTCCCGGGAAAAGCGGCTTCACCATCACCGTGGAAGCCGACATCGCCGAGTACATCTGCTCCTTCGAGTAGAAACCGAGGGCGCAGAGACCGGGGAGAGCACAGAGGCCGAAAGCGAAGGGATTTTCGGATCCCGTGGGTTTGGGAACCCTCCCAGTACCGCCGCCGGGCCGAAGGCCCGGATCCTTCAGGCGTGAAACGGGCAGCCCCTTGTATCTTACGGGGGACTGGCTCGCTCTCGCTCGCAGTCCCCCGGTCCCCCCTCGCTTCGCCCAGCAAAGCTGGGCTACAGCCCTGCGGGCACTTCGGGTCCTACACGCCCAACACCTGCTCCCGCGGCTTCGCCGCGCCCTCGCCCACTTCGCTCCGCTACGCGGGGCGAGGTGTTTCAGGTCAGGGTTCCCATTACAATCAATGCGGCAGCGCGGCCCGCATGCCGGCGTCGCGCAGCAGCTTCTGGTCGGCGTCGATGTCGGGGTTGCCGGTGACGAGCAGCTTCTCGCCGAAGAAGAACGAGTTCGCTCCGGCCATGAAACACAGCACCTGGGCCTCGCGCGAAAGCGCCGTACGACCCGCCGACAAACGTACCTGCGACCGCGGCATCACGATACGCGCGGTGGCGATCATGCGCACCATTTCGAGCGGATCCACGGGGGGCTGATCTTGCAAGGGCGTGCCCTTGACGGGAACCAATCCGTTGATGGGCACGCTCTCGGGCGGCGGCTCCAGATTGGCCAGCGTCACCAGCATGGCGCAGCGGTCGTCGATGGATTCGCCCATGCCGATGATGCCGCCGCTGCACACCTTCATGCCGGCCTTGCGCACGCGCGCGAGGGTGGCCAGGCGATCGTCGTAGGTGCGCGTCTTGATGATGTTGCCGTAGAATTCGCGCGAGGTATCGACGTTGTGGTTGTAGACGGTGAGGCCCGCCTCGGCCAGCCGCCGGGCCTGCTCGTCGCTGAGCATGCCGAGCGTGATACACGCCTCCAGGCCCAGGCCGCGCACGGCGCGCACCATGCCGAGGATGTTCTCGAAGGCTTCGCCGTCATGCGGGCTGCGCCCCGCGCTGCCCATGCAGAAGCGCGTGGCGCCCGCGGCTTGCGCACGCGTGGCCGCCGCGACGACGTCGGGTACTGACATTTGGCGTTCGCGCTGCACGCCGGTGTCGTAGTGGCTCGACTGCGGGCAGTACGAGCAGTCCTCGGGACACCCGCCGGTCTTCACCGACAACAGCGAGCACAGCTGGACCTCGTTCGGGCGATGATGCTCGCGGTGCACCTGCTGGGCGCGGAAGAGGAGCTCGGGGAGCGGGAGATCGTGGATCGTCCGCACGTCGGAAAGGGTGTATTTCGGCACGGTCCAAGTCTTAGTTGATTTTTCGCAGAACGACCAGGACGCGCAAAGTCAGACCAATGGCCTCGACCACGTCCTTGGCGTCCCTGGGCGTCTTGGCCGAAGCCCGGGCCGGGGTACGGGAGATCGCGCTGTCGCCCTTGACCGGCATGCCGGGATACCACAGTCCGTCCTTGGCCTGGCGCGAGCGCAGGTAGGCCTCGGCCGTGCGTACGCCCGAGTTTTCCTTGCCGAGGCCGATGCTGGTGATGGTGTCGAGGGCATCGAGGACGTCGGTGTAGAAACGCGGCTCGGTCAGGATTTCCCAGAATGATGGAGCCTTGCGGTCCTCGTAGCGATCGGGTTGCAGGAAGCGGGTGGCGAGAAGCTCGGCGGCACGACGGGCTTCGCGACCGGTGCGCCGATCCTTCGAAGAGGCGAACGCGCGCAACACCATGCCCGTGATGAGGTGGCTCGACGGGCGCGCGGCCGAATCGGTGCGCACGCCCCGCCAGGCCCAGCCACCGTCGTCTTGGCGCAAGGACAATAGGAAGCGAAATCCCTTCTCGACCCGGGCATCGCTCTCGAAGCCCGCGCGACAGAGGGCCGACAGCGCCCAGCCCTGAAAATGCACGGCCACGACCTTGCCGCGCCCTTTGGGATTTTCGGCCAGATTCAGATCGCCGATCCCGCCGTCGCTGTCCTGCGAGGCCAAGATGAAATCCGCGATCTTGTTCAGCTGCTGGAAGACGGCGCCCTTGCCCTCGACGCGCAGGCCGAAGTCGGTCAGGCGATCCAGCGCGCGCAGCGTGGCCAGGCACTTGACGAACTTCGCCGCGCCCAGCTCCTTGTCGCTCGCGCGCGGAGCGAAGCTGCCGTCCTTTTCCATTTTGCGCAACAGCGCCTTGACTTCGGGGTAGCCTGCGATCTCGTCCGCGTCCGGTGCCTCGCTGTCGTCGATGAGGTCCCGACGCACACGGGCGAGCACGCTGGGCGCACCCTCGCGCAGAAGACGCGGGATGGGATCGCTGGCCAGGCGGGCACGCCAGCCAGATAGCGCCCGCGGTGGCGGTTGGGCGGGGGGCGCCGATGGCGCAAACAGACTCGGGCGGTTCATATCAGCTGCCAAGGTAGACGCATTATATAGACTCAAATGCTTGCCGTCCGGAGTTCTTCGTTGCCGGGCCGCGGAGGTAGCTTGGTCGAAACGGGATTGACTCCGCCGACGCGGCCTGATGACGCCAAGCGCTCATGGCGAGCTGGGGCCAACTTGCCCTGGAAAGGCAGAGTGATGGGCGGTACAACAAGGAACCGGCAATTACTTGTCTGGGTGGGGCCGAGCAATGGACGAAAGCGAAAGACCGCCAAAAAGAGATGCCTTCCTCGCACTTCTTCGAGCAGGATGGGCTTCGCTGCACTTGGATGCTCGATGCTCCGGTGTGGTTGTGCCGGCACCATTTTCTTCGCAGGCTCATTTGGTGCTGCAGTACGGGCGGAATATGCCGATCCCGATCACCGACCTCGAGGTTACCGAGGCAGGAGTCAGCGCCACCCTTTCGTTTTCCCGTGTTTCCCATCGCACCTACATCCCCTGGCATGCGGTTTACGCAGTGACGTGCACCAACGGCTGCGGGGTTCTCTACCGTGAGGACATGCCCGCGGACGTGGCCCTGGCCACGCCCACCGACGTCGGAATGGAAGAATTGCAACTGCGAGGGCAGGAGCGCAGACAGTCCGCCTACACCTTGTGCGACGACGGGCCCGGGTTGCGGGCCGTACCCGCGGAGGACGATCTGGCAGCGGGAGAGCTGGCCATCCACCTCCATTCGCGTCGCCGCCGTCCGCAGTTGCGGGTGGTCAAGTAAACCGGAGATCACGGCTCGCTGGCGTCCCGCGCGTCGCTCACCTGCACGGTTATTTCTTGCCGTCCTGTGACCGGGTGCAGCCCCGGGAAGGCCGCGCGCTCGACGACGCGGAAGGAGTCCGCGCGGCGGCTCTGGTTCACCGGCCTCAGGGTGTCCAAGGCCGAGGCGGGTAGATCGCGAAGCAAGCGGCCGCGCAGGGAGGCCCCCTCGTCTCGGGTGGTGAAACTGACCACGAGGCTGGACGCGGGATAGTACGCACGCAGGTTTTCGATGAAGCCGCGCAGATCCTCGGCACGCGGCACCTCGGGTTTCACTTGCGCGCCGCTCGCGACCTCGATCTTCATCGTCTTGCCCGCCAGCGCCGCGGGTACGTCGACCTCCAAGGTCTGGGTGTACTCGGCTCCGGCGTAGGGGCGCAAGGTTACCCGCAAGGGAAGGTGCTCGCCCGCTCGTACCTTGTCGCCCGGCGCCGACAGGGCGACGATCATGGCCCTGTCGGAACGAAATTCCACGCGCGCGTTCACCTCGATCTTCTCCACCACGGCGGGGGCGAATGGGTTGTCGAGCAGGTCGCCGAGAGCGCGCATGCCGTGCGACATCGCCAGGATCTTGGGAGCCAAGGTCTCGTTCGAAAAAAACCGATCGCGAAGCTCGATGGGCGAAAATCCGCGCACGTGAAAGCGCGTGGTCACGTCGGCGACCATGTCGGTGACATCGGGCACCGCCTCGGAAAGCGCGGTGGAAACCGCCATGGTCGCGAGCAGCGGCATGAGCCGACGATGCCGCGCGATCGCCACGGAGAAGGGCGGCTTGCTTACGCCCTGGCAGGTCACCTCCACCAGCACCGGGACCGTGCCGGCGTGCCCGCCGACGACCCCCACCACGCCATCCTTGGTGTCGTCGGTGATGCTGCCGATTTCTCCGATGGGCGACGACATCTTGAGCGACGATGAAAGGCTGGGAATGATGGTGTGAATCTCGCCGAGCACCATGGGCAGACTCACGGCGCCGATGCCCATCATGGGGTGCCCGAATGCGAGCACTTGCTTCCCCTCGGCGTAGGTGAGGGTTCCCATCGCGGTCGTGGTCATGTCTCCTTGCATAAGGGCTACGCCGAGCGCGGCGCCCGGAATCAAGGCTTTGGCAAGTGGCATTCCCGTGGGTTTTCCGCCCGCACCACCCGCGCGAACGGGGTGAAGGCCGAAGGGTTGTAGCTCCTCCCCCAGGTAGGCGAGCGCGGCGTCCGAGGCCCCGGAAACCGACAGAGGAATCGCCACCGGTTGCAAGCGCGTGCCGGTCGCGTCCGCGAGCCCCGACGGTGCGGGCTCCCAGGACTCGGCCTGGTACGGATTGGACGGCGGACGATCCCGGCGACCGCGCTCGGCGAGCATGTATTCGATGGGTGTGACCCCAGCCAGTGGCTCCTTGGCGAAGGACCAGCCGTACGCGATGGCCCCGAGCAGCTTGCCCTCGACGTACACCGGGCTGCCACTCATGCCCGCGGCGATACCGGTGAATGCCAGGCGTGGATCCTCGGCGCGAACCAAAATGATGTCCTGCTTGGGCAGGAAATTGCGCAGGATGGAGACCACGCGGATCTTGAATGGCTCGGGCGTCGTGCCCTGAAACACGGTGCGCGCCTCGCCGACCATGCCGGCTTTGACCTCGGACAGCGGCAGGATGGCGGATTGGGCCGTCGCCGTAGCTGGCGCGAGCACGGTCGCGGCCAGCGCCGAAAGGCAGGGCACGAGGCAGGGGTACTTCACGGTCGGGCAAGCGTAGGGACACACCCTTGCGCTGTCAAACCCGGTCGCGTCGACTCGGCTGATTGTGCGGCGCCATGTGTGGGCCAGGTTTCTTCGGCCCGGGGCCAACCTTCTCCTTGACGGGGGGCGACCTGGGGACAAGGATCCCCACCGCCTCATGGTCAATGCCGACGTCTTCGTTTCCGAGCTCGAGTTCAAAAACCAGGAATCCTTTCGCGGTCTGGTGGCCTCGGGCTACTTGCCGGCTCTGGCCGGCGATGGCGCCAGCGTGTCGGACATGCTGCGCCTGGAGACGAAATTCGCCATCGAGTTCATCGAGGCCGCCGCCATCTGGATCGCCGATTCCGAATCGCTGGAAATGAAGATCCTGCTCGGCATCCAGTGCGGTGTTCACGCCAGGCAATACGAGAGGTTGCAGGATCGCCTGTCGGCCCTCGGTCTGGCACCGGGTTCGTACGATCCGCGCCAAGGCGGTTATTCGAAGCTTTTCGCGTTCCTTCGCTCGCTGCAAACCAGCGAGGAGCGCGCGGCCACGGGCCTTCTGACCCTGGGCGGCTCCGCGGTGGCCAGGCTGGGCGCGCTGGCCGCGGTTTGCGAAGAGAAGGGCGACGCGGACACCCGGGTTCTGCTCGGAAACGAGCTGATTCCGGACGAGCAGCGCCGCACCGACGAGGGCAGGGATAGGTTGGTTCTGCTCGCCACCGCCGAGGACAGCCAGGCGCGTGCGCGCAGGGCCATCTACAAGACCATCGAATTGCTCGGGGAGCTCTACGAGCCTGCCGCGCTCAAGCGCGTGCTCGGCCGCGCGGCGCGCAAGTAAGGCAGACGGCCTCAGGCCTCGAGGACGTCGCAAACCACGACGGTGATGTTGTCGCGGCCGCCGCGCTCGTTGGCCAGCTCGATGAGCCGGTTGGCCACGGCTTCGCGTTCGCCCTTGAGCAGCCCGTCGACCTCGCCGTCGAGGAGGTAGCCGTGCAGCCCGTCGGTGCAGAGCATGAATCGATTGCCCTTCTGGATGTCGAGGTCGATGGTGTCGACCTCGACGTAGTCCTGGTGCCCGACGGCGCGGGTAATGACGTTCTTGCCCGGCGAGTTGGCGGCTTCCTCGGCCGTGATGAGCCCCAGCTTCAGCCGGAAATTGACCAAGGTGTGGTCTTCGGTGAGCTGGGCCGTCTTGCCATCCCGGGTAAGGTACACGCGGCTGTCTCCCACCTGGGCGATGAACGCGGTTCCCGCACTAATCAGCAGGGATGACAGGGTGGTCGACATGCCCTTCTGCCGCGGATCGATCTGCCCCATGCCGAAGACCATGTAGCACGCGGACTGCACCGCGCTCTCCAGCAGGCGGCGCACCATCCCGGAATTCTCGGGTGATGGATCCGCCACATGGGCAGCGAGGGTTTTGCGCCAGCGCTTGACCCAGGAATGGACCAGGTCGACCGATTCCGCGCTGGCCACTTCGCCCTTGGCGTTGCCGCCCACGCCGTCACAAACGAGGTACAGGCCCAGCTCGTCGTCGAACAGCATACTGTCTTCGTTGTGCGGCCGCCGTCGGCCGACATCCGACTTCCCTGACGAGAGAGTTCGCATGCGAATCGATTCATGGTACTACGAAACCTCTGCCCCGGCACAGGGGAACGAGGTTCTTTTGACCCGACAACGTGCTAAAATAAGGATCTGATGCCTGTCGAGGGAAAGGAGGCGGGATTTCCCTCGCAGTTCGGGCGCTATACCTTGGTTCAGCGCCTCGCGACTGGAGGGATGGCCGAGGTCTTCAAAGCGAAGATTCTCTCGACCCACGGCTTCGAGAAGCTGCTCGTCATCAAACGCATCCTGCCCAATCTGGCGGCGGACAAGACCTTCGTGTCGATGTTCATCGACGAGGCCAAGCTGACGGCGCAGCTCATCCATCCCAAAATCGTGCAGGTCACGGACTTCGGCGAGGAAGCTGGTCAATATTTCATCGCGCTCGAATTCGTGGACGGGTTCGATGGCCTTGCCCTGTTGCGTTCCGCGGCGCAAAAACACGTTCGCCTGCCCATCCCCATCTGCATGTTCGTGGCCTCGGAGGTGCTCGACGCGCTCGACTATGCCCACAACGCCAAGGACAGCGATGGCAACCCCATGCACCTCGTCCATCGCGACATCTCGCCCTCCAACGTGTTCATCGCCAGGCGCGGGGACGTGAAGCTGGGCGACTTCGGCATCGCCCACGCGCAAGAGCGCGAATCCAAGACCCAGGCCGGGACGCTCAAGGGCAAGTACGGCTACATGTCGCCCGAGCAGGTCACGGGCGGCGATCTCGACGGGCGCAGCGACATCTTCGCGGTGGGCATCGTGCTGGCGGAAATGCTGATGGGCAAGCGACTCTTCAGCGCGCCCAACGACCTCGACGTTCTGCTCATGGTGCGCGACGGGCGGCTCGAACGCTGGGACAAGAACGGCAAGGAAGTCCCGCCGCGCCTGGATGCCATCGTTCGCAAAGCCTTGGCCAAGAGTCTGGACGAACGCTTTCAAAGCGCGGCGGAGTTTCGCAACGCTCTCGAGGATCTGCAGTTCAAGTTCGGCATGCGCGTCGGGCCCGCGGACGTGGGCCTGCTTGCGTCGGATCTCTTCGACACCAACCCAGATGCCGTCGAGCGGCTGAAGGAGCACGCAAAGAAATGGGAGATTCGTCCGGAAACTCCCGCGCCCGCCAGCACCCCGCCGCCGCTTCCGCACAGATCCCCGGCGTCTCCAATGCCAACCGCGGATATGGAGGCGCGTCCGCCAAGTCGGGTTGGGATCGCCGACCCGGCAAGCACGGTGGTAGGCGCCGCGCTCGACGACGCCCTGGCCGGATCGATGGCACTGGTGGGCCTCGACCAATATGAGTCCCCGCCGTCCGTCTCCGACCCGCGCTGGCCGGGCGCACCCGGCGAGGCGCCGAGCGGGTCCAAGTCGCGCGCACCCGACGGGCCCGGTGGTTCCGGTATCCGCCGCCCCGGCTCGCACGCCAGCGGGCTGCGCTCCTTTCCTTCACACGGCAGCAGGTCGACGCCGGGCTTGGCCAACTTCGATGCGGCGGCGGATGCCGTCACGGCGGACGACTCGACCGCGGACGATGCCGAGCGGCCGATTCCGCCGCCGGTGCCGGGCGCCGTTCCGGACAACAGCGGCGAGCTTTCCCTCATCTCGCCCATGCGCGCCATCGCCGACCTGGCCATCGCCGCCGATACCGGGCTGATTCGATTTCAGAAGGGCGCGCAAATCAAGGACGTGTACCTCGTGCACGGAGCGCCGGAATCGGTCAACTCGAACATGAGCGGGGATTGATTCGGCGAATATCTCGTCACCCGCGGATTCCTGCGCTCGGGCGATTTGGAGCGCGCCCTGGCCGAGATGCCGCGTTTCGGGGGCAAGTTCGGCGAGGCGCTGGTGGGGCTCGGCTTCATGCGCCCGCTCGATGTTTTTCGCCTGCTCTCGCAGCACGTGCGCGAACGCGTGATGGAGCTGTTCACCTGGACCGAGGGCGCGTTCAACTACTACCGTGGCATGCGCAATCCCATGGAGGCGTTTCCCCTCGGGCTTTCCAGCTTCGAAATCCTGGGCGCCGGCGTGGTGGCCCTGAGTTACGACTTTCTGGCCAACCACTTCGAAGCGTTGATGGAATTCCATCCGCGCGCCATGCCCAACCCGCGCGTCAGCCCCGAGGCCTTCCGGCTCGGGCCCACCCCGCGCGAGGTGCTCGGCCTGCTCGACGGCAGCCTTACCCTGCACGCCTGGGCGGAGCGCTTCGCCTCCCCCGACGAGCTGCTGACTTTCTATCGCACGCTCTATCTGCTGGTGGAAAGCAGCATGGCCCAGTTCGAGTAAGAGGTAGGTGCCATCAATCCCCGGAGGCGACGACGGCCGACAATCCAGGCCGCTGGCTGCGTCGGGCCTGCGCTTCCGGTCCTCAAGTACATCAGTACATTCCGGTCCGGTTCTCGGCCCTCCTTGCCAGCGGCCCGGCTTGTCGGCCGGATGCTAAGGGACACTCCACTTCGGTCCTGTCAGCCGGATGCAAATGGGACACCCTACTTCGGTCCCCCAGCTTGGTGTCGTAGTACCTCCTTGTCCGCCGGATGCTGAGGGACACTCAATTCGGTTCGAACAGCTACTCGCCGGGCCGTGGCTCGAGGATGGCGATGAGGGACAGGGGCGGGAAGGGTAGACGCTCGTCGAGCCGGCGAAAGACCGGCGTCAGGGTGTTGAGGGCGACGATTTGCCCGAGGCCGAAGGTCTTGCGCTTGAGCACCTTGCCGTTGAGCCACCAGGCCGGCCAACCCGCGCGGTTGAAGAGCACGGTTTGCTGCACGGCAAAGCCCGCCTGCTCGGCGAGCTCTTGCAGCGATTCCGGCGTGTAGCGGCGGCGGTGGCCCAGAACTTCGTCGAGCGTGCCGAGCAGCTGCGGACCGTGCGGAACCAGGATGATGGCGCGGCCGCCGGGGGCGAGCACCCGGCGGATGTTCTTCAGCGCGCCCCGATCATCGTCGACATGCTCGACCACGTTCAGGCAGACCACGGTGTCGAAGCCGCCTTGCACCTCGGGAAAGGTCTCGCTCTTGGTGACGTCGGTGTGGGACACGTGAAGGTAGGGCCGGTCGTGGGTGAGGCCTCGTAGCGCGTCCAAGTACAGAGGGTTGATGTCCGAGGCGTAGTAAAGCTCGCGCGGGACCAGCTGGCGGGTGAGGTTCCCCGTGCCGCTGCCGATCTCGAGCACGCGCTGTCCGCAGTGTGGCCGTACCACGTCCCCCATCCAGGCATTGAAGCGCGGGGCGCGCGACAGTCGGTTGAGGGTGTGCGAGCCGTGCTCGTCGGCGGTGAAGACGTTGTCGCTGATTCCGAAACGCAAGATGGCCGAAAGTGCCCCGACGCCGTCTCGCCAGTTGATCTTCTTGCCTTCTTGATAGGTTCGGCCCGCGTAGCTGATGGGGACTTCGAAGATGCGGGCGCCGCGCTTGGCGAGCTTGATGGCAAGCTCCGGCTCCAGCCGAAAATCGTTCGAGACGATGGGGATGGAGCGCAAGAGATCGGTTCGCACCGCTTTGTAGCAGGTCTCGATGTCGGTCAGGTTGAGATCGGTCGCCACGTTGGTGAGGAAGGTGAGCAGCCGATTGCCGAGCTCGTGGCGAAAGTGCAAGGCCCGTCGCACGTCGCCGCCGGCGAAGCGCGACCCGAACACCGCGTCCGCCCCCTCTTCCAGGAACACCCTGACCATGCGATCGAGGTCGCGCGGGTTGTACTCCAGATCCGCGTCGTGGATGACCGTGATGGCACATCGGGCGTGGGCCAGCGCCGTCTGAATCGCGCGGCCCTTGCCGCCGTTCTTCGCGTGCCGCAGGAACACCCAGTCGGTCTTGCTTGCGCGACCCGAGGCGAGGAGCGAGATCCCCTCGACTGGCCGGGAGTCCTCGTTCCAGGTCAGCCCGCGCTCGGTCGCGAAGGTGCGCAGCACCTGGGGCGTATCGTCCTTCGAGCAGTCATCGACGACGATGACCTGGATGTGCTCGAGGTGGTGCGAGGCTTCCAGGACCTCCAGCCGGGCCAGCGAGGTGGCCACCAAGTGGTGCTCATTGAAAACGGGCACGAGGACAGAGAGAGAGGTCATGCCGGGACTGTGTATAGCAGCGAAGGCGCGGCGTGAGAAGCGCCGGGGCCGTTCGCGCCTCGACGAGGATCACCAAGGGAGCCCTGGACCGATGCGTTTGACACGACGGGCGCCGTGGGCGATGAACGAACCCCATGCCCGCACGATCGGAAGCCAAGGAACGCCAGCGCGACGGCATGGCCCGGCTTGTCGCAAGGTTTCTCGTCAGGGGCCTCGAAGGTCCGGAGACCAGCAGGCCGGTTGCGTGGAATGTCGTGCGCGCGCTGGTTCTGGTCGTTTTCGTCGCCTTCGCCGCCATCACCAGCCTCACCTGGTTGCACCTCAACATCACCAAGCCCTTCAAGAACGAAATCATCAACCTTCGCAACACCTACGCCGTCTCCCCCGTCGAGCAGGACATCGCGCTGCTCTTGCGCTGGCTGCCCTCGCAAGGCAAGGTGGGTTACCTGTCGGACAAGCAAGGGCTGCCGCGTTTCGAGGCGAGTCTGCGTCTTGCGCCCCTGCTCCTGGATTCGAGCTGGACCCGGCACGCGTGGGTGCTCGTGGATGGCCCCGTTCGCCAGGGTCTGGCGGAGCTCGAGTCGCCTCGCTACCGGTTGGTGACCGATCTGCGGGACGCGAAGAGCTTCGCCAAGGGTATGCGCATCTACAAGCGGAGGCCGTGATGGCGCGCCTGCTTGCAACCTTGCTCGCGTTCGGTCTGGCGTGGCTTATCGGCTACTTCGTGGTTGCGGCCTTGTGGCGCGATCGTTCGCGCGATGCCGCCGACCGCGTGATTCATGTTGCCGCCGCGATGGGGCTCGGCGCCGGCATCGTGGCCGCGCTGGATTTCCTTTGCCTCGTCATCATGGGCCGGGCCTCGCACGCGATCGTCTTCGTGGACCTGGCTGCCTTGGTCGGCGCGTTCGTTGTCCATCGCCTCGGGCGCAAACCGTCCGCCGCTCAGTCACCACGCATTTCCGGATGGACATCACGCGGGCTGTTTCTGCTCTTTGTCGCCATCGCTCTCGGCGTCGTAGGCACCATGCTATTGCGGGCACCCGAAGGCGCCTGGGACGCCATCGCCATCTGGAACATGCACGCCAAGTTCTTGAGCGCCACTACGCCCGGCGCGTGGAAGGGGATGTTCGATCCCCTCATGGCGCATTCCCATCCCGACTACCCGCCCCTGATTCCCGCTTTTGTCGCCCGGGGTTGGATATACGCCGGGCAGTCGATCCCACTCGTTCCCATGACCCTCGCGTTCACCTTCACCCTGGCGCTTCTCGCGCTTATCTCGGCGGCCGTGGCCAGTGCCCGCAGCACGATGCTGGGCGCGCTGGCCTGCGCGGTCTTGGCCGCCAGCCCAATCTTCCTCGGCACGGCGCTGTCCCAGTACGCGGACATGCCGCTGGCTTTCTACTTTCTTCTCGCGGTGGCCCTGCTCCATCGCGCCGACCAAGAGTCGGCGCCCCACGCGGGGTTGCAGGTTCTCGCCGGGCTTTCCGCCAGCATGGCCGCGCTGACCAAGAACGAGGGATCCCTGTTTATCGTAGCCCTCTGCGCGGGCCGTCTCCTGCGCATGGTGCTCGTGGGCCATGCCAGGCGCGAGCTCAAGAGCCTCGCCTGGCTCCTCGCCGGCATGGCTCCCATCTTGTGCTGCCTGCTGCTCTACAAATCCTTCACCCCGGCGAACTACCTGGTCTCCGGTCAGGGCAAGGACTTCTGGAGCAAGCTGCTCAGCCGCCCGCGTGCCCAGCTCATCGTCGATCAACTCGCCATCGAGCTGGAACGGCCCCACAGCTTCTCGGTGGGGTATGTGCAGAAGATCCGAACCCGGCACTGGCATCTTCTGGCCGCTTCGTCGTTCGTTCTTCTCTTCGGCATCGATCGCCGCCGCCTCGTGCGCCGATTCTCCCGCTGGGCTCTCCTGTTCGTCGCTCTCGGTCTCGTCGCGGACATCCTGGGCACGCGCCTCGCGACCGGAGCCTTCGACTGGCACTGGTCGGTGGCAATCGCCGCGACCCTGGCCACGGTGACCCTGGGATTCGACCTCGGACGCCTCAAACATCCCTCGTTCCTGGCCGCTACGACCACCCTCGTCCTCATGAACGCCGGCTACTTCGTCGTGTACATGGTGACGCCCCTCGATCTCAGGTGGCAGCTCATGTTCTCCATCGAGCGTCTGGTCTTCCACAGCATGCCCTTGGCCATCTTCGTCGCCTTTCTGGCCATGGCCTCGTGGGGACGCGATCGCGTATCCATCGAGCCGTCGGGTCGCAAATGAAGCGCGGCCGAGCTCAGGTCAAGGAGCTGCGTCACGGATGAGGACACGGTCGAGGTGCAAAAGGCGGAGTATGGCCAGGGGCTGATCTCGAACGCCTACTACGGAAAGATCGCCGCCGTAGGATCGGACCACTTTGAACAGAGCCACGACCGCCCCCACACCCGAACTGTCAATCAGGCGGAGAGGAGAAAGGTCGACGAGTACGCGGGAAGGTTGTTCTTCGCCAATCCCGCTTATGGTTGGTCTGAGGTCGACGACCGAGAGTGCATCAAGCTCACCTTCAATGCGAAGGACCGAGGTGCCATTCTGCTTGTCGAGATTGAAGAGCATCGTTTCTCAATAGTCATCAATAGGGAAAATACACTAGCCCGCCTTGGACACAAATTCGCGAGTATCATTTAAGCCGTTTCCGCCGCTTTCGTCAAGGCGCTTGAAGAGGGTCAAGGTGTTGGGGCGCCCGGCAAAGTAGGTAACTTCGTCAACGAACGATCGCATGATGAAAATGCCCAGGCCCGACTCTGGAAGCGCATCCAAGTCAGGAGATGCCGCTCGGAGTGGGTCGTAACTGGTTCCCAAGTCTTTGATCGTGACTCGCATCCAGCCAGGGCAGTTTTCGATCTGGATGTGGATCGAATCAGGCTCGCGCCCTGCGTATCCATGCAAGACGATGTTGTTGTAGGCTTCACCCACGGCGGACACGACATGATCGGTAAACTCGAACTTGCGCGGGCCTCGCGTACGGACATCCGGCATGACCAACTTGCAGGCCGAGGACACCGTGCGCAGCACCATATCCCTACACTCGATTCTGCCGGGTACCTCCATGCAGATGACGTTACAGCCGTTTGAGCGGGTAAATTCAATCACGGCGATATCCACAGTATACCCGATAATCTTTTGGTCGAGCGAACGAGCCTACGGGCGGTGTGTCATGGGAGCGTCACCCTGAAAGCCGCTCCAGAATGATTAACGTCCGGTCATCATTGGCCCGATCCCCGGCGCGGAAGATTTCGGTGCGAAGTGCAGCCGCCTCTCCCTGCTTGCGTGCCAGCACGAGGCGCACGAGTTGGCGATCGGCCTCGCCGTGATTGCACCACGCGTCACTTACGCCGTCCGAGAACACAAGCAGGCACCCCCCCGGCTCCAACACGACCGTCCCTTGCTCGTAGGTCGTCTCGGGAAAGGCGCCGAGGACGGTTCCCCCTGCTTCCAGGCGGCACCATTCGCCATTCGGTCGTATGAGCAACGGCCGGTTGTGACCTGCGTTGACGTATTCCAGGCAACCGCTGGGCGTGTCCAACCGGGCCAGGAAACAGGTTGCGTACTTGTCGGCCGGCACCGTTTGATGAAACGTCCGGTTGATCCGAGAGGTGGCTTCGGTCAGGGTGCCATCGCGCCAATGCGCGCGGACCGTAGCCCGAAGCGCCACCATCAGCATGGCCGCGCCGGTGCCTTTGCCGGAAACATCCGCCAGTGCCATGTGCAGGCTTTGGCCATCGTGTGCGAAGTCGAAGTAGTCACCGCCCACCATGCGGCAGGGCTCGGTTGTTCCGTACACGCGGTATCCCGGAACCAGGGGCGAGCTGCGCGGTAGCAAATCCGACTGGATCTGGGCCGCCAGGCGCATGTCCTCTTCGATGCGTTGTTTCTGTAGGTTTTCTTCCAGGAGCCTCGCGTTCTCGATCTTCGTCGCCGTGATGTTCGCCATCATGATGAAGATGTGAAGATCCCGATCGGTCAGCGGCGGACGGTCACTCAGGTTGTCCGCATAGATCATTCCCAGCACCCGACCATGGTCTTTTCCGTTCGAGGTCGACCACAGGGGAGCGCCCATGACCGAACGAATCGGCGCGGCGCCCAGGTTGCGCACCTCGGTCTTCTCGAGCATGTCGCGCACCAGAAACGCCTCACGACCCTCGAGCGCGCGCTGGACGATATCCTGCCTGATCGCTCCCATATCCGCACCGTCGCGCGTGCGCGTGGCCTTCAGGGTGGGCAGCAAAGACCGCCCCTCGAGCAGCATGATGGCCGTACGCTGCGCCGGAATCGCATCGAGAATGGCCTCCAATACCTTGTCGAAGAGCTCAGGCAGAGGATGATGCGCGACCAAGGCATTCGTCGCCTGGCAGACCACGCCCAGACCACGATCTTCGTGCCCCAGCTCGGCAACGTCGACGACCGTCCGCACCGCGCATGGGGTCAATTCGTCCATGAGCTCGGCCCTGACGACACCGCGGTTTGCGGTCGCGTTCGGGGCTGGAAGCTCGGCCTCGCGAAAAACGAGCGGCGTTCCGCCCACGGTGACCACATCCCCATCCTGCAGGCCCCGCTCACCGTGGACACGGATGCTGTTGACGTAGGTTCCGTTCGAGCTATCCAGATCCACGACGTAGAACAGACCGCTTCGCTGGCGAAATTCGGCATGGTGACGGGACAACATCGTGTCGCCGAAACTGATGTCGTTGTCCTCGTCGCGGCCGACACTGGTACACGCCCCCAGGCGCACGCGCGTTGACGGACGTCCTTCTCCGCCGCCGCCAGTGACCTCAAGAAAAACGCTTTGCGCCTCACTCATGGAATTGCCTGATTCCGAACCGGCAGAGCCGGCAAGCGCATACTGCCGAAAGTCCCGACCGATCACAAGGGCGCAAAGTATCCCCGTAATCCCGCGATAGCTGCAGAAGGTCGTGATCTACATCCACGACCACCCGTCATTGCACCAATTGGCTCCAATTGGGTGCGTACATCCGGCGCTATTCGAAGCTGGTAGCCCGATCCTTCATTCCCTGCAGTCGTTTGGAACAGGTCTCCCAGCGTTCTTGCGTGCAGTCCACCTCTTTGCAGCGCTCGCACTCGTCAAGATTCGCTGGAACGTCCTGAACGATGCCTGATCGAATCCGGCACCAGAACCGTCCAAGCCAACTGTCAGGCCCAACCACTGAAACCCAGCCTGGTCTTGCCACAAACGCCGGTTTCACCTCGGCGCTCCCCACACGGCCTGGCTCTTGGTTTCGGATTGTCAAGGCGACGTACTCCGAACCCGCGATACTAACACTTACGGAGTCCTGCTGTGAAAGAAAGGACGAATCCGCTTCCGCGCCTGCTAACCTACATCAACGTAGGCCCCTGGAGAGAAGACATGCACAAGACCGATCGTCGCACGTTTGTGAAAGCAGGCCTCGCAGTCGGCGCGGTCGGCGTGGTGCAGTCCACAGGATTCGGGCGTGTCTTCGCTGCCGCCGCGGCCAGACCCGACATCGTCGCGGTCAAAGGCGCGGACGCCTTCGCCAACACCATCAAGGCGTTGGATGCGTTCGGTGGAATGAAGCACTTCGTTGCCAAGGGCAATCGCGTGGGTTTGCTCGTCAATGCGCCGCCGCACTGGCGGCTCGAGGGTAGCCACACCCGGATGGAGGTTGTGCTCGCCATCGCGAAAATGTGCCTCGACGCCGGGGCCAAGGAGATCGTCACGCTGCCGGCGCTTGCGCCCAAGTTCTGGACCGGCTCGCCGCTGGCCGAGACACACGCCAAGGTGATCAAGTCGATCAAGGAGTGCTCGGGAAAGACGGTGGAGACGAAGATTCCCAGAGGTGCTTTACTCAAATCGGGAAAGGTCCGGCCGGAGCTTCTAGAGGTGGATATCCTGGTGAACCTCCCGGTTGCCAAGCACCACGTGGGAACCCTGTTCAGCGGCAATCTCAAGAACATGATGGGCGGTCTCGATTCCGCTACCAACGCGTTCTTCCACAGCGGCTCTGGCAAGGCCGACTACGAAGATGTGGACTTCCTTTCCCAGTGCATCGCCGACCTGAATACCCTGCGCAAACAAAACCTGTGCGTTGCCGATGCCACCGTCGTGCTGGGAAGCAATGGCCCCGCTGGCCCAGGCGATTTGCTGAGACCGCAGAAGGTCGTGGTGGGCACGGATCCGGTCGCGCTCGATGCATATTGCGTGACCCTACATGGCCGCAATCCCACAGAGGTGCTGATGCTCGCCAAGGCCGCCGCGGCCGGGGTAGGACGTGTTGACTTTCACGCACTCAATGTCCGGGAGATCGCAATCTGAGCCTGGAAAGAACGAGCCGTGTTCGAGGCTCCCGGCTTGGGGTTGTCTGGCTGCGGTATGAAGCTCGCCTTGTATCGCGTAGGCAGTAACACGAAAAGTCTTTTGTGTAGTCCTAACGAGTCATCGCAGACAACTCGTCACGTTATCTGCTCGCTAGCTTCCTCCGTGTGGGTGGCGGTCGTCACCCCTCTTTGAGCGCACTGACCAAGTGCTCGAGTCTCTCGATCACCTGCCCGGCAGATTCGAGCGCTTCCTTCCGTTGCTCCTCGTCCAGCTCCTCGAGGTCTGCCTTCGTGAACAGCCGCCTGCCTCCCACGAAGGTGAAGAGCTTGAGAGAGCCCTTGAGAGTCTTGAGAACGATGGGCACTCGGTGGCGGCCTCTCGGCTCACCCTTGGGTAGCTTCGTGCGCTCCTCGGCGACCGCCTGCCGCAGCTTGCGGAACGATAGCCGCTTCGCGACCGCATGCCTGGCCATTTTCTCGATCTTCGCCGGATCTCGCAGTGGCAGGAGGGTTTCCTGGAACGATGGAGGAAGCTGCTTGAAGACCTTGGCCGTTTCAGGAAGCTGCCGGACCAGGGCGGCAAGGCTGACCGCATTGTTCAGCCAGGTCTTCGAGACCGGCAGCTCTGCCGTTCCGCACTTCTCGGCGAGGGCACGGAACGAGGCGTTCTTGTGGGGGGTTCTCGATTTTGCAAGCTCGGGGTCATTGCGGAAGAATCTCTCGAGCAGGTACTCCCCCACTTCGTGGGCGCCGCGCTTGAGGGTTGCAGCTATTTTTGCACTGATCCACGACGCAGCCTCCTCGACGTGCTTCCGATCCACCGTGTCCAGCGGGGGCGTGTCCGCGGCAAGGCCTCCATCGGTTAATCCCTGTTTCGCCATCCTCGAGCTGTCCGAGCGCTCGGACAGCTCGAGCGGCTGAACGACGGACACGAATCCCCGTGTCTCCTTGCCTTTCGTCTGGGCAACCCTCTCTGCTGGTTCCATGGTCGGCTCCTCCGTCCAAAACTGAGTTTTCAACCGTGCGGATCGAACGCTCAACGCGAGCGATCTATCGGAGGACCGGCTAGCAATGTCAAGTCGGGAAGCAACATGGATCAGACTCTTTGCCGCACCGAGCAGCATAGTTTAAGTAACCAGGAGCCCTAAATCCTGATTATCCATGCTCATCAGAGGCGCACCGTGGGCTCGCTGCGGCATAATGCCCTAGGCAAAGGGGACCGCTTGGTATAAAGAATGAGCATCATGAAGAGACGCGAAAGCTGGGCCGTATGTGCGGCGGCTGGTTGTATTGCATCGTTGGTATTGGGTAGTGGCTCCGTTTCCGCAGTCGGCCCTAAGACCGGCACAGCCGTGGTCCCGGCCGCGCAACGCGGAGGGACGTACATGGGCTTCCCCGAGAGGTTCAACCGCTACTACACGGACCACACCTGGAAGCCCGGCCGTACCGTGTACGTCAGTCCGAGCGGCGGTGGGAGTGGCAGCTCGCGGAAAAGCCCTGCCGAGGTCGGCCGGGCCCTGAGCAACGCCGCCCCCGGTAGCATGATCGTCTTCACCCCGGGCACCTACTCCGGCTGCTACGAGCTCGATGACGAGCACGGTGGCAACTACGACAATCCCGTTGTTCTGTACGGCGAGAGAAACTCCGATGGCTCCGTGGGTGTCATCATCAACTGCTGTTCCAGCGGACGAAAGACGTGTTTCAATCTGGAAGCCGCCAATTACGTTGCGATCGATGGTTTCGAGCTGGTCGGTGGAGGCTACGGTGTACGTTCTGTCGGCGCGGGCTTCGCGTCGAACAAACATCAGAAGGGCGTCGCCATCCTGAACAGCACCGGACATGGGCAGCACAAAGATCCGTTCTTCACCGGACAGTCCGATTGGCTGGTGATCGAGCACTGCACCGCCTACGATGCGGGCAAAGGTGACGGGCACGGAATCTACCTGAGCAATGGAAGCGATTGGAATATCGCCCGGTACAACGAAACCTACGACACGGCCTCGTCGGATTTCCAGATCAACGCCGATCCGCTGTTTACCTGCCGGGATGAAAGGGTAGCTTTCGACGACCCCGAATGCGACGCCGTGGCCGGGAGCAGCCCGACGGGCGGCCGGGGAGCCTCCGATTTCATGTTGATCGAGGGTAACTTCTTCCACCACAGCAAAGCCCAAGGGCCCAACTTCACGTCGGTGAGAAACAGCGTCATTCGAAACAACATCTTCGCCTTGCCTGCACGCCATGGCGTGAGCTTCTGGCAAGAGACCAACAATCCGAAGCTCGGATCATCGAACAATCTCGTCGCCCACAACTTGTTCGTCACATCGGTCGGCGACCGACCGGTTCTCGAAATCATCAAGAGCTCGACCAACAATCAAGTCAAAAACAACGTCCTGGTTGCGGTCACGATCAACGGCAGGACTGTCAGCGCCAACCCGAACGGCCCGTTGCTGGAGACCGACAGCAGCACCGTGAACGCCAACACGTTCGAGCACAACGACTGGATATCGGGCCACTGCATATCCCGCGACGCGGCGGCCCCTCACGCTCCCAATGCGACCGAACATCGGCAGGCAAGCTTCGAACCAACGTGGTTTGCCACCTTTCCGACGTCCCTGGCCCACGATCCAACCGCCTTCGCACCGACCGCCACGGCGCCGTGGTTGAACCTGGGCGCCCTGCTGAGCGCGGTGCCGACGGATCGGAACGGTGTCGCCCGGCACGCACCGGTCGATTTGGGGCCGTTCGAGCGGTGACTGGAGATGCGCTGAATTTGCTTGGGTTGCGCGACAAATGAGCCAGTCAGTGCCTCACCCATCCCGCTGGCGGCATCGGGTGGCCATGATCGTCGGCGCAGGCTATCCACTCGGCCTGCTTGCGGCGTGGCTGCTGCTGCGTTTTTCTGGTGAGGGTTGGTGGGTCCCCCTTGTAGGATTGTACGCGCCGCCGGTCGGCTTCCTTTTTCCGGCACCCATCGCGCTTGCCGTGACCTGGCGCTGGGGCACGCGCAGATGGTTCGTGCTTCAGTTGTCCGCGGTGCTGCTCGCTTTGTTCGGGTTGCTCGGCCTCAACCTCGGTTTGGGGCACGACGGTCGTGCGGCGCAGGATCCGCGCGCCATCCGACTGGTCAGCTACAACATCGATCTCGGCGCTCGGGGTGTGCCCGCTATCGCGGCCCAAGTCATGAAGTTGCAGCCCAACCTGGTGTTGCTGCAGGAAGCCCACGACGGGTTGGCGGTAGAGCTGCGCCAGGCCTTTGCTGGCTGGCACATCGACCAGCGCGACCAGTTCTTCATCGCTTCGCGTTTTCCTATCCTCGACGTCAGGCAGCCGGCCCCGCTGCACTACCAGGTGGGCGAAGGCGGTGGCCGCCGGGAGGGCGAGGGTGGGGCGCGTTTCGTGGCCTACACCATCGACACAGATCTTGGGCCGATTGATGTTTTCAGCGTCCACACCACCTCGCCACGCGAGGGGCTCGAGGACATGCGCGGGGCGGGCTTCTTGCACGAGCTACGCCACGGCCACGTGCTGCTCGGCCGCGGCGCCGACACCCTGACCTTCAACGCCTACCGCCGCCGCCGCCAAGTCGAAGCAGTCGCCGCAGCGGCACGCGCCAGCACGCACCCGGTGATCGTGGCCGGCGACTTCAACCTACCCGCCCTCAGCCGCATCGCACACGACAATCTGGGCGACCTCGACGACGCCTTCGCCCGCGTCGGCCGCGGCTTTGGCTACACCTACCCCACCAAGCTGCCCTTCCTGCGCATCGACCGCATCTTCACTAGTCACAGCCTGCGCGCCGTCGATTTCCGCGTCGGCGACACGCTCGCCTCCGACCACTTGTGCGTGAGCGCGGTGATTACATCAGGTGGCCGGTAGGTCGGGCGCAGCACCGCCGATGGACCAACCGAGGGTGACGCGATCTATTGGGGCTACTGTAGCCGCTGCGTGACAGCGGTCCGCTCATCGCATTCGCTACGGCGTGACGAGCTTCAAGCGCGGAAAGTACGTGGCGTAGTACCCTCGGTCCCGGGTGAGGAGGGCATCGGCCTGAAGGAGGGCATGCGCTCCAACCATGAAGTCGGCCACTACCCTGTCTCGACGGCCGCCTCGACGGCGGTATTCACGCCACGCCTTTCCGGCCGCGTACGCTGTGCGCACCTCGGTCGGAACAACCTTCAGGGATGTTCGTTCGAAGACTGCAATAGCCTCGTCGAGGCGGTCGAACTGTCCGGCCACCTCCGCTACGACGATCTCGCAAACCAATAGACTGCCATGGGTGGTGGCCCTTTCGAGTGCGGCCAGAGAGCCGGGACCGAAGGTCGGATCGGGCAGAAGCACGTCCAAGAGCACGTTGGAATCAACGGCAGTCTTCATCAATCCACGGCGTCAGGCCTGCCACGAAGGTCTTCAACGATCTTGTTCGAATCGCCCGCTCTGCGGAGCGCGCCAAAGACGTCCTTCCAACCCGAACGCGATGGCTTCTTTCGAACCATCAATCCCCCGGTCACGATCTCCATCTCCAACTCGGTTCCGGGTTTCATGGCCAGACGATCGCGAATGACCTTCGGCACTGAAATGTGGCCGCGCTCGGACAAGACGCTCTTCATAGGACAATCATAGCCCCTACGCTATTCCACTCCCAGACCGTTCTTTCGGTCGAAGATCCAGGGCACTTCGCGTCCACCATACCGACGCGCCGATGCGCGTCTATGCTGCAGCGGCGATTCTCTTGCGGCTTCTCCACTAGGTTCCTGGCACCTCCCAGCCAGCCGCTTCGCGCCTGCCAGGGTACCGGATCTTGCACTCACGCGTCGATGGCAATCCGCAGCTTTCGCCGGCCCGCGCTTGCAGGTTTCTTCTTCGACGGCACGGTAGACCGACGAGCTGGCTGGATTGGCGTCGCCAAGATCGTGACCCGCAAGCTGGATATCCTGCACTACGTACAAACGGTGGATGACCTGAGGTCACCGCCCGTGAACCGGTCAATGACCAGTGGCGAGTGATCTTTCACTGGACGAGAAGTAGCCCGGAGGATGTCGACATCGTCGACTACCACGGGTAAAGGAGACATTCAGATGGATGCACATCGAGAAATGACGCGCAAGCCGACGACCCCTGGTGAGATCCTGCACGAGGAGTTCCTCAAGCCCTTGGGCATGAGCCAGAAGGAGCTCGCCCTTCACCTCGGCTGTGACGTGAAAGTCGTCAACCGGATCGTCAACGGACGCACGTCCGTGACCGCCGAGATGGCGCTCAGGCTCGGCGCCAGCTTCCAGACGTCGCCCGACTTCTGGCTCAAAGCTCAGCAGGCGGTCGACCTCCATCAAGCGCGGGCCCACCTCCGACGCCTTCCGAAGCCAGTCGCGGCGGCGGGCTAGTCCAGTCTTGACCGAAGCGGAGCATGCGGTAGCCAAGCTTGGCAAGCTGTCGGGCGGTAGCGAACACGGCGATATTCTGCCCCTTGCGGCGCGAGTGGCGACGGAAGAAGGCTCCGAGTGCGCTCTTGGATGCTTTTAGCGACGTGGCTGTGCAATTGCCGAGCGTTAACAAGCACGACGTGCTTTCCATCGCGACAGACTGGACGCCTTCTTTGACGAGCCAGTCGGCCAAGTCGTGAAGCTGCTTGGTGGTCGTGCCGAACACTTGGACGTTGGCGAGGTTTCACTCGAATCCGCGCTACACCCACCTGCGGATAGATCTGGCGGACAAGCACGCGATTGAGGAAGCCTTCATCAAGGGCAAACCACAATGGGTCGTCAACCTTGCCGCCCAAGCCGGCGTCCGATATTCGCTGGAGAACTCTCTACCCCACTAAGCTGCCCTTCCTGCGCATCGACCGCATTTTCACCGGTCATGGCCTGCGCGCCGTCGACTTTCGTATCGGCGACACGCTCGCCTCCGACCACTTGTGCGTGAGCGCGGTGATTGTCTCGGATGGTCGGTAAGCCGGGCGTCAACCAGTCGTCGCGCTAGCCAGGTTCGATCGCTTTCGCTCCACGAAGGCCGTCAGATTCCTCAGGGAATCCAAATTCTCGGGCAGCATTTCGTTGTCCCCGACCACGATCCCAAACTTGTCTTCCAGAAACGTGACGACCTCCAGCACACCGGTCGAGTCGATGATGCCCTGATCTAGAAACGAGGCGTCCTCGGCCAGTTTTGCTGGGTCGGCCACGTAGAAATTGGTCGTGATGAACTTTCTGATTTCCTCTGCAGTAGTCATTCCTAAGATCACTTTCTGGCGCTGGCCGCGTCGGGGTTAGTCGTCACGTGAGCCCTGTCTTTTTGATCTTCCCGGTCGTCGTCTTCGGAAGACCGTCCACAAACACCACATGCTTGGGAACCATGAAATTCTCGAGACGTCGCTGGCACTCGCGAACGATATCCTTGTCCGACATGCTGACGCCTTTTTCGAGAACGACGTAGACCTTCACGGCTTGGCCAAGAATCTCGTCCGGAACACCGATCACCGCGGCTTCCTTCACACCTTGGATGTTCACCAGTGCGTTTTCCACTTCCTTGGGCGCCACCTTCTCGCCGCGCGACTTGATGATGTCGTCCATCCTGCCCACGAAGTACAAGAATCCGTCTTCGTCCAGGCGCGCGTAGTCGCCGGTGTAGAGCACGAGCTCTCCCGGCACCGGACCAGGCCGCAATTTCTTGGCCGTAGCCTCGGGCTTGTCCCAATATCCCTTCATCACCGTCGCCCCGCGGATCACCAATTGGCCCACCTCGTTCGGCCCAAGCTTGCGATCGTCCTCCCCCACGATCCACAGCTCGGTGTTGGGAATCGCGATGCCCACGCTGGTCGGCTTGTCCTTGATATACTTCGGCGGCAGATAGGTGCAGCGCTTGCACTCGGTCAGGCCATACATCGAATAGATAGCGGCCTTGGGGAATAGGTCGCTGAGCATGGTGATGTGTTTGACGGGAAGCGCAGCAGCGGTGTTTGTCACGTAGCGAATCTTGGAGAAGTCGTACTGGGCGAGGGTCTTCATCTCGGCCAGGATCGCGAAGACCGTGGGGACGCCGGGAAACCCCGTGACGCCTTCATCGACCAGTAGCTTCAACACCTGGGCGGGATAGGCAAAGCTGCGTTCGAGCACGAGGCGCGCGCCCATGCGGAAGGCCATGATCATCTGGTACAGGCTGTAGTCGAAGGACATGGGCAGGACGTTCAGAATGACGTCGTCCTCGACGTTTTCCAGATACGTGGTAATCGAAGTGGCGGCGGTCAGCATGTTGCGATGGGTGAGCATTACGCCCTTGGGATCGCCGGTGCTGCCGGAGGTGTACACGATCGCCGCTAGGTCGATGTCGATGTTGCGCCGGGCGGGCGGCGCCGCGCGCGATTCGCTTGCCAGGGCATCGCTCCAAGCGACGACGCCGGGCAAGTCCCGTGTGCGGCTCTCGTCGATGGTTCGCGAGATGATGACGGTCTTGAGATGGGGCGATTTCGCGGCCGCGTCCGCGAAGATGGGCGTGATGTGGCCGTCTGTGATCAGGGCGACCGCGCGACAGTCGTTGAGCAGGTAGGCGAGCTTGTCGACCTTCATCAGCGGGTTCACGATTGTGATCACCGCGTTCGCCTTGAGGGTGGCCCAGAACGACACGACGGTCTCGACGGTGTTGTCAGCGAAAACCACGACGCGGTCACCACGCTCGACGCCACGGCGCACGAGCGCATGGGCGAGAGCATTAGACCGCGCATCAAGCTCGGCGTACGAGAGGCGCTGCTGCTGGCAGACAAGGGCGATCTTCTCTGGCAACCTGCGCGCGGAATCGATCAGATAGTCGTGGAGCAAGGGAACGGCGTTGTTCATGATCTCCTCAGCCCAACCTGTCTACACATGTTGAAGAGCGCGGAGCTCGGCGAGTGGCTCGGGAGCCTTGGATGAATTGTTGGTACAAGAGTTGCGTGGAAAGCAGGCCCACGACAGCCATGTTGTCGGCATTGGAAAATGTCGAGCCCGACCGGCTGCGGCACTTCTGGAGGAGCTGCCCAGCAGCCTTGGGGTCAAACACTCCCGCCGCGGCCACGCTGGCGGCGGAAGTCACGTCACCAACCCATGCCGGGGCGTCGGCGGCCACGAAACAAGCCGCGTCCGGGGCTCGATAGGGCTGCTTCTTGCGCGCTAGGATCGAAGGTGGAACCAAACCTCGACCGATGCGTTTCAAGATGTGCTTTTCATCGAGGACCTTCAACTTGTACGAATCGGGCAGCGACGCCGCCAAGCGCATGACGCTCGGCGTCGAGGAACGGGAAACGACCTTCCACCGAGTTGGCCATCAACATGCGATCACCCTGCGATGACAAGATGTATCCGGGTAACAGCGTGTGGACTTCGAGATACTGGTCCTGCGCGAGCGGGGTCCAACGCGAAAAGTCGTGAGGCAGCTTGGCGAGCAGCTCGTCGATCACGAAGATGCCCTGGGTGAGCTGCTGCTGCTGCTCCGAGAACAAGCGCTTAAGCGCCGCGGCGCCCTGCCAGCGCGGTTCATGCGAGAAGCCGGGAAGATGCGCCCGTTCCAGGCCGCGGCCGAAGAACTTGCGGGCCATGGCTTGCTGGGCAACGGGCGAGCGAGCCAGGTACGGATATAGCCTCTCGAGAAGGCGCGGCCGACTTTCCGAGCTCGGCTGGCGCGCCCAGAAGCGGCGAACCTTGGCTTCGCGGAAGATGTCGTAGCCGGCGAACATCTCGTCCGCCCCCTCGCCGGTCAGCACAACCTTGATTCCCGAGGCACG
This sequence comes from uncultured delta proteobacterium, assembly GCA_963824555.1. Classification (GTDB taxonomy): domain Bacteria; phylum Myxococcota_A; class Polyangia; order Fen-1088; family Fen-1088; genus Fen-1118. The sequence goes on along the minus strand of CAWGPW010000016.1, from coordinate 583,881 downwards.
CACCAGGCGTGACAGCAGGAACATGGGCGCCGGCGCCGTGCGCAGGATAGGACGCTCGGTGTGTTCGATCACCTCGGGAAACACCTTGGCGATGTCACCTTGCGAGACAACGACCTCGGCATGGTCGCTGCCCAGAAATGCTCTGCATCTCCCGCTGAAACCCGGTCTCGTCGAACTCGGTCTCTTCGAAGCGCAACGAGAACGTGCGAAACCGCTCGCCCTTGGCACGAAGCCCGAGGGCGGCGACGAGCGAGCTGTCGAGCCCGCCGGAAAGGTAGCTTCCCACGGGCACATCGGCGCGCAGCATGCGCAGGTCAGTGGCGCGTCTGGAGAGACTCCAGCACCGCGGTCTCCGCCTCTTCGAGGGTGCCGGAAACACGGCCCTGCCGCCTACCGGGTAGCTCGGCTGCCAGAACGCGTGTTGGTCGCGCCGCTTGGCGCGTAGACGCGCACGCGCCCGGGTGGCAACTCGACCACGCCCTCGAACACAGAGCGGGGCGCGAGGCTGGACCAGAACGTGAAGGTCTCGTCGATGCCATGCGGATCGAAGCTCGCGCGGCAAGGTCGGCGTCCGCAGCGAAGATCGCCTTGACCTCGCTGGCGAAGTACACCCGACCATGGTGCTCCATGAAGTAGAGCGGCCGCACGCCCACCCGGTCGCGGACGAGCGACGAGCGTCTTGGCTTTGACTGTGCCACAGCGCGAGCGCGTACTGGCCGTTGAAGCGAGTGAACGCCCCTTCGCCCCAAGCCTCAAACGCGTGAACGATGACCTCGGTGTCGCTTTGGGTGCGAAACACGTGACCGAGCGCAAGCAGTTCGGAACGCAGCTCGAAGTAATTGAAGATCTCCCCGTTGAACACCACCCACAGGTTGCCGTCCTCGTTGCAAAGTGGCTGCTGGCCGGTGGAGAGATCGATGATCGAAAGCCGGGCGTGCGCGAGCCCCGCGTTGGCGTCGCGATACACGCCGAATTCGTCAGGGCCACGGTGGCGAGAGCGAAGCCGCCATGGCGCCGAGCTGCTCCAGGCTGGGTCGGTCCGCTCTGTAGCGGACAGTATTCCTGCGATTCCGCACACGTGGGCCGCCTACTCCGACCTCGGGCACAGGCTGAACAAGGAGTGGGCGAGCGTGCAGATAGGATGTGGCCCGTCGCTTCGCATCGATGTCCTTGAAGACGCGCTCGACTTGCTCGACGTGCAGATCAAGCGCCGCGCGCGACCTCCGCGCGCGGAACGCCGTGGTTGTATGCGAAAGGCAGAGATCCATCCGGTCGTAGGGCAGGGCGAAGTAGAACTCCTCCTGCGTCTGTGGCATCGAGAACGTGTCTGTCGTTGGCGGGCGGCCGCGGATCTCATCAGGGACGCCGAGATGTTTCGGCGAGCGCGTAGACCTGGGTCTTGTAGAGGTGTGCAATTGGCTTGACGTCGGCAGCCCCGTCGCCCTGTTTGACGAAGAAGCCCTGGTCGTACTCGAGACGGTTGGGTGTACCAGCGACCGCATAGTGGAGCCGATCGCGCGTGATAGTACTCGGTCATCTTGCGCACGCGCTGCTTGTAGTTCGTTGCCGCCACGAGCTTGCAGATAGGCTTCGGGCGGCATCCGCGATGTCGTCTCCGTGCCGTCCGGAGCCTGCGTGGTGAGAAGGAAGACATTGATCCGGTTGCTGTCGATGACCGACGGCAAGGTGAGCTTGCACTTCCAGCCGTCGCCGTAGCTCGGTACGACCTTGCGAATGGCCTCGACTTGCCGATCGTAGCAACCGAGCGCCTTGAGACTTGGGCCGATATTTTCGAGGACCGTTTGAATGCCGAGATGGTTCGCCAGCAACTTTCCGAGACGGAGGGCATCGTCCGAGCTGTCACGTTCAGGCATGAAAACGCCTAGCACGCGTTCCTTGCCCAGCGCCCGAGTCGCCAAGGCAGCGACCACCGAGCTGTCGATGCCCCCTGACAAGCCAACCACAATCCCACGCCGCTTGAGTGTGCCCATGACCTGCGCCCGGATCGCATCGGCCACTTCCGTCAAGACCGCCCCGGCGTCGATGGCTAGTGCATCCTTTGAGAAGATGGCATTCCCATCCCATTTCGCCTGGACCATGGTATCCGTCTATCATCTGTTACCAGGCGCGGCAAGGCCGGGACGGTGGGGTCATGTCGCTGACGTCCGGCGGACGAGTCTGGATTGGCCAATGTTTCAGATCAACCGTGCGGCCACACAAGCAACGTACTGATCGGTCCTCTCGCGAAACGTGGTAACTCGGTCGTATCCTCCAGCCCGCTGCAGAAGGCGTTCCATCTGTTCCTGCTGCCCTTCTCCGACCTCGACCATGAGCCAGCCTGCGTTGGGACGCAGCACGGCCTTGCTGTCTTTGACGAGTCGCTGGTGAATCGATATGCCGAAGGGACCTGCATCAAAGGCTGCGCGAGGTTCGAGGTCGAGAAGATAGGCCCTGTCCTTGGCGAGCCTTCCTGACGAAATAAAGGGTGGTGAACTGACGACAACGTCGACCTGGCCCACCAGATCCCGCACGGCCGCGAACATGTCGCTTTGTCTCACGCACACCCGAGCGGCGAGACCGTGCTTGTCGATGTTCCGCTGGGTGAGACGAACACATTCCTCGGAGATATCCAGGCATACGACGCGAGAATTCGGAAACCTGTGGGCGAGCACTATGCCAATCAGACCTGTGCCACACCCGAGATCCGCGAAGGTATACGCGCAAGCAGAATCCAAGAGGGAGAGGCAAGCCCGGATCATCACTTCGGTCACGGGCCGTGGCACGATAACTCCATGCGCTACGAGAAACTCGTAACCCATGAAATCCGCCTTGCCGGCTTCAAGTGCAGCGAGAACGTCCTGGGAGTCAGTGTTCATAGCGACACTCTACATGCGAGACGTCCGCGCAGGCTGCAAACCAGCCTCCTGGACGTGAAGCACGCAAAGAATCGTTGGCCCTTAGTGGTGCCCTTAGTGGCCCTCAGTGGTGACGCGACACGATCTTCATTTCTAGACTTTCGCATCGCATTTCGCTCTTGAGGCGCTTCTCAGATATATTTCTCCAAGCCATGTTCGACTTGATCAAACGGGACTTTGCTCGCTACCTAGCGCTCGACTTCGACAAGCCATCTCTTGCCAACAGGGTGCGGGTGGCTCTCAGTCCCCAGTTCCAGGTCACGGCCAACTACCGTTTTGGCCGCTGGGTGCGTGCCAGGATCCGGAATCGAGTCGCGCGCCTGCCCTTCGTTGCGGCGAGCGTCGCGGTCGAAAAGGCGATGCACACCTTATGGGGGATGTACATCAGCGGCAAGGCAGACATTGGCGGCGGACTCTACATTGGCCATCCTGGCCTGCTCCTCTTGGGGCCGTGCAAGATGGGAGAGGACTGCAATCTCACTGCCAATACGTTCATCGGCAAGCGTACCGATGGCGCTCACGGTGAAGCGGTGCCCACCATTGGAAACCGGGTGTGGATTGGCGCTGGGGCCGTGGTGTTCGGCGCCATCTCGATCGGCGACGGCACCACCATTGGTCCGCTGACCGTCGTCGGACGCAACCTCGGTCCACGCTGCCTCGCGATCGGCAGTCCCATGAAGGTTGTTGGCACCAACCATGACAACACGAGACAGATCTACGGGGCAGCGGGAGCTTCCGGGTGGTCCGTCACGCGGAGGTTGTCCCGTGGAGTTCCAAGAACAGAGCAGAGTGCACGAATGACTCGAAAGCGTCCATCGTGGCGGTCCGCTATGAGGATCGTCCTCTGTGGGGTGATATCGAGTGCCAGCGGCATGTCCTGTCGTGGTGAGGCAACGACGTCCCCCAGTGTGAAGGAACTGATTATGAACGCCGAGACCACGTCAGCCATCAAGGCTATCGCAGGGGCTCGCATCTTCTGGGGGCATCAGTCCGTGGGCGGGAATGTCCTGGAAGGACTCAAGGGATTGCTGACGGAGTCGCAGACGTCGTGGCCCATCGTGGAAATGGGGGGGGCGTCGTTGCCCAGTGGCCCCGCCTTGTTGCATCAGAGAATCGGTGAGAACGGCAATCCGAAGGGGAAGATGGATGCCTTCGCTCGCTCGATCCGTGAGCTGGCCGAGCCGAAACCGAATCTTGCGTTCATGAAGCTATGCTACGTGGATGTCAGCCGCGAAACGGACGTTGAGAAGCTTATCGATTACTACACCAAGATTCTCACGCAGTTGAAGAGCGAGTACCCGAGCGTGGCATTTGCCCATGCCACCGTTCCATTGGCACCCGCAGCAGGTGGTATCAGGGATCGCATCAAACATTTGGTTGGTATCGAGCTGAGGAAGGAGCGAGACAACCTGCGACGTGTTCAGTACAACGCCCTCCTCAGGAAGGCATTCCCGGACGATCCCTTATTCGATCTTGAGCGGATAGAGTCTACACGTCAGGATGGCACAAGGGTTCAGTTCCAACTCGATGGACAGACTGCCTATGCCCTCGCGAAGGAGTACTCAGGAGACGGGTCCGGCCATCTCAACGCCTTCGGCGAGAAGCTCGCTGCGATGGGGCTGGTTCGCTTTGTGGCGGCAGCAGTTTCGCGCTAGAGATCATGCCCGTCACGTTCCCTCATATTGATGGGAACCCTAAAAGGGTTTTGCCCCCGGTCTGCGTGGTGTCTGGTCCACAAGCACTGCCCCCAGGAGCCGGTCCGACGGCAATCGACGACGCAGTCTCGCGAGCGCGAACTCATTGATACTTCCGGGAGCCACCAGCAGAATGATTCCCACCTCGGGAAGAAGTGCGATCTCTGTCACGCTGACGATGTCCAATCCGGCGAGGTCTAACAGGACATACGAATAGCGATCGCGCACATCGGCTAGCGCTCGCTCAAGGGTCGGGCTTACGCCGGAGCGCGAACGGGCTGGCGTGATGGAATCGACTCCTTCACTGAGGACCTCGACAGAGGGCTTTGAGTCCGGCAAGGCATCGTGCCAGTTCTGCTGCCGGACGATGATCCCCGTGGAGCTGCCCAGGGAGGCGAGGGCCCTGGCCAGGTCGATGGATATGTCTTGGAGAGGAGAGGTAGGGCGGATGGGCCAAAGAGCGCAGACGGGACAATCTAGCGTCCTGATCCGTCGAGCCAGCAGCAGATAGGCCTGCTCGGCCAGTACCTCGTCGGACCGTTCCTCGCTGGGGGCCAGGGGTGATACCATCTGCGGCGTAGTATAGTGCTGTCGCGCGGGTCACTCATGCTATTCACACCACCTCGAATGGAAAGACGCGCTTCATGGCTGATGTGTGGGGTAGTCGCCGCGGTCCTTCTAGGCGCAGGCGAGGCCGCCCATGCGCAGGTGGACTATCGCCTGACCGCAGGCCTCGCGGGGCTGGCCAGTGACAACCCAGGGTCACCATCCGCTGGCGCGACCACCAAAGCCGATGTTGCCGGTGTGGTCCGAGGAAGTATCGACTTGGGATACCTCGGCCGGTTTGCGACAGAGCGTCTCTCTTACGGAATCATGGCCATCGGATGGGCCAGAAACACGCAGAGTTCGGCACTGACCCACACGCTCAGGCTGTCCAGCGACATGGATGCGACGCCCGCAACGAGAGTCAGCCTGAGCGCTGGGGCAACGCTCTCCCAGCTAGCCTTGGCAGACACCGTTTCCGCCGCGTCGCTACCAACCACTGGCCCGCAAACGACTAGCCCGCAGTCCAGCCCGCAGCCCACCAGTCCGCAGCAGGTTGGACCTCAACCTGCTGGCGACCAGCAGTTCCTGACCCTCGATGCTCGGGAGTCCATCTCGTGGCAACCGAACGGCCAGTGGCGTGTGGACCAGGGGCTAGGAGGAAGTGAATATCGTCCTTTGGGCAGCGGATCGGGCTCGACCGACAACAAAGCGCTCACGCTGGATTTTGGTGTGGCCAAGCTATGGCAGCACGATTCGGCCGGCGTGCGAGGCCGGTGGGAGTCATGATGACCTCTGGTTCGGCGGAGGGAGCCCAGCCCGCTTCGGGGTCTCGTTACAGCGAGCTGGCAGAGGCGTCGCTGGTGTGGGGACATCAATGGAGTGCGGAGGTAGCGCAAGAACTGTCGGCAGGCGTGCTTGTCGTGCGTTCTGACCAGGCTCGTCTCATGCCGACCGCTTCCGCCACCGTGAGCTGGCAGCGGCCCGGGGCCACGTTGACAGGTCGCCTTGCGCAGACCGCAGACTACAGTGTCATGGTGGGCAGCGCATACCAGCGCAGGCTGGCCACCCTGGCGGTCGGACTTCCTGTCAACCGTCTTGAGACCATGCAGGTTGGTCGCCTCTGCCGACGTAGAGCACGATTCGCCCGTCGGCGCCCCAGATGGAAGCGGTGGAGCGATCAACGTCTTCAGCGCGCAGGCAGGCCTGGGGTGGCAGCCTGGGGATACGTTTGCCTATAGCCTTGCGTACACCTTCCGTGACCAGTTCGCCTCGGATACAGGTGACAACCCCTCGGCCTTCTCGTCCTTCCGCCGGCAGACCATCATGTTCACCGTCAGCGCCGGCTACGCTGGGATATTCTAGTAGGAGTCAGCTGCTGGCCTGGGCCCTTGGACTTAGCCTCAGGCTTGTGAGCCCGTTTCGGGCGGCGGAACTTCACAAAGGAGCGGGGACAGGCCGAAGCGCTGCAGGTCCCCGGCAGAGCGGAGCCGATCGTCCTTCCAAGCTAGGGACAGGCCGATGGTGAGCGAGAGGCCCAGGGAGCTCAGCAGTCCTGCGATCAGGATCTTCTTCCGCGGGGAGCGAAGGGGGGCGACGGGTTTGAACGCAGGATCAACCACCACCAAGTCTCCTTGCTGGTCTTGCGACGCAAACAGGGATTGCATCTCCACCTGGAAGTGGCGATTCTCAAGCAGGGCCAGGTGCTCGCGGCTTTCTCGGGCGCGTCGTTCCAGCTCGATGTACTTGGTGCGCACGTCGGCCAAGGCCTTGGGATCGGTCGGTCTGGAGCGCGTGGCTGCGATCGCCGACCACTAGAGCGGGCTGCGCGAGCTTGCTTCTCAAGCAGCTCTAGCTGCTGCTTTAGAAACGTCATCTCCACGGGCTCGGCGCCGGCCCCAGCCGCCGGTTGGGCTGTAGGTTGGGTGGCAGGGACGGCAGGAGCCACTGGTTTGGGGTGTGCGGCATTTTCTTCTAGACGGCGCAGGTAGGTCTTGGCGGTGGCGACCCGCATGGCCGCACGCTTTACGTCAGGATACTGCTCGGTGAATTGCGTCTGCTTCTCCGCCAGCTCGCGCTGGGCTGCGGCCAGCTCTGCCTCGGCTCGCAGGCGAGCCTCACTGATTTCTCCCGCTGAGGCTGGCTGGCTCGGATCGGACGAAGTCGTCGAACGCCGACGCATTTGCTCCAGGCGTTCCCGGAGCTGTATGGACTGCATTTCGAAGCCAAATGAGGAGGTGTCAGAAGGCGAGCTATCCAGCAAGACCGCCCCGTTGCGCCCGAGGTTGAAATCGATCACTTCAGGGTGCTGCGCCACCAGCATGGTCAGCTCGGCCTCGCGGGCACGCACGTCTTCCTCGGCATGCCGTTTTTCTACGTCCAAGAAGTCCTGGATTTCCTTCGACTCCTTCGTCTGGACCTCGCTGCGCGCTTGCATCAGAAGCTGACATGCGCGTGCTGCCACCGACTGGGCCATCTCCGGTGAGGTCGAATCAAAGGCAACACGAAAGGTGTAGCCCTCGCGCGCATTGAAGTGCAGATCTCGTTTCTGCATTTCCTCGATGCCTGCCACTATCCCATGTTGCGTCACGATCTTGCGGTAGAGGCCAAACTCGGAGATGAGCTTCTCCAGCAAGGCGTGTGAGAAGAGGGTTTCCTGTAGGGAAAGGCCCAGTCTCCGCGGCGACGGTGCGTCTCGTTGCAGGCCAACAGGACTGCTTCCGACCCGGTCTTGATACAGCAGCACGGCCTCTGACTGATACACGGGACGGCTTTTCCAAGCGGCGACGCCTGTCCCCGCCGCACCCAGGAGCAAGAGAACGACGAAGCTCCACGAGCCAAGCGCACGTCTGGCCAGTGGCAGCAGCAGCCAGATGTCAAAAGCCGAGTGTTTAGTGGGAGAAGGCAAGGCCCTGACTATACCTCATGGACGGTGTCGTCGCTGCGCGCAGGTACGCTTCCCAGATAGGGTATTCGAACGCGACGGAGATCCTGTTCGTCCCTGATCGTGGGATCCAACGCCCCCACCAGGAACACAGCCAAGAACACACCCAGGCCCAGCGCCAGCGCACCTTGGCCGGCAAGCCTCTCAGCGCGGGACAGCGTCTGCCACAGTGGAGCTCCCGGATCAACGACCTGGACGAAGTGGCCTACCTGACGGATCGCACGCTCTCGTAGCTGAGCATCCACCAAATCACCTGCCAATGCCGCTGATGCGGCGTCCGCAGCCTGAACAGCCGCCTTCATGCGCTGCAGACCAACATAGGCGTTGCCGCCAGGTTGTTCCAGTGCGTCCACCTTCATGCGTTCGAGTTCCTCGTGCAGACCGTTGGCTCGCGCTGCAGCACTCTCAGCCAGGATTCGCTTGCCCTTTACGCGTTCGGCCGCTGAATCTACCTCGCGCTGGGTCTGCGTCTCTGCCACCAATTGGCCCAGATCTCGGGCCACCGCCAAGGCTGTCTCGGGATCAGGCGCAGAAAACCCTATCGTTACACGCACGGTCCGCGGCTGGTCCTGTCCCTGGCGATAGCCTTCGAAGTAGTCTTGCCAGATGCCGACGTCGATGTGTTGGCGCATGCGATCGACGGCGACTTCTTGGCTGGGAGCACGGAGCCTTCGGACCAAGTCGTGCTTGGTCGCCAGCTCCTCGAGACGGGACGACGTGAAGACGGCTCGGTCGATGAACCCTAGCAACTCGCCTCGCGGCCGCGGCCGGCCGTCTGCTGAGAAAGCCCCCTCCGTGATGAGCAGCCCAACCTCCGCGTCATACAGCTTGGGGCGCCTGACTTGCACCGCGAACAACACCGCCGAGATGCCCAGGGCAAGGGCCGCGGTAACCACGGGCCGCCGCAAGGCCCGGCCCATCAGTCGGCGTACCTGCTGGTGGGCGACTGCGGTGAGTCTGGGTTCGTCGTCTAGCCAACTCACGACCTAGGAATCCGATCCAAGTGCATCAGGCGATGGATGGCGGGGGCCTGGTCGTGGTCGTTCATCGTCGGTGTCCCAATTGGAACTGCTTCGTGAGCTTTCGTCAAGGCTGGGCGAGGTGCAGGGCGAGGTGATGTGTGGACCGCATGCGGGGATTCTTATCCATCCCTTTCGTCTGGACGAGCCTCCGCAACTCGGAACACTCTGGCGTGGGACATGAGACTCGTGGGCCACGACCGGGGTTGTGCCGCCATGTCTGCTTCTCCACCAGTTCTTGAGTAGGACTCCGTAGACCATGTTCTCACTTCCTGGCCTGGTTGCGCTCCTCGTGGCGCAGTACACCAAGGTGCACGAGTTGCTCCCCGTTGCTTCGCTCCGCACCGACCATGCCATCTGATCTATGCTCGTCGGCGTGTCTTGGACTGCTGCTAGACCTGCGGCTGGGTCTGGCGCGACTCGATATCTCCCCTCTGATGCGAGTGGCGCTGCCCCTCGCACTGTGGACAGTCCTGACGGTCCCGTTGACCGGCGGTGCGTTGGGTCTCCAGATCAATCTGACACTGAGCTACTTTCTGATTTTCTTCGTCATCGCCCAGGGCGTACAGAGCTTCCGCGCTCTTCGAGTTGTGGCCCTGTCCATCTTGAGCATCAGCCTGTTCCTCGGTGGGATCGCCATTGTGCAAGCTCGCAGTCCTTTCCAGTGTGTGCTCGTGGTCGCTGGTGTCCCTGGAGATGACGTGGGCCGTCCCGACGGACGAGATTGTGAGTCTGCTGCGGAGTGTCGCGTCAACATGGGGCCGGGCGAGGACTATGTCTGCGAGCGTCCTGGCCCGCTCAACACGACATCGGTCGGTCATGGCCGCGTGCGCTATCGAGGCATACTTGCAGATCCCAATGAACTGGCCCTGGCGCTGTGTATGGCGATACCGCTCGCACTGATCGTCTCCGTGCGAAAGAGGTCCCTATGGCGACCGCTGCTCTTTGCCGCCACTGTCGCTATCGTTCTGCCAGTTACCATCTGGACTGCCTCACGCACCGGGCAGCTCGTTTTCGTAACAGTTCTGGCCGTGTATATGTTGCAGCGAGCCGGGTGGAAAGGCCTGCTTGCGGCCGCAGTGCTGGCGGGACCGGTGCTGTTGCTTGGAGGTCGTTCTGCTGGTGAGGCGGACGAATCTTCACTGGAGCGTCTTGAGGCCTGGAGCGCTGGTCTCCACATGTTCACCTCGTCGCCAATCTGGGGGATCGGCAAGGGGCAGTTCACGGAGCACCATATTCTTACTGCGCACAACACGTTCGTGCTGCTTCTGGCCGAGCTGGGACTGGTTGGACTGGCGCTTTGGATTGGGATGTTCTACGTGGCGATTCAAGATCGTGGTACTCGCGGCGCGCCGCTACCGAGACCGACCGGACAGAGAAATGGCCTACGAATGGGCGCGAGGGCTCCTTTCATGTCTGTGCGGGCTGGCTGTGGGAACGAGCTTCCTTTCCCTCGGATACCATCCCGTCGTCTGGACAATGTTGGCCCTACCAGGCGCCTACTATGTGGCCGCCAGATGGCACGATCCGGAATTTCGAGTCGCCTTCGGTCTACGCGACGTCCTGATTGTTACGGGACTGACTCTCTCCTATGTTATGGGAGTGACTGGCTACCTGATGCTTCGCGGGATCTACTGAAGCATCTTCGTAGCCAGTTCACGGACGCGTCCCCCGAGGCCGCGAGACCGCCGGCAGCACTGTGGCCAACGTGGTGGTCCGGAGCCACGGTGCTGACCGTCAACTACATTGACTCGGCGAGATGTAATTGTCGCTCAGCACACAGTGGGCGACCAGGTCGATCTCATGTATCCGGGATCGCGGGATCGGGCTCTCCCCAGTCCGCAAACGTGCGGACCTGGATTTGCTTTCGTATGAGTGGCTTCACCCTGGCTTTCCGACGCCCCGGTTGCCCTGCGCGAGGCTCTGCCAGTGCACGATCGATAGTCGCAGCGCTTGCCGCCAACACCAGAGAGCGAACTGCCTGGTCAAGATGAAGGTGACCTGGCGTTCGAGGGAATACACCAGCACAGGAAGAAGCGCTTTGAGCCGCTTCCGGCACACCCGATCCGATGCCTCCCAAAGGAGGACCAAAGCCTGCTTTACCCCTTCGTTGTAGACACGGGACTTCCCCGCGCCACGAACTCGCGCGGAGGTGGTGGACGATTGAGGATCCGAATCGCGTACTTGGGGTGGTACCCGGTCAACGCCACGAACTCGCTCAGAACCCTGGACTTGTCCCGCTTCTCAGCCATGCGATAGCGATTGCTGACAGCCACGAGTAGCTCGTGGCGCGCCTTCTTGCAGATGCTCGACATGTTGCCTCCCTGGATACCATTTAGGATGAGGCAACGACTCCCGCTCAGTAGCAATCTGAGCGAGGAAATGCGTTGGGTGAATATAGTTGGCGTTCGGCACACGGGCCTTGATGCCATCGACCAGGACCAGCAGCAAGGCGACCACGGAGACCTCCTGATCGAGCTTCCTCTCAAGCACGCCGACCTATTCTTCCGCATCGGCGCCAAACCCATCGGCCACGGCATCATCCTCGCCGGCCCTCCCGGCACAGGAAAGACTCTGCTCGCCCGCGCCGTCGCCGGTGAGTGCGGTGCACACATCGAGATCGTCAACGACTCAGCTCTCCTGTCAAAATCGGTCGGCGAAACTGAGGCCTCCATCCGAGCCGTCTTTGGCCGTGCCCAGAAATTCGCCACGGCCGTCATCCTCTTCGACGAGATCGACTCGAGCGCCCCATCGCGCTCTGCCGACAGTGCTCAGCACCAGGTCTTTCGCGAGCGGCCTACGCCATGGCCGGCTTCGCGTCCGAGCGGCACGAGGAGCCCGAGAAGAGTCACCGCCCAGCCAAATCCGTGTGCGTTACCTTTGCCATGGCTGTGGCCGATGGTGCAGGCGCAGCCAGGACTTCCGCCCGCTCCGGCGGCTCCCGCGTCGTCGCGGACGCCCCCGCTGCCGCTCGTCCCGCCCGCATTACGGCTGCCACCTGCACCGACGATGCCGCCCGTTCCCATGGTCCCCGCGTTGCTACGCAATCCGCCGCTACCGCTCGGCCCAGTATATACTTGGCCGGCGTAGACATTGGCGGGAATCTTGTGCCCAAGATACTCCCAGATATAGGAAGTCAATGAATTGGGCGAGCCAAAGGGTGATTGATAAGTGCAAAAGCCCCGATTACCGCTGATGCCGTGCCCTTGATAACTGCACATCAAGTTGGCGATCGCGGCTTCGTTTGGCCACGGCCACAAGTTTGCCGTCCCTGCGCCATTCTGGCCATCTTGCAGCTGATTCCATCCTGGGTCGCCGTAGGTGGTGCAACTCATTCCATCCGGTGGCCCACCACAGGTAGTAGCGGTTCCTGGAGGGCCGTAACGGTAAATAATAGAAGGACCAATCTGGCCGCCCCCCGAGCCGGCAGTGGCTAATACCGAACCGACCTCGATCCTGGTCGGGTACATAAGACCATTCGTCAATGGGTCAATGGTCAGGTCGGTGGTAGCCGGCGTATAATTGCTGTAGTCAGTAGCGCTACTGCCGTAAGCATCATTATAGCCCTCGTTAATGAGGGCCGAGCCTCCCGGGTTGTCCTGGAACCCCCGCGAATTACCATAGGCAATGTTGTTCTTCATATTTTTCGGGTCGCCGTTGCTTTCCCAAAAGCCAATACCCGTCTGATCCACCAAATCGGTCGCGCCGGTCACCAAACAATTCGTGATCGTGTCGCCATAGCCAGAGGAAAGACCTCCTCGCGGGACAATGGAGTGCGTGAGGTAAAATGCCGAATGAGTTATGACCCAGGCAGTTGGGTCGCTTCCGCTTGAATAGTCGGCCATGACGTCATTGTCATCGTTGATCGCCAGTAGCCCGGTAACATTAACGCCGCCGCTTGCATTGTCCTGAGAAATGACTTCCTCTTGGTAAGGTCGACCGATCGCCCAAGTGGAAATAGTGCCACTACCGCTCACCGCGGCCACTCGAACAGTCAACGATCCGGTGTTGCCGTTTGCGTCGATGCTGTAGGCGGTTGTGGCAGAGGCATAGATCCAATCGGTGGTCGGATTGGTTGCGCTCTGTACATATACAGGTATTTGATCGACACCAAACCAATCGCTGCCGCAGCCAGCAATCGGGTTTGAACAGCGAATGGCAAATTTAATTGTGGTGCCGACCAACGAGGGACTCAAGGTAATTGAAGTGTTGGACGATAGACTGTTGGCGTTCATGACCGGCACACCGTCCACCGACAAGTTGTTTTGAAAATAGGTATTGGTGGAAGGCGCGTCGTACACCTGATAGGATCGGTAGTGATTATCAGCCATGGAATAGGCGTCGCGACGGACGAGATTGTGACGAAAAATATTATTAGCGCCTGGCCCGTTGTAGTTGTTATCCTCGAAGAAATAAGTGCCGGCGCCGAATGCGACGCACTCTTCAACCAGGCAGTTCGTTGATCCGACACCGCCCGAGCCTGGCATCAGCGCCAGGATTGCCACACAAGGCAATCCCAAAGGCCATTTGCTTTGGGCCGCGCAGCGTAACACTTTGACATGATCGGATTGATCAAGCCGCAAGGCTTCTTGGATGGAGTTCAAAAACTGGATGCCACGGATAATCGCATAATTGATTTTCAACCAGGCAGGCTGAGATTGGTTTGGGAATCAATGATCACGCCCCAGTCGTTCTCGGCCTTGATCACCGTGTAGGTGCTGGCCATGCCACTGATCGCGGTCAGATCGAGCGCTTTGTTATGCGAGGGATTGTTCGGCTCGTTGCCGATGATGTTGCCGTCCAGGTTCTTGTTGGCGGTGGTGCCCACGCCCTGGTAGGTGCCGTTGCCGATGATCAGCGTGTCGGTGGGCGCCATCACGCTGAGGCCGTACCTGATGGTCTTGCAGGGGTTGTTGGTACTGGTGCACTTCCCTGAATTCGCTGGCGTGCCAGACCATTCGCTACTGCCGCCTACCGTGTTGTTGGTATTGCAAGCAGACACCGATCCGCAAACGTAACGCGCGGAGGCACCGGCGTTGCTAGCGGCAGTAACGGCGAACAACCCAAAAATAGACGAAACGGCGCCGGCGGACGTTGACCTCTTGAATGACATAACACTCTTTCTAGGTGACTGAGCAGAACAACGATACCATAGTTGCGAGCCAAGACATCCTGGGTTATGGCGTCGCAACTGCAACAAGTGTGAAATCGCAGAGGAAGTTTCTCCTCGGCTGAGTTGCCCTGCGAGACCTGGGCGCCGAAAATATTCGGTACCAAATCGAACCGGCCGCAGCCTTCTCCGGGGATTTCCTGGCTGATCGTCTCGTGCTATCGTGCCTCTACGGGGCTAAGAGTGCTGGGGCGTCAAACTACATAGAATTGTCTGCAATTCTCTGTAGTTTGACGTATATATGGTGGCTTCTCAAAAAGTCGTGGCCGGGTGAAACTCTTGACGAGGGAAGGCGGAGGGGCACGGTTCTGCTCGCTGAACGATATATCGGATTCACGCTGAGAATGGACAACTCCGAGAGCGTCGGGATCAGCTCCGCCATCCCGAGTACAAGAAGCCCGAGTTGATGGCCACCGCGCCCAATCGAGTTTGGACGTGGGACATCACTAGGCTGCTCGGACCCGCCGAGTGGACCTACTACTACTTGTACGTGATCTTCGACATCTTCAGCCGCTACGTCGTTGGTTGGACGCTTGCCACACGAGAATGCGCCGCAGTTGCGCATGCGGTCATCGAGGAGACGTACAGGCGCCTCGGAATCACGTCGGATTAGCTCACCCTGCATGCTGACCGAGGATCGCCCATGACTTCAAAACCGGTGGCCCTCCTATTGGCCGACCTCAGCGTCACCAAGAGCCACTCGCGGCCCCATGTCTCCGACGATAACCCTTTCTCTGAAGCGCAGTTCAAGACTCTGAAATACCGTCCAGAGTTTCCGGCACGCTTTGGCTCCGAGGAACACGCTCGCGCTCACTGCCGCGACTTCTTCCCCTGGTACAACAACGAGCACCACCACGCGGGCATCGGCTACCTTCACCCCGCACGACCTCCGACTACGGCCTCGCCCAGGCCAAGTGCGCCACGCGCCGAGAGTATCATGCTCAGCTTCCCGGACCGCCCATCCAGACGCTTTTCTCACCGGCCTCCCGGCACGCCCTCGGCTGCATCACGCCGTCTGGATCAACAAGCCGAACCTCGTCGGGGTGGCGCCCGCGGAGCCGGCCTGTCAGCGCACCCAACGGCGCGCTGGCTGGCGACGCCGATGCTAGCGAGTTGCTTGTCCTCGCCGCCCCCTCTGGAAACTCCTTCATTGAGCTTGCTCAGTAATTCATGAATCCCCTGCCTCATTCGCGTTGACATGTTCGGGCGACCGAGCGCTGGGGGCCCTTTTCTGCATCAGATAGTGCGGAACTCCTGCTTTCTGATGAGCGAACTCGACCCGCCACTCGCCCTGATGGTAAGGTGCCCACTCTTGTCGCATGTCACTAGCACATACAGTCGCACGTAACAGCCTGTGGAGCGGTCTAGACATGCTGGTCGACATGGTCCTGCCGACGGTCATGTCGATCATCGTGGCTCGCGTCATGGGGCCGGCGAAGCTGGCTCGTTCAGTTACGTCATGTGGCTGTCGACAACCGCATCTTTCTTGGCCGCGGCGGGCATGGCGGGCGCAGGGTTCAAGTTCATGGCGGAGTACGCGGGCAGCGCCGTCCCGATGTATTCCGGCTCTCTTGCGCATGGGGTTGGGTGTTCAGGCAATTGCCCTCTTCGTCCTCTCTCTGGCGGGCATGGCATGGGCCAACCTGGCTCTGCCGGCCGACGAGCGAGCGTTCGCGTCCTTGGCGATGCTTGCCGTACTCCCGACTGGGTTGATGTCCATGGCGACCGCTGTGAACAACGCCGTCCAAGAGGTGCGCCCCAACGTCGTAGCGTCGATTAGCTCAGGGCTGGTCAATGCAGCAGGGCTGCTGCTCGTGGTGCTGGCGGGGTGGGGCCTGGTGGGTCTCGCCGCTGCCAGTCTGGCCTCGCGGACGTGCGACTGCGTGGTACGGTGGAAGCTGACCGCAGCGCGGCTGCCCGGTTACCTAAAAGCCATGGGCATGGATCAGGCCGCATCCGAACATAGGCCAACCCTGCCGCGGGGTTTGGGTCGCAAGTTCGCAATTTTCACCGGTGAGTCGACGATCCTGACGGTGTTGGCGATGGTCGTGTGGAACCGCTCCGAAATGATCTTTCTCAAGCGCTACTCGGCCATCGAACAGGTCGCGTACTTTTCGGTGGCCTTCGGTCTCAGTCAAATGCCGGGGCAGATCGTCGGCCCCTTCTCGCGCGCCGCCGGGGTCAGCGTGTACGCCGAACGCGGACGTGATGCCCTAGCAGGCCTAAGTGCCGCACGCCTCTATTGGCGCTACATGGTCTTGCTGGTCATGCCTACCTGCCTGGGCTTGGCCGTGCTGTCCGGCCCGCTCTTGCGTGTGCTGTACGGCGTGCGCTACTTCGACGCGGCGCCGGTTCTCATGCTGGCAGGGTCCCTGGCTATGTTCGGACCACTCGCCGCCCCGGCCATCGCGCTAGTCACGGCCGCTGGCGGCCAGAGGCGCGTGGTCATGGCTGGTCTGGTCGCGGCCGCCGCGACTCTGACCCTGGACTACTTCCTGGTCCGTGGTTACGCGGCACTGGGAGGTGCATTGGCCAACGGCCTCGGTCAGGCCATTTGGGCATTTGCCATCATGATCATCGCCCGTCGCTACTCGTTCACCATCGACGGAGGATTTCTCCTGCGCGTGGTAGGCGCGGCGATCGGCATGGCAGTCCTGGTTGCGGCGGCAGTGTACCTCTTGCCGGATCTCGCTGCTATTGCTGTCGGACCGGCCCTGGGCGCGCTTGCCTATGGGGGATTTCTGCATATTGGACGCGCCATCGATGCACAGGACGTCGAGCGGCTCCTCAAGGCCGAGAGTCTTTTGCCCCGGCCGCTCCGGGTGCCATTCCGCTGGCTCCTGCAAGCAGTCGCTACCAGTGCGCGAACCGAACGTCTCAAGAACGGATTATGACCCTTCGCCTTGTGACCGGCAGTCCCTCACCGATGAATGACGGCCTACTCGGACCAAAACTGGCCTTGGGCACAGGGCGCCAATGATTGGGGGGGGGGCAGGACTGCCGAGGCCACGCCTCCGATTTGAGGCCACAGCCAGCGCCGAGTTTCACTCTTGAATGATCCGCTGCGGCGGCGGAGTGTGACTGGCCGGCAATTCGTGCGATGGTCTCGGCGTTGGTCATATCGACGCCAGGAACTGCGCAAGCACATCTCCATGCGCCTCGGCGGTGTACAGCTTGCGAGCCTGCAAGGCGGTCTGATGCAAAGCCCGAATGTTCTCCCGATCCGTGAGCTGCAACCTCAGGTCTGCTACCGAGTCAAACTGCAGGACGGCGGGATAGTCGGCAAGATACTGCTTTGAACCGCTGTAGCCCTTTGATGGAATTGCAATTGGCACACCAGCGGCCACGCTGGTCAGTAGGCGGTCCGGAACTGTGAGTCCTCCAGTCGTTCAGTTCGCCGGCAGGCAGCGGAGTTGTAGGCGATTAGGCTGGCGTCATGCGCTGTCATCTTGGCGATAAGCCCGGTCTGATTGAGCGGCTCGAATGGACGCCGCCATGGGTGTCCATCACTGGTTTCCGGCGACCGGACATGGTGTAACTCGATGTGATTGTCTAGTATCTCGGCCATCAAAGGGCGCAAATCATCGGCGGCATGGATCGTGCGATGAGAAAGGTCGGTACGTCCAACATATATCAGGTTAGGCCGATCCAAAGCCGGTTCGCTTCGCACAGCGACTGCCTGGTAGCTGCTCGGCCAGCAAGGTTTCAGGATCACATCCTTCAAATGTTTGCAGTGCTTTCCCAGAACCCGGCGATGGAAATACTCCTGCATCACCGCATTAGGATAGACTATGCCATTCAGTGAAGTCACCGCGTGGCGCATCAGCCAGTGCTGCCGTTTGAGGCCCCATTCATCCAGCGCCAATGGAAAGCAAATGACAAGAAGAACAACCTTTATCTGCGGCCGAAGGCGCTTGATCGCCACAATATCCGCCAAGGGTCCGGTTCCCCAGTAGGCGATGAGCAAATCAGTATGATTCTCATCAAGATGCCGTAAGGTCTTATCCAGAAAGTCCCGGTCGTGCGTATGTGTAAGTTGATCGAAGCCCCTCTGGATACGTTGCCAGACGCCACGGGTTTGGCCTTGCTGCGCGCTGATTGAATCGGGCAGCCAAGTCAGTCCCGATACCCGGCCCTCCAACATGGCCTCAAGACTCTGCTTGTGATCGATATCGGGGCCGAGCAGGGTCACCAACAGGCGATGAGGGCTACTCAAGTTGTTCCTCCGGTCCATGAGGTTGGGTCATGAGGCATAGGCTGCTGAGGGTGGTCGAAGCAGCCCGCCCTTTCAACGTGCTCTTGCACGATGATGCGACGGGAATGAATGCGCAAGTATTTCCGAGACGGCTACCCGCCAGTGAGGTGCAAGGCAATATTTTCCCAGGTAAGAACGTCTTCCTTCCCCGCACCCCCACCGGACCTACGTAGCCTGAGCCTCGACCGCAGATGCTTTGCGTCAACTGACTTACCCTTCGCCCCGCTCGGAACTGGCTCCTATTCGGCTTTTTGTTCATCGGCCCGCGGTCTCGCTCTCTGCTGCCTCCCCGCGATTGGTCGTCCTCTCGCAGTTGCAGTTCGCTTCTTTCGGGATGGTCTTCTTTCCGGGGGGGGCATAGGCATTAACCGAGGAATAGGTCTGGATTGCAGTGGGCATGGCCGGCTCTCGACGGCGTGCTCGCTCTAACGGGGGTGGAAAATCTGGCGAATTGCTTGGGTTGATGCTTGTGGGGGGGGAACTCGCACCTCAAGATGACGTTCATGCTGGGTTAAGCCGCTGCGGCAACCAGCCGAGCCCCTGTTGCCAGTTGGCTCCGGGCAGCGGTGGCTTGGCCTGATCACCCCGCCTGGTCCCCGTCAAACACAGCTAGGCTGCTGCTCGGAGGGAACCCGGCCGACGGATGCAGCTGAGAGCAACTCGGCCAGACGATGACCTAGAGCCACCAGTGTGAGACCGCTGTTTGCGATCCCAGCGGCCCTCAGCAGCGAACCGTCGCAGACAAAAGTATTTAGCAGGCCCTTAACCGAAAAAAACTCCAGGCTAGGTACTCCCGGGTCCAAAAGAAATCGATTCGCGGCGCCCGAGTGGTGTGCCGCCGTCCGAAACTCCCAATTCTCCGCTGGTATCTCCCGCTTCTCTACGATGTCGCCCGCAAACTCCGCCAAAAAACGCGCGAAGCTGGATGCGTAGGCACGCCGCTCGGTCTCGGTCACGTGCCAGTTGAGTGTCGGTTTTTCGCCCGGCCGAAGGGCCAGACCTCGCTCCTCGATTGGCGTTTGCTCGCCCAGAAGGAGGACCGAGTAGTAGCCACCCCGAAATCCGGACTTCATCTTGAAGAGCAAAGCCTCGCGAATCGCTTCTGGGTTGGTCAACAACTGGAAGATTTTCTTCGGCGAGAACGGATCGTTCCGCAGGTCGGACAGAATGTAGCGCGCCCCCCCCTGTATGGACCGCAGCCCCAAGTTCAAAGCCGGCCGCAGATAGAGGACCGTCTTCACGCCATCCGACTCGTAGACCAGGCCCGCACGCACCTCGCCCGTTTCGGTGGTGGTACACGACACTGACTTCAGACGGCTGTCCGCGCGTAGGTGGACCTTAGCCACGTAGGCCATGGGGTGATCGTGGTAGCCCATGCAAAAGGTCGTCTCTTCACCGACGGAGCGCGAGAGAAGCGCCGGAGTGGAGAGTCCGCCAGCGCACACTACGATGTAGTCGGCTTCGATCTTGGTCGCATCCCTGCGTCCGCGGACCATCACGTACCCGGGGGCCCCGGACTGGCCGGGTACGATCTTCTCCGCCTTGCCGTACACGACCTGAAGATCACCACCCGGATAGCGCGCGTTGGCGAGCTGCCACATATTCGCGCGGGCGCGAGGGAGAACCATGTGCGCCACGGTGCAACCGCCCTTTTCAAGGCTGTCCCGATTCCTGTCGCGCAGACGTTGGCACTCGCGCAATTCGTCATCAGCCAAGAAGAAGGACCAAGCCTTCGAGTAGTAAGGCTCGAGCGATCCGGAGCGGATGCCGGCCTTGCGAAGATCCGACTCCGTCAGCTCGATCAATGCGTTATGCCAGTAGTTGGTCGTGCCGCCCAACCCTTCGGCACGGTTGATTGACGAAGTAACATCACCCTCGGCGCAATCGATGTCGGTGAAGAGCGGATGCTTCTTCTTGCCCTGTTCGATAACGGTGACGTTAAAGCGATCCCGCAGCAAGGCGCTCAGCAAAGAGCCGCACAGTCCGGCTCCGACGACAACTATGCGCTTTTTCATGCGGGTGTCTTCCTGTTGACCGGAATGAATGGATGCGGTCGCCACTCGGCAGGGTCACGGGTGCGCATTGAAGATTGCCTCATGAGCAACCTATCCGGGACGCCGATCACGATTGCCAGGACCTCCGCGACGTGGGCTTATGCGATGCAACGTGGCGGCGGACCTCCTCAACCCGGCCTTCCCAGCTTTCCTGCCGCATGGTCTCGCTGCGCGCGGTTCGAGGACCAGGCTCGGCCAAGGCCAATTCGATCTCCTTGATGAACGCCTCGGGATCGTCCGCGATCCGGCATTGCCCCAGCACCTCGACTTCGGGAATCCGGGTCGACACCACGGGCAAACCCGCCGCCAGATATTCACGGACTTTCAGCGGGTTTGCGTTTAGCGTGACTTCGCTGAGGGGAAAGGGATTGAGCGCCACATCAAAGCCCTTTGAGTAACTTGGGAGTGTGGCGAACGGTTTGCGACCGAGGAGGTGCACGTTGGGCAGCCCGGTCAGGCGCGAAAGATCCGTCGTGACCTTGCCGAGCAACACCAGCGAGCCACTCGAAAAGTGCTTCGCAACTTTCACCAACAGATCGATGTCGATCCAGTCGACCGCCATCAATCCAAAGTAGCCAAGGATCGGGCGGGGTAGATGTGCAATTTCGGCCGGCACCTCGGTGCCGGGGTCGAGGGCCTTCCGAAAATGGGCAAAATCGACGCCGTGTCTCACGAGCACCGTGCGGGGGTTCTTGACGACCTTGCTGTCATAGAGACGCTGAGCCGAGACGATCAGAAGGTCGGCCCGGCGACAGAGATCGTCCTCAAGTTGAACCATCTGGGGGGCAGGTCGGTGAATGCCGTGAATTCGTCTACGCAGTAGTAGATGAGCATTTCTTCGCCGAGGGCGCCCGCCACCACGCCCGCGCTCGGGGTAAAGATCCAGTTGATCGGCTTGACGAAACCAAGCCGGCGCATGGCCCGCAGAACTTGGAAGCGCAACAGGTGGCGATTGGCGATCCGGACCCAAGGCATCCCATAGACCGGAATAGCAAGCGGATTCAGAACGAAGATGTTTCGCTCGACCTCCCTGACGGGCTCCGTCGCCATCCTCAACTTGTTGATCGCCCGACTGAAATCCGACTTGGACGCGGTGGGCGCCCGATAGCCGATCGAGTTGATCCACAGGATGCGATTGTCGCGCGCCAAGATGCGCATGATGTGGGTCTTCGACAGCGGATCGCCGGAGAAGTCGTGGCCGAAACACAACATGTCTCGACCCCGGAGAGTATTGGTGGGGATATCGTTGCCCCGGTATGCGCTTTGGTCTGGAGGGTAATGCATGTCTGACGAAGGTTTCCCCATTGAACGAGAATGTTGCATTTTGCTTGGGAAGGGATCTTTCGTCTACGAAAAATCATCCCGAGGAGTTCGAATCCATGCCAGAATACCGGACCTGTCATGCTGAAAAGTCTGAAGATGCTGGCCGAGGACCTGCGCGAGAAGGCGCGATGGAACTACCAGGATGATAGCCTCCCATCGATCGTCAAGGTTCTCTCCACGGATGGAACGCTCGCGATGGTCCTGTACCGTCTCATGCAAGGTTCGCGGGAATTGGGGCTTTCTCCCTTGGAGATGGTCTTCAACAAACTCAACTCGGCCTTCGGCAACGCGGTGATCGGCCGCGGTGCCGACTTCGGCCCTGGGTTCGTTTTGTTCCACTCGAACGGAGTGGTGATCAACAAAGACGTGCGCGGGGGCTCGAATATCCACCTTCATCACGAGGTGACGATTGGTAGCGACGAAGCCGGACACGCCCCGATTTTGGGAAGCAATATCGACATCGGGGCAGGCGCGAAGATAATTGGCGGTGTCACGATCGGAGACGACGCTCGGGTAGGCGCAAATGCAGTCGTCGTCCACGATGTACCGGCTGGCGCAACGGTCGTGGGCATACCCGCGAAGCCGGTAAGGCAGCGCGTGACAGCTTCGCCCCTTGCGAAGACCGGCGAGGTGGAGTGAGGGGCGAGTCCCTCGGCCCCGAAACAGTTCGCCGGCTGGCTGAGACTGCCATCCTCTTTCGGGTCTCCGGGCAACGGCTCTCCCTGACGTCTTCGGGGGTCAGAAAATCGCCCGACCAATGAGATCTCCGTCGAGAAGCAGCTTGCCAGATGCAGGCGGGCCCAGGGGCATCTCAATGGCCTCGAAACTAGCCCACGTGTGGGTTCTTTGGGCCACCGCGCCGAAAGAAACCAGGCCGGAGTAGGATCTGGGGCATCTCAATGGCCTCGAAACCAGCACAGGGTCAGATTTCTTGGCGAAAAGCGCTGAAAGGAGCCGGGCAAGGCCAGATATGTTGGCATCTTAATGGCCACGGAACCAGGGCAGGGTCGGATTCTTGGCCACCGCGCCATGGGAAACCACGATCGTCCAGGATCTGGGGTATTTCGATAGGCTCGAAACGAGGGCAGGGTCGGATCTTTTTTGAGTTCGCGTCAGAAAAGACGATATCGGGGGTGTTTTTGCCCGCGTTGGCCGATGCAAGAACACGTCAGGCGTGGATCCCGGGTCGTTGCCCAGAAACCACGCCTGACAGGCAGCGCGTGACACTGTCCTTGCGGAGGCCGCGGTTCGGTTCAGCCTGCCTTTGGCGCCTCGGGAGTGGCTGGCGGCGCTGGCGCCGGCGCCGGCACCGGCGCCGGTACGGGGACTGCCTTGCTGCGCATGCGGTTGGCGGCCACCTGCTCGGCTGCGCGCAGGGGCGCGAAAGATCAGGTTGTCGGTCTCGGCATCCAGGTTGGCCACGTCAGCGCATGCCAGGAAGGCCTTGACCACGCGGACCCATTGGCGGCGGGCCGTGGCGATTCCTTGGCTGCGGAAGGCATGGCCTGGCTCAAGTGCGCCCGCTCGTCCTCCAGTTTCCCGAGTTGCGCGGCAGTTTCTTGCCACCCCGTGTACATGTCGAACAGGGTCTTGTCGTTAAGCTGCACTGCCTTCAGACGTGCAAGCATGGCTTCGTCCATCTGCTTGGCCACCAGGACCGCATGCCCGACCTCGCCGCGATAGCTCTTGCGCATGTGTTTGAGCTTCTCGGGAAAGAGCGTATCGCGCAGGATGAGCAGCTCGGGCCCATTGGCCGCCCCGTCCGACAGCACCGTCAGGGCGTTGAAGATCAGCTTGACGAGGGCATCGTGTTTGGCGTCGACCTGGGTCTCTTGTTGCGACAGGGCCTGCAATTGCGGGGTATCCTTGGACCGCAGCTCGACAATGGCGCCGTGGGCCTGTTGCAATTGCGGCTTAAGCGCAGCCAATGGCGGGACCTTCTCAATGGCCACCCGCGCTGGCGTCCCCTCCGTCACCCACGGGTCGCTGACCGGGATCATCTCTTGGAAAAGCAACCATCCTATTCCCATCACTCCATCCTTTCTCCATGGACCCTAAAACGGGCCAGGTTAGGGGCTAACCTTTTGCCGGGTCGCGGGTGTGGGTCAAGGTTGAAAATTTCTAGATCCCCGTTGGGGCTAGCCAACTGTGTCAGAATGTGGCATCAATCCATTCGGTCCTGACGTCGCGAAGTGGACCATGGCGAAAAACAAACCACCGTCTGGAGGCAGAGTTGACGAGTATTAGCTCCTTGGTCAGCCGAGGCATGGGATTGATTCGGACCATCGGTGATGACGTCCGTGCCAAGGCCGAGTGGACGTATCAAGGTACCGGTACGCGTGATCTCGCCAAGGCCCTGGTGGCTGACGGCACGGCGTCGGTGGTGATCTACAGGCTCATGCAGTCATCCCGTCATGCTGGACTGGCCCTACTCGAGATGGCGTTCAACAAGCTCAACGTGGCGCTTGGTTGCATTATTGGGAGGGGCGACGAGTTTGGGCCAGGCTTGGTCTTGATCCATTCGCACGGCGTGGTCATCAACGGCGCCGTACGTGGAGGGGCTCATGTGCTCATCGAGCATCAGGTGACGATTGGAGCGGAGAAGGGGCTAAGCCCTAGCCTGGGAAACGATGTCTTTATCGGTTGTGGCGCCAAGATCCTGGGCCCCATCACCATCGGTGACGGAGTTCGTATCGGTGCCAACGCCGTGGTTCTCCATGATGTGGCTGCCGCCACGACCGTCGTCGGGATACCGGCCAAGCCGGTGGTTCGCCGAGAGCAGGCAGCGAAGCTTTCACGATGACCAGATTCTCAGCAGTGCTGATGTCGACGTCTGACATCCTTGTGGCTAGCCTGGCCCTCGGGTAGTATACGCGACGTGTCTTCGGTAGAGCATCGCCTCTGCGAGCGGAATTCGACAGTTACCAAACGCCCGCGCAGTTCCTACTGTACCTCGTTCGCTCGCGGTGCCCGCGGTTGCGACATCTGGGATGATTGGCGACGCCTGTCCATCGGCGATCCGCCTTTCCTTCAGCCGGAGTTCTTCCACTTCGTGCGTCCCATTGTCGAGTCGCCCGGCGATCCGTTGCTCGCGGTGGCCATCGTGGCCGAGCAAGTGGTCGGCGTGCTGCCGATGCTGCTGCACCAGCGTGACCTCTTGCTGTTGCGGAGTGACCATTCTCCACGTGCGGATTTCTGTGGAGACTCAACCGCGCTGGCAGCCATCTGGGAGGCGCTGGACGCCGATCGACGATGGGATCGGCTGGTTCTCCAGGTCCCAGCCGATTCGCCACTGGCGACCGAACTGCCGCTGCTGGCCCGAAGCTGCGGGTGTTTCGTCAAGACAAGTCCCTGGAGTCGAGCTCCGTACTTCTTGCTTCCTGGATTCGAACAAGCCATGGACTCGAAGTTCCGAACCAACGTCCGTCGTTGCACTCGCAAAGCCGAAGACCTTCGTTTCGAACGTCATACCAACCCTACGCGGAGCCTCTTCGCAGAGGCATTGGCGATCGAGGCGCTGGCCTGGAAGGGGACGGCTGGCACCAGCATCAGCGGTGACGCTGCCCTCAGGCCGCGCGCGTAAATAAAAGAGCGTGTCCGGTGGCATTCTCGTTTAATTCGCACTGCAAACGTCAATCTCCACCCCGTGTTTTTGGGAAATGACTGGGACTACACAGTCATGCTTCCAATTGATTGATGCGATCAGTTATTTTCGCGCGGGCCCTAAGGAGGTTCTACTTCTCGTTGCTGCGCCTATTTGGTCGGCGCGGGACGATGACTCTGAACTTCGTGACCGTCGGCGGACGGCGCATAGCCTGCCTGTTCACCATGGAGGACGCGCGAACCCTGTTTGCTCTCAAGATCGGCTACGATCCTTCCTACGCTGCCATCAGCCCGGGGCACCTGATGGTGGCCGAGACCGCCGCGGACGCGGAACGCCGCGGCCTTCAGGTGTTCGATTTCATCGGTAACGAAAGCGAATGGAAGCTCAAGTGGACTCGGCGGTCGAGGGAGCATCTCCGAGTCACCGTGCTCCGCCCCTCTTCCGGGGCCTACGAAATTCGCCGCGCGCAAGGTGCGGGCACATGGCACCGTCGGAAGCCTGGTCACGCGCCTGCGACAGGCGTGCTCCCTCAAGGGCCGCGAAGGGTAGTCGAGCCTCTATGCATTTCCAGCCGACACTGCCTCACGTACGGTATTTGATGGGCGCCTGCCAGCGCCTGAACACCATCGGCACGCATACAATCCGCCAACGCGTAACAGGAAGAATCAGTCAGGGCTTGGGTATCAAGAGCGGGATACGTGCCCTGCTTGGGCAGAGCTCCGCGCGTGCCGCGCAATCCGCTGGGCATCGCCTCGCAATTTGTGCAAGGTGACTGGGTCCGAGTGCGCGACGCGACCAGCGTCCGCAAGACGTTGGACGAGCGATCTCGCCTGCGCGGCCTCGAGTTTGCGCCCTCGCAGTGGTCGACGTGCTCAAAGGTCTTACGTGTGGATCGGGTGGTCCGTCGCCTCATTGACGACCACGGCACCATGCGCCCGGTTTCGCGCACGGTGCTTCTGGCCGGCGTCGACTGCGGTGCCGAAGGCGGAACAGGCGGCTGCGGACGCAGCTGCCCGATGATGTATCGGGATGACTGGTTAGAGCCAGCCGCGCAATCGCCGGAAGTGGTCACGATTTGGCGGGAGGGGCTCAGGTTCGCGCGCGTTCGGCCGATGCAGGAGATCCTGGCCCGGATGGACTTGTTCGGTCAGCGGGACGGGCTCATGTTCATGCCTGAGATGATTCGACATGCTGGCGTGCGCGCGGCAATCGTGTGTAAGCTGCCGCAGGTATTTGAACACGACCGCTGGGTGGAAACCCCGCAGCCGGTCCACATCCTCGACGGACTGCACTGCACTGGAGCCGTACTTGGCGGCCGCGGTCCCTGTGACCGCGCTTGTCCCTTCCTGTGGCATGCCGATTGGCTTGAGTTCGAGTCATGATAGCCTGGTCCTCTTGTTCGGAAGGCACGGACACAAGGCACAGTCCTGTGTCGAACTTCGCCCCCGCCGAGAGGCAACAGCTAACGATCCATTCACCTCAACCCGCGAGAAGCAGACCCATGGCAACGCGTATCCTACTGATTTACCCACCCTCCCGTTCGCAATCCCACGAGACCTGCCCGACTGGCTTGATGCTACTAGGAGCTGTCCTTGATCGGGCGGGGTACGAGGTTGTCCTTCTCGATGCCAACGCGGTAGCGGCTCGACGGTCGATCGACCAGGTTGTTCAGCGGGCGGCCGAACTAAAACCGGATGTCATCGGAATCAGCCTGCTCACGCCCTTGGTGAGAGATGTCTACAAGCTCGTGGCCAAGCTGGCGCCCATCGGCGCGAAGTTGCTTGCGGGCGGTCCCCACGCGACGCTAGTCCCAGAAGAACCCCTGGCGCATGGGTTTGATGCGACGGTGATCGGCGAAGGAGAGCCGACGATCGTGGAGGCGGTAGCCGCCCTCCTCGGCCAAGGGCCGAAGGAGAGCGTGTCGGGCTGGGTCTACCGCGATGAGCAGGGGCAACCTCGTCATACTTCTCCTCGTCCGCCAATCACTGATCTCGATGCTCTTCCTACGCCGGCCTGGCACCTTGTCGATCCTGCGGACTACGGTGGGGAGAGTAACCAGGCAGCTCCACTCCACCCTGCTCTCATCGCGGGGATGCCCGGCCAAGTGCTCGTACTGCGCTGGAAGCCTATTTGGAAAGCGCTTTCGGTTTCGGACCGCGAAGAGCATCCTTGAGGAGATAGCTTCCCGGCACGCTCGCTTTGGCACTCGCCATTTCCATTTCATGGATGATGCGATGACCGCCAACCGGGAACGGGCACTCGAGATTTGGGAAGGCCTCAAAAACAACGGTCTGGGCGTGACTTGGACCATGATGACCCGGGTCGATTTCGTCGACGAGGAGATGCTGACCGCGGCGAAACAGGCTGGCTGTACCCAGATCGAGTTCGGCATCGAGAGCGGACATCCGGAAACGCTCAAGCGAATCCGCAAGCCGCACACCGTTGCCATGGTCCGACAGATCATACCGATGACAGCTGCCCTGGGCATCAAACCCGTCGCGTTTTTCATTCTCGGCTTCCCGTGGGACACCCCTGAGTCTCTGGACGAGACCCAGCGTCTGATGCAGGAGTTGTCGCCCCACGTGGACGCTTTCCATCCTGCCGTGGCATCCATCCTGGTCCCTTTTCCGAGCACCCATATTTATGAGCAATACAAGGATGAATACTCGTTCGTCAGTTGGTGGCTGCGCGACGAACGCTGCTACGATGTGCCGGACCCGCGCCGGCATCCGTACTTCGAAACCCAGCTCTTTCCGGTCGGTGCCGTGCTGGATGCCGACTTCTTCCGCTATTCGGCTGCGGTTCGACGAAAGATCCACGAGATCTTCACGTTCATGTGGTACCACAACCTGGCCCGTCAGCCCTTGTCGGTTCGCGTCCGCAGGAGCGCGATGTTCGAGGTATCACGCCGGTTGCACGCGCTGTCACCTGCAGTGGAGCATGGAGTCTTCACGCAGATCAGCAGAATCAAGCACGCGGCTGCGGGGGCAATCAGGCACAGTGCCCGCCGATACCGCGGAGACGCACCTGCGTGATGCCGTGATGGCTGACGTGTTTGCCCACCTGCCCAATACTACCAAGAACGCCAGGAAAACCGAGGACGCTCTGTTTCGCTTGGTCGGCCAGCATGGAGACTAGCCTGCACATTCGGATCGTCACAACCGACGGTGCCTTCGAAGCCTTGGAAGGCATCTGGAATCCACTTCTGGTCAGCTCAGAGGCCAATACCATCTTCCTAACCTGGGAGTGGATACACACCTGGTGGCAAGCCTATCAAGGCGGCAAGGAGCTGTGTGTGCTCGTGGCGGAAGAGAAAGACGTCGTTATTGGCATTGCGCCGCTCTACCGTGCCCGCGTGTTCTCTTTCGGGATTCGTGCACGCCGCCACCTGGAATTCATCGGCAGTACCGGAACCTGCTCAGAGTATCTGGATTTCATTATCAAGCGGGGCTGCGAGGACGACGTCTTGCGAGCCATGCTTCATCATTTGGGCACGATGCCCGATGGTTCCTGGGACGTGCTGAACCTGTGTGCGATGAAGGAAGAAGCTGGAAACCTGGGCCGTTGCAAGAACTTCTTCTCGACGAACAACCTTCCTTTTCAAACCTACGAGTCTATCGTCGCGCCATATATCGCCTTGCCCCGGACGATGGACGCGTATTTGGATTCGTTGGACGGAAAGAGACGCTATAAGTTTCGTCACTGCCATAAGCGGCTTGTGCGGGAGCATGACGCTCGACTTAAGAGAGGTTGGTTCCCAGGATGATCTGGATGCCGCTTTCGCTGACTTTCTTTCCCTGCACGCGCGTCGTTGGCAGAACAGGACAGGCAACGCCAGCTTTAGCGATGATCGCAAACAATACCAGTGGTTCCACACCACCCTTGCAAAGCGTTTCCGCGAAAACGGCTGGCTGGGTCTTGTCTTCCTCACGGTTCGGGACACACCAGTGGCCGCAGAGTACAACTTCATCTACGGCGGAAAAATCTACTCCTACTCTAGATGCTTCGACCCTGCTTGGAGCCACTACCGAGTGGGCACGGTGCTTCAGCTCATGGTTCTCGAACAGGCCATGGGCCGCGGAATCACAGAACTTGATCTCCTACGAGGCGATGAAAGCTACAAGTACCACTGGACTGACCTAGAAAGAAGATGCGAAAATGTAGCCTTCTGGCGTAGTCCAATGCGCTGGCGAGTAGCAGAGATTCGAGCAGAAGCTGCGTAGGCTTGCTGGCGCTGTCCTGCCCAAGACGATGATCAGAAGCCTCCATGCTCGGCTCGTCGTGCGGCGGGAGGACCGGGAGTAGCGATGAATTCAAATATCTCACGCTGTACCGCGATGTGAATTTGACATAAAGTGAGGCCTCCGCCACTACGAAACTCGGCGGGAGCACACAGAGCTTGAAGCCTAGGAGGTAGATTCCATCCATGTTTCGTATCCGCGCCCGCCTGGCTGCCGCAATTGGGCGGACAGGCCTGGCTGATGTGTTCCTAGCCGCTAGCGCCAAACTCCCGTCCCCGTGGCAGTACCTCACCATTCTGACGTGGCACCGAGTCACGAAGGATCTGGGTGCCGGATTTGATCGTGGGGTGGTGGCCGCGAGTCCCGAACAGTTCGATCGGCAGATCGCTATTCTG
The DNA here is from genome assembly GCA_963824555.1 of uncultured delta proteobacterium. Taxonomy (GTDB): domain Bacteria; phylum Myxococcota_A; class Polyangia; order Fen-1088; family Fen-1088; genus Fen-1118. The sequence goes on along the minus strand of CAWGPW010000016.1, from coordinate 553,724 downwards.
AAGCAGCGCTTTACGCCCATTGACATAGCAGCGCTCGTGAAATTCCGCTTCGACGGGCGGCCTTTGCCCCCAAATCCGGTTCTTCTCACGTTCGACGATGGCTATCGCGATAATCTGACCCTCGCGTTGCCAATTCTTCAGAAGCACAAGGTCAAGGCAGTTTTCTTCGTTCCCACAGGATTCATCGGAGAGGGCAAACTCTTTTCATGGGAGCGCATCAGCGCGCTGGTTTCGCGCTGTCGTCGGCCGGAAATACGGATTGGTTATCCCGAGTCATTGCAGTTCTTCCTTGGCAGCGAGTCTTCTCGGCTGCGCGCGGCTCGTGAGCTAACCCGTGCAAGCAGGGCTCGGGCCGATGTCGACGAGGCACGATTTGTCACTGAGCTGGTTGCGGCCTGTGAGGTCCCTTGGGACGCGTCCATCGAACGCGCAATCGCCGATGAGCTCATTCTCGACTGGAATGGCGTGCGAGCACTGGTCGATGCGGGAATGGAAGTGCAATCGCATGGTCACAGCCATGCTTTGTTCCCATTCATCTCTCCAGAGCAAGTACAACACGAGGCATCCCGATCCCGTCAGGTGTTGGAAGCCCAGACAGGACAATCACAAGTCGCCATTGCTTATCCTGGTGGAGTAGGGTTGGCGCCCGGGCAGCCGAGCTATGACGCTGTGGCAGCAGCGGGCTACAAGCTCGGCTTCTGTCTCGGATCAAGGTCCCTTCGGCTGGGACAGGTCTCGGACTGGCTCAGTGTTCCACGCCTCACGTCGCATCCCAAGTTGACCGAAGATTGTTTTCGCGGTTTCCTTGCCTTCCCCAACCTCCTCTGCTAGGGCCGGCGGGGCTCACTCCCGTCGGCCGGGGGATAGCTGGACATATGGGCAATTTCGATGCTCCTCTCCATTCCAAGACGCTGCCTATTGTCGAGATGACCAGGCCCGACTCTCCCATTGTTCGTCCGGCGCGAGTCGAGGATGCCAGGGGCATCTTGGCGCTATTCCCGAAGGTGCCCGTCAAGGACAGACTCTGGCAATGGCAGTACTACCAGAATCCCTTGGGATCTCCGCTCGAGGGCAGCGTGGTTCTTTGCGATTCGGATCGAATCATTGGTTTCAACGGGGCCCTACCGGTGCACGTTCAATGCCAAGGCACACTGGTGAAAGCCTACTGGAGCGTGGACTCCGTCATCCTCCCGGAGTACCGAGGACTCGGCTTGGGTGTGGTGTTGAAGAACGGCTTTGAGCAGAGCCACCCGATCCTAATGGCCCTCGGCAGTAGTCCACGCATGCTGGCAATCTACCGAAGACGCAACTGGCAGCGGTCACCTTGGGTGTCAGAGTACTTCTTTCAATGTCATGGCCGGAACCTGCGCGAGTTCGGCAAAGAGATTCTGCAGTGGTGCAGACAGAGCCGCCACATCGCAAACCATTCTCACCGGGTCAGCGTAGTCCCAGTGACCGAGGTGGCCACGCTGGCTGGGCAGCTATGGGAGAGGGTGGCAGTGGACTATCCGAACGCCGTTTGCCGAACGGAAGACTACATCCGCTGGAAGTACGTGTCTCATCCTCTGGCTCGCTACGAGGCGATTCGAGTTGACGACTGGGACGGCAATTTGCGGGCAATGGGTGTGGTCAGGTCCGGCCGCGAGACCACTCGCTTGGTTGACTATGTCGGCCCCAAGTGTAGCCCAGCCGAGAAAGATGCAATTGTCTCGCAGTTGCTTACCTACGGTCTTCGCTCGCGTCGAATCCACTGCCTCACGACAGACGCCGAATTCAAGAGAAGCTTGGAATCCTGTGGCTTCCTTCGCTGGCGCGAGGCATCAAGTCTTTCTGTCCTGCAACGCCCGGCGGCCGACCTCGCTCCGAAGGATTGGTTTGTCATGACTGGCGATTCGGATGGCGATCTCCTCGATGCTGCCGCTGAGGCGATGGCCGAGTGTTGAACTCTTTCTGACTACACAGCGACATCTCAGATACTCTGATAGAGTGCAAGGTAACGGTCGGTCATCGTTTCCGAGGAGAACCGCTTGTGCGCCTCGGCCCGGGCCGCAACGCCCATGGCCGGCCAACTCAGTCGTTGATCCAAGGCGGCTACCAGGCGTGCGGCATAGGCCTGCTCGTCGTTTGGTGCGAGAAAGCCGGTCTTTCCGTCTTCGATCATTTCGGGTATGCCGCCCACCTTGGTCGCCAGCACCGGCAAGCCAGTGGCCATGGCTTCTATGACTGAGATCGGATGTCCCTCGGTGTTCGACGACAGCGCGAACAGATCGAGCGCCGTTGAGAAGACGGGCTACGTCTGTGCGCTGGCCCAAGAAACGGGCGAACCTCCCTTGTGGTTGCTGACTCGCCAAGGCCTCGAGCTGGGGCCGTTCCGGTCCATCGCCAATGATGAGCAGTTGAGTGGCTGGACTGAGGTGGGGCAGCGCTGCTCGAAGGAGGAGACCCACGTTCTTGCACTCGACCAGCCGACACACGATCCCGATCACCAGCGAGTCATCCGGCAATCCCAGCTCAGCACGCACCTCGGCACGAACCTCTGCCCGCGGTTGGTAATGGCCGAGATCGATGCCATTCTCGATGACCGCCACTTTTCGCTCTTCTACCAGTCGGTGCGCGCGGGTGCTGTTGGCTACCTCCATCGATACGGAGACATCGCTATCCACCATGCGACCGGCTTGGCGTCGCAGCCACAGTTGTTGCGGCGAGGCGATGACCAACCCGTGTCGTGTGGCAACCACAGTGCAGCGAGCCAGCTTTCCGGCTAGCGCGCCGTAGATGAGCGGTTGCTCGTTGTGCAGATGCACGACATCGACGGAGTTGCGAAGGAAAGCAAGGGCGAGCCGAAACGGCAGAGTGACGTCGATGGAGGGGCCCCGCTTCCGAAGATGCAGGGTCTTGACCCCCGCGCGCGCAAACGCGCCCTCCAGCGAGCCAGGCACGTCTGGGGTTAGAGAAATGGCAAGTACGCTGTTCCCGCGGGCAACCTGGCGGCTGGCCAGCTCCACGGCCATGACCTCCTGGCCGCCGACGCGGAATGAATGAATTACATGCGCGATGACCATCGGCTTCACGATCCACTGAGGGGCGGTGGCGTCAGGCGAAAATTGCGGAAGGCATGTGGATCGCCGCTCTGGCCCGACATTGCCGCCATCGCGATGTTGTACATCTCGCGCGCGGTGACGTAGTGCAGTTTCCACCGAACGCCATCGTTGTACCGGGTCGTGAGCTCCCGGTGAAGAGTGCGTCCCGGCTCGCCCAGGAGTGATGCCGCCTGCGTCTCGGGGGCTCCGTGGGTGTGGACCTTCACAAAGACCCAGTCCTCTCTCCCTTGCACATGGATGTTCTGCGCGACCCAGGTGGCCACCCGGGAGGGAACGCCTGGATCGTTGGCCGTGATGGCCGCATTCTCGATGCGCAAGGGAACACGCGAAAGGCGCGGCACGAGAGCGAGAGGCCCCTGAATCATGAGAATGCGGTCGTCGAGCGTCTCTCCCACCTTGGCGCGTTTTCCCTTCTCATAGCAGCGCGCGCGGCTCAGGTCCCCGTCGGGCCAGTAGATCTGGTTGATGATCCCGGGCTGGGATTCGTTGGGCGCGGATGGAAAAGTGAAGTCCGCATAGCAGCCGGTTTCGAACAGGAGCTGCAGTTCATCGTCGACGCCGCAGTGTTGCCCCGAACGGCTGTTGGCCAGCGCCCAGTCGCCGTGGATGAAGGCGTAGCGGATGCGCCCATCGCTGTCGCGGGAGAAATGGCCATGGCTGCCAATGGACTCGAGCCCGTTCTGTAGCTTTTCACGCAAACTCGAGCGGTTGTCGCCGGCGTGGTGCAGGTGCAGCTCAACCTCGCCATGTCCCGCTCTGGTCAAGGACGTGAGACGGTCCAGGAGACGGGGATGGTATTGGTCCCCGGGATAGAAGAAGCTGTGGCGCGGTGACAGCCCATCCGCGTCGCGAAAACCGTCCACGAGTCGAGGATAGCCTTCCTGCCAGAATTGCACCCGCGCTTCGCCTACGTCGAGTCCAGCGCCGGACCACAAAGGTTCATAGTGGTCGCAGAAGGCGAATAGCAGGTGGCGTAACCCGCCCCCATCGCGCTCGCGAATTCGCCTGAGTCGTTGGACGAGGTAGCTAGGCAGCCAGGTGTGAAGATTCTTGTCCCGCAAAGGGGCGAGAAACGTATTAGCGATGGTCGTAGACATCCTGGTCAGATCCCCACTCGACGAAGACGATGAGGGGGCCGACCCCATCGGGTTGGCAGAGGGCTGCTGCATCGCCCGGCATGCTATCCCGCTCGACCCCAATGGCAAGCATCTTTCCTGTGTCACCTGTTTCGCCGGTGACTATTGCCCTATTCTATGCATGGTATCCAAAAATCCCGCGATCACTTTCCTTAGTCGCGCAAGCCGTTTGCAAGAAGGCTAGCACTCGCCGCGCATTCTCGTCCCAGCTGTACAAGCTTGGACAGGCCGCGATCTCGTCGGGAACATGCGTCCTCGACAGGACTCGTTCATAGGCGTTCGTCAATTCGGAGATGGCTCCCGGTGAGACCAGCTCTCCGTAGACTGGCGATGAACAGACGTCCGGAATCCCGCCGACACGCGTGGCGACGATTGGCCGACCACTGCTGAGCGCCTCGAGAACCACGTTCGGGGTCCCCTCATGATAGCTGGGCAAGGTCAGCAAGTCGCACGCGGCAAGCCAGTCGCTGACCTTCGCACCGTCTAGCGAGCCTGTCACGATGACGTCATTTCGCTCAGTGGCTCGCTGGCGAAGCCGACCCAGCAACGGACCATCGCCAACGTAGGCAAGGCGGACGTCGCCGTCTCTTCGCATTCGTTCAAATGCGCTCAAGCATCAAAAGCGCCCTTCTGCTCGGACAGCCGGCCCACGTAGAGGATCAGCTTGCCATCGACCGGCAGCCCGAGTGCCAAGCGTGCGGCCTCACGACTTCGTGGCGCGAACGCTTCGCGGTCGACGCCGGTGATGATGACCTTGGTCGCATCGGGCCTGGCGCCCAGCCCGATGCACTTTTCCGCCAGAGCTGAGCTGACAGCGATGACGCCTGCGGCATGTCGAAATGCCCAACGTACCTGGGGCCGCAAAGTCGCCATCTGCGTGATGACGTCCACATCGCTCCCAATGACCTGGATGACGGTCGGAATTCCTAGCAGCCGTCCCAGAGCGGTGGCGGCGACTCCGTCGGGATACGCGAAAGTGGCGAGGATTACGTCGAACTGCTTGCGGCAGCGCTGCAGTTTTCGTGCGATGGCAAGCGCATAACTGACGCCGGTCAGGGCCGGCAAGCGTGGCACGTAGGCGAAGCGAGGATGGCTGACCTCGAGCCCGAACAAACTATCCGCAGGTGGAATTTGCGAGATATCGTTGGTGGCAGAGTGGAAGCGCTTGAGCAGCGATGCCCCGGGAAACACGGGAACCGTTGCCCAAACCTGCAACTCGCATTGGCACGCTAGGGCCACGCACTGACGACGAATGTGCGGCATCGCTTTCAAGTTATTCCGGTTGGGAAATATCTTTGTCAGGGCTAGAACACGCAAGATGCGCAACGTATAACCCCGAGAGGTTGCGCGGTCTAGCGCGGGTGAGGCGGCACCAGCCTCCCTGCAGCCACAAGACGCCTGGTGTCATGCGCAATGCCATCCACCGCACCGAATGGCCTCGGCGATCAAACCTGCGCTATTCTGGGATATGCTAACCAGAGTCGGCTCCTTCATCCAACATGTCTGATCCCAAGACCCAAGACGCGCGTGTGCCCACTCCGAACGACCCAGTCCCCAGGGCGTGGCTTCGCGTGGAGGGACCAGCCTATCCCTTACCTGCCGAGTCAGGACCGCGGGCGCACAGGCGCCAGGCCAGACCACGGCGACGCGGACCTTGACGCCCTCGGGTTCATCGCCTGCGCCCTCCCCCGCCGTCGCGGCGATGGCTCAATCGGCGCGTTCGGGGCGGACGCTAACGCCGGCAAACCAGCCGCCCGCGACGATCGTCGTGGGCGGGCCGGCGACGGAATCGGCGGCTCCGGTACGCGCGACGGCGCAAGGGATTCGGCAGGCCTCGCCAGTGCCGGCACCGCCCGCCTATGAACCGGAGTCAGATTCGGACGGTAGCCCGAAGACCATGCTGCTGGACGGTTCGATGCTCGAGGCCGTGCGTGCTCGCGCTGCGGCTGCAGCCTCGGCCGCTCGCAAGCCCACGCCAGCGGTTCCATTGCCGGCGGCACCGCCTGTGGGTGCAGCGACGCCGCCGGGTACAGCCATCTCGGTTCGGACCAGGTCGCACTCGGCATCGCCCGAGATCACACCTGTCGTCGTTCGCCCGGCACGCCCCGCGGCGCTGGCTGCCAACTACCAGGTCACCCCGGCGCGGATAGACGCGAGCCCGTTCGCGCTTCCGAAAGACGTCGATCCCCACCTGCCCATGCTGATGGACGGGAACAGCGAACGAGCAGCGGCGTTCCGAGCTTTGCGGCGGCGCCTCGCCGAGCAGAAGGATCCCGCGCGCCATCCTGGTGACCAGTGCGCAGGATGACGAGGGAAAGACCACCTGCGCCGCCAACCTTGCGCTGGCCTTGGCCGAGTCGGGTCGGCTCAGCGTTCTGCTGGTCGAAGCCAACCTGCGCCGACCGAAGTTGTCGGAGATCTTCGGATTTCAACCGTCGCGCTGCTTGCGCGCCCAGCTGGCGGCCCATCGCAAGCAGATCGACGATCCCTGGCTAACCACGGAGCTCCGGCCCACGGGTTTGCACATTCTTGCCGTGGCGCCGGAGATTGCTGGCGATGAGGTCTTGCACGGGCCGACCTTCTCCGCATCCACCGCACGCTGGCGCGGTCGCTTTCGACTACGTCGTGATCGATGGACCGTCCATCCTCACGAGTTGCGACGCTTCGATCATCCATGACTCGATGGATGCCGTGGTGATGGTGCGTGCGCTCGGGCGTATCTCGCAACCGCGACGTGAGACGGGCGCTCGACCAGATCTCGGCAGATATGGTGGCGGGGATGGTGCTGATGGACAGTCCCGCGAGCTAGCGAGCCGGTTACATTGGGAGGTTCTGCTGGTTCGTCAAGCCACGTCACGGACGAGGACGCGGTCGAGGTGTAGAAGGCGGAGTATGGCCAGAGGCTGATCGCGAACACCGACGACATCCAGAGTGCCCCCGTAGGCGCGGACCACTTTGAACAGAGCGACGATGGCGCCCACGCCCGAGCTGTCAATCAAGCGAAGGGCCGAAAGATCGACGAGCACTTGAGAAGGTCGTTCTTCGCCGATCCTGGCAATGATCGGTCTGAGCTCGACGACAGAGTTCGCATCCAGCTCGCCTTCGATGCGAAGGGTGGAGGCACCACGCTCTATGCTGAGATTGAAGATCATACGCTATGTCAATCGTTATGGTCGATCAAGACCTGCTAGCCCCGACTGGGGACAGGCCGGCGGAGCCCATTGATACCGCTACCCTTGTTTCCGTCAAGACGTTTGAAGAGCGTCAGTGTGTTGGGGGAACCCGCCTCATAGGTAATTTCGTCGACGAACGATCGCATGATAAAGATCCCCATGCCCGACTCTGGCAGCGTCTCCAAATCAGGAGGAAGCACTTGGGACGGGTCGAAGCTGCGCCCAGTGTCCTTCATCATGACCCGCATCCACTCACAACAGTTCTCGATCCGCATGTGGACTGTGCCTGGCTCGCGCCCGGCGTATCCGTGCAGGACGATGTTATTGTATGCTTCGCCCACGGCGGACACAATATGCGTGATGAACTCAGCGTGACGCTCTTCCCGCACCCGGGAATCTGGCATGACTAGCTTGCAGGCGGCTGCCACGGTGCGCAGCGTCATGTCCCTGCACTCGATGATCCCGGGTACTTCGAGGCAAATGACGTTGCAGCCGTTGGCACGCGTGAATTCAATCATCGCTTCCGGAATCCTGGGGCGTCTTTGCCCTGAGGTGGCGCAGCCGTGAGAACCTCGGTTCGTATAGCCAAGCGGGCATTCGATGTCTTTGCTGCAGGCGTTGGGCTGGCCCTGACCGTCCCATTATACCCGATCATCGGCGCAGCAATCTACCTCAACTCTCCCGGCCAGGTGCTGTTCAGGCAGCGCCGTGCAGGTCGACTACTCGGTCGCGAGCCAGGCGGGGGCCATCGTTTCCATTTCGAAGAGTTCGACATCCTCAAGTTCCGCACGATGAGGCCCAATGCTGAAGCTGCCACCGGCGCGGTTGTCGCAGCCGAAGGCGATGCTCGAGTTACTCGCGTGGGGCGTTTTCTTCGCCGCACGCGTCTCGACGAGCTTCCGCAGCTTTGGAATGTGCTGCGCGGGGATATGAGCCTGGTGGGCCCGCGGCCAGAGCGGCCAGAGCTCATCTCGAACTTGGCTTTGGCCATTCCCTTCTTCGAGGAGAGAATGCGGGGCGTCAAGCCTGGGCTTACCGGCCTGGCACAGGTGTCGCTGAGCTACACGGGAGGCCCCCTTCCCGGCAGCAAGATAGAATCATTGGTCGGCTCATTGACCAACCCGTTCAAGGTGGACGGCGCGGAAGGCGCCCTGGCGGACGACATGCGCATCAAGGCGCTTTACGACTTCGCCTATGGTGCCGCCGTCGAGGACTTCTTTTCCTTTCTCCGAATGGAAATGTGGATCCTCGTGCAAACCCCACTGGCCGTGCTCAAGAGGACCGGACGCTGAGCCCTACCTTCCTAACGGCAGCAGTAGCCCTGCTCTTCTTGACCTACACCTACTTTGGCTACCCGCTGCTGCTCGCGCTGCTTGCGCATTTCCTGCCCTGGCGCCCGCGCCCGGTCGCGAGTTGGGAACCGACGGTGACCATCTGCCTGGCCGCCTACAACTGCGAAGCGTCCATCGACGCCAAGCTACGCAGCCTGCTCGCGCTGGACTATCCGAAAGGCAAAATAGAAATTCTCATCTACTCCGACGCCAGCACCGACCGGACCGATGCGATCGTCTCAACCTGGGCGCAGGAGGATGCGCGAGTTTGTCTGATTCGAGGCGAGACACGCATGGGCAAACCGACCGGTCTCAATCGCATGCGCGAGCGGGCCACCGGCGAGGTCCTGGTGATCACCGACGCACGTCAGCCTCTCGACCACGGGGCGCTACGCGCGCTCCTGGATCTTCTCGCCGCTCCAGAGGTCGGCTGCGTGACAGGGAATCTCGTGCTCGAAGGCGGTGCAGGCAGTGGCATGTACTGGCGCTACGAGAACTGGATCCGCAAGCAGGAATCTCGGCTCGGCAGCGTGATAGGAATGACTGGGCCGTTGTCCGCTCTGCGACGATGCGACCTCGGACCGTTGCCGCCGGATCTGATTCTCGACGATGTATGGATCCCCATGCAGCTGCGTCTCCGCAGGGCACGCGTGCTCTTGGCTGAAGACGCAATCGCACGTGACCAAGCTTTTTCTGACGAGCGCGAGTTCGGCCGGAAGGCCAGGACCCTTGCCGGCAACTACCAGCTCTTCGCGCGCATGCCGCGCCTGTTGCTGCCGTTCGTGAATCCGTCGTGGTTCGAAACGCTCTCCCACAAGGTCGCGCGGCTGCTTTGTCCGTGGCTTCTTCTTGCGCTGCTGCTCACGTGTTCCATCGCTGCTGCGGGGGTGGGGACACAAGGGCTGGAAAGGAATGTGCTGTGCGGGCTCTTTGTGGCTCAACTCGCGTTCTACGCAGCCGCAGGGTTGGGAGGTCGTGCCGGCCGAGTCGGAACCTTGGCACGAACATTCGTCGTGCTCAACGCCGCTGCCGTGGTCGGGTTGTGGCGATTCGTCGCGGGCCGGCAGAGGGTCACCTGGTAGGCAGGGGCCAGTCTGTGTCTCAGGATTCAGGGAAGATAAAGCGTGTCGCCGGCGACGATGACGAGGTTCATCTCGGGACGCTTTCCACTGTAGATGGCGGCAAGATCGATGGGGATGCGACGGGGCCCGGCTGACGTGGGACGGATGATGACAACATCGGAGAGAGAGGCGAATCGACTCGGGCCTCCGGCAAGGGCCACCGCCTCGGTCACCGTGACGAAATGGTGCGAGCTGAACTGACCTTGGTGCTCGGCGTTTCCCGCGACGGTGAACTGGTAGCTGTTGACTTCGGACACGGCCACCGAGACTTGGAGCGAGTCATCCTTGATGTAGGATTTGAGACGAGTTGCGATGTCGCTACGCACCGCTGAAGTGGTGTGCCCGGCAGCAATCAAGTCACCGACCAGCGGCATGGTCACGGTGCCGTCCGGTCGAACCTTGGCATCGACAGAGAGGTCAGGCATGTGCCAAACGTTGATACGCAAGACATCTGCCACCCCGATGACGAATTCCTGCCGGCGCGGATCTGGCTCGCTGTCATAGTCGAAGGTATGGTGGCTTGCACATCCGAGAGCGGCCAGCAGCGCGGTCCAGAGCATCCATGGTCGGGGCACGATGGTGGTTCTTATAACACAAGTGGCGCAACCCAGGACACCCGCGCGACTCGCGTTCCTCTCCCTACTTGCGCACGAGTTGCGGCAGGTGATCGAAGTGCCGATCGCGGGCGTGCAGGGTCAGGCCGTGCTGCAGGACGAGGGCCGCGATCCAGATATCGTTCGTGGGAATCGGGGTACCCTGCCGACGGAGCTGGCGATAGACGGAGGCGTACTCCCTGGTCGTCTGCTCGTCGGCGAAAAGGGGATAGACCTCGGGCTTGGAGAGAAACAAACCCAGCACCCGCTCGTTCTCCGAGCCCCGTTTGCCCACGGCAAAGCCCGCCCGGAGCTCGGCCAAGACGACGAAGGGCAGGTGAATCGAGTCCGCCTTTTCCAACAGATCGACGGTTTCCTCTTCGCCGCGACAGAAGGCCACGTAGCTGTTTGTGTCCAGGGCAACCCTCACTTCCAGAGCACCTCGTCGATTTCATCCTGTTCCGCGATCGCCTGATCGAACAGAGAATCCTTCTTCCACGTCCCGGCGAGGTCACGCAAATCACGCTGGCGTCGGGCTTCGCCCGCGAGGCCCACGCCACGTGCCAGCGCCTCCAGCAGCGCTCGATTCATGCTCTTGCGTTCCTGATGCGCTCGCCGACGGACTTCTGCGTCGATGTGCTTGGGGACATTCCGCAGCGTGTACTGCATGCCTGCATTGTAGGCGATTCTTGCCTGCACTTCCAGCGCCAAGGGGCGCGTCGCGGGAGGCAACCACGAGACTGCTACAGTCCGTCCGCGGACACGGGACCCGTGTCCACGACCTCGAAATCACTGCCGTGGACACCTCGAAGGCCTGAAACGAGATCGTCCATGTAAGGTGCCCACCCTTCGTTCGACTCGCCGGTGATGTACCAGTTGCTGCCGTTGTCGGCCAGGATGATGCCGTATCTCTTGAACGCGGTGAGGATGACCAGCGTCGGGCCGGTAACCTTGCTCGTATCGAACGAGGCTTTCAGACGGAGGCGCAGCCCCATCGGAGGCAACGATGTGTTGGAGCTCCCCGCCGCATGGGTGGCGGGGTGAATGTAGCCCTGTGAGGAGTGGGCGATGGTGAACCGAATTGCGTGCCGGATCTCGCCCGCCATCACCTCGTCGAAACGCACGAGCCCGGCGAGAACGGGCAAGCCGGCTGCATCGGACGACGTCCACCCGGCGGTACGAAGCGTATTCGATCCCAGGTGGAAGATGGCGCCATTGGCCGCTGTCCACCCGGAGCTGCCGGTCGGGTTCTGAGCGTTGTAGAGCTCGTAGAGCGTGCAGTTGTCCGGTGCACCGCTGGTGTCCACGTAAAGAACGTGACGGTCGGCGTCCGCGGCGGCACTCGGCCCACCTTCGATGGGCGCGGAAAGCGGGATGGGGTAGCAGAACTGGCCGTTCCCTGATGGGCACGGCAAGGGGTCACTCTCGGTATCTCCCCAGGATGCAGTCCAGGTGAGAGGCTGGGGAGTCGCCCCGGTCCCGGATGAGTAGGGAATGCCGTAGCCATCGGACATCGTGCCCCAGTCAGGGTGAAAAGCGGTGCTCGCCGACATGTTCGCAAGATACGTGGCACTGTTCGCGTTCAGGGGATAACCAGACACGTCGGTGTTCCACGCGTCATCCGCTGGGAAGATCTGGCAACCGCCGACAGTGGGCGGCGCTCCCGCAGTGGTGGCGCCGCCGGTCCCTGGCAGACCGCCAGTCCCTGGCCCGGTCGATCCCCCCTTGGGCACACCGCCGGTGCCTTGGATACCGCCGCCCCCCGTGGGGCCGCCGTCGGAAACGCCGCCCGTCCCTTGGACGCCACCCGTTCCCATCGAGCCGCCCAGCTCCAGGGCCCCTCCGCTGGCGTCAACTTCCAGCGCGGCATCACTCAGTCCCTTGTTCGCGCTCGAGCAACCGACCCAGACTACCAAGGTTCCCACGAGCAGAATCGTATTCGCATGCCTCATTGATTCCCTCACTAACCTGTTCCGGATCGCGAGCTCAGGATGTCAGCAGCTCGTGCTTTCCATCCAGCCTGTGTGCCCAGTATGCAACCGGCGCGCGGAGAATGAAACAACCCGATGCGTCATGCACATCGCTAGAGTCATGTTTCAAGCTGGATTTAGCGCCGCGCCCAGGCGGGAGGCGGGGCTTCGATGCGCAGGGGGTTCCCCGTGGTCGGGTGCACGAGGAAAACCGTCCAGGCGTGGAGATGCAAGCCTGGATTGGTGCCTTCGTCGAGTTGGCCATAGGTGCCGTCGCCGACGACGGGAATGCCGAGAAAGGCGAGATGGGCGCGCACTTGGTGCGCCCTGCCCCGCGCCAGGCGCGCCTCGACCAGCGCCGTGCCTTGGCGTGATTCGAGCAAGGTCATCTCGGTGCGCGCGGGCAGCGGCTGGCGGCCCGCTGCAAGCCGCACCTTGTTGCCCCGCCGGCCTTGGCGTCCAATGGGCGCCGTGACCACCAGGCTCGAGGGGCGCGGACCGGGAAGGACGAAGTCGCGCACCTCGGCAGTCGGAAATTCGCCGCGAACCTCGGCGAGATAGATCTTCTCGCAGGCCGCGGCGGCCAGGGACTCGCGCAGGCGATACCAGGCCTCGCGGTTGCGCGCAGCCAGGAGCACGCCCGAGGTCCCCACATCCAGGCGGTGACCAAGACCGCCCTCGCGCGCGTCGGGCGAGGCGGCGGCGCACTCGGGAAAGCGAGCCACCAGGGCGCCGGCCACCGTGGCACCCTCGCCCGCGTGCAACGGGTGCGAGGGGATGCCCGCGGGTTTGTCGATCGCTACCAGGACATCGTCTTGGTAGAGCACGGCCAGATCCACTTCGGGGGTCGGTACCAGCACGACGCCTTGGCTCGGTCCCTCGCTCAGCTCGACGACATCGCCGACCTGCAGGTGCGCGCCCTTCTTGGCGGCATGACCGTTGACCCGCACGATGCCCGAGGCCAGCGCGCGCCTGGCGGCCGACGTGCTGGGCACGGCCTGCCGGCGGGCCAAGAAGCCGTCGAGGCGCGCGCCCGCTTCGCTTGCTTCCACCACCATCCTGGTGGCGCCGTCCGCGTTCTCGCCCGGTCCCACCGTCGCTACCGCTTGCCGCTCGCCGACTTCTTGCCGGAGGTGGGCTGCTTCGCGGTCTTGCCGCTCGCCTTGGCGGGGGTCTTGGCGGACGCCGACTTTGACGACGCCCCTCCGTGGTTGCCCGACATGCTCTTGGACGATGAAGACCTGTCGCTCGATCTGCCGCTCGACCTGCCGGTTTTGGACGCGGCTTCTTTGAGGGCAAGAACCTGTTTCCTGGACGCACCCGTGACCTTGGCCGTGATCTCCTTGGGCAACTCCGGCGTGGGCGAATAGACGACCACCTTCTGACCCTCGGTCAGCTCGGACGTGGCGGACAGTCGGTTCACGCGCGCCAGGTCGCCCGGCGCGAGCCCGTAGCGCTTGGCGATCTTGGCCAGGTTGTCGCCGGCGCGGGCCGAGTAGAAGAGGCGTGTCTTCCCCCGCCGCGCGGTTTCGAGCTCGGAGAATTCTTCCGAGCCCAGGGTCACCACGCGAAGCTTGTCGGGGTCGAGCAGCATGACGTCGGAGCGGTCGAAGCCCTCGCGCACGAACAGTTGAAGGATGAGCTTGGGTTGCAGCTTGGCGTCGGGATCGACGTTGTTCCACTCGACGATGCTAGCGGTAGTGACGTCGAAGATCGCCGCGATGTCGGCCAAGGTGTCGCCGTCGCGGGTTCGATAGAAGACGCGTTCTTTGCCCTGGTAGCTGAAGGCGCGATCGGGAACCGCCACCAAAATCGTGTCGTCGGCGTTGTCGCCAGATGCGGTGGGCGCCGCAGCTGGCGGCGCCGCACGCGCGGGGATGAGGATGGTCATGCCGCCGCGCAATTCCGCGCTGTCGGTGACCGCGTTGATACGCTTGAGCTCGCGCAGCGAGCATCCCCGCGCCTTGGCCACGTCGTCGAGGGTTTCGCCGAAACGCAACACCACGGGTTGCACGCGCTCGCCGGTCCGCGCCTCGCCGGCCGCCTTGGCGAACAGGCTGGCCGAGCCCAGGGGCACGCGCAGCACCACGGTCGGGCGATCGGGTGGCGCTCGACCGCTGATGTACTCGGGATTCAGATCCTCGATGACATCCGGCTTGGTGCCCGCGGCGCGGGCCAGGGACGCGAACGAGGTTCCCGAGGACACCTCCACGCGATCGAACGCCCAGGGCGGATCCTGGGCCACGGTGTCGAAACCGAAGGCCTTCAGGTTGTGGCCGACGATGGATGCGGCCAGGATCTTGGGCACGTAGAGCGAGGTTTCCCAGGGCAGACCCGCCTCGTGGCGCGCCAGCTCCCAGAAGTCGTTGGTGTTAAAGCGGGCGATGGAGCGCAGGATGGCGCCGTAGCCGGCGTTGTAGGCGGCGAAGGCCAGCGGCCAAGAACCGAAGCGAACGTAAAGGTCCTTGAGCAGACGGGCCGCCGCCTCGGCGGCGCGCTCGGGATCGCGGCGCGCGTCCACCCAGTGGCTGACCTCGAGGCCGTAGGCGCGCGCGGCGCCGGGAATGAACTGCCACACACCGCCCGCGCTCCTCTGCGAGGTCGCCCCCGGATCGAAGCCGCTCTCGACCATGGCCAGGTAGATGAGAATCTCTCGGCAGTCCCTGCTCGTCGAGCTTGCGCTCGATGATGGCGCGGTAGCGGCCCATCTTGCGCAGCCACACCGACATGACGGCGCGGCCCCTGGGGTCGTCCTTGAAGAATTGCAGAAAGCGGATGACCTGCGGTTCCCAGCGCACGGGCAGCTCGGGCAGGGACAATTGCTGAAGCCACTCCAGGCTGGGCTTGGGCGGGACTGGTGCCGTGACGTGCTCGGGGCTGCGCAGCTCGCGCGGGATATCCCCGGTGCCGCCCCATTGTCCTTCGAGGCCAGGGGGCAAGCCCTGCGGGCTGTCGTCGGGCACGGGCTCGCCCGGGACGGCACCCTGGCGCGGAAAGGCCTCCTCCTCGAAGCGACGCATGGCACGCAATTCTGGCGTCTCGGAGGTTTCGCCGCCTTCCAGGGCAATGCCGCGCACCGCTCTGCGCGCGGCGAGACTTTCCCCGCCTGGTGGCGTGCGCGCATTCAGCGTGGGTCGGGCACCCTCGCTCGGGGACAGCGTATCGCGGGCAACGGCCTTCCCTTCGGCCGCCAAGGCCAAGAGCAACATCGGTCCGTAAGGAAACAGGGGCCGCATGGACTGGGATCGTAGCGGAAGAGGCGAAGGTCACCAAGAAACCGTGAAGTCGCGTGAAGTCGCGCCAGCGCGGGGGGTCTTGGGATCGGCGGGGTTTGCCCATGCACCTCGCGGGTGCTATACATGCCCTTGGAGCTACCCAATGGGACTCGGCACTGGCGAAATCATCCTCATTTTTCTCGTGGTCATGGTTGTATTCGGCGCCAGCAAGCTGCCCCAGTTGGGCGACGGGCTCGGCCGCGCCATCAAGAACTTCAAGCGCGCCGTGAACAGCGCGAACGAAATCGAGGTGGCGCCCAAGAAGCCCGAGATCGATGGCGCCGCCCAAGCGGAGAAGCCGGATCCCGCCAAGCCGGCCGACAAGGCCTCGTAGCGTTTCTCGTTGCCCGTTTCTGGTCGCCCATCGCGTGCTCAGCGACGAGCACTCCGCTTCGTGCGGAGCCGTGGGCGCGACAAAGGGGACGAAAAACATCTGTGTTTGCGCGTTAGTACAAGATCGCCCTTGACGCGTACAGGTGCCGATGCATGATAGCGGCATGACGACACGCACGATCAAGCGCTACTCGAACAGGAAGCTCTACGACACCCAGGATTCGCACTACGTGACTCTCCAGCAGATCGCTGGTTTGATTCGCAATGGCGACGAAATCCGAGTCATCGATAAGACGACCCAGCAAGATCTCACCGCCGCCACCATGGCCCAGATCATCTTCGAAGAGGAGAAACGCGGTCCGAGGTTGCCGGTGGAGGGTCTCCGCCGCATCATCCGCAGCGGATTGCCGGCCCACTAGACGTTCGTTCGCGACAGCCCAGCCGCGTGGGGAGCCGGCGAGCTTTGCTCGCCGCGGACCATCGCGGGAGGGTATGGGAACCCTCTCAGGGTTCCCATCTCAACGGCGTGGGGAGCCGGCGAGCTTTGCTCGCCGCGGACCATCGCGGGAGGGTATGGGAACCCTCTCAGGGTTCCCATCTCAACGGCGTGGGGAGCCGGCGCGTGTTGAGAAGCCCGCACCTGAAACCCGGATTTGCTTCCCGGAGGCCGCGCAGCGGCCACATCCCCTCGCCCCGCGGTCACGCTCCGTCGGGGTCCGTCGGGGAGAGGCGAGGAGCTAGCGTGCCGTCTAGAACTCGAGCCCGGTGCTGAGCGAGAACGCGCTCTGCTGGCCGCTTTGATCGACGGCCGGGATGACGTTCTCGTCGCGGCTGTGGCCAGCCAGGTACAGCTCGTACTGGGCGATCACGGCCAGGACCCCGAACTTGAGCTTGGCCCCGCCGAACACGCGGTAGCGCGTGATGATGTCCGGGCTCGAAAAGGCCGAGTTGGCGTTGAGGTCGTCCTGGCTCCGGTTTCCACTCTGTGCGAGCGCACAACCGCTGACTTGCTGGCCTGGGGCCGCCTGGGCCACCACGCGGGCATCGCATAGCGGGGTGAAGTCGATGGTCTTGCCGCTGGCTTTGATCATGAGCAGGCTCCAGCCACCAAAGGGCTCGATGCGCAGGGTCTTGAGCACGCCAAAGCCCTTGGACACGAGCACGTCCAGGCTGGTGGTCGTGAGGTCGACCTGGTCGGTCCCCGTCAGGTGCGAGATGGCCGCGCGAACGGCCAAGGATGGGAAGGGCAGGTCATGGAAACCCTCGTGCAGGGCAAACTTGGCGTAACCCTGCCAAGACAGCATCTGCGAATCGAGAAGATTGACCACGCCCCCGCCGAGCTCGAACGACGGCGCCGGGAACCAGATGCCCTTGCGCAGGAAAACGCCCACGGTGGATAACGTGCTGTCGGGACGGGTGGCGTCGGGGGACTGCGGTGAAACGGCGTTGACCCCGTTCCAGTAGCTCTTGTTGTTGCTGATTTGGGTGAGGCCAAGCTCACCGCTGACCTGGAAGCCGGCGAACCCGATGGTGTCGGCGGGCATGGGGATGCGCGGTGCCATCACCACGCCGAGCTCGGACATCAGGCTGCGAAAGTTGCTTCTTCCCTCGCTGTCGATGCTCACGCCCGTGACGTGTCCGGAGGCGTCGCGCTGGACCCAGCGGCACTCCTGGGTTCCGAGCGCGGGCGAGGGAACCTGCGGGCACAAATTCAGCAGATTGAGGTCGTTCTTGCCCGCCGAGGCCTTGCCCGCGACGGTCATGGAGACAAGCGCAATCCCAATCGCCAGTGGACGGAGGATTTCGAGCGCGTTCATCTAGGTAGAACGGTATGTGCCGGCGGCAAGGCCTGTCAAGGAACCTTAGGCAGGCAGCGCACCCATTGGCGAAGGAGGTGTTTGACCGATGGGACCTCGTCCCGTAGCTTGCACGCACCATGGCCGCTGTCATCACGGGGATTCTGGCCGCCGGGCTACTGGCCCTGATCGCCAGCCTTGCCCTGCTCCTGGGGTTCGGCTTCGAACGATTCGTGGGCACGCGCTACCTGCGCCGGGAAACCAAATCGCGCGTCGTGCGGCTCGGCCCCTTCGTCGCCATGGCCATCACGATGGTGGATTTCGCCATGGTCCTGGTCACGCGCAGCCATCACCGCAGCCTCGAAACCTTCGCCGTGATCGTGGCCCTGGTCGCCCTGCTGGCCACCATTCTCTTCGTGCTTCTTCGTTTGTTCTCGGTCTTCACGACGGTCTCCACCGTGGGCGTGATGCTCGGCGTGGCCTCGTTGGTCGTGGTGTTGTCCGTGACCAGCGGGTTCGAGCGCGAATTCGAGGAGAAGGTCCAGGCCGTGAACGCCCACCTCATCGTGACTTCCTACGGGCTCGAACGCGATGTCGATGAGGCCGAGCGAGATGCGCAAAAGATCCGCGCCGAGATGGCCGGCTTTCCAGGCCTGGTCCGCACCTCGCGTTTCAGCTTCACCGCCGGCGAGGTGATGATTGGCAAGATCGGCGCCAATCTCAAGGGCGTGGAGGTTTCCGAGGGCGTGCCCGAGCTCCGGCGGGCGCTGGTCGAGGGTTCGGTCGACGACCTCGACAAGCCGGCTACCTGCCCCGGCAGCGAGGGATCAGGTGGCCGCAAGGAAATGGTCGGGCGCCTCATCCTGGGCAGCGAGCTGGCCCACAAGGTACACGCCGCGGTTGGCGACTGCATCCAGGTGCTGGTGCCCTTCTCGGGCGGCTTCGAGTCCGTACCCAGCGCCTATACCTTTCGCGTCGTCGGCATCTCGTCCTTCGGTTTTCAGGAGTACGACGCACGCTTGGGCTTCATTCCCATCGAGGACGCCAAGCGCCTGGGCAACGCCCGCGAGTCCATCTTCGGCGTGGAGCTGCGCTTCTCCGACCCGATGCTGGCTTTGCGGCTCGAGGATGCGGTGGAGGCGCGGCTTGGCCCGGACCGGCGGGTGATCGACTGGAAGGCCCTGAACAAGAATCTCTTCATGGCCCTCACCATGCAGAAGCTCATCATCTCGCTCTTGCTCGTGCTCATCACCGTGGTGGCGGCCTTCAACATCCTGGCTTCGCTCACGCTGGTCGTTCTATCCAAGGTGCGCGAGGTCGCCATCCTCGCGGCCATGGGCGCGCGCCGGGGATCGCTGCTGCGCCTCTTCCTGGTCTCGGGCAGCATCGTGGGCTTCGTGGGAACCGGGCTCGGCATCGTCTACGGCCTCGCCATGTGCGGCCTGGCCGCCCTCTACGGTTATCCCCTGGATCCCAAGGTGTACTTGATCGCGCGTTTGCCCGTCGAGGTGTCGGCGCACGAGATCCTGCTGGTCGCCGGCGCCACGCAGATCATCTGTCTTCTGGCCACGCTCTATCCCGCCAAGCGCGCCTCGCGCCAGCAGGTGGTCGACGGTCTCAAGTACGTCTAGACCTGCTACGATTCGGGCAGGGCCAAGGATCGCGCGGCGGCGGGCTCGGTCGTGGGCCGCCGGACCGCGCGCCTTTCCGCGTAGGTGAAGCGGTTCTTGAGGTTGTTGATGGGTTTCTCGAACAGGTGCCAGGACAGCATGGCGACGGCCAGGGTGATGGCGAGCCCGGCGCACGCATTGGGCAGATTGTAGGTACCGTAGTAGTGGCTGGACCAACCCAGGCAATTGGGATGGAAGAGATAGAGGCCGTAGCTGATTTGGCCGAAGTAGGCGAAGGGGCGCAAGCCCAGGATGCGCGACGGAAACCAATCCGGCCGCTGCCACAGGGTCAGCACCAGCGCCGCCGTGGCCAGACCCAGGGAAATGGGGCCGAACGTGGCGAAGAGGCCACCCGTGCCATGCACGGGCCAATAGAAATGCGCGATGAAGAGGACGAAGAAGATGGCGCCGCCCAGGCCCACCCAGCGCAGTCCGCGGGCGCCGATGCCCGCGAACCGGCCCTTGCGCTCGATGATGGCGGTGGCGATGCCGAGCCCGAGCAGGTCGAATTGCATGGGCGAGAGCACCCAGAAATCGCGGCTGGAGCCGGAATGATCGATGAGCGCGCGGGCCACCGCCACGACCACGATGACCCCGACGAGCAGGCGCACCAGGGTGCGCGGCTTGGCCAAGAGCACGACCAAGGGGGCGAGCAGGTAGAAGTGCTCCTCCACGGCCAGGCTCCAGAAGTGGCCTTCGCGGATGCGATTCATGCCCACGGCGAAGGAACGGAAATTGGTGAGGTACCCGAGGTGCCACCAGAAGCTGTCGCTGGCGACGGGATCCGCGCGGCCCGATAGCAGGAGGAACGCGGCGAGGATCGCGATGAAAAGGTAGTAGACCGGGAAGATGCGCAAGGCCCGCCGGATATAGAAAGTCTTCAGCTTGGCGCCGAGCCCGAATCCCGGCCCCGTCTTGTCCTTGAGGTCGAGCAGAATTCCGCCAATCAGGAACCCCGACAGAACGAAGAAGATGGGCACGCCGAGATAGCCGAAGCGGATGATCGGCCAATTTCCCCAGGGACTCCGCTGCAAGGCGTGGAAGAAGAAGACCAGCAGGAAGGCGAAGAAGCGCAGGCCGTCCAGGGCATGGTTGTGGCGCTTGTCGGCGGGCGCGGCGCGCGGCTTATCCTGGCTATTCCCCGGCATGGCGAACCTGGCCGACTTCTACATTCTCGCCGCGTGGAATGCACCACCCGAAACCACCTTGCCCCGCGTAGCGGGCCGGCAATCTCGACGGCCCCTCACCCTGTCCCTCTGACCTGAAACCACCTCGCCCCGCGCAGCGGAGCGGGGAGAGTCCCGATGGGGCGCGGTGGCCGCACCCCCAAGCATGGAAATTCGCGGACTTACGTCCGCACTTCCGCACTTCCATGGCAGGTCGCCGAGCGCAGCGAGGCGGGGCCTCGGTCTGTCGTGCCGTTGAATCTTGTCGTGCTCCTTCGCCTTTGGGGGCGAGCGTAGCCCAGCTTTGCTGGGCGAAGCGAGGGGGGACCGGGGGACTGCGAGCGAGAGCGAGCCAGTCCCCCGTAAGATACAAGGGGCCGCCCGTTTCACGCCTGAAGGATCCGGGCCTTCGGCCCGGCGGCGGCACTGGAGGGGCTATTTCGTGGCCTGGGTTTCGTACTTCGACGGGCACTTGGTCTCGATGCGATCCGAGCGCAACATGCCGTCCTTGCCTAGCACGCCGGCGGCGATGACCTCGGCGCCGGGCTTGAACAAATCGGGAGGGATGCCGTGGAAGTCGACGGGCAGGGTGGCGTGATCGCGCGGTGCCTTGCTCTCCATCGTGAAACGGTAATCGAGGGTGCCCGCCTGGTGCACCAGCGAGCCGTCCACGACGGTGCCATGCACGCGCAGCCGCTTGCCCAATAGGTGCGACTGGCTCGCCAGCGCCTCGTCCACATGCTTGTAGTACTCGGCGCCCTCGCCCAGCGATGCCCACAGCAGGCCCGACACGGCAACCGCCGAAACCACAACGGTGACAAGAATTTTCCACGCCGTGCGCCGATTGGGTGCTCCGGCCGATTTTCTCGTAGCCGCCGTCATGCAGAGAATGTACCCGGCTATTGCCGTCGTGCAACCCGGCTTTGCCGGCGGGGTGCATTGATGGCCGCCAGGTTGTGGAAGTAGCGATAGAACATGGCCATGCCGTTTTTCGCCTGGCGCCACGAGAAGCTCTCGTTGATGGCGTGGTACCCGTCTTCGGGCAGCGAAAGACCGAGGAGCACGACCTCTTTGCGCAGGAGCCTGGCCATGGTAACCACCGCGCCGATGGAGCCGCCCTCGCGGGTAAGCACGGCCTTCTTGCCGAAGGTTTCCTCCGTGGCACGCAGCGCAGCTTGCAAAAAGGGACCTTTGGAGTCCGCAAGATAGGGCTCCAGGGCCGCGTCGAACACGACCTCGGCGTCCGGGCACTTCCGGCCGACAAAGCGCTTGATGCGGCGGAAGACTTCCCTCGGATCCTGGCCCGGCACCAGGCGACACGAAAGCTTGGCCTCGGCCTTGTGTGGCACGATGGTCTTGACGCCCATCCCCGCGTAGCCGCCCACCAAACCGTGCACCTCGAAGGTGGGCTCGGTCATGATGGCCTGGCGCAGGCGGGCATCCTCGGAGAAGCGCAGGCTGTGCAGGCCGTGCGCCTTTTGGAAATCCTTGCGCGAGAGGCCCGAACGCGCGAGCTCCCGGCGCTCGTTTGCCGTCGGCTTGCGGATGCCTTCGTAGAAGCCCGGAATGCGGACCTTTCCGGTCCTGGCATCGTAGCACGCGGCGATGAGCGCGCACAGCTCGCCCACGGGATTGCGGGCCGCCCCGCCCGTGGTGCCCGAGTGAACGGCCTTGTCGCCGGTCTGCAGGCGCACCAGGAAGGCCAGAAGCCCGCGCAGGCCGACCGGAATGGCGGGCTGGTTGGCAGAGGGCCAGATGGTGTCCGAAACCACGATCGAATCCGTGTGCAGACCAGGTTGGTCCTTGACCAAGGCTGCCAGGGCGGTCGCGAAGCTCGGGCTACCGATCTCCTCCTCGCACTCCCACAGGAATTGGAAATTGAGCTTCACCGACGCTGCCAGGGCCAATCGGACGGCGAAGAGCGCGGTCAGTGCCGGTCCCTTGTCATCGGTGGCGCCGCGGCCGTGGTAACGCTCGCCGATGGCTTCGAGCACGAAGGGATTCGTCCGCCAACCCTCGCTGTCGGCCGGTTGCACGTCGAGATGGTTGTAGAGGGTCACCGTCTGGAAAGCGGGATCCTGGATGAGACGTCCGAGGACCAGGGGCAGACCCCTGGTCTCGATGACCTGGGCCTCGGCGCCGCTTTCGCGCAAGTAGGCGCAGCCGAGCTCGGCGCACCGGCGCACCTCCGCGTGGCGATCGGGCTCCATGCTGACCGAGGGGACGCCGACCAGCGCGGAAAGCTTGTGCGCGAATTCCTCGCGCAGATTCGCGATGGTCCGGTGCAATGGGGTGTTGCTGCCCTGGTTCTCGGATGTCGAACGGTTCTTCACGGCCGAATAGTAGCAGCAGATCTCACACGCGGTGGAATGCCAAGAGCCACGCGCCGGCGATGATGGCGAGGGCGCTCAGCAGCGCCAGGGCCTGGCCAAGGGCGCGCACGGGCCTCTTGAGGCGAAGGCCAAGCAGCGCGCCGAAAAGGACACCGAAACCCGTGCCCGTGGCGTGGGCCACCACGTCCGCGCGCTCGCCCATGCCCAGCATGGCCAAAAGGCCGAGCGCCGCCGCGATGCCGAGCAGGGCGCGCCGGAAGCGCCCGACGCCGCGCGGGCGAAAGCGCCGCACGAACTGCAGCCCGCCCAAGACCCCCAGGGCACCGAAGGTCGAGGTGGAAGCCCCGACCACATTGTGCGACGTTTTGTAGATGTAGGCCGTCAGCAGGTTGCCCGCGATCCCGGCCAGCAAGGTGGCGAGGACGGCCAACCCACCACCCAGCCAGCGCCCGAGCGCGCTGACGAAGACCAGGCTTGCGATGGCGTTGCCCGCCACGTGCATGGCATCCACGTGCAGAGTCAGCGCGGTGACCGCGCGCCACACCTCGTGGTTGCGAACGATGGCGTCCGAGACCGCGCTGCCGTTGCGGAACCAGCCCTGCAAGTCGGGACCCGACAGCGGCCCGGTCACCACGAAGAACGCCACCAGGGTGACCCCAATGCCCGTGCCCACGAAGGAGGGCCCGTGGTCCGGCGGTGCGACCTCGACCACCGGTCCTTCGGCGGCTTCCCTGTCCTGGGCGTCGAGCGCGGCCATGGCGGGCGCCACCATTTTCGGCGGCACCATGACGGCGAAGCCGATGTCGGTCGGAACCACACGATGCGGAATGGCCATCGCCTCCAGGACCAAGGTCCAGGACTCGGCCTGCCCGCGATCGGGAGAGGCGCGTACAACGGCTTCGGTCGGGACTTCCGCTGCCACCGTCATCCATGATAGCAGCCGTACCTGTCTCGCGGCAGCTCGGGTTGCCAGCGCGGAAGGTACCAGGGCACCTTTCCTCGACGGATGCACGCACCCAATCGGAGCGATGACGGGGGGTCGTGGACGTAGACGGTTTACCGTGGCCGTGGTCCTGGCCGACGGCAATTACAACCGGCCACGACCACGACCACGACCTTCTGCGGCTATCGCGGGATTGGGATCTGTCGGTCAGCCGGTCCAGAGGTCACCGGCGCGCTCGGCCGCCGCCAAATCCTGCTGGGTGTCGATCTCGCGCCACTCGCCGTCGATGAAGACCGGGGTCAGGCGCGCGCCCGCCCCGACCATGGCGTTGAGCGCATCGGTCAGATAGGCCTGGCGCAGGGTCTTGGCCCGACCGAAGGGAGCGTCGAGGCCACCCGCGGCGAGTGCCCCTTGCCAGGTCTTGGCCAGGGCCACCGCCCCCGCGGGCGAAAAGTGGGCGAGGCCGATGAATTCGCCCACGGCCCGCTCGGCCGGTACCGCGCCCTTGCCGACTTGGACCACGCGGCTTGGTTGGGCGGGCCCCGTCGATTCGACCGCCGTCAGCTCGGCCTCGGACACCGGGTGCAGGGTGCGCCCCTGATAGGCCTCGGCCCAGCATCGGTCGATGACCAGCGCGGCCGACGTCGGCTCGCGCACGGTCGCAGCAAGGCGGGCGACCACGCTAGGTGCGTACACGATGTCGCAGTAGGAAAAATAGAAACCGCTCGCAAGCTCGGCCTCGGCGTGCATCAGCGAGGCCAAGATGTTGTTGCTCGCCCATTCCGGGTTGTCGACGAAGCGCACCGGAAAATCGCCGGCATCGATGCGATCGCCGAGGTAGCCGCGCACGATGACGACGTCGCGAATTCCGGCCGCGACCAAGGCATGCAACTGCCAGTGCAAAATCGGCTGGCCGTTTACGCGCACCATGCACTTGGGGATTTCGGACGTGTTCTCGCCCAGACGGCGACCACGCCCGGCGGCGACGATGATGGCCTTGGCGTGGGGCGAATTCACGGCCGGCCTAGTTTCAGCGCCACGCCGAGCAGCGAGCGCGCGGCGTAGGCGGCGTTGATGGCGAGGTAGACGTGCAGGAACACGTCGAGCTGATCCGCGATGGCCACGACCACGAGATAACTCGGGTAGTGGATGAGGAAACGGCCCAGGTCTTCGACGAGACCGAACAGCGACGTCGGACGCACGGGCTTCTGCGCGGCCGCGAATCCGTCTCCGTAGTCGCCCGCCGAGTGCGGCCTGGCCGCGCCCGTGGCGGACAGGTACTCGGGCCGGCGGATGAACGTGGTCAGGCTGATGGCGCCGGCCACCACCGCCAGCCCAAGCAAGGACTCGACCAGCCAGAATTCATGGCCGTCCGTTTGCCACAACCGAATGCCGGTGGCAGCCACGAGCAAGAAGGCCTTGAGCTCGTCCATCAGAAAGTCCAGGTGCGCTCCCACCGGAGACGCCTTGTGCTTGAGACGCGCGAGCTGACCGTCGGTGCAGTCGAGGACGTAGGACAGCTCCAGGACCAGGATCGCGGCCACAAGTCCAAGGTGCCCGCGCTCGAGCGCCAGCATGACCATGGCGACCACGAAAGTCAGGAGCGACAGAAACGTGATCTGGTTGGGCGTGATTCGGCTCTTGGCCAAGGGGACCAGCAGCGCCGCCGCCAAGGGCCGGGCCACGAAGCGGTTCCACAGAATGTCCTTCGGCTTTTTCGTCTTGCGATAGACGTCAGCGATGTCGGCGAAGAAGCGCACGGTCCTTCCACCCTGCCTAGCGATGGCCGAGCAGCAAATACCAGTAGGCCCAGTACCCCAGCACGATGGCCGTGCCGAGGGCCAGGCCCAGCAGAACGTAGACCCGCACCGGGTGCTCGCCCATCCCTTTCCCTGGGGCGACGCGCGTGCGCCGAGCCTTGGGCGGTCGGCTCTGCACGAAGACCGGGGTTGCCGGCTGCACCGTCGAGGCTATCTGCGGCTCATCCGCGATCTGGATGGGTGGCGTGGTCGGGGGGAGGTAATTTGCATGCTTGGGTTTTGCCTCGATGGTTCCCGAGGCGGGAAGAAGAATCGTTGGAGGCCGCAGGCTTGGAGGGACGTCCGGGGGCAGCCAGAGGTTCCTCATGAGGTTCGGGTGGCAGAGGCTGGGGTTCGGGCTGGGCGGCGGCAGGTTTCAGCAGAGGTTGAGGCGCGGGCTGGGCGGCGGCAGGTTTCAGCAGAGGTTGAGGCGCGGGCTGGGCGGCGGCAGGTTTCAGCAGAGGTTGAGGCGCGGGCCGGGCGGCGGCAGGTTTCAGCAGAGGTTGAGGCGCGGGGGCGGGGGCAGGTTTCAGCAGAGGTTGAGGCGCGGGCCGGGTGGCGGCAGGCTTCAGCAGAGGTTGAGGCACGGGCTGCGTGGCGGCTGGCTTCTGCGAAGGTTGAGGTACGGCTTGGGGCACGGGTTGCTGTGCCGCGGGTTTCCGGGCAGGTTGGGCCGCTGTTGCGGGGGTTTTGGCCTGGGCTGGCGCGGTTGGCTTGGGCGGGACCAAGGGCGCTGCCGCACCTTGCATGGTGGGACGCGCGGCGGTTTGCGGCGCCGACGCAGGCACCAGGGGCACAGCGGGAACAGGAGGCGTTCCCCGCCGGGTCATCTCAGGCGGTAAGGGCGACGCAAAGGTGACGGCGATGGGCCTTGGCGTGACCGCGGCGGGTGCCGGCCGGGCTGGAGTCTTCTGCGCCGTAGCACTTGCCTGTGCGGTGCCGACTTGTTGGGCGGGGACTTGGGAAAGGGACGGCCGCGCTGGTGGGGGCGGAGCCGGGCGCGGGGTGGTTGATGGCGGTGCTGCTCCCGGTCGGGGTGGCGCCGGCGCCACGGTTCCTGCTCCGGTCGTGGTTGTTCCCGTCGCTGCGGTTCCGGCCGCGCTCGCGCCGGCAAGCGCGCCTTTCGAGCTCTGAAGGTCCAGCTTCCCATCCGGACCGGGCATCATGGGCAGGGTCGTGTGGCGCTTCCGGTCCGCTCGTGCTCCCGCGCCATCGCGGCCGCGCGAGGGCATCTGGGGCAGAACGGGCGCGGGCAAGATAATTTCGTAGGAGCCGTCGGTCCACGCCAGCACCTCGGGCAGGCGGTCTGAACCTTCGCTTCCACCCACGGTCGTGCCGATGATTTCCCCGCGTCGATAGCTGATCACGGCCCGATCCTGGCCACGCCAGACTTCCAATCTGCAGGTCAGGACATAGTCCTCGCAGTAGCGCATCAGCGACGCAAGAGGGCGATCTTTCAGGCTCCCTTCGTGCGGGCCGGGCTCGCTCAGGGATCCGGATTCCGGATTGGGCAGCCGGCACTCGACCACGTAGCGTGCCCCTTCCAGGCGTTGCAGGGCCGCCATCGCATCGTCGCGGCGCAAGCTACCCGCGAACGCATCGGCCATTCCCCCCGCCAGCAGATGAACCTCGCCGGCGTTGCCGCCCGTCGTTCCCGGCGCAACGACCTCGATGCGAACCGGCAGGGCAGCGGCCTGGAGCATGGACACGAGCTCGCTCAGGGAGCCCCCTTCCCACTCGGTGATGCGATCGGCAGATGGTCCGGCCATTCCAGCGACCTGTTGCCTTCCTAGTCGTCTCCATCGATGGACGTGTCGATGGACGCGTCGAGCACCACCCCGCCGTCGACGGCCTGGTCGGAGTCGAGGGCATTCTCCGAGTCGAGCGCAGATTCGGCATCGATGGCCTCGGCGTCAGTGGCAGGAGGCGCGTCCGGGGGCACGTAGAACAGGTCGGCGTCGGTCCCGTAGTGAAGGTCGCGCGGTTTGCTGGACGAGCAACCGGAGAAGAACAAGGCCGCGCCGAAGACGAGGGCGGAAACCGGGCCAGCGAGTTTGGGCCGAACCAACATGGAACGACGGTACCAAGGCCCCACCCCGCCCGCAAGTGGACAGCTCCCTAATCCCGCGATAGCCGCGGAAGGTCGTGGCCGTGGTCGTGGTCGTGGCCGGTTGTATCTCCGTCGGCCACGACCACGGCCACGGTAAGCCGTCTACGTCCACGACCACCCATCATCGCGGGTGCGTGCGTCCGTCGTGGAAGGGTGTCTCTTTCTGGTACCTTCCGCGCTGTCGCTCTTTTTTTCGCGGGATTAGGGCGGCGAAAAGCCGGCATCACGGCAGAATCGTCGCTTCCTTCACGTAGTCGAGCTGTGGGAAGTCGCGCAGAAGGTAGGCATTCCCTTCGTTCTGGATGCGGCCTTGGTTGGGACCGCGGCCCTGTGGCGCCCCCTCACCGTAGTCGCTATACAGGGCGTCGACGATCTCCATGCCGCTTACAACCTGGCCGAAGGGCGCGAAGCCCATGGTATCGAGGCGGCTGTTGCCGTCGTCGTAGTTGATGAAGAATTGGGTGGTGCGCGTGCCGGGGCCGGCGGTGGCAAAGGACACGAAACCGCGCAGGTTCGATTTCTTCACGGGATCGTCGGCGATGTGTTGCTCGCGCCAGAGGGTGTTGAGCTCGGGCCGGCCGTGGATGCCGATCTGGGCCATGAATCCCTTGACCACGCGGAAGAAGCGCGTGTCGTTGTAATAGCCGAATTTCACCAGGTTGAAAAAGCGATCCGCGCCGACCGGCGCCCAATCGCGGTGGACCTCGATGACGAAGTCGCCCTTCGATGTGGCGAACCTGGCCCGATAGACGTCGCTGGCACGCTCATTCAAGGTCTGGGGTTTGTCGAGCGAAGGTTTGACCGCGAGGGACTTGGCCGCGACGGCAGGGGCGCCTTCCGCCGATTTCTTGCAACCGGCGGACAGCAGGAAGAGAGCCGAAAGGGAAAACAGGAAAAAAGTCGTCGTGCGCATGCGCGCGAGCATAGATCGAATGGAGGGTTCGGGTCGACCATCACGCGCAGACTCGCTAGTGTAGGCGGGAATGGTCTTGCAGAGCGACGACGATTGGCAGCGGAAGGTGATCGAACGGGCCAAGGAGCTCGATCACGAGCATCGTCGCAGGGCGCGCCCAGCCGCCGAGAACAGCCTGGTGCGCGTGCTCTCGCTGCGGCTACTGCGCGCGGCGATGCGACGGCTTCTCGCGCGGCCCGCGCGCGGGCAGGCACGCGCGGTGGCGCACCCACCGCAAGGCCACATCGCCGTGACCTTCGTGGGCCATGCCTCGGTCATGCTGACCAGCCAGCGCTCGCGGCTGCTCATCGATCCATTCCTCGGCGAGTTCCTCCTCGGCGTGCGGCGCAGACAGGCGGCTTGCTTGCACAAGACCGATGCGGCCGAAGCGGACCTGGTCCTCATTTCCCACGCCCACCAGGATCGTTTGCATGCACCCACCCTGCGCAAGCTCTCTCGTCGCGCCGTGATCGTGGTTCCACCGCGATGCATATCGTTGCTGCGTGGCTCGGGTTTCGCCCGCCAGGTCGAGCTGGCGCCGGGGCAATCGATGGAGCACCAGGATTTGGAGATCACCGCCGTGGCCGCTCGTCACGACGGTCGCCGCGGCCCCATCGATCGCACCTGGCGCTCCGCCGTCGGTTACATCGTGAAGTGCGGGCGGGCTTCGGTGTACTACGCGGGGGACACGGCCTATTTTTCGGGCTTCGAGGAGATTGGCCGACGCCTGCACCCCGACGTGGCCTTGCTGCCCATTGCCGGCTACGAACCGCCCAGCCAGCGCACGGACCACATGTCGCCGCTCGATGCGCTGCAGGCTTTCCAGGATCTCGGGGCCAAGCTGCTCGTCCCCGTCGCGTACGGGGAGTTCCCGCTCGGTTACGAGCCTCTCGACGAACCCCTGACCTGGCTGGCCAGACTGTGTCGGGAACGCGGGCTCGCGGAACGACTGGTCGTGCTCAGGCCGGGCGAAACCTGCCAGGTGCATGGCGGGCCCCTCGAGACCCCGTCCGCGCCCGAGCACCCGTGATCGTTTCCTTTGCACGGACACGCTGCTAGAGTGCCGCCCCTGCAAAGGACAGCCAGAGTGCACGCATGAGTTTCATCGAGAGATTGCGGCGGATACCGTCCGTTTGGTGGATCGCGCTTTTTGCGGTCGTGCTGATCCTGCCGCGGCTGGGATCGTTCGGCTTCTGGGATCCCTGGGAGCTCAAGATCGCCGAGCACGCGCGTGACATGGCCGGCAGCTCGGCTGTCTTCGACGTCACGGTGGACAAGCGGTTCACCGCCGAGCCGCCGCTCGATCTGGTCTTGAGTGCCATCGGCATGCGCGTGTTCTCGGTGGGTGAATTCGGAGGGCGCGTGGGCAACGCCCTGTGCGCGATCCTCGCGATTCTTGCCGTGTACTGGGCGGGGCTGGGTCTCTTCAGGCGGAGGGCGGCCATCCTCGCCGCCCTCGCTCTCGGCTCG
The DNA here is from genome assembly GCA_963824555.1 of uncultured delta proteobacterium. Lineage (GTDB taxonomy): Bacteria > Myxococcota_A > Polyangia > Fen-1088 > Fen-1088 > Fen-1118. Next base: position 523,452 of record CAWGPW010000016.1, on the reverse strand, counting down.
CTGCCGCTGTTCGTGCTGCAGGCGCGCCAGATTGTCTCTGACATGCCGTTGGTTGCGGCGCTGGCTTTGTCCCTGGGAGGATTCGGTCGCTACACCTGGCCTGGAGATGGCATTCGACGGATGCGCCATCTGCTCATCGCCTGCGTGGGGCTCGGCATGGGGCTGCTCGCCGGTGGGGCTCTGCTCGGCGTGGCGCTGCCTTGCCTGGCTTTGGCCGGCAGCCTGCTGGTCGGGTTCGGATTACGGCCACGGCAAGACGGAGGGGAAGGTGGAGCGGAGATTTGCGCGCGTGGCGTGGGACGGGATGTTCCGACGGACGTCAGTTTCGGCCGTGGGCTCATTCTGCAAAACACGCGTGGCCGCATAGCCATTGTCGCGGTGGTCGCGGTAGGCATCGTTCTTTTCATCGTCACCCTCGCCACCGGAAACGTGGCCGGCAAATTTTCCCTCTTGCTGGGGGGCGTACCGCGGGCCGGCGCACCGTCCACCACCTTCGAGTTTCTCATCAGACAGCTGGGGTTTGGACTCTTTCCCTGGAGCGCGCTCGCTGTTTTCGCGCTTGGGCGGCCGCTCATTCGCCTGGGCGGTGGTAGCGAGCCCGACGGCGATCGCTACGCCTTCGTTCAGCTCTACCTGCTCGTCTTCGCGGCTTTTGGCTTCGCGCTGTCGAGCTTCTTCGTCCACATGACCGGGGAGGCGCGTTTCGTGGCCCTGGCGCCCATCGCGCTGGCCATCGGGGTGCTCTTGGATGAAGCGCTGGAAGGCGATCGCGCCGAGCCTGTGCTCGGCTTGCTCATCGCCACCGGGACGATGGTGGTCGCGCGAGATTTCGATATCACCCCCGAAGAGCTGGTGTCGGTGCACACGCTGGCCACGGTTCATTGGCCGCCGACGTTGAAAATGGGGCCGCTTTTCCTCGCCACCGGCGTCCTTTTCGCGGGCAGCGTGTACACCGGGCTGGCCACGCGCGGCCGTGCCATCGGCCGCGTGGCCTTGCGCGAGCTCGGCGCCGCCGGTCCGTGGCGGCGGCGGATCGAAAAGGCCGTGGTCGAGGTCGGCCGCTACGGTATCCAGGCGGCGATGGCGGTGTCCCTGATCTTCGCCTTCATCTTGGGTCATTACCTCGTTCCGTCGCTTTCGAAACATCTTTCGTTCAAGCCGCTGCTCGAGTCCTATTCGCGCTTTGCCACCCACGGCGAGAGGATCGGCCGCTTCAAGGTCGAGGCGCAAGGCGCGGGCTTCTACAGCCACAAGGAGATGGTCGACCTGCCCACCACGGAGCGGGTGGCCGAATTCCTGCGCAGCAAAGACCGCGTGTTCGCCTTGGTGTCGGCCACCGAGCTTGCTCCGCTCGATGTCGTCTTGAAGACCGGGCACGTCGCCTATTTCGTGGTCGATGGATCCTCGTCGCGTTTCCTGCTGGTTTCCAACCGGCTGGACGGCGAGAAAGACGAGAACCCACTCAAGAAGGACGTGTGGATGGCGCCCGTGCTGCCCAAGGTCGTGGCGAGCGGGCCCAACCTGCCCGAAGGCGCCAAGCCCGAAGGCGCCAAGCCCGAAGGCGTCAAGCCCGAAGGTGCCAAGCCCGAAGGTGCCAAGCCCGAAGGCGTCAAGCCCGAAGGCGTCAAGATGGAATGGCCGGATCAGCCGGCGCCGTGGAAGTGGCGCATTCCGATGCGGACCATGTTCGAGGATGCCATCGAGCTCGTGGGTGCCGATTTCCCGCCCACCGTTCGCCGGCCAGGAACGATTCCGCTCACCCTCTATTTCCGCGTGTACAAGAAGCCCAAGCCGGGCTTCCGCGTCTTCGTGCACTTCGACGCCCCCGGCGAGCCGCGACTTCTGGGCGACCACCCCTTGCTCAATGGCACTTTCCCTACAGACTATTGGTTGCCGGGCGAATACATTCGCGATCGGTATGACGTGGACGTTCCCCTCATGACCACCCCCGCGGGCAAATACACGGTCCTCATGGGCTTCTGGCCGGGTGGGGAAGGCAAACGGTTCAAGATCACGGCCGGCAACAACGACGGCGGCGATCGAACCCAGGTCGGTTTCATCGAGATCAAGTAGCCATGACCGCCAAGGAACGTCGCAAGCGCAAGACCGAGGTGCCCCACGACCGGCGGCGCGGGCGCGAGCGGCGCGTGCACGAGCGCGTGGCGGTGTGCCTGGAAGTGGACTATCGCTGCGACGACACCTTCCTGTTCGCCTACATCACCGACATGTCGGCCATGGGAATCTTCATCCAGACCACCAGCCCGCGGCCGGCCGGCACCTTGCTGAACCTGCGTTTTCGCACCCAGGACGGCTCGCGGCTGGACGTGGACGGCAGGGTCATCTGGATCAATCAGCCGCACGGCGCGGACAGCATCAATCCCGGCATGGGCGTGCAGTTCGTGGATCTGACGCCCACGCAACGCGACCGGATTCTCGGCCTGGTTCGCACCTTCGCCTATCTCAGCGACGACGAAGAAAAGATCCGCGGCAATTCGTAAGGGTCCTTTCTGCCGGGCAAAGCCCGGCATCTCTTCACCACAGAGGCACGGAGAGCACAGAGGCCGTGGAGAAAGAAGGGGTTCGGATCTGGGATCCGAGCTCTTGCCTCTTCGAGCTCTGCGACCTCTGTGCCCCTGTGGTGAAAAGCGTCCCGCCACCAATAAAATTCGGGCGAGAAAGTTGACAGAATCGCCACGCTGTCGAGACTCGATCCATGAGACCCTCGCGCCGAGCAATCAAGGTCACACGGAGACAAGTGCTCCCCGAGCGCTCGCGCCTCACGGTGGGCAAGACGGTCGCCGCGCTCCGGCGTAGCCGGGAAGCCCTGGTCGAGCTCGACAGCCAGCTAGGAGATCTTCTGACCTGTCTACGCGCACCCGGTGCGCCCATCGATCGCGCCGCGCCCGATCGTCTGGCCAGCGCCAAGGCAGAGGCGGCTTCCGCCATGGCCAGCTTGAACGACCTGGGTGGGATCTTCGGATAGCGACAACGCCGGTCACGGAGCAAGGGGTGGTGCCGGATCGTCGAGAGCAAGCGCCCACCAGCCTCGCCGAACCCCTCCTTGCTTTCACCGTCGCCATCGTCGTTGCGGCAGGTTTTTACTGGATCGGTCGTTCGGTCGGCTTCGTCCAGCAGATCATGCACGGAGCGATCGCGTGCATGTTCCTGGTGGGTCCGCAGTTGGCGGCCAGGCTGTCGGGCCGGGCTTTCGACGATCGGGCGGCGGGCGTCACGCTTGGCCCCGTCGGCCCTGGCTTGCGCGTCCTTGGCCTCGCCCTGCTTGTCACCTGGCCCCTATTCATTCTCGGATTCTTCGTCTACTACGGCTCGCTTTGCCCGCGGTTCGATATCGCGCGCGTGGTGGTCCCCATCTGTTCGCACTGGCGTGGCATCGCGGGGATGCGCCTGCGGCTGCCCGAGGGATTCTTGGTCCTGGCGCTTTCGCAGATTCTGGTCGTCGCCGTTCCCGAGGAGATCTTCTTTCGCGGCTACCTGCTGTCGCGTTTCGAGGCGCGTTTCCCCTCGCAACGCCGTCTGTGGGGCGCGGCGGTGGGATGGCCGTTGCTGATCACCAGCATCCTCTTTGCGATGGGCCACTTCCTGGTCGATCTTCAGCCTGCCCGCTTGGCGGTCTTCTTCCCTGCCCTGGCCTTCGGGTGGATGCGCAGCCGCTCCGGGTCGGTCGCGCCGGGCGCGATCTTCCACGCCTTGTGCAACCTCTTGTCCGAAGTCTTGCACGACAGCTTCTTCTGAGTCGCGCCGACTCCAAACCGGCCGGCGCAACTTCTTCGGCACTGTTGCCGAGAACCCAGCATGCTGCGAATGCCTCTTGTTGTCGTGGCCATGCTCGCGTCGTTCGCCTCGGCGGCGCAGGCGGACAAGGCCAAGCTCGAAGGGGTGGTGAACCTGAACACCGCCACGCCGGAGGAATTGCGCCTGATCCCCGGCGTGGGACCGGCGCGCGTGCGCAACATCCTGGCCTACCGGCGTGCCCATCCCTTTCGCACCGTGGACGACTTGGCACGCATCAAGGGTATCGGGCGCAAGACTGTTCGGCGCTGGCGCATGCACCTGGCCGTGGGCGGACCTTCCACCGCCCAGCGGGTGGTGCGCCCCGATGCGCCCGAAGTGGGGCCACCGCAGCTGCCCGCGTCGGTTGCTCTGGCGCCCAAGGTGACGCACCCACCCCCCGCGCCGACGTTGCCCGTGCATCCTCTTCGTCCACATCTCCGTCGCGGCGAACCCGCCCATGCCCTATCCGTTCGCAGCGCGGGCAACGCGTGTTTGCCGCCCCCGTAGTCGCGCTGACAAGGACTTGCCCATCGCGGGCTGCCGTTGTAGTCCGAGGAGCGTGACCACGTTACGCGTACCCCTGGCCGATCGCAGCTACGACGTTCACCTCGCACTCCACACACCCGAGGAAGTGGCGGAGCGAATCGCCGCCGCGCTCGGCAAGCCGAGCGGCGTGGCCGTCCTCGTCGACGAGCACGTGGCACGGGTTTCTCCGCGCGTGCCGCCGCTCCTGACCGCGCTCGGCGCCCGCCTGCCCCGCGCGCAGAGCTTTCTGCTCCCGAGGGGAGAATCGGCCAAGAACCTGGCCGCTGTCGAGCGCACCTGCGAGTGGCTGGCCGCGCATGGCTACGATCGCGGCAGTGCCCTCATCGGGATTGGCGGCGGCGCCACCACCGACCACACCGGGTTTGTGGCATCCATCTATTTGCGAGGCGTGGCCTTCGCGCTCTGTCCGACCACCCTGCTCGCGGCAGTGGATGCGTCCGTCGGAGGCAAGACCGGCGTGGACATTCCCGCGGGAAAGAACCTGGTGGGCGCCTTTTATCAGCCGCGCGTGGTGGTGGCGGACTTGGGCTTCCTCGACACCCTTCCGCGACGCGAGATCGCGGCGGGCCTGGCCGAAGTGGTCAAGGCGGGCCTGATTGCGGACGCCGACCTTCTCGCCAGGCTCGAAGCAGAGGCGGGCCAAGGGCTTTCCCCGGCCTCGCTGGTCGCCGCCATTGCGTCGGCAGTGCAGGTGAAGATCAACGTGGTCAGCGAGGACGAGCGCGAGCGTGGCCGCCGCGCCATCTTGAACTTCGGACACACCGTGGGCCACGCCGTGGAGGCCGCCTCGGGCTACGAGCTGTTGCACGGCGAGGCGGTTTCCCTGGGCATGGTCGCGGCCTTGGCGCTCGGCGAGGCTCGCGGCGTGACCGTGCCGGGGCTGTGCGTGCGCACCCAAGCCCTGCTCGCTCGGCTTTCGCTTCCGATCGACGTGCGCTCGCGCCTCACCGCCGAGGTCCTCGACCGCATCGAGGTCGACAAGAAGCGACGATCCGATGCCGTGCGCTTCGTCTTCGTGCCCCGACCTGGCGAGGCCGTGCTGGTCGATATCCCAATCGAAGATGCGAAGCGTCAGATTCTGTCGGCGATATGACTTAAGGCGGTGTCGAACAAAGCTTGCGCGGCAGAAGGTAGCAAAATGTAGGTTTAGAAATTACACGATGCTACAATGTGGTTTATGCAGGCATCGTCATTCTGGCTCCTGTTTTTAATGGGTCTGACCGTGACGGCTGGTTGTTCGACGGTCTCCTCGCAAAGCCTCTATGTGCCGTCGGCCCAGTTCCGCTCGGAATCCAGCGTCCTCGGCGCGCGCAAGTCGTCGCAACACGGCCCGAAACGCAGTGCCGCTACCTTGGTGGAGGAATCGCTCCATGCGCGGGGGATTCGCTTCGGAACCGACGGCAGCGTGCCCGCGCTTTTCGCTTTCATGCGCGAGCGGTTTGCCCAGGTCCACGCCGACCAGGCCCGCGGCGGCGACGTGCTCTTCTTCGACCTCGGCACGGGTTGCGGGGCGCACGTCGGCCTTGTCGAGACCGCCGAACCAAGCGGGCGCATCGGGTTCCGCGAGTGGCGCGACAGCAGCACCCGGCACAGCTACGTGACCCCGCGCGATCCCTACCTGCGACGCGACACCCGGGGAAGAATCATGAACACCTTCCTGCGTCCGAAACGGATCGAGGATCCGGCCGACACGGCCTACTTCGCCAGCGAGATGTTGTGCGCTGTTTTCCGGGTAGAGTAGGCCGCGCGACGCTCTTTCTGCTCTTGCCACGTCCTCGACCTTGACCGACTCTAATGGCCATGATCACCACCTTGCGTGAAGCCCGAGCCGAGGCACGACTCCTGCGCCAACGAGGCGATTTCGCGGGCGCCCTGTCGGTCTACGAGCGGATTTTGGCGTCGGTTCCGCTCGACTACGAGGTGCGGACGCTCATCGCGGACATCCTCGCGGAAGCCGGCGCCGTGGACGTCGCCGCCCAGGTGTATCGCACGATCGCCATTCACGACATTCGCGCCGGCCATCCCTTGCCGGCGCTGGTAGCCTGCCAGGCCCTGACCAAGCTGGGACAGCCCATCGATGACATCGAGACCCTGCTGGTCAGAATCTACGCTTCCGGTTCGCCCCAGCTGGCGCACTTCGCGATTCGCCCGGCGCCGGTCGATCCCAACACCAAGCTCGAAACCGGCAACGCCGGCCATCCCAAGTCGCTGCAACACGCGGCTGAGCAAGCCTTGCGCGCGGCGCTGGACCTTTCCGTCTTCGTGGGCTACCAGGAGCAGTACCACCCGCTGCCTTTCCTGTCCGAGCTGACCCAGGAATCGTTCATCGCGGTGGCGCGCTCGCTCGCCATTCTGCGCCTCAAGGACGGCGACGTGGTCATGCGCCAGGGCGACGCAGGCGATTCCCTCTTTCTCGTGGCCAGCGGCGAGCTGCGCGTCTTCGTGAGCACGCCCGCCGGTCCCAAGGATGTCGCCCGCTTGTTCGAGAACACCTTGTTCGGCGAGATGGCCCTCATCACCGGGCAGCCGCGCACGGCTTCGGTGGCCGTGGTGGGCGAGGCCGACGTCATCCAGGTCAGTAAGACCGCCCTGCAGCAGGTCATCGCAGGGGTTCCCTCGGTGCGCGAGGCGCTGGACCGATTTTCGCGCGAGCGCCTTATCAAGAATCTCTTGCAGACCTCGCCGCTGTTCGTGCCCTTCACCAAGTCGCAGCAGGGCGAGCTTCTGCGCCGCTTCGAGGGCCACGAGATGGAGGCCGGCGTGGACATCATTCGCGAGGGCGAGCGCGGCCAGGGCCTCTTCCTGATTCTGTCGGGCGAGGTGGACGTCATCGCGCGCGCCACCGGCGCGGATGCGGTCAAGCTGGCGCGCTTGCACGCCGGGGACATGTTCGGCGAGATGTCCTTGGTCACGGATCAGCCGACCTCCGCGACCGTGCGCGCGGCCACGCCGACCACCGTGCTCTTCCTGGCCCGCGAATACGTCGAGCGCCTGGCCGAGGCGGTGCCGGAGGTTCAGGGCTATTTCGAACAGCTCGCGCTCAACCGCGCGCGCGACAACACTTTGCGCACCGATCGCGGCGCGGTGCCGAGCGAGGAATTCGAGGTCGATCTCAGCGACGTCGTTCCTATCTGACGGTTTCGCTCCTCTTGAGCTGGGCGAAGGCTTGTTCTCGCATGCGCGGATCCGGGTCGCGCAGGTCGCGGATCAGGCTATCGCGCGAGATCCTTTGCTCGCCCCGGCGTTCGCCGGTTGTGGGTGTCGAAGGGGTCGGCGCACGGTCGCGCGGCTGAAGGTTCGCCGGTCGGGCGGCGTCGCCGACGGAGCGTGAGCCAGGTTTGCAGCGCCGCCAAAACTCGAACACACGCTCGGCGCGCTCGATGCTGATCTGGGTTTCCAGGACCAGATCCAGCGCCGTACGCGCGTCTCCGCTCCGCTTGGGGTGACCAAGCAGGGCCAGCAATTCAGCGTCGGTCCACCCGTCCGCCGTGACAGGGCCGGGCTCGCTCAAGGCCAGTTGGGCTTTGATGGCAAGGATCTCGGGCCGTGCGTAAAAGGCCGCGCGCATCGGACCACGCACGGAGCGCAGCATTCCCTTGCGCTCGAGCTCGCGGATCTTGAACTCGCTGGCGAAGCCAAGGGCATGGGCGGCTTGCTTGCGGCTGAGGTACCCCTCGCAGCCAAGGGGTGATTGCAGGCATTTGCTTCGTCGCGGCGTTGTGGGTGTCATCAGCGGAAACCCTACGCCGGGCTCGGCCCGCCGCAAAATTTCCACCCACTTGCATCGTGCTTGCATCGGGCTGAAATCAGCGGATCTATCGGGGTTCCATCGTACTTGGTCGAGGTTCCATCGCAGCTTGCACAAGGTCAGGGCCATGCCGAGGATGGAAGGCGAAACCGGCTTGAGCGCCGTTGCATCGGACTTTCATCGCGATTCCAGCGTAGCTACAGCGGGGAACCATCGAGGATTGCTCCAGCCTGCGGACAGCCCTGGGCTAGAAAACGATCTGGTCTGCGGTCGTGTCGGCGTCGAGCGACAGGCAGGCCGACAGGTCGAGCACCATGAACTCCATGACCCTCTCGGAGGGGTTCGAGATCGCCGACGGCGCAACAACTGGGAAAAGGCGCGGCCCTGGCCTTGTCGTCGGCCAGGTCGCTCGCGTGGGTGGTGGCATCCCCAGAGTCCACGTGCAGGCCGGTGTACGCGAAGCGACCGCACAGGTTGGTCGCGTCCGTCGAGTTGCGGTCCACGACTTGGCCGCTGCTCGTGAGGTTGAAGGTCAAGTAGTGGGCATAAGCGGCGGCGCCCGCGGGATCGACCGGGGAGGCCGGCTGGTAGAGCCAGCGTTGCGCGGACGGCAGCCCGGTCAGCTCGTCGATGGCGGTACGCTTGAGGTCGCCCACCAGGGGGAAGGTGTCGAGGGTCTGGGTGGCCTTGGCTGCCAGCAGCCACTGCGCGAAGTCCCGGCCCTTGGGAAAAGAGGTGTCGACCAGCGCCTGCGCGGTCGTCCCCGCTGGTACGGCCGAGCTCGACGCATCCGTGGTGTCCAGATAGGGGAACCAGGTGGCCACGTCGGAGCCGAGGGGCGACGGGACGGGGAGGTTGGACTGGCTGTCGCTCTTTGCAGGATAGGATCGGATCCAGGCCCAATTGAAGTGCTCGCCGAGCACGCGCCCGCCACTTGCCAGGTACTTGACCAGGCTGGCCTTGGCGGCGTCGGTGATGGGGTTGGGGGTGGTTCGCGTCGGAATCCGTGGCGGCCTGGTTGCCTGCGCAAGCCAGCAGCACCAGGTCATACTTGGCGAGCTGATTGATGTCCGACCAGAAAGCGGCGGCATCGGGGAAGGCGGCCCCGCCGCTCGTTCCCGGGTCGTAGCGGCCGCTGGGATCGGAGCCCAGGGCGGGAGGCTGGTTGTAGAGATTGACGGAGCCTGGCCCATCGGGGTTGGTGAACTCGCTGGCATCCACGCCCATGCGCAGAAGCAGGCATTGCAGCCGGTCTGCGGCCCCGGCCGCGATGGCGATCCTGGGCAGCGAGACCTTCTTGCCGTCGCCACGACTGCGCGGCAAGCGGGTCAACTCCGGATCGCCCACGGGATTGTCTGCGCAGGCGATGTTGATATCGATGAAGCTCATGCGGCGCCATTTGCCGAGCTGGACCACGATGGGGATCTGCCGACCCACGGGCGTTCGCGTTAGGACGAAGGAGCCGTCGGGGCCGGTCACCGCGCCAGTGATGGGACTGCCGGTGGGTTGCACGCATCGCCCGCACAGATTGCCGGGGCCCTGAGAGATGTCGTCGATCTGGTCGGGCTGGTCCGGAATGTACACGATTGCGCCGTAGACGGGATTCTTCCCGGACGGATCGAAGACGGTGCCACGCACCGTGGTGCCGGTGTCCGCGTCGCCACACTTGGGGACAAGGCACGAATAACCCGATCCATTGCACGGAACCGTGTTGGTCGAAAGCGCAATGCCGCCGCCGGTGCCGCTCATGGCGCCACCCGCGGCCGAGATCGAAGTGCCGCCGCCACCGCCGGCCCCGGCGGCAGCTACCGTGCCCGACGAGGTGCACGCGAGCACGGAGAGCAAGGCCGCGGCGACGACGGGCGCGTGCGCGCAGCCGGGCTTGACCCGGCAGAGCTCGGACCATCCTCGTGGGCGATTTCGGCGTGGGCAGGTTTGTTTTGGGATGGGAATCGTCAAGACATCTCCGCCACCACGATCTTTCGCACTAATAGGACTGGGCATCCAGGCATGTTTGACCGCTTCCGTGCGAGCCATCACGGCGCGACGGTCTCACACGCCGCGCTCACGAAGCTTTGCCTTTACTTGGCCGGACCGCTAAGCTCTCCTCTCGTGAGGCTCTCATGATGCGCTTGCTCCGCTGTCTCTGCCTAGTGTGCCTGCTCGTTGCCTCCGGCTCGGCCTACGCCGGGCCCAGGTCCGGCGGTAGCTTCGGCGGGCTACGCGGCTTTCACTCGAGCTCGGGCGGCCTTTCGCGCGGCCTTTCGCAAGGCTCGGGCAGCTACGGCCGCGGATCGAGCTTCATCTTTCTGCCCAGCTTCGGTTGGGGTTACGGCGGCTGGGGCTTTGGTGGCGGCCTCGGCATGGTGGGCAGTCTCATGCTGGTGGGCATCGTCTGCTTCGGCGCAGTCATGGTGGTCCGGTCCATTCGGCGCGCGGCCCGTCGAGGCGTTCCCGGCTATGGAACCGGCAACGACGAATACGACGATGTGGATGCTTCCACGGATCGTGCCTACGTCTACAAGGTCCAACTCGGCCTCGGGCGCTCGGGCCGTGGGGTTCAGAAACGGCTCGAGGAATTCGCCAGCACGGGCGACACCTCTTCCGAGGCCGGCCTGGCCGAGCTCTTGCACCAGACGGCGCTGGAGCTCCTGCGCGAGAAGGACGCCATTCGCTATGGCCTGGTCGAACCGGAAGGTCCCTTCAGCCTCACCAACGGCGAGGCCAAGATGACCGGCGCCGCCACGACCGAGCGCTCGCGCTTCCAGATCGAACGCGTGCGCGGCGCCGAGGGACAGGTGCGGCACTCCGAGGCGGCGGCCACGGTGGGTGGCGAGGCGTTGGAATTCCTGGTCATCACCCTTTTGGTGGCCACGCGTGTTTCGCTCGACGGGATGAAGAAGGTCGAGGACCGCTCGGCCCTCCTGGGCATCTTGACCGAGCTTGGCGGCGTTCCGTCGAGCGCCTTGCTTGGGCTCGAAGTCATCTGGACCCCCGCCGACCCGGAGGATTCGCTGACCGAAACCGATCTCATGACGACCTATCCCGAGCTGCGGAGCATGTGAAATGCAGCCGCTCGCCCATGCACCGCTTTGGCGCATGATACTCGACGCGACCATCTTCGGCGTCACCGGCATCGCCTTGCTTATCGTCGGCTACTACATCTGGGAGCTCGTGACCCCGTACAACCTTCGGCGCGAGCTGCAAGAAAACAAGAACCTGGCCGTGGCGGTTGTCGCGGCTTCCTTCATCGTCGGCATGGCCATCGTGGTCGCCGCCGCCCTCGTGCACATAGGATAGCCACAGCGATGCCAGAGGATTTCACGAAGCGTGCCCTTGTCTTGATCCGCGCGAGGGGTGCGGATAGATTGTCGAGGAGCGAGGGTGCCGGGTACGATGCATAAGCTGCTCATCGAGGACGATGAAGGGAAGACGGTCGCCGTACCGCTCATCCGCGAGGAAATCACCATCGGGCGTACGGAAGGCAACACCATCCGCCTGACGGAACAGAACGTCTCGCGCAAGCACGCGCGCCTGACTCTGCGCAACGGCGTGCTCAGAATCGAGGATCTGGGCAGCTACAACGGCACCAGCTTGAACGGCAGTGCCCTGTCCGGCGTGGCCAGTCTCAAGGACGGCGACGTCATTCTCATCGGCGACTACCGCCTCGGTATCCAGGAGGATCGCGCCGGTCAGGCCGCCGCCACATCGTCGTCGTCGCCGGAAGGCGCCCCCGCGGTCCCGACCGTCGAAGAGGTCATGGATGGCCAACCCACCATCCCCATCGGCACCATGCTCGCGCAGGCCGCAGCGGCGGCGCCGACCGCCTTCTCCGAACCTCCGGCCAGGCTCGTGGTCACCAGTCGTTTCATGTCCGGGACCGAGTTCATTCTCGATCGACCATCGCACGTCGTTGGCCGCACGGGGGAGAACGACATCATCATCAACCACAAGTCGATCTCGCGGCACCACGCCAGGATCGTGCGCGAGGGAAGCCGCTACGTCATCTTGGACCTGGAAAGCGCAAACGGCGTTCGCGTAGGTGGCGTGGAGGGAGACCGGATCGAGCTGCAATCCGGCGATGTCATCGAGCTCGGCGAGGTTCGACTGCGCTTCCTGTCCGGCGACAGCGCGCTCTACGACGAGCCACGGGCCTGGTACCAGAACAAACGCCTTCTCGGGCTGGCCGTGGGAGGTGGACTCGTCGGCGTGGGGCTGTTGCTGGTCTTCACCTTCTCGGGCACGCCAAGAAGCAAGACCGCCAAGATCGCGCCACCCGCCCTGCCAGCAGTCGACAACAACGCCCCCGTTGTTCCCATGCTGCCTCCCACGCCGCCTCCCACGCCGCCGCCCACGCCGCCGCCCACGCCGCCCACGGCAGAGGAGCCCAAGCCTGCCGAGCCAGCGGCGCCCGTGGCCGATCTGCTTGCCGAGGCCAAGAAAGACGCGCAGGCCGAAAAGTGGGATGAGGCATTGGCCCTCGTCGGCAAGGCCGTCGCGCAAGAACCGGGCTCGACCGAGGCGGCCAACCTGCGCAAGGCCATCGAGGCGGAGAAGCAGTACAGCGAGAAGCTCGCCGCCTTGAAGGCAGCCATGGCCAACAACGACTTCGAGACCGTGCTGCAAGGGACGACCGAGTTCCCCGACGAGAGCATGTACAAACCGCGTGCGGTCGAGCTGCACAAGAGCGCACAAGCTCGATTCGTGGCGACGCACCTCGAAGCAGCCAAGGTCAAGCTCGCGGCCAACGATTGCGACGAGGCTCGCCGCGAGGCCGAGGCGGTCCTGGGCGTGGAGGCCAAGAACAAGAAGGCCGCAGCCGTGGTTAGGCGATGCGAAGCGGTGGCGAAACAATCCGCGCCCGAGGCGGTTGCCGAAGCACCCAAGCCCGCACCCCGCCATCCCGCAGCGGCTCAGGTCGCTGCGCGCGCGCCCAAACCCAGACTCGCCGTCGAGGTTCCGAAGCCCGAGCCCGCGCCTGCCGCCGATCCGGACAAGCTCATCAAGGATGCCCAGCAGGCGTGGTTCCGCGGTCAGTACGCGGTCGCCATCGACTCGGCCCGCAGAGCCCTTCGCGTCAAGCCCAACCTGACCAACGCTTATCAAATCATCGCGGTCTGCTCGTGCGCCCTCCACGATGCCGATTCGGCGGCCAAGGCCTTCGAGAGGCTGGACGAGCGCAACAAGCTGTACGTGAAGTCGGCTTGCCAGAAGAGCGGGATCAGCTTCTAGCTCGCCAAGATGGAAGCCCGAGCCCAGGACTTCGTCGGATAAGCGGCGATCCGTGGTACAGTATTGCCCCTCCCATGGCCAACGAGGCTCAGCCGCTCATTCGACTTGTGGCCGCCGTTATCGAACGTGACGGCAGCTACCTGATTACCCAGCGGCGCTCCACGGCCGTGCTCCCCGGGCTCTGGGAATTCCCAGGCGGCCGGGTCGAAGAGGGCGAGACCGATGAAGAGGCTCTGCGACGGGAGCTGCGCGAACGACTTGGTACCGACGTCGAGGTCAAGGCGCGCATGGCCCATCGGGTCCATCACTACGAAGGGTACTCGGTGGACCTGAATCTCTACCAGACCGCGATCCAACCTGGGCACGAGCCGCAGGCGTTGCGCGTGGCCGAGGTGCGCTGGGTGCCGTCGAGCGAGTTCGAGAAGTACCCCTTTCCGGCCGCGGATCAGGCCACGACCGATCTGCTGCTCGGCTTCCGCCGCTAATGTGGAATCTTCCAGGCGTGAAACGTGACGGCCCCTCACCCGCCTCGCTACGCTCGGCGACCTCTCCCCGCTTCGCTACGCTGCGCGGGGCGAGGTGTTTTGGGGTCAGGGTTCCCATGATCGCGTAGGCGAAGCTGGGCTTTGCCCACCGACTTCGTCGGCGCTTCGGGACCTCCACCTCCCCGCCCTCCCCCTCGCGTCCTTCGGACGCGCCCCTCGCGGCTCCGCCAGAGCGCGGGAGGGTTTGGCGAGGCCGAGCGCAGCGAGGGGGAGGGCGGGCGGGCTGGCGGGTGTCGAGTGCGAAGCGAACCCTTTGAGGGTTCCCATTACTACGCGTAGGCGAAGCCGGGCTACGCCCGGCTCCGCCAGAGCGCGGGAGGGTTTGGCGAGGCCGAGCGCAGCGAGGGGGAGGGCGGGCGGGCTGGCGGGTGTCGAGTGCGAAGCGAACCCTTTGAGGGTTCCCATTACTACGCGTAGGCGAAGCCGGGCTACGCCCGGCTCCGCTAGAGCGCGGGAGGGTTTGGGAACCCTTTGAGGGTTCCCATTACTACGGATTCGGGGCGCAGAACTTCACGACGGTGCTCTGGTTGGCATTGGCCACCAGGGCGATGCTGCCGTAGGTGTTGGTAGTCGGGGTGTAGCCCTCGATGCCGGCCTCGCGACACACATATCCCCCTCGGCAGTCGCCGTCGCTGCCGCAGCGGAGCTCGCAGTACCGGCGTTCGGCAGCGCGTGGCACGCAAAATCCGTCGGGCAAGCACAGGAGGTCGGCGCTCACGCAATCCGAGTCAATCGTGCAGGCCGCGCCCGGCGCCTCGTAGGGGAAGATGCGGATGCAGACCGCTTCGGAAGGACACGATAGCTCGTCGCAACCGTTGACCGTGCAGTAGCCACCCGGTTGCGAGAGGTCGCAATCGCGGGTTCCATCCTGGGCGCAATCCACGTTGGTGCTGCAGGAATCGCCAATCTTCGAGCCGCAGGCAGGGACCAGCAGCGCGAGGGCGAGGAAGAAAGGAGCAAACCTAGGCACGGGCGGAGTATTTGCCATAACCGACCCAAGAATCAACGAAGGACTGCCCCAAGGACCATGGTTAGCAGGAATCCGAGAACGACGCCCGTGGAGGCGGTGCCTTCGTGGCCATGGCTGTGGGACTCGGGGATGACCTCGTTCGAGGTCACATAGATGAGAATGCCACCCGCCAGGGCCAGGACGACAGGCAGGGTGGCCACGGCGGAGGTGGAAAGCGCGTTGCCCAGGAGGGCGCCGAGCGGAACCGCCAGACCGCTCGCGGCAATGACGAGGAGCCCGCGCCATGGCGGAACCCCCGAAAGCCGCAAGGGCGCGCCCATGACCACGCCCTCGCAGATGTTCTGAATGCCGACCGAGATGACGAGCAACCAACCGAGGCGCGAGCCGTGACCCGATGCGAAGCCTGCGCCGATGGCGAGGCCCTCGGGGATGCGGTGGATGCTGAGCGCTCCGACGATGGCGTAGCTGCGCCGGAGCTCGTCGGATGACTTGTGATTGTCGTGGCCTTCGAGCCCGATGTGGCCGTGGTGCCCGCCTGCGTGCCGGTGGGGGATGAAGCGATCCATGAGCGCGGCGACCACCACCCCGAGAAGGAAGCCCAGCACCACCTTGGAGAGAACGACGCCGTCGAGCCCAGTCGAGCCGTGCACACCGACGAGCGCCTCGGCCAATAGACCGAGGGTCGCAGCGGCCAGCATGAGGCCCGCGCCCAGGCCCAGGATACCGTCGTAGGCGCGCCGAGGAAGGCGGTGCAGGAAGAAAAAGGGGAAGGCTCCCAGGCCGGTGGCCAAGCCGGTCAAGCCAGCAGCGGTAAGGGCTTCGAGCATGCGAGCGACGTTCTTACCATGCCGGGGCGCGAGCGTTCGAGTAAGCTGCCCGCGCCATGGTTGCCTATCTCGGTTTGGGCTCGAACCTTGGCGACCGGCGCTCCGAAATCGCACGGGCCGTTCGGGCGCTGGCCACGCTGGGCCGGGTGGCAGCGAGCAGCCCGCTTTACGAAACCCTTCCCGAGGGTGGGGCGGACCAGCCGATGTACTTGAACGCGGCGGTGAGGCTCGAAACCGCGCTTTCCGCGCGCGTGCTCCTGAACGGGTGTCTCGACATCGAACGCGCCCAGGGGAGGGTGCGTCCCGGGGATGCGGCGAAGGCCCCGCGCACCCTCGACATCGACCTGCTTCTCTACGGCGCGGCGGTGTTCGACGAGCCGGGGCTTCGCGTTCCCCATCCCGCCCTCCTGTCGCGCCCCTTCGTGCGCATTCCTCTTGCCGATGTTGCACTCCCGGATCTGCGTCATCCGGTCAGCGGCGAGCTGCTTGCCCGGTGCACGTCCGACCGAACCGTGAGAAGGCTGTGACGGGTGGCCCCTGCCGGATTAGTTGCCTTCTTCGCCGGCCGGCGGCTCTTCGAACGTGACCTCCACTTTCCACTCCTTGGCCAGCCAGTCGAGCAGGGCCGATTCCCTTCCCTCCACGGTGTCGGTCATGGCGGCTTCCATCACCGTGCCGTAGATGATTTCGCGCGCTTCCTGGCGCCCGATGGTCGAGAGAAAGACCCGTAGCGCCTGCTCGTCGGGGAAGCGCTTGTCCACCGCCTCCACGGCCCTGCGGTAGGGCTCCTCGCCGATGGCCTCGACGATGGCTGCGATTTCCTGCTCTTCGTCCTCGGTCACGTGCCCGCTGGCCAGGACCACGAATTCGAGCAGTCCCGCCAGCGCCAGTTGTTCGTCTTTGTTGAGGTCCGCAAGTTCCATCGTCATCTCCTCTTTCGATCTTATACCAACGCGAACGAGCTGGCGGAACCCCGGGCGGTGGAATTCGCGTGAAATGACCCGTGACGACGAGGATAATCGGCGCCTTCCTGATGAAGCCGGTCAAGAATATCCTCATCACCTTGGGCGACCCCGCGGGCATCTCCGGCGAGGTCATCGTCAGCGCCCTGGCCGCTCTTGCACGGCCGAGGTCGTCCCTGGCTAGAAGGATAGCCGCGCTGCTCGGCGAGCGCCCGGCGAATCTGTACGTCGCGGGGGACAGCTACGTGCTGGCTCACGCCAAGCGCATCGTGCATGCGAGCATCCCCGTCGAAGTCGTCCATGCATTTTCCACCCCCCTGCAAGCGCCCACCCGCATCCGCTTGTTCGAGCTGAGCAAGCTCGCCAAGGCGGATTTTCGCTTCGGCGTTCCCGCGTACGGCCGACAGCAGCTCGACTACCTCGATTTCGCTATCGACAAGGCGCGGCGGGGGGCCGTGGCCGCCATCGTGACCGCGCCCATGACCAAGGAGGCCGTGGCCAAGGTCGAACCAGGTTTCGTCGGCCACACCGGCTACCTGGCCGAAGAGCTGGGCGTCCACGACGAGCGCATGGCCTTTCTGACTCCCGAGTATATCCTGGCTTTGCAGACCACGCATGTTCCGCTCGTCGACGTCGCCAAGAACCTATCCCGGCAGGGCATCGCCACCACCATCGCGATGCTGGCCGCGGCCGGTCGCAAGTACTACGGTCGAAAGTTGCCGGTCGCCGTGCTCGGGCTCAATCCACACGCGGGCGAGCACGGCCTCCTCGGGCTCGAAGAGGATCGCCTCATCCTGCCCGCCATGGAGAGCGCACGCGAGCAAGGCTTTTCCTGCGACGGTCCCTTCCCCGCCGACTCCTTCTTCATCGCCCGGGTGAAACGCTACAAGCTGATCCTGGCCATGTACCACGACCAGGGATTGGTCGCCGTCAAGCCGGCCTTTCCGCGGGTCTCGGTCAACGTCACCTTGGGGCTGCCTGTGGTGCGCACCTCCGTCGACCACGGCTCGGGCTACGACATCGCCGGCAAGGGCAAGGCCGACGAAACCAGCATGCTCTACGCCATCAAGGCAGCCTTAGAGTTGACCAGAACTTGAACGAGCGTCGGGGCTGCTGCGCTGGTTTCCGCGCCGGCCTTCCTCCTCGGGCGCGCCAGCAATACTCGCGCAGCATGCGCTGGTGCAGGTTTGCCATCCCGGTGAAGCGGACCCCGAGGCCGTAGAAGTAGTCGTCCAGAGAGTCGCGGCAGGTTTCGCCCGCGGCCCAGATGGTCTCTCCCAGGGCCGGCAGCTCGAATTCCAGGCCCACCGGTGTACGCGGCGGATAGGGGTGCTGGATGAGTGCATTGAGATAGAGCCCGCTCTCGCTGATGTCCATGGTGACCGCGCGCTGGGGCTGATCGAGGACATAGGCGCTGACGTACATTTCGAGCGGCACGCGCGAGTCGAATCGACGGTTGTCGAAGAGCGATTGTTGAGTCATGACGGTCTCCAGGTGGTTTAATGTAGGATATTAAACCACAGAAGGTTACACGTCAAATGCCTTCTCTCGGGTCAGCGTTTCAACGCGGAAACATTAGGGAAAGAAGTGACCGGTTGCACCACGCGCACGGGAGGACGTTCGCCGCGCGTGCGCGAGCGAGCGATCCACTCGATGGCCGCGCCCGAGGCCGGAGGCATGATCACCGTGGCCTTGATGCGGCCTTCGCGCACGAGTCGCTGTCCGAAGGTCTGCGACCCGTCGCAGCCCGTAATGGGCGAGGTGGCCAACGGAAGATCCTTTTGGGATGAAACGTCGCGCAGAGCCTGGCGCACCCCGAGCGCCATTTCGTCGTTGTGGGCGACGAACATGCCCGGCAGGTCCGCGTCTGCGGCGAGGTCCACGGCCCAGCGTTCGACGACCATGCGCGCGCGTTCGCTGGTCCAGTCCGCGTTGAGCTCGATGAGGCTGAAGTCGCCGGCGAGGATCTCCTTCAGGCCATCCAGGCGCTGTTGCGCGGTTTCGGTGGTGAGCGGCCCCGTCACGCACAACACCTTGCCCGAGTTGCCGACCAGCGCACGAGCCTGACGGCCGTGAATGCGACCGATGTCGAGTTGATCCGGCGTCACGACGAAGATGGCACGGGTCGGGTACTGATCGCGAATCGCATCGATGAACGTGCCTTCGTTGAGCAGAGCCCAATCGATGCCAGCCTCGGCGGCCTCGCGCACCAGATCGGGCAGAACCTCGTCGCGCACTGTACTGACCAGGATCGCCACCAGCTTGGTCGTGGAGGCATTCGCGATGGCAGCGCGGATCTGCTCGACCTGTTTGCTCGGGTCGTTTTGAGCCGATTCGAGAACGATGTCGAACCCTTGTCGCTTGGCCTCGCGCAGGCCGACCTCTTTGAGCCGCTGCTGGTAGTCGTTGTCGTTGGAGCGGAGAAACAGCCCGATGGTGCCCAGCATAGGGACCATTTTTGCACGAAAAGGGGACTTTCGCCGAGTGGCTATTCGCGATCTTTTGGCCGAGGGCATGCGGTGATTCCGCCCGGCAAAGTGTTCATCGACCGGGGAGTGGGGGATAATAGCGGCCATGCAGGCGATGATTCTCGCTGCCGGGCGCTCGACGCGCCTCGGTTCCATGGGGCTGGCGCTGCCCAAGCCGCTCTTGCCGGTGTGCGGATACCCCGCCATCACCTACGGCATCGAGCTTTGCCGACGGGCGGGGTTTTGCGACATCGTGATCAACTTGCATCACCATGGCGACAAAATCGGCCAGACCCTGGGCGACGGCTCGCGCTTTGGAGTGCGCCTGCGCTATTCGGTGGAAGAGGAGCTCTATGGCACGGGTGGGGCGCTGTGGAAGGCCCGGTACATGTTCTCGCCGGGGCCGGTGCTGGTCATGAATGGCAAGATCGCCGCGGACATCGACTTGAATGCGGTGGTGTCCGCGCATCGCGCCGCCGCCCCGGGCACCGTGGCCACCATGGTCGTACGCGAGGATCCCAACCCCGAGCTGTGGGCCCCCATTGGGGTGGACACCACGGGGGCCGTCTTCAGTATTCGAGGCAAGCGCGCCGATCGCACCGCCTTCGGATCGGTGCTGCCGCGCATGTTCGCCGGGATTCACGTGGTCGAACCGGCATTGCTGGATCGGCTGCCCGAAGGGGTTTCGGACGTTATCGGCGACGCCTACATCCCCGCGCTGTTGGCCGGAAACCGTATCGGGTCCATGACCATGACCGGCTACTTCGCCGAGCACTCGACGCCCGAGCGCTACCTGGCGGGAAACCTGGATCTCTTGCAGAACCCGGCCTTCTTGCCGCAGGCGCCGGGGCCGCTTGTAGGCGTCGATGAAGGCGCCCAGGTGGACAAGAGCGCCGAGATTCGCGGGCCGGTCCGCATCGCGGCCGGTGCTGTCGTCGCGGCCGGTGCCGTCGTCGGACCGCTGACGGTGGTCTGCGGCGGAGGGCGCGTCGTCGCTGGCGCGGAGATCGCCCGCAGCGTGGTGTGGCCGGGGGCGACGGCCAGCGGTAAGCAGGCCGGCGCTGTGTTCACCCCCGACTCGGTCTACGTGGCCGAGACCACGCCCGAACCCGTAACGCCCGCTCCCGCGACCTCGCTCTGAGCACGGGTCGCGCCGCGTCCGTGGTGGGGATCATGACCCACAAAACCGACTAAGGATGTCGGATTTTGCACGTAAAGGCACACGGTCGGGATTGACACGG
Source organism: uncultured delta proteobacterium (assembly GCA_963824555.1). GTDB lineage: Bacteria > Myxococcota_A > Polyangia > Fen-1088 > Fen-1088 > Fen-1118. Next base: position 503,121 of record CAWGPW010000016.1, on the reverse strand, counting down.
CCAGGTCGGCTACACTCGCCCCGTGCCGTCGCGCCTGGTTCAGATTCGTCCCAAGAAGCTCGCGCCGGAGCTGCGCAAGCCGAAGCCCGCCTACCGTTCGGGACGAAACCGGGCCAGCCGCCTCCTGTTGCGCCTGTGGGGCGATCCGCATGCGTTGCGGGCGTCCATGCAGCTTGCCTTCGTGGCCCTGTGCGTGTGGATCGGGGTGGAATTCCACGATTTCGTGCGCTGGGGGCTCTCGGGCGGCGCGAGCCCGTACGTCGAGCGACCACCCGGTGTGGAAGGTTTCTTGCCCATCAGCGCCCTCATCAGCTTCAAGCACTGGCTGGTTACGGGCACCATCAACAGCATTCATCCCTCTGCCCTCGTCATCTTGCTCGCCATCCTCTTGATGAGCATCGCGGTCAAGAAGGCCTTCTGCAGCTTTCTTTGTCCCGTGGGCACTCTCAGCGAGTACCTGTGGCGGCTCGGGCGAAAGGTGTACCGCAAGAATCTGCTGCTACCACGCTGGCTCGATCTGCCCCTGCGCGGGTTCAAGTATCTGCTCTTGCTGTTCTTCCTGTGGGCCGTGGTGAAGATGGATCTTCCGACCTTGAACGCCTTCGTGAACAGCCCCTACAACAAGGTCGCGGACATCAAGATGTACCTGTTCTTCGCCGAGCTGTCGGGGCTGGCGCTGAAGGTGCTGGTGGTGCTGGCCGTGCTTTCCCTGTTCATCAAGAACGTGTGGTGCCGCTTCCTGTGCCCCTACGGCGCCTTGCTCGGCATCGTGGGCTGGCTGAGCCCGCTCAAGGTCACCCGCACCAAGTCGACCTGCATCGATTGCGAGCTGTGCACGCGCGCCTGCCCATCGGACATCCGGGTGCACACGGCGGGTCGGGTGTGGAGCGACGAATGCACGAGCTGCCTGGAGTGCGTGGCCGCTTGTCCGGTCAAGGATACTCTCGAGGTGCGGGCGAAAGGCAAGGTGGTCTCCGCCCGCATGATCGCCGCCATCGTCGCGGGCATCTTTCTCGGCGTGACTGGCCTGGCCATGGCCACCGGCCATTGGCAGAACCGCATCTCCCGCCAGGAGTACCTGTACCGATTCACGAAGCTGGATTCGCCGATGTACCAGCATGCGCGCGGAAACGTCCCGGCCTACGGGCCGAATGATTGAGGCCGACCGTCCCGCCCGCCAGCATTCGTGCCGCGAAGCTTTGCAGCTGCGGATTCTCCGCATGGTGCTACCATCCAAACCTATGGCATTTCGAGACGTGGCAGTTTCCGCCGTGGTTGCGGCCGCCGTGGCCGCCGGAACGACCTTCGCTCTTCAGCGCACCGGGCTTTCCCGAGAGGCGGTCGAAGTTCCTTCGGTGCTCGGGCTGCCGGCCCAAAGCGCCCGCGAGCTGATCGAAAGCCGCGGGCTGATGTTCGTCGTGGGCGCGGAACGCGAGGATGCCAAGGCGCCCGCCGGGAACATCATCGCCCAGCGGCCACTCGAAGGCTCGCGCATCGAACGCGGGCAAGCGGTGGACGTCACCGTGGCCAAGGCCCCCACTCTGGGCAAGGCGCCAGCGCTGGTCGGACTGCCCTTGGGCGAGGCCAAGCTGCGCATCGAGATGGCCAAGCTGGCCTTGGGCAAGATCGTCGAGGAGAACAGCGCCGACGTGAAGGAGGGGAATGTCGTCTCGCAGAGCGTGCCCGAGGGCAATGAGACCAAGGTGGGGACAGCGATCGATTTGGTGGTTTCCAAGGGCGTGGCCACAATCGCGGTGCCGAGCGTCGTCGGTCGCTCGCTGTCGAAGGCCAAGGAAGAGCTACAGAAAGCGGGGTTCACGGTGGGCAACCTGCATTCACGCTCCGACGAGGATCGCTCGGATGGGTTGATTTTGGAACAGAGTCCGGCGGCCAATCAACAGGCCCCCAAGGGCGCGCCCGTGGATTTGGTTGTCAATCGGACGTAGTGATGGGAACCCTGGGAGGGTTCCCAAACCCTCCCGCGCTCTGGCGTAGCCGGGCAGAGCCCGTCTACGCCAACGCGAGTGATGGGAACCCCGAAAACCACCTCGCCCCGAGAGGTCGCCGAGCGCAGCGAGGCGGGTGGGCTGCCCGTTTCACGCCTTAAGGATCCGGGCCATCGACCCGGCGGCGGTACTGGGAGGGTTCTGCTGTGCACTCGGCACCTGCCACCCGCCCTGCCACCCCCGCGCCACGCGCGGCCTCGCCAACGCGGTCGTTAGCTCGAACGCACGGGGCTGGGGAGCGGAAGCACCTGGCGCAGCTCCGGATCCGAGCCCGCGACCACCATGTTGCGCCCGCCGCGCTTGGCCGCGTACAGGGCCACGTCGGCGCTAGTCAGCAGCATTTCCCCGGTGGCGGTGGATCCGGGCTGCAAGGTGGCGTGGCCGGCGGACGCGGTCACGCGCAGGACCGAGCCACCGCCGATCTCGTGAACCGCCTCGGCCACCCGGCGGCGCAAGCGCTCGGCCACGATGGCCGCCCCCGGCGCGTCGGTGCTCGGCAGCAGCAGGACGAACTCTTCCCCGCCGTAGCGCGCGGTGATGTCGGTGGGTCGCATGCGGCCGCCCAGGACCTCGGCAACCCCGATCAGCACCTTGTCGCCCGCTTGGTGGCCGTAGGTGTCGTTCACGCTCTTGAAGTGATCGATGTCGAAGAGAATGAGACTCAGCGGCGTGTGCTCGACGGACGCCTGCGCGACTTTCTGTACGACCGCATGGTCGAAATAGCCCCGGTTGTAGAGTCCGGTCAGACCATCGCGGTGCGCCTCATGCTCGAGGGACTTGGCCCTGGCTTCCAGCGAGCCCATGGCTTCCCTGGCGTCGTGAACCTGTCGATTGGCCGCGAGCGCCAGGATGAGCAGGGTTTCCTTGGCCTGGTCCAGAATGGCCGAGAGCTCTTCGGGCGAGCCGACCTCCACATCGAGGTAGTTCGCCACCTCTTCGCTGCGTATCGCTACTTGGCGCAAAGTCGCGTCCAACTTGAGGTCGTCGATCTGCAACAGGCGCGAGGAGGTCGTTCGCAGCGCCTTCATCGCCTCCGCGGCGTCTGCCTCGATCCACACGTCGGCCACCTCGCCCGAGATGGCGACCAGGCGCACCAGGTGGGCGATGTCCGCGTGCGTACCCTCGGGCAGGTTCTCGGGAGCGTGGCTGCCCGCGATGGCCGCGCACAGGCTCTCCGGTAGTTTCCAGCGCTCGGCCAGCCAGGCGCCAATCGACGCGTGATCCTCTCCGAAGAGCGCCCGTTCGCCGTCGGCCAGGGCGGCATGGCTGATCCCGGGCCGCGCCAAGGTCGTGTACTCGGTGCCCGTCAGTTGGCGCATGGCCAAGATGCCGATGTCCTGCAAGAGCGCCCCTAGAAAGGCTTCCTCGCCCAGGCGATAGTTGGAGGCCGTGGCCAGCTCGCGGGCCGCCACCGCCGACAACAAGGAGCGCTTCCAAAACCAGGTAAGCGCCTTCCGGTCGCGGGTCTGCAAACCTTTGACCAGGGAAAACGACAAGGCCAGCGGACGAACCGCCGACAGGCCGAGAAGGCAGATGGCGTGAGAAATCGTGCGCACCTGGCACTTGAGGCCGTACATGGGCGAGTTGGTCAAACGCAGAATCTTGGCCGACAGGGCCGGATCGCTGCCGATGAGCTTGGCGATTGCACGCATGTCTGGCTCGTCGCGCTGGCACAGGTCCAGGATCTGGATGGCGACCGCCGGCATGCTCGGCAGATCGGCGCATTTCGCAAGCTTTTCCCGGACACCCATGCCCATGGCTTGAAGGGAATACTCGGCAGGCCAACCAGGCTTCTGTAGGCGCCTCCGCAGACGGCTGGGCGTACCGGCGCAAGCAGGCTATGCTCGGCCGCGATGACCCCGCCACAAAGGACCGCCGAGCACGCCCACTTCATGCGACAGTTGCGGCTATTTCTCGAAGAGATCTGTTGCGAGATATGCCGTTTTCAGGTGGTCGGGCATCATGACCTCGGCGCCGAGGGCGTGCGGATCTCTCGCGAGGTCGACCTGGGCGTACCAGGCGCCTTCGCCGACGTGGTCGTGCGCGCGCCGGGCCGCCCTCCCTTCTTCGTCGAGGTGAAATACGGCTACGCCGGCGACCGCATGGTCGAGCACTTCATCCGCAAGTACCAGCAGCCCTCGCCGGTGGTGCCGGACGCCGATCGCATCATCGTGGTGGTCGATCGGGCGGATCGTTCGGACTGGACGCAACTCGAGTCGCGCTTGCGCCAGGTGACACACCCGGCGCTCAGGCTGGAGTTCTGGGACGAGGGCCGCCTGCAAGAGCTGGTGGCCGAGTGCTTCGGCGTGAAACTGGGGGAGGTGAGCAACGACGGCCTCAATGAGCTGCGCAACGCCATCGACGATATCAAGTGGCGCTGGGCCTTCGGCGAACGCCACGTCGAAAGCCCGCTCAAGACCTCGCTGCTGTGGCACTTCGGCTACTCGCGCCTGCTTCAGCTGCACAAGGTGCACAAGTTCGCGCCCGAGCAGATTCTGCCGGCGCGCCGGTTCCGCAACGCCGTGGTCTTGCTGGCAGACCTCTCGTCGTTCTCGAGCTTCGTGCGCGACACGCGCGACGACGAGGTCATGCGCAACGCCTTGACCACGTTCTACTCGAACTCGCGCTACGCCGTGATCAACACGGGCGGCATGATGGTTCAGTTCGTAGGCGACGAGGTGCTGGCCCTGTTCGGCGTTCCCGACGTGCAGGACGGCTACGTCCAGCGCGCCCTCGAATGCGCGCGCTCGCTGCTCCAGATCGGCAGCTCGGTGTCCAACCGATGGCAGCGCGAGATCGATCGCATCCAACCCTCGGGCGGTGTGCATATCGGCATGGCCATGGGCGATATCCAGTCCGTGCTCTACCGCCCGTTCTGCCGCAGCCACGTCGGCATCGTCGGCGATGCCGTCAACTTGGCCGCGCGCCTTCTGGCCCAGGCCGAGACCAACGAGATCGTCGTATCCAACACCTATTTCCAGACCATGCCCGACCGCGACCAGCTCGGCTTCCAGGAAATGGAGCCGCTCGAGGCCAAGAACGTCGGTCTCATCAAGGCGTGGAAGCTCGAGCAGCGGTCGAGCTACTCGACGCGCGGGGCGTAAGGCGACCCGTCGCTCGCGTGGGAAGCCGGCCGGCTGTGCCGGGCGCGAACCATCGCGGGAAGGTTTGGAAACCCTCCTAGGGTTTCCATGTCAATGAACAATCACCCCGCAGGCGATGCGGGCGCCGGCGTTTCCCGCCGGATCGCTCTTCATGTCGTCGGCCTTGGCGTGGATGACGATGGCGGTGCCGCCATTGCTGTACAGGGAGTGCGTGTCGGTCCCGAGATTGACGCTTTTGTTGGCGATGGTGGCTTTGGCGTTGCCCTTGGCATCGGCCGTGAAGTTGAGCATGTCGCCAGCGTGGTGGCCCTTGGGATTCTCGAGGCCGTGCTCTTTGCCATCGGGATTGAAGTGGCCCCCGGCCGATTTGAAATCCGGGGGATCGCATTTCGCGTCTTGATGGAAGTGAATGGCGTGCTCGCCGGGAGGCAGTCCGTGGAGATCCAGCTTGAGGGTGACGCCCGAACCGGCGGGCTTGATATGAATGGCACCGACGTCTTTGCCGTCGGCGTCCTTGAGCTTGACCGTGACCCCGTTTGCCTTGGCACTGGCCGTGGCCGACACCAACGTAAACAGGAAGAGGAAGACGATGGTTGTGCGCATGATGGACTAGCTTAGCGCCGATAGGGTGCTCGTCCAGGCTGGCGATTTCGACCCCGGCCAAGCTATTCCAGCACCAGGGCGTCGAACGCCGACAACAGGCGACGGGCGGCGTCGAGCGCGGCGAACTCGCCGGGCCTCTTGCCCCTGGCCAGTGCGACGACCCCCTCGGCGGATTGCAGGAAATCCGTCCCTCCCGTGATGCGGGCCATCTCCGGGCCAGCACTTTGCGCGTACTCCAGCAAGGCTTGGTGGTAGTCGCGCAACTTGGCCGCGTGCTCCTCGCTGACCGGTCCTTGCACTTTGAGCGCGCGCAGCCAGGCTTGCGCCGCCAGCGCGACCCTGCGCATGTGCCAGGCCGCCTTCTGTCCCTCGTCCTTGCCCTGGCGGGACAGCTCTTCGAGTTGCCAGGCGGCGCGCGCGGCGAGGAGCTCGGCGCGAAAGGTCGTGGCCAGCCGGGCAAGCGCATCCAGCTTCTGCCCGCCTTGGGTGGCCGACAAATAGCTCTCGGCCGCGGTCTGCAACTCGGGCATGGCCGGTTCGGCGGCGTTGGCCTCGGCGACCAAACGCTGGCACAGGGCCAGCTCCTCTCCGCGCAAGCGGACCCGCGCGCCTGCCTTCTTGCCCTCTTTGCTCTCGCCACCCGCATCGCCGGCCAGGGCCAGGCAGTCGGCGTAGCGCTCGAGCTTGGCGAAGGCGCGCTCGATGTCGACCCGCGGGCGCGGATCGTCGGGGTAGTCCGCGGCCAGCTCGGCGGGCAAAGGCGGCGGATCGGTCGGAGAAGGCAAGGGCAAGCTGTGGCCAAGATGTACGGAAAGCTCGAGACCCGGCTTGGCGTCGAAGGCAAAGCGTTTGGTCACGCGTCCAGGTGCCGCGGCGTTGAGCACGTGCGGCGCACCCGAATCCAGGGATAGCTCGCGCTGGGTGGCAGGCACGTGGTCGATCTGCACGCTGGCCTGGCTTGGCTCGACAGTCAGCCGAACCTTGTGGATCGCGCCGTGGCGCATGCTAGGGTCGCCGTTGGCGTCGTGGCGAAAGTAGCTGTAGGCGACGCGCGCGACGACGGCCACCGCGAGCAGCGAAAGGGCCTTGACCAGGCGCGAGCGGGCGCGCGACGAGAGCAGTCGCTCGGGTGCCATGGTCTGCTTGCCCCGCGCCGCCCCGCGCGGTCGCGCGGAGTCTTCCACCACGATCTCGCGCGGCTCCGCGCGCGGCTCGCTTGGAGGCGGCCGGCGACCGGGCGTCTGGCGGAGGGCCAAGGGCCGGTCGAGGTCATCGGCCAGAAGCGGCGAGGTCTCGCTGCCAGGAGGCGGCGCGAAGGGATCGGCAACACTGGTGGGGCGACGTTGGGTCGATGGAACAGGTGGGGCGGGCTCCTCGAGCAAAGCGATGGAGGCCGAGCCTGGGGCCGGTGGATCCTCGAGGTGGCCGAGCGAGAGATGCAGCGGATCGCCCACGGAGGCGGCGAGCAGGATCGGACTTGGAGTGACCTCGGCCGAACCGCCCGCGATGGCGTCGCGCATGGACGTGGCGCTGGGAAAGCGCTTGTCGATATCGCGATCGAGGGCGCGCATGATGGCGGTTTCCAGCGAGGGCGATATCTCGGGCCGCAGGCTGCGCGGCGGCGGGTATTTCCCTTCGAGCAGGCTGCCCAGGATTTGGGCGTACCCCTCGCCGACGAAGGGGGTTTGCCCGCACAGCATCTCGTACAGCACCACGCCTGCCGAATAGATGTCGGACCGGTGGTCGATGGAAGCCACCTGGCCGATGGCTTGTTCGGGCGACATGTAGAGCGGCGTGCCCAGAATCGATCCCACCATGGTGCCCGAGCCCTTGGCCGTGGCCGCGCCAGGGACCTGCGGAAGGAGAACCTTGGAGATGCCGAAGTCGACGATCTTGACGAAGCTCGGCCGTTCCTCGCTGTTCAGGACGAAGATGTTGTCCGGCTTGAGATCGCGGTGCACGATGCCGTGCTTGTGCGCCGCCGAGAGCCCGCTCAGCACTTGGACCATGAGGTGGGTGGCCAGCGGAATAGGGAGTCGCGGAGTCTTCTTTAGGGTGTCGGCCAGCGACTCGCCGTCGAGCAGCTCCATGACCATGAACAAGAGGCCGTCCTGCGTGCGACCCAGATCGAAGACGTCGACGATGTGCGGGTGGCCGATGGCGCTTGCCGCGCGCGCTTCCCGTTCGAAGCGCTCGCCGAGCTGCGCGTTGGCGCTCATTTCCTCGAGCAGGGTCTTGACCGCCACGCGCCGGCCCAGCGCCGCGTGCATGGCTTCGTAGACCACGCCCATGGCACCGCGCCCGATCTCGCGCGTGATTCGATACTTCCCGTCCAGGAGCTCGCCCGGTGTCAGCCCGGCGGCCCGCTTGGCCCCAATCGCCAGTCCCGTCACCGGGCAGATCTTGGCTTCCTTGGGATGGGGACTACCGCAGTGCGGACATGCCACAGAAGTCAGAATAACAGCAGGGCCCCCGGCTGTCAGGAACCCACCCTTGCTACCAAGCGTTCAAAGCCCAACACATCGGGTGGTGAATTCCTAACACCTACCAGTTCATACATCTGGTAGTTATAATTATTTCAACTAGTTAGGATGTAAACCACGCTGGCGCGCACATTGCTTGAGAGTGTCTTCGCCATGGAATCGATCGCCACCTCACGCCAGACAAACAGGATATTCCCACCCAGCAAGACGCGCGCCGCGTCGACCTTGGCCCTGCCCAAGGTGCTTCTGTGCGACCTCGACGGCACGCTGATCGACACCATGCCCATTCTGGCTGACCTGGCTACGGAAGTCATGGTCGGCATGTACGGGGTTCCCAAGGCGCTGGCGCGCGAGCTCTACTTGGCGACTTGCGGCCTGCCCTTCATCGCGCAGCTCGAGGACATCTTTCCGGGCGATGCCCGCAATCAGGTGGCCTCGGATCTGTTCGAGAGCGGCAAGCCCGCCCGTTGCAATGCCGCCCGCATGCCGGCGGACACACGCGCGGCCCTCGTGGACCTGCGCCGCCGGGGCGTGCGCATCGCGGTTTCCTCCAACAACGGTCGCGACAACGTCGAGACTTTCGCCCGCAGCGCCGATTTTTCCTTCGACCTCATCATGGGCTACGGCAACGGCCTGTCCAAGGGTCGGCCGCACGTGCAGATGGTCGAGCGCGTGTTCGGCGTCGGCCGTGGCCAAATGCTGTTCATCGGCGACTCGCTTCACGACGGCGAGATCGCGAATGCCGAGGGCCTGTCCTTCGTCGGCGTGGCTGGAACTTTCTCCAAAGAGAGCTTCTTGCTCCGCTTTCCAGGGCAACCGGTCGTGCACCGCTTTGCCGAGCTACTCGGCCTCTTCGAGGCCCCTGCCGCGGCCGTGGCCGCCGGCTACTAGGACGGGCCATGAACGTGGTGCTGCTGGCAGCCGGGCTGGGAAGCCGACTCGGCACGCTCACTCGGGATCTGCCCAAGGCGTTGATTCCCGTCGCTCGAAAGCCGCTCCTGCTTCACGCCGTGTCCTTTGCGGCACGTCTGCGGCCCACGCGCATCATCGTGGTGGGTGGATTCTGTTTCTCGCAGGTGAAGGACATCCTGCAGAACAAGGCCGCTGCGGCGCTGCCCATCGACTTGGTCGAGAACACCCAGTTTCGCGACGGCAACTTGGTGTCGCTGCTCACCGCCAAGCCGCTTGTCACCGAGGGTTTTCTGGTCATGAACGTGGACCACATCTACCGGCCCACCATCGCCGAGCTGGTGGCACCCGAGGTCAGCGCAGTGACCGCGTTCATCGACACGGATCGCAAGCTCGGCAACGACGACATGAAGGTCGAGCGCGGCACCGACGGCCGTATCGTCGCCATCGCCAAGACCCTGATCAAGTTCGACTGCGGCTACGTGGGCATGACCCGCGTGCCGACGGCCTTGCTCGGGCGCTACTTCGAGGAAGCCGAGCGCGCCCTCGCCGAAGAGGGCCGCGCCATCCATGTCGAGCGCATCCTGGGCCGGCTGGCCCGAACCGATGTCGCCCCCATCTGCCGGGACATCAGCGGCCACGGCTGGTTGGAGGTCGACACCCCCGACGAGCGTGCCGCCGCCGAGGCCGCGCTTGCCGCGGGTCGGTGGGCTTGACGCTCGCATGAACGGCTCCGACCAGACGCTGTGGTTTCCCTACGCCCAGATGCAGGGGCTGGAGATGCAGAACGAGGTCGTGCGCGCCGAGGGGGTCCGCCTGCAGCTGCGCGGCGGGCGAACCCTCGTCGACGCCATCGCCAGTTGGTGGTGCGTGATCCACGGGTACAATCATCCCGAGCTGAATGCGGCCCTGCGTGCGCAGACGGACGATTTCGCGCACGTCATGTTGGGTGGGCTCACGCATGCGCCGGCGCAGCGCCTGGCAGATCGGTTGGTGGCGTTGGCGCCGCCGGGGCTTGCGCACGTGTTCTTCGCGGACTCGGGCTCGGTGGGCATGGAAGTGGCCATGAAGATGGCCGTGCAGTACTGGAAGAACGTCGGGGTGCCGGGCAAGCACGCGTTTCTGTCTTTGCGGCACGGCTACCACGGCGACACCACGGGTGTGATGAGCCTGGGCGATCCCGACGACGGCATGCACCGGTTGTTCGCGGGCTATCTGCCCGAACAGCACTTCGTGGCTCCGCCCGAGGGCATGGGCAGCGGGCGCGGCGAGATCCGGCGCTCGGTCGACGAGGCTCTTTCCGCGCTTGCGGCGACCCTGCGCCAGCATGGGCATGAGATCGCCGGTTTCGCCTGCGAGCCGCTTCTACAAGGTGCGGGCGGTTTCAACTTCTATCCGCCCACCTATCTCGCCGAGGCGCGCCGCTTGTGCGACGAGCACGGCGTGCTGCTCATCTGCGACGAGGTGGCCACGGGGTTCGGCCGTACCGGAACCCTATTCGCGTGCGAGCAGGCCGGTATCACCCCGGACATCATGGTGCTGGCCAAGGGGCTCACCGCCGGCTACCTGGGATTGTCCGCGACCCTGGCCACCGACCGAGTGTTCCAGGCCTTTCTCGGCGACGGTCAGGACAAGGCCTTCATGCACGGGCCGACCTTCATGGGCAACGCCCTGGCTTGCGCCGTGGCCCTGGCGAGCATTTGCATTTTCGAGCGCGACGCGTACCTCGACAAGATCCGCCGCATCGAGGAGATCCTGCGCGAGGAGTTGCTCGGCCTGCGTGCAGACGCCATCGCCGACACGCGCGTCTTCGGGGCTTGCGGCGTCATCGAGGTGCACGAGCCCAAGGCGTGGCAGGGCATGCAGGCCTTCGCCAGCGAACGCGGGGTGTGGCTGCGTCCCTTCGACAAGGTCGTCTACACCATGCCGGCCTACGTGATCGACGAACAAGATCTGCGCCAGGTCTGCCGGACCATGCGGGCTTGGTTCGGGTCAGGCTAGGGATCCATGGCCATCGCCCACGCCGCCTCCGTTCTGCAAAACCGAAACGTACGTCTCTTCATGGCCGCCCGCTTCTGCTCGGCCATGGCGCGCATGATGGTCAGCGTGGCCGTGGGCTGGCAGGTCTACGCGCTCACCCACAGCGCCTTCGCGCTCGGCATGGTGGGCCTGGCGCAATTCCTGCCTGCGTTTCTACTCACCTTGCCCGGGGGACTCGCGGCGGATCGCTTCGACCGGCGCACCATGCTGCTGGCCTCTCTCACGCTGGAAACCCTGGTCGGCGTGGCCCTGCTCGCGCTGTCCTTGCGACCTTCCCCCAGCGCGACGTGGATCTTCGCTGTGATTGCCTTCATCGGCGTGGGGCGTGCCTTCATGGCCCCGGCCAACAGCGCGCTGCTTCCCCTGCTCGTCGCGCCCGAGCTCTTCCCGCGCGCGGTGGCCTGGAATTCCACCGCGTTTCAAGTCGCCACCATCGCGGGTCCGGCGCTCGGCGGCATTCTCTACACGCTCGGTCCGTGGCTGGTCTACGGCACCTCGACCGGGCTCCTGGTCACGGGTTTCGTCTTCATCGCCAGCATGCGGGGGCGCTACCGGGCTCACAGCGGCTCGGCCGGTTGGCACGGATTGCTCGAGGGCGTTCGCTACGTATTCGCCAAGAAGGCCATCCTGGGTGCCATCTCGCTCGATCTCTTCGCGGTGCTGTTCGGTGGGGCCACCGCGCTTCTGCCCATCTTCGCCCGCGACATTCTTCACACGGGACCCTGGGGCCTCGGCCTTCTGCGCAGCTCGCCCGCCCTCGGGGCGGCCGTGATGGCCTTGTGGATGGCGCACTATCCGATCCGCGGGGGCGCCGGTCGGCGCATGTTCACCGGGGTCGCCTTGTTCGGGGTTTCCACCATCGTCTTCGCGCTTTCGCGCAGCTTCTGGCTCTCCGCCGTCGCGCTCGTCGTTCTGGGCGGCGCCGACATGGTCAGCGTGATCGTGCGCGGCACCCTGGTGCAGGTCTCCACGCCCGATGCCATGCGCGGCCGGGTGAGCGCGGTCAACATGCTCTTCATCGGTGCCTCCAACGAGCTCGGCGAGTTCGAGTCCGGCGTCACCGCGGCCTGGCTCGGCACGGTTCCGGCCACGGTGCTGGGCGGGGTGGGAACCTTGATCGTCGTGCTCTTCTGGCTGCGGCTCTTTCCGACCTTGCGCAGGGCCGATCGGCTGGAAAACGCGGTGGAATAACGGGAAGAGCTCTAGCGAGGCTACGAGGTAGTCCGGAGCATGGCGCGTTCATTTCGGCAAGAACGACCCGATGACCGAGTACCACTCGTCGCCCATGAACACGTAGGCGCTCTGAATGGGGTGAATTCCATCGGGGCTGAGCACTACTTGGGCAGCAGCGGGCCGATGACGGAATACCAGTGGTCGGCCATGAACTTGTAGCCGGTGCTGTTTGGGTGAATGTTGTCCGAGCCAAGCATCGTCGATGCGGTGAAGCCAGTGTACATATCCACCAGAGCGACATGCTTGCCAGCAGCCGTGCGTTGCTGAACCACGCCGAGGATGGCCTGGTTGTAGGCCTTGATGACGTCGTTGGTACCGTACCCCAGTGGAATGATCTGGGCGACTACCAACAAGGCATCGGGAGCATTGGCGATGATCTTGTCGAGAAGTCCAGTCAGGTCGCTCGTCATCTGCGTGGCGGTGAAGCTGCCCGAGTCGTTGGTGCCGATATGAAGAAGAATGATGTTCGGCATGCCACCACTGCCGCTGCTAAGCGCTGGGCTGGGGATCACCGTGGCGATTCCCGCATTGCCGCCGCTGTACGGCGTGACCTCCGAAATGCCCCAGCCGCTGTGACCTTCGTTCTTCGTGGGAAAGGTCTGGCCTGAGACGGTGCTCGGGCCGTTCGAAAGCGATCCGGTGAAGGTGATCTTCTGCTGGGCAGCGACGGCCGACGAAAACAGCGGACCGCGGTACCCGGCATTGCCTTCGTCGTTCACGCCGTAGGTGATCGAATCCCCGAGCGGGAGGATCTTGCACGGGTTCCCGTCGGAAGGACATGCTTGGTAAGCCGCGGTGTTGCTGTCGGTGCCCGTGCCGGCGTCACGCCCGCCCGTCCCGCCCGCGCTCGTGGTGCCCCCGGCGCCGGCATCCCTGTTCGTCGTGCCGCCAGTACCCGATCCGCCCGCCCCTATTCCCCCGGTCCCGATCGGTGCGGTTGTGCCGCCCGAACCTGAGTCGCCGCCGGAGCCTGTCGTCCCGCCGCCGACGGTTGCGCCACCCCCGCCTTGCGTCCCACCCTTCTGGGAGCTGCCGCCCGACCCGGTCACGCCACCAGCAGAGGTTGCCCCGCCGGAGCCTGTCGTCCCGCCCGATGTAGTCGAGCCGCCGAGAGGTATGCTGCCGCCGCTTCCGGAGGTGCCTCCCTTGCCCGGGACCCCGCCCGCCCCGGTCCCACCACCTGTGCCTGAGCTCGATCCCGCTATCCCGCCCTGGCCTCCACCGCCGGTCGATCCCGAAGAGCAGGCTGCCATGCAGAAGGCTGCGGTCACGATTAGGACAAGATGAAACTGATGGATCTTCATGCGACACCGTTGTGCGTCGATACTTCTCATTTGTTGCTACTTTTTCGCAGCAGTGTCCACCACAGGGCAAGACCGGCTCATTCAAATCGACCCCATATTGATGGCCGCCCGCTTCTGCACACGGGAGCTTGGGGCCTTCGCCTGCTGCGCAGCTCACGGCCGGTCAGCAGCGCGACATCGCTCCGACCATCCTGCGCGCCATGGGAGTGGATCTGGCTACCCTCGCTCCGGCGCTGCCCGGCAAGCCGCTCGGGAAGTGAGGTAGCCGCAGCTACCGGGCACACCGGATCGGCACGTCGCCGGGCAACGCAAAGCGCGGGTGCGCGGGATCGAACAGCGGACGATCATCTTGCGATGAATTTCCGTACACCACAGGGTACGAGACATTCAACGTCCTCGAGAGCATCGGCCAAGAATACCAGCACGCACATGAACGGCACCAGCATCACTCGATCCGCCGAGCTGCCAACGTGTCCGGCGTAGGGAAACGGGGTCGTGAGGTAGACGAGGCAGAGCGCGGCGAAGTACAGAAATCCGGTCAGTAGACAGACGACGCTCGGTAGTTGCAGTCGTCGGGTCAACAGAACCGAGAGCACCTTGATGACGCCGGTCACGGCCAGCAGCCCAAGAAAGGCGACGGTGCCGGCGTCGAACAACTTGGATTGGGGGGCCAGCAAGGAGTCGACGATGAACCCCAGAGCTCCGTCGTGAATGCGCGTGGCTGCTCGCTCGATGGCCGCGTGGTCGAGTCTAAGGTAGCCGCGAAGTCCCCAGCAGTGCGCTCGGACGCCCCAGAGCAGGGCAGGAGCCAGGGCCAAAGCAAGAACGGCCAGAGAGGCCGGTCTGTGCACCAATTCCTTGCAAAAAGCTCGCACCCGCGACGAGCCCAAGAAGGGCGACATACCCGCGATCAGTGCCACGGCGAAGATCCGCCCCTCCTCCTTCGTCGACAGCGCAAGCCCGAGCAGCACGAAAACGTGCTCAGCGTCCTTGTGGTCGCCCCTGCGCAACCAGCGCAGGGCGGCCATCAGGGCGCCCGCCGCAGGTAGCGCTGCGTAAATGTCGGCGTAGCCATTGTGAACAAGCGACCCACCGGCTAGGAGCGCCATGAGCGTCATCCCCAGCGCGCCGACGGACGCGAGTCCGCGTGGCCCCGCGAGCAGCGCGAAGACGAGGCAGGCAAGGAGCGGAACCAAGGCCAGCTTGGGCAGAAACTCATTCCAGTATCCGAAGCGCAACATCTCGCTTGCAGCCAGGATCGGCACCAGCTTGGGGTAGTCCGGGTGCGCAAAGGCGATGGCAGGTTCGAGCCATCCCGCGTCTGGCCGCAGGGATCCCGCGTAGTAGAGGATCTTGGCCTGGAAGAACCAGATGGAACGGGCATCGTGCGCCGAAATGGCGTCCATGAGAAGAACATACGATGCCCCCATCGTGATGATCAGCCCGAGCCCGATCCAGGCTGCGGCGGCCAGGCTAACCTTCGTCCAGCCCTGGATGATGCGGCGCCCGAGCAAGATCAGGCCTGGGATGGCGCACACAACGCCTGCCGGCAAGACGTGGCGGAGTGCCGGACCAGCAGTGACCGCCAGAACGTGAACGAGGACCCCCATCCCCAGACGCGCGGACAGCGCGCGGGCGACCACCGCCGGGGGAATGGTCGTAGGGCAAACTTCCACCAATCGGGAGGTGTGCGCCGGCGCCCAGGCCAAAACCTCGAAAAAGAGGGATCCAAGCCCGAGGACGTAAAGAAGTGAAACGGTCAGATGAAGCATCAAGGGAAGATCAGCTCCAGTGGCGACCCAAGAGCTCGCCGTCCGATTCCACGAATTCAAGGGCAGATGGCAAGCTCGTATCCGCTGTTGGGAACGGGGACGATTCGGCAAGTCGGATTGCGGCCCTTGCTCGCCAGAACGAAGATTGCAGTTGCAGTGGCCCGCGGTATTCGCGGCCAAGCACCCTCAACGAGGCGCTGCCATGGCTGACCGCTTTCGAGCAATGCGGGACTGGCCCAGTACGACCTCAGCTTCTCGCGTGCGAGCACATCGGCCATGGCTTGCACTGGGCGCGGCAGAACATCGAAACCTCGTCTCGCGCCGGTCGCGGCTTCGAAGAGAGGCATATCCGCTCGCGCTAGGCGGGCGAAGCGCTCAAAGTAGTCCGCCGCATGCCGGCGCATCGGTGCGAGCGCGGCGATAACCGCGACCACGGAAGCTACGACCGTCAGGCGCCCAGCAATCTTGATCGCACGGTCATTTCGCAGATTGCTTGGAAGCACATCCATGGAGCCCATGGTACACGGCTCGTGCGAGCGACTGCCAACTTCCCCACCCTCTCTGGGCCCTTTGTGCGCAGGTCGTCGCTGCCGCTGCCTCCACGATCGAAGGTTGTCAGCAAAGGACTCCCGTTGGTTGCCGGCAGTCCGAGTTTCGGACGGGTCAGTCGGGCCAACCCGCAAGGCCGGTGATGGCTCGGCGAGCGCCATGCAAGCCGCTCGGAAAGTGAGGCAGCCGCAGCTACCGGGCACACCGGATCGGCACGTCGCCGGGCAGCGCGAAGCGCGGGTGCGCGGGATCGAACAGTGTGCGGTCGGCGGGGTCGAGGGTGCCACCGCGCCGGCGCAAGCCTTCGGCCATGGCGTCGCGAACGGGCGACCCGATTTCGTGGTCGATCTTGGCGCCAGCGAAGAAACCGTCGCCGCCGGTGGCCAGGAAGTCCGTGGTGGTGATGGCCAGGACTTCCTCGTCGCGCACCACCGAGCCATCGGGGCGCGTGAGCGTCGCCTCCACCTCGCCCTTCTGGCATCGTGCAAGCACGCGCAGGCCCGAAAGCGCAACCAGCGATCCGGCGTGGCCGAGGCTGCGGGCGAGCAGGCGGCGAAACTCGCCGGCGGGAATGCGCAGCGATGCGAAGGCGTTGTCGAAGGGAAAGGTTTCGTAGAGCCGGCCGTAGGTGAGAGGCCCGGCCGGCAGAGGCGCGCGCATACTGCCGCCGTTGAGCAAGGCCACGTCGCCGGGGCGGGCCGCGCGCATCAGATCCGCCAACAGATTGCCGAGAGCGTTTTCCTGGTTGCGCTTGTTCGGAAGTGGCCGCAGCACGTCGACGTTCAGAGACTCCGCGCCCTTGCGCTCGACCGCCGCGAAGGCGGCAGAGTTCAGTCGCGCCACCTCGTTGCTCGCGCGGACCGGGCTTCCCTCGTAGTCGCCAGGGCGGCAGGATTCGCCCCTGCCCACCTGGCAGAGGTCGCGCGGCTTTTCGATGTGCGAAGCCACGACCTTGCCCGACTTGCGATCGACGGTCAGATCCACGCGGCCGAAAGCGCGGCCATTGGCATAGGCCTGGATGATGGGCACCCCGGACACCCGCTGTGCGATAGCCTGATGGGTGTGTCCGGCCACGATGGCGTCCACACTGCCCTTGGGTAGCTCTCGCGCAACGGCGAAGATCTCGCTCCTGGCGTCGCACGAATCGAGTCTCGCCGGATCCGAGAAATCGGTGCACGCGCCGCCTTCGTGAACCACGGCGATGACGACCTTGGCGCCTCGGGCGCGCAGGGTGCGCGCCTCGCGTGCGAGGGTCTTGGCCAACGGCAGGAATTCGAGCCCAGCCACGTTGGCCGGCAGGGTCGTGTGGGGCGTGGCGAGGGTGACCGCGCCGACGAGTCCGATCTTGATGCCCGCGATCTCGACGATGGCGGAAGGCTCGACGCCCGGCCAGGTCACCGGTTTGCCCGTTTTCTCGTCGACGACGTTCGCCGCCAGAAAGGGAAAGCGGGCCTCGGCGGCGCGGGCCTTGAGGGCGCCGCGCGGATCGTCGCCGGGATTCACCGGCGCGGGCGCGGGTCCGACCGGCCCGAAGTCGAATTCGTGGTTGCCGATGGCGGCGGCGGTGTAACCCAGGGCATTGTAGTCACGCACGACGGGCGCGCCTTCCGCCAGGTTCGATTCGAGGGTGCCCTGAAACATGTCGCCCGCGTCGAGCAAGACCACCGCGCCGCCATCGCGCTCACGCGCCTTGCGCAGGTTCTCCAGGTAACCCCCGAGCCACGGCAAAGCCGCGATGTGCCCGTGCAAGTCGCTCGTACCCACCACCGAGATGGTCACTTCCGACGGCGGCGCCGCATGCGCGGGCGTCAACGCCAGCAAAGCGAAAATCGAGACGAGGGCCCGCATGCGAGGCGAAGTATGACGCTTCGGCTACGCTGGATCCTGAATTTCACCACAGAGGCACAGAGCGCACAGATCCGAACCTTTTCCCCTTTCCGTTTTCTCTGTGCCCTCAGAGTCTCTGTGGTGAACTCCCCATCCCTCGCCGCTGAAATCGGCGAATTCCAGCCGAGTCGTGCTAGGTTTACCCGGCCATGTTCAAAGGAGTCATTACCGCGCTGGTCACGCCCTTGCGCAACGATCGCGTGGACGAAGAGGCCTTGCGCCGCTTGGTCGACGAGCAGATTCGCGCCGGCATCGACGGATTGGTTCCCGTGGGAACCACGGGCGAATCCCCCACCTTGAGCAACGAGGAGCACATCCGAGTTATCGAGATCGTGGTGCAGGAGGCGAAGAAGCGCGTGCCCGTGCTCGCCGGTACAGGCGCCAACGCGACCCGCGAGGCCATCGAGCTGACCGCCGCCGCCAAGGCCGTGGGCGCCGACGGCACTTTGCAAGTCACGCCCTACTACAACAAGCCGACGCAGGATGGGCTCTACCGTCATTTCAAGGCCGTGATCGATGCCGTCGGTCTGCCCACGGTGGTGTACAACGTGCCCGGCCGCACGGGGTGCGATCTTTTGCCCGAGACCATCGCGCGGCTGTGCGAGCTGCCGCTCATGGTTGGCGTGAAAGAGGCCACCGGCAACTTGCAGCGGGCGGCGCAGATCATTGTCCGCGTGGGCGATCGTCTGACCATGCTCTCGGGCGACGACGCCACGGCCATGCCTTTCTTCGCCGTCGGGGGCCATGGCTGCATTTCCGTCGTATCCAACGTGGCGCCGGCCGATTTTTCGGCCATGTGGGATGCGGCCGCAGCCGGCAACTGGAACAAGGCGCGCGAGCTGCACTACAAGTTGTTCCCGCTTTCCGAGGGTCTGTTCATCGAGGCCAACCCGATTCCGGTCAAGGCCGCGCTGGCCATGATGGGCAAGATCTCCGACGAGATCCGGCCGCCGCTCTATCCCATGGCGGGCGCCAATCGCGAAAAAGTGCGCAAGATCCTCGCCGATCTCAAGCTCGTCTAGGGTTCACCATGGCCGTACGAATCGCCGTCTTCGGAGCGGGTGGAAAAATGGGGCACGCCATCGTGCGCGCCATGGCCGAGGCCGAGGGCGCCGTTCTGGCGGCGGCCGTCGAGCGTTCGGACTATCCCTACCTCGCGGGCGATGCCTCGCAATTGGCGGGCTTGGCCGCCTCCGGGGTGCGCGTGGTCGACCAGCGTCCGGGCCAGGGCGCGGCTGACGTGTGGATCGATTTCTCGACCCCGTCCGCGGCGGTGCCCAATGCCCAGGCGGCCGCTGCCGCCGGCGCCGCCATCGTGATCGGCACGACCGGTGTCTCCGCGGCCGACAAAGAGACGATCGCGGCCATCGCGGGGACCATCCCGATCGTGCTCACCCCCAACATGTCGATGGGCGTGAACGTGATGCTCAAGCTGGTGGCCGATGCTGCGCGCATGCTCGGCCAGGCTTACGACATCGAGATCGTCGAGACCCACCACCGCGCCAAGCGGGATGCTCCCTCGGGCACGGCCCTGCGCCTCGGCGAGGCGGTGGCCGAAGCGACGGGGCGGGAGTTGGCCAAGGTGGCCCGGTACGATCGCCTCGGCGATATCGGTCCTCGCACCCAGGCGGAAATCGGCATGCAGACCCTGCGTGGTGGCGACGTGTTCGGCGATCACACCGTGTTCTTCTTCGGCCAGGGCGACCGCCTCGAAATCACCCACCGGGCCTCTTCGCGCGATACCTTCGCCCGGGGCGCGGTTCGCGCGGCTCTGTGGCTGCCGGGTAAGCCGGCCGGACTTTTCGACATGCGCGACGTGCTCGGACTAAAGTAGTCCGTAGCGAGGAACCATGGACCGCAACGGCCCAGCTGCCGCTTCCGCACCCGGCGATGCCGAGCATCCCCGGGCCGCCATGCTGGATACCTATCCCGCGGAAGAAGTGGTTCGGCTTTGCCTCGACGAGGAACACGCGGCCATCAAAGCGGCCACGGCCTGCGCCGTGGAGATCGCCCAGGCCTCGCGCCTCTTGGCTGAACGCCTGGCGGCCGGCAGCCGGCTTGTCTACGTCGGCGTGGGCACATCTGGCAGGGTAGCCGCGCTCGAAGCGGCCGAGTGCGTGCCGCTGTTCGGTCTGCCCCCTTCGCTGGTCGTCTCCGTCTTGGCCGGCGGTCCGCACGCCCTGGCACGTACGGTGGAGATCGCACAGGACAACCGGCGCGAGGCCGAGCAGCGCATGCGCAAGGTCGCGGTGGGCCCGGGCGACGTGGTGTGCGCGGTCGCGGACCACGAAGTCTCGCTCTTTTTGCGCGCGGCCATCGAATACGCCCGCTTTCGGCGCGCCCACGTCGTGCTGGTGACCTGCGCGCCGCCACCCGCGGCCGATGACGGCGGAGCGCTGGCAGACATCTTGATTCAGCTCGACCCTGGTCCGGAGGTCATCGCTGGCGCGACGCGTCTCAAGGCGGCCACGGCGATCAAATTGGCGCTCTCGGCCTTTTCCAGTGCCGCGTTCGTTCAGCTTGGCAAGACCTACGGCGGTCTGATGGTCGACGTGCGTCCCACCACGCCGCGCACCTGGAAGCGTGCCATTTTGCTCGTGAGCCGTCTGTGCCGTCTGGACGAGCCCGAGGCCGAAAAGCTCATCAAAAAAGCGGGCGGCAGAGCCAAAGTCGCCATCGTGATTCACCACGCCAGGGTTAATGCATCGCGTGCCAAGGAGCTTCTCGTGCAGCACCGCGGTTCTTTGCGTGCAATCGTGGGCGATATCGATCTGACCGGCTAGACTTGACCGTTGCTTGCAGAGCGCACTATCTTGCAGGCATCTGGCGCAGTACCCCAAACCGAATGGCGCCCTCGCGCTTCCAAGAAACAAACACAAAGGAGAATAGATAACCGATGAAGAAGTCCGATCTCGTGGATCTCGTGGCCCAGAAGCTCAACTTCCCCAGGCCGCAGGTCGAGCAAACCATCGAGTCGTTGCTAGACGCCGTCGCTGACGGGCTAGCCAAGGGCGAACGCGTCGACATCCGCGGGTTCGGGGCCTTCCAGATTCGGGAATCGGCCGCGCGCAGCGGCCGCAACCCGCGCACGGGTGAAACCATCCAAATCGCGGCCCGCAAGACGCCCACATTCAAGGTCGGCAAGGAATTGCGCGACAAAGTCAACGGCGTGGCTACTACCTAGGAAACAGCGGGAAAGCAGGAGCGAGGGAAGTAGTTCATGGGAACGCGCCTTTTCGTAGGGAACCTCTCCTACAACGTCAACGAGCAAGAGCTGAAGGAGGTTTTCCAGTCCGAGCAAATCGTGGTACGCAGCGTTCGGGTCGCGATGGATCGCGAAACCGGCCGCCCGCGTGGTTTCGCTTTCGTCGAAACCGAAACCGAGGATGGTGCCAAGCAGTCCATCGAAAAGCTGGGAGGCAGGCTCGTGCAAGGGCGGCCTCTTATCATCGAGGAAGCCCAGGCCAGGCCGGCGCCCGGTGCTCCGCGTCCCGGCGGCGGCCCAGGTGGACCTCCACGCGTGGGTGGTCCTCCACGTCCCGGCGGCCCCGTGGGGCCACGCCCAGGTGGACCCCCGTCCACGGGCGGCCCGCCACGCAGCTTCGGCCCGCCCCGGCCCGCCGGTCCAGGTGGATTCGAGGCGCGCGGACCCGATCGCCCACCGGGCAAGGTCGAAGGGCGGCGCGAGCGGCCCGAGAAGAAGAAGTCGACCCGGCCCAAGCCCGAGGAGCGCGAGCGCGGCAACTGGCATTGGAGCGGTATCATCGACGACGACTAGAGCTCGGTGCTCCGGCACGGGCTCGGGTGTGGTCAGGCGTGGGGACGTAAGGTGAGCGCAAAAGGAATCCGGGTGCTGGTCGCCGACGACGATCCCTGGTCGCAGCAACTCATCTCGTCCCAGCTGGTCGAGTCCGGGTTCCGCGTCGACTGTGCCGCGGATGGCTGGGAGGCCCTGATTTTGGCTGGCCGAGCCCGGCCGGATTTGATCGTGATGGAGGTTCACCTCCCAACCACCGATGCCTGGACCTTGGCCGAGGATCTGCGTCGGCAGAGCAGCACCGCCCTGGTGCCCTTCATTTTCATGGCCGACGAATCGCCGGGGCTCAAACCCGGCAGGAGCTTCAGACAGGGCGTGGACCAGCTTCTGACCAAGCCCTTCTCGCTCATCGACCTGCACCAGGCGGTCGGTAAAGCCCTTGGCGATCCCGCCGGCGATTCGAGCTACTCGGGCTCGACCAAGATCATCATCGAGGTTCCCTCCGGACCGCACAGCGTCGCCAAATTCGCCACCCACGTCATGCCCACGCCGAGCGAGTCGTGGGAGATGGAAGGGCTGGAGCCGGCCCTCAAGGGCTCGCTGGCCAGCTTCGGACTGTCGAGCTTGCTCATGGTCATCGAGCTGGAACGCATGTCGGGCATGGTGGCCTTGCACGGCCCTATCGGGAGCGGCCGCCTCGCCATCCGCCAGGGGCGCGTGATCCGCGCGCGCATCGACGGCGGGCAAGGGTCTCGCGGTGCGTACGCCATCTACGAAATGCTCCAGTGGGCGAAGGGCACCTTCGAATTCGAGGCCGGCGAGGTGGCCGGCGACGACCAGAATCGAACGGTCGACCTCGTTCTTGCTCATGGAAGGCGCGCGCCTGGCCGACGAGCGCGCGTACTCGACCAAGAAGCACTGACCCGTGGTGCCGGAGAGGGAAAGCTCCGATGCCGAAGCTGCCGAGGCGGCCGAGCCGCGCGAGATCATGCCGCTCGCGCTGCGGGTTCCGCCCGAGTGCGACGGCTGGCGGCTCGACCACTTTCTCAAGCAGCGCATTCGCCGACTGTCGCGCACCAAGATTCGCACCATCATCGAATCGCAGGTGTGGCTGCCCGACGGGCGGCAACCGCGACCGGCCATGACCGTGCGCACGGGCGACACCATCCACATCGATCGCCCCGCCCCCGTCGAGCCCGACGTGCCGCGCGAGTTTCCCATCCTCGCTTCGGATGCGTGCTTCATGGCCATCGACAAGCCGGCGGGCTTGCCCATGCACACCACGGCCAAGTTCTGGAAGAACACCCTGGTGGCCATCCTGCGCGAGCGCTACCCCGACGAGGGCCTGCAAATCTGCCATCGCATCGACCGCGAGACCTCGGGCGTGCTGCTCATCGCGCGCACGCGCGAGGCCGCCTCGTTTCTCAAGCGCGCCTTCGCCTCGCGCGCGGTGAAAAAGACGTACCTGGCGCTGGTGCACGGGATCCCGGCGCCATCCTCGGGGGTGATCGATGCGCCCATGCGCCTTCTCGAAAGTCGGTCGCACCTCATGATGGGCGTGGAGGAGGACGGCCTGTCCGCGGTCACGCGCTACCGCGTACAACAGACCTTCGCGCGACACGCGCTCGTCGAGGCGGCGCCGGAAACGGGCAGGCAGCACCAGATCCGCGTGCACCTGGCGCACATCGGCCATCCCATCGTGGGCGACAAGCTCTACGGCGCCAGCGAACAGGCCTTCATGGACTACTGCGACTCGGGCATGACCCCCGAGCTGTTGGAGCTCTTCGATGGTCTGCCCCGCCACGCGCTGCACGCCGCGAGGTTGATCTTCCCCCATCCCGAGACGCGGGAAATGATCACGGTGGAAAGCCCCCTGCCCGGCGATCTCAGCGACTATATGAAAGGCCTGTGAGGGTGGCTCCGCGCTTGGTCGCGAACGATGTCCTTTGGCATTTGCAGATCTGTCATGTACAATTTGTACATGTCACGACAGATGGCTATCAGCGAAGTCAGGAGAGTCCTGCCCTCTCTTTTGAAGGAGATTCAGAGGGATGGTACAACCGTGGAAATTACGAATCGTGGCGTCAGTGTTGCGCGTTTGATTGGGCCACTGACTGAGGAGGCCGGAACGGCAAGGGCACTTCTCTCCCTGCGACAGACGTTGCACCGCCGTCGTGGACGGCGTGGAGACGTGTCGGCGCATAAGACCGACTACCTGACCAGACGCCACGACTAATGCCCCTCCCGAAGGAATTGTTCATCGACACGTCGTTCTGGTTCGCGGCAATGGTAGCCACCGACGTGAATCATGAACGGGCGGGGGAATTACTCGAAGAGGCGGCCGTTGCGGCCAGTCGGTTCCACACCACACGCGAGGTGATCAGCGAAACTCTCACCCTTTTACGCTATCGAGACGGGGCGCGTTCGGCTCTGCTGTTCGCCAGAGATATCCTGCCGACCATCGAAATGGTTGTTGCCGACTTGACTGACCACGCGGCCGCTCTGGAGGTCTTTCGACGTATGGCCCCTCAACGACGCCTCTCCTACTGCGATGCGCTCTCGTTCGTAATCGTGAGGCAACGGCTTGGTGACATGGCCTGCCTGGCATTCGACCGCGACTTTCGTGCGCTCGGTCTCACAGTTCTGGCATGACACCACCCACAACGCGGGAAATGATCACGGTGGAAAGCCCGTTGCCCGGCGATCTGCGCGACTACATGAAGGGTCTGTGAGCGTGGCTCCGCTGTTGGTCGGCATCGCCGGCGGATCGGGGAGCGGGAAGACCACGCTCGCCAACGGCGTAGCCGCCGCCCTGCCGGCGGGGCACGTGGTGGTGATTCCGCACGATGCCTACTACCTCGACCTCGGCCGCCTGCCTTTCGAAGAGCGAATGGGCTGCAACTTCGACGAGCCGGGCGCGCTGGACAACGAGCGTCTGGTCGAAGATCTGCGCAGCCTGCGCGCGGGCAGGGCCGTCGCGCGGCCGAGCTACGACTTTACGTCCCACACGCGCCTGGCTGAAACCACCCGGGTTGCGCCAAGTCCCGTGGTGATCGTGGAGGGAATCCTGGTGCTCGCCATCTCCGCCTTGTGCGAGGTCTTGGACTTGCGGGTGTTCGTCGACGCCTCGGAAACAATCCGGCTGGCGCGCCGGGTTGACCGCGACATCGCGGAGCGTGGCCGTACGCGAGAAGGCGCGGAAATCCAGTACCGACGCACCACCCGGCCCATGCATATCCTGCACGTGGAGCCGAGCCGAGCGCGGGCAGATTTGGTGGTTTCCGGCGAGAACGGAGCCGAGCGGGCAGTGGAAAGCGTGACGATGGCCATCCGTCGCCTACCCAAACCTGGAATTCGGGCCTAGACGGCTTTTTATGCAATAATACGGCGTTTCGTGAAAAAAGAAGACGCAATTAGTCCGACAATGAAGGAGAAGCGATGCGCACATTCGGTACTTTCCTGGGAGTAGGAATTTTGGCAATGACCGTTGGCTGCGGAGGCAGCAGTAGTTCCAGCCTCGATGGCGGCGGCGCCACCCAAGGACCATCTGGCGACGCCGGCGGTGCACTCGGCGGCACCGGCGGCGTGATGGGCGGCAACGGCGGCGCTGGCGGAGGTGGCGGGGGAAGCGCCGGATCCTGCAACTATCCGAGCTGTCTGGCGAGCTTGGCCACGTCTTGCCAGCCGTCCGGAACTTGCGTCGAGCAGACGGACACGACGACGTTTGCGATTAACACCTGTTACTCGAATGGAGTGAAGGTGATCACCGCAGTCGATCTCACCTCGGGATCCGGGACCGTGACGTTCAAGAACGGCAGCACGGTATGCTACACCTTCGCAGCAGGTGCCAGTGCGACCGGGGCCGAGACCCTTACCATCAAGAATGCGGCCGGTACTACCATCGCGACCGGCACCACCGACACCGCCGGCAATACGACAATCACCTGCACCGGCGGTTCGCCGGTGACTCTCAATTCCAGCTGTCAGGATGCGACAGGCACCGCCTCTTCGACGGCGAGCTGTACGACTGGAACCTGTACGCCTTAGGTGGAACCATCTTCGATCGAAGCCGGCGAAGCGGGGCAACCTGCTTCGCCGGTTTCGTGTGCGCGACGAAGAAGTGCCTTTGCCCGAGAAACGCCGTAGATTCACCGGCCCATGAAAGCCGAGCTGACCCGCGGCGGGCGCAAGCTGGAAGCAGCCGTCGCGCATTTTGGCGTCGCGACCCGCGTGCGTGGCGCGAGCGCCATCGACGTGGGAGCGTCCACGGGCGGGTTCGTGTCCGTCCTGCTCGCCTGCGGAGCGACCCGTGTCTGCGCCATCGACGCGGGACACGGGCAACTCGCGCCCGAGCTGGTGCGAGACCCGCGTGTGACCAACCTCGAGCGCACGGAGGCTCAAGACCGCTTCGCTCGGCATCGCGCCTGGCCCCTTCGATTTCTTCACCGTGGACGTCAGCTTCGTCGCCGCGCGCAGCATGCTGCGCGGCCTGGCCTTTCGTTTGCGCAATGGCGCCGAAGGCGTGGTGCTGGTGAAGCCGCAATTCGAGCTGCCAAGCCACCTGGTCAAGGGCGGCAACGTGGACGCGCCGGAGTTGCGCCAGCGCGCGCTCGACACCTTCCGTGCCAAGGCCGAGCGCCTCGGTTTCACCCTGCTGTCGTTGTTCGATTCGCCCGTGGCCGGGGGCAGCGGCACGATCGAGATCCTGGCCCACCTTCGATTCGCAGGCCGGCCCGAAAGCATGCCGAAAATGGGCGAGCGCAAGCCCGCGCGTCCCGCCGCCGCGAAGAAGAACCCGAAGAACCCCAACGCCAAGCTGCGCTGGTTCGCCGTCGCCTCGCCTGGTCTGGAGGCTCCTCTTCGTGGCGAGCTCGCCGTCATGGCCCAGGTCGGAGACACGCGCGTGGTCGACGGGGGCGTCGAGTTTTCGGGCACTATGGACGCTGGCATGGCCGCGAATCTGCACAGCCGCATCGCCACGCGGATCCTCTTGCGTCTAGGCGAGGTGAAGGCGCGCGACTTCGCCCCGTTGCGACGGAGCCTGGCCAAGTTGCCGTGGCGAGGCGTCGTCCCGCGCGACCGCGCCCTGCGCATCGATGTTTCGACCAGCCACTGCCGTCTGTATCACACGGGTGCATTGGCCGAGACGGTGAAGCTCGCCGTCGTGGACTGCGTGGGCGCTCTTCCCAAGCGCGAGAAACGGGCGGAAACGCAGGAAGACGACGACTACACGCGCGTCCTCCTGCGCGGCCAGGACGACCGCTTCACGGCCAGCGTCGATTCCTCGGGCGCGCTGCTGCACCGGCGCGGCTGGCGCCTGGAGGCCGGGCGCGCCCCGTTGCGAGAAACCCTGGCCGCTGCTGTGCTCGCCCTGTGCGAATACGATCCGGCGCTGCCGCTCGTGGATCCCATGTGCGGCGCCGGCACCATCGCCATCGAGGCCGCCGCCATGGCGCGCAAGATCCCGCCCGGTCTCGGTCGCGCCTTCGCCTTCGAGCGGTGGCCCACCGCCGACCCGCAAGCGTGGCAGCGTCTGCGCGAATCCGTCCTGGCAAGCTCGGCGGCGCACGCACCGATCGTCGCGTCAGATCGAGATGCGCAGGCCGTGGAAATGGCTCGCCGCAACGCTGCTCGCGCGCTGGTCGCCGACGATGTTTGCTTCGCGGTGGCCGACTTCGGGCAAGCGGAGGTTCCATCGCCGGCCGGGCTTCTCGTCGTCAATCCGCCCTACGGTCACCGACTCGGCCAGCGCGCGCAGGCGCTGCGCCTTGCCCGCGGGCTAGGACAGACCCTGCTTGCGCACTACCGCGGCTGGCGCGCCGGAATTCTGTGCCCGGATCCGCAGTTCGTGGCGGCCGTGGCATCCGGCGCCCGGCGAGCGCCAATGCAAACCCACGTGCTCCGCAACGGCGGGCTGCGCGTGCACCTCGCCGTGTGGGCACTGTGAAGGAGCCCATGGGCGGGTTTTCAAACCCGCCCCTACATCTTTTGGTACGTGCCCACCCATTCGGCCTGCGCCAGGATGTGGCCGTGCATGGCCTTTTCCAGGGCTGCCTTGGTGGGCTTGTGTAGATCGGGCAGAACCTCGTCCAGGGCATAGAGCTTGAAGTAATAGCGATGGCGGCCGATGGGCGGGCAGGGACCGCGGTAGCCGGTGCGCTTCCAGTCGTTCAGTCCTTCCAGCGTCCCGTGCGGCAGCTCGCGCGGCGCGACTGCTTCCGCGAGTCCCGCGGTTTGCGGCGGCAAGTTGTAGAGCACCCAGTGTACCCAGGTCATCCTGGGCGCGGCCGGATCGGGTGCGTCGGGATCGTCGACGATGAGGGCCAGGCTCTTGGCACCGGCCGGGATTTCGGCAAATGCCAGAGGGGGCGAACGGTCGGCCCCCTCGCAGGTGAGCTGGGACGGAATCGCGGCGTTGGCGGCAAAGGCGGACGATGAGATACGCATGGCAGACGACTCCTTGGCTGCGCTGTTGCTGGCGGCGCCGCAGACGAGGGCGAACGCGATGGCCCCGATGGGGCGAAGTCGTAGGGCGAAATTCACGCTCTAAGCAGAATCCCAAGCTCGACCAAAGTCAAACCAGGCGCCGACCCTTTCCAAGCCCGAGCCGCCTGACCAAGCGATGGAAGTTGCCGCGATCCATGCCGAGGGCGCGGGCGGCGGCGGCCAGGTTGTCAGGATGGTCCGCCAGCGCACGCTCGACGGTCGCACGCTGGTGGGCACGCGCGGATTCCGCAAGGGTTCGCGCGCGTGGCGCTTTCGCGGCGAGGGAGGGCCCGACCATGTCCGGTGCGACCTTGCCCACGTCGGATTCCAGGTGCTTGGCCGACAGCACGATGGCCTCGCCTCGCGCTACCACGGCGGTGCGGCGCAAGACCGCGCGCGAGATGACGTTTTCGAGCTCGCGCACGTTGCCCGGCCAGGGGTAGCCGAGCAAAGTTTCGATCGCGCTGGCGTCGAGGCGAACGGGTCCCACGCCCATGCGTCGCCGGGCCACGTCGCAGAAATACCCGGCCAGAAGTGCGACGTCCTCGCCGCGCTCGCGCAAGGGCGGCGCGGCCAGCGGGTACACGTTCAGGCGGTGGAAGAGATCGGCGCGAAAACGGCCCCCTGCCACCTCCGCGGCCAGATCGCGGTTGGTGGCGGCCAATACGCGTACGTTGACCTTGAGGGTGCGGTCGGCGCCCACGCGCTGGATCTCGCCTTCTTGCAAGGCACGCAGGAGCTTCGGCTGCACGGCCATGGGCAGCTCGCCGATCTCGTCGAGAAAGAGCGTTCCCTTGTCGGCGACCTCGAACTTGCCCGGACGATCGCTGGCGGCTCCGGTGAAGGCCCCGCGCACGTGACCGAACAGCTCGGCCTCGGCCAGGGTTTCGGGCAGGGCCGCGCAGTTGACGTGGATGATAGGTTCGTTCCGCCGCGTGGACGCCGCATGCACGGCCCGCGCGATCAGCTCTTTGCCGGTGCCGGTCTCGCCATGGATGAGCACGGAGAAATCGGAGCGCGCGACCAGCTCGATCTCGCGGCGCAAGCGCTGGATGGGCGCGCTGGTGCCGATGATCTCGCTTCCTTGCATCATCGACTCGCGCATGAGATCGCGCACCACCAGTCCCTGGTGCTCGGCGGCGTGCTCGAGCGCGGCGATGAGCTGGCTGGTGCGCATCTCGGCCGCGGCCAAGGCTGACACCGCGGCGAGAAAGCGCAGATCGATTCCGTCGAAGGCCTTGGGGTCGAGAGCATCCGCCGTGAGAGCACCCACCAGCTCGCCGTGCACCACCAGGGGACAGCCCAGACAAGCGTGCACGCGATGGAGAGCGCCTTCGTCGTGTTCGAGCTGTCCGTCGAAGGGATCGGGAAGGGCGGTATCGGAGGGGAAAAATACGGGCTCGCGCGAGCGGCAGATGATTTCCAGGCGAGGGTGGTCGCGTAGAGCATAGGGCTTGCCGCTGGCCGCGGGTGAGAGTCCCGTGGTTGCCACGGGCAGCAGGGCTTCGCCTTCCAGCCGCATGACGGTCGCGGCGTCGAAAGGGATCACCCGGCGCAGGGA
Source organism: uncultured delta proteobacterium (assembly GCA_963824555.1). GTDB lineage: Bacteria > Myxococcota_A > Polyangia > Fen-1088 > Fen-1088 > Fen-1118. Next base: position 473,427 of record CAWGPW010000016.1, on the reverse strand, counting down.
TTCGAGCAGGCGTTGGTTGCGATCCGAAGCCGTCAGCCCGGACGCCAAATCGAGCGAGATGTTCACCACGGCATCGAGTTGGTCCATCGTTGTTATTATGACATCAATGTTGTCATGACAACATCAACTTGTGCGTTGTCATTATGACATCTTACTATGTAACGAATTGTTTTTATGAATGAAATTTCTTGGTACCGACCTTGCTGAAGATGGCTGTAACCGATGAGGAACGCAGCCATGAACACAGCCAGCAACACGATTGGTCCGGTGGCGGACGAGACCACGGCTTGGGAGACGGAGCCGCCGGCCGCCATCATAGAATTCATTCTTCGCCGCTACCACGAGCCCCTGCGCCGCGATCTGCCCATCCTGGTCAGCGGCGCCCGGCGGGTCGAGGCCGAGAGAGCGTCGAGTCCTCTGTGCCCGGCCGGCTTGGCGGATCACCTGGAACAGATCCTGGAGGCGGTCGAGAGCCACCTGGCCAAGGAAGAAAAGATCCTCTTCCCGCTCATTCTCGCGGGCCGTGGCGGAAGCGCCTTCATGCCCATCAAGGTGATGATGGCCGAGCACGAGGACCACGTGGCCAGTCTCGAGCGCACGCGCGCGCTTACGCACGGCTTCGCCTTGCCCACCGATGCCAGCGAAACCTGGCGAGCCCTCTACCTCGACTTGCAACGCCTCGAAGACGATCTGAACCGGCACATCCAGCTCGAGAACAACGTTCTGTTCACGCGCGTGATGAGCGGCGCGGAAATCCGTTGAGCCTTCCGCTGAGCCTTCCCTTGGAGAACACCATGCAGCTCTCACCCAGTACCAACATCAACGACCTGCTTTCCACCCATCCTTTCCTCGAAGATTTTCTCGTCGCCTACAACCCGCATTTCACTACGCTGAAGAACAAGATCGCGAGGGCCACCGTCGGGCGGGTCGCCACCTTGGGCGCGGCGGCGCGCATCGCCGGTATCGACATCGGTGCCCTTCTGCGTGATATGGCCGGCGCCATCGAGAAGCAGACGGCCGCCCGTCCCGAGGTTACCGAGGGTGGGGAGGGAATAGACCGCCATCAGCGCATCGCCATGCTCGGCCACATCATCGCCGAGTTGCACGATGGCGGCGATCTGGCCACGGCGCGCGCGCACTTCGCGCAGGTCGTGGGCGACGTGGACGCGGGCGAGATCGCGGACATGGAAGAAGAAATGATCCGCGGTGGCCTGCCCGTGGGCGAGGTGCAACGCCTGTGCGACGTGCACGTGGGCGCGTTTCGCGATTCGCTGGACCAGAAAAAGGAGCTGTCGCTGCCGGCAGGCCATCCCGTGCACACGTACATGGCCGACAACAAGATCATCGCGGCGCTGGCCACCCAGCTTGCGGAGATCGCGCGCAAGCTGGGCTCCGACGTGAGCTTGGCTGCCGAGCTTCTTCCTGTTGCCGCCGCAGCGCTGGCGAAATACGACGGGCTCGACAACCACTACAAGCGCAAGGAGAACCAGCTCTTCCCGCTGCTCGAACGCCACGGCGTGACCGGCCCGCCGCAAGTGATGTGGGGCGTGCACGATCAGATCCGCGGCCGGTGGAAGCAGGTCATGAAGTCGGTAGAGGGCAGCGACATCGAAGGGCTGGTCGACGGGATACCGGGGCTCACCCGTGGCATGGTCGAGATGATTTACAAAGAAGAGAAGATCCTCTTCCCCATGGCCATGGAGAAGCTCACGGCCGCTGACTGGGTGGAGGTGAAACGTGGCGAGGACGACCTTGGTTATGCGCTGGCCAAGCCCGCCTTCGCGCTGCCCTTGGCGGCTGGCCGGCCCTCGCCGTCGCCGGCGTCACCCGCTCCTGTCGCGGCCGGCCTGCTCAATCTGAGCACCGGCGCGCTTTCGCTGGAGATGGTGGACCTGCTGCTGCGGCACTTGCCCCTCGACCTCTCGTTCGTCGACGAGAACGACGTCGTCCGCTACTACTCGGAGAGCAAGGAGCGCATCTTCCCGCGCACGCCCGCCGCCATCGGCCGCACGGTGCAGAACTGCCACCCGCCAAGGAGCGTGGATACGGTCAACCGCATCCTCGAGTCGTTCCGAGCCGGGCAGAAGGACGTGGCCGAGTTCTGGATCCACATGGGTCCGCGCTTCATTCACATTCGCTACTTCGCCGTGCGCGACGGCGCCGGCAAATACCGCGGCTGCTTGGAGGTCACGCAAGACATCGGCGCCCTCCGCGCCCTCGAAGGCGAACGCCGCTTGCTCGATTGGAAAGATTGATCGGATCAAGGAAAGGGAAACGACCGATGCCAAGCTCGAAGACCAAGGCCATTTTGCTCTTTATGCTCACGCTGACCTTCGGCGTGCTGCTGTTCGGCGGCTACCTCATGCACAAGGAGAAGCCGCCCATCCCCGACGCCGTGGTCTCTGCCGACGGCCGAGCCCTTTACGGCGCACAAGACATCACGGGCGGGCAGAACTATTGGATGAGCCGCGGTGGCCAACACATGGGCAGCGTGTGGGGCCACGGCGCGTACCTGGCGCCCGATTGGTCCGCCGATTACTTGCACCGCACGGGCTTGTTCCTGGCCGCGCGCCACCTCGGCCACAGCGTGGAGGAAGCCGCCGCCTTCACGCAAGCCGATCTGCAAAAGCTCGATCCGGGGACACGTGGACGCATCACCGGGCTGGTGACGAACGACATCAAGACCAACCGCTTCGATGCGCAGTCCGACCGCCTGACCCTGACCGCGTTCCAGACCGAGGCGCACGCAAGCTTGATTCGCTATTACACCGACCTTTTCCGCAATGGCAACTCGCGCATGGGGTTGCAAAGCGGGATCGTCCGCAGCGACGAGGAAGGCCAGCGCGTGACGGCCTTCTTCGCCTGGCTGGCCTGGGCCGCCGGCTCCAACCGGCCGGGCCTCGATCACACCTACACCAACAACTGGCCCTACGACGGCTCGTCGGCAACAAGGCCATGCCCGACGCCCTCATGTGGTCCATCGTCAGCGTGCTCTTGCTCATCCTCGGTGTCGCCGCCGCCATCTTCATCTACCAGCGCTACATCCGAGACCAAGACGAAGTGGGCGACGCCAAACCCACCACGACGTTGCCCGAGCCCAAGCCCACCCCCAGCCAGAAGGCCACCCTGGCCTACTTCGTCACCGCCATGGCCTTGTTCGTGATCCAAGTCGCGATGGGATCGCTGACCGGACACTTCACCGTCGAGGGCACGAAGTTCCTCGGCTTCCCCATCGCCAAGATCCTGCCGTATGCGGCCGTGCGCACCTGGCACCTGCAACTGTCCGTGTTCTTCATCGCCACCTGCTTTCTGGCCGCGGGTCTCTTCATCGGTCCCATGGTCGGCCGCGAGCCCAAGCACCAAGGCAAGCTGGTGTGGGGCTTGTTCGTCACCGTGGTGCTGGTCGTCCTCGGCGCGCTGACCGGCACGTACCTGTCGGTCATGGGCCACTTCGGCGGCAACGGCTTCATGTTCGGACATCAGGGCTACGAGTACATCGAGCTTGGCCGTTTTTGGCAGATCCTGCTCATCGTCGGCATGCTCGTCTGGCTGGTACTGGTGGTGCGGGCGATCCGCCCGGCCCTCGCCGCCGAGAAAGACAACGGCGGCATCACGCACCTTCTCCTCTACAGCGCGGTCACCATCCCGACCTTCTACATGGCCGGGCTCATGTACGGCCAAGGCAGCCATCTCTCCGACGCCGAGTACTGGCGGTGGTGGGTGGTGCACCTGTGGGTCGAGGGCTTCTTCGAGGTCTTCGCCACCGTGTTCATGGCCTTCATCCTGGCCCGCATCGGTGTGGTGAGCGCCAAGTTCGCCCTGCGCTCGGTGTACTTCAGTATCTTCCTCTACCTCGGCGCGGGCGTCATCGGTACCTTCCACCACCTCTACTGGTCGGGCGCGCCCACGCCCATCGTCGCCCTGGGCGGCACGTTCTCCGCGCTCGAGGTCGTGCCCCTGACCTTGGTGGGCTTCGAAGCCGTGCAGAATCTGCGCAGCGCCAAAGCCGGCGGCTTTCCCAACCCCTACCGCTGGCCCATCTATTTCTTCTTGGCCGTGTCGTTCTGGAACATGCTCGGCGCGGGTGTGTTCGGCTTCATGATCAACCCGCCCATCGTGCTCTATTACATTCAGGGCATCAACACCACGCCCATTCACGCGCACACCGCCCTTTTCGGGGTGTATGGCCTGCTCGCCATCTCGCTCATGCTCTTCTCCATGCGCAACATCGTGAAGCTCTCCGCGTGGTCGGATCGCCTGCTCAAATGGAGCTTCTGGGGCATGAACGGCGGACTTCTGCTCATGACCGTGGTCAGCCTGGTGCCGTCGGGTTTCTACCAGTTCTACTTCGCGGTCCGCGACGGCATGTGGTACGCGCGCAGCCCGGAGATCGCCTCGGGTGAAGTCATCCGCACCTTGGCCAAGTTGCGCATCGGTCCGGATTTGATCTTCGCCTCCGGCGCCATCTTGATGTTGGTGTTCGTCGTTCGTGCCGTAGTCTTGACTGTTCGTAAACCGCAGGAGGAATTTGTCGATGAGTCTCAAACAAGCACCCGAGCAGACCTCGCTGCCGCCGGCCGAGCCGGTTGAGCTGGCGAAGCTGGTGGCCTACCAGGACGGTGGCGTGGTCAGCCGCACGTTGGTCAAGAAGAACGGCGGGACGATCACCGTGTTCGCCTTCGACAAGGACCAGGCCCTATCCGAGCACACCGCGCCCTTCGACGCCATCGTGCAGGTGCTCGACGGCGACGCCGAGCTGGTCATCGGCGGCAAGAGCGTCCCCGCCAAAGCCGGCCAGACCGTGCTCATGCCCGCCGGCATCCCTCACGCCGTGAACGCCACCAGCAAATTCAAGATGCTGCTCATCATGGTGCGCGAACCGGCGGGAAACTGAGCGACCCCCAAGGCGCGATGGAGGTCGACCCGACCTCGGCGGGGGTGCGATGGGGCAGAACGTACCCGGTGGTCAGGGCCATCGTCGGACACGCCCTCGACTTGACCGATGCATATAGTAGCGCATATTCTGTATGCATGAGAACCACTGTCGACCTTGATGAAGCTCTCGTGCGTTCTGCGCTGGCCGAGACGCATGCGCGCACGAAAACCGAGGTTATCGAGATGGGGCTGCGCGCCCTGCTTGAGCGTGAAGCACGGCGGAGGCTGCGCGCCCTGGAAGGGAAGATTCCAGACCTGGCTGCCGTGCGGCGACGCAGGTCATGAGGCCGGTTCTGGTCGACACCTCTGTCTGGCGCTACTTCTTCGCCGGGCGCGCGACCGCTCATCCTTTGGCGGCACTCTTGGAAGAAGAGGGCATCGTTCTCGTGCATCCGCTGGTCGTAGGAGAGCTCGTCTTGGGTGGTCTGTCCGCGGATCAGGAACGCTTGCTGCAAAGAGTTCCCACCGTCGAACGCGTTCCTTATGATGAGGTCCTCTCTTTCATAAGGCACCGCCGACTGGCTCGCCGGGGGATAGGCTGGGTCGATGCCGAAATCATCGCCAGCGGCCTGACATCGGGGGCCGAGGTGTGGTCGTTCGATGGCGCGGTCGCCACGGTTGCTGGCGAGCTCGGCGCGGCCTTCGAGGCGAAGGTCGGGCCATCGTGAGCCCACCATCCAGAGTACACGGGACCTTCGCCCGATCCGAGGCGGACCCCTTGCCGGTATGTGGCAGGTTCTTCGCGACCGTTTAGCCTATGGTCCCCGCAGGGGCGGAGTCGCGCCGCCGAGGCCGACCATCAGCGGCACGCCGGGAGCGAGCACGCTCACTTCCAGCCCGGGGCTGGCGAGGAGTGCCTGCGTCTCCAGCACCTCGAACAGGGCCTTGGCGATCATGGGGTTCTCGGCGATCTGGCCGAGGGTGCGGCCGACGATCTGCGGGCGGGTGGCCGCGGCCTTGGCGAATTCCACGGCGGCCTGGCGTTCGGCCGTCGAGCGAATCACGTTCACGCGGTTGGCGCCGTCCTGTTGAATCGCGGCGGTGACCTGACGCAGACGATTGACCACCTTTTGCTCGATTTGGGAAATCATGCCGCGGTCGCGGAAGTGCACCTTGCGGATGTAGATGCTGCCCACCTGGTAACCCCATTCCTGCGACTTGGTGGTGACCTCCTGGCGGACCAGGCGGCTCATGCCGTGGCGATTCTCCAGCATGTCGGAGAGCTTCATGTTGGACAGGCAGCGGACCGTGGCATTCGAGATGTTGGCGCGCAGCGAGCCGAGTGGGTCGGCGTTCTTGTAGATGTAGTCGAGCGGTTCGCTCACCACCATCTCGCACCACACGCCGATGCCCATGGGCGCGCCTTCCTCGGAATTCACCGGCTGGCTGCGCATGTAGGTTTGATCGATGCGCACGTCCACGATGAATTTCTTGCCGAACAAGGGCACCAGCATGGCGAAGGGACCCATGCTCTTCCACGGACAATGCAGCCCTGGCTCGCTGATCACCGTTCTCACCTTGCCGAAAAGCTCGAACACCACGACCTGCCGCTCGCGAACCACGACGTACAAGGCGAACATGCGCGCCAGAGCCAGGAGCATCGGCATGGCGACGAAACACGCCGCGAAGGTGTAGATCAGGGCCTTGAAGAAGACGAGCAGCGAGTCCATTACTTGCCTCCTTCCGTGGCGTCGCGCAGAACCAGGTGCCGGGACTTGCGTTGCAGGGGGATCTTGGCGTTTCTCACATAGGCCTCGAGGGCTTGCGGACCGCCGTTGCCTGCCAGCTCGCGCAGCTGCGCAGCCAGGGCCAGCAGGGGCTCGACCTCGGCTTGCGCGTTGAGGGTCTCGATCTCGACCGCGCGTTTCGATTGGACGATGCGCTGGTCGGCCGCGGCCTGGGCCAAGCTGATCTCGCTCGACACGTGGTTGTGGGCGGTGTTGATGGCGGCCAGGGCCGAGTCCACCTCGGGCGGCGGGTCGATGCCGGTGATGAGGGCGGCGTCGAGGTGAATGCCGTAGCGGGCGGCGGCGGTCTCGCATTCGGCATCCATGCGCTCGTTGAGGTCGCGCAGGTTCTTGCGCAGGTCATTGATGGAGATGCCCTGCACGCCACCGATGTCGAGGGCATCCGCCGCGGCGTCGGCCCCCGGCGCCTGCGCCTTGTCCGGCGCCTCGAAGTTGGCGATGCGGTCGCGCAAGATGGAGACGAAATAGCCGAGCACATGGGCGACCGGCCTCTTGACGCCGAAAAGATACGCGTAGAGGTTGCGCTCGGCGACGGTGAAACGGATCTGCCCGCTGAGTCCCGTATTCAGCTGATCCTTGGTCACCGCCTCCAGCACCTGGCCGTTGGAATTGGCCGACGGGTCTTCGGGATCGAAGGCGATGGAGACGGTCGAGGTCGCGATGGAGGCCCGGTGCAGGGTCTGCCACGGCAGCTTCCAGTAGAAACCCGGGCCCACCACACGGACCTGGGGATACTCGTAGCGCTGCCTCTCGTCGTCGTTCAGCTTCTCGGCGATGGGATCGCTGAGCGTGGTTTCGTCCTCCAGCCGCTGCGCGCGCCCGAAGGTGCACAGCACCGCGCGCTCGTTGGGACCGACGGTGTAGAACCCGCCGATGCCATAGCGGGCGAAAAACCACAGCACGATCCCCAGAAGAACGCCAAGCAGGATGTCCATAGGGACGAGATTCTACTTGATTCGAAAAGATCGTCTATCGAGCCGGCCGCTCTCCCGGATCCCGCCTCGCCTAACCGGCCTTGGACTTCAGCCCGAGGAGCCGCTGCAAGACCGCCTTCGATCCCTCGGCGACGGTTTCGTGCAACGAGCCGCCTTGCGCGTCCATGGTGACCACCGTGGGGAAGTCCTTCACTTGGATCACCCACATGGCCTCGGGCACGCCGAATTCTTCCAGCTTGAACACGCGTTCGACGCGAACCACGGCGCGCGCCAGCGACTGCGCGGTGCCGCCCACGGCGTGCAGGTAGACCGCGCCGTGCGCGACCAAGGCCTTGCGCGTCTTGTCGGCCATGCCGCCCTTGCCGATCACGCCGCGCACACCGTAGCGTGCGATGACGTCGGCCTGGAAGGGCTCTTCGCGCGCGCTGGTGGTCGGGCCGGCGGCGACGAAGTCGTAGCTGCCGTCGGCGTTCTTCCGCACCACCGGACCACAGTGGTAGATGATCGAGCCGGCCAGGTATGGCGCGACCTCGTCGCGGAAGCCGCCCACCAGCCAGTGGTGGGCCGTGTCCCGGCCGGTGATGATTCGGCCGGAAAGCAGGGCGGGCTCGCCCACGCGCAGGGCGCGGATCTCGGCCTCGTCGCAGGGAAGATTCAGCTGAGCCATGTCACGTCTCCGTCTTCCTTGACCACCGCGCCGGCCCGGCGGGCCGCCCAACACAGATAGGCGATGGACACGAAGTAGCTGGCGGGCACGCGGCCGAGCGTGCCGATCTTCACGCCGAGCAGCGTGATCTTGCCGCCGAAACCCATGGGGCCGATGCCGAGCTGGTTGGCCTCGTCGAGCAGGCGCGTTTCCATGGCGTCCAGCTCGGGTTCGGGATTGTGGTCGTCGAGGTGGCGCAAGAGCTGGTGCTTGGCTTCCAGGTATCCGGTGCCGCGATCACCTCCCAAACACACGCCGAGGATACCGGGCCCGCAGCCCTTGCCCTGAGCCTGGTGAACGGCGTCCAGCACCACCCGTCGCGCGCCTTCCAGAGTGCGATCCGCGCCGAGCTTGGTGTCGGGCAGCGCGTACTGCGCGCTGGTGTTTTCGCAGCCTCCTCCCTTGAGCAAGAGCTGAACCTTGGTTTCGGGGCGATCCCACTCCTCGCAGTGCACGCTCGGGATGCTGGGTGCGTAACCGTTGCCGGTGTTTCTGCCCGTCAGCGTGTCGACGGCATTTTCACGCAGCAGTTTCTTGGCCGTGGCCTGGCGAACCGCCTCGGCGCAAGCCTTGACGAGCACGCCCGTGGACACGCCCACCGGATGGTGAATCCAGAAAATGGGAACCCCGGTATCCTGGCACATGGGGGCCGTGTCGTTGCACGCGAGCTCGGCGTTCTTCAAGATCGAATCCAGCGCCATGGCGGCCAGCGATCCCTCGGCCTCGCGGGCTCGGCCCTGGTGAATGGCGTGCGTCACATCCTCGGGAAGCTGCGCCGTCGCCCGCGCGATGACATCCACGAGCAGTTTGGTCCACTTTTCGAGGTCATTCATGGCTACACCCGTTGGAGAATCTAGCACCGTCCCATGCCGGCGGCGACCCGGCACCGCCGATCGGGCCCGCAACGAAGTTCCACGCCACCCGCCGCAATCGGCTATCATCCCGCCGCTTTGTTGTCGGCAACCCGTTTTCCGTTTCGCTGGCGCGGCAGCTTCTGGCTGTTCGGCGCCATCGGCTTTCTCTATTTGTTTTCCACCAGCCGCGAACGGCCGTGGGGCGATGCCACGCCCATCTGGGAAGTGGCCGACAACATCGTCCATGCGCACAACATCCACGCCAAGACGCGCTGGCCGATGGCCCTGCCAAACGGCAAGGACGGAAAGCTGTACGGCTTGGCACCGCTGCTTCAGTGCGCGATTCACATTCCCGGTGCCGCCCTGCAACGGGCGATTGCCGGACGTTGGCCGGCCTACTGGCAGATTTCTTGGCGATTCACTTCTCACCTCGCGCCCACCTTGCTCGGCACCTTGTCCTGCATCCTCTTCTTCGGCTTGTGTAGGCGGCTCGGCATGCGGCCGATCCCCGCAGCCGCCTCCACCCTGGCGCTGGCCTTCGCGACATCGGTGTGGGTGTATTCGCGCTATCCCTACTCCGAAACGTTGCAACTGGCATGCTTCACAGGTTTCTTCGCCAAGCTGCTCGACGTGCGCGAGGATCCGACGTGGCGTCAGGCAGTGCTGCTGGGCGTGTGGGCCGGCTTGCTGGTCAACGCCAAACCGGTTTTCCTCCTTTCTGGAATTGGAGCCGGCCTATTTTTGATGTGGGAATTGCGCCGCAACTGGCGGGCACTTCTGCTCGTGGCCCTGGTCAGCGTGGCCGCCGCGTTTCCGTTCGGGGCGGCGTACCTCTACTACAATTACGTGCGCTGGGGCAGCATCTACTCGACCGGTTACGGGCTGGCCTTCGCTGGATCCGGGGTCTCGTCCGCGCCCGTGGGCGTTCTGCACGAATCGCCGTGGGTGGGTTTGTACGGAATGTTCTTCTCGCCGGGCAAGTCTATCTTCCTCTATAGCCCACCCATCTTCTTGGCCTTGCTGGGGTTCTTGCGCTTCTTCAAGCGCTTTCGCTACGTCGTTCTGGCCATGGCGCTGACCATCTTCCCCGGGCTCTACCTGCACGCACAGATGATCTCCTGGGCCGGCGATTACGCCTGGGGGCCCCGTTACATGACCTTCGCCCTCGCCGTGCTGCTGCTTCCGGCCGGATTCCTTTTTCAGGATTTACTCGATAAGGCCAGCTCGCTGCGCCGCTCGGTGGGCATCGCGTTCTTCTCGGCAGTTTGTGCTTTCGGCATCGTGGTCACCTACCTCGGCAACGCCATCTACTGGGACCATTTCATCCGCATCGAGACCGAGGCGACCGAGTACTGGCTGGGCATGCCCAACCAGTCGGGCGACGGGGTCAGCACGCCCGGCTTGCCCTGTCCGGTGTGTTTCGAGACCATCTATTCGCTGCAGTGGTTGCCACCCTTCCAGCACATCCTCGGCAACTACTGGCTGCTCAAGCACCTGCCCAAGAACGACTCGTGGGTCGTGGCGGAACAGGATGCACCTTGGCGCCGCTATACCAACTTGCGACTCGACATCCACGAGGGCTACGCCCGGGCGCGCGTCGACTGGTGGTTCATCGAGTATCGCAACACCTTCCCGGCCCTGGCGTGGACCCTGGTCATCCTGCTGCCCACCCTGAGCGCGCTCATGCTGCTGCTCTTCCTGCTCGAAATTCGCCGAGCCACGCGCGGCCTGTCTCAGGCTCCGGCGGAGGAAGCCGTCTTGAGCGCCTCGACGTAGCGCAGGCGCAGGTCGAAGAGCAGGCTTTCCAAGAATCTGTCCTTCTTCGGCAGACAGGTTGCCCTTGGTCTTTTCCTCGAGCACCGTCAGCAGGTCGATGGCGTGCTTGGCCATGGGCAGGTTGCGCGTGGGCTTCTTGCCTTCGGGCTCATCCGATTGGCCAAGATACATGACGGCCGAGCTACCCAGCGACAACACCAAGGTGGCGAAGTCGGCGGGCGGCAGCGAGCGGGGTGGCTCGGGCGTGGCCCGAGGCGGCGCCTCGGCGGGCTTCTCCGGAACCGCAGGCGGATCTTGCTTGCGCTCGCCACTCGGGTCGAACGCGCGGCGGTCGGTCACGGTGAAGTTCCCTGTCTTTTGCTCGGAGTCAGCCATGGCACGCAAGCGTACGCAGGTGTCGTCCCAGTTTCAACCCTGCGCTTTGGCCGCGTTAGTCCTGGGCTGCGGGTGGCGCTTCGGACTCGGACGGTATGACCTTGTCGCTGGCGTCGGGCAGCGCCTTCAAGAATCGCTCGTAGTCCTTGCGGGTGATTAGCCCGCGCTTGATGTTGCGCTCGACGGTGCGAAGATCGAACAATCGGATTTCCTTAACGTCTTCCTCACGGCTCATGGAGGGAAGTGGTTAGCGAAGACCGGGGTGCAAGTCAAGGGGCGTGCGATTCTCCGACGGAGACCGGGCCAGTCAGGTACCACTCGCGACGGGCCAGGGCGACCACGGGCGTGGCTGGGCAGGCGCTCACGAGCTCGAGGGTGGCGAGGCCATTCAGGCTGCGTGCATCGTCACAAGGCTTGCCGAAAAGGACCACGGACGCGCCTCCGTCGCCGAAATCCCAGCCCTCCTGGTGCGATGTGTCTCGTGTGATCCGATTCTCGGACATCAGCACCGCGGCGCTATCCGGCCATGCCACCGGAAAAGGCAAGGCGAAGCTGCAGCTCGTGGCTTGCGCGCCCAGCGCGCCCAGCGCGGCCACCACATCGGCCGTGCCGTTGACCGCGTAGTAGGCGGGCTGACCGGCCGCGGTGTTGGGCATCCCGCCGAGATTCGCCATGTCGATGAAGAGCTGCACGCGACTGTTCGGTTGGAGGTTGCCCGTGGCGGAAGGAAGGGCCATGGCGACCACCGCCACCGGAATACCGAGGACGCTGGCCACGTGGGCCACGGTTTCCTTGCTGCGGGCATAGTCCGAATCGGAGGCACCGTCGCACAGGCCGTCGCCGACGCAGGTGGGATCGCCGCCGGTCAAGAGCACGAGGTATTTCGACGTGCTGGTCGCACGCGCGAGCAGAAAATTCGCCGCCTGCACCAGCGCTCGCGCGGTGGGCGTGCCGATTCCTGTCGGCGTGCTCTGCGCAAGTGTGGCGGCGATGGCTTGCGCGGAGCCCAAGTCAGGAGCGACTTCGACGAGGGGTGCGAGATCGTTCGCCGGCATCTGGCAGCAAACCGCATCGTCGCTCGACTTGGGAAAGAGCATCATGCCCCACGCCGTCGTCTCCTGGCTGGCCAGGACCGCGCTCGCGACCGCCGCGACCGTCGTGCTCCATCTGCTCGTGCCGTCGGCAGCGATGGCCTCCGCCATGGTCGTTGATCGATCGATCACCAGCAGCACCTCGGCCGGTCGCGGGTACAGGGTCGTGGTGGCCGGCGAGCACGTCGGGTCGGGCGACCCAGGCGGAGGCTGAAAGCTCGTCTGGGCGCCGTCAACCGAGGGCGCATAGACCGCGGCGTCAATCAGCAGCAGAGGGCCTTGTGCGGCGTCCAGCTTGGCTGAAACGGAGCCCGCATCGCGGCTTGGGTTCGCGCCGGTATTGCTCACGCTGGCACTGTCGGCACCGCAAGCCGCCAGGCAAGACGCGATGGCCAAGAGCAATTCGTTTTGCCAGGATCGGCTACCGCGCTGTGGATTGGGAACTATCATCGGGCCCATGAATCGCGCTTGCGTCTCTTCTCCACGATGCCATGGCCTGGGGGCCAAGTCATCCGCTGCGGCCCAAGCCCGGTAAGCGCCGTCACAGACGCTCGGCAAGCCCAGAGCTGCGGATTCCTTCTGCCGCAATGCCTGCTCGCCATTGCTCGAACGCGCCACAGACGACGACGCTTTTGCGCGCGCGCGACACGGCGGTGTAGAGAAGCTCGCGCGTCAACAGGGGACACGCAAGCTCGGGCAGGATCAGCAGCACGTCGTCGAGCTCGGAGCCTTGCGCCTTGTGGACCGTGAGCGCGAATCCGAGCTCGAGCGCACTGGCCATGCTCCGCGGTTCCACGGCCTGCCACCCACTGCGGGTGCGGAAGGCGACGGCGACGGGCTGGTCCTGGCCGCGTACGCGCACGGCGACGCCCTGGTCTCCGTTCCACAGGTCGCGTTCGTAATCGTTGCGCGACATCAGCACCGGCTCGCCGGGCAAGAACCATGGCCCGCCGCCGTGCAAATCGTGCAGGAAGGCGTTGCAGCGCTCGACGCCGGTTTTGCGCCCGCGGGTTATGGCCAGGACGCGCGTCCGTGCCAGGTGCGCGGCCAACTCGTCGAGCCGGTGGGCATCCCCCTCGGCGAAGACTCCGTCTTTCGCCGCGTACGTGCGATCGATCAGGGAAGCCATACGCGCGCCGCAGAAGTTGCGCCGGTGGTAGTCGCGAAGAAGATCCTCGAGGTGCTCGGGCGACAGTTGTTCGACGCCTTGCCCGCCGAGCTCCGCGGGGTCGGCACGAACGACGCATAGCCGGGTGGCCTCCTCGGTCTGCCCCGCGCGCACCGCCGCGGCCAGGTCGGCGATCCGCTTACCCTCGGGCCGCGCGATGTCCGCGCGAAACCCGCGTTCGAGTCGAACGCCGAATCGGCGCAAGTCGCGCAACACGGCTCCCGCCGCGATGGAAGGAAGCTGATCCGCGTCGCCCAGGAGAATCAGCAAGGCGCCGTCCGACAACGCGGCCAGGAGCTTGTCCATGAGCACGAGATCGATCATCGACGACTCGTCGACGATGACGGCCCGGAAGGGCAGGGGATCGCGTGCCGCACGCAGAACGCCGCCAGGCCCGCGCCGGGCGCCGAGCAGCCGGTGCAAGGTCAGCGCTTTGGGGCAGTCGTCGAGCAGAGCACGGTCGCTTGGGGCGGGATTCTCCAGCGCCGAGAGGCGGGTGCGGAAATCGTCTTCGAGTCGGCTGGCCGCCTTGCCCGTGGGGGCGCATAGGGCCATGTCGACGGGGGCCAGGCCGAGGCGGACGAGGGTGCGCACCAGCGCCAGCGCCGTGGTGGTCTTGCCCGTGCCTGGACCCCCGGAGATGACCCCGAGAGAGCGGGCAAGGGCGTGCGCCACCGCGGCCTTCTGCTCCGCGCTGGGCGTGGGAGCGCCCTGCGCGGCGACCTCGTCGAGCGCGCGGGGGATGGCCGTAGCGGGGAAAGGCGCGGGCTGTCCGAAAAGGGTGGCGAGCCGCGAAGCCACCCGCGTCTCGCAGGCATGGGCCCGTTGCGTGTAAAGGTATTCGCCGTCGAGGACGAAGGGCGCGCGTCCGGCCGGCGGCTGGACGAGGTCCGGCAGCCTGGCGAGAAGCCGGCGATCGGGCTCCGCGATGGCAAGGCGCGTGCTGCCGAGGGACTGCGCCGCGAGCAAGCGGCCCAAGAGCAGCATGAAGGCGTCGCGCTCGTCGGGCGCAAGACCACCTCCAAGCTGGGCCACCTGCCAGGCCAAGTAGAGGCCGCTCTCGTCGAGGTCGCTTTCGCGCGCGAGATCGAGTAGGGCCGCGGGATAGGCCGGCCGCGCCGCGATGATCTGGCGGGCGGTGCCCGTGGGCAGGAGGCTGGGATGACCAGGGCGCCTCATCGCGAGAGCCCCCAGAATTGCTGCCCAAGCATGTCCGTCTCCCAGGACAGAATCTCGTCCCAGGTCGGCTTCCTGAAATGGATCCCGTCCGAGCTGCCCACGCCATCGTCGTGCGCGCGCTCGTTGCCCAGGCCGCGCAGAAAGCAGTAGACCACGCCACCGAAGCGTCGCGCGTAGTCGGCGGGCGTACGGATGTCACACAGGCGCAGCGCCGCCAGGGTGTAGATGCGCGCCTGCACGTCGTAGCTCTGCCCGCAATGCCTGGCCAGCGCATCTTGGTCGAACGTATGCAGGACGTCGCTCTTCCAGTCGCACACGAACACGCGGCCGTCGTGCTCGAAGAGAAGATCCACGAAACCCTTCACCACGCCGCGCGCGACGGTCCAAGTGCCGGCCCGCGGCCGTGCCAGAAGCGGGTGCGAAGGCTCGGGGATGGGGAAGAGAAACTCCACCTCGCGCAAGGCCACCGGCGCGGACGCCAGCCCGGCGATGACCCCGCCGCCGAGTCGCATCCGCACCGTGTAGGCGCGATGCACGAGCCTCGCGGCCAGGGGCACGTGGGCGGCAGGACGCGCGTGCCGTCGGCCCATCCTTTCAAGGTGGCGCGTCACCGAGGGCTTGGCGTACCAGTCGGCGAAACTCTTCGTGCCAGCCAGATCGGCGAGCACCACGGTGGCCAGAATGTCGTGCAGGAAGATGCCGGTCTCGGCACCGCCCGGCAGCTCGTGCTCGGTGTCGGCTTGAGGGTCGCTTTCGCCAAGCACAAGCTCGCCGGACAGGCGCAGGTCGGTCTCCACGGCGGCGATATCGGCGCGCGCACGTTTGACCGCGGTGTAGGAGGTCACGATGAAGCCGCTGCGTTCGGCTTTGATGGCGGCCAGGTCGTTGGGCTCGCGGGCCGGCGCGAGCGCCTGGGACGAGAGCGCGTCCGGCCAAGGCGCACGCACGAGGCCGACGGCGCGTCCGCGGACCGAAAGGGCGGGGCAGATGCGCACGCGGAAATGGGGACAAGCGCGTTCGTGTCGCTCGCCGAGAAGGTCGGTCAGACGCTGGTTCGCCCGCCGATACGGGCCCGTGAGCGTGAGCTCGGGCGGGTAGTGGGGCAGGTACAGACGGTAGCGGGCGCGAGTCAGGGCCACGTAAAGCAGGCGGCTGCGCTCGTCTTCCGTTTCCTGTTCTGCGAGATGCTTGGCGGTTCGGTCCAGGCGGCCCACCTGCAGCACGCGCTGGCCGCCGTCGTGCAGAAGGCGTATGGGCGGCCCGCATCTCCGTTCTCCGGTACCGCCGTAGACGAACACCACGTCCGCTTCGAGTCCCTTGGCCTTGTGAACGGTCAGAATCTGGACCGCGTCCTTGTCGGTCTCCAGACGCTGCAAGTCGCCTTCGCGGCTGGGCGGTTTCTGTGTGCCACGGATGAAGGCATCCAGCAGATCCGCCAGCTCGGGCAGGGACGCGTGCGAGCGTGCCCATTCCGCCTGCAGAACCTCGAGCACGTGCATGATGTTGGTCAGGGTTCGCTCGCTGGTGTTGGCCAAGAGCTCACGGCGGACGATGCCGCTGTCGTCGACCATGGACGCGAACAAGGCCGGGATGTCGCCCTCGCCGGCCAGGGCGGCGAAGTGCGCAAGCAGCCGCAACGGCCCGGCGGACGCGCCGAGATCCAGGCACGCAGCCGCGCCGGTCACGTCGAGGTCGAAGAATCCCGTGAGCAAGGCCCGCGCGCGCAGGCTGCGGTCCTCGGGCAGGGCGATGGCGCGCAGGACGGACCGCACCTCCGCGGCCTCGGGCGACGCGAAGAGAGCGCCGAGCTTGTAGAAGGCGAAGGGAATGGCCGCGGCGGCAAGCGCGCGCCCGATGGCGTGGCTCTCGGCGTTGGTGAAGGTCAGGATAAACACGTCGCGGGCGCGCAGCCGGCGGTCGCCGTCGCCATGGCCGCGCAAGTGCAGCGGGCTCGCCGGGTCGAGCAGGACACGCAGCTCCTCGACGATGGCCGTTTGGACAGTGGCGCGAGCCGCGGGCGCGCGCATGGGCTGGCCGGCGCTCGTCAGCCCGAAAACCACCACGGGCGCGGCCGGGGTCGTGGATTCCTCGAGCCATTGCAGGTCGGCGCGGCCGCAGCGCACAGGCTGGTCGTAGCTGATACCGCCGTCGCGGCGGAAGAATTCCGCGGTCTGGTCGAAGATCGAATTGGTGGCCTCGACGATGCCGGCCGTCGAGCGGAAGTTGCGATCGAGCACTAGGCGGGTGCCACCCGCGGCCTGCAGGGCTTGCCTCGCCCCGAGGTAGGCGTGCACGTCCGCGCCGCGAAAGCCGTAGATGGCTTGCTTGGGATCGCCGATGACGGTGATGGCGTGCCCCTCCGACGACTCGACGAAGATGCGGCGGAAGATCGACCACTGGGTCTCGTCGGTGTCCTGAAATTCGTCGATGAGGGCGTGGCGATAGCGGCGGCGCAGGGCTTCGACCAGGGCAGAGCCGGCGGGTCCCGGATCGGCAAGCGCCCTGGCCACCAGGTGCAGCATGTCGGAAAAATCGAACAGGCCGGCCCTGCGCTTGCGACCAGCCGCGCGCTCGCGGATGAGAGGGGAGAGTCGCCCGGCCAAGTAGGCTTCCAGGGGAACGGCGGCCTCATGCAGGTCGCGAACCATGGCCATGAGGTCGGCCAGGCTTGCGCCCGCGGGCGCCCCGAGAAGCCTTTCCAGCACGAAGCCGAGACCGTCTTGCATGCGCGGCTCGTGGACGAACCTTTGCATCTCTGCCAGCAAGCGAACGGGACTTCCCGCGCAAGAGGTCACGATCTCAGAGGCGCGGGCCAGCCGGGCGATCACGGACTTGGCCGAGCTCCCGTGGACCTTGGCCAGCTTGAGACGACGCTTGAGCAGCTCGTCTTCGGCTGCCACCGGCCGCCACGCCGCCATGGCGGCGAGCAGGCGAGCCCGGTCGAAGCGCGGGCGCAGTCCCGTAGCCTTCTCCGCATCGCATTCGCGCAGCAACTTTTCCAGCGCGGCGATGGACTCGCCGCTGGTCAGCCAGCCCGCGATGCCGGTGGCCAGATCGCCGTCGCTGGCGACGTCGGTTCGCAATACTTCGTGAAACGCATCGCCGAAGGCGGTCTCCTCGCCGATCAGCTCCTCGTCGAAGAACCGGCCTTGGACGAAGGCGTGCTCGCGCAGGACGCGCTGGCAGAAACCGTGGATGGTGAAGATGCTGGCCCGGTCGAAGGCGAGCAGGGCTTCTCCGAGGAGCTTTTTTGCCTTGTCGTCGATGAGCCAGCTCGTGCCGGCCGGCGCTTGCGCCGCCTCGATGGCCTTGGGATCATCCTCGCGCAGCCCGGCCAGCCGGGCGATGAGCGCGCGCAAGCGGATTACCAATTCCGCCGTGGCTTTCTCGGTGAACGTGACGACCAGGATTTCCTCGCACGACAGACCTCGGGTCAGGAGAAGGTCGACGAAGAGGTGTTCGAGCAAATAGGTCTTGCCCGTGCCCGCCGAGGATTCCACCACGTGGTGTCCACGGCCAAGTCGCCCCAGCTCTTCCGGTCGTGGATAGCGCAGGGTCGGACTCACACGCCCTCCTTCCGTGCGAGCTCGAAGAACAGACCGAAGCGCGCCTTGGCCATGCTCTCGGCCTCCTCCGCGGTGGGCGCGGCGTAGCGATCCATGACCCCCGGCACGGGGCCTTGCAGAGAGCTCATGCTCCGCCCTTTGCCCTCTGCTTCGGAGCACAGCTCGTCGATTTCGTCGAGCAGGGGCGTCTTGTTGCGCCGGCTCGCCAGCACGGCTTCGTGGGGAAGTAGGTAGGGGTGCACGCCCGTGGCCGCGCCGCTTGCGTCGAGCGCGCCTGTCAGGAGATCGGCGCACAGGAGCGCCAGGTAATCCCGGGCGCGCTGGCATTCGAGTGGGCGAAATCCCAGCGTGTGCACCTTGCCCTGGCCGTCGGAGCTGTAGAAGAGGGCGCTGCGGTGACCGGGGAGGGTGAGGGTGGTCTCGTCGCTTGCCGCGGCCAACGCCACATAGTCGAGGAAGGCCCACAGATCTTCCCTGCAAATCTCCTTGCCGGAGATCCCGGCCCGGCAGGTGAAGCCCAAGGTGGCGCTGCCGGCTTCCGATCGGGTGGAAAACCTCGTCTCGCCGCCGAGGCGGACCTCGCGAGAGATCCCACCAGCGGCACCCGGCAGGGAAACGGCCAGGCCGGGAGCGCGACGATAGACGACCCCCGCCTTCGAGCCGGCATCACGCGCAAGAGCGACGGCCGCGCTCTTCGCCAGGCGGACCACGCCGCACTCGCGACCCGGCCCCAAGATCTCGGGCAGCATCTCTTGCCAGGCACGCAGAAGCTCTTGCTCGAAGCGCGTGCCCGCGGCACGGAACAATCCCGTGGGTGAGCGTCCCCCAAGCTCCGCGTGGCTAGCTCGCCGCTCGTAGGCGGCAAGCAGATCGGGCCAGGACGGCGTTGCCTGCGCGGCGACAAGAGCGTCGGCCATGCTCGCGCGCAGAAGCGAAGACGATCCGCGACGGTCCATGTCGAACGGCTCGTCCTCCACATCGGCGGGCACACGATCATCGTCGTCGTCGTGCATGCCCAGGCGAAAGCGCGCCGAACCCTGCAGGGGATCGTCGAGAAAGCGCCGAAGCGCGGACAGCGGAACGACCAGGACGTCGCGCGCATCGCTTGCGTGCACCGAGCTCGACTCGGCCGACGGCGCGGGCGCGGTCCCGGGCAAAACCTCGCCCCTGGCCAGCGCCGCGCCCAGCTGCTTTGCCAGGTGCTCGCCCTCGGCGGCGGGCAGGACAGCTCGGCGCTCGGCAGTGTCGTCCCAGCGGCGTAGAGGCGGCCGCGCTTGGACGTCGTCGCCGAACAGCCGGGCGAGCGCGGCCGGGTCGAGGTAGCCCTGGCCCAGGATGGTGCGCAGCTCGAGCAGCACGGACGAGGCAGGCAGCTCGTCGCCCGTGATCTCGTCGCGCGCGACGTACGAAAGCGTGACGTGATCGCGCGCCGACAGCAAGGTCTCGAGGAACATGTACAGATCCTGCTCGCGGCGATCGACATCGCCCGGCATACGTGCGCCCGCGCGCAGGTCGAGCTCATGACGACCCGCGGGGCGCGGAAATGCCTCTTGCCCGAGGCCCACCACGAACACGGCGCGGAAGGGGATGGCGCGCATGGGCACGAACGAGGCCACGGTCACGCCGCTCGACAGGTAATGGCCGCGGCTCGCGGGCGTGGCCGACAAGGCGCGCTCGGCGAGCTCGGCCGCCACGCGATAGGAAACCGGCCGCTGACCGAGCCCCATGTCCGACAGACCTTCCAGCTCGGCGAGGAAATGCGCGATCGCCGACTTACCCGCGGCGTCGGCTTCGTCGAGCACGAGATAGGATTCGACCAGGCCGCGGATGAAGTCGAGCCAGTCGACGAGCGGTCGCTCCGGCGTCTTGTCGCCGCCGGTGGCGAAGCGCGCGTCGGCGAGGAGCGAACGCGCGAGCAGACCGAAGCCCAGGCATTCCTCATCGGCGCTGTCGATGGCGGGGCCGGGCAGAGTGCTCTCCCCGGCCAAGACGAAGGGCTCGGCTTCGTCGGGACCGGAGCTGTCGCAGAGCGCGCCCAGAGCCAGCCTGCGCAGCCCCTGATCCCAGGTGAAGAGATCGCGCGCAACGTAGGAGCCACGCAGGTCGCCGCGGTCCGCGCCGCGCACGATGCCGAGCCCGTGAGCCAGCTCGCGCCAGGTCTCGGGCGCGGCCTTGGGAAACCTGGCCATGAGGCAGGGATGGGTGAGGAGCGGCAGGAATTCCTTGCGCGTGAAGGTCGAGAAGGGCAAACGAAGCAGCAGCGCGATGGCCTCGGCGACCTGATGGGCGCTGGCGGCCGGCAGATCCGCCACGCTGTGGGGCAGACCGCAGCTCTCGCCGAACACCGCCGAGAGCTGCGCCAGGTAGAGCTCCTTGCTGGCCTCGGGCACGATCACGGCCACGTCGCACAGGCGCAGCGTGGGATCCCGGCGCGCGAGATTCCAGATCTCCGCCGCCACCACCTCGAGCTCGCGGCGTAGCGACGGGCAAGGCAGCACGCGCAAGCTGACGTCGCTCTCGCCACGTTCGCCCTCGGTCTTGCCCGGTGTCCGCCGGTTGACGATGTCGCCCTGCAGACGGTGAAGCAACGTGGCGCCTTGGCTCGCGGGCTCGGGGAACCGCGCATCCACGGTGACACTCTCATAGGCGGCAAGCAGGCGAAGGTTCTCCCGGCCCGGTCGTGCCCAGCGGCGTAGCGCCGGCTGCGCCTCGCGTCCGAGACCAAAGGGATCGTCGGTCGAAGCATCGGGCTTGGCCCGGAGCTCATCCTCGGCTTCGCGGCACGGGCTCAGGGTGTAGATGTGGACCGTCGAGGCGCGCGCCAGCACCGCCAGCATACGGTGGTAGACGGTCGCCATGTAAGAAAGGCCGAACACGTGAACGGCTTTGCCGGCGAAGGGCGCCGGCTCTTTCGCCATGGCCTCTTCCCACAGGACGTCGAGCGGCAGGACGCGAACGCCGCTGGTGGAGGCGACCTCGGCCAAGCGTCCGCCCGGGCCGAAGACGGCCCGCCAAAGCGCTCGCTGCCAGAGGGCGAGGTCGCGGTCCTCGCCTGCATCGCCTGCGTCGCTTGCCCACGCGGCCAGCATCTTTGGGCGTGAACCCGCGTATTCATCGAAGAGCTGGGCCAGCAGGGCCGCCAGTTGGCAGCGGCGACGGTCCAGGGCGTCCCGGTCGCCGCCCGCCGCCGCCAGGTAGGCGCGCACATGGGCGAGTGGCGGCTCGGCGAGCAGGGCATCGTCGTGCAAGAGCGCCAGCAGATGGCCTTCCACGTGCGCGGTCTCGGCGACCCTGGCATCGGGCACCGCGCTCTCGGCGATGCCGGCCAAGAACTTGCGCAGAAAGGTCGCTTCCAAGTTGGCGGCGATCCCGCAGCGCTCGGCGATCCTGAGACGAAGGAAGGTTTCGACGTTGCGATTGGGCACCACGATGAGAACGGGAGCCAGCGGACCCGACCGCGCGCGCTCGTCCGCAAGGTTTTGCACGAAGGCTTCCAGCAGCACCTCGGTGCGATGGGACGTGCATACGCGGATCACGGGGCGCAGAATACCCCGCGCCACCGACAAGCGTTCCGCAGATCGCATAGGAAATTGAACCACATTTCCAGTCCTCGATGTTCGACACCACAGAAGCTCCCTCCACCCGTCGGCTGACCGCCTACTTCGTGCCCCTCGCGCTTCAGGCGGCGTCGCAGAGCTTGAGCTATCCACTCGTCGCCATGGTGGCCGCGCACGGTGAGGGCGGCGCGCTGAATTTGGCCGGGGTGGCCCAGTCGAACATCGTGATGTTCATGGTCGGGACCCTGGGCTCGGGCTTGGTCACGGCGGGCATGGTGTTCGCCCGCGGCCGACGGGGCTATGCCCTTTTCATCTCCATCAACAACCTGCTGTCGCTGGCCACCGCGCTGATTCAGGCCGCCCTGTGCATTCCCGCGGTCGGGCACCTTCTTTTCAGCACCCTGATCGGCTTACCGCCCTCCATCGAAAGACCTGCCCAGCAGGCCTTTCCCTTTACCATCCTGCTCAACATCCTGTTCTACGCACGCAATCCCTACCAGGTTCTGCTTTACAACCACGGCGCCTCCGGTCGCGCCAGTGTCGCGACCTTCGCCCGCATCGGCTTGACTCTGGCCCTCTCGCCGCTGTTCTGTTCATGGGGTCTCGTCGGTTCGCGCTGGGCCATGGTGTGCCAGTCTATTCCCGTGGCCCTGGAGACCCTGGTTTCCTGGTGGTACAGCCGGCCGTTCGCCGCTACGCTGGCCGAGGAGGTCATGCCCGCGGCCAGCCGGCGCAAGATCTTGCTGTTCACTCTACCGCTGTCACTCGGCGCGTTTCTGACGACCCTGTCGGGGATGATCCTGGGCGCCGTGATCGCGCGCGCCGGACAACCCGAGCACATGCTGCCCGCGTACTACCTCGCCGCGGGGCTGGCGGGCCCGGCCGCTTTCGCCGCCAGCCGAGTCGAGAATGTGGTCATTTCGTTCCCGCCGCGCACACGCGAGGACACGCGCGTGTTGCGCTTCTCGGTGGCGGCCGGTGCCATCTTGTCGATTAGTCCGCTCGTTTTCCTTTTGCCTGGGCTCGCCCATTGGTACTACGTGGGCGTGCAGCGCCTGCCGCCCGCCGACTTGCGGCTGGTCTACACCACGTCGTTGCTCTTCATCGGGTTTCCCGTCACGGTCGCCCTGCGTTGCCATCGTGAGGGACTGGCCGCGCTCGAACGTCGCACGCCTACCGTCCTGGCCGGCGACTTCGCATACATGGCCGCGCTGGCCACGACCGCCTCGGTCTGCCTGGCCCTCAAAGTGCCGGGCAACGTCCTCGGCCCGCTCGTGGCCGCAAGCAGCAACCTGGCCAGCCTGGGCATGCTGGTCCTGCTCTTGCGCGAGAGGCGAGCCGAGGCCGAACCGCCCGTTGCGCCGGTCGCTCGCCGAGAGGGGTACGAGGGCTGACGCTTTTGCCCCTTCGTGGCGGAAGGCGGCGCCGCTTCACGACCCACACGACCCCTGGGTGCCAAACTGCAAGGCCCGTGACGGATAACGTCTGAGGAAGCCAGGAAAGCAGGAAGAAGGAGAACAAGCAGGACTCTCAACAGGACAAGCAGATGGGACTCGAGCCTCATCTTGAACTTCGCCGAGCCAACGCTCTAGATCCAGCGCGTCATTACCTCCCAACAGCCATGCCACCCATTCCTGGCTTCCTGGCTTCCTCAGAGGCCCCCTACGACCAGACCGCTCGCCAAAACGGGACCCAGGGCGTATGCTGACGGCTCCAATTTCTGGAAGGAAGGCGCATGCAGATAGCAGAAAGGACCGTCGTCACCATCCACTACACGCTGACCGATACCAAGGGCACCGTGCTCGACTCCTCGGAGGGTCCGGAGAATGGCGAGCCGCTTTCCTACGTACACGGATCGGGCATGATCGTTCCCGGCCTGGAAGAGGCGCTGCTGGGCAAGGCGGAAGGGGATCGCGTCAAGGTCACCATTGCCCCCGAAGGCGGCTACGGCCTGCGCGAGGAGAAACTCGTGGAGAAGCTTTCGCGCGACGAGTTCCCTTCGGGCGAGATCGAAGTCGGCATGCACTTCCGTGCCCACGGACCCAACGGGGCGCGCGTGCTGACGGTGGTGGCCACCGACCAAGACACGGTGACCGTGGACGGAAATCATCCCCTGGCCGGCGCCACCCTCAACTTCGACGTCAAGGTCATCGGCGTGCGCGAAGCCACCGCGAAAGACATACACGGCGACGACCACGGCGACCACGACTGCAGCAGCTGCCACGGCTGCGGCAGCCATTAGGAATCCGGATTTACAGCTTCGCTGGCTCGTTCGCTTCGGCGTTGCCGCCGTGCGATTTGCCAGACGTGTGCTTCCTGGGCGTCCGGGAGGCGGCCTTTTCGGGAGTCGCCTCCAACACGACGGACAGGCTGGAATCCGCGGAGAGCGACGCCACTTCGACGGCAGACAGGAAGCCTTCCTTCTCGAAACGAAGCGGCAAGGGCTCGCTCGACGGGCGCAGCTCGATGGTTTCCGGCGTGGTGCCCAGCACGACGCCGTCGGAGACGCGCACGACGCGTGCGCCGGGTGGCTTGCTCTCGAGGCGCACGCATACCACGGCGGGCGCCTGGGGAGGGTGGACGGGCCGGGCCAGAGGTGGCGGCGCGGGTCGCGCGCTGTGGGGCGGCTGCAGCGGAACGGGTGCCGGGTCCTTGCGCAGGGACACGGTGGCCACCACTGCGACGGCAATTAGCCCCGACGCGAGTCCTACGGCGGCCCAGGGCTTGCGGCGCACCTTCCGGGTGACGTCCGGGATGGCCGCGGATTCCAGGCCCCCAGGTGTAAGCGTGGTGGGCGGGGTCTTGGGTTTGCTCTCCGTCGCGTGGGCCGCCAGGGTGGCGCGCACGCCAAACTGGTCGGTGCTGCCCAGCTTGTGCTCGGGCACCACGGGATAGGGCAGGCCCGCCGCCGCCGCCAGAGCCGCGCGCACCTCGGCCATGGATTGGTAGCGTTCGTCCGCCTTTTTGGCCAGCATGCGCTGCACCGCGAATTCGACTTGGGCCGTTACCTGGGGCGCAAGCCCACGCAGCGAGCCCGGCTTCTCGTGCAGGTGCATGCTGAGCAGCTCGCCGAACCCTTCCGAGACGAAGGGAGGGCGTCCAGCCAGCATTTCGTAGATGATCACGCCGAGCGAATAGATGTCGCTGCGGTGGTCGACCTCTTTGGTCCCCAGGCACTGCTCGGGCGACATGTAGACCGGCGTGCCCATGAGCGTGCCGGTGCGAGTCTTCAGCGAATCGCCGGCCATGGCATGCAGCTTGGCGATGCCGAAGTCGAGGATCTTCACCCGTTCGCGCGCGGCATCGGATTCTTCCGGGATGACGAACAAATTGTCGGGCTTGAGGTCGCGGTGAATGATGCCCTTGGCGTGGGCAGCGCCCAGCCCCGACGCCGTCTGCATGGCGATCTCGATGGCGCTCTTCTCGTCGAGACGAGACAGGCGTTTGATGCGCGCCGAGAGCGATTCGCCTTCGAGAAGCTCCATGACCAGGTAGGACGCGCCCCGCTCGGTGGTGCCCGAATCGAGCACCTCGATGATGTTGGGGTGGCGGATGGCGTTCGCCGCGCGCGCTTCGTTGAGGAAGCGCGTGAGGAGCTGCGGATCGTGATCGAGCTCGGACTTGAGCACCTTGATGGCGACCCGGCGCCCGATGCCGGGATGCTCGGCCAAGTAGACCGCGCCCATGCCACCCTCGCCGAGCAGGGATATCGCCTGGTAATTGCCGTACCGTTCGCCGATCACGCGGGCGCAGTCTAACGCCTTTCCCACTTGCGTGCAGCGCCTAGTACATCCCGCGAAAATTCGTAGCCAGCTTGAAGGGCTGGGCGTGATCGTGTAAGAGCAGGGATAGGGATCAGCGAGGGTGCGCGGTGTGGGCGTGTTGGGCAGGGCTGGTACAAGGTCCCGAAACTCTGGGTGGGGTCCGCGATTTTGGCGTGGTAATCATGCGTGCAGAATGGCTGCGAGTACGTATCCCTGCTCCGGCACCTCCGCGTCTGATAGGGGATTCGCCCTACTTCGGCCCATGCCTTGCACGGTTCGAGCATGACCAAAAATGTCCGCCCTACCAGATCCCGCGCACCTAAGCAGGAACGCTCCGACGTTCTCGCGCGCGAGCTGCGAAAACGCGAGCGCGAGGTGATAGCCGAATACCTCAGAAAGCACAGAGGCCATGTCGGAGAGACCGCCCATGCGCTCGGCCTCACGAGGCGCGCGCTTGAGCACAAGATGGAAGCGTACAAGCTAAGAGAGGATGCCGCCAAAGCTCGCGTGGAAGCCCGAATCGGCGGCCCGCGCACCCAATAACTGCGTATTTACATTCGCATTACTGCAAAATGAGTTACGCACATTGCGAGCAACTTTTCGGACCCGTCGACCGAGAAAGAAGCGAGAGGAGAAACTCGCTTCAATGTCTGGTGACTCGATTCGTCTCGGTGAAGATCTGCAAATCATCCAAGGTGATTCTCGCAAGGTTCTCGCTTCCATTCCGGACGCCAGTTTTCAATGCTGCATTACGAGCCCGCCGTACTGGGGACTCAGGGACTACAGCGTCGACGGCCAGATCGGTGCTGAATCATCCATCGATGCCTACCTTGGAGATCTCGTCGCCATCTTCAGGGAGGTCAGGCGCACCCTGCGCGATGATGGGACGCTTTGGCTGAATATTGGAGATTCCTTCACCAGCGGAGATCGTGGCTGGCGGGCGCCCGATAAGAAGAATCAAGCGCGGGCGATGACCTACAGGCCACCAACGTCGCAAGGTCTCAAACCCAAAGATCTGATCGGGGTTCCTTGGCGATTGGCTCTTGCACTTCAGCAGGATGGCTGGTTCCTGCGATCTGACATCATCTGGAACAAGCCCAACTGCCAGCCAGAATCGGTGAAAGATCGTCCTACTCGGTCGCATGAATACGTTTTCCTGATGAGCAAGTCAGAGTCCTACTTCTATGACTATTTGGCGATCCGCGAACCTGCGGCCAACGGCGAGACGAAGAACCGTCGCACTGTCTGGAATATCAACACCAACGGTTTTCATGGCGCACACTTTGCTGTTTTCCCGCCTGAGTTGGTTCGCTTGTGCCTTCTTGGAGGGTCTAGGCACGGAGATCAAATCCTTGATCCGTTCTTCGGATCAGGGACCGTCGGCATCGTTTGCCGTGATCAGCAGCGGCGATGCGTTGGCATCGAACTAAGCCCGGAATACGTAAAGATCGCAAAAGAGCGGATAGGCAGATCCGCTGCCCAGGTCGTCCTACCGTTTCACTCGCCGATATCGAATTTCCATTCGGCATGAACGACGCACAGACTCTTGAGCAAGTGCTTGATCTGCAGTTTCCTCTCGGTGCCGCCGTCAAAGTAGAGCTGGAAATCCATCGCACCACTTGTGCCGGCGACGTCGCAGGCTAACCTGACCGCACGGAAGTTTCCTCCGTGCCGCTACACAACACCACGTCCCAGGTCAAGGTGAAACTGGGCCCCCTCTCGCCGGCCCCAGGGTTCGACCACGGCTCCGGCCCCGCCGGTCAGGGCAGGGCTTTGCCGCCGCGCTGGTATTTGACCACGGCGGCCTCGTGCTCGGCGATGGTGGCCGAGAAGTGGTGGGTGCCGTCGTTCTTGGCCACGAAGTAGAGGTAGTTGCTGCCGTCAGGTCGGAACACGGCGGCCAGAGCCGCGCGGCCGGGGTTGGCGATGGGGCCGGGCGGCAGGCCCTCGTGGGTGTACGTGTTGTACGGGTTGTCCGTATCGTCGAGATGGATGCGGTGGATGCGGCCATCCCACTTCTCGCAGGCCGGCGATTTCGTGCCGAGAAACAGCGGCGCCACGGTGCAGCCGTAGACGATGGTCGGATCGGTTTGCAGCAGCCTGGGCCGGAAGCTGGGCTTGACCAAGCGGTTGATGAAGACCTGGGCGATGCGTGGCCGCTCCTCCGGCCGGCCGGTTTCCTTTTCCACGATGGAGGCCAGGGTCACGATGGCGGCATCGTCGAATTTCAGCTTCGTCCGAAGGTAATTCGCAACCGTGGGATTGGCCGCGCGCAGCTCCTCGAAGACCTGACGGTGGCGCCTGACCATGGCGGTCAGCACGCGGCTCGCCTGCGAGTGCGGGCGCAGCTTGTAGGTATCCGGGAAGAGATAGCCTTCGAGGGATCGGCCGGGCAAGTCCAGGCTCTTGACGAAGAGGGGATCCATGGCCAGGGCGAGGAGCTCGGCCTTGTTGGCGATCCCGGCGGCGTCGAGAATCTCGGCCACCTCGATCATGTTCTTCCCCTCGGGGAGGGTGACCGCCACCAGCTCGTCGGCCACGCCCTTGACGATCAGGTCCACGAGCTGGCGCGGCGTGATGGGGGCCTGGATCTTGTATTGGCCGGGGCGGAAGCGGCTGGCGGCACCGCGCTGACCGGCGTAAAGACGAAAGAACGCGGGCCGCTCGATGAGCCCGGCCGCCCCCAAGGCTCGGACACTTTCTGCGCACCGGCGCCGCGCGGAATATCGACCTCGACGGTGCCGCTGGCAAAGCCCGTGGCGCGATCGGGATAGGTCGTGATCTTGTGCACCAGATACACCCCGCACAATAGTCCCAACCCGGCGGTGACGAGAAAGACCTGAAAGGCTCGGCGGCGGGGCGATGTCATGGCTTCTCGTGTGTTTTACCCCGATTGGCGTCAAGCCAGCGCTGCAAGATAACGGCGGCGGCCATCTTGTCGACCACCTCCTTGCGCCGCTTGCGCGACACGTCGGCGGCCAGCAACACCGCTTCGGCCTCGACGGTGCTGAAGCTTTCGTCGACCAGCTCGATGGGCAGGTGCAAGGCCGCGCGCAGCTTGTCGCCGAACACCCGGGCGCGCTGCGCGGCCGGGCCCTCTTGCCCCTCGCAGTCGAGCGGCAGGCCGAGCACGATGCGATCGGCGGCGGCGTCTTTCACGGCGGCGGCGATGGCATCGATGTCGCGCACGCCTCCGTGGCGCGCGATGGTGGCGCGGGGTTGGGCGAAAAGCCCCAGTCCGTCCGACACCGCGACGCCGATGCGGCGCGAGCCGAGGTCGATGCCAAGCACTCTGGCCATGAAAGGTTCCTAGTCTATAACCGGACTTGCGGTACAACTTTCACATGTCCGACCAACCCAAAGTCCCCGCCAACGCCCCCCAGCTGCAGATCGAGCTCGACGACGCTACGGCCCAGGGGGCCTATTGCAACCTGGTCTTCCTCAACCACAACGACGCCGAATTCACCTTCGACTTCGTCTACGTGCAGCCGGGCGGGCCGCGCGCGCGCGTTCGTTCGCGCATCATCCTGTCCCCGCGTCACGCCAAACGCTTTTTGCGCGCCCTCGAAAACAACGTCAGCCGCTACGAGCAGGTCTTCGGCAAGATCGAGGAAGGCGCGGCCGTGGATCCGACGACGGTCAGCTAGGTCAGGTCAGTTGAAGGTCGCGGAGAAGAGCAGCGACACGACGGTGGCCGTCATCCTGGTGTCGACATCCTTCATTTTCATGGAGGCGAGGTGAAGCATGCCGGCGACCCCGAGTCCCCAGTTGCCGGAGACCCACCATTCCTAGTAGTCCTTCGGGCAAAAACAAAAGGGCGTGCCGGCTCTTGGCCAACACGCCCCTAGGCGTTTCGCTTGGGAAACGATTAGTCGGTGTAGATGAAGAGCGAGCCCATGTACGACATCGTGTTGATGGTAAGACCAAAATTGTAGGCGTCGCCCGTCTTCGTGTAGGCGAGGAACTGATTGGACGCGGAGATTCCCATCGAGAACCAGCGGGTGAAGAAGTGCTCTACCCCAAGCTCGATGGGGATGTTGATGCCGATCGTGGTATCGGCAGTCGAAACAATGTTCTTGCTCAAGTTCAAGCCGAGCCCGACGCCAGCGGCCAAGCGGGTAGATGCCCCCTTGAGCAGGACGAACGAGGCCAAAACCTGGGGATTGAACTGCCAGGCAGTTGGGCCGGCGCCGGTGCCTGGATTGTTCTTGGTCATGGTGAAGGTCAGCCTGGGCACGATCGCCATGGCGTCGCTCATCCAGTACTTGATCGCAACGGTGTTGTCAGTCGTGACCAACGTGGTGGTGGCGGCCGAAGAACCCACGCCAACGCCGAAGCCAACCGAGCCGGTCATGTCGTCGGCGGCCTTGGGTGCCATCATCGGAGCTGCCGGCATCACCGGCATCGCCTCCTGGGTCGGCGCTGGCGCCATCATGGGAGCCGGAGCCGGTGCCGGCGCATACATCGGGGCCGGGGCTGGGGCCTGCGCGAAGGCAGGGAGTGCGGCGCCCAGGAGCGATGCAACTGCAGTCGAGGAGATGAGAGTGAGTCTCGTACGTGTCATTGATTTCCTTCTTTCGGTTGATGGGATGAGTTGAAGTCTAGCGACCTACTTTGACGCGTCCATGTGTCCTACATCAACACACATTGGTATTTTCTAGCCTGATTCCTGGTAACTGTCACGTTTCCAGATTGGCGCCACGCTCCCATCGCCTGGCCGACGTGCGTCGGGTGGGCTGGGCTACGCGAAGTTGCTGAAATAGCCGAGGGACTTGGCTCGGGCCTTCACCTGGTCCGCGGCTTCGAGTAGCTCCGCGGTCGAATCCCAGCGACCCGTGAGGAACTGCTGGCGCATGCCATCGGCCATCTCGAACGCGTAGGTCTTGCCCGCGGCCGCAATCGACTTGTCCGCCAGATTTACTTGGATCGAGGTCGCCGGATTGGATTCGACCGCGGCCATCAGTGCCTCGGCCACGTCCTGCGAGACCTTGCAGCAGGGCATGCCGATGGCCACGCAGTTGCCGATGAAGATCTCGGCGAAGCTTTCCCCGATGATGACCTGGATGCCCCAGCGGTGGATGGCTTGGGGCGCGTGCTCGCGCGACGAGCCGCAGCCGAAATTCTTGTTCACCAGCAGGACATTTGCCCCCTGGTAGGCCTTGTTGTCGAAGGCATGGCAGCCGCCGCCGGTGGCGAGCTGGGCGCGGTCGTCCTCGAAGGCGTGCTCGCCCAGGCCGTCGAACACGACGGTACGTAGGTAGCGCGCGGGGATGATGCGGTCGGTGTCGATGTCGTTGCCGCGCAGAGGAACCGCCCGGCCGGTGAAGAGATTGCGTTTGACGTCGTCCATTTGTTCTCCGTCTTCCATTTCAATCAACCAATTCCAAAAACCTTGCGCGCGTCCGCGACCTGGCCGGTGACGGCCGCGGCGGCCACCATGAGCGGGCTCATGAGCAGGGTGCGCCCCTGTGGCGATCCTTGCCGGCCCTTGAAATTGCGGTTCGAGGACGAAGCGCAGATTTCGCGGCCCTTGAGCTTGTCCGGGTTCATGGCCAGGCACATCGAGCAGCCGGCCTCGCGGAACGAAAAACCGGCATCGGCGAAGACCTTGTCCCAGCCGCGCGCCAGCATGTCGTTGCGCACCTGCTCGGAGCCCGGCACCACCAGGGCGCGCACGGTTGCCCGAACCTTGTGCTTGCCGGTCTTGAGCACCTTGACTACTTCTTCGAAGTCGGACAGGCGGCCGTTGGTGCACGAACCGATGAAAGCCACGTCGATCTTGGTGCCCGCGATGGGCTGTCCAGGCGCGAAGTCCATGTACGCATAGGCCTCGCGCACGGATTCGCGCTCGTCTTCCTTGAAGTCCTCGACGGAGGGAATGGCCGCGTCCACGGCCACCGACTGCGCGGGCGTGATGCCCCAGGTGACCACGGGGGCAATGTCCTCGGCCTTGATGCGAACCACGTCGTCGAACTTGGCGCCGGGATCGCTCTTGATGCTGTCCCAATACGCGTGCGCGCGATCCCACGCGGCGCCCTTGGGCGCGTACTCGCGACCCTTCAAGTAGGTGTAGGTCGTCTGGTCGGGATTCACGTACCCGCAGCGCGCGCCGCCCTCGATGCTCATGTTGCAGACGGTCATGCGCTCGTCCATGGTGAAGCGGTCGAACACGTCGCCGGCGTACTCGTAGGCGAAGCCCACGCCGCCGTTCACGCCCAGCTTTTGGACGATGTACAGGATCACGTCCTTGGCGTACACGCCGGGCCGCAGGTGCCCATTCACCTCGATGCGCCTGACTCTGAGCTTTTCCATGGCCAAGGTTTGGGTCGCCAGCACGTCGCGGATCTGCGAGGTGCCGATGCCGAAGGCCAGGGCGCCGAACGCGCCGTGGGTGGCGGTGTGCGAATCGCCACAGCAGATGGTCATGCCGGGCTGGGTGAGGCCGCGCTCCGGGCCGACCACGTGAACGATGCCGTTCTCGTTGGCGGTGGGCGAGAAGAAGCGGATGCCGAAGTTCTTCACGGACTTCTCCAGGCTCTGCAACATCTCCTCGGCGATGGTGTCCTGGTAGGGGCGCAGCTTGGTGTGGGTCGGTACGATGTGATCGACCGTAGCAAACGTCCGCTCGGGAAACATGACCTTGAGCTTGCGCTCGCGAATCATGGCGAAGGCCTGCGGCGAGGTTACCTCGTGCAGAAGGTGCAGGCCCATCAGCAACTGGGCTTGCCCTGACGGCAACTGGCGGACGACATGCTTGTCGAAGACCTTTTCGTACAGTGTTTGGGCCATGGTTACACTTCCTTCTTCTTCTCTCCGTACTGCTCCAGGTGATTGGAAAGCTGGGTGCCGAACGTCACGAAGCTCTCTACCAGGCGAGGGTCAAGTTTGAGCCAGATCTTTTCGATGGCCACCTCGCGCTCCTTGCGCAGGATTTGCATGATGCGCTTGCCCTTGGCGGTCAAGACGTAGGCGCGCTGGCGGCCATCGGATTTGGACAGGGTGACGCTGACCAAGTCCTTGTCGAGAAGCTGGCGCAGGGTCTTGGAGACCGCGGCGGCCGAGCTGTCGCGGGTCTTGGCGAACATGCTCGGCATGAAATGCTCGCGCGAGATCTCCTCGAGCACGCCCCATTGTCCGTCCGAAAGGCCCACCGACAAGGCCAGCTGCTCGCGGCGGCAGCCAAAGGCGTCGGCCAGGCGGCCGAGACAGGCGATAGCCTGGTGGACCAGGGGCCGATCCGGCGCGCCTGCGGGCTCCTTGCTTGCCATGGGACAATAGTTAACCTAGGTTAATGAAATGTCAAGACACAAGCGGCCGGCAACTCGTGGCGCGTTGCCATCGGCGGAGGCAAACCGCCGGGCTACGCAAACGGGTTGACCACGACGAGCGAGCCGAACTTCTGGCCCGCGTTCAGATCCTCCGAGTAAAGGCGATCACAACCCGTTTCGAGCGCGGCCTGCACCACGAGTGCGTCCCAGAAGGAAATCCGCGATCGTTGTTGCAGGCCCACGGCGGCGACCAATAGTCGCGGCGTATTGTCTACGACGACCCACGAGAGGTACTCCTTCACGATGGCCAGAGCCTTGGCCGGCGGCAACGGCTTTCCAACTTTGCGCGTGAGCGTGACGTACAGCTCTTGCAGGACCTGCACGCTCAGCACGCCGTCCGCGTCGTTCCACAGTCTGACCATCAACTCGCGTGCCAGAACGTGCTTGCGTCCGGCGGCTCCATCCTCGGCGTAGACGAGGACGTTGGTGTCAACGAAGACCGGCACGGTCGTGCAGTTCCTCGCGCCGGGGCAGCTTGCCAGCTTGCAGCGACTGTCCGCGGCCCAAGCGGCGCAGGGCCGAGGAACGCGCCTTGGCATAGCCGCGCTCGTCTTCTATCAAGTGGACGAGTTGTCGGCGTAGGAGACCAGAAACCGAGAGTCCGCGATGAGCAGCGAGGATGCGAGCCTCGCGCAAGATCTCTTCATCCAAGGCCAGCGTGATGTTCCGAGTCATCCGATCACAGTTTTACGTGTACCACCTGATCTGCGTGACCGCAATGGGATTGCGATCCCCTGTCCTCCGGGTTCTTGCCGCCCTGACGGTCGCTGGCCGCCGCCATCCGCTGTCGGAACTACAGCGCCAGGGCGGCTTGCGCCGAAACCGCAGACCTGTCGTCCACCAACCAGGATTCGGAGAGGCTCATCACGGCGACCACGCTCGGAAGGTGGCGGACGCGGGCGCGGGCCGCCAGCTCGCGGCGCTGCAGCACGGCCGCGCCGGTCAGCAGGGCGCGGGCCAGCGAGGGTGCATCCCGGTTCTCGCTGTCGGCCAGCGGCGTGCCTTGGGTCCAGCGATTGAGGCCGCCGATGGCAGGACCGCACCAGACTTGATAATCGGCCTGGCGGGATTCATCGCCGAGGCGCGCCCAGCGCGAGGACATGCCGAGGTACCAGCGGAAACAAAGCGCCATCCTGTGCTTCTCGTCCGCACGCGCACGCTCGGCTTCGTCGGGCTGGCGCGACATCCAGTAGTGTTCGGTCTCCTGCCAGACCTCGGCGAAGGGACGCTTGAGGATTTGGGTTTCGACCTTCTTGCGCTCGGGCGCGGGGATGGCGTCGAAGGACGGGTAGGTTTTGTACAGCTCGTACAGGCGCTGGGCGCGCTGCGGGTACATGGTGCCGCGCTTGAGGACTTGCACCTTGCCGCCCATTTCGAACATGTCGGAGGCCGGGCACATGGCCACGTCGGCCATACACGCCTCGGCCAGCATCTGGCGCACGCGCGTCGCCGTACCCGATTGTCGGCAGGCCTGATTGATCGACCCCGTCACGATGTAGTCGGCGCCCATGGCGAAGGCGGCGTGAACCGAGAGCGGCTCGCCGATGCCGCCCGCGGCGCCGAGGCGGATCTCGAGGTCGCGCTCGTCGTAACCGTGTCGCGCCACCGCCTGCTCGCGTTCGTGCAGCATCATGGGCAAGAGCACGGACAGCGGACGGCGGTCGGTGTGGCCACCGCTGTCAGCTTCGCAGGTGAGCTCGCCCGCCATCGGGATCTGCGCGGCCAAGGCGGCTTCGTCGTTGGTGAGCTTGCCGGCGGCAACGAGCTCGGACAGAAGGGGCGCGGGCGGCGGGGCCAGGAACTGTGTCGCCACCTCGGGCCGGCTGACCTTGGCGAAAACATGATGGGGGACGACGATGCGACCGTCGGAGGAGCGATGAATCCCCTTCACGCGGTAATGGACCAGGGGCGCGGTGATGGATACGAAGGCCGCGGCTTCCACGCGGGTCACGCCGAGCGACAGGTAGAGCTCGACGGTCGCCCATTCGAGCTTTTCGTCGTAGTAGTTGTGCAAGAGGTTGATGCCGTAGGACTCGCCGCCCGGCAGCCGCGCTTGGATCTGGCGAATGGCTTGCTCGATGGCGGGCAGGGGCAGGGCGCCCGCGCCGAAGAAGGACAGGAAACCGGCCTGGGCCATGTCGACCACCAGGTCGACGGAGGCGATGCCGCCGGCCATGGCGCCGGCGACGTAGGCGCAACGCAAGTTGTGCTCTTTGCGGAAGGAGGCCGAACCGAAATGCTCGATGCGAACAGCGGGAACGACGCCGGCCAAACCTTCCAAGGTCGACGGGGCACGATCGGTCAGGATCGTGCCACGGCCATCCGCCACGGCGTAGAGCGGACGCTCGATGTTGCGCAAGGCTGCGAGCATGCGGGAGGTGTCATCGGCATGCGCAGGTTCTCGGGCGGAATAACGCTGTGCATCCTGCGCTAGGGGCGCGATTCTCAATACGGAATGGAATCCCGCAGCAGCCGCTTCGGACTGCGCGGGGGACGGTATGGATTGCAAGGGCTTGGCCTCGTTGGGTGGTTTTCGATGCCGTGCTTCGGCGATGGCGCTGGTGTGCAAGAAGTCGGCCATGGCAGGGCGCGAAGGAGAGCGGGGGGGAAGACCCCTAAACATGACATGAATAGTCCTGTCTTCGCCGCCAACCGCATCACGACCGCGTAAGCGGTTGCGCACCTGTGCGGACAAAGTGCGCAGGCAGTTTCCTAGGAACGACGCTTCCAGTCGACGATAGCTTCCAGCACCGGCAGCAGGCGAGCGCGGTCGGCCGCCGGGAAACCGCGCACGATTGCAATGGCGGGATCCTCGTATCCCTTGGCAGCCGGATCCGGAAGAATTCTGCGCAACAGATCCGGTGGTGTGCAGGACAAGGCTCTGGCGAGCAGCGCGAAAAGAGCCAGGCTCGGAACTTGTTGCCCGCGCTCGATCTTGCCGATGGTCGTCGTGTGCACGCCGGCGCGTTCGGCAAGGTGTTCCTGGGTCAAGTGCTGGGCCTCTCGCTCCGCCACCAGAACGGAGGTCAGCCGCTCTCGAATCTGGTCTTCGAGCGCGAGCTGATTGGGGCTGGGTTGAAAGCCGCCCCGCGGAACCTTGGCACGAGCCATGGAGATTTCAGACTAGGAAGCGGATCGGCTTGCCACCAGAGACGATTCGCTATAGGACAATGACGATCGGGTAGACGAGGAAGACCAACGGCGAGGTTCGTTGCCACGGGGGGCGGCCATGCACATACGAGAAATTGTGGTTCCTTTCTCCGAGGAGGAGATCGAGCGGTTGACCGAGATTGCCGCGGCAGAGGGCGGATCCATCGCCGATTTCATTCGGGCCTACGTCTTCGGTTCTTCGCGTAGCGATTTGGCGGCGATGGTCGCGCGCCTCGAAGGCGAGCGCATCCGGGCGCGGGGAAGAGGCTGGGACAGGGACTGAGACGGCTCAAGTCGCCGCTATCCTGTCGCTGGTCTGGGTCCCCGATTCTGCGCTCTGCCGTCGGAAGGGCGCCAGCCACGCGATGACGATGGGTGGTACGGACGCGGCAAGGACGAACGCGAAGAACCTCGGGTAGTGCAGCGCGGTCTGGATGCGGCCGCTGACCATTCCGGTCAGCATCATGTTCAGGGCCATGATGCCGGTGGCAAAGGCATAGTGGGCCGTGCGGTAGCGGCCGGGGGACAGCTCTTGCATCATGTACAGCATCATGCCGACGGTGCCAAGGCCGTAGCCGAATTTCTCGATGAGCACCACGCCCCCGATCCAGGTCAGGTTCGTGGGCATGGCGTGGCTCAGGTAAAAGTAGGTGATGTGCGGGATATTGAGCGCGAAGGCCAGCACCACGAACACGCGGCGAAGGGTGAATTTCGCCGCCAGCAGTCCCCCGAGCAGGGTTCCGCCCACGAACACCACGGTGCCGATGGCGTTGATGTGGCCAAGCACCATGTTGTCGAGCCCAAGCCCGCCGTCGCTGCGCTTGTCCATGAGGAAGAGCGGCCCGATCTTCTCGATGAAGCCCTCGGCGAAACGGTAGAAGAAAACGGCCGTGATCATCATCCAGATGCGCGGCTTCTTGAAGAAGCTGGCCCAAGCGTCGCCCGTGGTGCGCAGGGCTTCCGACACGTTCGTCGCCGCGTCGGGTGCTTTCGCACCGGGCGGTAGCAGGTAATAATGCCAGAGCGCCGCCGCGCCCAGGATGGCCGCGATGAGCAGCATCACGACCATCCACGCCGTGAACCAGGCGGGGTTCGGACCCGTGGCGGGCGCGGGCTTGCCTGCGGCGGCCCAGTCGAACAGGACTTTGGTCAGGCTGACGAGCGATCCGGAGACGAGCACGCGGCCGAGGTTCCACGCCGCGCCCTGCACGCCGATGTACAGCGCCTGCTCCTTGTCCGACGACGAGGTCAGGTAGACGCCGTCGCCCGCGATGTCCTGGGTCGCCGAGGCGAAGCCGACGATCCAGAACAGCGCGATGGTCAGCGGCAGGTAGGCCGGCAGCTTCAAGGCGAAGGCCAGGCACGCGAAGGTGACTACCATGGCGGCCTCCATGGCGAGGACGAAAAACTTCTTGGTGCGAAACAGCTCCACCAACGGCGCCCACAGCGGTTTCACCACCCAGGGCAGATACATTGCGCCCGTGTAGGTCGCGATGTCGGTGTTGCTGAGGCCCAGGTTCTTGTACATGATGGCCGCCACCACCGAGACGGCGATCATGGGCGTGCCCATGGCGAAATAGAGGCTGGGAACCCAGAGCAGCGGATGGGCGCGTTTCCTCTCGGGTGGAGTAGGCATGGTGTCGGATACGTCTATCAGAAGTCGGCGCCCGGCGCGTATTCCATGGTACGCGGCGATCGATTAGGCTCCAGGGCCATGAGCAACGCGCGCGCTGCCGCTGAACTGTTCAAATCCTGCAACTGCGCCCAAGCGGTGCTTGGTGCCTTGGGACCGTCCGCCGGGTTGGGCGCGGGCGAGTGCTTTCGCGTTGCGGCTGCCTTCGGCGGCGGTATGGCGCGCATGGGCTCAACGTGCGGCGCCGTGACCGGCGGCATGATGGTGCTCGGGTTGCGCCACGCAGACCGCCGCGTCCAAGAGCCCGGCCCACGCACCGAGTTCTACGCCAAGGTGCGGGACTTCACCTCGCGTTTCGCGCGCAAACACGGATCCACTCTCTGTCGCGATCTCATTCACTGCGATCTTTCGACAACCGAGGGACAGAA
The DNA here is from genome assembly GCA_963824555.1 of uncultured delta proteobacterium. Lineage (GTDB taxonomy): Bacteria > Myxococcota_A > Polyangia > Fen-1088 > Fen-1088 > Fen-1118. The sequence continues at coordinate 435,234 of CAWGPW010000016.1, read as the reverse complement.
GGCATTCCACGACCGGGCCATGCAGCAAAGGATCTGCGTGCGTCTGGTTCGTGACGTCGTGGCTATCCTGGACGCCATGGATAGCGAAGTTCCCCGGCCGCCCAAAGCTTGATAGAGGAGGTAGACACATGACTCAAAAGACGGTTGCTCTCATCACGGGCGCGAACAAAGGGCTCGGGCTCGAGATCGCTCGCCAGCTCGGCCAGCGGGGATGGGTCGTGGTGCTGGGCGCGCGCGACGAAGCCAAGGGCGCGGCGGCCGTGGCCGAGCTGCGCAAGCAGGACCTCGAGGCCCACGCAGTGAAGCTCGATGTGACCAAGAACGCCGACGTGGCCAAGTTGGGCGCGTTCTTCCAGGAGAAGTTTGGTCGGCTCGATGTCTTGGTGAACAACGCCGGCGTGTCCGGGGGGCGCGCCGACGATATGGATGTCTTCCGCCGCACTTTCGAGACCAATCTCTTCGGCGCCGCGGCCGTGACCTACGCGCTCTTGCCGCTGCTCTTGGCCAGCCCGGCCGGCCGCATCGTCAACCATTCCAGCGTCCTCGCCTCGCTGACCTCGCTGCAGAAGAAGCCCGACATGTTCGGCAACTCCGTGACCCCGTCGTACACGGCGTCCAAGGCCGCGCTGAACGGCTTCACGGTGGCGCTTGCCCACAAGACGCGCGGGACTGCCCTCAAGGTCAATGCCGCCCATCCCGGTTGGGTGCGCACCGACATGGGGGGGCCCAAGGCCCCGATGAGCGTCGTCGACGGCGCCAAGACAGCCGTGGCTCTGGCGACGCTGCCGGCCGACGGGCCATCGGGGCAGTTCTTCCACCTGGGTGAACCGCTGCCCTGGTAGTGGCGCCGTCGAAGACGCTCTTCCTCGCGATCAGGACGCGCAGATCAGCGTCAGGCCCAGGTCGTCGAGGCCGTTCGATTGGCAGGTGTCGCTCGGGCAGTTGCTCGACAGACACATGTTCGCGGCCGTGCAAGCGGCGCCGTTTTCGCCCTTGGCCGCGCACTGCTTGTTTCCTGCTGCGCAGTAGTTGCCGTCCAAACATTGGTCGTCATCGCCGCTCGGGCAGGGGTTGCCAACCGCGACCTTGGCGGCGCACTTGTCCGTGCCGGGGTCGCAGAAGGCCGACCTGACGCAGTCGAGCGTGTAGCCGCAGCTCGCACCCACCGCGGCGAGAGCGGCGCATGAACCTGACGTGCACTGGACCCCGTCAGCGGTGTCGCACACCACGATGCGCGGCGCCACATCCGTCGCGTCGCTCGAAGAGGACGAAAAGAAATCGCCGTTTCGGGTACCGTCACACGCGTCCCCGACCTGGCCCTGCACCTGCACCTGGCACTTGTCGATGAACGCGTTGTTCACATACACGCTCGCGCAAACCACCTTGCCGTCGCTCGACGGGGCGCAATCGCCGTCGACATTGCAGACGTCGCCGGGCTTCTTGGTGCCCGTCGCGCCGGATGTCGAATCGCAGGCCGGCGAGCCAAGGTTGGTGCAGAAAGTGCCCGCGGCGACCTCGGACTTCATTTCTGCCAGGCATGCCTCACCAGCTTGGGAACTGTAGGACCCGCTGGACATCGCAAGGTGGCAGAGATTGCCATTGCTGGGCAAGCTGGCCTGGGCACAGCACTTCACAACCTCGCTACAGAAACTGTCGGCGAATTTCTCGGAGTCGCTCTTTCCACAAGCGGACACGAGGACGAGGGTCAGGCAGAGGGCAAGGCTAGACTTCATTGAAAACCTCATAGGGGCACCGTGCCCGGCTCGAGTGTACCTGGTTGCGTCGTAGCGCGTCTACTTCTTCCTCTTGGCCAAGTCCCCGGCGCGCACTTTGGCGAGCTTCTCGGGGTCGATGAATTGCCTGACCGCCGCGTTGACGTCGGCGACGGTCAGCTTCTCAATCTTGTCGTTGAGAGCCTTCCAGTAGGCGAACGTACGGCCAAGGTAGAGGCCCTGGTTGAGCTCGCCAATCACGAAGTCGTCCTCCGCAATGCGACTTTGCCAGACCTTGGCGTAGCTCTTCTTGGCCTCGGCCAGCTCCTTCTCGCCTACGCCGGATTTCACCATGCCGTCGATCTCGGCGAGCAGCCCGGTCATCGCCCGATCCATGTTGGCGGGCGCGGCGATGGCGCCGGCGAAGAAGAAACCGCTCTTGTCGATGGGGTGGGCGAGCATCTGCGAGAACGCACCGTACGAGATCCCTTCCTTCTGGCGCAGGCGCAGGAACAGACGCGAGGTCGGGCTGCCGCCCAGCATGTAGTTGAAGAGGGTGAGCGCCGGGTACGCAGGATCGTCGTCGCGCGCCGCGAACGCCTGGCCAGCGGCGACGAAGGCCATTTCCTTGTCCGGTGTGTTGATGGTGTCGTCGCCGGGCTTGGTGGCGTGGAAGGGCAGCGGGATGCGCTGGTAGGGCTTGGGCGACTTCCACGTGGCGATGGCCTTCGTGATATCGGTCTTCACCGCCGCTGGGTCGAAATCGCCGACGACGGAAAGCTGGGCCGAGCTTGCGCCCCACAGGCGCCTGTGCAGCGATGCCAGCTCCGTGGCGCTGACCTTGCGTAGGCGTTCGATGTCTTCCTTCACCGTGGGTGTGTAGCGGACATCGTCGGGCGGGAAGGGCAAGAGGCGCTGCATGAGCGCGACGCTGGCGTTGGCAATGGGATCGGAGAGCTGCTCCTCCATCTTGGCCAGCATCTCGGCGCGCAGGGATTCGAAGTCCTTCTTGGCGAAGGCCGGCTCGCGTAGCATCTCGCCCAGAAGCTCGATCACCGCGGGCAAGCTCTCGCGCACCGTCTTGACGTGCACCTGGGCCACGTTGACCGTGCTCGGCGAACCATGACCATGACCGAAGGTGACCTCGGCCTTGAGCAGGTCCAGCTTGTCCTTGAGCTGCTCGAAGCTGAGCTTGCGCGTCCCGCGCAAGAGCATCTCGGGCAGCATGTCGGCCGCCGCGACCTTGCCTTTGAGGTCGGCTTGGCTGCCGAAGCGCACGGTCATGGCCAGGCGCACCTCGCCGCCCTTGGTCTTCTTGGGCAGAAGGGCCAGCTTGAGCCCGCAGGGAAGCTCTTCGCGCGTGGTTCGCTTCTCGATGTTGTCGACCGTGGCCACGAAGGCTTCGCCTGCCTGCGATGCGGGGCTGCCTTTGTAGTCCTTGAGCATGGCGGCCACGTCGGGCACGGGAGGCAAAGGCGCGCGGTCGGGCTCCTTGGTCGGCTGGAACAGCCCGAGCGTGCGGTTCGACGGCTTGAGGTAGGCCTTGGCCACGCGCGCGATGTCCTCGGCAGTCGTGGTCTTCACGCGGTCGCGCGTGAGAAAGAGCAGCCGCCAGTCGCCCATGGCGGCGAACTCGGACAGCACGACGCCGGCTTTGGCCGTCTCGGTCATGATGAAATCGAACTCGCGAAAGAAACCGGCACGCCAGCGGTCCATTTCTTCCTTGGTGATGGCCGACGAGCCGAGGGACTCGATGACGTCGGTCATGATGTCGCGGACCTCCTTGGCCGACCTGCCCTTGGCCACCTTGGCCGAGAAGAGCATCACCCCCGGCTCGGCCATGGGATACGCGACGCCGCTCACCTCGCTGGCGATGCCCTTTTCGACGAGAGCCTTGTACAGGCGTCCGCTTGGTTTGTTGGTCAGGATGTCGACGATGGCATCTTCCGCCACCTTGTCGGGATCGGCCCCGGCCACGCCATGGTAGGCCAACTCGACGATGGCCACGTCGCCGTTTCTGCGCACCGTGACCTGGCGCTCGCCGTCCTGCACCGGCTCGACCGTCCAGGTCGGCGTCAGCTTGCGCGTCGGGCGCGGGATGGCGCCGAAGTATTGGGCCACCAAATCCAGCGCGCGCTTCTCGTCGAACTTGCCCGCCACGATCAGGATGGCGTTGTCGGGTTGGTAGTAGCGCTTGTAGAAGGCGCGCAGGTTCTCCGCGGGCACACGCTCAATGTCGCTGCGCGAGCCGATGGTGGCCTTGCCGTAGTTGTGCCAGCGGTAGGCCGTGGCCAGAACCTCGTCTTCCAGCACGATGTCGGGCTGGTTCTCGGACTTCTCGAGCTCGTTGCGCACGACCGAAAATTCCTTGGCCAGATCCGAGGCCGCGATCTTGCTGTTGACCATGCGGTCCGCCTCCAGCGCCAGGGCGAAGTCCAGGTTCCCGGCGCTGGCGGGAAGCTCCTCGAAGTAGTTGGTGCGATCCCACCAAGTCGTGCCGTTGAAGTTGGCACCGTGATCCTGCAGCAGCTTCCACACGTCGGGATGGCTGGGCGTGCCCTTGAACATCATGTGCTCGAGAAGGTGCGCCATGCCGGTCTCGCCGTAGCCTTCGAGGCGCGAGCCCACGAGGTAGGTGATGTTGACCAGCACGGTGGGCTTGCTCTGGTCCGGATAGAGGAGGACGCGCAGCCCGTTGTCGAGGTGGTATTCGGTGATGCCTTCGACCGTGGTCACCTTGGTCAGGCGGGACGGCGCAGGCTCCGCGGCTAGGGCGGGCGTCGTGGAAACCAGGAATGCAAGAAGGGCAAGGCCAGGAATTGCACGCATCGTTTTCTCCTGGCCAGGAACATATCCCAGCCCGAGAAGAAGCGCTCGCCCATCCTCGCCGCAGGCGGCGCATCGTTCGGGCTATCAGCGCCGATCGCCGGGAGATGAATCCCCCGATGGAGCCTTCTCGGTGGTGTCTCGACCGGCTGGCGCCAGGAGTCTCCTTTCGCCTGCACCTTCGAGGGCGGCGATGGACGACCTCCGGCCCTTCTGCTGCCACGAACCACTGGGAGTGAAGAACGGCACGCTGTTCTCCAGTCTACAGGAGTGCCTCCAGGCGAAGCTGGTGGCCAGATAGACGAAGGGATGACGGCGATTCGTCCAAAAGCGGCGAAGGATCTTGGGCGTGCTGTAGAAGTGCACGCCGATCCTTCGCGTGCCCTCCTGCAATTGCTCGGGAGTCATCCGCTTGGGCAGGAACACGGCGGTCGTGCCGTCGTACTTCGACCAGTCGTAGGTCGTGATGCGCGACTGGGCATGCAATTCCTCGAACAGCCTGGTGCCCGGAAAGGGGGTCAGGGCCGAAAAGGATCCGAGGCCCACCCGATTGTCGAAGAGGAATTGCCGCGTGCGATCGAACACATCCGCATCATCGTCGTCGAATCCGAAGATCACGCCGGCCATGACCAGGATGCCGTGCTCGTGCAGGATTCGGATACTCGCGGCCATCTCTTGGGGGGTGCTGACCCTGTTCTTGGCCAAGGCGCCAGTCGCCCGCAGGTTGGATTCCGAAAGCGATTCGATGCCGACGAAGAGAGAGACGCAACCGCTCTTGGCGGCGAGATCGAGCAGGGCGGGATTGCTTGCGGTGAGATGCAGCGAGGCCTGCCCGACCCAGATGACATTCAATTTCCTAAGCCCCGTGAAGAGGGCGCGGCAATAGGGCTCGCTGGAGAAGATGTTGTCATCGAGGAAGAAGATGAAGCGGGTGCCGAGCGACTTGACTTCGGCGATGACGTTCTCGATCGGACGGAAGCGATACTTGCGCCCCGTGAACAGCGTTGCCGAACAGAAGGAGCAGTCGTAGGGACAGCCCCGCGCTGCCTGCACCGAGCGCAGCGAGAGCGAGGAACGTTTAGGAAACAGCTCGCGCCGGTAGGGCGGAAGCAGGTCGAGATTGGCGTACTCCTGTCCCCGATAGATGCCGTGCAGACCACCCGCTTCCGCATCGGCGAGCACCTGGGACCAGACGGGCTCCACCTCGCCTACGACCACGGCATCAGCGTGCTGCAAAGCCTCCTCCGGCCGCACGGAGGGATGAATGCCGCCAAGAACGACCTTTCTGCCTGCGCTGCGATACCCGTCTGCAATCTCGTAGGCGCGACGGGCTTGGATGGTCATGGCCGTGATGCCGACCAAATCCAAGCTCGGGTCGTCAAAGCGGACGGCGTCACCCAGATGTTCCTGCACAATCGAGATCTCGTGCTCCGGTGGGGTAATCGCCGCCAACAGCTGAAGGGCGGCACTTTCCACTTTTCGCCCGCTCAGCCCGACACGAGGATTCGGATCGGGATAGATGAGTTGAATTCGCACGATGCCTGCGCACTCCTTAGCGCAGCCTACGAAAGGCCTGCCGCTACCGAATTTCTCGTTTGAATTATCTCGATTGCGACTTTCTGTCTATCCCATTCCGACGTCACCTTTCGACCTATCCCACGTGTGTGCCAGCTGGCCTGCCCTTGCACCTCGGGCTTACCCGCGGGCGCGGAAGATCCCAGCTACAGATGGGTGACGTTCACGCAACAACCAACACGCCAACCATTCACACGCCCGACGCGGGCAGCCGCGAGTTTTAGGTTCCCCTTCACTTGCGCGAGCGAAACATGGGGCGTAAGGAAACCCTGGGCTGCTGCGCCTAAAGCCACGCATCGGAGGTGCTTGCATGTTTGCTATTGACCACCATCGACAATCCTGGAGCCTGGGTCGGCCTCGTCTGGGCAGGTGAGCTCGGTTGGAGCGCGGCCTTGACGATCTCCAAAATCCACCGGGCGCTGCTGGGCGGTTTGTGCCTGGCCATCACCCTCCGTTGGGCGGAAGGCGCCCGGGGTGAGGAGGACGAGCAGCGCAAGGACGAGGCGAGAGAGGCAAATCCCAAGACCGGCAAGCTGGAGCTGGACTTCTTCCCCATCGTCGGCGGTGACAGCGACGTCGGCATCGGCGGCGGAGAACTGAGCAACGTGGCGCGGCTGGGCGGCAGGGAGGACCCCGGCGAAGGCGCCTTCGTCTGGAAGATCGAGGACGCCGCGTTGTTGACCTTCAAGCTGCGCAACAACAGCTTCATCATACCCTTCATCGACATCTGGGCGATGTGGACGGTGCCGCACTTCGGCCCCGACGGACGCTTTCGCCTCGAGGTGCGCCCCTCGTACACCGATGAACGCACGCTGGGCTACTACGGCATCGGCAACGCCAGTCGCTATCCCGACAACGTGCCGATCGATACACTGGAGTACCGCCGCACCCACCCCACCCTGGCCGCCAAGCTGCGCGTCGAGCTCTTCGACAACTGTTTTGCCAGCATCGGCAGCTCGTTCACCTTCAGCCGGCTCGCCGTCGGCGCCAACACCCTGCTCGAGCAGGACCGCACCAGCGGCTCACCCGAGGTGCGGCAGTTGCTCGGCAACTTCAATTCGCACGCCATCGAGCTGGCCGAATTTGGTCTCGAGTACGACTCGCGCGATCAAGAGACCGTACCGCACCACGGCCAGCACCACATGCTGCTGGCCCGCCTGAGCCCGGCCTTCGGCTCCTGGATGCCGTACGACTATCTGCAGATCGAAGCCATCGCGCGCTTCTACACCACGCCGATACCGCGCTGGCTGTCGCTCTCGTTCCGCGCCGTCGGCGATACCTTCATCGGCACGCCGCCGTTCTACGAGCTGGCGCGCTTCGACGACACCCCGGCCATCGGGGGTGGCAAGGCCATTCGAGGCGTGCCGGCGCAACGCTACCATGGCAAGGTCAAGCTGTTCGGCAACCTCGAGGCGCGCAGCGACGTGTTGCCGTTCACCTTGCGCAACAAGCCCTTCGTGCTCGCCCTTGCGCTCTTCTTCGACGGGGGCCGCAGCTGGACCGAGCTGTTCCACGCCCATCCCGAGCTCGACGGCACCGGTATCGGCCTCAAGTACGGCGTGGGCGGCGGACTGCGGCTGCAGGAGGGCAAGACTTTCGTGGTGCGCGCCGACATCGCTTGGTCGCCCGACGCTCGTCCGCTTGGTGGATACTTCGATGCAGGGGAGGTCTTTTGACATGCGCACACAACGCGATTCGATGGGCGAGATGACGATTCCGGACGATGCGCTCTACGGCGCCTCCACAGAGCGGGCCGTGCTCAACTTTCCCATCAGCGGGCACACCATGCCCGACGCGTTCATCCGCGCGCTGGCCCTGATCAAGCTGGCGTGCGCCCGGGCCCACGAAGATCTGGGCCGTTTGTCCAGCGAGAAATCGCAAGCCATCCAAAGGGCCGCCATGGAAATCGTCGCCGGTGGGCTGCCGAGCCAATTCCCGGTCGACGTCTTCCAGACCGGCTCGGGCACATCGACCAACACCAACATGAACGAGGTCATCGCCAACCGCGCCAGCCAACAGGCGGGCCAGCCGCTCGGCTCGAATCTCCCGGTGCACCCCAACGATGACGTCAACCTGGGCCAGTCCTCGAACGACGTCATTCCCAGCGCGCTGCACGTGAGCGTCGCGGTTGCCTTGCACGAGAAGCTGCGACCCGCGCTGGTCCTGCTGCAACAGGAGCTGGAGGCGAAGGCGCAGCAGCTGCAGCCGGTGGTCAAGATCGGTCGCACCCACCTGATGGACGCGACGCCGCTGACCCTCGGACAAGAATTCTCCGGTTATGCCATGCAGGTACAAAAGGCCGTCGAGCGCACCGATCGCGCCGTCGCTTGCCTGCGCGAGCTCGCGCTCGGCGGCACCGCGGTCGGCACCGGACTAAACGCCCATCCCGAGCTTGCCCTGCGCGTGTGCCGAATTCTCGGCGCGCACACCGGTCTGCCCTTCGTGGAGGCGCGCAACCACTTCGAGGCACAAGGCGGACGCGACGATGCGGTCGAGGTGGCTGGCCTGCTGGCTGCCATTGCGGCCAGCTTGACCAAGATCGCAAACGACCTGCGCCTGCTCTCGTCGGGACCACGGTGCGGGCTGGGCGAGATCCGTTTGCCCGCGCTGCAACCGGGCAGCTCGATCATGCCGGGCAAGGTCAATCCGGTGATGAGCGAGATGCTGGTACAGGTCTGCGCCTACACCCAGGGTCTGGCGCACACCGTCGTCCTGTGCGGTCGTGATGGCCACCTCGAGCTCAACGTGACCCTTCCGTTGATTGCGTTCTCGCTGCACGAGGCGATTGCCTGCCTCTCCCAGGGCACGCGCAGCTTCGCCGAGTCTTGCGTGCATGGTATCGAGGCCAACGCCGAACGCTGCGGCGAGCTGGTTCACCGTTCCTTGATGCTGGTCACCGCGCTGACCCCGCACTTGGGTTACGACCGAGCGGCGGAGGTGGCCAAGCAAGCCTTCGCCAGTGGCCGCACCTTGCGCGAGGTCGTGCTGGAACGCGGCCTGCTCGACGAAGCCACGCTCGACCGCGCGCTCGACCCGATGCGCATGACGGGTGGGTAGAGGCGACGCGTGCGGTGGTTCGGGCTTGGGGCTTGGCCGTGCAGGCGTTGGTGGATCAGGGGGACTTTGCGCATTGCCTAGCCAGAGAAAAACCGTTCGGACAGCAATCGGCCGGCGCCCAGCATGGCGATGGCCAGGCCCGCCGCGGCCAGTAGTGCGCCCAAGAGATCCACCGGCCGGCGCATGCCGGTCGCCAGCAGCACGCCCCAAACGGAGGCGGCGAGACCCAGCACGACGAGGAACACGGCGAGGACCATGGACTTGCGGCAAGATTCTTGATGTAAAGTCGCGTGATGTCCACATCCGAAGCATTCGCCCTGATTCTCGCCGGCGGGGGCGGCACGCGTCTGTGGCCGGCCTCTCGGCGCAGGCGGCCCAAGCAGCTTCTCGCCTTGGGGGGCAACGAGTCCCTGCTGGCCGGCACCTTCGGCCGGGTCAGTCGCGTGCTCGGCCCCGAGCAAACCCTCGTCGTCACGGCCGCGGATCAGGCCGATGCGGTCCGCCGCGCGCTTCCCGATTTGCCCGCCGACAACCTGGTGGTCGAACCGGCCGCGCGCAACACCGGACCCGCGGTCGGCCTGGGCGCGGTGACGGTGGCGCGTAGGGCCGGCGAGGGCGCGCGTCTGGCCATCTTGCCCTCGGATGCGTTCATCGCGAACGAGGCGGAATTCGCGCGGGTCATGGGCACGGCGCTCGAGCACGCCGGGGAAACCATCGTCACCATCGGCATCCAGCCGACCCGCCCCGAGACCGGCTACGGCTACCTCCAGCGCGGCGCCCTGGTGCGCGGCGGGGTTTTCGAGGTCGCCCGCTTCGTGGAAAAGCCGGATCTCGCCACGGCCGCGCGCTATTTCGGCGCCGGGGACTACCTGTGGAACTCGGGGATGTTCTTCTTCACCGCGGGCCGCCTTCTCGATGAGGCCAAGCGGCACATGCCCGATCTGGCGGCCATCCTGGACGAGATTCGCCACGGCAGCGATCCGGCGGCCACCGCCGAGGCACGCTATCCGGCCGCGCCCAAGATCTCCATCGACTACGGCATCATGGAGAAGGCCAGCGGCATTCGTGTGGTGCCCGGCGACTTCGGCTGGAACGACGTGGGCAGCTGGTCCGCCCTGTCGGACATCCGCGACAAAGACAAGGCTGGCAACGTGGTTTCCGGCGATGTAATCCTTAGCGCCGTGTCGGGCAGCGTGGTGGTGAGCGAACCGGGCGCACCGCTGGTGGGCGTCGTGGGCGTCGACGACCTGGTGGTCGTGGCGACCAAGGATGCCGTGCTGGTGGTGAGGAAGGATCGGGCACAGGAGGTGCGGGCCGTGGTGGACGCGCTCTCGGCCGGCAAACGCAACGAGCTTCTGTAGGTGACAAAGAAATGAATCCGAGAGTCTTTCGCGAGTACGACATCCGGGGCGTGGCGGAGCGGGATTTTCCAGACGATTTCGTGGCCGAGCTGGGCGACGCCATCGGCGAGCATCTCGTCGAGGCCGGCGCCCGCCGCATCACCCTGGCGCGCGACTGCCGGCTGTCGTCGCCGCGCATTCACAAGATCATCCGGGCGCGCCTTTTGGCCGCCGGTTTGAACGTGCTGGACATCGGCGAGGTGCACACGCCGGGCCTCTATTTCTCCGTGTTCCACTTGGAGGCCGACGGTGGCGTGATGATCACCGCCAGCCACAATCCCGAAGAGGACAACGGTTTCAAGATCATGCGTGGCAAAGGCACCATCTTCGGCGCCGAGATCCAGAAGCTGCGCGAGCGCATCGAGAAGCGCGCCTTCGGCGCTACCCTGTTGCCCATCCCGCCCGGCAAGGCCGAGGACGTCGACGTGCTTACGCCCTACATCGCGCATATCACGAACAACATCACGCTCGGGCCGCGCCGGTTCAAGGTCGTGGTCGACGGCGGCAACGGCATGGGCGGCATCACCTGCGTGCCCATCCTGAGAAAGCTCGGCTTCGACGTGGAGGCTTTGTTCTGCGAGCCCGATGGGCGCTTCCCCAACCACCATCCCGATCCCACGGTGCCCGAGAACCTGGCCGCGCTGGTCGCGCGCATTCGGGAGACCGGCGCCGAGATCGGCATCGCTCTCGACGGCGACGCCGATCGCATCGGCGTGGTGGATCCGGCGGGGCGCATCGTGTGGGGCGACCAACTCTTGATGTTGTTTGCGCGAGAGATCCTGCGCGAGCGGCCGGGCGCGACCTTCGTCAGCGAGGTCAAGTGCAGCCAGGTCATGTACGACGACATCGCCGCGCGCGGCGGGCGCGCCATCATGTGGAAGGTCGGCCACTCGCTCATCAAGACCAAGATGAAGGAAGAGAAGGCGGTGCTGGCCGGCGAGATGTCGGGCCATATGTTCTTCGCCGACCGCTACTTCGGCTTCGACGACGCCGTGTACGCTGCGGCCCGCGTGGTCGAGCTGCTCAGCCGCAGCAAAGAGCCTCTGTCCGCCATCATCGACGGGCTTCCCGTCGTCCACAACACACCCGAGATCCGCTTGGATTGCCCCGATGACCTCAAGTTCGAGGTCGTCCGCCGCGCGCGCGAGCACTACCAGGCCATCTATTCGGTCTCGGACGTGGACGGCGCCCGCATCAGTTTTCGCGGCGGCTGGGGCCTGGTTCGCGCCTCCAACACGGGCCCCATTCTCGTGCTCCGGTGCGAAGCGGAAAGCGCGCTCCGACTCGCGGAAATTCGTGCCGACATCGAGGGAACCCTGGCCAAGATCAAGGCGACGCTCGGGGGCCAGGCCGAGAAATCCACGGCAGCACAATCTCACCATGGGTGAGTGTAGGCTCGCGGGCCGACGCGGCGACGGCCAGACAGTCATCTCTCGCCCCGGCACGACGTTGGCTCCTTTTCCGTGGGTTCTCTTTTGGCCTTATGGGAACATCTCGCCGTCCCGCAATGCCCCGCAAGTCTTTGGTCCGAAAATCCGGCTCGGGCGCCACGCCGCCACGCCACGAGCTGTACCACGAGATCTTCGGTTCGATCCTCGATCGGACCGAGATGACGCCGTATTTGTTGCTGCGCTCGGGCGGCTACCGGGTCGCGCTTGGGCAGGCGACGCGCATGATGGGCAATCGGGGTTTCGATACCCAGGGCACGGGCGTGCTGCACCCCCGGGAAAAGGCGCGCGCCTTGGCCTATGTCCGCCAGGTGCGGCGCTACTTTCTCGACTGGCTGCTGCCCTTCATGAACAAGCAGCTGGCCGAGCTCGCGGCCTTGAAGTCGGGCAACTGCGGCCACTACCGCGCGTGCCAGCAGGCCATCGGCAAGTTGCAGGCCACGCTGGTGGACCAGGAGCTTCGCCGCCTCGTCGATCGTGATCCGCGCCACCTGTTTCTGCTCGCTTCCTCGCGCAAGTATCCGGGTCTCTTCCACGGCTACCGGGGGCGGAACCTCGTCATTTCGGATGCTTGGCAGCGCATGGCGTGCGCCATGCTCAAGATGGGGCACATCATCAAGTCCATCGAGGAGGACAGCCAGGACATCCACGACTACGCCCAGCTCGGCGTCTTTCTCGAAAGCCGATCGCGCCGTCTCGACGACCTCTTCAACTTCAACTGGGAAAGCCCCGACATCCTGCCCGACGACGAGGCCGCCCGGCGCGCCTTCGTCAAGCTGTCCGGTTTTTTTCACAAGCTGAAGGAATCGATGACGTTCGACCGGGGGAAGTCCTGCTTGGTGTTCAACAGCGGCGACGGCGTCGAGGTCGACATTCTCGACGTGAAGGCGCGGCTCAAGAGCCCGGAAAGCATGTTCACCAAGCTTGGCAAGAATGTGGAAGGCGAGGCCCACGACATTCGCGACATTCTGGCCATCACGTTCCTGCTCAAGAGCCGCGAGGACACGCTGACCCTGTTTCATGCTCTGCAGAAGCGAGGCGTGATTCTGCAGGAGAACACCGTCTCGCACTCGATCACGCAGACCCTCTTCGACACGCCGGCCGACATGATCGAGGCGGTGCGCCGCCTGGCCTTGGCTCTGGCGCGCAGCGAAGGCAGCGTGGCGCGTGCGCCCACGCGACGATTGCGGGCCGAGGCGAGGGAGTTTTTCAACGCCCTCAGTGTCAATGCCAGACAGAACGCCGACTCGGCCCTCGGGCACCGCAAGTTCCAGTGCAAGATCAACTACTCGCTGCCCATTCATCGCGACGCCGCCACCAACCAAATTCTCGTTCCCGGCACGGCGGACTATGCCGCGCGAGACGCGCGTCCCATCACCACCCAGCAGCACACCCTCGGGGTCGAGTTGCGCATTTCGGACCGTCAAAGCTGGCACGCCTCGGAGCTGAAGGGCGAATCCCATCACGACGCGTACCGTTTTCGCCAACTTCTCGCTCTGATGAATCGGCTCTTTCGCCCCACTTTCGATTTCCCGCGCGAGGCCGACGCGCAGTTGCGCAGGGATCAAGGCCGTGTGTTCGCGTGAACGGCCAGCGCTCGGCTAGCGCGGCCTGACCGCCGATCTCCGGCTGGGAGCATGTGGCGTCCAGGTCCGGTCCATCGCCTTCGAGCGTCGACACACGCATCCAAGGCTGCCATTGATCCGGTGCGTCGACACATCGAATCCCGCCGCCTTGCCAGCGGTGGACGAATCATTCGCGACGGCGGCGTCCGGGCCGTTTGCATTCGAGGCATCGGGCACGGGCGAGCCATCGCGGCCCGCCCAACCGTCGCGGGCGTCGGCGTCGACTCGGGTGGCGAGCCGCACCCCGTCGCCGTGGCGCACGCGAAAGCGACAAGAGCGAAAGTCACGTTGGAGCGACGAAGCCTCGAGCGCGGGTGCGTGCGGCCTCGAGAAAATGATCCGCAGAATCTCCATCATATCCCTGCATTGCGGTCCTTGAAAGTTGGCAAATGGCGACCGAGCGTGCGCCTGCCGTCGATTGTGGCCACAATTGAAGGACAGGCCCGCGTCTTTGTCCGACCTGCCGGCATCTATACACCAGGAAACCAGCATCCATGTCTGCCTCGACCCTCTTCGAACCATTCACGCTTGGAAAGCTCGCGCTCAAGAATCGCATCGTCATGGCCCCCATGACGCGAAATCGGGCGGTGGAGTCCAATACTCCGAACCAGCTCATGGCCGAGTATTACGCCCAGCGAGCGAGCGCGGGGCTCATCATCACCGAAGGCACCTCGCCCTCACCGAGCGGCACCGGGTACGCACGCATTCCCGGCCTGTGGGCCAAGCACCAGGTCGCCGGTTGGAGAAAAGTCACGGATGCCGTTCACGCCAAGAATGGGCGCATCTTCGCGCAGATCATGCACACGGGGCGGGTGGGCCATCCCCTGAATTTGCCCGCGGGCGCGCCGATTCTCGCGCCCAGCGCGGTGCCTGCCGAGGGCACCATGTTCACCGACGCGCAGGGCCCGCAGCCCTATCCCGTGCCGCGCGCCATGAGCGAGGCCGAGGTGTGGGCCACCGTGGACGAATACAGGCTGGCCGCGCAGAACGCGGTGGCCGCGGGATTCGACGGTGTGGAACTGCACGGCGCCAACGGCTATTTGCTGGAGCAGTTCCTCAGCCCGCACAGCAACCAGCGCGAAGACTCGTGGGGTGGCTCCGTCGACAAGCGCATCGGGTTCGTGGTCGAGGTGGCCAAGCAAGTGACCGCGGCCATCGGTGGCGGGCGCGTCGGCATTCGCCTCTCTCCGTACGGCGTGAACGCGGGCATGAAGGCCTATCCCGAGATCGACGAGACCTACCAAGCCCTGGTGGCACGCCTCGCCCCCTACGGCCTGCAGTACATCCACCTCGTCGATCATTCCAGTCTTGGGGCGCCCATGGTGCCTGACCGGCTCAAGAAAGTCTTGCGACGGGCTTGGCCGCGCACGCTCATCCTGTCCGGGGGCCTTGACCGCTCCCTTGCCGAGGCGGCCTTCCGCGATGGCAAGGGCGATCTCTTCGCTTTTGCCCGCGCCTTTCTCGCCAACCCGGACTTGGTGCTGCGCCTCGAGGGCAATCTGCCGCTCAATCCCCCCGACCTCTCCACGTTCCATACGCCGGGCCCCAAGGGGTACACCGATTACCCCCTCGTCACCGCGCTCAGCTTAGGGTGAACGGGTAGCTGACGATCTGGCTCGTGCCGGCGGCCGGGAAACGGATACCGCCGACGACGCCCTTGATGCAGCCGAAAAGCCCATTCCGCTGCAGCACGGCGGGTCCTTCCACGCGCACGCCGCGCACGGTGCCCGCGCGCTGGATGCGGAACTTGATGGTCACGCGGCCGGGGACATAGCTCTCCGGATCCGGACGCGCCCGCGCGATGCAATCCAGGATGGCGGACTCTCGGCCGCGAAAGTGCTCGTCGATCTGATCTTGCGAGAAGCTCGGGCAGCTCCTTGTCGTTCGACATGTCCAGGCGAAGCACGTCGGGTTTGGACAGGTCGTCGCCTTGGGAGACGGGGCGCAGATCCGCGGCCGATAGATGCACGGGTTCGGGCTCGGGCTCGGCGCCGGCCATGGTGTCGCCGGTCGCGAGCCCACGCGCGACGCGAGCCGCGCCGCGACTACGCCTTCTTGTCTTCTTGGCGTTGGTCGACGCCCCCGCGTCTGCCGCGGGCAGCCCTGGTCCCGCCGTCTTTGGCTGTAGGCGCTGCCAGTAGAAATAGCCGCCGATGCCCAGTCCGGCGACCAGCAGACCGAGGAAAAATCCCTTCATGCCAGCGTGAGCCTACAACGAAGGAGCGCGTCCAGCGAGGTCGCGCTTCACGCGTCTCACGCGCTTTACGATCGACCGACTATCCGCCGAGCCACGCGTGCTCGATGAAGGCCCACACCAGCCGGTGCAGGAACAGGTAGCCGAGGGCGCTGGCAGCCAGAAACGGGCCGAAAGGAACCTCGGATCGTCTGATGGACGGTTGGGCAGGCAGCGCCTGGTCCGTGGGCTGCAGCGGTGGCGAATCCGGCGCTCCTGGGACGGCCACACCCTTCCGCCGCTGCGCCAGCAACACCGGGATGCTGACCAGGATGCCGATGAACGAAGCCGAGAAGACAATCGGCGGAAGCGCCTTCCACCCGAGGAGCGCCCCCATGGCGGCCAGCAGCTTGCCGTCGCCCAGGCCCAGACCCTCGCGGCCGGTGCCGTAGTAATAGGCGTCGGCGATGAGGCGCACCACCGCGTACCCGGCGACGGCGCCGATGGCGCGCTCGATCCACCCGACTTCTCCGGTGGCGAAACCGCCCAGGAAGAACACCACCACCGCGGGCAGGGTGATCCGGTCGGGCAAACGCTTGGTGTCGAGATCGATGAAGGTCAGCACCACCAGCACGGCCGAAAAGGCGAAGTACACCGTGTAGCGCGCGACGCGCATACCGAGGGGCAATCCTTGCGCATCGAGCGCGAACCACCACAGCACCAGGACCGAAAGCACGGCGGTCAGTGCTTCGACAAGGGCATGGCGGGCCGAGAACTTGGCCCCGCAGTGCCGGCACCGTCCGCGCAGCAAGAGGTACGAGAGGATGGGAATGTTGTCGCGGGCGCGCACCCGCGCGCCGCAGGCGAAGCAGTGCGAGGGCGGCGTCACCACCGACATGCCGCGCGGGATGCGGGCGATGCAGACGTTGAGAAAGCTGCCCCAGATGGCGCCGAAGGCGGCGGCGGCGAAAAGCGCCGGAATTCTCCAGGCCGCCAGGTAGTCCGCAAGGGGTGGGTTCACGGCTAGACGGTATCATTTGGTGGTAGATTTCGCCGCACCTCGATGCGGGCATCGCCGTCTTTCACGTCCTTCATGCTGCTGGCCACGACCTTTCTCGTCGCGCCGTCCGGCTGTGACCGGAAGAAGGCGGCCGTCGCGCACAGCGCACTCGAGACCCTGGATCGCGCCCTGGCACCAGGGGCATTCGCGGTGGCCTTGCGCAAGGCCGGCGGTGGTCATTTTCACGCCACGGCGCTCTTTCACGTCGATGCCACGGGAAAGGCCGAAGCCAGCGACGGGGCCAAGCCGGCATCGCCGCCGGCCATCACCACCACGACCGACCTGTGGATGGACAAACAGGGGGATTTCCGCTTGGTGGAAAGCAACGACCAGGACGGGGGACGAGAAATCGTCCGCGTGGGCGGCGAGGTCGCGGTGGCCTTGCGCTACGGCAAGATGCTCCGGCGTGCCGCGCAGGATGCCGAGAACGCGCGCTTTCTCGCCGAAGCGCTGGGCGCGCCGTGGGCCGCGTGGGAGCTCGTTCGCCGCCAGGTCGAGCTGGACGAAGCGGGCCAAGGTGCCTATCGCCTGCGGCTGGGCGGCAGCCGTCTCGCCGATCTGCCCCCGGGATTTCCACCCGCACAGGGCCTGCGCCAGTGGCGTGACACGACCCTCGTGAAGACGCTCGAAGGTCAGGCCACCTTGGACGGTGGCAACATGCCCCTTGCCTTCGCGTGCAAGACGACCTTCCAAGTCGTGCGCGACCAGCACCCCATCGCTGGCGAGGCAAGTGTCTCGGCCACGGTCGACCAGGTGGGCCAGGTGGCGGACATCGCTCTGCCCGAGGCCGAGCCCTTGCACGTTCGCCAGCGCACCATTCTCGAGGAACGCGCGTTGCTGGGCGGTCTCAGCGCGGCGCTTGCGCCAGCGGGCAAGAAGCCAGTGCCATGAGTCGTGACCGTTGCGTGACCGAGGTTCACGCCGAGCCCGTCGTCGCCTACGATCCCGAGCAGCTCGCGCACCTTTCGCTCCATCGCGGGCTCATCGTGCGGCGGGCGCTGTTGGCGAGTGCCATCCGTGGTTTTCTGCCCCTGCCCATGGTCGACGATCTGCTGGCTGGCCGCGTGCGCGCCGGGTTGTACGCCAAGGTCGCGGCGGGCCGCCAGGTGGACCTTCCGCCCGCTTCGGCCGCTGTCTTGGCCGAGGTTCAAGGTCAGGGCGTGGCTGCCAAATTGACGGTGACGGCTGCGGCGGCCGTGATTGCCAGGTTCGCGGGACGGAAATTTCTGGCGCTGCTCGCCGCCGGCCGCAGCGCCGAGGATATGGCGCGCACCTACTACAGCGCCACGCTTTTCGATCACTACTGCGCCAAGCTGCACGTGGGTGGCGAAATCACGAAGGCCCAAGCCGACCGACTGCGAGCGCGCCTGGCCGTGAAGGCATCCGACGTCTCGCTGGGGCCGGCGTGCGCCGCGTTCGGCGAGGGAGGCCGCATCTTGGGGCGCTCGTTGCTGGAAGCCCCGGGTTGGGTTTCCCGGCGCATGGCTATCCTGGGCGAGCGCTTCGTTCACAGCGGGGGCAATCCCGACGTGCTCGATGCGTTTCCCGAGGAGAGGAGCGGGGAAACCGCCTGGCTGGACCGCGCCGCACGTGCGGTGGAAGAGGCCTTGGCCCGGTCGGGCAACGCGCACATGACCCGCCTCGTGCGCGCCTTCGAGGAGCGCCTGGAAAGCGACAGGAACGCATGAGTTACGGCGGAATTTGCCCGACGGAACAAAAACACGCGCGCCGATTGAGGAGCGCCGTGCGCTTTGGTAGCATGGAGCCTACGTGACGAAAAAGAAGATCCCCCAGCCGACCGCCAAACACCGGAAAGCCACCAAGCCAATTGCCGCAGCCAAGAAAAAGCGCGCGGACAAGGGAGCAAAGGTCAAAGGGGGAGCCAAGGGCAAGAAACCCGTCGTCAGGCGAGCACGCGAGGTGGTTTCGCCTTTGCCGACCACGCGACCGGCCGACGAGCGCGAGCGACGCGAGTCCCTGGCCGCGGCCAAGGCCATCATCGCGGCGGCGCTGGAGAAGAAGGCCGTCGAGCCCGTGCTCATCGACGTGTGCGGGCGTTCCAGCTACGCGGACTTCATCGCGGTGGTCAGCGGACGCAGCGATCGCCAGGTCGATGCCATCGCGGATGGTGTCTGCGACGCCATGTCGGCGCGTGGCCGCCGTCCCATCGGGCGCGAGGGTGCGCGCAACGGGCGCTGGGTGCTCATCGATTTCGCCGACGTGGTGGTCCATGTCTTCTACCATCCGCTGCGCGAAGTGTTTGACATCGAGAGCCTGTGGATCGACGCGCCCCGGATCAAGTTGCAGATCCCCGCCGAGGCGCGCGCCGATGCGGCGCCGGGCCGCGATGTCTTGACGTGAAGATCCTGATCCGCGCCGTCGGCAAGATGCGGGACCGGCGGCTCGAGTCCGTGTGCGAGGAGTACTGCGCGCGCATTCGGCGTCACGTGCCGATCGAGATCGGCGAGGTCGAGGGGGATGAGGCGCTGTTGCGCGGCCTGCCGGTGGGCTCCGAGATCGTCGCGCTTGAACCGGGCGGCGACGCCTGGACGACGAGCGAATTCACCAAGTATCTCGAAAAACGCATGGTGCAGGGGACGCGGGCCATCGCGTTTCTCATCGGCGGCGCCGACGGCCTGGGCGCCGGCACGGTCGGGCAGGCCAAGCGCCGGCTCTCGCTTTCGCCGCTGACCCTGCCGCACCGACTGGCGCGCGTACTCCTGTGCGAGCAGATTTACCGAGCCATCTCGATCATTCGCGGCGAACCCTATAATCGTTGAGATGGGAACCCTGGGAGGGTTCCCAAGCCCTCCCGCGCACTGGCTACGCCGGGCAAAGCCCGGCTACGCCTACGCGGATGATGGGAACCCCTAACCCACCTCGCCCCGCGTAGCCTCATCATTACCCAGAAAGCTAGGTGGGTGACCTACACCGGCGGCTTCCGCCGGTGAGCGGGTGCAAAAATTGCGTTGCGGTCGGTACGGGCCTAGGGGTTGACACCCATGAAGGCGTTTGATGCGCCCGCATGGGCGGTATTGGAATTCGGAAGGGCAGACCTCGGACATGCGGCGCGGACGAAGCGAGCGGTTCGCGTTGGCGCAGCGCTGGTTCAGAATCCCTCGTCGAGCATTCCCCGTGTCGCGGAGAATGCGCATCAGGCGAAAGGAGTCTACCGGTTGCTCTCGAATCCCCAGGTCAAGCACGACGACATCCTGTCCGGACACATCGACCGAACGGCGGAGCGCTGCCTCGGGCGGCCCGCGGTGCTGGTCATCCAGGACACCACGACGCTGAGCTACACGGAGCATGGAAAGGTCCGTGGGCTTGGCCGGTCAATGATAGCGAGCGGGCACGCGGCTTCCTGGCCCACACCGCGCTCGCGGTGAGCGTCGAGGACCATGAGGTCCTGGGCGTCTTCGACCAGCATGTGTGGGTGCGCGCCGAGCACAAGGTAACCAAGGGGGAGTCGTGCGAGGCGCGCAAGAAGCGTAAACGGGAGAGCGAGCACTGGGCGGCAGCCCAGCAGCGAGTGGGCGAGCTCTTCCAGGGCGTGGAGAAACGGCCGCGCATCATTGCGACGTTTGATCGGGAGGGCGACATTTTCGAGGCCTTCGAAGCACTCGACCAGTTGGGGCACAGTTTCATTATCCGTGCGATTCACAACCGACTGGTCGACAGCGACGGAGAAAACAAAGAGTACTCGCTCGATTCTGTCGGACAGGCCCCGGTCGTGGGGCATCGAACGGTCGAGGTGCCAGCGCGGCCAGGGCGGACGGCCCGCATGGCGCAGATGGACGTCCGGGCGATGAGCTTGGCAATCCGACCGCCTAGGAATCGCGGGCGGCGCGGGGATTCCATACGACTCAACGTCGTCGCGGCAATCGAGAATCAGCCTCCGGAGGGTGTGGAACCTTTGGTTTGGTACTTGGTGACCCGGGAGCCCATCGAGACCGAGGCGGATGTGCTGGCGGTGGTGCGGGGATACGAGGCGCGGTCGATCGTCGAGGAGTTGCACATGGGCATGAAGACCGGGTGCTCGACGGAACAGCGCCAACTCGAGACCGCACACGCTCTGCAGAACTTTCTCGCCTTTGCCACGGTGGTCGCGTGGCAGATGTTGTGTCTGCGCGACGCAGCCCGCCGGCCCGAGCCCATGCGCGCTGATCGAGTGCTCACGCCACTGCAGATGACGGTCTTGTGTGGCCTGCGCCCACGGTTCAAAGCGGACTGCCTCGCTAGCGAAGCCCTCCGCGCAATCGCCGTGATGGGCGGCTTCATGGGGCGAAAAGGTGACGGGAATCCAGGCTGGCGTACTCTGTGGGCAGGTTTCGAGAAGCTTCTCATGGCTGAGAGGGGCTTCCTGGTCGCGCGTCGAGCACCCGGTCTTCATGCCCATGTGCAACTCCTCGACGATCGACCGCGCCTCGTATCCCCGCACCACCGCCAGCACATCCGCCTCGGTCTCGATGGGCTCCCCGGTCACCAAGTACCAAACCAAAGGTTCCACACCCTCCGGAGGCTGATTCTCGATTGCCGCGACGACGTTCAGTCGTATGGAATCCCCGCGCCGCCCGCGATTCCTAGGCGGTCGGATCGCCAAGCTCATCGCCCGGACGTCCATCTGCGCCATGCGGGCCGTCCGCCCTGGCCGCGCTGGCACCTCGACCGTTCGATGCCCCACGACCGGGGCCTGTCCGACAGAATCGAGCGAGTACTCTTTGTTTTCTCCGTCGCTGTCGACCAGTCGGTTGTGAATCGCACGGATAATGAAACTGTGCCCCAACTGGTCGAGTGCTTCGAAGGCCTCGAAAATGTCGCCCTCCCGATCAAACGTCGCAATGATGCGCGGCCGTTTCTCCACGCCCTGGAAGAGCTTGCCCACTCGCTGCTGGGCTGCCGCCCAGTGCTCGCTCTCCCGTTTACGCTTCTTGCGCGCCTCGCACGACTCCCCCTTGGTTACCTTGTGCTCGGCGCGCACCCACACATGCTGGTCCAAGACGCCCAGGACCTCATGGTCCTCGACGCTCACCGCGAGCGCGGTGTGGGCCAGGAAGCCGCGTGCCCGCTCGCTATCATTGACCGGCCCAAGCCCACGGACCTTTCCATGCTCCGTGTAGCTCAGCGTCGTGGTGTCCTGGATGACCAGCACCGCGGGCCGCCCGAGGCAGCGCTCCGCCGTTCGGTCGATGTGTCCGGACAGGATGTCGTCGTGCTTGACCTGGGGATTCGAGAGCAACCGGTAGACTCCTTTCGCCTGATGCGCATTCTCCGCGACACGGGGAATGCTCGACGAGGGATTCTGAACCAGCGCTGCGCCAACGCGAACCGCTCGCTTCGTCCGCGCCGCATGTCCGAGGTCTGCCCTTCCGAATTCCAATACCGCCCATGCGGGCGCATCAAACGCCTTCATGGGTGTCAACCCCTAGGCCCGTACCGACCGCAACGCAATTTTTGCACCCGCTCACCGGCGGAAGCCGCCGGTGTAGGTCACCCACCTAGCTTTCTGGGTAATGATGAGCCGCGTAGCGGGGAGAGGTCGCCGAGCGCAGCGAGGCGGGTGAGGGGCTGTCACGTTTCATGCCTGAAGGATCCGGGCCATCGGCCCGGCGGCGACCCTGGGAGGGTTCCCAAGCCCTCCCGCGCACTGGCTACGCCGGGCAAAGCCCGGCTACGCCCACGCGGATGATGGGAACCCCTAACCCACCTCGCCCCGCGTAGCGGGGAGAGGTCGCCGAGCGCAGCGAGGCGGGTGAGGGGCTGTCACGTTTCATGCCTGAAGGATCCGGGCCATCGGCCCGGCGGCGACCCTGGGAGGGTTCCCAAGCCCTCCCGCGCACTGGCTACGCCGGGCAAAGCCCGGCTACGCCCACGCGGATGATGGGAACCCCCTAACCCACCTCGCCCCGCGAAGCGTCGCGAAGCGAGCGGGGGTCGCAGGGGTGGGGCAGGTCCCGAAGCTCCCGAAGGGAGGGGCAGGGGGAGGGCGTGTAGGACCCGAAGTGCCCGCAGGGCTGAGAGGTCGCCGAGTGCAGCGAGGCGGGCAAGGGGCTGACGAAACCACCCTGCTCGCTGCGCTCGCGTCCTCGCGCGCACCCTCACGCGGCCGCACCTGCGCTACACTCGAATCCGATGAGCATCGGCAAGCGGCTTCTCAATCTGGCGAAATCGGAGCTGAGCTCGCTCCTCGATCACGCCGTCGAGGCGGAGCACGCGGTCGCCCATGGCGGCGATCCCGACGAGGATCTGTACCGCCGCTTCAGCCTGGACGAGCTCACCGACAAAGAGCTAGAGGCCGAAATCGAGCGACGCCATCGCGCTCGTCAGGCGAAGGCGCGTGGTGCTTCGATGGGTTCGCGCCCCGCTGGCGCGGCGGAAGAGGCCAGGCCCTCGGACAAGGCCGCGCCCGGGAGTGCCCGCGCTTCCGGCGGTGCGCAGGCGCGCAAGCCCTCGCCCGAGGACGATCTTCGGCGCGCCTACGCGGCCCTGGAAGTTCCGTTCGGCTCCGACTTCGCGGTGGTCCGCAAGTCGTACCGTGTGCTCATGCGCAAGTACCACCCTGACCGGCACGCCGGCTCGCCGGAGAAACAGAAGGCCGCCACCGAGCTGGCGCAGAAACTTTCGGCGGCCTACCAGCTGATCGAACAGCGCGCGCGCAAGTGACCTGTAGGGCGGAAATCCGCCTTACCACCATGACGGATCTGCGGCTATGATGTTGCGGGTCGTGCCCAACCTGCCTTGCAATACCTTCGCCGTCGTGGTTTGTGCGTTCCTGGGCTGCATGGGCTATCGCACGCCGATGAACACGCCCCCGGCAGGGACTCCCCCAGCGGATGCAAGTGTCAGGGATGTTCGTCCGGACCTGGCTGCGGATCTGCGGCGTGACCTCGCTGCCGACTCGTCACCTGATCGAGGACCGGACATGTCGCGTGACCTGACCGCGGCCCATCCACCCGATCTTGCCCCGGACTTGCCTCGAAACGACACGCGGGTTTTCACTGGTTGCACTCCCGGCGACCCGTACATCTTGGTTCTTGGCGCTGACGAGGTCTTGTACCGATTCGCTCCCGAGACGATGACGCTGACCCGCATCGCCAGCGTGTCTTGCGGCTCCCAAAGTCTGAACTCGTTGACAGTTTCTCCGCTCGGGCCAGCGTACATCTCGAGCCATTCCGGGCAGTTGTGTGTGGTCGATTTGGCGACCTTCACGGCCGCGGCCACCAGCTTCGATCCGTC
This sequence comes from uncultured delta proteobacterium, assembly GCA_963824555.1. Classification (GTDB taxonomy): domain Bacteria; phylum Myxococcota_A; class Polyangia; order Fen-1088; family Fen-1088; genus Fen-1118. Next base: position 411,125 of record CAWGPW010000016.1, on the reverse strand, counting down.
AGTGATCCAAAACAGTCGCTACGGCATGGCGCTCTTGCCAGACAACGTACCTGCAGGACAAACGCTCTACATCGTGACCAACACGAGCAGCGGTCAGGCTAATAACCTTTCCCACATCGACTTGTCGAGCTTCACGTTGACCACCGTGGGTCCCATAAAGCCCACTCTACCAGCCATCGAGCTGACCGCCGGCCCGAATGGCGAGCTGTACGCCTTCTCCCCCGGTGCCGTGACCTCTCAGCTGCTCACCATCGATCCCGGCACCGCCATGGCCATCGACGTGACCGATGTTCCCGCAGGTTACAGCCATCCCTCCTTCGCCCTGGTCAACTGGCAGGGGGACTTCTATCTGTTCCTTGGCGATGGTAACATCACCGTCGGCAACGCCAATGTCTTCCGCTACCACAAGGGCGACACGCAGGTCACGCTGATGGGCGGCCTCGACCAGACCATCATCGGCGCTGGCGTGGCCCTGTGTCAGTAGGTACTTGGACGAGAAATCCATGCTTTAAGGCCATCGACAGGCACCACCCATGCTAGGGACAGGCTTGAAGGAGTTGATCCCGCTATTGCAGGTGGCGATCGGACCGGTGATTTTGATCTCCGGTGTCGGGCTCTTGTTGCTCTCGCTCACCAACCGATTCGGACGCGCGGTGGATCGTTCGCGTCAGCTCATCCACGAGATGCGCGAAGCCGGCGAGCCCGACCGGCGACACCTGCGAGGCCAGGTCGAGATTCTCTATCGCAGGGCGCGCCTCATCCAGATCTCCATCATCCTCGGCGCCACCAGCATGCTGTTCGCAGCCCTGCTTATCGTCACGCTCTTTTTCACCGCGCTGATGAAATGGGAATCGGCCATCGTTCTTGGCCTGCTCGTCAGTCTGTTCTTCATCGCCTGCCTGCTCACGCTCATCGGATCCATCGTGACCTTCATCGTGGACATCCACCTGTCCTTGAAAGCCCTCAAGTTGGAAATGGGCCACGAAAAGCCCGGCGCGGCCGCGTAGCCCGCGTTCCCTCACGGGGCCGGACGCCGGTGCCTATCGATCCAGATGGCCCAAATGAGGAGAAGCGGCATCGTCACATTGTTGACGACTATCACCGCCTTGGCCGAGGGCGGCGGCGGGCCGAACGGACCCGCCACGTAGGTGACCACGAGCAGGATGACGAAAACGGCGAGCGCCCAGCGACCGATGGCGTCCTTGGCGCGCGTCGCCTGCCGATACAGCGCCACGCCGGCAACGAAGAGAAGGCCTTCGACCGCGAAGGTCGCGGGGATGGATCGCCACAGTCCGAGGCCGACCATGGGACCTGCCAAGCCCAGCGGCATGTCGGGAACGTGCGTGATGACGTCGAGAATCCAGTGGCCGATAACGAGGACGCCCAGAATGACCGCTGACCTGATGTGGCGACGAAAGACCCAGTGAAGGACGGCCAACACGGCGCCGGCAAGAAGGACACCGACGAGGCTGTGCGAGTACGGGTAGCGCGGGAAGGCCATGGCCATCATGGCCGTGTGACTGGCCGTGTGACCAGGCTCGATTCGGACTTGTTCCCAGCCGCTGAGGAGCAATAGCGAGAACAGTATATCCGGCCAATTCGCGGCCAGGAGGTAGGTGCCTAGCGAAGGTCGTGGATCGAGCCTCTTGGCCGCCAGCGCGGTGGCGACGTGTCCGATGAACATCTCGATGACCTACCCGCTATCGCGGATCTCCAGGCTGTTCAGCGAGCTTCGCAAGGCCGACTGCGACGCCTTCATCTTTCGCCAGCGCCCACGCCCATGGACCTTCCGGAGCCTATGGCGTTCAGCAGCGGCGCGCAAGCGCCGTCTGCTGCTTCGCCTTGTTCGACGGTGTTTCTCCAAGAAGTGGCGCTACTCTCCTGCCCGGCGCTGACCGTCGTTATAGATGTTGACGGCGTCGTAAAGGTGACCAGGAGCCGTGATGAATACAGCACCGCCAGCCAAGAGCGACGTGAACCCTGAGATCCCAAAAATCAGGGCGGCCTGTCGTCTATCGCCTTGTGCATGACCGTCTGGATTCAATGAAAGCGCGGTAACAAGTGAGGCAATCGCGACCCCGCACAGGGTCCACGCGATTCTCGACCGTCGCACAAAGGTACGAGCGTGTTTCTCGGCCTGAGGGTTACCTGCGACTGCACGTATCGGCGCGCTCGACAGTCCACCTGCGCCAAACTCCTCGCCGTTCTTGTAGAGCGAGAATCCAGGCCCGTCCAGGAGGTAGCTAATTCGGCCGGTCTCCTGCGGCCGATAGCTTGTCGCGCAGCCCACGGAGACGACACTCATCACCAAGAAGATCGCGGTGGCTCTCATAGGGTCCCTTTCATAGCCAAGTAAGCTGCATCCGTCGAACGCTTTGCCGTTCAGCGGCGTCGGCGCCGCCGAGCTGGTGGCGCGATCATATACGATGTCCCTGCGGCGACCACGTCTGCAACGGCTTGTTGGGCGGCGTCCATGGGGTTAGAATCGCCCCATGGCACAGGCGAGCCCATCTGAACTTTTGCAGCGAGCGCTGCAACTACCGGCTGACGACCGGCTTGCGCTCGCGACCGAGATCCTTGAGAGCGTGGAGGGCACTGAGGATCCGAAATGGGCGGCTGCGTGGGCAGCGGAGCTTGACCGCAGGGTGAGAGAGCTGGACTCTGGCACTGCAAAGGCGATCCCTTGGGCCCAGGTAAGGTCTGAGACGCTCGGGCGCTTGCGTTCGAAATGAAGTCGACGACTTTCGCGCCTTCCGCTCGCGCTGAGCTCGAGGCGGCGGCAGAATGGTACGAGTCTCACGCGGACGGACTTGGCGAGAAATTTGTAAATTGCATTGATGAGATCGTCGGTCGCATTGAGGCATCGCCAGCTGAATTCCCGCTCTGGGATGGAGATCGCCGTTTCAGGAGGGTCTCAAGCGGTCCTGCGTATCAACCCTATGGCGTTCAGCGGCGGCGCGCAAGCGCCGTCCGCCGCACCGCCTTGTTCGACGGCAGTCGCCGTTCCAAAGGCAAAGTGGTGACATCGCTGCTTCCTTCTTCGTAGACCCATACCACCGCGATGCAGGCAGCGGCCAAAAAGGTTTCGGCATCGTGGTAGGGCCGCCCTTCGTAGCCTCCACCGAAGTAGGTTTTCTCACCCTCTTCTTCAACCACGAATGCGGTGGCGTAGTTGTGAAGATGTCCGGTCCAGTCACGAAACATGAGGCGCTCGATTCCATGCGCTCCCCGGTGTCGCGCAGCCTCGACTGTCGAATGTTTGTGCACGACAGGCGACGAATCCGCCACCACCCAGCGGAACTGACCACGCACATCGTAAGCATCGCTTTCGACCGTAAATGATCCCGGAATCACTGCGTGAGGAAAGATCCTGAGATTCGGATTCTTGGGGCGGGTCAAGGTGGGGTAGACATAGACGACCTTCCCGCTTCGAAAACCAAGGATGGTGTAGACAGCTTCAATAAATGCGCCAGCTGTCATGCATTGTCCGTATTGCTGGGTTTCCAGCAAAGCCCACGGGTTGAGCTTCCGGGTTCGCGAATATGTCGTAGTGTTTCTGGCTGTAACGCCATGCCGCCGCAGCAGCAGCGGTTCCGGTGCTCGCGCCATTGGCGACGCGAATCGCACCACGCAGGCGGTACACGGTGACCGCGTTGTGATCAGGGCGCAATGGAATCGTGCCCACCCCTGTCATGGCCCAGGCCTGCGCATACTGGGGTGGACCAGCCGTGACCAGCAGGACATGGTGCGACCGTCCCAGGTCAACTCGACGCCGGCCGGTCTTTATGGTCCATTGCACGTCACCTTCCAGTTCTCTGATGACACGGGGCAAAGGTTCGCGGGCAGCCAGAGTAAAGGTGCAAATCCCATTTTCATCCGACCGTCCGGGGCCGTCAGCAACGAAGGCAAGCCACGGGCTGTTGGCCTTTGCCTCCAGAGCCATAGGGATTCTTCCGCAGTCCTTAGCCGACACGCTTATCCGGGCGCCAACGGCCGATCCCCAGGTAACGCTCGCCAAGGGGATGTCAACCTGTTTGCCGGGGACCAACACAGGTAGGGCAGTATCAGCAACCAGTCGACGTTCCTCAGGACGTGCGGGGTCGCGCCAGTCATCGACTTTGGCCAATAGAGCGCGATGGTCATTCTGGTATTCGAAGGCGGCGGAAAGAGGCGATATCGACTGCGCACCAACGCCGTCATCTGCCGCCAGCGCGGCATCGGATCGGGCAAACGCCGTGGCGACAAGGACACTCAAAGTAACGGTTGCATAACTCATCGCTTGGTCTGTCGACTACCTATTAGCCTGCGAAGAATAATATTAGCGCAGCGGCGAGTGGTGGGCTTTGCTAGCCCGTCCAATCGGCGAAGTCCCGTGATTCCGCACTGTTGGCCGTCGGCGGGTCGAGGTGGGGGGCGCGGGGCCGCTTCGTAAGCAGGATTTCGGCCGCTTCCTTTCAAGTGCTACGGCGGTCGAGCTCTCTTCGCCAGAGCCGCTGGCGTCTCGGTGCCTCCGTGGTGAATTCTTCGCGCGTCCGGCCGGCTACTTGGCTTTGCCCTGGTTGGCCACCGCGTTCATGGCGGCGGCGATGGCGGCTTGGTCGCCGAGGTAGTAGTGCTTGATGGGCTTGAGGCTTTCGTCGAGCTCGTAGACGAGAGGGATGCCGGTGGGAATGTTCAGCTCGACGATCTCCTTTTCGGGGATGTTGTCGAGGAACATGACCAGGGCGCGCAGGCTGTTGCCGTGGGCCGCGATGATCACGCGCTTGCCGCGCTTGATGGTGGGCGCGATGGTCTCGTGCCACATGGGCAGGAAGCGGGCGACGGTGTCCTTCAGGCACTCGGTCAGCGGCAGCTCGGACGGTTTGAGGTCGGCGTAGCGCCGGTCGTGGCCGGGGTAGCGCTCGTCGGTCTTCTCGAGAGGCGGCGGCGGGATGTCGTAGCTGCGGCGCCAGATCTTGACCTGACTCTCGCCGTACTTGGCGGCGGTCTCGGCCTTGTTCAGGCCTTGCAGGCCGCCGTAGTGCCGTTCGTTGAGGCGCCAATTGCGATGGACCGGGATCCACATCAAGTTCATGGCGTCCAGGGTCAGCCACAGGGTTCGGATGGCGCGCTTGAGCACCGAGGTGTAGGCGATGTCGAGCTCGTACTTCTCGGCCTTGAGAAGCTGTCCCGCCGCCTTGGCCTCGCCGAGCCCCTTCTCGGACAGGTCGACGTCGGTCCAACCCGTGAAGCGGTTCTCGCGGTTCCATTCACTTTCGCCGTGCCGAAGCAGCACCACCTTGTACATGGGCATTCTCCTTATGAATCCTTAAGAATCCTTGGTCGTTGCGGAGCGTATTTCTAGCATGTTCGGGTGCACGGATGCGCCTGCCAACATGCGAAGACGGTCGGGCCATTGCTCGATTTGCAGAAATCGATCGCCTGCCGCGCGATAGCGCCAAAGCGCACAGGTTCGCGCGACGCCGTCGCTGGCCGTGACCGTCGCCGTGCCCGACAGCCGCAGCAGGTAACTTTCACCGCCGTGATAGATGGTGGCTGGCGGCGGCGTCGTGATGTCGAGGTTTTCGATCTCGGAGAGCACCAGCGCCCGATCGTGCGTGTCGCTTTGCGCGGGCTCGAGAAAGCGCGCTTGATCGCCGCCCGTGAGGCGCGCCAGATACAAGGTGCGGTCGGCCAGGACATACGCCAGGATCTCATCGACCCGGTAGTCGATGCCCTGGTGGCCAACTCGGTCGTTCACGTGCAGGTTCATGTCGCGTTCGCGCCCAAGTATTGCGCCACGCGAGCGGCCTTGACAACCCTGCCTCTCGCCGCTAGCAAGGTGACCCGTGAAGCTGGAGCTGCTTCGTATTCTCGATGTGGACGGCAAGGTTTGCCGGCCCGAGCTCGAACCCGAAATCCCGGGGTCCGAGCTGCGCCGCATGCTCGAAGCCATGATCGAGTCGAGCCTGCTCGACGAGCGCCTGCTGCGTTTCCAGCGCCAGGGCCGCATCGGTTTCTACCTGACCGCCTCGGGCGAGGAAGCCACGCTCATCGGCCCGACCTGGGCGCTGCGGCCCACCGACTGGATCTTCTCGTGCTACCGCGAGCAGGCGGCGGCGCTGTTTCGCGGCTATTCCCTGCGCACCATGATGTGCCAGCTCTACGGCAACGCCGAGGATCCGGTGAAGGGCCGCCAGCTTCCCGCGCACCACTCGGTCCGGGATCTCAATTTCATGACCGTCAGCTCGGTGGTGGGGACCCAGATCCCGCACGCCGTGGGCATGGCCATGGCGGCCAAGATTCGGGGCAGGGACGATGTCAGCTTCGTCTACTTCGGCGACGGTGCCACCTCGACGGGCGACTTTCACGTGGCGTGCAACTTGGCCCAGGTGAAGAAGGCCCCGTGCATTTTCTTTCTGCGCAACAACGGCTGGGCCATTTCCACGCCGCGCGGGATCCAGACCGCCTCGCCCACGCTGGCGCAAAAGGGGATCGCCTACGGCATGAAGAGTCTTCTCGTCGACGGTAACGACATGCTGGCCCTGATTCGCGTCACGGCCGAGGCGGCGGCGCGGGCGCGCGCGGGCGACGGACCCACGCTCATCGAGGCCTTGACCTACCGGCGCGGGGCGCACACGTCGTCAGACGATCCGAGCGTGTACCGCGACCCGGACGAGCCCAAGGAGTGGGAAGCCAGCGATCCCATCAAGCGCTTTCGTGCCTATTGCCAGGGTAAGGGCGTGTGGAGCGCGCACGAGGAAGAGAAGCTGCGCAAGGATTTCGACGCCCGCTTCGCCGCGCTGGTGAGGGAAACCGAATCGGTGCCTGCCCGGCCGCCCGTGGCCTCGCTTTTCGACGACGTCTACGCCGAACGGCCCTGGCACATCGAGGAACAGGCACGCGAGCTGGAAGGCACGATCAAGCGCCGCGGTCAAGCCGCGTCAAAGGACTGAATTCGCCACCGCGCGGCCGTCAGCGGCGAGCGTGCCAATCGCGCAACGTCCCGAAAACAGCCCCGATCCCGAGTGAACCTGTTACTATCTGCTTCCTAAAACCTTTGTTCCAGCGAGGGGACATGAAGCGGGATTCGAGCACAACGGGTACGCGGTCGGTCGACTCTGACAAGGGCTCCTCGGAAAAACTCAAGGCCGCGCTGAGGAAGGCCGAAAAACAGCCGGCCGAGATGTCGGCCTGGGACGACCTGGAGGCCCTGGTCGCCGAAACGCAGAAGCCGGACGACGTGGTGGCCGCCTATCGCAAGGCCCTTTCTTCCGGCCTCGCTCCCAACCTGGTCAATGCCCTGGGTCAGCGGGCCCTACAATTTTACGAGGAATGGTACGCTGGCGAAACCGCGGTCATCGTCGAGTTCCTCGAGAGCGTCCTGCTGCTCGACCCGGGCGCCGACTGGGCGCTCGAACGGCTCACCATTCTCCGCTCCGTGAACCAGCAGTGGGACGAATTGCTTTCGTCCTACGATCTTGTTCTCGAAGGGCTCGCCGACGGTCCGCGCCGCCGCCGTCTGTTGCAAGACGCCGCCAGCGTGGCGCGCGACTCGGGCAACACCGCGCGCGCCGCAAGTTACCTGCGCGCCCTGCTCGAAGCCGCCCCCGGTGCCCTCGAGGTTTCGTCCGAGCTCGAACGCCTGCTGGAAAAGCTGGGCGACTTCGCCACGCTGGCGTCGGTTCTCGGCCTGCGCCTGGCGGCGATGTCGGGCCACGACGCCATCGCTGTGCGCGAGCGCCTGGCCGGGCTCTATCTCGACCACCTGGGCGAGCCCGAGAAGGCTCTCGACGAGGTCGAAAAGCTCCTGGCGCAGCCGTCGCTGACCGACGACGGCGTCCCTTGCGCCCTGGCGGATCGCATTCTGAACGACGCCAAGTTGCCCGCGGCGGTGCGCCGGCGCGCCCTCGACATCTTGCGCGCGCGCCACGCCCAGCTCGGCCGCCTGGAGGCCCTGGTCGCGGCCCTGCGCGTGGCCTTGACCTTCGCCACGCCGGACGAGACGCGCGCGCTCGTCAACGAGGCCGCCGACATGCTCGAACGCAAGGGCGATCTGGCGGCGGCACGCGAGCGGCTGGTCGAGTTGGTGGCGTTCCAGCCCGACGAGGCCTCGACGCGCGCGCGCCTGAAATTTCTGGCCGAGGTGACGGGGGCGCCCGCCGCGTACGTGCGCGGCCTGCTGGTGGCGGCCGACGCCACCCAGGACACCAAGCTGCAAGTTGCGTTGTGGCTGGAGGCCGCGCAGATCGAGGAGGCGCGCGCAAAGGGGGCCGGCGCCGAGCAGGCCAGCGCGCTCTACCGCAAGATCCTGGCCAGCGGCGCCGCCGAGACCGAGCAGATCCTGCTCGCCCTGCGCAAGCAGACCGCGCTGCTTGCGCCCGACGCCGACGAGCGTCTCGATATTCTCGAGCATCAGGCCAAGCTCGAGCCTTCTCCCGGCATGCGCCGGGCTCTTCTCGGCGAGGCCGCCGAGCTGGCCCGCGCGCGTGGACAGCTCGATCGCGCGCTCGGTCTGTGGCAAGAGCGATTGGCCGCCGATGCCAACGATCGCAAGGCGCTGGCGCGCACCATCGAAATTCTCGAGGGCGCCGAGCGCTGGCAGGAGCTGGTGGTAGCGCTGGCCAGGCGGGCGAGCGCCGAGGTGCCGTGGATCCAACGTCGCGCCGATCTCATGCGCGTGGCCGAGGTAGAGCGCGACCAGCTCGGGAATCCGTCGGGCGCCATCGCGGCGCTGTCCCAGATCCTGGAAACCGCGCCGAGCGATGCAGGGGCCGTGACGGCCATCCTCGATCTCTTCGCGGCCTCGGGTCGCTGGCAGGATCTGCTCAACCTGGGAACCAGGGTGGGCCAGGGCACGCAGGGCGAGCTCGTGGCCCTGTTCGTGCGCCTGGGCGATGCTTGCCGCTCGCAGCTCTCCGATCCCCAGGGCGCGGCGACCTGGTATGGCCGCGCCCTGGCCGTCGATCCACGCACCCAAGGACTGCGCGACGCCTTGCTGGCGCTTGCCGACGACGAGGTGGCGCGCGCGTCCGCCGTCGACGGCGTGGTCCGCTGCTCTGCCGCCACCGACGATTGGCGGGGGCTGTTGGCCATTCTTCCCCATCGCCTGAACCTGGCTGGCAGCGATGGCGAACGCGTGCGCATCTACCGCGAGGCCGCCGAGATCGAGGAGAAGCGTGCCCAGCGGCCGAGCGACGCCCTGGCCCACCACATCGCGATCCTCAAGCTCCGTGCCGACGACACGCAGGCCGAGGCGGAGATTCTGCGCCTGGCGGCGGTCACCGGCGAGCACGCGCTGGCGGCGAAGTCCATCGAGCAGGCGACCGCCGCGCTTCCGCCGCTCGCCCCGCGCGGGGCCCAGCTTCTGCTCATCGCCAGCCGACTCTTCGAGGAGCACGCGGGCGACAATACCGCCGCCCTGGCCTGTGCCGAAAAGGCCTTGCAAGCGGCGCCCGCCGACCGTGCCGTGGGACTCGTGGTCGTGCGCTTGGCCAGCTTGCAAGGGGCCTTCCAAACCGCGGTGGAGGCGGCCCTGGCCGAGCCCTTCGACGTCGGCGCTCTGGTCGGCGGTTTCTTGCCCTTGATGGAGAAGGCCGCAAGCGCCGCCAGCGAGGCGCAAGGCAGTTTCAAGACCCTGGGCAGGTTGCTCTCGGCCGCGCTGGCCAAGAAGGCCGGCGTTTCCGCCACGCTTGGCCGCGCCATCGAGGAGCGCATCGCCGATTACGCCGTGGCGCCCGACAAGGCGGCCGGGTGGCGGGAAAAGGCGCTCTTGCGTGCGCGCGACTACGACCCGTCGCACGTACCGACCTTGCGCAGGTTGGCCGAGGCCCAGCGCGGCCGCGGCGGCAAGCCGCTGTTCGACACCCTGGTGCAGATCGCGGCGCTGGTGCCGCGCGAGCTCGATTCGCTGGCCGAGGCCCTGGATGTGGCCGAGCAAGACAAGAAGGACCCCGGGCTTGTGCGCGCGGCTCTGACCAGCTTGTTCGATCGCTCGGCCGGGCTTCTGCGCGCGGGGCTTGCGGCCGAGGGCAAATCCGTCGCGGCGGATGGTCTGGTCCGCGCGACGCAGGGGCTTGCCAAACAGCTCGGGGCCAGCCGGGACAAGGCAGATGTCCGTCGCGCCGTGGACTACCTGCTCGAAGCGAGCCGTCTCCCCATCGCCGCCGACGTGGCGCAGAGCCTGCGCGGGCGGGCCGGCGAATTGGCCGCCGAGATCGACAAGAAGCTGGCGCGCGAGCTCCTTCGTCAAGCCGTGGACCAAGATCCGAGGAATCGCGAGGCGATCAAGGCGCTGGCCAAGCTCTACGAGGAAGCCGACATGCTGAGCGATCTGCTCACCCTGCGCCGGCGCGAGCTCGACGACGCCGCCGGGGCCGACGAGCGCCTGGCGTTGCGCCTGGACATCGCACGCCTGGGCGAAATCGTCGAGAACCGCACCGGGCGCTTCGAGATCCTGCTCGCCAACTTGGAAGACAGCCCCGGCCACCCGGCCACGCTGGGCGCCATCGGCCAGCTCTTGCGCTCGCGTGGCCGCTACGCCGAGCTGACCGACATCCTGGTCGCGCAGGCGCGTAAGCTCGAAGATCAAAGCGACGCCGTGCCCGCGGCCCAGCTTTGGCAAGAGGCCGCGGTACTATTCGAGAAACAGCTCGGCGATCCTGCGCGCGCCATCGGCGCCTACCAAAAGGTCGCGGGACTGGCCGCCGATCCGTCGGCCATGGAAGCGCTGGCGCGTCTTTACGAGGCCGCGGGCGAGCCCCTGGCTGCCGCGAGCTGGCTCGAGCAGCGCATGTCCGCCGGCGCGCCCGCCGAGAAGCGCGAGTCGGTGGCCAAGCTGGCGCAGACCTACGTCGAGGGTGGCCAGCGCCACCGCGCGGTGGCCGCGCTCGAGCGTGCCCTGGGCGAGGATCCCGAGGCGTCCGCGCTGTGGACCATGCTGGCGCGCTTGCACCGCGAGGCCGGACACCATGAGGCCCTCTTGCGCACCCTCTCGGCCTTTTCCACGCACACGCAAGACCGCGAGACGGTCGTGGCGTCCGCCCGCGAGGCGCTGGCGCTTTGCCAGGAGAAGTTGCGCGATCCCGCGCTGGCCGTGCCGGTGCTGGAACGGGCGGTGGGGCTGGCCCCCGAAGAGCGAGATTTGCGTCTGGCGCTGGCCGACGGCTTGCGCGCGTCCGGCCGTCTGGCCGAGGCGCGGGCGGTGCTGGAAGGGCTGCTTCAGGAGTATGGGCGGCGGCAATCGCGCGAGCGCGCGGGCTTGCACCTGCAGATCGCGACGGTGGCGCGGGCCGAAAAGGATGTCGACCTGGCGGCCAAGCACCTCGAGCAGGCCGCAGCGGTCTTGCTCGACAGCGCGGACGTGCAACTGGCCCTGGCCGAGGTGGCCGAAGCACGCGGCGATTTCGAACGGGCCGAGAAGGCCTACCGGGCGCTGCTGGTTCTCGCCCGCCGCGGGCACAGCGGCGATTCCGCCATGACCGCGGGCGAGGTGCTGGTGCGCCTGCGGCGGCTCGCGCTCCGGCAGGGTCGCAAGGCCGAGGCCGGCGAGCACCTCGAATCCGCCATCGCGCGTGCCCTGCACGATCCGGTGGAAGCGCGGCGGATCCAGGCCGCGTTGCTCGCGGACGGCGACCACGAAACCCTGCTCGATCTCCTCGGCAAGCGCCGGGCGGCGGCGACCCACGTCAGCGACGAGGCCCTGGTGGTCTGCGAACGGGCGAGCGTGCTGGAGGCCATCGGTCGCGCCGAAGAGGGGCTTTCGGCCGTGCTGGAGATCCTGGTCAAGGTGCCGGACAGCGCGGAAGCGCACACCCTGGCCCGTGGCATCGCCGTTCGGCTTGGCAAGGCCGAGGCTTATCTCGACGCGGTGGCGGGTGCGGCGGACAAGCTTCGGCGCGCCGACGACGCGGGCACCCTGGCCGATCTTCTCTTGCGCGCGGCCGACGTGGCCGAGAAGGATTTGCACCTTTTCGATCGCGCGCTCGCCTTTCTCCGTCGTGCCGAACAGGCGAATCGGCGCAAGGCCGAGGTGCACAGCGCTCTCATCCGCGTGGCCGTGCAGGCCGGCGACGAGGCCGAGAGCAAGCGCGCGGTGGCCGGGCTGCGCCGCCTGTTGCAAGCTGCGGCCTCCGACGCCGAGAAGGCCGATATCCTCTACCGCTTGGCGGAAGCCGAGATCGGACAGGCCGACACGCGCGAGGACGGCCTCGATGCTCTGGCCGAGGCGGTGGAGCTGCAGCCCGATCTGCCGCGCGCGACCGCCATCGTGCAAGGTGGGCAGGTTCCCGATTCCGCCCTGACGCGCGTGCTGCCGGTTTACGAGAAGGTCGCGCGGGCATCCAAGGACGAGCGCATGTTGCTCGACTTTCTCGAACGGCGCGCGTCCCTGCCCGGGGCGCAGCTTGGCGACCTTCGCGAAGGCGTCGAGCTGGCCATTTCGCTGAGCGAAGGCGAACGGGCCGAACGCATGCTCGCGCGCGCCATCGAGGTCGCAAGCAGCAACGGATCGCCCGGCGGTTTGCGCGAAGGCCTGTGGGCCGTCGGCGATCTGTCGCGCCGGCTGCGCGCGAAGGGCGATATGGCCGGTGCCGCGCGCGTGCTCGAGCAAGCACGCGAGGAATGGGCCGACCCACGGCTGACGCCGCTCGTGCGCGAGACCGCCAGGGCCGCCGCCGCCGCCCCGGAGCTCGCCACGGAGGCCGCCCAGTTGCTGGAGCACCTGCGCGTGCTCTATCCGACCGACCGCGAGGTGTGGGAGCCGCTGCTCGAGCTGCACGCTCGGCTGGGCCAGCGTCAGGCCTTGCAGGCGCTGGTCGACGATCTGGTCGGCAAGCTCATGGGGCGCGGGGATCGCAGCGCGGTTCGCATGGCCTGGGCGAAGTATCTGCAAAAGAGCGGCGACGCTGGCGAAGAGATGTCCGCGGCGCTGCGTGATGTCCTGCTCGAAGAGCCGGGGCATCCCGAGGCGCTTACCTTGCTGGCCGATATTTACGAAGCGCGGGGGGAGGTCAGCGAAGCCGTGACCCTGCTGTCCGAGGCGCTGTCGAGCGGAGATGGCTCGGCGGGCGGCGCGGCCCGCGCGACCTTGGCGCGGCGGCTGGGCGACCTCGTCAAGAAGGCCGACCCGGCCCAGGCCAAGGAGGTCTATCGCTCGGCCCTGGCGGTGTCGCTGCCCGATGCGACTGTCAAACGATCGTTGCAACTCTCGCTGGCCGAGCTTCTGACCGACGAGAGCGAGCTATCCGAACGCGCCGCCCTCGGCGAGGACATCTTGCGGGGCGAGACGGGCGAGAACGCCGCGGCCCAGGCCATCGCGCTTTGCGATCTGCGCCTGCGCATCGGCGACGAAGCCGGCGCCGAGCGCGCCCTGGTCCTCGGCCGCGAGCGCGCCCTGGCCAGCGCGGAAGTGTTCGAGAAGCTGGCCGCCTTCTACACCGAGCGCTCGCGTTGGGCGGAGGTCGTACAGCTCTTCAGCCAGGAGGCGAGCCGTCAGCCCGATGCCGGCAAGACCACGCGCATGTTGCGCAAGGTGGCCCATCTGCAGCGCGAGAAACTGGGCGATGCCAAGAGCGCGGCCCAGACCCTGCAGCGAGCGGCGGAGGCCGATCCCTCCGATTTCGATCTGGTGCGCGAGCTGTGCGATTCCCTGGTCGAGGCGGGTGAAACCGCCCAGGCGATTTCGGCGGTCAGCGAGATCTTGGCCAGGAGCCCCGAGGCGGCCATGCGCGTGGGCCTCTTGCGCCTGCGCGCGGAGCTGGCCGTGCGCAACCAGGACGACACGGCCGCGACGAGAGATCTGGAAGAGGCGCTCGCCCTGGGTGCCAGCGACGCCAGTACCGAGCTGGCCGCGGTGCTGACTCGCGCCGCCGGCCGCACCGCCAGCGAGGCCGACAGGCCGGCCGCGCGGGCGGCGACCATGCGGTTGGCCGAAATTCTGCGTCTCGGCGGCGACCACGACCAGGCCGATCAAGTGCTGTTCCGCTGGATCGAGGCCTTCCCCGACGATCGCGACATGCTCCATCAGATGCGCGACATCTTCATCGCGGCCGAACGCTGGGAATCGGCGGCCAACGTGTGGGCCCGCCTCGTGCACATCGAGGAGGGAGACGCCAAGGTCCAGGCCGTCTTGGCCCTGACCGACGTGTGCGAGAAGCTTGGGCGCGGGGAGGAGGCCTTGCCCTGGCTTTCCGGCGTGCTCGGCCAGGTGCCGGGTCACCGCGCGCTGCAATCGCGCCTGGCCTCGCTCTACGCCTCGACCGGCAACATCGCCGAATCGGCGCGCCTGCGCAACGAGATGGCCGACAGCGAGCCCGAGGAAGGCGAGCGCTTTGCCTTGTACGTGCAGATCGGCCAGGCTCTCCTCGCCGTCGGGGAAGGCGCGGACGCCGCGGTGGCGCTGGAGAAGGCCCTCGCGCTTCCGCGCGCCGATCGTCCGACGCGGTCGCTGCTGCTCGAAGCCTACACCGCGGCGGGCAGGTTCGACCAGGCTTCTGGCGTTCTGACCGACTTGCTCGCCGACGCCAAGTCCATGAAGTCCGAAGAGCTGGCCATGCTCTACCAGCGCCAGTCCAAGCTCGCGGCCCAGATGGGCGATCGCGACGGCCAACTGCAAGCGCTCAAGAAGGCGCTGGACGTGGATCGCCGAAGCGTCGCCATCGCCAACGAGCTGGCCGACATGGCCGAATCCATCGGCGACGACGAGCTGGCCCTGCGCGCCCTGCGCGTGGTCGCCGCCAATCCGGTCAAGGACGCCAAGGTCCTGGCGCTCGCGTACCTGCGCCAGGCGCGCATCGCCCACCGGGCGAAGGATCGCTCGCGCGCCATCATCTTCGTCAAGCGCGCCCTGCAAGAAAACCCCGACCTCGAAGAAGCCCGCGCGCTGCTGGATCAGCTGCGGTAGCTAATCTGATCCGGCGTGCTCGCGAACGCGACCGGGCTCCACAATCCACAGTTTGCGTCGGGGATTTGTCTGCACGAGCGCGCCGACCAAGGTTTGCACCAACACATTCAAGCCTGCGGCGCTGACAATCGCTTGCGAGCGCAGAATCACGATCCCTTCGAAGGACGACGGCGGAAATCGGATCGGGTCCGCGAAATCCAGATCGAGAGTGACCCGGCATCGTCCTTCGGCCGCGCAGGCATCGATGAGCATTCGGTCGGTCGCCGACTGCATGGACTGCTGCGCGACTGTTGCGACGTCATGCCCAGCCTCACGCAAAGGGCGAAGGCCTCGTTCACCCAGGTTTTCGTCGAGCTTGAACCTCACGCCGTCTTCTTCGCGGGAATATCCACGAATCGTTCACGCGACATTTCCGCGCCGTAGGCAAGGCAGGCAAGGATGTCCGCCTCTTCAAGTCCAGGATAGTCGGCGAGGATCTGTGCCATGGCCGATCCGCTGGCGAGCAGGTCCAAGATCAGCGCGACCCAAATGCGATGGCCCCGAATGCACGGCTTGCCGAAGCAGATGTTTGGATCCACCGAAATGCGCGACAACAGCTCTTCGCGGCTCATGGTATCCGAGAGGATAGCACCACCTCGGACCGCGAGCATCCAGACCCGGGCCTAACGCCAGGCCCCTGTTCCCTGTCTTGCCATCGAACCATCCACAAAGGAGACATCGATGACCACGAGAACCCTAGGACTACTTGCCAGCATGACCTTCGCCGCACTGACCGGGCTTGCACCCAATCGCGCATCCGCCGCGAACGACAACGGTGGTCCGCCGGCTCCTCCCCAGGAAGCCATCGACGCTTGCGCCAACCAGCAGGAGGGAGCCACGTGCACGGTTTCCTTTCACGGGCAGTCGGTGCAGGGGAGGTGCGTGAAAGGGCCGGAGGGCCAGGAGCCGCTGGCGTGTATGCCACCACCGCCCCGGCCACCCCAGGAAGCCATCGACGCTTGCGCCAACCAAAGCGAAGGCGCGACTTGCACGGTGTCGTTTCGCGGGCGCTCCATCGAGGGGACTTGCGCCAAGGCGCCGGGCGAGAATGAGCCGCTGGCGTGCATGCCGCTGCACCCGCCCCGTCCCTAGCCTGAAACCACCTCGCCCCGCGCAGCAAGGAGAGGTCGCCGAGCGCAGCGAGGCGGGTAAGGGGTCCGAATTTCGCTAACGCTCGTGCCCGGTTGGCTGTCTACTGCGGAAGAGTCCATCCACCGTGCTGACCCATGATGCATGCGCTGATTTGGTCCATCGCGCTCGGCGAGGCGAGGCAGACGCCTTCGCGGGCCTGGTGCGCGCTTTTCTGCGGCCGGCCTACAGCATCGCGCTGTCGGTGGTGGGCCGGCCAGCGGATGCGGAGGACACGGCCCAGGAGGCGTTCTTGAAGGCCTTCCAGTCACTCGACACGTGTCGCGAACCCGGGCGTTTCGCCGCTTGGCTGTTTCAGATCGTTCGCAATCGCGCGCGCAATCTTCTCGACAGCCGGCGCCTGCGCGACGTGGCTCCGGACGGTGCCCGAATTCTCGAATTCGCCACCCTGCCGCCAGAGACGGTCGGCATGCGCGAGGCCCTCGTTTCCGCCCTGGCCGGCCTCGACGTGGAAAAACGCGAAGTGGTTCTGCTGCACGATCTCGAGAGCTGGACCCACGCGGAAATCGCCGAGGCTCTTGGTATTTCGGAGGTCAACTCGCGCCAGCACCTCTTCCAGGCCCGCCAGATCTTGCGCGCGAAACTGGGAGGCGAGTCGCCCCAAGAGACCAAGGCCGGAAGTGAGGGATACCATGCAGGATGACCGGCACAATGAACGAGTAGATGAACGCATCGACTTCTCAGCGCTCGACCCGAGCCGGGACGAGCTGCACTGGACGAGAACCCTCGACGGGCTCGTGGGCAAGGCCCTGGCCGAACGGCGCAAACGACTTTCCATCGAACGACAACTGCTGCGCTGGGCTCGCCCCGCCCTGGCCGTGGCGGCGAGCCTCGGCATCGTTGCCTGGACGGCCGGTCTGCTCGCCGCGAACCGATCGGGCCGGGTCTCGACTGTGCAACATCCCGCCGCGTTAACCCTGGCCAACTGGGCGGCCAACAACCAAATTCCCCAGCCAAACGACCTTTGGGGAGCCCTGGGAGGCGATCGATGACGAGCGAACGATCCCCACGCCAAATCCGCCTACTGACGGCGCTGCTTCTCTTCGGCACGTTCCTGTTCGGGGCGGTCGCCGGCGCCGGTTTCTCGCGCTGGAATCTCATGCCGCCGCCCCCGCCACGACCGGCACCCTTTCTCCCTGGACCGCCCGGCGCCCTCAAGCTGACCTCCGAACAAGAGACACAAGCACGCGCCATCACCGAGCACCACCGTCCCCAGCTCGAAGCCCTGTTGCGCGCGAACTTTCCCAAGGTGCAGGCCATCAACGAGCAGATGGAGAAGGAGCTGCGCGAGATCCTGACCCCGGAGCAGATCAAGATCCTCGACGATATGAAGGCCCGCCGCCCGCCCATGCCGCCTGGTCCGCCACTACCACCGGGAGATCCGGGCTTCATGCCTCTGCCAGGGGGTGGGCCTCCGCCGTGGCCGCCGGGCTTCGCGCCACCACCACCTCCGCCACCATCTGGTGGAGCGCCTGTGCGTTGATAGCCCTCTTTTCGAGTGCGTTTCCGAAGCGAGTGGAAATTTGGTCAGGACCGGACAACGTGTGACGGTGGCGTAGCAGTCTCGAAGAGGTCTTCGGGACATGCTAGTCAGGGAAGGGAGCAGGCATGGCAGTCAACACGAAGAAGGTTCTCAGCGTCATCTTGGGCGGCGGCGCCGGCACGCGATTGTTCCCGCTCACCAAGGATCGGGCCAAGCCCGCGGTGCCGTTGGCGGGCAAGTACCGCTTGGTGGACATCCCCATTTCCAACTGCATCAACTCGGAGCTGCGCAACATCTACGTGCTCACGCAGTTCCAGTCCGCCTCCATGCACCGGCACATCTCGGGGTCGTACAAGTTCGACCCCTTCACCGGCGGCTTCGTCGAGATTCTGGCCGCGCAACAAACCTATTCCGACGCTTCGTGGTGGCAGGGCACCGCAGACGCGGTTCGCAAGAACATGATGCACTTTCTGACCCACGGGCCCGACTACTTCTTGATTCTGAGCGGTGACCAACTGTACCGGATGGACTTCCGGGACATCCTGCAACAGCACCAGGACACCGGCGCAGAGATCACCATCGCCACGATTCCGGTCATCCGGCGCGACGCGAGCTCGCTCGGCATCATGCATATGAACGCGGACCGTCGCATCCATCGCTTCGTCGAGAAGCCAAAGGACGAGGCGGTGATGGATACGCTGCGGTTGCCGCGTGAGTGGTATGCCCGGCTGGGCCTCGCCAGCGAGGAGGATTTGTACCTGGCCTCCATGGGCATCTATGTTTTCAACCGCGACGTGCTCTTGCAGGTGCTCGAGAACGACCTTCCCGATTTCGGCAAGCACATCATTCCGACCGCCATCGCCTCGCGCTCGGTGTTTTCCTATGTCTTCCAGGGCTACTGGGAAGACATCGGGACCATTCGTGCCTTCTTCGAGGCCCACCTGGACCTGGCCGCCGAGCTACCCCGCTTCAGCTTCTTCGACATGGCGGCGCCCATCTTCACCCGCCCGCGCTGGTTGCCCGGCTCGAAGATCAACGGCGGCACCCTGGACCACGCCATGCTGTGCGACGGCTGCATCATCAACGGCGCGCACATCGAGAACTCGGTCATCGGCATTCGCAGCGTCATCGGCATCGGCGCCAAGATCTCGCGTACCGTGACCATGGGCTGCGACTACTACGAGTCGATGGAATCCATCCAATCCCACGAAGCCCAGGGCCTGCCCCGCATCGGCATCGGCAAGAACGCACGCATCGAGAACGCCATCATCGACAAGAACGCGCGCATCGGCGACGACGTCGTGATTTCCCCCGCGGGCAAGCCCGAGAGCGTCGACCATCCCCTGTACTACATCCGCGACGGCATCGTGATCATTCCCAAGAACGGCATCATCCCGTCGGGCACCGTCATCTGAATGGGAACCCTAGGAGGGTTCCCAAACCCTCCCGCGCTCTGGCGGAGGCGGGCAAAGCCCGTCTCCGCCAACGCGATCATGGGGAACCCTGACCTGAAACACCTCGCCCCGCGTAGCGGAGCGAAGCGGGCGAGGGCGCGGCGAAGCCGCGGGGGCAGGGGCAGGGTGTGTAGGACCCGAAGTGCCCGCAGGGCTGAGAGGTCGCCGAGCACAGCGAGGCGGGTGAGGGGCTGTCACGTTTCATGCCTGAAGGATCCGGGCCATCGGCCCGGCGGCGGTACTGGGAGGGTTAGCTCAAGGGACGGTCATGGGCTAGCCCGGGTGACGCTGCTTCCGTATCGCGGCTGCGACCCTGGCGAAGTCGGCAGCGGATTCAGGGATGGCGGCTGCGCCGCGGGCAAGCATGGCGCAGGCCTCGTCGGGCCGACCCGCTTCAGTCAGCACCACGGCCAAATCGTGGTAGGGGTCGTACCAGCCGGGTGAAAGCGCGATGGCGCGCTCGACGGCGGCATTGCCTTCCGCGAATTTTCCTTGCCGGGCCAGGGACAAACCGAGGCCGTTGTGGGCGAAGGCGTGATCCGGTTTCAGCGCGAGGGCGCGGCGATTGTAGCCTTCGGCGCCCTCATAGTCGCGCAAGAAGAAGCACACGAAGCCCAGCAGATCGATGATGGCCAGGTCCTCCGGCGCCAGCGCCAGCGCGCGCAAAAGCAGGCGGTGGGCCTCTTCGAAGCGGCGCTCGTTCGCCAATTCGCGTGCGCTGGCGAGCAACGCGGGGACGTCCGCCGGCTGCGCGGTAGGGGAGAGTGGAGTGACGGGCTCGACCTTGCCGCCGAAGAATTCCAGCTCGCGTTGGGTCGGCTCCTCGGTGAGCAAATCCAAACGGCCTTGCCGCACGGCCTGGTAATAGAAGCAGAAGGGATTGCCCTCGCCGCCATCGCCGGCATGGCAGTGGACCGTCCACGTGCAGCCGCCGCGACAGAAATCGTGGTAACGACACACGCGGCAGAATCCCGTCAGTTGGCTTTCGCTCCACTGGCGGTTGTAGGCGAAGGCGTCGTCGGATTGCCAAATCTCGGCCAGCGGCTTGTCGCGCAGGTTGCCTTCGACGAAGCGGGTCTCGCCGTGCATGGACGAGGGCAGGGACAGGCAGCCCTTGACGGTGCCGTTACTCTCGATGCCCACCACCTGGCAGCCGGCGCGGCATCCGATCCAGAAGGGCAGCTCGCCACCGTCGTCGCGCAGCCCCGGTTCGGGCTTGCCGTAATAACCGATGTCGTCGGCCGCCACGGCGAAGAACTTGCGCGTGTTGAGCCGGCAAATGGCGGCCAGCTCGGGCACCAGCCACACCAGATCCGCAGGGTCGACCACCAGGTCGCGGTGCAGTCCCATGTTTCCCGACGCTGTCGCCAGCTGCACCTGCATCGAGAAGGCGCCCCGTTCGACGATGAAGTCGCGCAGCGGGCGCAGGATGCGCTGGTTGAGCTTGTTGACCGTCGTGTTGACGGCGACGGGCAGGCCGCCGGCCACGCAGGCATTGATGGCCGCGACCACGCGCTCGAACGAGCCCGGCTGGCGGAATTCGTCGTGCTCGCGCTCGAAGCCGTCCAGGCTGAAGGCCGCGCCGCACAGGCCGGCCGCCTTGGCCCGCTCGACGTGGGCCTGGGTCCAGTGCCAGCCGTTCGAGATGAGGTTGACCTTGATGCAATGATCGGCGAGGCGCTTGCCGATGCGATCCCAATCCGGGTTGAGCGTGGGCTCGCCGCCGCTCAAGGTCACGCGCCGGCAACCGAGCGCCGCGAGCTGGTCCGCGACGCTCAGGCTCTCCTCCAGGCTCATCTCGTCGTCGCGCCGGCTGCCCGCGAACGAGCCACAGTGCTTGCAGCGCAGGTTGCACGCAAGCGTCAGCTCCCAGACGCACGCCCGCGGCGAAAAGCCGACCTGCTTGAGGATGTCGAGCATGAGGCGATTCTAGCGCCTACGAGCGCGGCACCGGGAGCTGCGCCATGTACAAGGCAACGATGCGCGAGGTATCCGGGGCTGCGTCGGCGGGTTGCTGGGCCATGTATCTCGTCGTCACCGTTCCCGAGTCGCTCTTGGCGCTGGCATCACCGGCGTCGCTGGCGTCCAGGCCGTCGGTATTGCAGGCGCCAACCGTCAGACCAAGCCCGAGAGCCGCGGGCAACAGCACGTTGCGCAGTCGGGTCCGCAGAAAACGCTCGACTCGCTCTCGCATTTCTCGTTCGCGCATGACGTCTCCTTGGTTGGTATCGCGAATCTCACGACGCCAAGACCAGTTTACCAGCAAGGCACATGCCTGAGGCCCGAAGGTTGCGTTCGTCCGCACGCGCAGCGATATCAAGGGGTTGGAAGTCGGTCACTGGGCACCTCTCTCAGATTCCCGAGGGGGAATGACATAGAGACCCGAAATTCAACCTCGCGGGTTCCCGGGAAGCTCCATCCTAGCTTCATCCTACGCCCAGTCGAGCCGTGCTACCGCCAGCTTGAACCGCTCGAATTCCTCGCTTGCCCGCGCCAGAAGCTCATCGCAGTGGTCCAGGGTCCCGGCCGCTCCGGCAGCTTCTATCTTCTGGGCGATGGCCCGCAAACCTTCAGCCGCCACCGTTGCCGATGCCCCTTTGAGGGCGTGCGCTTGCAATCGGAGCTGGTTTGCCTCTGCGGCATCGAGCCATTTGCGTAATGAGCACAGTTGGGTAGGGGCATTCTGGAGGAACGTCGCCAGAACGTTGCGCGCCAACTGTCGATCATCCGTCAGCCTGCGCAGAAAATCGTCCGCATCGAAGGTGACGATTGCCTGGCGGCTAGCGGGATGCCCAATGGATTCGGCGGTATCGGCTAGGAGGGGCGCGGAGAGCCACTTGGCCAACAGCTCGGTCAAACGTCCCAGCTCGGTCGGTTTGGTGATGTAGTCGTCCATGCCCTCGCGCAAGCACCGGTCGTGGTCGGCCGGAGTCGCATTTGCGGTGACGGCAATGATCGGTACCCTGGCGCCCGTCGACGTGTGGATGAGGCGTGTCGCTTCGAAGCCGTCCATGACCGGCATCTCGCAATCCATCAGCACGAGGTCGTAGCGTCCGTGGGCTACGGCCGCCACGGCTTCCTCACCGTTGGTGACGGCGGTTGGCTTGTGCCCCAATCTTCGCAATTGTGCAAGGATCACCTCCCGGTTGGTGGCATTGTCCTCCGCCACCAGGATTCGCCCTGCTTGGACCCTGAAGGTTGTCCCGTTCCGGAGCCCTGGCAATCCGTCTTCCACTTCGTTGGTGGAATGGTGCTGCTCGGGCAGCACCAACACGAAAACCGCGGTGAACCAGAAGGTGGAGCCCTGGTGCATCTGGCTTTTCACGCCGATAGTCCCTCCCATCATCTCGACCAGGTGTTTGCAAATGGCCAACCCGAGTCCTGTGCCACCGTACTTGCGCGTGGTGGACGTGTCCGCCTGGGTAAATGGCGAGAATAGCCCGGCGATCTGGTCCGAGCGAATACCGATTCCGGTATCGGTGATGGAGAATCGAATCGTTGCGTGGCCCGCGCTCTCGTTTGCAAGCTCGGCTTCGAGTATCACTTCACCTCGTTCGGTAAACTTGGTGGCGTTGGAAAGGAGATTGGTCAGCACTTGGCGCAGTCGGTGGGGATCGCCGCTCAGGAGCCGTGGAATTCGGGCCGAAACCCGTGACCGAACGCGAAGGCCCTTCGCATTCGCCTGGACACGAGAAAGTTGGACCACTTGCTCGACAATGTCGTGTACGTCGAAGCTGACCTTCTCGAGGGTGATCCTTCCTGCCTCGATTTTGGAAATGTCCAGGATGTCATCGATGAGAGTGATCAACGCCCGCCCGCTCTCTTGAGCCACGGTGGCGTAGCGTCGCTGCTCGGGCGTGAGAGGCGTTTCCAAAAGCAATTGAACCATGCCGATGACTCCGTTCATCGGCGTCCGGATCTCATGGCTCATATTGGCCAGGAAACGGCTCTTGGCTTGATTGGCAGCCTCCGCGCTCTCGCGTGCGGCAATCAGGTCCGCCTCGTAGCGCTTTCGCTCGGTGATTTCCTCTGCAATGCCGACCAAGCGAATCACCTGTCCGCTCTGGTTGCGAATAGGGAAGGCCCGATCGCAGATCCACTTCTGCTGCCCATCGGTTGTTCGGATGCGGTATTCCGATTCGACAACCTCTCCCTGAACTTGCCTCGCAAAAAGGGCGTGGGCTCGGTCCCGGTCATCAGGATGGATCGCTTCCGTCCAAGACATTGGGTCTTGATAGAGGCTGTCGCAACTTTTGCCCCAAATCTGTTCATAGGCCGGGCTGACATAAAGCACCTCGCCACCTGCCGGTGACATCATCCAAAAAACCTCGTGCACCGACTCCGCCAACTGGCGAAACTTCTCCTCACTGCTTTGCAAGGCTTCCTCGGTCTCTTTGCGCTCCGTGATGTCGAGGCAGAGACCAACATGTCCTAGAAATTCGCCACCCGCCGATCGGCGCGGCTCTGCGTAGGCGGCCATCAAGCGCCACTCGCCGTCGGCACGCCGGACACGCGCTTCGGCCCTGAATGGCATTTGCGCCTGCACGACGCGCCGGAATTCTTGCACATACGCCTGCACATCTTCCGGGTGGAGCAACTCCTGCCATTTGCTGCCTTCGACTTGTCCGTTGCTCCTGCCACAGAAGTCCTGGTAGGCCCGGTTGGCGAACCGGCCGCCGCCCTCTGCGTCGGTCACCCAAATCAGTGTTGGGCAACCGTCCGCCATGCTGCGGAAACGCTCTTCGCTTTCAAGCAGCGCCTCCTTGGCTTGCTTGCGCTCGGTGATATTTTCCACATGGACCACGTGACAGTAGGGCTTGCCGTCGAAGTCAGGCACGACAGAGATCCTGACGCGCACCCATACGATGGCTCCGTCTCGATGAAGGTAACGCTTCTCGGCCTCCACGCACGCGCCCGGATCGTCGCGCAACTGCCCTCGCAAGCGCGTGGAGAGTCCCAGGTCTTCGGGGTGGGTCAGCGAGGCCCAGGCGGCGTCAAGAATTTCCTTTTCGGAATACCCAAGCATCTTACAAAACGCGGCATTCACTTGCAGGAAGCGCCCTTCGAGACTACTCAGGTACATGCCAACGGGCGCATGCTCGAAGACCCTGCGGAACCTTTCCTCGTTTTCCCGCAGCCTGCGCTCGGTTGCCAAGCGCGGTCGGATGTCGCGAGCGATGCCGGACGCGCCCACCACCTCGCCGGCTGGGTTTCGGATAGGCGAGATCGAGAGCGAGACGTCGATCGGGTGGCCGTCCTTTCCGAGCAGAACGGTATCGAAGGGGCTGATGCTGGCACCATGCCGAATGGTTTCGAGGCACTGCCCTACTTCGTCGCAACGATCAGGGGGAGCCAGCGTCGCAGCGTTTTTCCCGATGATTTCCTGACTCAAGTAACCAAAGAGCACTTCGGCGCCATGGTTCCAACTGACGATGGTTCCGTCCAGCGTTGCGCTGTGAATCGCGTCCTCCGAGAAGTCGATGATCGAGGCTAACCGCGTAAGCGTCGGTTGACGTTTCGGGCCCGCGGGAACCTCCAATTCACGAGTCATGGAACTCCGGCAAGCAGTCCCAGCCTCACCAACTGTGTGGCCTCGTCCACGGCGAAACCACGCATCATCAGCATCATCTTGGTGAGCGATCGAAGGTCAAGCATATCGTCGACCACCAGGGCTTTCTTCTTTTCCATGACATCTCTCCGCACGCGCCAAGAATCGAAAGGCGACGCGTTTGTCGCCTACCCATCGGCCCGAACCTAGTGGCGCTTGAGCCGGACCGTCGCGAAGCAGACGTCGGTGTTCGCGCCCGTCCAGTCGCGTTGGCGTAGCCGGGCCTCGGGACCTGCCTGCCGGTGGGAGGGTGGCGGGTAGGGGCCGAGGGCATGGGAACCCTCCCAGTACCGCCGCCGGGCCGAAGGCCCGGATCCTTCAGGCGTGAAACGGGCAGCCCCTCACCCGCCTCGCTGCGCTCGTCGACCTCTCCCCGCTTCGCTCCGCTACGCGGGGCGAGGTGCTTCAGGTCAGGGTTCCCACGTCAATTGACAATCGAGCCGCAGAAGCCTCTCAAGTTTTTCAATTGCGGGGCCGATGAGGTCAAAGCTTGTCGAAGTAGGGAACGCGGAAGAGAGCGAACGGTCATGTGCGATCATCGGGACCAACCAATCAGCAGCAGCAGCCAGGAAGGCTGCGGAACCGTTCCCCTAGGGAGCAGGTCGGTTGATGGACGGTTGTAGGCTCAAGCAGAACGTCGAGGAGCTGGCCGGCGCCATCGTGGCGGCCGAAGCCGACGACGCCGAATCGGTGGCCTTGGTGCGGCGGTTGCTCGACGAGTGTGAGCAAGCCGCGAAGGCACAGGAGCTCATCGAGCCGGTCTCGGAAGCGCTGGGCGACCTTTTGACCTTGGGGCGCGCCCTTGCCGGCCAGCCCAGCTCGGCCGACCTTCAGCACGTGGCCGAGGCCGTCGACGAGGTGCAGAAGCAACTCGCGCGTTGCCACGCAGCGCGGGCGGCATCGTGCAAATTCAACCAGGCGAATCTCAAGCAGATAGGCTCGGCCGCCAGCCAGCCCCAGTCCTTCGCCGCCGCCAAGCAGCGCGACGCGGACACCATCGCGCTCATCGGCGAATTTCTTTCCGAGAGCGAGGAAGGCCTGTCGCGCGCCGACCAGATCCTGATGACCGTCGAGGGCACCGCCGCCAGCGCCGACTCGATCAACGGCCTGTTCCGCGTGTTCCACACCATCAAAGGCGTGGCCGGCTTTCTGGAGCTGTTCGATATTCAATCCCTGGCCCACACCACGGAATCCCTGCTCAACGGGTGTCGCGAAGGACTCTACCCACTCATCGGCGCGCGCTTGGACTTGGTCTTCGACGCCACGGCCATGATGCGCAAGATCCTGGCCGAGCTTGCCGCGGCCGTGGAAGCCAGCCGAGAATTCTTCACCGCCGAGGACATCCCGACCCTGGTGGCGCGCCTGCAGGCCGCGCTCGAGCCGGCGTTCGAAGGCGGAGCGCGCAAGGCCGAAGAACGGGACGAGATGGAGTCCTTGACGGAAGAAGTTCGTCTCCCTGGACCGTCGCCTCCACCCGATGAAATTCGTGAAGAGCCCTCTCAAACTATCGCCGCTGAAGCCACCGCTGCGGCCCCTGCGGCGAACAAGGCGCCGGGCGGTGAAGGCGGTGGGGATCCGAAGTTGCGCGCGACCATCAAAGTCGACTTGGAGCGAGTGGATCGCTTGGTCGAGATGATCGGCGAGCTGGTGGTGGTGGAGGCGATGGTGGTGGGCGCACCCGAGATCGCGCACTCGGCCTCGGCGCGTGTCCGCAATTGCCTGTCGCAACTCGAGAAGGTCACCCACGACTTGCAGGACGTGGGCATGCGCATGCGCATGTTGCCCGTTTCCGGCGTGTTCCAGAAGATGGCGCGCATGGCGCGCGACGTGGGACGCAAGGCGGGCAAGCAGGTACGCGTAGTGCTGTCCGGCGAGCAGACCGAGATGGATCGCAGCATGGTCGAGCAGATCTCGGATCCTCTCGTACACATGATCCGCAATTCCATCGACCACGGCATCGAGCCGCCGGACGTACGGCGCAAGCTGGGCAAACCCGAGGAAGGCAAAGTGCGCCTGTCGGCCTGCCACGAGGGCGGTCACGTCGTTATCGAGATTGCCGACGATGGGCGCGGGCTCAATCGCGAGGCAATCCTGAAGAAGGCCATTGCCCAGGGTCTGATCAGCGCCACGGACGCCTTGCCCGAGGATGAGATCAATGCGCTCATCTTCGCGCCCGGCTTTTCGACCGCCGAAAAGGTGACCGACATCTCCGGCCGTGGCGTAGGCATGGACGTGGTTCGGCGGAACATCGATGCCATGCGCGGACGGGTGACCATCAAGTCCCTTCCCGGCCAAGGCACGACCTTCAAGATCACCCTGCCCCTGACCCTGGCCATTATCGACGGCATGCTCGTGGCTTGCGGGAAAGAGCGCTACATCATCCCGACGCTCTCGATCATCGAGTCGATTCAACCCGAGGCCTCGATGTTGGTGACCCAGGGGACGAGCAACGAGATGCTCAACATGCGCGGCAACATCCTGCCGCTGTTGCGCATGGACCGGCTGCTGGGCGCCGCGGGCGCGATCCAGGATCCTAGCAAGGGTTTGGTGGTTATCATCGAAGGCTCGGGCCGCCGGGTGGGACTGCTCGTCGACGAGGTGATTGCGCAGCAGCAGGTGGTCATCAAGAGCATGGGCGAGGGCGTGGGTGACGTCCCCTTCGTGTCGGGCGCGGCCATTCTGTCCGACGGACGGGTGGGACTCATCGTCAACGTCGAGGGGATCGTTTCATTGATTGTGGAAAAGAGGCACCGGGGCTTTGCCGGCGAGGGATCGCCTGCGTCCGCCAGTGCCGCGAGCGGAGCGAGATGAGACCGAGAAGGAGGCACGAGCGTGAATAGCCAAAGCGAAAACCAAGAACGAACACTGATCGAGGGAGCGGTGGCGGTGGGCGAGCAGCTTGCCGGCAAGTACATGACCTTCAAGCTGGCCAATGAAGAATATGGCCTCGAAATCCTGAAGGTGCGGGAGATCATCGGGCTCATGGACATCACGCGCGTGCCCTGCACGCAGGAGTTCATGAGCGGGGTCATCAACCTGCGCGGCAAGGTGATTCCGGTCATCGACTTGCGCCTCAAGTTCGGCATGGAGCGCTGCCAGGTCACGGACCAGACCGTGATCATCGTGGTGCAATACAGCCTGCACGGCCGCAACATGACCATGGGGCTGCTCGTCGACCAGGTGCTGGAGGTTCTGTCCATCGAGGCCGCAGCCATCGAGCCGCCACCGGAGTTCGGCAGTAGCACCTTGCGCAGCGATTTCATTCTGGGCATCGGCAAGGCCGAGAAGCGCGTGATCTTTTTGCTCGACATCGGGCGGATTTTGAACGCCGAGGAAGCGGGCGCCGTGGCCGAGGCCACGGTCGCGAGCTAGGCGCAAGTTACGAGATTTGGGCTTTCAAGGATTGAGAAAGGAAATAGGACCATGTTCAAGAATACGAAAATGACAAGTTTGGTGGCGTTGGCGTTGTCGGCCATGGTGGCGTTGATTGTGGTGTTGGGGGTCTCGGCGTCGCGCTCCATGAGAGCAGCCGACGACTCGGACACGATCATGTATGAACAGAATGCGGTGGGGTTGAAGGAAGTGGGCAACGCACAGGCCAACTTCTATCGAGCCTGGACATTTGTTTCCGAGGGTCTCGCCTTGACCGATCCCAAGGAACAGCAGGCGAGCTTCGAGACCTCCGAGAAGATTCTCGGCGATTCGGAGGTTGCCTTCGGGCGGTTGGACAAGTCCATGAAGGTGGAAGCAGTTCGGGCGGTATTGGCCGAGGTCAAACCGCTGTTTGATAAGGGTGCGAGCGAGCTCAAGCAAATCATTGCCGATGGGCGCCGCGGACAAGTGAAGGCCATCCTCACGGAGCTGAATGAAGGACAGGTGCGGAAAGACCGCAAGGAAGTGGCGGCCTCTTTGGACAAATTGGCCAAAGTGCTTGATGAGAGGGCCAGCAAGCGGTCGGATGACAATTCCGCCGATGCGAACGCGAACATCCGCCTGAACTGGATCATGCTGGTGGGCGCGGTGTTGCTCGCCGCCATGATGGGCTTCCTGCTCTACCGCCGCATGAGCGCGCTATTCCGTCAGCTCAGCAGCGAAACCGAACGGTTGGCCACGGCATCCGTGGAAGGCAAGCTGCAAACGCGCGCCGATTCCGCGGACGCCTATTTGGAGTGCAAGCCCGTCATGGAAGGTTTCAATCGTGTCCTGGACGCGGTCATCGCCCCGCTCAACGTGACGGCGAAGTACGTGGACAGCATCTCGAAGGGCGAGATCCCCGAGAAGATCACCGACACGTACAACGGTGATTTCAATACCATCAAGACCAATCTCAATGCCTGCATCGACCAGCTCAACACCCTCATCCGCGAGATGAATCGCATGAGCTCCGAGCACGACAAGGGGGACATCGACGTCACCATCCCGACGGACAAGTTCCATGGTGCGTACCAGACCATGGCCACGGGCGTGAACACCATGGTGATGGGTCACATCGCGGTCAAAAAGAAGGCGATGGCTTGCCTCGCCGAGTTCGGCAAGGGCAACTTCGAAGCCACCCTGGAGAAGTTCCCAGGCAAGAAGGCCTTCATCAACGACACCATCGAGCAGGTGCGGGTCAACCTGAAGGCGCTCATTGCAGACGCCAACATGTTGTCTCGGGCATCGGTGGAGGGCAAGCTGGCCACGCGCGCCGATGCCTCCAAGCACCAGGGCGACTTCCGCAAGATTATCCAAGGTGTGAACGACTCACTGGATGCGATCATTGGGCCGCTCAACGTCTCGGCGAGGTACGTGGACCAAATTTCGAAGGGCGATATCCCGGCGAAGATCACCGACACGTACAACGGCGACTTCAACCTCATCAAGAACAACCTCAACCAGTGCATCGATGCGGTGAATACGCTGGTCGCGGATGCGGCCTTGTTGTCCAAGGCGGCTGTGGAAGGCAAGCTGGCCACGCGCGCCGACGCCTCGAAGCACTATGGCGACTACCGCAAGATCGTGCAAGGCGTGAACGACACCCTGGACGCGGTCATTGGGCCGCTCAACGTATCGGCGAAGTACGTCGATCAGATCTCGAAGGGTAACATCCCGGCGAAGATCACCGATACGTACAACGGCGACTTCAACCTCATCAAGAACAACCTCAATCAGTGCATCGATGCGGTGAACGCACTGGTTGCGGATGCCGCCATGCTGGCCAAGGCAGCCGTGGATGGAAAGCTGGCCACGCGGGCCGATGCTTCCAAGCACTATGGCGACTACCGCAAGGTCGTGCAGGGCGTGAACGACACCCTGGACGCGGTCATCGGACCGCTCAACGTGACGGCGAAGTACGTGGACCAGATCTCGAAGGGTGATATCCCGCCCAAGATTACCGACAATTACAATGGGGATTTCAACACCATCAAGGGCAACCTCAACCAGTGCATCGAGGCGGTGAACCTGATGGTCTCCGATGCCGTCATGCTGGTCAAGGCCTCGGTGGAGGGCAAGCTGTCGACGCGGGCAGATGCCTCGAAACACCAGGGCGACTACCGCAAGATCGTGCAGGGCGTGAACGACATGCTCGATGCCGTGCTCGAACCCATCAACGAGGCGGCCCAGATCCTGGAGAAGCTGTCGCAGCGCGATCTGCGTGCCCGCGTGAAGGGCAACTACCAGGGCGACCACGCCAAGATCAAGGAATCGCTCAATGCCACGGGTGAAGCCTTGCACGACGCCATGTTGCGGGTCGCGGTGGCGGTGGATCAGGTGTCCTCGGCGTCCGGGCAGATCGCATCATCCAGCCAGAGCGTGGCCGACGGTGCTTCGCAACAGGCGAGCGCACTCGAAGAGACCTCGTCGAGCCTGGAATCCATGAGCGCCATGACCAAGCGGTCGGCCGACAACGCGCAGCAGGCCAATGGTCTGGCCCAAACGGCCAAGGGCGCGGCTACCGAGGGAGCGTCGGCGATGGAGCAGATGGGCACGGCCATGACCAAGATCCGGGCGTCCGCCGAAGGGACGTCGCAGATCATCAAGGACATCAACGAAATCGCCTTCCAGACCAACCTGCTCGCCCTGAACGCCGCAGTCGAAGCGGCGCGCGCGGGTGAGGCGGGCCGCGGGTTCGCGGTGGTCGCGGAAGAGGTGCGCAGCCTGGCCTTGCGGTCCAAGGAAGCGGCCATGAAGACCGAGGTCCTGATCAAGGAATCCGTGCGGCAAGCCGAAGAGGGCGAGGTCACGGCCAAGGGCGTGTCCTCCAAGCTGGGCGAGATCGTCACGGGCGTCACCAAGGTGACCGACATCGTGGCCGAGATCTCCGCCTCGGCCAAAGAGCAGGCCGGTGGCATCGACCAGGTCAATCGCGCGGTCACCGAAATGAACAAGGTCACGCAGCAGAACGCGGCCAACTCCGAGGAATCGTCCTCGGCCGCGGCCGAGCTGTCGAGCCAATCCGAAGAGCTGGCCGCCATGATCGGAGCCTTCCAGTTGGCCCGTCAGACCAGCGGCGTCGGAAATCACCTGGCCGCCGCCAAGGTGGACAAGCGACTGCCACCGGTGTCGCGCGGTCAGCAACACGCGACGGGCAAGAACGGCAAGAACGGCAGCAATGGCAAGTCCTCGCTCAGGCCCGAGGACGTCATTCCGCTCGAAGAGGAAGCCGCCGCGTTCAAGGACTTCTAACCTCTCTTGCAAGATATGACCACAGAGGCGCGGAGATGCGGAGGATGAAGGAGCTCGATCCCGATATCCGGAAAACCCATTCCCATCCGACCTTCGCGCCCTCTGCGCCTCTGTGGTGAAGAGTCCGGTTATGGAAACCTCGACCTTCCGCCGCTTCTGCTCCATCGCCTATGAAAAGGCGGGCATTACCCTGGGCGACAGCAAGGAGGCGCTGGTCGAGGCGCGCGTAGGCAAGCGCGTGCGCGCGCTGGGGCTCGGTAGCGAGAAGGAGTACCTCGGCTTTCTTGAAAGAGATCCTTGCGGCGAGGAAATCGTCCAGTTCCTCGACGTCATCTCGACCAACCACACTTCCTTCTTCCGCGAGCCCGACCACTTCGATTTCCTGCGTTCGGTCCTTGCCGATTGGCGGCGGGACGGGATGCACCGCCTGCGCGTGTGGTCCGCGGCCTCCTCGACGGGCGAAGAGCCCTACACCATCGCCTTCACCATCGCCGATGCCCTGGACGGCGCCGAAGTGGACTGGCGCATTCTCGCCAGCGACATTTCCACCAAGGTCTTGGCCAAGGCCGAGGCCGGGATCTTCGTCGACAGCAAGCTGACCGGACTTGCGCGTGGTGAGATGAACCGTTTCTTCGAACGCGGACCGGGCAAGGACGAGCACACGGTTCGGCCGGGGGTGCGGGCCAAGATCGCCTTTCGTCGCCTCAACCTCGTGACCCCACCCTATCCCATGCGCGGCCCCTTCGACATCATCTTCTGCCGCAATGTCATGATCTACTTCGACCAGGCGGTGCGCCAGCGCGTGATCTCGGGCATGGAGCACCTGCTGCGGCCGGGCGGCTACCTGATCATCGGCCATGCCGAGGCGCTATCGGGCGTGCGCACCGGGCTGAGCATGATCCGGCCGTCGATCTTCCTGCAGTCCGAAGCCGCGGCGGAGGTTGTCCTTTGACCCTGGTGACGGTGGAGATCTCCGACCTCAAGGTCAGCGCCGATCCGGATGCCGTCCTCGTGACGTACGCTCTCGGCTCGTGCATCGCCGTGATTGTCTACGATCCGGTGCGCAAGGCGGGCGGGATGATCCACTACATGCTGCCGCTCAGCGAGACGTCGCCCGAAAGGGCCAAGGAGCGGCCGGCCATGTTCGCCGACACGGGAATCCCGCTGCTCTTCCACAGCATGTACGAGATGGGCTGCAAGAAGACCGACCTCGTCGTCAAGGCCACCGGCGGCGGCGCGCTCTACGACGACCACGGGCATTTCGCCATCGGCCAACGCAACTACACCATTTTGCGCAAGATGTTCTGGAAGGCGGGGGTCATGATTGCCGCTGAAGACGTGGGTGGCGCCAAATCGCGCACGGCGCGGTTGTTCATCGCCACCGGCCGCTGCACCATCAATTCCGTTGGCGAGGAGACAGAGCTGTAATGGAACGAATGGAAATACTCGCTGGAATCCAGAAACTGCCCACCTTTTCACCGACGGTGGTGCGCCTCTCGTCGCTGGTGAGCGATCCCGAGACCGGTCCGGGCGAGTTCGAGGCCGTGGTTCAACCCGACATGGGGCTGACCGCGAACCTTCTGCGCATGGCCAACTCGGCGTATTTCGGATTGTCGCGGCGAATTGGCAGCGCGCGCGAGGCCATCACGCTGCTCGGCGTTCGCCGGGTGTTCGAGCTCGGCGCCATGGCCGCGGTGGACGCCGTCGTGCCCGATACCTTGCCCGGCTACGGTATCGACGCCAGCGTGTTCTGGAGCCACGCCGTAGCCGTGGCGGTAATTGCCGAACGCCTGTCCAAGGAGCGCAAGCTGGCCACACCGACGCTGACCTTCACGGCTGGCCTTCTGCACGACGTGGGCAAGCTCGTGATCAGCAGTTTCCTGGCCGAGCACATCGAGGCTCTGCGTTCCGAGCTGGCGGCGGGTGGCATGTCGCTCGTCGCGTGCGAACAGAAGCTGCTGGGTGCCGATCATGCCCAGATCGGCGCCGAGCTCGGCCAGGCGTGGAATCTGCCCGAGGAAGTCGTGCAAGTCGTCGCCTCTCACCACGCGCCCGACATGGCCAATCAGGGTCGCGGCGATGTCCTCGTCGATCTCGTGCACGCGGCGGATTGCTTGTCCCATTCCATGGGGTTCGGCGCGGACGTGGGCGAGATGCACCGGCAGGTCGACGACGCGGCCATCGCGCGTCTGGGCCTGCGTCACATCGATCTGGAACATGTCGCCAGCCGCGCCTTGCCCGAAATCGAGGGTCTGTCGCAGTTCGGACGTTCGCAGAGGAAAGGCACGAGCGCATGAGCTATCGCATTCTGGTGGTGGACGACTCGCCGGTTTCCCGCCGCATGGTGTGCAGGGCCATCACCATGTCGGGTCTCGACGTGGGCGAAATTCTCGAGGCCAGCAATGGCCGGGAGGCGCTCGATCTCCTCGCCAAGTCCTGGGTGGACATCGTGCTGGCGGACATCAACATGCCGGTGATGAACGGGGCCGAAATGGTGAAGGAGATGGCCAAAAGGGACTTCATGCAGGTCACGCCCGTCATCATCATCTCGTCCGAGAAGAGCGAGAAGCGCATGGAGGAGATGCTGGGGCTCGGCGTGCACACCTATCTCGGCAAGCCGTTCCGGCCCGAGCAGATCAAACAGGTGGTGGGCGATATCCTGCGCGAACGCGAGGAGGCGAGTCATGGCTAGCGCGCCGAATTCCGAATCGCTCGCGCGCGCGGTGTCTGCGCTGCTCGCGGACGCGGCCTTCGTTTTTGCCGAGCCCACCAGCGAGTCTCTGCCATCCGACGAAAGTGCGCTGGTGGCTCGCCTTACCATGGAGCACGGCGAGACCTGGGAGCTGTGCGTGTGTGTACAAGACAAGCTGGGCAAGGTGCTCGCCGCCAACTTGCTCGGGACGGAGAGCGAATCGGGTGAGGCGCGTGCCGCCGCTGCCGACGCCGTGGGCGAGCTCGCCAACATCTTGGCCGGCGCGCTAGCCGTGGAATTGTTCGGCAAGGACGTGGTCTGCCACATCGGCATTCCCGCGGTGGTCGTCGAAAGCGAGCGCACGGCGGCTGCCCGGCTGGCGCAATCGACTTGCCGGACGAATCTGCTCACGGAGGAGGGCTATGCGCTGGCCGTCGCCATTACGCCCAAGGGTGGCGCATGATCAAGGTTCTCGTGGTCGACGACTCGGCGGTGGTGCGCCAGATCCTACAAGGGGCGCTGTCGTCCGATCCCGAGATTCAGGTGGTGGGCACGGCGCCCGACCCCTTCGTCGCGCGCGATCTCATCGTCGAGCGCAAGCCGGACGTGATCACGCTCGACATGGAAATGCCACGCATGGATGGCATTACGTTCCTGCGCAAGCTCATGCACTACTTCCCCATGCCGGTGATCGTCGTCTCGTCGCTGACGGCCGAGGGCAGCAAGCTGGCGCTGGAAGCCCTGTCCGCCGGCGCGGTGGACGTCATGTGCAAGCCAGGGGCGGCCTTCACCGTGGGCGACATGGCTCGCGAATTGGTCGAGAAGGTCAAGATCGCCGCCCACGCCAAGGTGGGGCGCAAGGCCTTGGCCAACGTCGAAAAACCCGGTGCGCTCGGGCGCACGACCCACAAGGTGATCGCCATCGGCGCCTCGACAGGCGGCACCGTCGCGCTCGAGTATATTCTTTCGCGCATGCCCGTGGACGCGCCGGGCATCGTCATCGCCCAGCACATGCCCGCCATGTTCACCAAACAATTCGCCGCACGCATGGATCAACTATCCGCCATGGAAGTGCGCGAGGCCGTGGACGGCGATTCGGTGGTTCCCGGCGTGGCGCTCATCGCACCCGGCGATTTTCACATGCTGCTCAAGCGCTCCGGTGCGCGCTACTACGTCGCGGTCAAGACCGGACCCATGGTCCATAGGCAGCGTCCCGCCGTCGAGGTGCTCTTCCGTTCCGT
Source organism: uncultured delta proteobacterium (assembly GCA_963824555.1). Taxonomy (GTDB): domain Bacteria; phylum Myxococcota_A; class Polyangia; order Fen-1088; family Fen-1088; genus Fen-1118. The sequence goes on along the minus strand of CAWGPW010000016.1, from coordinate 375,912 downwards.
GTCGCGCGCGGCGGGCGCCAATGCCGTGGGTGTCATTCTGACCGGCATGGGCGAGGACGGCGCACAGGGCTTGCTGGAGATGCGCCAGGCCGGCGCCGCGACGGTTGCCCAGGACGAAGCCAGCTGCGTGGTTTACGGCATGCCTCGCGCCGCCGTCGAGCTGGGCGCCGCCGAGCGCATCCTCGGGTTGGATCTGATCCCGCGCGAAATGTTGCGTCTGGCGACGGGCTAGATCCCTTGAATACTGGGATCATGGGGCGCGGCCCCGGTCTTGGCAAGGCATTCGTCACCGACTGGATTTGTTTGTAACCTCCTTCACGGGCCGATCATCACATCGGCAAATTGACTGTTGTGAGCTATCGGCCCCGAGTCTCTCCGATTCAGGTGCAGGGTCGAGCTCGTCTGAGAAACCACGCGAGGGTGTTGCCCTTCGTTCGCCGCGGGCCACGGGGTCTCCCGTGGTCTGTTCGCTGCTTGCGCCACACGCTCGCCCACATGGCAGGAAACCAATGATGGAACTGCAACGCAGACACAAGACCGGTCGCGAGTTGGCCTACGACGTGGCGATGGCCACCATGAAACCCCTGGCCCATTGGGTGACGACCACATCGCGCATCCCCACCACGCCATTCTTGCACGCGGAAGACTTTCCGTGGATCGAGCGGTTGGAAGCCCATTGGCGAGATATTCGAGCCGAGCTGGACAGCGTGCTCACGTTCCGCGACGACCTGCCCGCGTTTCACGAAATCAACGGCGATGCCACCGACATTCGCAATGAGCAATGGAAGAGCTTCTTCTTCTTTGGTTTCGGCTACCGTTCCCAGGTCAATTGCGCCCGCTGCCCGCGAACGACCGCCTTGATCGAGGCGATCCCCGGAATGACCACTGCGCTCTTTTCCATCCTGGAGCCGGGGGCACGTCTGCCGCCACACTACGGACCGTGGAAGGGGGTGATTCGCTACCACCTCGGCTTGCGGGTGCCGACTGCGACCGAGGGGTGTGGACTGCAAGTCGATGGTCGGATCGCACACTGGCAAGAGGGCAAGAGCATCGTTTTCGACGATACGTACCTGCACTCGGTCTGGAACGACACGGATCAGACGCGGGTGGTCTTGTTTCTCGACATCGTTCGACCCTGCCGCCCGCCGGGCTCGTGGATCAACCAGGCTGTCCTCAAGGCGGCGGCATGGACGCCCTTCATCCGCAGCTCCGTGCGTCGGCAGCGCCAATGGGAACGGCGCTTCGTCGAAAAGCACGGCGCTCCTGTCTGATTGTGCTCGGGCGTTCTCGTCCGTCTCGCCTCTTGATCTCACCAGCGCGGGCCACCCTTGAACGTCTGGTGCGTTTGGCGTGCTGGACTTTCGCTTGGCGGGTGTGATTTCGAGTGTCGTGCGTGGAGCTCGCGCTGTGCCGCCGGCCGCGCCGGTTGCACGCGATCACCTGCCGGCCGTGCGGGAAGGTCGGCTCGCTCCGAGGGCTCCTCGGCGGAGGGCTGTTGCGCCGATGGCGGCTGGAATTCCTCCCGCGCCGGCGCGGATTGCTCCGGCGAGGGCGAGACAGGCTGGTCGACCTTGGGCGCGGGCGATTTTCTCACCAGCAGTAGAACCACCAGGGTCACCACACCCAGGACGACGCCGCCGCCGAGGGCGACAAGGGGTATGCGGGACAGGCGCGAGGGAGGCACCCGATCTTCGTCCGGCTCGGGCGCGGATCGGGACGGGCGGCTGGTTCTCGCCACGCGGATCGCGACGGGCTGGGACGGCGGATCGAGTAGGGCGGTCGGCTGCTGACGCCCCATCGAGCTCCTTTGGGTCGGCCGTTTGGCGGACGGGGCCACGGCCGGCGCGGCCGATTGCGCCTCGGCCGGCTGGAGCAGGGCGGTCGGCTCGGGAATTCGCGCGCGCGGGTTGCCCGCGGTTGCGACGTCCGAGGTAACAGAGGGCCCATCGACCGGCACGGGCGTGATGCTTGCCCGCGACATCGCGGCGGCCTTCTGCAGAAACGAGGAGAAATTCGCCGACGGAGTCGCGAAGACGGGCTGCGAGGGTGCGACGATGCGTGCAGGAGTCGCAACGACCTCTGGGGAAGGCGCGAAGACGTTCGGTGGGGCGGCGGCGACCGCTTGCGAGAACGCCGGAATGCTCATCGGGGTCGGCACCGATAGGGGAACGGCAGATTTCGAGAAGCGTCCGAGAATGGCCGCTAGCTCGCCCATGCTCTGCGGGCGTTGCGCCGGATCCTTGCGCAGGGTGCGGGCTATCAGCTCGTCGAGCTCGGCGGGGATCCCGGGCTCCAGCGTTCTTGCCGCGGGCGGCGCTTCGGTGGCGTGGGCGACGATCAACTGGCCGGCCCCTTCGCGCACGAAGGGCGGGCGCCCCGTCGCCATCTCGAACAGGATGCAGCCCAGGGAATAGATGTCGGCGCGGTGGTCGACGTTGCCCAGCCCGCGCCCCACCTCGGGCGACATGTAAAGCGGGGCGCCCAGCAAGCTGCCGGTCTGGCTGTGCCTCACGCTCTGGGTGAAATTGGCGACGCCGAAGTCGAGCAGCTTGACGACCGGATTCGGGACCGGGCAGGTCAGGAAGACGCTGTCGGCCTTGAGCGCGCGATGAACCATGCGTCTGCCGTGAACGACTTGCAGGGCACCGGCCACCTGAACGCCGATGGCCGCCAGGGTCGGAATTTCGCCGACGCTTTCCATGTCGGCCATGGCCGTAGCCAGCGATTTGCCCGGCAGGTATTCCATGCACAGAAACGCGCGACCACTTGCGTGCATGCCGCAGTCGTAGATCTGGGCGATGCCGGGATGTCCGAAAAGATTGGTCGAACGGAGCTCCGCGAAGTAGCGCGTGAGCGCGGTTCCTTCCTTGGAGAAAACGGGGAAGAGAACCTTCACCGCCGCCTTCTGCCGGCTTTGCTCGTGCTCGCCCAGGAAGACCTCGCCCATGCTGCCTTCGCCCAGCTTCTGGACAAGCTTGTAGCTGCCGACCACCTCGCCGATCATGTCGCCGGTCGTGTCGCCGGTCGTGTTGCCGGTCGTGTTGCCGATCATGCGCGTCCCTCGTGCGCGAGCTTGGCGGGCCTGCCTTGGTAGTACCACTGACCCGCGGGCATCCTGTTGCCCAACTGCGCGTAGTGGTCCGGCCAGCGTGCGAGCGCCTCGGATCGTGATTGGGAATCGGCGAAAAACGGCAGTGCGGCCGGCGGCCCAAGCCCGGTGCGCACGCGCAGCTCGAGGGCAAGGCGCCTTTGCGACCGCACGGTCTCGTCGGCGGCGGCGAGGCGGGCCAGCAGGCCGGCCACCGACCAGGGCTGGCCGCGGAGCATGCGGACCGAGGGCGCTTCGGCCTGGGGCTCGGGCAGCGGGTTCCGGCTGGTGCCCAAGATCAGACGGCTTGCTTCTTCGAGCACGGGTCCAGGCACCCGATCCGCAAACGCCGACAGCGCGCGCACTGTCGCCGGGGAACCCAGGTTCGCGGCGGCGAAGAGCACGGTGCCGGCATGGGCGTCGGCGTCGGAATGACTGGCCAGGTCGACGAGCAAGGCCGCATCGGAGTCGTTGCCCGCGACCGCCAGCGCCTCCACCAGCCGCTCGTCGAATTCCTCGCACTTGCGCACGCGCGCTCGCACCTCGGCCAAGGCGGAAATCGAACCGAGCGCGACTGCGGCGAAAAGCAGGGCGTTCGACCGGCGCCGTCCTTGTGTGATGGCTGCGTGCCTGGCGAGCGTGTCGGCGTGTCGTGTTTCACCGATGCGCGCCAAGGCCAGCGCGGCCTCAATGGCAAGGTTGTCGTCGGGATGCTCCACCAGCGGCAAGAGCTGTTCCGGGGAAAGTTGCCCGCGTTCCGCCAGCAGTGGCAACAGCACGGCACGAACGGCATCGCTCTTCGTCTCCTCGAACACGGTGCGTGCGCAGGCCACGAAGTGCTGGCCAACCAACGTGCGCAGGATCGTCAAAGCGACGGGAGCGAGCGGGGCCGCGTGTGCCGCACGCTCGAGCACGGTCATCGATCGCTCCTCCCCACCGGGCGCCTGCAGATGAATCAGGGCGGCGCTGGCCACCAGGCGTTCCTCGGGCTCCTTGGCTTCGCGGCTTGCCTTCACGAACGCGGGGATGCGATCGCGTCCCAGCCAATCGATGGCACGCAGGTGCGCGTGCAAAGCGTCCGCGAATCGATCGAGATCGTCGAGATGGTGCGCGGCTCCGTGGAGCAGGGCGTGCAGGGTGGCGAAGCAATCGTAGAGTCCGGCCAACTGCACATTCACGGCCCCCACCTCGAGAGCCGGAACCGCTTGCGGCCGACGTTGCCTTGCGATCCGGGCGCGCCGTGCTGGTGACGGCGGGGAGGCCGCCGCTTGCGGCGGCGGCAGGCTGGACGGCACCACGGTGTGGAACACCGACGGCGCTTGCGGGATCGCCGGCTGGCTCGCTGCCTCGTCAGCTGGCGGCAGCTCCGCCTCGAGCGGGGCAAGGAAGGACAGCGCCTTGGCCACGCTTTCGAGCTGCTCTTGATCGGCCGGGCGTGGGGATTCGTAAATGAGTATCAGGGAGGTGCGCAGCCCGGCGAGCGCCTGGCGGATCTCCTCGGACGAATCCTGCCCCTCGGGCGCGGACAGCGCCTTGTCGAGGGCTTGCACCGTCCGGCGCAGGGCCGACCCCACCGCGGGCGAGGTTCCGCGCCGTCGCAGAAGTGGACTGAGCGTCTTGCTGGCGGAGCGAATCCGTTCCCTAGCCATGGCCGTGTTGTGGGGATCCCTCTACTACATTACCTCGGATTGATGTCGCCTGACGATCGGCGGCCCTGGGATTCGAGGTCGAGGGCACGGACGAGAGCTACTCGGGGCTGAGCACAGAGGGTCTCAGGCGCATGATCGGGCGCGTGGCCGAGACCTTCCCGAAGCCCAGGCGCTTGTTTGACGCGGGGCTTCCGTCTGCTCACTGGAACGTAATGTTGGAAACGTACGAGTTTATGCTCCAAGTGGCGTCGGGGTCAGTCTGACTGGTTATAGCCTTACCCTGAACGGTGAACCCGCTAAAGTGAACGCCGTTGATATTGACGGTCGAAGACTTACCGTGGATGTTGATCAGTTTGTTGACGTTTGCTGCAATGTTCGTGAAATAGGTGTCCTTGGCAATGGACGTGTTGGGAGCGGTGCGCCAAGTGGGAGCATTGTCCTCTTCCAGATCGACCAGGTTACTATCCGCAGCTTCAATCCTGATATCTTCGAACTTGGTGCCCGAAATCAAAGCCGTATCGTTGGCGTCAATAACCATGGCGCGCCCGGCCTTCACGATGTCGATATCTTGGAATACGATTCCGGTCATATTGGTCCCGAAGGTTTTCGTTCCGATCTTGCATCCACCCGAGTTGCTGTAGAGAACCGCCTTTTGATAAGTGATGTTGGTCGTGTCCCGGTTGGCCTCTTGCTCGGTCTTGGGCGACAGGTTGTCGTCCCCGCTATAAACGAACGCATTGTAGAGAGTACAGTTGCTGGACGCGTCGAAGTCGACACCGTCCGTCTGGTTGTAGGTCGTGGTGGTGGGCCGGCGGTTGATCACTTTGTAGTTCTGAATCGTGACCTGATCGCTCATGTAAGTGAGCGTATTCCAGAAGACCGGGTCTCGGACGAGAATCCCATCAATGAGCACCTTGGAGCTCTGGTCGATTCTCACGGCGTTGATCTTGAAACTAGGCGTGTCGTTGCTGCCGCCGTTGATCGCTGTCCCTTCAGCGTCGATCACCCCGCGGCCCAGGATGTTCGTGTTGGTGACGTTGTTCAGGTGGATCAGGCCGTGGGTGGTGTTTTCGACGGCGGGTCCGCTGGCGGTGTAGTCTGACGTCTTCGTTGAACCGTCGAACATGGCGCCCCCTGCAAGATACAGGGTCATGTTGCTCTTTAGCGAGAGCTCGCCGACCTTGTACTTGCCCGGTGGGACATAGAGTATGTTCTGGGTCGCCCCGGAAGCAGCATTGATCGCGGATTGAATCGTTGACGTCACGAGGGTCGCACCAGTGTTGTCCACTTTGTAATCCGCGAGGTTTTTCACGTTGGAATCACCCAGTTGCGGTGGATTCGATTCCTGCTCGTCAATGAGAATGAACAACAGCTCCTTCGAGTCGAACTGGAGTATCAAATAGTTGGGGCCGCTGTTGAACGTGATGGTATTGCCACTCTTGGTTGCGGCAATGTTTTGGCTCTTGGGACTCACTGTATAAGCGGAGAAACTCTCCTTGACCGTAACCGAGATGGCCGCAGAGCATCCGCTCGCTACCGAGAGATAGGCGTAGTGTACCTGCATCTCTGGGGAGAATTTGGTAAGTTGTTCCACGAATTGTGACGTGCCATTGGCGGTCACCGTGTATAGCGGACTTTGTACCGCGCCGGGTAGCGTGGGATAGGTCACAACAGCAGCAGCCGACGAGCAGTCCACGGAGGTCTGGGAACCGTCCGCACCACCCTGGCCGCCGTCCGCACCGCCCTGGGCGCCGGCCGAGCCACCCTGGCCGATGGCGGAGCCGCCCTGGCCGATGGCGGAGCCGCCCTGGCCGCCACTCGAATCCACCCTTCGCGATGCCGCCCGAGCCACCCTGGCTACCACCCGAGCCGCCCTGGTTGCCGCCCGAGCCACTCTGGCTACCACCCGAGCCGCCCTGGTTGCCACCCGAGCCACTCTGGCTACCACCCGAGCCGCCCTGGTTGCCACCCGAGCCACCCTGGCTACCACCCGAGCCGCCCTGGTTGCCACCCGAGCCACTCTGGCTACCACCCGAGCCGCCCTGGTTGCCACCCGAGCCACCCTGGTTGCCACCCGAGCCGCCCTTCACGGTGCCGGCCGAGCCACCCTGGCCGCCGGCCGAGCCGCTCTGGTTGCCGCTCGAGCCACCGCTCTGGTTGCCGGTCGATCCTCCTTGCGACCTCGTGGTGCTTCCACCACTGCAAGCCGCAAAGAGAACCGCGAGTCCAATACTAGTGAATGGTATGCGTGTCCTGCTCATTGCGCCGACCTTGGTTGAAGTGTCCGTCCGATCGCCGCTGCACGGTGTGCGGCGTGAGCTCAACTTAGTATCACCCATGAAAGGCACGTGCGAGTGTAGTTTTGTGCTCCGTCGATAGTGCCATACCTTGCCCCGCATGTCGGAAAACCTCTTTGGCCGTGGCCTGCGCTGGACTCGCGATTGCGAGGGCAAATCGAGCATCGCCGAGAGAACAATCCCGTGGGAGCGGAACCAACAACGTCACAGCATGAACGACCAATGACGCCTGGGTGTAGCTCTCATTCAGACTGCTCATCGGGGGCGGCGTGAAGCGATGTCTACGAGGTTGTCGGACACTTGACATCGTTTTGCACGCGGCTTCCACGCGGCTTCAACGATGCCTGAGCCGATGGGGAGGTGCTGTCGCGCGAAACGCGCGTCGCGCATGCCGTGCCGATGATGGCGGAAGTTACTTCAGTACGTTGAGCAGCTTGCGGCTGCGTGGATGCGGATCAACAAAGTAGCGCATGTGGCGGATGACCTCTTCTACCGACGTGGCTTGAATCAGGTCGGGTAACTTCCGGGTAAATCGTCGTTGACCGTCGTCGCCGTCGCGACCGGGCGCATTGTTCGCCGAGCGTAATGCAGAACCGCGGGGCTCCGGCGGCATCCTAAGAGGCGATGAGCGGTGATCTGCAACGCCAAACCGACCTCGAAACGATCCTGCGTCCGGACCAGATCGTGGCGGGGCGCTATCGCGTCGAGCGGCTCATGGCCGAGGGCGGTATGGCAGCGGTCTGGGCGGGGGTCAACCAGCGAACCGGAAAGCGCGTTGCACTCAAGGTCATCCTTCGCTCGCTCGCCGCGATTGGCGAGGCCGCCGAGCTCTTCCGCCAAGAGGCGTTGGCCGCCAGCAGGGTCAATCACCCCAATGTGGTCAGCATCTTCGACGTCATCGATCACGAGGGCATGACGTGCATCGTGATGGAGCTGCTGGAGGGCGAGACGCTCGCCACCTACCTAGTGAGGAAAGGTCCCCTCGGTTTGGATGAGGCGGCGACTTTACTGCTTCCGGCCATGCGCGGTGTCGCCGCCGCCAACGCCATCGGGGTGGTCCACCGGGATCTGAAGCCGGGGAACATCTTTCTTTGCAGCGACAACGAAGGTCGCCTGCTGGCCTGCAAGGTTCTCGATTTTGGCATTTCGACCACGGTTGAGCGCCTGGGCGAGCAGGCGACCGCGACGGCGCTGCTCTCCATGCTCGGCACGCCGGCCTATATGTCCCCCGAGGCCATCGAAGGCTTCCCCCAAATCGATAAGCGCGCAGACGTCTACGGACTTGGCGTCGTCTTCTTCGAGATGCTGACCGGCCAAGTGCCCTTTCCTGGCGAGCCGGGAACCGCGTTGCTTACGCGAATCGTGAACGATCCCCCGCCCAAGGTGACCGAGTACCGTCCCGACCTGCCCGTGGGGGTGGTGAACATCATCGATTGCGCCCTGGCCAAGAGGCCCGACGATCGCTTCCCGGACGTGGAGCACTTCATCCGCGCCCTCGAAGAACACCTGCAGCAGGCGGTGCCAGGGTTGCGGGCGCTGACTCCGAGCGGGGGCACGGCCTTCCGCGGCGAAACCGTCATGCTCTACTCGATGGCGGGCGAACCTCTGCGCAAGAGTGAGAGGCCGGCTCTGCAGGGCGGAGCACGGACGCGGACAGTCCATCTGGCGTGGACGATGTGGACGCTCTTTCACGACCGGGTGCGGTTGCTCCGGCGGCAGGCCACGATCGTCGGTGTGGCGGCGCTGGTCGCCGGTTGGGGGCGATTGCTCCGGCGGCGAGCCACGATTGCCGGCACGGTGGCGCTTTTTCTCGACTTGGGGCGATTCCTCCAGCGGCGAGCCGCGATCAGCGCCGCTGTGGCCCTCTTCTTGATTTTGATGGTATGGCTCGCTTTTCCACGTTCATCGGTCGGGCGTGGCCCGCAGGCGGGGCGTTCGGCGGACCCCAACCCGATTGTCGTCTCCGCCCACGGGCCTGAAGTGACACCTTTGCCGCTTCCGCCAAGCCCGGCACCGGCTCCGGCGCCTGCGGCGGTCCAGCACGTAAGTATGGCGATCCCCGCGACGGGCGCCGCCGCGCCGATTCCCACCGGGCGTTTCGCACCGGCGGACGACAAGCCACGCAGGCGCCGCGGGGTTGCACCTTCGGTCCACCGTATCCCTCTCCGGGCGGGAAGACTGCTGCCGTCCGACTTCTGACGAAGCCATCCATCCGAGCCAACGGGTCCGGGGCCGAAGGCATTGACAGCCGCGGCTGACCCTCCAAGCCTCCCGTCCGTGTGATGGTGGCTATCGCGGAAGCTTCCCAGCCCGCAGCCTTCGACGGATGGATCCGCACGAATCCCGATCACCCGGTGCAGCTGAGCTACAAATCGGGTTGGACGCGCGCGCTTCGTCTGCGCGATTTGAAGCCGGCCGACATCGTCGAGGTGCGTTCCGCGGTGATGGTCGACACCGATGACTCCATCGAGCATCTCGAGAGCGCCGCGGGTCCAGTCGTCACGACTTGGCAACAGCCGCCGGGCGGTGATTGTCGCACGGGTGCGCGGCTTGTTTCGCCCGCGTGCGCATGGCAGGAGTAGACTATCCTGATGGCTGGCCCGAGCTCGTCCGAAGCCAACTTGCAGGCAGAGAATCCGCGCTTGGCCGAACAAGTGCGGGCCTTCTCCGGCGATGAACATGTTCGTCGCGAGGCCGCGCCTTGGCGGGATGCGACGCCGGCCGAGCGCGTGGCGCAAACCTGGCGCCTGTGCGCGCTCGTACCGTGGTTTCGATCGCTGTGGCCCGAGGACGTGCGCGCTCGGGCGGACGTGCCCGAGCCGCTGCCTGCAAGCACGGTCGCGATTCTGGAACGGCTGAAACAAGAAGGGGATGGAAGATGATGGCGGGAGAACCAGCGCCCACCGATGTTGCCGCACGGCTCGCCGATCGGTTCGACGAGGACGGACTGCAGTATGCGCTTGGTGGCGCTCTGGCGCTGGGGGCGTGGGGCGTGCCGCGAACGACGTCGGACGTGGACGTATCGGTTTTCGTGAGCGGCGAAGAGCTCGACCGCCTACTTGACAGCCTCGAGCGCGCCGGGGTCATGGTGGACCGTGCGGAGGCCCACCGCTCGGTGACACGGACCGGTTTCTTCGTCGCGTTTTTCGGCAGGACACGGATCGATCTGTTCATTGCGCATCACCCGTGGCATGCGGAAATGCAGCACAAGCGGGTCTCGTTGCCGACACCCGACGGCCACCCGCGCTGGTTTCTTTGCGCGGAAGACACGGCCCTCGCCAAACTGCTCTATGCGCGCCCCAAAGACGTGCAGGACCTGGAGCGATTGTTTGCCGTCCAGGCCGGGCGCATCGATCTGGCGTACCTGCGCCACTGGCTTCCGCGCATGGTTCCGGCTGGAGACTCCCGCCTGCAGTTGCTCGAGGATCTGGTCCGCAGGCTTGCGAGCGAACCGGGATAGTTGTCCGATACCCCGCGATGGTCCGCGCCGAGCAAAGTTAGGCTCGCATCCCGGGATCTACGGTGCGACCAGTCTCCGAACGACCTATCGGGAGGTCGGGCTGGATGTTGTACGGGCGTTCGTCCTGGTTTCATGGGAGCTTTCCCCGTCTGAGACCATCTATTATCTATCCAAGGAGACGACCATGAAACGCAATGCGAGTGCCATTTGGACGGGCGATTTGAAACAGGGACAAGGGAAGTTCAGCGTGGGCAGCGGTGCCCTCAAGGACCAGGGCTTCACGTTTCGCACGCGATTCGAATCCGACCCGGGCACGAACCCGGAAGGCTCATCGCCGCGGCTCATGCCGGCTGCTTCAGCATGGCCCTGAGCGCGCAGCTCGGGGAGCGAGGCATCACACCCGCATCGGTGGCGACCACCTGTGCCATCACCTTCGAAAACCTGACCCTGACCAAGAGCGCGCTTACGACCACCGTGAAGGCGCCCGGTGCGGACAAGGCGAAGATCGAAGAAGCCGCCGCCGCCGCCAAAGCCGGCTGCCCCATTTCCAAAGTGCTGAAGCTCGAGATCACGCTGGATCTGACGGTTTCCACCTAAGGCCAGGTGTTGCGACCGTGGCGGGAGGCGGCGCGTTTGGGGAACTGCGATGAGCCGTTCGGCGGCGTCGCTCCACCTCTATAGACGTGGCCATGCACCCAAGGAGCCGCCGATGAGAACTCGCACAACGCCCGTCTCGAGCGATTCGGCGACAGTTCCTCCTGTTCTGGCTTTCGACTTCTCGAAGATGACGGTATCGACCACCGGGTATACCCACGGGTTCGTGATCAGTGCGAGCTGGCTGTACTTCAAGGGGCTCAAGATCTGCAACGTCCCCATGAACACGTTCTCCAACAATGGCATGGCGGTGACCAGCGGGGGCAACGACATCTTCGAGCTTCCTCAACATGCACCACAACAGCGGCAACGGCATCTTCATCGGCAGCAAGAGCGCCGGTGGCCACCTGGTCCTCAATTGCGATGCGCACGACAACTACGACGCGACCTCCTCGCAAGGCCAGCTCAAGGAAGTGCAACCGCTGACGGGCTACATTCGCGGTGGGGTCACGGCCATCGGGGGCAAGAAGGACTACCCGGTCTTCGTCGACGAGACCATCGAGCTGTTCGACGTGGTGGCGGTCTCCGCGGGCGTGCGCGGGACGCAGATTCTCATCGCTCCCGCGGACTATCTGCGCGCTGTTGGCGCCGCCGTGGTGGCCATCGCTACCTTCACGTAACTTCGGCAATCGTCGGTCCCGACGAAAACCGTGCGCCGCCCGCGCGGAAGATCGCGATTCGGTTTATGATCGCAGGGCGACTGTCATTGGGAGTACCAACCATGGACCTGCTGCGAAAAGCCTTCGTCTTCCTCGTGCTGGTGTGCGTTTTGTTCCTCGGCGCGTGCGGCGGCAGCAGCTCGAGCTACAAGAACAGCCTGACCTTTGGGCACCATCGCCCAACACCACGACCGCGACACGGAAGTCTCGGTCAGTGCGGGGCGCCGCAGGCGGCGAGCTCGACCTTGTAGCCGGGGGGTGGTTCGAGCGTGAAGGCGCCTGTCGGGAACGACGGGTTGAGCGTGCGCTCTCGGACTTTGATCTCCACCCCGTCGTCAAAATCCCTGCCCGGCTCGGCGAAGCGCACCAGCCGCGGCAGGGCCACGCCCGCAACGCGCTCGAAGTCCTCGTAGGAGACGCGCCAGCGGCCGTGTGCGCCCACCTTCAAGCCTTCGACGAACACGATGTCCCAGGCCGGGATCCGGGAATTCGGCCTGCGCAAGCCCAGCCACAACCTCGCGCCTGATTGGCTTTCGACGCCGAGGACGTCGGCTCCGCGGGTGCTGTCCCATTCGACGGCGGCAGCCTTGCTTCCCTCGGGTAGCGGAATATCGCCGAGCAAGATGGCGGCGACCTCGGCGGGTGCGAGGGGTATGCGGATCAGGGCGGCCACGTTGGCGGGGCAGGCCGGGCCCCTGCGGAAGAGATGTTTCTGGTGGTCGATGAACGCGAACTGGCCGCCGTCGACGGTCAGCACCGCCACCGTGCCTTGCAACGCCACCTCGGCCTCGAAACGAAGTCGGCCGCTGCGCTCGACCAGCATTTGCACGGTGCCACGCACCCGCTGGCCGCCCAGCCAGCTCGTGGCCCGCGTCTCGACGTTCATGCCCCGAACCGCGGCCTGCCGCGCACGCACCGCCTGGAGCAGCTCCGCCGCGCTGGGCGCCGGGTAGCTGCGGACCATCTGCCCACTGCCCGCGCAACCTGCTGTGAACGCGGCGAGAACGATCACCATCCCTCTGCGGTGAAAATGCATTACTTCCCCGCGAGCTTCGCCAGGCCGTCTTCCAGTTTGCGTCGCACGCGCTCGTCGGGATTGAACCCGAGCCCGCGTCGGTAGGCGGCGGCGGCGCGTGCGCTGTCCTTGCTCGCGGCGTAGAGCTCGCCCAGGTGCCACTGAATTTCCGGATCCGCCGGCTCGAGGCGGGAGGCTTGTTCCAGGAAGAGATGAGCTTTGGCCGAGATCCTTGCCCCGGAAATACACCCAGCCCAGGCTGTCGATGAGGCCGCCCGAACCGGGGTCGAGAGCGCACGCGGCCTGCAGCCGTTTCTTGGCCAGGTCGAGCGCGTGCTCGTGATCAGCCGCGACAAAGCCCCAGAAGTTGAGCGCCTCGACCGAACCGGGATCTTTGGCCAGGTAGCGCTCCACGATGTCGAGCGCGTGCTGCCAGTTTCCGCGCCGCTCTTCGATGGCGGCCAGAAGCATGATGGCCTGGCTCTGGTCAGGATGCCGGGCCACGATTTTCTCCAGTCGGGCCACGCCGCTCATGGCGTCGCCGCGCTTCTCGTCGATGAGCGCCAGACTGACCGCTGCCTCGACCTCCGTGTCGTCGGGGTCTTTGGCCGCCGCTGCCGCCTCTTCGACCAAGCGGGTGGCTTCGGCTGCCTTGTGGGTGTCGCGTAGGAGCTCGGCCGCGCGCAGACGTGCCTCGAAATAGAGCGGCGAAGTCTTGCCCACCTTCATCAACACGGCCAGCGCCTCGTCGGATTTTCCTTGTTCCTTCAGGATCGCGGCTTGCGTGAGCGAGAGGCGCGTCTTCTGGTTTTCCGCGATGCCGAGGGCGCGCGCCCGCGCAAGCAACGCCAGCGCGCGGTCCAGTCGCCGTGCGGATCGCTCCAGCTCGACCCGGCCACCCAGCGACTCGGCGTCGAGGCTGCTGTCGGGCACGGCCAGGTCGTCCGCCAGTTGGTCCGCCTCCTTCTGGCTGCCGATGCCGACGAGAAACCGGGCAAAGGCCGCAGCGATCTCGGGCGCGCCTTCGGAGCGATCGATAGCCTCGCGGAAGGCTGTCCGGGCATCGTCGTTCTTGCCCGAGGCCGCGTCGATCCAGGCCAGCGCAACCAGGGCCTCGATCTGGTTGGGCTCCTCGGTCAGGGCCGCGTGCAGCGTGGCTTCCGCCTTCGCCATCGCGCCGAGCGCCCAATAGACCGCGGTCAGGCGCATGCTCCCGGCCGCGGAAGCCGGCTCGGCCTGGGTCAGGACTTCGAGCGTGCTTTGCGCGCTTGGCAGGTCGAGTGTCTGCAGCTCGGCCTCGGCCAGCTCGAGATACACGGATTCGGCGTCGTCGTTGTCGGCGTCGAAATCCACCTCGCTGGTTGCCCGACGAAGCGCGGCCACCTCTCCTGCCGCGTCCCCCTTTGCCCTGCGCACGTGCGCGTCGGCGAGCAGGCCGCTGGCGCTCGGCCCGAGCTTGAGCGAGTCGCGCACCTCCGACTCGGCGTCCTTGTCCCGCCCAAGACGCAGCAACAACTCCGCCAGGTGCGCGTGCAATTCCGGCGAATCGTCGTCGAAAAGGATGGCACGTTGGATTTCGTCGGCCGCGTCCTGCCAACGCTCCTGGTCCTCGTAGAGCAGGGCCCGGGCAAAGTGCTCGTAGGCGTTGGGGTCCACGGATCGGGTGGTGATTTGTCGGCCGTTCACCAATTTGGTGATGGGCGGTGGTTGGGTGGCACACGCACCGAGAAGCGCGGCCACAAGGCCGAGAAGCGACAGCTTGCCGAGGAAGGACACCACGTCCTCAAACTAGCACAGACGTAGCGGGTATTTCCGAGGATGGAAGGCGGTAGGTTAGGCGGATCAGCGGGATCCGTTCTTGTCCTGCAATCGCTTGACGGCCGCACGCACCTCCGCGCTTCCGCTGACCCGCAATTCTTCGATGGCCTTGCGATCCGCGGGATCGGCCGAGGCGGCTAGGCAGGGAAGCATTCCGATCACGTCTTCGGGCAAGGCTCCTTCGGCCACGACCAGCTTGCGCAGCGGCGGATCCACGGGCAGAGGCTGTCCCTTCGTTTGTCGCTCGCACAAGCGCGCGCCCGCCGCCCCGGCTACGCCGACGTCGCGATCTTGCGCGGCGGCGATAAGGGCGCTCATGGGTGCCGACCCGGGCACAAGGCCGAGCACCGCGGCCCGGCGGATTTCCGCTTCCCGCGAGGATAGAAGCCCGGCGGGGTCGCGGCTCTTGGCGCATCCTGCGGGCGAATCCGACAGCCCTTGAATGGCAGTGAGCCGACTGGGCAAGAGCTCGGCTTCATCAGCCGCCATGGCGGCCAAGGCTTGGCAAGTCGCCTGCAAGGTTTCCCCGGCCACCTCCCAGGCTGCGAGGCTTCTGTCATCGCTCGCGGCCAAGAGCGCCGAGGCCGCGCTCACGGCGTGACCCCGAACGGTCTCGTCGGTCGAGGCGAGCAGGGGCACGACGCTTTCGAGAAGAAGGATCCCGGAGGTCAGCAGCGGAACAGAATCCAGAGCAGCCATCACGATGCGCTTGTCGGGATTCCGTAGCGCTTTGGCCATCCGGGCCGGTCCCAGTCGGGCCGCCACGCGCGCCAGCTCGGCCCGATCGCCGTGCTCGGCCGCCTTGCGTAAGTCGGTCAGCGGGGGCTCGTAAAGCCCGGTCCTGCGATCGATGGCCGCGCGCTCGGCCGCATGCGTGGCACCGGTCAGCGCAAGCGTTGCCGCCAGGAGGATCGTCCAATTTTGCGTGGGGCATTTCATGGTGCTACCCGTCCAAGCTAACCAAGTGCCGGCGGGAGCGCAATTTGTGCCCTGTTGCCCTAATCCAGCGGTGAAATCATCCGGTGCTACCCGGCATAGCCGCCAACCGTGTGACCCTCGCGCCACAGGGCGTTTTCCATGGCGGCTAGCAGAGGCAGGATGGAGTTTCGGTCGAGCGCGCTGATGGCCAGGTTGCGGCCATCCGCCTCGAGCACGGACTTCTCCTCGGGCAACAGGCGATCGGCCTTGTTGTACACGAGCAGGCGGGGCGTTTCGGCCAGTTCCAGGTCGCCCAGGATGCGTTCGACGGCGGTGATGTGGGCGTCGCGATCGGGATCTGCGGCATCCACCACGTGCAGCAGCAGATCGGCGTCGTCGAGCTCTTCCAGGGTGGCGTGAAAGGCCTGCGCCAGATCCTTGGGTAGATCGCGTATGAAGCCGACGGTATCGGCCAGAATCAATTCCCGCTCGCGCGGGAAACGCAGGCGGCGCGTGGTCGGATCGAGGGTGGCGAAGAGCTTGTCCTCGACCAGCACCTCGCTGCCGGTGAGGCTGTTGAGCAGCGTCGACTTGCCGGCGTTGGTGTAGCCGACGATGGCTACCACGGGCAGACCGCGATCCTTGCGCGCGGCTCGGCGACCGGCGCGCTGACGGCGGGTCTCCTCGATGTCCTTCTCCAGGCGGTGTAGGCGTTCACGCGCGCGGCGACGGCCGATCTCCAGCTTGGTTTCGCCCGGCCCGCGTCCCCCGATGCCGCCCACGAGGCGGCTCATCATGGTGTTCTCTTCCTGCAAGCGCGGCAGGCGGTAGCGCAACTGCGCCAGCTCGACCTGCAGCTTGGCGTCGCGGCTGCGCGCGCGCTGGGCAAAGATGTCCAGAATCAGAATCGTCCGATCGATGACCTTGAGATCGGTGAACGAGGCGATGGCGTGGGCCTGGCCCGGCGACAAATCGGGATCGAAGACGAGCGCACTGGCGTCGTATTGCATGGCCCGCACGAGCACGTCTTCGAGCTTGCCGCGACCGATGAGGTAGCGCGGATCGGGCTCGGGCCGCCGCTGGACCGCGACGTCGACCACTTGGATGCCCGCGGTCCGGCACAGCTCACGCAGCTCATGGACACGGCTGTTGTTGGCTGCGGGCGAGGATGGAGCCGGAGGGTGTGGCAGGGTGGGCAGGTGGGTCCCGAGGGCCGGCAGGCTCCGCACACGGCTGCCGCTCTGCCCTCGCTGCTTGCCGATTTCGGCCACCACCAGCAAGGCACGCTCGGACCCTCGGGTCGCGCGGCCGGTGGGCAGGACGCGGTCGAACTCCTCCTCGAGGGCGTCGATGAGGCCGACGAAATCGATGGACGCGCGGTGGAAGGGGGCGGGAGGCAGCAGGATCCACGGGGACTTTCCCTCGCGCGGCGGCACTAGGTGGGCCGCGTGCAGGTCGGCGGGCCGGCCCTCGTGGTTCACGCCCACCGCGGCCACCAAATCCAGGCGCAGCAGGGCCAAGTCGACGAGGTCGTCGCGCGACAGGGCCTCGTTGCGCAGATGGGTGTGCACCAGGCGCAGACCGCGGAAGCGGCCGTGGCCGGCGCGCAGGCGGCCCACTTCGGGCAGGACCAGGCCCGAGGCGTCGCCCACGATGACGTGCTCGATGGTACCCTGGCGCGAGATGAGCACCCCGACCTGGCGACCCATGGCGCGGGAAATCTCGCACAGATAGGCGCCAAGCTCGGCCGAGACGAGCTCGCGCGGCACCACACGCCGTCGGTATACGCGCTCGAGGGCAGAAATCTCCGAGGGCTTGAGCCCCGCGCGATTTCCCGTCACCTCATGCATGGAGCTCCAGGCGCGTGCAAGCGGGGGTCTTCGATGGCGGGCTAGCTTTGCGACTCTTCGCCAGGGCGGGGTGCCGCGGGCGTGCCGGTCGTGCTGCGCTCGTCGAGAAGGGTGAGCGCCACACTGACCGCGCGCTTGGCTTTGTCGATGGTTTTCTCGTCGTCCTTGATGCGGCGGTAGGCGCGCAAGGCCTGGTCTTCGAGAATCCGCCACCTTGCTCTCCAGCTCGGTGATGCGGTCTCGTGCCTGGCCAAGCTTGACCTCGCGGTCGCGGACATCGGTGCGCGCTGTATCCAGCTCGCCCTCGATGCGCAGAAGTCTACGATGGGTCTCGGCCAGCTCCTCGTTGCGCGCGGCCAACTCGGCTTCGACCTCGGTGCTGCGCGCGAGGGCCTGCTCCAGCTCGGCGCGCTGGCGTTCGGCGGCCTCGGCCTTCTCGGCCAGGTTGCGCCGTTCCAGCTCGGCGGTGGCAGTGTGGTGCTGTTCGTCGCGCGCTTGCAATTCCGAGCGCCGACGCGCATCGGCCGCATCGAGATCCGCCACGCGGCGTGCTTCCGCCTCCTCCATCTCGCGGCGTCGCCGGTCCTCGGCCGCCGCCAGGTCGCCGTCGTGACCGCGGCGCTCCTCGGAGATCTCGTTCTTGTACTCGCGATCCTTGGTTTCGAGCGCAGCCTGGTGGGCCTGCTTCTCGTTTTCGACCGCCGTCGCGTGCTCTTCGCGCAGGGCCAGCAGGGCCTTCTCGTGCTCGCGGCGAACGCGCGCCAGCTCGATCTCGCGGGCATCTTCCAGGCCCGCCTTCTCCTCGGCCTGCCGCTTGCCCAGCATCTCGATCTCGGCCGCGTGGCTTGCGTTGAGGCGCGCGATCTCGGCCTGCACTTCGGTCTCGCGCGCGGCCTTTTCCGCTTCCCGATCCTCACGCAGGCGCACGAGCTCGTTCTTGTGCGCTTCCTCGTCCTCGGCCAGTCGCTCTTCCAGATCGTGGCGGACGCGATCCAGCTCCAGCCGCGCCCGATCCTCCACGGTGGCCAGCCGCTTCTTGACCAGGTCCAGCTCGTCGTGCGTTTTGCCGATCTCGGTGTGCGCGTCTTCGAGTCTGACCTTGAGTCCGCGCTCGCGCTCGATGCCCTTCTCCTTGTCCTGCGACAACGCCATCACCTTTTCGTTGGCGTGCATCAGGTTCTTCTCGAAGGTGATCATCTTCTCTTCCAGATCGCGCCGCGCGCGCTCGTGCTCGCGCATGCGATCCTTGTGGTCGAGAATCAGCCGATCCTTGGCGTCCACGGAATCGCGCAGGTCGAGGATGTCCTTTTCCTTGCGGTTGATGGTCTCGCGCAGACCGAGAAGATCCTTCTCCTTGTGCAGCGGCTGCGATTGCAGGTGCCCGCGCAGATCGTCGATGACCGCGCCAAGCTCGCGCTTCTCGTCCTCCAGCTCGTGCACGCGCTTCTGCAGATCGCTGAAGGCGGCGTCGTTGGCGGTGGCGGTGGCGTAGGCGATGACCGAGGTGTTGCGGACCTCGTCCGGCAGCGGCGGCACATCCTCCGGCGGGGCTGCGCGACGCAGGAGATCCGGGTCGCCTTCGATTTCGACAGACGGTGCCGTCACCTCGGCGGTCGCGGGCTCGTTCGCGGACACGGGCCTGGGCACGGCGTCCAGGTCCAGGGGTGCCTCCTGGGGCGGCAGCATGCTCGGGAGATCCTCGGCATTGAAGGACGAAGGCACCACGCGGGTCGCGCCTTCTTCGCTCCAGCCGTCGCTATCGGGGGCAGGCGGCGGCTCGGCCGCGGTCGAGACCATGCCTTCCACGGGCGGGGGCGTGGCCCTGTCCAGATAGCTGGTGGCGGGACCATCTATGCTCGGGTCCGGGCTGGCGTGGGTCGGCTCAGGCGTCGGCAATTCGAGCGCGTCGAAGGCCGCCTCGGCCTCCTTGTCGAACATGGCGTCCAGGACCGGGTTGACCCCGCCCAAGGGATCGTTGCCGGTCCGGGCCGCTGCGTGCTCGACCGACTGGGGTGGTGGCGTCGCGATCTTGGCCTCGTCGACGATGTCGTCGGCGTCGATGGCGATCTCCGAGGACACCACGTCGGTGCCTAGAAAAATCTCGGCGGACGGGCTCGGTGCCTCGGCGGCCTCGGGCTCGTCCAGGCCGACCAGCACGTTCACCTTTCGCATCAGCTCGTGGCGATCCAGGGGCTTGAACATGTAGTCGTCGGCGCGCAGCTTGAAAGTCTTGTGCTGCTCGAATTTCTCCGGCGCCTCCTCCCCCGACGTGAGGATGAGTGGAACATCTTTGAGCTCGAGGTTGCGTTTGATCTTGTTGCAGATCGCGTAGCCAATCTTCTTGGGCTCCACCGAGACCATCATCAGCGCGGGCCGGTTTTTCCTGGCCCAGTCAACGACCTGGTCGCCGTTGGTGATGTTCTTGATCTCGAAACCGTAGGGTTCCAAGGTGGCGGCAATCGTGGCCAGGGCGGCTTCGTCGGGCTCGACACACAGAAGCGTTCTCGTCGGCATGAGGATGGGGGACGTTACTACGGATAGGTGTCCAGAACCAAGCGGGCCTGCATCGAAGCGTCGCCTTCCGTCCCTGCGCAGCAGATTCTTAGCGCGTCGAGTCTTTAGCGGCCCAGATAGACCGTCTCAACCCAGTTGGCCAGGGCATTTTCGTCCAGGTCCGCCGTGAAAACGTAATCAAGCCCACCGGGTTCGCGGAAGGTCACGGTCGAGACCCCGCGGCGGGTGTCGAGGAAGGCACGCCGGCCCCGCAGAACACGCAGGTGGCTGCCGGCCAAGGGCTCGTTGTCCGACGGAACCACCATGACCCCCAGGCGATGCCCGGCCGGCACCCGGTACACCACGTAGGCACCGAAACCATCGCGCACATTGACCAGCCGCCCGCCCTGGCAGTGCATCCCCATGCGCGCGGTTGGTTGCATGGCGAAGTCGACCTTGCCGCGGAACCAGTCGGAAACCTTGGCGCAGCTTTCGGAGAGTACGTCGAGCGGCAGATCGTGGTGGAAGGTCGAAACCGCCTGCTCCAGCACCGCGGAAGGCACGGTCCGGTGTGTGTTGGCAACCAGCAGCACCAGGGCGGCGGCTGCGGCCATGCCCACGGTGAAGGCGCGCGGATAGCTGCGCCATGGCCAGCGGCGGCGGGGCGAAGGCGCGCTGGCAAGCGCATTCTCGATGCGCGAGCGCAGTCCGACAGGTAGGGCTGGGCGGGGCAGGTGGCCGCGGATGGCGGCCTTGAAGCGAGCCTGCAAACGGCTGGCCTGGGTGCACGTCTCGCAGGTACACAGGTGGGCCTCGTAGGCTGCCCGATCCGCGCCGGTCAATTCGCCATCGACATAGGCATGCAGCACGGTATCGGCGTCGGAACAGGTGAGGGTCATGCCGCCCCTCCTTCCTGCTTCTTGCGTCGGAAACTTTCAAAGTCGACGAGCTTGCTGTCGGCTTCGGGCGCTGGCGCTGTCGTCTGCTCAGCCTCATGCACAGACGCGTAGTCCGCGAGCTGCTTTTGCAACAACTTGCGCCCGCGGTAGAGCCGGCTCATCACGGTTCCCGCGGGACACTCCATGATGTCCGCGATCTCCTTGTAGGAAAGGTCTTCCAGGTCGGCCAGGATGACGGGCAGTCGGAACTCGGGTGGCAAGGTTTCGAGCGCTTTTTCCACGTCGCGCGAGAGCATCCGGCCGAAGAGGGCGCTTTCCGCGTCGCGTGGAGCCGAGCCCTGGAACTGTCCCAGGTTGGCGGAGGTGCTCTCGGCCTCGCTCAGAATCTCCTGCTCGCGCGCGCGTTCGCGGTAGCGGTTGCGGAACACGTTGGTCATGATGCGCATCAACCAGGCCCGGCAATTGGATCCGGCCTCGAACCCGTCCCAGAAACGGTAGGCGCGCAGGATGGCGTCTTGAACCAAATCCTCGGCGTCGCCTTCCGATTTGGTCATGCGAAGGGCAACGCCATAGAGCGCCTGCAGGTGAGGCATGACCTCCCGCTCGAAATCGGCTTGTACTGTGCGGCGTTGGAAGAACATCTTCGGTACGGGATCAACCGCCGGGCGTCCTGGGCTATTCCCGGCCCAGCTCGACCATGGCGTTATGGCAAAACGGGGCTCTCGACGCGCATGAAGTAACGCTTGACCGCCGGGGTGCCGCTCTTGGTCTGGTCAGTGTACGTGACATAGGTGGCATCCGGGCCGACCCACGAAGCGACAGGACCTGTCTGGCCCTTTTCGCTGCGCAAGGTCAGTGGGGATCCATGGGGGATGGCGTCGTAGGTGAAGCGAAAGACCTCGGGACCGCCGTTACGCTGAAGGCCGATGGAGATGTCTCCGCCCCCGGCGGGAGCGGCCCATGCCGGGTGCGGCATATTCAGCGGATCGCCAAAGCTGGACGCGGACAGCACGGGGTCATAAGGCCTGATGCTTCCGCTTGCGCCCGGAGCCGTCGGGTCCGGCGGCGGGTAGTAGATGGCGAAGTCGATGGCGTTGCTAGTCTCAAAGGCCATGACGAAGGAACCCGAGGGTCCGGGCGATCCAACGGCGCGACAGTCCGGCACCTCGACGGCGAGCCCGTAGGTCATGGAAGTCGCACCACCGCCGTCTTCTCCCACCTCGAAAGTGTCGAAGTCGGACGTCCCTGGATAGGCCGAGTCGGGAGCCACGACGCTGAGCCCAAGACCAATCGTGCTGTTGGCTGTAGCCAGGCAGTTCCAATTCGAGGGAATGTCCGAAATAGACGCCGCGCCCGTGATCGTCGCATCCGCGGGTAACAACAGGTATTTGGGCGACATGTCCATGCCGGGAACGCCCCAGGCGACGAAGCCGACGTTGCCTGTGGTGGCTGCTCCGGCGGCAAGCTGCACCGCGCTGGGGTCGGTGCCGGCCAGGTAGTGGTCTAGCAGCACCGGAGCGGTGAAGGCCGTGTCCCCGACGGTCTGCGCAATGGCCGAGACATCATATCCACCACTGGGCGTTGCGCTGTTCACGAGTACGATGGCCACCAGCTGATCGCCGGGGGTGGCCTTGGTCGTCGCGGCGAAGACCGGGCCAACCCACGGCTGGGCCAGCGGGAAACCTGCCTCTTCGGTCAAGGTCTTGCCGTCGAGCGAGAGCCTGCCCCAGTGGACTCGCACACCGTCGTAGCCGGCCAAGGTGAAGCTGTCTCCGGCGCGGATGAGCGAGAGGTTCGGGATTCGCGTAAGAGCCAAGTCGGGCAAGGTCACGTCCAGGGCCGCGTTCGCGCCTGGTGGTGAATCTGAATTGCACCCGAAGAGCGCAACCGCGCACAGCACCCCCAGACGGTACGTCTTGGTCATACGTGGATCTTAGAGGGTAAGTCCGATTCCGCCAAGCAGGCGATTACGTGGCTGGTCAGTCCGCTACGCCCCGTGGCACTTCTTGTATTTCTTGCCGCTGCCGCAGGGGCAAGGATCGTTCCGCCCGACTTTGGGTTCGGTCCGGCGAACGGGTTTGGGCTCTTCGGGCGCTTGTCCCTTGCCTGCCTCGGCCGTGCCGCCGCCCGATTCGACCACCCGACGCGGCTTCTTCTTGGTTTCGGCCAGGTTCTGGGCCGTGCTTTCGCTCTCCTCGCGACGGACTTGAATGTGGAACAGCTTTTCGCACACGTTGCGGCTGATGTTGAGCATCATCACGCCGAAGATTTCGAAGCCTTCCTTCTTGTAGGCTTGCTTGGGGTCGATCTGGCCGTACCCGCGCAAGTGGATGCCCTCGCGCAGGGCTTCCATGTTGCGCAGGTGCTCGAATCCAGCGCTGGTCGATTTCTTCCAGCATGAAGTGCCGGCTGAAATAGAGGAAGAAGGGCAAGGACAGCTCTTGCTCGCGCGCCTCGATGACCTTCTCCAACTCCTGCCACATGGCATCGGCCAGAGCAGGGCGTTCCATCAGCCCCTTGGCGTTGATGGTGGGCTCGAAGGCGAATCGTTCTTTCATACCCGCGCGCAAGGCATCCGAGATCCCAGTCCTCGGCGTGTCCACTTTCCGGACAGGTTGCGTCGAGTAGCTCGGCCAGGACTTCTTCCGACAGGTCGAGGATGCGCTCGCGCTGCTGCACCAGCAGCTTGGCGACTTCCTCCGACAGGTGGTCGAGCGTCTCGGTTCGGCTCTCCAGAATACCTTCGACCTCGGGATAGGCACCGAACTGGCGGTAGATGGCCGAGCGAAATTTCGCCGGGTCGAGGGGAGCCGGGGTCGGCGGCTGCGCGGCGTCTTCACCCGGCTGCGGCTCGGTCAAGGCATCCAGAATGCGCGCCAGGGTCGGCCGGACGATCTCGGTCAGGGACGCGACAGTGTGCTTGCCCGATGCCTGCGCAGCCTCGGCGGGCTGCTTTCCCGCCTTGGTTTCCTCCTCGCTGAGCATGGGCGCGTAGCGACCTTCGAGGACCTGCCTGCGCAAGGCATAGATGGTCTTGCGCTGCTGGCTCATGACGTCGTCGTATTCGAGCAGGCTCTTGCGGATGTCGAAGTTGTGCCCCTCGACCTGCTTTTGCGCCTTCTCGATGGAACGATTGATGAGTGGGTGCTCGATGGGGACGTCTTCTTCCATCCCCAGTCGTTCCATCAGGCCCGAAATGCGCTCGGCCCCGAAAATGCGCATCAGATCGTCTTCCAGGGAAAGGAAGAAGTGCGAGCTGCCGGGATCGCCCTGGCGGCCGGCGCGACCGCGCAACTGGTTGTCGATGCGCCGCGATTCGTGGCGTTCGGTACCAAGGATGTGCAGTCCGCCCGCGCTCAGGACCTCCTCGCGCTCGGCGTCGCACTGGGGCTTGAACTTGGCGAAGGCGACCGCGAACTTCTCGGCATCGACCTCGGCGCCGGGCTGGCCGGCGGCCTCGGGGTCGACCTCGGCACGGGCCATGAATTCCGCGTTGCCGCCGAGGATGATGTCGGTTCCGCGGCCGGCCATGTTGGTCGAGATGGTGACCGCGCTCTTGCGGCCCGCTTGCGCGACCACGTGGGCCTCGCGTTCGTGCTGCTTGGCATTGAGCACGCTGTGCGGGATGCCTTTCTTGCGCAGCAGCGACGCCACGACCTCGGACTTTTCCACGCTGACGGTGCCGACGAGCACGGGCTGTCCGCGCTTGTGGCAGTCCTCGATCTCGGCCAGCACGGCGCGGAACTTGCCCTTCTCGTTCTTGTAGACGAGGTCGTGGTGATCCTTGCGCAGCAGGGGCTTGTTGGTGGGGATCACCGTCACGTCGAGCTTGTAGATATTCTGGAACTCTTCCGCCTCGGTGTCGGCGGTCCCCGTCATGCCGGCCAGCTTCTTGTAGAGGCGGAAGTAGTTCTGGTAGCTGATGGTGGCCAGGGTCTGGTTCTCTTCCTGGATCTCCACGCCTTCCTTGGCCTCGACGGCCTGGTGCAAACCGTCGGACCAGCGCCGGCCCGGCATCTTGCGGCCGGTGAACTCGTCGACGATGATGACTTCGCCCTCTTCGATGAGGTAGTTCACGTCGCGCTTGTACAGGGTGTGGGCGCGCAGGGCCTGGGTCACGTGGTGCAGCCACGCGATGTTCTCGGGGTTGTACAGGTTGCCCACGTTCAGCTTGCGCTCGACCCGATCCACGCCCGAGTCGGTCAACATGGACGAGTGGGCCTTCTCGTCGACGGTGTAGTCGATGTCCTTGCGCAGGGTCGGGATGATGCCGTCAACCTTGCCGTACAGATCCGCCGAGGCCTCGCCCGAACCCGAAATGATGAGTGGCGTGCGTGCCTCGTCGATGAGGATGGAGTCCACTTCGTCGACGATGGCGAAGTTGAGGTCGCGCTGGACGTAGCGCTCGATGGACTCCTTCATGTTGTCGCGCAGGTAATCGAAGCCGAATTCCGAGTTGGTGCCGTAGGAGATGTCGCAGCGGTAGTTGTGCTGGCGCTCGGCATCGTTGAGGCCGTGTACGACGACGCCGACGGAAAGCCCGAGGAACTTGTAGATACGCCCCATCCACTCGGCATCGCGGCGAGCCAGGTAGTCGTTCACGGTGACCAGGTGCACGCCCTTGCCAGCCAGAGCATTCAGATAGATCGGCAGCGTGGCGACCAGGGTTTTGCCTTCACCGGTCTTCATTTCCGCGATGGAGCCGCGGTGCAGGACCATGCCGCCGATGAGTTGCACGTCGAAGTGGCGCATGTTCACCACCCGGCGGCCAGCCTCGCGGCACACGGCGAAGGCTTCGGGCAAGATGCTGTCCAGGCTTTCGCCGTTGGCGACGCGCTGCTTGAAAGCCGCGGTCTTGGCCTGCAGGTCTGTGTCGCTCAGGCCCTTGAGCTCGGCCTCGAGCTTCTCCGATGCGTACGACGGTGGGGCGCATGCTC
The DNA here is from genome assembly GCA_963824555.1 of uncultured delta proteobacterium. Taxonomy (GTDB): domain Bacteria; phylum Myxococcota_A; class Polyangia; order Fen-1088; family Fen-1088; genus Fen-1118. The sequence goes on along the minus strand of CAWGPW010000016.1, from coordinate 350,175 downwards.
TTGAGGACGCGCGCGTTCTTGGTGCCGAAGATTTTCTTGGCAATGGTGCTGATCAAGGGATCCTTCCGCCCCGCGCCAAGCGCGGGAAGCGATAAACTAAGGGTACCAGCCTTCCCCTGCAAGCCCTGGATTCACCGCCAGCGCGGGGAGCGGATTTTCACCACAGAGGCACAGAGAGCACAGAGGTCGGAGAAGAAAGGGTTCCTGGAGCTCAGATCCGATCTACGACTTCTTCTGTCTCTGCGCCCTCTGCGGTAAGAAATCCGCTAGCCAACCGTCTTGAGCGCCTGGGCCACGTCGGCGACCAGATTGTCGGCGTTCTCGATGCCGGTGGAGACGCGGACGTTGGCGCCGGTGATGCCGGCGGCGCGCCGGGCCTCCGCGGTCATCGACGCGTGGCTCATGGTCTCGGGGTGCTCGACCAGGGACTCGACCCCCCCCAGGGATTCGGCGAAGGCGAAGATCTCGAGCGCCTGGATGAAGCGGAACGCGGCCCTCTTGCCGCCGCGAATGTCGAACGAAAGCATGCCACCGAAGCCGCGCATTTGCTTGCGGGCCAGACGGTGCTGCGGGTGCGAGCGCAGGCCGGGGTAGTAGACGTGCTCGACGGCCTTGTGCCTGGCCAGGAACTCGGCCAGGGCCATGGCGTTGCGCTGGTGCGCGGCCATGCGAAGGGGCAGGGTGCGGATCCCGCGCATCACCAGCCATGCGTCGAAGGGCGACGAGCAGGTTCCGAGCGCGTTCACCATGGCGGCCACGGCGACGGCGTGCTCTTGCGTGCGCGAGATGATGGCGCCGCCCACCATGTCGCTGTGGCCGTTCAGGTACTTGGTCGTGGAGTGCACGACGATGTCGGCGCCCAAGGCCAGCGGCTTTTGGAATATCGGGGACATGAAGGTGTTGTCGACAATGGTGAGCTGTCCGTGCTTGCGCGCGATGGCACAAATAGCGGCGATGTCGACCAGACCGAGCAGGGGATTGGACGGGGTCTCGATCCAGATGGCGCGGGTCTCGGGGCGGATGGCTTCGCGCACGTTGCGCGGGTCGGACATGTCGACGAACGAGAAGGTCAGTCCGCGTGCGGACAGGATCGAGGCGAAGAGGCGGTAGGTGCCGCCGTAGATGTCGTGGCCCGCGATGATGTGGCTGCCTGCCGGAAAGAGCGCCATGACCGAGGTCTCTGCGGCCATGCCGGTCGCGGTGGCCGTGGCGCCGGCGCCGCCCTCGAGCGCGGCCAGGCATTCCTCCAGCGCCGAGCGCGTGGGATTGGCGGTTCGGCTGTAGTCGTAGCCCTTGGTCTTGCCCGGCGCCTCGAAGGCAAAGGTCGAGGTCGCGTAGATGGGAACGGCGACGGCATTGAAGGTGGTGTCTTTGCGCGTTCCCGCCTGAACGCAGACCGTTTCAGTCTTGTATCGGTTCACGTCGGTGATCTTCATCGCGCCATGGGTCTAGCACGCCTGTGCCTGGCCGCACAGCAAGGCGCACCAATTCCGGCCTGGCGGGTCGGATTTGACTGATGCTAACGTAAAGACCAGCGAATCTCGTCCAGCGCCGCCGTGTGGGCAGCTTCGAAGGTCGCGCGGACCATGGACAGGGTGAGGTCGGTCGGGTCGTCGGCGAACGCGCGCGCCGCGGGGCTATCGTCGCGCGCGTAGCCGATCTTGGAGAACAAGCGCTGCGAGGGAAGGTTGGCCGGGATGATGGTGACGAAGACGCGCTCGAGGCCAAGGCCGCGATAGGCCAGGGCGTGCAGCAGAACCGCAAAGCGTGTGCCGATGCCCTTGCCTTGCTCGGGCCGCCGGCCGACCAGGATGGCGAACTCGGCGGTCCGGGCCGTGATGTGACGTAGATCCGCGTCGCCCAACAGCGCCCCGTCGCGTTCGAGCAGGAACGGCCGGCCGCCCTTGCGCCGCAGCCCCTCGAAGTGCTCGATCACCTCGTCCGTGGTCATGGCCACCGTGTTGGCCATCATCGAACGGTTGTAGGCGTCGTTGTAGAAGGCGGCGAGCAAGGGCGCAAAGCGAGCGATTTCCTCGCGCGTGGGCTCGAAGCCGCGCAGCCGACCACCCGGAGTCTGCCATTCCACGACCAATCGAGGTTCGAGGTTCATGCCTGGACCGTTTCGTGTTGGCATGGTACCTCGCCATGGGTACTGTGGCGCTCACGATTTTACTCCGAGGGCCATGATGGACGAACGCGCTTTCCAAGATTTCTACCCCGACGACTACGCCGTTTGCTACGGATGCGGCCGTCTCAACCCCCTGGGACTGCACATCCGCAGCTTCTGGGAGGGCGAGGAATCCGTGTGCCGGTTCGAGCCGCGCACCGAACACACCGCGGTGGCCGGGTACGTCTACGGCGGCCTCATCGCATCGCTGATCGATTGCCACGGCACGGGAACGGCCGCCGCCGCCGCCTACCGCGCCGAGAACCGGCCCCAGGGTTCCTTGCCGGCTTTCCGCTTCGTGACTGCGTCGCTTCACGTGGATTATCGCAGGCCGACGCCGATGGGCGTGCCCCTCCTGCTGCGCGGACGCGTGACCGAGCACAAGGGGCGCAAGGTCGTCGTGGCCATAAAGCTCGCCGCGAATGGCGAGCTTTGCGCGGAGGGCACCGTGATCGCGGTCCAGATCCCCGAGAGCATGCTGGTCGCGTAGGCGCGGGAGGGCATGGCGAGGCCGCGCGCAGCGCGGGGGTGGGGCGGGTTGGCGGGTGCCTTGTGATCATCGTTGCACGCCTGTATCGGCTGCAGGCCAGAACAGCTGCTATGCTTTCCCATCTCGCCATGAAACCCCTTTGCCGCGCCATTCGTCGCTTGCGTCATTGGCCGTTCGCCGTTCTGGCGCTGGCCCTGCTTCTTCACTTTTCGTCATCGGCGCATGCGGCGTTGGGCGACGACGTGTCCGCGGTGGCCGCGTATCAGGCACGCATGCATGCCAGCTTGCAAGTTTGGCGCAAGGACAACTACACGATTCACGAGCTGGCGTTGCCCACCGGCACCAAGGTGCGCCACTTCGTCGGGGGAAGCGGCAAGGTGTTCGCGGTGTCCTGGTCGGGCGGCTGGCGGCCGAACCTGCGCGACATCATGGGCGTCCACTACGACAAGTTCATCGCCGCCACGCGGGGCAAGCGCATTGCGCGCGGGGTGGCTCGTATCGAGCTGCCGGGCATGGTGGTGGTCATGGGCGGACACCAGCGCGCCTTCTTCGGCCAAGTCTATCTGACGGACCTGACCCCAGCCGGCTTCGTCTCCGAGAATGTTGTTCAGGACAGCCATGACTAGGATTCTGGTCGCGGCGACGGCCCTGGTTGTGCTCGCCAACTGCAGCGGGGGCGACGGGCCCGTCATCGATCCCACTGGCGGGATGGGCAACGGGATTGGGCAGACCGGCGGCGCGGGTGGAACCGTGAGCGCGACCGACCCGAACACACTCGCCGTCACGGTGGATCCCGGGCCATCAGGTCTGAAGAATCCCTACACCAACGGTCTTTTCGCCACGGTCACGCTTTGCGTGCCGGACACCACCACCTGCCAAACTTTCGATCATCTGCTCGTCGACACGGGCTCAGTGGGCGTACGCGTGCTCGAATCGGAGTTGACCCTGCCCTTGCCCTCGGTCATGGACGCGAGCAACGTGCCGTTGGCCGAGTGCACGCCCTTTGTCGATGGAACCGCTTGGGGCCCGCTGAGGCTGGCGGATGTCACGCTGGGACTCGAATCGGCCATCCATCTGCCCGTCCAGCTCATTGGCGAAAAGACCTTTGCCATGCCCGCCTCCTGCACCGGGAGTGCCATCACCGATTTTCAGACCTTGGCCGCGAACGGCATTCTAGGGGTCGGGATCGACGTGCAGGACTGCGGCGCGGCCTGTGCCCAGCCTGCATCGTCACGTCTCAATCCGGGCCTATACTATGCTTGCAGCACCTCGCAGTCGTGTGCCATTGCCTCCGTTCCTCTCGCCCAGCAAGTTGCGCATCCCGTGGCCGCGTTTCCCGTCGACAACAACGGCACTATCATCCAATTGCCCAGCATTCCCGCCGGCGGCGCTCCCTCGGTCCCCGGCGTGCTGACGTTCGGGATCGGCACGCAAGCCAACAACGGGCTCGGCAGCGCCAGCGTGCTGTCTCTCGATGCCCTGGGATTCGCCGGCACCACTTTCCCGGTGGGAGGCGCGGCGACCTACACGAGCTATCTGGACAGCGGCTCGAACGGTCTGTTCTTTCTCAACAGCGCGACGACGAGTCTCAAGCAGTGCACCGGCAACCTGAACTCGTTTTACTGCCCAACTTCGACGACGAGCTTGAGCGCGGCGCTGTTGTCGAGCAACGGGGCCAGCACCGCGATTGCGTTCAGCGTCGCCAGCGCAGCGAAATTGAATGCTTCGGCTTTCGCATTCAGCAACCTGGCCGGGCCCATGCCGGGATTCCCCACGGACACCACCGTGCCCGGCTTCGATTGGGGACTGCCCTTCTACTTCGGCCGCTCCGTCTACACCGCGATCGAGGGCAAGGCCACCCCCGCCGGCGCGGGGCCGTATTTCGCGTTCTAGGCATTTGTCTCAGCAGACCGGGGCTTCGAGCGCAACCAGGGTGCCTGCCTGTGCGTCCAACCCGACCTGAACGCCGTAGGGCAGGGCCAGATTGCGTTCGCCGTGACCCAAGCGCGCGCCGAGTGCCACTGGGATGCTCAAGCGGCCCAGGCGCTCGCGCACGACCGCGATGGCCGAGGGCGAAGGCACGCGCGAGGAGGGCGGCTCCTCGCAGGCGACGAGATCGCCCACCACCACGCCGGCCACCACCGCGAAAACCCCGGCCAGCTCCAAGTGCGTGAGTAGCCGATCGATTCGGTAGGGCCGTTCGCCCACTTCCTCGAAGAACAGGATGGCGCCGTCGAGGTCGGGCAGAAATGGCGTTCCGAGAAGGCGCGAAAATACCTCCAGGTTGCCGCCCAGAAGCGGTCCTTGGGCACTGCCGGCGCGCAGGGTTTCAAGCCCGGCGAGCAAAGGTCCTGGCTCGCCCGATTCGAGGAGCGAGAACAGCGCGGACCGGTCGGCCTCGGGCAAGCGGCCGAGTTGGTTGACCACGGGGCCATGGATGGCCGCGACCCCGGCCCGCACTGCCAGCGCCAGCAAGATTGTTCCGTCGGAGAATCCCACGATGGGCTTGGCGTGATCGCGCAGCAGATGCGGATCGATCCGGTTGGCGATGCGCAAGAGGCCATGGCCACCGCGGCCCATGAACACGGCGCGGGCCTCGGGATCGCGTACGGCATCGACAAGCGTCGCCAGCCGCTGGTCGTCCGGCCCGGCCAGAAATCCATCGCGGGCAAATAACGTCGCCGGGTCGTAGCGCACTTGGTAGCGGGCGGACAGAACCGCGGCACCCGCCGCGAAGGCATCGGCAAACAGCGGGCCCGACGGCGCGATCACGCGGACCACGTCGCCCGGCTGGAGACGGGGCGGGTGAATCAGATTCCGAAGCATGCGACCTGCAGCGGCGGCTGTGGCTTCTACCTGCGCCGCTTGGTCTTGCGCCGGCCGCTCGGCCCGGCAATGGGACGCGCGGGAGGGAGCCTCCGTGGTCCCAGACTCACCGCTTGGCTCGGCGGCCGAGCCTTCGGCTACGGGCGCGGCCTCGGCCACCACACCGCTTTCCGGCTGAGAAGGTGCCGCTGGCGTGGGCTCGCCGACCGCGACCGACTCGGTCGCGCTCTTCAGGGCCCCGGTCATGGACGATCCGATGGCCACGGGAACGGCCTCGGGAACGGCGGCGACTTCGATCGACGAGCCGTCGGCTGCTCTGTCGGACGTGCTGTCGGCTGAGGCCACGGGGGAGGCCTCGGCGGCCTTCGACTCTGCCTCGGCGGCCGCCACCTCGGGCTCGGCCGCAGCGCCCTGCACCCCGGGGGTGGCTTCGACGGTAATGATCACCTCGGGCGTGACGTCGGCGGCTGTCGCCTCGGGCTTTGCGACCGGAACCTCGGCGTTGGCCGACGGGGGGTCCATGGCGGAGGGGCTCGTGTTTTCGGCCCGCGTCTTGGCGACGTCGACCGCGACCACGGGTGTAGGCGTGGCCGGCTTGATCTTCTCCGCGGCGACCGCGGGTGGCGGAATGAAGTCCCGCACCACCTCCTCGGCCTCGCCCAACGTGCGCACTTGCATGCCGCACGCGGCGGCGTCGGTCGTCTCGACCGCCCGGACCACGCGCACCGGGGTTTCGCGCTCCCCTGAGCGCAAGTGCAAGACCGAGCCCACGGGCATGGGGTCGCGTACGGGAATGAAGAGCGATGGAGAATCCCCCTCGGCACTCCGCACTTCCTGCGCTCGGCCGATGACCACACCTGCGTAGCGGATTTCGAGTGGCGCTTCCATGAGATGGCAAGTCTACAGGTGCTTTGCGGGCACTGGCAACCGCGTAACGTGCGTCCCTGATTCTTCTTTCTCGCACACGAGCAGGACGTTCTGCCCCGCGTAGCATGGCTGGATCTTGGACGAAGGCGCGCCAGCGGCGCGAAACAGCTCGGCCAGCCCATCGGCGTGCCATCGCTTGCCGGCGCGGGGGGCGCGGGCGAACAGCTTGCCTTGCACCAACAGAAGCAGGTTGAGCAGACCCGCGAGAGCGAGCACGGGCAAGCCCAGCAGGGCGCGCGGCAGGTCCCAGCCTCTTTGCCCGAGCAGGTGGCGCCACACGATGGCGTGCGCACGCAGGCGCCAAGTCGGCGTGGTGTGGACCATGCGCCCGCCGTCGCGCAAGCGCCGGGTCATTTGCGCGAAGGTGTGCTGCGGGTTGGGTAGCGTCCAGATGACATTCACGCTGGCGATGCGATCGAATCCGTGCTCATCGGCGGCCAGCACGTCGTCGATGTTGCCCTCGACGAAGGTAAACGTGGCCGGCCAAGCACGCCGCGTCTGGGCCCGCTCTAGCATGGCGGGCGACCAATCCACCGCCAGCAGCTCGATGTTCGGGTGTTTGGCGGCCAGATGCTCGGCCAGGGCTCCCGTTCCGCAGCCGGCGTCGAGCACGCGCATTCCGGGCGTCAATTCGAGTGCGCCCACGACCTCATCCAGCATCTCCCGATAGGGCAAAAGCCCGGTGATCCGGTCGTAGCAGCGGGCGTAGAGATTCCAGAGGAGCCTTGGCATTGCAAAATGGCCGTCGGGTGGGACCCTATCACCGGGCCGCAAAAAGGAGCCTGCCCGCTACTGCAACACTTCGATTTCTTGCCAAGTCGTCAGGCCATGATTATCCTACATGTCAGCACATGGGATCACATTGCCGCCTGAAAATTATCATGCCTGAAGAACCCGCCACCGTGCCCGCTTCCGCCATCCCGGCGGTCGGGAGACGCATAGCCTCGCCCTACGAGATGCGGCCCATGGTTCAGGTACGGCGCATCGCCCTCATCGAACGCGAGGTGCGCGAGTATCTTTCGCAAGCGGCCCTCGACGCGGTCTTCGCCCGATCGGAGGTCATCTCCGAGGGTGAAAGCAGCGCCGTCCTGGGCAAGGCGACTTTCGTCGGATCGACCATGTTGACGTTCGACGTCTCGTCCCTGGCTGAGATCCTGCGCGAGCCTGCCGACGAAGATACCGCAAGGCGGATGGCGGCCTTGCTGGTCGACGAACCGACTCTCGACGCCAGGGCGCAGCTCATCGTCCGTCGCGAAGTCGAGCGCATCACGCACGACAAGCCCAAGTCGGTCCGGGGCGAAACCCGGATCCGAGCGCGCGGCACGCGCGTCTACCTGGACATCGACGTGGAGGCTATCTTGTCATGACCACCGCCATTGAACGCGAATACACCTTCAATGCCGCCGCGAGAATCCTGGGCGTGCCCGAATCCAAGCTGCGCTACTGGTCGCAATCGGGCTTCGTCGGCCCGTCGCTGCGGCGAGGCGGCCGGCAGGTCTACTCGTTTCAAGACTTGGTCAGCGTGCGCGCGGCCAAGGAGCTGGTCGAACGCGGTTTCCAGCCGGCCACCATTCGCAAGGCGCTGGAGCAGGTCCGTGCCAAGTTGCCGTCGGTGAATCGCCCGCTCGACAAGCTGCGCGTAGCCTGGGATGGAAACGTGTTGGCCCTGGTCGAAGATGGCGTCACCTTCGAGATCTCCGGCCAGCGGCGTTTCGATTTTGGCTTGTCCGATCTGGCCGATCGCGCGGCCGAGGTTTGGGCGCTCTCGGGTGCCCCAGCCACGCCCGATGAAGCGGCGGCTGAGCCCGCACCACCGGCGGGTGCCTACGACTGGTTCTCGCGCGGCCTCGACAAGGAAGCCCTGCCGGATGCAGCCGACGCGGCGGAGACCTGCTATCGCAAGGCGCTGGAAAGCGATCCGGGGCTTGCCGCCGCCCACACCAACCTGGGCGGCTTAGCCTATCGCAAGGGCGACGTCTCGCTGGCACGCATCGAATTCGAAGCCGCTCTCTCTCTCGATCCCGAACAGCCCGAGGCTCGCTACAACCTGGCCGGTATCCTGTACCAGCAAGGCGAGATCGACCGCGCCGCTTCCGAGCTGCGCCGGGTCGTGCAACAAAGCCCTTGGTTCGCCGACGCGCACTACAACCTGGCCACCGTGCTCGAAAGGCTCGGCGGTAAGCGCCAGGCCGCCGACCACCTGCGCCGCTATCTCGACCTCGAATCCGTCGAGAGCCCTTGGTCGCAAGCGGCGCAGACCCGCCTGCAGTCCCTGATCGGCGCCGAAGCCTGATCTTGCCACCAATGACGGGGGACTAAGGGCCGTTGCTTCCGCGGGCTCAGAGACGCGGCAGCAATGGCCTTCTGCTTTGGGACCAACCCAGGCCAAGCATAACTCGACGCGCCGCCAACCTCGGGTGAGCCACCTTTTTTTGTCACCCCTTCCGGCTGTGCAGCATCCCATAGGCAAGTTCAGCTTGGGATCCTTTTCCCGGACCAAATGGGACCCATACGGTCCTATTCAAAAAAGGGAGGCCAGCATGTCCGATCTACGAACGAGCTACATGGGAATTCCGCTCAGGAATCCCATCATCGTCGGCTCATCCCCGCTCTCGACCCGCGTGGACACCATCAAGGCCATGGAGGCCGCGGGGGCTTCCGCGGTGGTGCTCAAGTCCCTGTTCGAGGAACAGGTCCGCATCGACGCCGAGGCCTTCGAGCGCGACTTGGCCGAGCACGACGACACGTCGGCGGAAGCGATCTCGATGTTTCCCCACCTGCAGCACGCGGGAACGCGCACGCACGTGTACTGGGTTTCGGAGACGCGCAAGGCGGTCAAGATTCCGCTCATCGCGAGTATCAACTGCGTGACCAAGATCCAGTGGGCCGAGTACGCCAAGGCATTGGAAGGCGCGGGCATCGACGGCATCGAGCTCAACCTCTATTCGCCCGTCAACGACCTTGCCGTGACCGCGGCCGATATCGAGAGCCGCGAGCTGGAGATCTTGAACGAGGTTCGCAATGCCGTCCGTGTCCCTATCGGCGTGAAGCTGCACCCCTTCTACACCAACCTGCTCAACGTCGTGTCTCGCTTCGAAGAGGCGGGCGCCGACGGTTTCGTGATGTTCAACCGCTTGTTCCAACCCGATATCGACGTGGAGGCCGAGACCAAGAAGGCGCGCTACCAGGAGACGGAGTCGCGAGATTCGCTCTTGCCCCTGCGCTGGGTTGCCTTGCTCGCCAATCGCATTCGCTCGGGCATCGCGGCCAGCACCGGCATCAGCAGCGGGCGCGATGTGGCCAAAATGCTACTTGCGGGGGCGCGCGCCACCCAGGTTGTCGGCGTCATCATTCGCGAAAAGCCCGTCGTCATCAGCAAGATGCTGACCGATCTCGGTGGCTGGATGGATGCCCATGGTTACAAGAACGTCGAGGATTTCCGCGGAAAGCTCGCGCGAATCAATCCCAACGACCCCTGGGGGTTCTCGACCAGTCAGTATGTCGAAGGTCTTCTCGGTCTTGGTTGAAGGATTCGGTCTTGGTTCGATTGCAACAACTCGAAAGGAGTTTCTCCTGTAACTAGGTGGAAGTGGGGGGCCCTCCGTACTCGGCATCCGTTTGGTCCACGGAAGAGAGCCTGCCGAGTACGGGGGGCCAATTTATTGTGCGCCGGTGCTCCTCGGGTCGCCGAGTCTCGAGGGAGCCGTCGATGCGTGTCACCCGAAAAGGGAAGCTCAGGTCCAGCGGAAATAGCGCAGCCCCAGCACGAACGAAGGCACGCCCCACAGCACGAGGATGAGCAGGGAAGGCAGCACGCCGCTGAGACCGGCGCCGTCGATCATCACCGCGCGCATGCCGTCGCACATGGCGGTGAGCGGCAGCAGGCGAATGATGGGCTGGATGGACTCGGGGAAATTGCTCGAGGCGAAGAACACGCCCGAGGCGATGAACATGGGCATCATGATCAGGTTCATGAGGCCGCTGACGGTTTCGGTGTTTTGCGCCCGGCTCGCGACGGCGATGGCCATGGCGGCAAAGCACGCGCTGCCGCCGAACGCCACGACCAAGAGCGCGAGGTAGGATCCCGCTACCTGCACGGAAAAGAAGATCCGAGAAAAGACCAGGATCACGATCAATTCCAGGGGAATGATCACCAGGCGGGCCAAGCCGAGCGAGTACATCAAATGGCGCCGCCGCATGGGCGCGGCCAGCAGGCGCTTGAGTAGCTTGCGCACCCGCATATGCACCACCACCCAGGCCACGCCCCACATCGACCCCGACATGAGGTTCATGGCGATGAGCCCCGGAATCAGAAAGTCGATATAGCGCGAACCGGGCTCGCGCACTTCCTCGTCGCGCACCAAGCGCGGCTCGGTCTGTCCAGCCGCACGCTGGAGGATCTGGTTCACGGCCGCGCGCGCGGTGCGGGCCTCGGCGCGCGACGGATCGAAGCGATAGACCAGCGGCTGCCCGGGCGTTGTCGGCGGCGCCAGGATCAGGTTCACGCGTCCGGCGCGCAAGTCGGCTTCGGCCGCCGCCTCGTCGCGCGCCTTGACCTTGACCTTGGCCTCCGTCAGCGCCCGCGCGACCTGCGCGGAGATGCCGGGCAAGGCCGCCACCACCACCGGCTCGGGCCCGCGCGCGCGAAAGGCGATGCCAAGCGCCAGGGACAGCACCACGGGAAAGCCGAAGGCCCAGAACAAGACACCAGGCTCGCGACCGATCTCGCGCAGTCTCATCAGCGTCAGCTGCAAAATCGGATTGGTCCGATCGGGCGAATCGGATGGACTCGACCGTCCTTGCCGCGCATCAGCCGTCACGCAAATGCCTTCCCGTGAGCGCCACGAAAACATCTTCGAGGGAGGCCTTGCGCGTGCCCAGGCGGGCCAGGGTGCAGCCCTTGTGCTCGACCAGGGCCAACACCGCGGCCACCGCTTGCTCGGGTTCCCGCACCGCAAGCGACCACACACCCTCGGCGGTCAGGTGCGCCCCCGCGACCGACGGTAGGCCGCGAGAGCTCGTCGGCATCCAATCCGGCGGCCGTGGCCTTTTCGATCTCGAGCTCCACGACGTGGTCACCCGGCAGCGCGGCGATCAGCTCCGCAGGCGTGCCCAGTCGAACCAGCTTGCCTTGATCGACGATGGCCACGCGGTCGCAAAGACGTTCGGCCTCTTCCATGTAGTGCGTGGTCAACACCACGGTGCCGCCGCGCGCGCGGTAGGCTGAGACGAGCCCCCACACCTGGCGCCGCGACTGCGGATCGAGCCCCGTGGTCGGCTCGTCGAGGAAGAGTACCTCGGGCTCGCCCACCATGGCGCAGGCGATGGCCAATCGCTGGCGCTGCCCGCCCGACAGCTTGCCCACCCACGACCGCCGTTTCTCCTCGAGCTCGACCTCGGCCAGGAGATCCGCCAGCGGGCGTGGCCTGCGATAGAAGCTGCGAAAAAGCGTGAGCAGCTCTTCGACCATCAGCTTCTCGGGCAAGTGGGTCTCCTGCAGCGCCACGCCCACGCGTTCGCGCAACCTGTCCTCATGGCTTTGCCAGCGCAGGCCCAGCAACTCCACCTCCCCGGCGCTGGGCGGAAGCAGCCCTTCCAGCATCTCGACGGTGGTGGTCTTGCCCGAGCCATTCGGTCCAAGCAAACCAAAGCACTCGCCGCGCTCGATGCGCAGGTCCAGGCCATCGACGGCGACCACGGCCGGCGAGGGCTTGCGAAAGAGCCCATGCCGGCCGTCGAAGACTTTGCGCAAGCCCCGACAAGCGACGGCCGGCGTGTCACCCTGCTGGTTCACCGCGACTGTCTATAACGTGTCAAAACCATGCGCGCCACCCGCGAATGCAGCCCCTCAAGGAACGGAAATACGCGCTGGAGATGCTGATTGTTTCTTTTACGTATCCAAATGAAGAAATCGCAGTTACTTCCGAGTGTCGCCAAGGCAAATTATTCAAGTCACACGAAACCTGCACTTTTCTCGGTTTTTTCCAGGATGCAACCTGCGCGACATGATCAATACCGGCGACACCGCATGGATGCTGATTTCGACTGGGCTCGTGCTGCTCATGTTGCCGGGCTTGGCGCTCTTCTACGGGGGCCTGGTCCGCACCAAGAACGTCCTCTCCACCTTCATGCACAGCTTTGTGGTGCTGGGCCTTCTGACCTTGCAATGGACACTCTTCGGGTACTCGCTGGCCTACGGGCCCGATCATGGCGGCCTCATCGGGGGGCTGTCCTTTGCGTTCATGCGCGGCGTGGATCTGGCGCCACGGCCGGGTGACACCATCCCGCACATGCTGTTCTTCGCCTACCAGATGATGTTCGCCATCATCACGCCGGCGCTCATCTCGGGCGCCTACGCCGAGCGCCTCAAGTTCTCGGCCTATGCCCTGTTCACGATCCTGTGGGCGACCCTGGTCTATGATCCCCTGGCTCACTGGGTCTGGGGCAGCGGCGGCTGGATGGCGAAGATGGGCGTGCTCGACTTCGCGGGCGGCATCGTGGTCCACGTCAGCTCGGGCGTGTCCGCCCTGGTCGTGGCCCTGGTAGTGGGCAAGCGCATCGGCTATCCGCGCGAGCGCAGCCTTCCTCACAACCTGACCATGGTGCTGCTCGGCGCGGGCATTCTCTGGTTCGGCTGGTTCGGCTTCAACGGCGGCAGCGCGCTCGGTGCCTCGGGTATCGCGACCCTGGCCTTGGTCAATTCCCAGCTCGCGGCGGCCGCGGGCGGAACCGCGTGGATGCTCATCGACGTGATCCGCTACGGCAAGGCGTCGGCGCTTGGCTTCGCCTCGGGCCTCGTCGCCGGCCTGGCCACAGTGACCCCGGCCTCGGGCTTCGTCGGCCCCATGGGTGCCATCGCCATCGGCACGGCCGCGGGCCTCGCCTGCTACGGCGCCGTCATGCTTAAGGGCAAGCTCAACTACGATGACACCCTGGATGCCTTCGGCGTCCACGGCGTGGGCGGCGCGGTCGGCACCATCCTGCTCGGCGTCTTCGCGACCAAGGCCTGGAACGCCAGCGGCGCCGATGGGCTCATCACCGGCAATGCCACGTTCCTCGGCAAGCAGCTCTTGGCGGTCGCCGTGACCGTCGCCTTCTCGGTGGCCGGCACGTTGGTCATCTTGAAGGTCGTGGACGCCACCGTCGGACTGCGTGTCACCGCCGATGAAGAGCGCGAGGGCCTCGACATCAACCTGCACGGCGAGGAAGGCTACTCCATCGGCAGCTCGACCTACGGCCACGCTGACGTGGCGGTCGCCGACGCCGCCGAGGTTGCGTCCAAGCCCAGTCCGGCCGTCGTGTCGTAGACGACGCTAGCCGTCGACGGACGACGACGAGCGTCAGCCAGCCTAGATACAGACGGATGCGGCGGGGGGCGGGGTCTACTTCATGAGAAGATCGCAGGTCAGCCAGAGTGGCTGGACCCCCAGCGTGCAGCGGCTGGCCACGCAGCCGTCGTTTTGGGGGAGACGCCCCGAGCTCACGCTGTAGTATGTCCCTGAGTCCGGACCGCACGGGCAATTCTGCGGGAGATCGTGGTTCTCTAAAGTGCTATACCTGCGATTAGGACAGGTTGAACAGGCGCCGGATCTTTTCGCCGAGGGCGCGGTGATGCTCGGGTGTTCTCGACGCCACTTTACCTCTTGCGAGGTGATGTGCCCGTTGGGAATGATGACCGTGTCGCCGTCGGTGGTGCGCAACACCGTCACGCGCCAACGGATCTCCATGATGCAGCCCTTGCGCTCGCCGAATTGGACCCAATCGCCCACGCCGAGCGAGCGGTCTACGTGCAAGAGGATGCCGGCCAAGAGGTTGGTCAGGGTGCTCTGCAGGGCCAGGCCGAGGATGGCGGTCAGCACCGCGGAGGTGGTCACCATCGACGCCACGTCCACGCCGCTTTGTCCGAGGACGCCCGCGATCACCACCACGAAACCGAGCACCAGGACGAGATCGCGCAAGAGCAGCGGGAAACGAATGTTGGCCCGGCGGGGCAGGATCTCGAACACGCCCATCACCGCGGTGCCGATGACCCCCATGGCCACGAAGAAGGTGGACAAAATGGTGAGCAGGCGGCCCATGGCCAGCAGGCCAACCCCGAGGGTAAGCAGGCCCAGCCGCACGAAGGCCAGCAGCGCGCCCATGGCGAGGAAGATCTTGAGCACGCCGCCATGGTCGCGGTCTTCGGGCGGGAGCAGCCGGCGCAAGAACAGCAGGATGACCAGGGCGACCAGGGCGGTGACTAGGCTCATGCCGGCCCCGGTGAAGGGACTGGCCTCGGTCAGGTCAACGAGATGCTGGCCCAGGTTCATGGTGAAGGATCACGCTAACACGAGTCGAGGGACGGAGACTCGAAGGGCGGCACAGGGGACTTACGAGCCGGGCGGCGCCGGGCCTTTTAGAAACTAAGAGGCTGCGCGCCCAGGTGAACATCCGCGTTGCTTGGTACGGGAACCGTCCCCCCGGTCAGGCTTGCGATGTCCTGTCCGGAGATATCGACGGCGTACATTTGCCACGATGCCGAGGCTGCCCCATACGGGATAGAGACGTATCAGTGGGGCGGCGCGACCATGAGAACGCCGCCGTGCTCGGGATCGCCGACGATGGCGGTTCCGTCCCCGGCCACCACCACGACCCGGCCGCCCTCCGCGGTGGGCACGGTGGCAAGTGCCTTGAGCGCGCCACGATCATCCACGTGGGCCACGGTCAATCGCGCGGACTTCCCAGCGGCCACGTACAGGGTCTGCCGGGTATCGAGGTAGTCGATGTTGTCTACCCCCGCGCCGGTCTCCAGCGTAGAGAGCTGGGTACCGCCGTGGGCTGCATCCAGGACCAGCGCCCGATCCGTGCAGGCGACGAACAGAAATCGGCGCCGGCTATCGTAGGCCAACCCGCGCGGACCGTTCGGGCCGCAGCGCGGGCTCCACGTGTGCACGACCTTGCGCGACCTGACATCGATGACGAGCGTCTTGTCCTTGTCCTCCAGGTTCGTGAAGAAGAGGCCTCGGGCTTCATCCACCGCGTAGCCCTCGGGCTCGCCGGGAAGGGCGATGCGGGCCTTCTGTTTCGGTCGGTCGCCATCGCTGGCGTCCACGATGGTGATGGATGCGTCGCTGGGGGTCGTCACCCAGACTTCCTTGGTGGCCGCGACGTACTGGACGCCGTCGCTGACGGCCGCCAAGGCAGCGCATCCGGTCTTGACCAGCTTGTGGGTATCGATTGCGCAGATCTCCGAGCTGGCGCGATTGCCGACGAAAGCGCGGCCACCGCCCAAGCTGACCGCGCTCGGACCGAGCTTGCGCATCTTTCCATGTCGTTCGCGCTCGGCGACGGCAAAGCCCTCGATGCAGGTGACCTTTCGGGTGGCCACGTCCAGCACATCGACGCAGCCGGTGTTGCCCGCCGGAATCCAAATGCGATCGGCGCCGCGCTCGGCGGCGAAATAGTCGAGCGAGACGAAGCCGCTCGCCTTGGGCAAAGGGGTCTCGACCTTGGTCCACTGCGTGGAAGTCGGGAGATTCGTAGCCAAGAGGAAGGGCAGCAGAAGCAAAGTCGTCATGAATCACCCTAGGATGCCGAACAGCGTACCAGGGTGCGGCGCTTGGAGTAATCTTCGCACCATGCGGCTGCCCATTCCCCTCAAACGCCGGCCACTCGACATCGGGCTTCTGGGCTTCTTCATCGTCAATCTGGTTTTCGTCAGCTACGTGATCAGCCTCGAACAGATCATCATCGGCAATCCGGCTTCCTTCGTTCGCCCTATCTGGCCCCCACGCAGCGCCCTCGCGTTGATTCACTGGTGGGAGAAGACCTACGATCCCTTGCTGTGGGCGCGCCCGGCCTGGTATCGCGCGACCATCTGGATCGACGTCCTGCTCTTCGGGCCTTTCTACGCCGCGGCCATCTATGCCTTTGCCCGCGGGCGCGAGTGGATTCGCCTTCCCTCGGTGCTGTGGTCCGGGATGATGCTGGCCAACGTGACCATCATCCTTTTCGACGAATGGCTGGGCGCGCACGCCTCGCCCCGTCCCCTTGTCGTGTTGGCGGCAAACGCCTCCTGGATCGTCGTTCCCATGATCGTGCTTTGGCGGATGGCACGCAAAGAGCACCCATTCACCGAAGAGATGGAGATGCCAACGGAATGAGCACGTTCCGCGAGCAATACGGTCCCTGGGCGGTGATCGCCGGAGCCTCCGTCGGGCTGGGCGAGGCCTTCGCCAGGCGGCTCGCGTCGCGTGGGCTCAACCTGGTGCTCCTCGCGCGCGGCCAGACCGCTTTGGACACCTTGGCCTCCGACCTGCGGGCAGCCCACGGCATCGAGGTGCGCACCCTGACCGCGGATCTGGCGCGGCCGGATCTGCTGCCCCTCGTCCAGGACTTCACCGCGCAACTCGAGGTCGGCATGCTGGTCTACAACGCAGCCTTCTCGATCATCGGCCCCTTTCTCGACCATCCCGTCGAGGAGCACCTGCGCGTGATCGACGTGAATTGCCGAGCGCCACTCGTTCTTTCGCACCATTTCGGACGCGCCATGACCGCAAGGCGCCGCGGCGGCATCGTGCTTATGACCTCCACTGCCGGATCGCAGGGTGGACCGTGGATCGCCGCCTATGCCGCGTCCAAGGCCTTCAACTTGATCTTGGCCGAAGCCCTGTGGGACGAGCTTGCCGCAAGCGGTGTGCACGTGGTCGCCTGTCGCGCGGGGGCCACGCGTACGCCCGGCTACGCGGCCTCCAAGCCGCGCCCAAGCCGGGTTCCCTTGCTCGATCCGAACCACGTCGCCGAGAAGACCCTCGCGTTTCTCGGCCGCGGCCCGAGCGTGGTCCCGGGCGCATTCTACCGTCTTTCGGCCTTCGTCATGAATCGTCTGCTGCCGCGCCGGACGGCGATTCGAATCATGGGCCGGGCGACGCGCAAGTTGTACGGCAAGGCCCAAGGATAATCCCGTGCGTGTCGTGCGATCCAAACCTGCCGGACAAGCCTTCGTCGCGGCGGCGTATGTCGTCGCGCTGGTGGTGGCTCTCATCGTCGGGCGCGCGGCAGCGGGACTGCACCCGATCTGGATCGCCGCCGTCGCCGACCTTGCCGCCACGCTGGTCGTGTTCGCCTTCAGCGTCGCGCTCGACAACTCCAGCGTCTACGATCCGTACTGGAGCGTGGCACCCTTGCCGATTGCCCTCTACTGGACCGTCGCGGCGGGCGCCAACTTCGGCTTGCGCCAGCTAGTCGTTCTCGCGCTGCTGGCCGTCTGGGGCGTGCGCCTCACCGCCAATTGGGCCCTGCGCTGGCGTGGCCCGGCCGACGAGGATTTTCGTTATCTCGAGATCCGCGCCAAGACCGGCAAGGCCTACTGGCCGGCCAGCCTGGCGTCGATTCACGTCCTGCCGACAGCCTGGGTCTTCCTGGGCGTGATCCCCATCTTTCCGGCACTCACGCGGCCTGAGTTCGGCGTCGTCGATCTCGCCGCCACGTTCATCGCGGGCCTGGCCATCGTGGTCGAGACCATCGCCGACCGTCAACTCCGACACTACCTGCGTTCGCCGCACGACCAAGACAGAATTTTCGATCAGGGTCTGTGGGCAGCGTGCCGCCACCCGAACTACCTCGGGGAAATTCTCTTCTGGTGGGGACTGTTTCTCTTCGGCGTGGCCGCCCGGCCCGGCTGGGCTTGGTCGATCATCGGACCTGTCTCCATCACGCTGCTCTTCGTGCTCGTCAGCGTGCCCTGGATGGACCGCCGCATGCTTTCCCGCCACCCCGCCTGGGCCGAGCACATGAAGAAGACGCCCGCGCTGCTGCCGTGGCCACGGTGAAAGGCCCTACCTGCGCGTCCCGGGCGTTTCGCCGATCACGCGCACGACGGCGACGGTGACGTTGTCGACGGTGCCGATGACGTTGGCCTCGTCGATGAGCTTGCGGCAGGCGGTGGCGGCATCGAGCCCCTTGACGTGCGCCGCAATCTCCGGGTCCTCGAACACGCGGTAGAGGCCGTCGGTGCAAAGGATCACCACATCGCCCTGTACGAGATCGAGCTCGAACAAATCGACGGAGACGATCAGCTCGCGACCCAGGGTCCGCGTGAGCACCTCGCTGCCCTTGAGGGCGTAGTGGCCTTCCGCCGCCGCCGCCTCGGCGCCGATGGTGTGGTCCTTGCTCAATTGGTTGATGTAGCCATCGCGGATCAAATACATGCGGCTGTTGCCCACGTGCGCGGCCGTCAGGTCGCCTTCGCTGACCGCCACCGCGGTCAGGGTCGTGCTCATGCCGCGCAATTGGGGAACGACCAAGGCCATGTCGTAGACTTCATAGTTGGCGTTGCGGGCGGCGCGCACCAGCCGCTGCACTTGGGTCATTCCCGGGGCAAGCTCGCGGAACGAGCGCAGGAGCGCCAAGATGGCGCGTTGGCTGGCGAGATCGCCCCCTTCGAGGGTGGCCATCCCGTCCGCCACCGCGACCAGACCGCTGGTCTTGCTCTTGATGTACTTGCCACAGTGGTCTTCGTTGTGGCCGCGTTCGGTGCCGGCGTCGCTTAGCGCCGCGATTTCGATCTCGAAGGCCTCTGGGTTGCTGTTGATCATCGCCGAGCTCAACCAAGTCTGTCCATGCACCTCGGTGCCAGCAATGGCCCGTGCGACGAATCGGCCCGGCGGCCGTACAATTTGCCCGGCCTTCGTGGCAGGGATACGCCCAGGATACTTGCCGCTAACCCACGCGTTTCCTAGGGGCGGTCAGGCAAGGGCCTCGCGTTTGGGTTACTATGCAAGGCCATGCAATCCCTAGGCATCATGCTCGTCGTGCTCGGTGGTCTCGGGTTGACCATCACCGCCGTTTCCAGGCTGCTCATGCGATGGCCCGCGGCGGGCAAGGCCGCCGGGTTGTCCTTGGGACTAGTGGCTGTCGGCATCGTCCTGTGGGCGTGGCCGTCGGCTACGCGCGGCCCGAAGGCCGAGGGTAGTGCGCAGCCTCGGACGCAAAACGAGCGGCCGCCGCAGCTATACCGACCAACCCCCAGCGCCGGCGTGCCAATCCCGCCCCCCCGCTTGCCCCCGCCGCCGCCGCCGCCGCCGCCACCACCACCACCACTGCCACCGCCGCCGCCGCCGCCTCTGCCGCCACCCCCGCCTCCACCTCGTCCGCTTCCCGCGCGCTAGTTCCACTTGCCGGAATTGGGACCAGGCCATTCAATGTCCGATAAGTCGCCTCGTCCAAGCGGCGTCACACTCTGCTTGGTGGCCGCAGCTATCCTTTTGGCGAGCGCCGCCGCGTCGGTGGTCTTCATCGCGCGATCGGCGTTCGAAGTGGATGGCCGAACGTACTTCTCGCTCTTCGACGACGCGATGATCTCCATGCGCTACGCACGGAATCTTGCCGACGGGCTCGGTCTTGCGTGGAACCCCCACGCGGCGCCGGTGGAGGGGTATTCCAACCTTTTGTGGACGTTGTGGATGACGGTGCTCCATCTTCTTCGTTTGCCCGAGCCTACGATTTCGCTTGCCGTGATGGTCACCGGCGCCGTGCTTCTGATCGCGAATGTTCTTGTCGTGGGTAAGCTGGCGCTGCTGCTGACGGGAAGCCGTCTTTCGATGCTTCTCGCGATGTCGCTGACGGCGCTCTACTATCCACTCGTCTTTTGGACGCTGCGTGGGATGGAGGTCGGATTGCTGACCTTCCTGGTCTCGTCCGCGACCCTCGCGGCGCTCATGATCCAGCGGAATCACCGACCGCTCGACGTGGCCGTCCTGTGTGTGCTGTTCGCCGCCGCCGAGCTCACCCGCGATGATGCGACCCTGCTGGTGGCGGTCATCGCGCTCTGGCTGGTGGCTGTCCTGCCTTGCACCGAGCGCTACCGTTTCGGGATCCCTCTGGCCACTGCGATCGTGATTCCCCTTGCGGCCGTGGCTGCCTTTCGCGAAAGCTATTACCACGCACTACTTCCGAACACCTACTACCTCAAGATGACGGGGATCGCGCTGGGGGCGCGCCTTGGCCGCGGGCTGAAAGCCCTTGCGGAATTGGAGATCGCGCACCTGCTCGCCCCCACGGTTGCCGCCGCGTTCGTGTTTCTGCCGCGTCGGGGGCCGGCGCGTGAGCCGCTGTTGTTGGCGATCCTCGTGGTGACCGCGGCGATTTATTCGGTGTTTGTCGGGGGTGATGCCTGGGAGTGGATGCTCTACAGCAACCGGTACGTCACCCCGCTGGTCCCGCTTCTCTTGATTCTGGCGTCCGCCGGTCTGGCCAACATCGCGCGGTGCACGTTCGGCGGGCGCGCCGCAGTGGCAGCCCTGCTCGCCTGCGCCGCCGCCGTCGGCCTGGCGACGGTCGTCAAGGTCGGATCTAGCGGTGCCCCGGACGCCGGTCTGGCCCAAGCGCCGGTGCCGTTCGGTGCGGTGGAGATCGTCGCCCTTTGGCTGTTGGGCTCCTACCTGTTCAGGCGGTTCTCGGAGACGGGACGTTTGCGCGGCGGTCTGATTCCCGTCCTCATGTCGCTTGGTCTGTTGGTTGCCATCGACGGAACACCCGTCTCGCGCTGGCTGTCCGAGAACGGATACAGCATCGGCGACGACGGGACGTTGACGCGCACGGGACTTGCCCTGCGGGAAGCGCTCGATTCGCACGCCTCGATCGCCGTGGTCGCGGCCGGAGCGATTCCCTATTTTTCGCACGCGCAGTCCGTCGACTTGCTCGGCAAGAACGACCCGGTGATCGCGCATCTCCCGTCGCACTTACCCTTTTACCCTGGGCACACGAAGTGGGACTACGCCTACAGCGTGGGCAGGCTCAGACCGGACGTCGTTCAGGCGCCATGGTTTCTCACCGCGGATCAGGGCCTAGCGGTGCGCTCGGAGCTGAGCAGCCTCGGGTACAAGCCCATCGACGCCGGGATGTGGGTGCGGCAGGGCTCGGCCATCGATCTTGGGCAGTTTCGACGGGCGCTCTCGCGGCTCAGGCGTCGATGATGAGGGGGGCCTGGTTGGGTCAGCGTACCTTCATGCGCCAAGCGCTCTTCCTCGGTCTGCTGGGCGTCATGTTGGGATTCGTCCAAACCCGCGTCAGCAGCGAAAGCCACCCGGGATGGGACGCGCTGGTCAGCCTTTGGCGGATCGAAGGCACGGACATCCGCGACGTCTGGCCAGCCGCCGAGGCCGCCTTGCGCGTTTCTCGGGGGCAGCCGATGTACGCGACGATCCCTGCCGAGGGGCCGTCCTTCACTTCCGCGCCGCTCTCCGCCTTGCTCTACCGGCCGTTGGCGGGTCTTTCGCCCTATGTCGCGCTATCTTGGCTGTTCATTGCCAATCGCTGTCTGTTCGCGGCGATCTTCGTGCTGTTGATGCTCCTTGTGCGGCCCAACCACCGCGCCTCGACCTTCGCGTCGGCTCGGCGGGCCGCCGTCCTCGCGCTCGTGTTGCTGCTCTGGCAGCCGCTCATGTGCGCCATCGAATACGACCAGACCACGGTGCTCATCACGGTGCTGCTTGGCGCCAGCCTGGTGGCAATGCAAAAGGGAAAGGAGATTGCCGCCGGGATCGCGCTGGCCTTGGCGGTCGCCATCCACCCCGCTCTTGTGCTCATGGTGCCGCTCCTCTATTGGCACGCGCGCCGAACGCTGGTCAGCACCCTTTTGTCGGGTCTTGTGCTGGCCCTGCTGTCGGTCGTCTACGCCGGCTGGTCTGCCTACGTGGATTACCTGACTCGGGTATTGCCGGCGCTTTCGTCCGGCTACGCCTATTATCCCAACCAATCGTGGAATGGGCTCCTGGCCCGTTTGCTCCACCCGGAATTGGCGGCCCATTTCGTGATCGCGCCACTTGGGGTCGCCGCACGTATGGTTTCGCTCGGCCTCGGCGGTCTGAGCCTCCTCTACCTCGCGTTCCGGATTCGGGCCCTGCCCCGCGACGCGAGCTTGCGCGCGGATGTCTTGGGCCTCGCCTGGCTGGTTGCGACCCTGGCGGCGCCCATCGCCTGGGAGCACCAGTTCGCCCCGGCCATCTTCTGCATGGCGTTGCTCTACCAGCGACTCGCGGCTCTGCCGCCCGCCGTCGCCGAAACAGGGAGCGCCGTCGTGCGCACCCTGGTGCTTTCGGCCGTCCTCATGGCCAGCACTTTCGAAATCCGTGGGTTGAGGCATGCGGTGGCGCTGCTGACTGCCTCCTACGTGTTTGCGGGTGCCGCGCTCTTGTGTGTGGTCTGGGTGGTCGTGCTGGGGGGCGAAGCGTCGATGCGGGCCTATGCCGAGCGCGTGCGGCGGTTTGGCCGATGGCTGATTCCGCTCCCGCGCGCCGTCGAGGCGCGTCTGGAAGCGGCGGCGCTGGTCGCCTGTGTCCTGCTATCGCTCTATCTCATCGCTCACCTTCTGCTCTTTCAGTATGGCCGCGACCAGGGCATCTACGCCGTCGTGGCGCGAACCATGATCGAAGGTGGAGCGCCCTACCGGGATGCCTGGGATTTCAAGCCGCCGGGGATCTTCTTCGTCTACGCCGTCGCTCGTCTCTTGTTCGGGCAAGGCATGCACGGCATCCGCATCGTGGAGGCCATCGGGCTTCTATCTCTTTTTCCCGCGTTCATCGTGCTCTGCAAACGCTGGGTTGGTTCGTGGCGCCCGGCCCTGCCCGCCGTTGCTCTGTCGGTCATGGCCTACGTCCAGCTCGAATTCTGGAGCACGGCACAGCCCGAAGGCTTTGCGGGTTTCTTCCTGATCTGGTCGCTGGTCCTATGTACCAGCGAGCGCGCCACCCTGCCAAGCGGTGGCGGCACCGCGCAGAAGCTGCTCTGGCTGTTGACCGGCGTCGCCTACGGAGTGGCGGGCGTGCTCAAACCCCAGCTCGCCGGAGCGGTGGTGCTGACGCCCTTCTTGCTTGGCCATGCACGCGCGGCCGGGTCGGGCAGGCGTTTCGCGCGGCTGCGAGCCAGCGTGGGCCCGCTTCTCTTCGTCGCCCTTGGGACGGCGGTCCCCATGGCGCTTGTCGCGACCTACATCGCCGCGAAGGGGGCCATGCCCGCGATGATCGAAACGCTGTTCGGGTTCGTGCCGAGTTACACCAGGCTTGGACATTACGATCAGGACGCCCTTGGACTCCTCGCGCGCGCGTGGGACGAGTCGTTGTTCGATTTCTCCCGCCACGATGCCTTCGGCGTTCTGCTCGCGGTCTCGCTGCCCGTCTTGGCCACGCGCGAGCGTCTTGGTCTGGCGCATGTCCTTGCCGTCGCATTCTTTCCCATCATCGGTGTCGCGCTCCAAGCCAAATTCTTCCCGTATCACTATGCCGCGGTCGTTCTCCTGTTGGGGCTGCCCGCCGCGTGGGGAGCTTGGAAGCTGTGGGTTCGCCTGCGGACGCACCTTCTGCCCGTGCTTGCGCTGGTAGGCGTGCTTGTGTTGCTCAAGGACGAACGCATTCTTCCGCCCTATCGCGCCTCCTTGTGGGCGCGCAACGGGCTGCGCGTGCAGGCTGTTTTCAGTCACGACGAGCCACGCCAAGACCTGATGGACCGTCTTCATTCGGCGTCGGACGTGAGCGCGGGCGACAGCCGCAGGATCGCGAGCTGGATTGCGCGCAATACACCTCCCGACCAACCGATCTACGTGTGGGGATTCGAACCCGTCATCTACGACTTGGCTGGACGGTCATCCTCCACCCGCTACATCTACGATGTCCCGCAACGGGTTGCATGGGGGGGCCGGTATCGCCCGCGATTGATGGCCGACCTGACGAGCCACCCGCCCTCGGTGGTCGTCGTGGAGGAGAAGGACGTCTTCCCGTTCGTGACCGGAGACAGATTGGACAGTGTCCAGTCGTTGGCCGGCTTTCCCGAGCTGCAGCAGTTTCTGCTTGCCCACTACCGGCCCGGCTTGGGCATCGGGAAGTTGAAACTGCTCGTGCGGCGGTAGCCGGAGGTCAACGCGCCGGTATGCTGCTCTCGAAGTAACTCTTCTCGTCCGCGGTCGGCACCTCGGCGAGCAGATCGAAGCGCCCGTGCTTGACCGCCTGGTGATAGAAGCACTGCTCGTTTCCGCCGCCACCTTGGGCATAGATAGCCCAACTGCAGCCGCCGCGACACACATCGCGAAAGCGACAAACGCGGCAGAAGCCGCGCAGTTGCCGTTCTTGGAAGAGCCGGTTGTACGCGAAAGCATCCGCGCGATTCCAAATGTCGGGCAGGCTCTTCTCCTTCACATTGCCTTCGACAAAGCGGTGCTCGCCGTGCACCGACGAGGGCAAGGACAGACAGCCCTTCACATCTCCGCCACTCTCGATCCCGATCACTTGGCAACCGGCTCTGCACCCGAGCCAGAAGGGGAGGGCGATGTCCGCGGCGCGCAGGGCCGATTCGGGATTGCCGAAGTAGCCGATGTTGTGGCCTACGCAGATCTCGAATTCCGGACAATCGATCCGGCACAGCTCCGCTATCTTCGGCACCAGCCACAACAAATCTTCTGGACGCACGAGCAGATCGCGGTGCTCTCCCATGTTTCCCGCGGCGGTGGCCAGCTGCGGTTGCCAGGCGAAAACCCCGTGCTCCATCAAGAAGGTGCGCATCTCCTCGATGAGGCCTTGATTGAGCCGGTTGATGGTCGTGTTTACCGCCGTCCGCATGCCGGCCGCCACGCACATGTCGATGGCGTGCACCACCCGCTCGAACGAGCCAGGCACCCGGAACGCGTCATGCTCCTTCTCGAAACCGTCGAGGCTGAAGCCCACCGCGCACAGGCCCGCCTCCTTCGCTTGGTCGAGATGTTTGGGCGACCAGATCAGGCCGTTCGAGATCATGTTGACCTGAGCTCCCAGCTCGACCAGACGCCTGGCCACTTCGTGCCAGCCCGGGTAGAGGATTGGCTCGCCGCCGATCAGGGTGATGCGCTGGCATCCCAGCGCCACCAATTCGCCAGCCACACGCAGACACTCGTCGAGCGACAGCTCGTCCGCACGCCGCCTGCCGGCTACGGAGCCGCAGTGCTTGCACCGCATATTGCACGCGAGTGTCAGCTCCCACACGCAAGTGTGGGGAAAGAATCCGACCTGCTGCAAAACTTCGATCACGGTTCTTCTCGATCAAGCGCGGGACGGCGCCGAAGAGCACGGTCTACTCATTCACAAATCCGTCGGGGGGCGACATGTCTGGACTGTGCCCCGCCTCGCCCTTGCCCGCCTCGGGAATGACCCCAGAATCGATCGCGTTGCCACCACTGTCCGGGCCGGCGTCTTTGAATCCCGGCATTCCATACACCGTTCCGCTCGCCCCGGCCAAGCCGCCACCGGCACCACCCGAGCGAGGGGAGCTGAATCCTCCCGTTCCGTAAACCATGCCGCCCGCTCCGGTCAAGCCACCGCCGGCACCGCCCGAGCGGGGGATTGTCGATCCTCCGAGCCCGTAGGCCGTTCCGCTCGTCCCGGCCAAGCCACCACCCGAACCAGCGGCACCGCCGGCACCCGCGGAGCCACCGGATCCCCCATGGCCGGGGTTCGTCGATCCTCCGAGCCCGTAGAGCGATCCACCCGCCCCGGTCAAGCCACCACCGGTACCACCGGAGCTGGGCTGGATGGCTGAAGCGTCCCCGGAGCCGTCCAGGTTGGATTGCAGCGCCGAAGTGTTGCACGCCCCCAAGGCAAGACCGATCCCCATCGAAGCGGGCACCACCAAATTCTGGAGCCTAGTTCGGAGAAAGGCGTTGATGTGGTCTCGGATATCTCGCTCTTTCATGATCTGCTCCCAAGCATACCCACGATGGTACCCTTGCCGCGAATCGAATCAAAGCGACAGCGATCACAGCAAAGGGCCCCAATGCCCTTGGGGACGTGACGAAAAGAGAATTACGCACCAGCGTCGCTGGAATCGGCGGCGCAACCAATCGGCGGATCCGCGCACGAGCAGGTGATGCACCCGCCGGGACCGGCTCGGTAGCCGAACGGACAGTAGATACATGCGGCCTCTCCGGGAAGCGCGCAGGTTGCCGGCGTTTTGCACGCGCACCGCTGACAGCCGTCGGCCCCGCGTTGATACTCGCTGCAGTCGAGCGTACACGCCGTGGCGGTGGAACAGGTCACCGCGTGCGATCCGGCTGGACATGTCGGAGCCGGTTTGCACTGGCAAGTCGGGCAACCCGAGGGATCCATCACATTGCCGTATTGGCAGTAGATGTCGCAGACCGGGCCGCAGACGTGAGGGCTGCTATCGGCCGCCGCGTCCTGCTTCCCTCCGTCCATCGCCGCCCCGCCGTCGGTGACACAGATGGGACAACCACAGGTGTCGTCCGGGTTCGGCTGAAACTCGCCCCCCACGCAGGCGGGCAAGAAGCACACGGCCGTGGAGCATGAGGTCGTGCCTCCCGCTCCACCAGAGCTTGTCCCGCCCGGGCCCGTCCCGCCGGAACCGATGGCGCCCCCCAGGCCCGCTCCACCGGCGCCAGCGTCGGGTGGCGGCACGCACTGGCCACAGCCGCAGGGAGAACTGGATGGCGCATAGCCGTACGGGCAATCGAGCAAAGCGCACGGAGGCGGGATACATCCCCCGGTGCCACTGATTCCACCCGAGCCCGATTGCATTCCTCCGCTACCAGACTGGCTCCCGCCTCCGCCGCCGGCATTGCCGCCACTTCCTCCAGCAAGCTGGCCACCGCCATCATCACGCAAATTCAGGCCCGATTGGTCGGTACAAGCCAACCCAGTCAAGCTGACTATGAAGATCGGCACGACGGCCGTTGACATCCTGGGCATTGGAATCTCCTTCTTCTTACCAACCGAGACTCAGCAATCACCGTGCCGATCCAAAGGTGGATGACTTGGGAGCGAATCCCTCGCAATCGCGTGAGCATTCATTTCCACGGCATCAGATTTCCGTCATGGGGACCGAATGACACGATGCCGTTGGCCTGGACGGAACGCTAGACCCCTAGACCCCTTCCCCCTAGACCCCTTCCGAGGGTACTGCCTTCCTGTAGACCCTCCTCCTCCCTCCTCTTCCAGACCCCTTCCGAGGGTACCTCTCATGTCTACCTTTAGACCCCTTTCGTAGACTCCTTCCGAGGGTACTTCTGCGCGCAACTTTCCTGGCCGCGCTTCCGAGAACCCACGCATGACCCTCCCTCGCCAAGTCGTGCCCGGTTGTGACTACATGATAACCCGCCGCTGTTCCGAGCGGCGCTTCTTCCTGCACCCCGACGAGGACACGAACAACGCCTTCATCTATTGCCTCGGTTTGGCTGCCCAACGTGCGAATGTCCAGGTCACCTTCTCGGTCGCCATGTCGAACCATCACCACACAGGCATTCACGACCCCGACGGCAATTTCCCTATCTTCACCGAGCACTTCCACGGCCTTCTCGCCCGCTGCCAAAACGCGCACCTCGGCCGATTCGAGAACTTCTGGTCTTCCGAAGCGACCTCGGTTGTCAGGCTGGTCGAAGCCGACGACATCATCGAGAAGATGACCTACGCCTTTACCAATCCCTCCGCGGCCGATTTGGTCGACACCGTCGAGGAATGGCCAGGCGTCGCCACGTTCGACGCCACCCTCTCCGGTGGATGCATCACCGCCACGCGCCCCAAGCACTTCTTCCGCGACGACGGTGGCATGCCCGAAGTCATCAGCCTGCGCATTGCCAGGCCTCATGGCTTCGAGGATCTCGAGTCAAGCCAGTGGGCCACCCTCATCACCGAGCGCGTCCGGGCCAAAGAGGCCGACCACCGGCAAAGACGAACGACCCAAGGCATTACCGTGCTTGGCCGCGAACGCCTTCTCCGCCAGAAGCCGTCTGATTGTCCGTCTGGCCACGCGCCTCGCTTTCAGATGAGCCCGCAAATCGCCGCCAAGAACAAATGGGCGAGGATCGAGGCCCTGCTTCGCAATCGCGGCTTTCTCGAGAAGTACCGAGCGGCGTTCTTGGCCCACGTCGCTGGGCTCGCAAACGTGCTGTTTCCATTTGGAACCTACTGGATGCGGAAAATCGCCAGAGTTGCCTGCGAAGCTGCCGAGGCAGTCGAGGCAGCAACCCGAGACCCGGCGCCGAATCCCGCACCTGCATAGCCGGCGCACACTGCTCCCCTCGAAGGCGACCAGGCGACACCACCGCGGCCTGGCACAGGCCTGAATGTTGCTGCGGCCCAAAGACTGCCGAGCCAATCGGATGCGCACACAAGACGGGCAAGGCGAGGAGCCACATTTCCAGAAGACCCCGAAATCCCCTTCGCGTTTGTCGTCGCGGTACCGACGCCTTTCACGAAAACTGTAAGCCTATCATCCAGTCTCGGACGGGCGCTGAAGTAGTTGCCTCAAGAGTACCCTCGGAGTGGGACCAGTGGGGTAGTTGCCTCAAGAGTACCCTCGGAGTGGGACCAGAGGACCAGAAAAGTACCCTCGGAGTGGGACCAGCAGAAAGAGTGGGACCAGAGGACCAGAAAAGTACCCTCGGAGTGGGACCAGACGCGTGGCGGTAACCACCGGAAGGGCAAGGCAGCGCCGTTCGGACGTAAAATCGCGATTTTCGCCGCCGGAACGCCAGCACGGAAACACTTGTCTGCGCCGCCGGAGGCACTTTGGGCCACTGCGACGAGCCAGTATGTGTCGAGCCAGTATGTTCGCAGAACGCGACATCGGGGATAAACTCCCCTGGATGGACTCGTTTCTAGACTGACCCCGAGATTTACCGTGTTGCCATCGGATGACATGCCCCGAGAGATCGACGGTCGATTTCGACTGCAAGGCGACCGCGTCGCGGGCGGCATGGGCATGGTCTACCGGGGCGTCGATCTATCCACCGGCGAAACCGTGGCGGTGAAGATATCGTCCGGCTTTGGGTCGCAGCTTGGCGAGCGTTTTCAGCAAGAGGCGAACTGCCTGGCTGCCATCGCCCATCCGGCCATCGTGCGTTATATCGCGCACGGCAAGACTGCCCACGGCGAGCACTACCTGGTTATGGAATGGCTCGATGGCGAGACTCTCGAGGACCGGCTGGCCCGCGGTTCCATCAACCTGGGCGCCACGGTGCGCATGATCCGCCGGGTCGCGGAAGCCCTGGCCGTGGCCCACCAGCACGGGGTCATCCACCGGGACATCAAGCCCGCCAACATCTTCCTGCCTGCCAAGGACGTTTCCAAAATCAAGTTGCTCGATTTCGGCATCGCGCGCCGCCTGTTCGACCCGGCCTCGCTGCGCCTGACCCAGGCGGGCTCGGCCCTGGGGACGCCCATGTACATGTCGCCCGAACAGGCACAGGGATCGCTGGACGTCGACGCGCGCGCCGACGTGTTCTCGCTCGGCTGTGTCTTCTTCGAGTGCTTGACTGGCACCCCGCCCTTCATGGCCGATAGCACCACCGGAACCCTGGCCAGAATCACCGCCGACGAGACCGTGGACGTAGAGGCGAGGTGCGTGGGCGTGCCGCCGCGTCTGACCGACCTGCTTCGCCGCATGCTGGCCAAGCGGCCCGGCGATCGTCCCTCGACCATGCTCGACGTCCTGGGCGAGCTCGGCAACGTCACCGTGGAGCTGAAGACCACCGGCTTCTTCCCCTTGGCCCCCAAGGAGCGCCGCGCGCCCGCGGGCGCCTCGTTGCTGGTGGCCACGGGCGAGCGGCGGCTGGTGGCGGTCATCGTGGTGTCGTCGCGAACGATGCCCGCCCAGCAGCCCCACTTCGACCTTGGCGCGACGGCGGATTTGGGAAACCTGCTCGCGCGCAGGCTTTCCGACGCCGAATTCGACGAGGCACGACTGGATCGTTTGGCCGGCGACATCGCCGCCTTCGGCGCGCATATCCGCCGCCTGGCCAACGGCGGGTTGGTGGTCAGCATGACCGGCGAGGCGCAGTCCACGCCGCTCGACTTGGCCGTGCGCTCCGCGCGCTGCGCACTCAAGGTCAAGCTGGCGCGACCGGACTCGTCGCTGGGCATCAGCCTGGGCCACGCCATCAAGGAAGACGAGCTGCGCACCGAGCATCTGGTCGACAGCGCCGTCCACCTGGTGAGCAAGCAGCACCTCGGTTCGATTCACATCAGCGAGGAAATGAAGCGGCTGCTCGACGCGCGCTTCGAAATCGTGGTCGAGCCGGATGGCCGGGCGCGCCTGCTGTTCGAGAAGGGTCTGCGCGAGGCCCCGCGCACGGTCCTCGGGAAAGAGATCCCGTGCATCGGGCGCGATCGTGAAATCAGGGAGCTGGACAGTCTGTTCGAAGCCTGCGTGGAAGAGCCCCAGGCCCAGGCCGTGGTGCTCAGCGGCTCCGCGGGCTGCGGCAAGTCGCGCGTGGTCTACGAGTTCCTCGAACGCAAGCGCGACAGCGGACACGGCTTCGAGCTGCTCATCGGCCGCGGCGATCCCATGCGCATCAATGTCTCGCTGGGGCTCGTGGGCCAGGCCGTGCGCGGCGCCGCGGGCATCACCGGCACCGAGCCCGACGAGGTCCAGCGCAAACGCCTACAAGCGCACACCTCCCGCTTCTTGCCGGCCAAGAGTGCGGACACCACGGCGGCTTTTCTGGGCGAGATCACCAACATACGTTTCCCCGACGACGAGTTGCCGCAGTTGCAGGCCGCGCGGCGGGACGCGCGCTTGATGGCAGACCAGACCATGGCGGCTTGGGTCGATTGGCTGGAAGCCGAGGCCGGGCACCACCCCGTGTTCCTGCTGCTCGAAGACTTGCACTGGGGCGACTTCGCCAGCGTGAACTACATCGATTCGGCCCTGCGCGTGTTGCGTGACAAGCCCCTGATGGTGCTGGCCCTGGCGCGGCCCGAGGTCGACGAGCGCTTCTACGGTCTGTGGCGCGAGCGGCACGTGCAGCGCATCTCCCTGCCGCCTCTCGGCAAGCGGGCCGAGCAGGAATTCGTGCGGCGCGTGCTGGGCGACGTGGCATCCGAGAAGATGGACTGGCTGCTCGACCACGCCCAGGGCAACCCCTTCTACCTCGAAGAACTGGTGCGCGCGGCGGCCGCAGGTGGCGAGCTGGCGCAGATCCCCGACACCGTGCTCGGCACCGTACAGGTCCGTTTCGATGCTGTCGGCGAGGGGTCGAAGCTGGTGGTGCGCGCGGCCAGCATTTTCGGCCAAAGCTTCAGCGCCGCGGGGGTCAAGGCCCTGGTCGACGACATGGCCGACGAGGACGTCGATCGCTGGCTCGAGATCCTGGTGAGCAAGGAAATCCTGTTCTCGCGCCCGGTCGGCGCGACCCGCCAGCACGTCTTTCGCCACGCCCTTTTGCACCAGGCCGCCTACGCCATGCTGTCGCCGAAAGAGGAAGTGAACGGGCACTACCTGGCCGGCGATTTCCTGGAAGAGCAGGGCGACCGCGACGCCATCGTCCTGGCCGACCACTTCGAGAAAGGCCAAAAGCCCGAGCGCGCCGTGCCCTGGCTGCGGGTGGCCGCCAACCAAGCCATGGAGGTGGACGACCTGAAAGCGGCCCTCGACCGCGTGGAGCGCGGCGTGCGCCTGGGCGCGCAGGGCGACGACTTGGCGGAGCTGCGGATCGTGGAGTCGGAGGCGCGCTATTGGAAGGGCGAATACGTTGAAGCCGAGCGCGCCGCAAGGGAGGGAAGAAAGTGCGAGGATCCGAAGCTTGCGCTGCGGGCAACGAGCGCACTCATTATGGGATTGGGGTCCCAAGCCAAATACGAGGAGATTGGAAAACTGGCCGCGGATCTAGAGGAAAGGCCAGTGCAGTCGGAGTTGCTAAATGCCTGGGTCGAATGCAAGTACAGCTCAGCTGCGTTTCTGGCAACCACTGGACAATTGGAGTTAAGAGAACGCACCTTAGAATTGCTGGAAGCAGAACGAAGCAACTTAGATCCAATTTTGGTGGGCCGCACTGAAAGCATAAGGGCTCACTTGGCAGGGGCCGCAGGGCGTCCTGGCGACCAAACCATCGGCTTCCTACGGGCCTGGAAATTCTTCGAGAATGCTGGTCACCTACGGGCGGGCACGATGGCCCTTGGGAATGCTAGTGTGGCTCTCATGGAAATGGGTCAACTAGAAGAAGCGGAGGTACACGCGAGGAAGCTATGGGCAATTGCGGAAAGAATGGGGCTGAACCACCTGCTGGGTGGAACCCTCTATCTCCTTTCCAATGTTCTCGCCTACCAAGGCCGTTTGGTCGAGGCCCGCGGTTTCGGCGAGCGCGCAATCAAGCGGACCACAGAGACTGGCGACAAATTCTTCGGCAGCTTCGCTCGACTCTATTTGTCCGTCATCGAATACCTGGCGCAGGATTACCCGGCCGCCGAGTCACATGCGAGGTTCGCGCTAGCAATGCTCGACAACAACCCTTCGTCGCGGCCATTCGCTCTGGCACTGTTGGCCCGGTCCCTGTGCGGCCAGGGCAAGATCGAGGAGGCACTCCTATGTGCACGTGAGGCTCATTCGTGTCTTGATGTGCTGGGTCAAGTTCAAGATGGCGAAGCGACGGTCCGGTTAGCCTTGGCGGAATGCCTGATGGCCTCGTCCGATTTTTCAGCAGCCAAGGAAGTGATTGGCAAGGCTGTGGGACGGCTTCGCATGCAGGCCACCAACATCGACAATTCTGATTGGCGCGCGTCCTTTCTTGCCCGCATTCCCGAGCACAAGCGAACTGTCGAACTCGCACACCAGCTGCTAAGTACTGCTGAATTGAAAGTATTGGACAGCTAGACAGTCACTATTCGCCAATTGGTTTCTGGCAATTCCGGAAACGCAAAACGCCGCCCCGATGGACGACGTTTTGCGGGTCGATGACCGTGGTTCTGCCTCGTCTATAGAGGCCACTTACCGCCGCCGCTGCGAACCTTGCTCTTGACCTTGAGTCCTGCCTTTTTCTTCATGGTCCTTCTCCTTGGTTGGGTGCCAATTGAATGGGCTAATCTCATTAGAACACTCAATTATGCCGAACACAAGTCAATTGTGTGACTATTGGACATGGTATTGACGGTTGCTTGGGCTATTGCGCAGTTTCATCAATGAATTTCGGCCGCGTCTGTTACGCGCAATTGTCATGATCCGCGTTATCGTCAACACACTGGCAAGTGGTCATGGAATTGACGGCCTAATGGTTTCAATCAGTTAATCGGCGTCGATCCTTTGGCCGTCAAAAAAGTGACACCCACATGGCTGGGTGTTCCGTACACGCACACGCATTGCGCTACATGGCGTTACCACCCTGGAAAATGCGATGCGCTGGCGCGGCGAAGGATGTGGCCTTTTGCTCTTGCGAGGACATTTCTTGCTCGGACCAGAAGAGACAGCTTTCCATGATGGAGACGCTCATCTTGCCGGAGCGGCGCATGGTGGACGTAGACGTGGTCGTGGCCCAGGCCGTGGCCGAGGAAGAATCGGCCACGGCCACGACTACGGCCACGACCTCGACCTTCGCGGTTACAGCGAGATCTAGGCGAGCTTGCGCTGGCGCGAGACGCGGGCTATGAATCGGGGGTTCCGGGCGCGTAGCTCATCTGGATAGAGTACCGGCCTCCGAAGCCGGGGGTAGTGGGTTCGAGTCCCGCCGCGCCCACCAACGAGGGGGCGGACTTTGCACGATCACGCTTCCAGCGCCTGCAGCCAAGGGAATGCCTGGCGTACTGAAAGCCCGTTGTGTTCTGTCTCCACACGAAGATCGCCCACGAGCTGCACCCCGGGTATGCCATACCGGTCGCGAAAGTGGCGCAAGCCGGGGGTGAGGGTGCGATCGCTCGCCTTGGCTTCAACCATCAGCAAGGGCTGCCCGTTTTCGACGGTCACGAAATCCACCTCCTTGCCTTCCTTGGTTCTCAGGTAGTGGAGCGAGCGCGGTTTTCCGTCGCGGTCCTCGAGATGGAACAGGCGCTTCTGCAGACACATCGCCACCAGGTTCTCCAGGCGTTGCCCCTCGTCTCCCTTCACCAGCCCGGTGTCGTAGAAATACAGCTTCGGCTGCCGCTGAAGCGAGCGCGCAATCGAGCGGGTGTGGGGCCGCACGCGGAAGACGATATAGAGCGCCTCCAGGATCTCGACGTAACGTTTGACCGTATTGGGCGCAATGCCCAGATCCTCGGCCAGGCTCTGGTAGCTGAGCGGCGACGCAACCCGCTCGCGCAGCAGCTCGACCAGTAGGGAAATGGCCCGGAGATCGTGAACGTTGTCGAAGGTGAGAATGTCTTCGCGAACCAGACCGTCCAGGTACTGCCGCCTCCAGCGCCCCACGTCCAGCGGATCATCAGACAGGAACGGCTCGGGAAAACCACCGCTATCGAGGAAACGATCGATTCCGGCGCTGATGCCCGCCTGGCCGGCCTCGGCCGGCGAGACCGGAAGCAGCCGGTGCAGAAAATACCGGCCAGCCAGGCTGTCGCCCGATTGCCGGAAAGTCTCGAGCCGGGCGCTGCCCGTCACCAGGATGCGGAGATGAGGCCTCCGCGTGTCGTAGATTCCCTTGAGGTAGCTTTTCCAGCAGGGAAGCTTGTGGAGCTCGTCGAGGATCAGCAGATCCGTGTCGCCCCGCCAGGACTCGGCCCTGATGACTGCGCGGTCCTGGGCACTGTCGTAGTTGAGGTATTGTGGCGCGCGGAATCCGGCCATCAGCATGCGAGCCAGGTACGACTTGCCCACCTGCCGGGGACCAGACAAGAGGACCATCTTCTTGTCGAGATCGCGAAGGATCGCTTTCGTTTGTGCTCGCTCCACGCCCTGACCATTCTGCAATACAATGCGGATTGGTCAAGACCGTTCCGCAAGACGCTGCACAACTTTCGCCCTGAGGACATGGGTAGCCGACGGCAATTACAACCGGCCACGACCACGACCTTCTGCGGCTATCGCGGGATTGGGGGTGATGTCCATCACATGGGCGCCTTTTCGTGGTATTTCCCGTCCTGGCGCCGTGAAGGATGAAGGCCTGAACGAGACCCGGGAAGAGCCTCTGTGCGTGGCACGCGAGCAGAGGCTCTTCGGCGAGCGCTTCGAGGTCGAGGCGCTGGTGGGTAGCGGGGGAATGGGAATGGTGTTTCGCGGTCGCGATCGGGTGGACGGACAAGCGGTCGCGCTGAAGGTGCTGCATCGCCGGGGGCACGCGGCCAGCGAGCGCTTCCTGCGCGAAGCAGAGGTGCTGGCCGCGCTCGCGCACCCGGCCATCGTGCGCTACGTGGCCCACGGCGCGACCCCGCAGGGCGAGCTGTACCTGGCCATGGAGTGGCTGGACGGCGAAACTCTGGCCGATCGTCTGGCGCGCGGGGCGCTCGGACCCGCGGCTGCGGCCCGCCTGGGCAGCCGCGTGTCGCAGGCGCTGGCGGTGGCGCACGCGCGCGGCCTGGTTCACCGAGACATCAAGCCGTCGAATCTGTTCCTGCCCGGGGCGGATCTCGCTCAGGTCAAGCTGCTCGACTTCGGTATCGCCCACCGGGCCCACGACGATTGGCAAGTGACCCGACCGGGTACGGCGATCGGTACGCCGCTTTACATAGCGCCCGAGCAGGCACGCGACGGAGACGCGGTCGACCGGCGCGCGGACATCTTCTCCCTGGGCTGCGTACTGGTCGAGTGCGCGACCGGGAAGCCGCCTCGCTGGCACGGAAATCAAGGCAGCAAGACGGACATCTGGGACGATGCAGAGCTGGAGGAGCTGCATTCGGCGTTGCCGCAGGCTTTGCGGGCTGTGCTGGAGCCCATGCTAGCACTGGAACCCGAACAGCGGCCGGACGACGCCGGAAAGATCTCCGGCGAGCTGTCCGCGGTCGCCGAGGGTTTGGCGGCGGCGGGATTCGACCTGCCGTACCCGCGGCAAAACCGGACGCTCTCGGCGAGCGAACAGCGTGTGGCCGCGGTGCTGGTCATTTCCGGGCTCTCGCAAGCGTTAGGAGAAGACCACGGTAAGACGCGCGAAGCGGCGCTACGGGACTTGCTGGCCGCCTACGGCGCGCGGGCCGAGCACACGGCCGATGGGCTGACGGCCATCGCCTTCACGGGGCTGCGCATCCCCGCGGACCAGAGCGCGCAAGCCGCGCGTCTGGCGCTGCGCCTGAAGAGTGTCTTTCCCGAGTCCAGCCTGGGCATGAGCTCCAGCCGCACCGAGTCCGGGGGCACGCTCTCGTTGCAGCAAGCCACCGTCAAGGCGGCTCGTTTGTTGCCCAATACCCCGGTCGGGACGATCCACGTCGATGGACCCACCGCCCGCCTGATCGAAAGCCGTTTCGAGCTTCCAGCCGCTCTCGGCCCAAGCCTCGCGGTTGCTGTTCGAGAAGGGACTTCCCGAGGTGCCTCGGACCCTCATGGGGAAAGACCTCCCCTGCTTCGGCCGCGCGCGCGAGATTGACCTCTTGGAAACCCTGTGGATCGAGGCGTGCGAGGAGCCGGCGGCGCGCGTGATGTTGATGACGGCGCCAGCGGGCGGAGGCAAATCGCGGGTTTGCCATGAATTCCGCGAGCGCATCCAAGGCCGAGGCCGCCCCTTCGAGCTTCTGGTCGGCCGCGGCGATCCCATGCGCGCCAGCGCGCCGTTCGCGCTGTTGGGTCCGGCCTTGCTGGCGGCTGCCGGGATCGCCGGCGGCGAGCCCGAGGCCGAGCAGCGGAAGCTCCTGACCGCCCATATCGCGCGCTTTCTGCCCGAAAAGGATGGCTCGCGGACCGCGGCGACGGTGGCGTTTCTTGGCGAGCTGGCCAATTTGCCCTTCCCCGACGACGATCTTCTGCCCTTGCGCGCGGCCCGCAAAGACGCGCGCCTGATGGCCGACCAGAAGCTGATGGCCTGGCTGGAATGGATCGAGGCGGTGTGCAGCCAGCATCCCGTGCTACTCGTGCTGGAAGACTTGCACTGGGGCGACGCGCCCAGCGTGAGCCTCGTGGACGCGGCCTTGCGCGTGCTGGCCGAGAAACCACTGATGGTCCTGGCGCTTGCGCGCCCCCAGGTCGAGCGGCGCTTTCCCGCCTTGTGGAGCGAGCGTAACCCGCAGCACATCAAGCTGGCGCCCCTCTCGCCGCGCTGGAGCCAGCGCATGGTCGAGCACGTGGCGGGCCAGCTTCCCGAGCAGAGCGCGCGCTGGATCGTGGAGCGCGCGCAAGGGAATCCTTTCTATCTGCAGGAATTGCTGCGCGCGGTGGCCGACGGGGGCACGGTAGGCGACGACAGCAACTTGCCCGACACCGTGCTGGCCATGGTGCAGGCGCGCTTCGATGGTTTCGGCCCGGACGCCAAGCTGGTGTTGCGCGCGGGTAGCGTCTTTGGCCAGGTCTTTCGGCCCGCGGGGGTCAAGGCCCTGGTCGACGGGAACGTGCGCAAGGACGTGGACCGCTGGCTGGACATACTTGAAAAGCAGGAGATCCTCTTTTCGCGGTCGACCGGCGAGCTGCGCGAGTATGCATTCCGCCACGCGCTTCTGCGCCAGGCGGCCTACGAGATGCTGCCGGCCGAGGAAGAGCGCTTGGGCCACCTGCTTGCTGGCCAGTATCTGGAGCAGGCGGGAGAGCGCGACGGCATCGTGCTGGCCGACCACTTCGAGCGCGCGGAGGAAAAGGCGCGGGCCATTCACTGGCTGGCCGTGGCCGCGCAGCAGGCGCTCGATGCGGATGACTTGGTAGAGGCCATTGCGCGCGTCGAGCGGGCCGCGGGTCTCGGTGCGGAAGGCGAGGTGCTGTGCGCGATGCGCGTGATCGAGTCGAATGCGCGCTATTGGCGAGGCGAGTACAGAGAGGCAGAGTCGAGCGAGCAGACAGGCACTCCTTTCCAGCGACGCCCGGACCCGCTTGCGTGCCCTGAGCACGCTTTTCGATGCGCTTGGGCCGCAGGCCAAGTACGAGGAGATTGCAACGCTATTCCGGGGCCTCGAACGACCGACGGAGCCCGAGTTGATCTGAATCTGGCTGGACTGTACTGATGACCGCGACCGCCACACCTTGATCT
Source organism: uncultured delta proteobacterium (assembly GCA_963824555.1). Classification (GTDB taxonomy): domain Bacteria; phylum Myxococcota_A; class Polyangia; order Fen-1088; family Fen-1088; genus Fen-1118. Next base: position 311,949 of record CAWGPW010000016.1, on the reverse strand, counting down.
TGATGGCGACTACCGGGTGCGCGAGCGAACTGTGGCCCTTCTGGAAAAATTCGCGAGAACAGCTTGAGCCCATCCTTCTTGGAAGTGCCGATGGCATCGAGAGCGTATGGCTTGCGCAACAACGGAAGTCTGGCTGAGTATCTGGCGCTCTCCAGGCGTGCCGCTGACCACTTCGACGAGCATCGGTCTTCGGCGAGACGCGTGCGGTGCGCTTGGAAACCTAAGCGTAGGACTTCTTGAAATCGGCCTACTGGAAGAAGCCGAAGCGTGCATGCGGCAGGTCCTGGCCACTGCCAAGCGGATGGATCTCAAGCACCTGCTTGGAGGTGGCTTGCAGGCCTTGACGAATATCCTGCGCGTACCAGGGATCACTTGACGAGGCGCGCGCCGTTGGCGAGCAGGCTGTGGCCGTGACCAGCGCTCAAAACGATCGACGATTTCAGGGTTTTGCCGAGGCGTATCTCTCGGTAACCGAGTACCTGGCGGGTGACTACCCACGTGCCGAGCACTTCGCACGCGCCGCCATGCCGACGTGGGATGCCAGTGCCCTCCGCCCGTCCCTTCGCGCTCGCCCTTCTGGCTCGCGCCCTTCTTGCCCAAGGTCGCCTGGACGAAGCTCTCCCCAACGCTCGCGAGGCACATGCTCAGCTCGATCGTCTCGGCTTCGTAGACGACGGCGAGGCCACCATTCGCTTGGCGCTCGCCGAGTGCCTGATCGCCACCGGCGACCAGCCAGCCGCGCAAGCAGCGGTGACCGCCGCCGCGCAATGGCTCCGCGCTCGCGCCCAAACCATCGACGACCCTGCCATGCGCGAGTCCTTTCTCACCCGCATCCCCGAGCATCGCCGCATCCTCGAGCTCGCCCGCCAGCACACGGCGCATGGCTGACGTTGACGGCCCTCGCGCAGATGGTGCCTACCTCCGGTACTTCTCCGCATCCAAGCCGCTCTTCTGCATCCAGCGCCACACCACGGCCCATTGCCGGTCCAGCTCGCGCGCGACTTCGGCGACGTTGCCGTTGTGGCGGTCGAGCAGCGCCTCGATCTCGGCCCTGTCCGGCCGGGCGCGCGGCGAGCGGCGGCGCGCGGCTTCTTTGTTCTCGTCGACCTCGACCCGATCGCGCACGACACGCGGCAGATCCACCAAGCGGATCTCGGGCCGTGCCCTCGCTGTAAAGAACTGCCTCGCGAATGACGTTCTCGAGCTCGCGCACGTTCTGTGGCCAATCGTGCAGGCACAGGGCAAGGAACGCCCCGGTTTCAAGCGGCCGCGATTGGCCACTATCTCGGCCGAGAAAATGCTTCACCAGCGCGCCCACGTCCTCGCGTCGCTCGCGCAGCGGCGGCAACACCACGGGCTCGGCCCCGAAGCGCGCGAGCAAGTCTCTTCGCAACCCGTGTGCTTGCGTGCTGGGTGCGAGACTGGAGGTCGCGCCGATGACCCGGACATCGATTCGCCGTGTTTCCCGGCTACCCAGCGCCACGTAGGTATGCTCTTGCAGGAAACGCAACAGCTTGGCCTGCGCCGGGCCGGGCATGTCGCCGATCTCGTCGAGAAACAGGGTGCCGTGCTCGGCTTCCTCGATCAGTCCCGGCTTGCCGGCCACGGCCTGCGAGTGCGCCCCGCGCACAAAGCCGAACAGCTCGCTCTCTACCAAGTCGGTCGGAATTGCGGCGCAATTGAGCGCCACGAAGCGGCCCGAGCGTCGGCTCGCCCGGTGCACTGCCTTGGCGTACACCTCCTTGCCAACGCCGGTCTCGCCCGACAGCAGGATTTCTTTCCCCGCGCGGGCCAAGCGACGCAGCCGCCGGATCTCCGTGGCCATGGCGGCCGAAAGCGTTGCCACCGGGCCGAAGGGCTGGTCGAGATCCTCGCGGATGGCGAAGAGCGCTTCCTCGGCGAGCTCGCGAACCACGAGGGCGTGTCCACCGACGAAGAGCAGCGTGCCGCTCCCGATTTTCGTCGGCCCGGAGATCAGGTGCCCCTCGACCGAGGTGCCGTTCTTGCTTCCCAAGTCCGTCACCTCGAAGGCGCCGCTGCGCGAGCGCGACACGCGCGCGTGGCGGGACGAGACGCGCGGGTCGTGCAGGCAGCACGAGACGATACCCGGTTGGGCCTGCGGCCGGCGTCCGATTTCGATGGCCTGCGCGAATGGAATGGTGCGATCGCCGTCAAAGGTGCCGCCGCCCTCGGCAGCGTCGCCGACGACGAAGAGAACCGCGCGCTTCTCGCTCGCCCGAACCGAGCTTGAGCTTTCCTGGGTGATGGTTGCGGGGTTGGCAGGAGCGCGGCCGGGCATGAGGCAAGATTGTAACCCAACGTGGTCGTGGACGGAGAGGATCGCGGCCCCTGGCCACTATGACTCGGCCTCTGTTCGGGGCGAGTCATATGGACTCGACCGACGGGCCAGCCGTGCGCCGCCGCCTGGGTACGTTCAGACCGCCTGCGATTCGGGGACTGAGCGCGCGCGCCTCGCGCCGGTGCGTGGGCAGCCGCGTTGGGCTCGGGCATTGCTTTGCTTGCTGACGCAACCACCCGGGAAAAATCAGCAGAGGAGAACACATCATGATGCGCCTTTACGCCATCGTAACGGACCAGAGCGGACAACCGGCAGCGCTCTTCATCGTCGCAGAGGACGCGATTGCGTGGGGCCTCGCCAAATTCGGGGTCGATGCGTTTCGCGTTCAGCGGCTCGACGTGGTGCTGCTCACCGGGAAGGAAAAGTGTCGGCACGTCGGCACTGCGTGAGCCGGCACCTCCTCTCGGTCATATGACTCGACACCCTGGGAACGTATGACTGCCGCTTTCCAGGTCGACCGAATGCGAGGGAGGCCGGGCGCAACTATTTGAAATCATATCGGCGAGCAGGCGGATGACCCGTGGCACCAATTTTGCTGAATGACCGGCCGACGTCGAGACCCCCACGAGAGGCTTCCATGAAGACATTCGGGCAAACGCGGCACTCTATTCTGGTTTGGTTGGCGGCAACAGCCTTCTGGGGCTGCGGCCAACAAGGCGAGCAGCCCAATTCGACCGGGACTACACCAGCGCCCAGCCATGTCCGAGTCGGCCGGGGCCGGCCTGGCAACCGGTTCGCGCGAAGCGCGAATCAAAGACCAGATGTCGCCACCCGACGGCGGCGCCGCCCCCGATTCCGGGGTTCCCCCCACCATCACGGCCACAGGCACCACCACGATCAGCACGACCCACACGCAGTCGGCGACGGCGACGACGACGGTGACCGGAACCGGAACATTGACCTCGGTGCAGACGGACGCCAGCCACTACTATCCTGTATCGGCGACGGCGACGGCCACGGACACGGCGTATGTCTACTACTTCTCTTGGACCAGGACCGGAACCGCCACGGCCACGAACAACAAGACCGCCACGGCCAGCACGACCAGCATCAGCGTCGGCACCAAGAGCACCATCGCCACGAACACCGTCACGAACCCCTACAACGGGACCGAGACCAAGACCGTCACCGGCAGCGTGACCGTCTCCGGGACACTGACTGGAACGCCCATCGCAACGGTCACGGTGACCGCCAACTCGACCAATCCCACGACAGGGGTCGGCACCCACACCTACGCCGGGACGGGCACCAAGACCCTCACGGCGACGGGCTCCAACACCGGGAACGGGACGCAGTCGTGGACCTACCACCCGACCGGCACGGTGACCAACACGGTGACCGGAACGATCCCGACCACGGTGACGGGCACCCAGACGGCGACCGGCACCGTCACCTTGGCCAACGCGTGCGTTGGCACGTGGGCATTCTGCGACAACTTCGAGACCGGCAACGGCAGCGCTTGGAACGTGCGCCAGGGCCCGGCGCAGAACTTCAGCGTGGTGCTCGACGGCAGCAAGGCCTACCGCCAGAACGACGCCACCGCGTCTCAGCTCTACATCTCGCAAGCCCAAGGTGGCGTAGCCTGGATGGATTCGACCGTCGAGGCGAACCTCAAGCCGCTCAGCTTTTCGTCGAGCAGCGCGCTGGTGTCCCTGTGGGGCCGCTACGACGCCACCTGGAACGCCGATTGCGGCTACTACGTGGGCCTGCGCGGAGACGGCCAGGTTCTGCTCGGTAAGCGCGTCGTCGGCGTGAGCAGCACCCTCGGCACCCCGGTGGCCGTGCCTGGCGGCGTCAGCGCCGGCAACTGGTACGATGTGAAGCTGGACATGCAGGGCACCACGCTCAAGGCCTACGTCAACGGCGCTCTGTTGCTCACCCAGACGGATGCCTCGTGTACCAGCGGCTCGGCAGGCGTGGGCAGCGTGGGGGCATCCTTCGAATCCGACGACGTTCGCGTGAGCGCACCCAGCACCAACGCGTGCGTGCAAAACTGGGCCGCCACGACCTGCGGCGCATTTTGCACCTACGAAGCCACCGTGCAGAGCGACCGCGCCGGCTGCGGCGCCTACCTGGACTGTTACACCGCCCACGGCTGCAGCCCCGAGACCTGTGGTGGCCCGGACGACGTGTGCGGCGTGAACCGCCCCGGCCTCAACACCTGGGGCACCGCCAGCAAAGAGGTCGCCGACCAAGTCTACAAGTGCATGGGCTGCGCCGGCTCCGTCAACTGCTCCAACCCCAAATACTACAACGGAACCGTGTGCGCCGATGGCAGTGCCTGCACGTGGGGTGACACCTGCCAGAACGGCTCCTGCGTCCCCGACGCCAGCCGCACCACCCAGTGCTCCGCGGCCGACCAGTGCCATGGCGTTGGTACATGCGATACCACCACGGGCCTCTGCAACAACCCGCCCGTGGATGACAACCTACCCTGCGATGACTCGAGCGCGTGCACCCCGACGGACCTTTGCGAGAGCGGCGTCTGCACCGGCCAGAATCCCAAGGTCTGCCCAGCCAGTGACCTATGCCACGTAGGCGGTTTGCAACCCGGAAGACGGGGAGTGTGGGGAGCAGGCAGCCCCGGACGGGACCACTTGCGACGACAATGACCTGTGCACGCAGACCGACAAATGTGTGCAGCGGCACCTGCACCGGACTTGACCCGGTCGTCTGCACGGCCGATGACGCGTGCCACACGCCAGGAACCTGCGATGCGAGTACGGGAATTGCTCTGACGAGGTTCCAGTGGACAAGATGGGGTGCAATGTCTTTCTTCGCTACGACGGGTTCGTCGAGATGGATGGCACTTTGGTCGCGCTGTTCGGACACAAGAGCAGTGCCACCAAGAATTTCCATCCGAATCATAATCAGGTCTTTCTCGGTGCCAGCACGATCCCCGTCGACAACCCACAACCACCGCCGCCCTATGAACTGGCGCCCGGGACCCACGCCGGAAGCTTCATGCCGACATGCACAGCGAGCCAAACCATCACATGGACCGTGGATGGCCAGAGCAAGACGGCTGATTGCAGCGACCTGACGCAGAAAAGGACGGGGACAGTCATCGGCACAGGTTTCGGTGTCGAGGTCAGCGATGGTAACGGTGGCACCGTGGTCGTCATGCTCAAGCCCGATTTGTCTCCCTATCAGACGAAGCCAGCAGATCCTGGACAATCTGCTCCGCCATCCTGGACAAGTGGGACGGACTTCAATGCAACCCTAAATGGACAGCTGACAGTAGGGCCTGCTGGACAAGCAATTTATACGGTGCCGATTGGCATCCCTCCCGGCATCGCAGGCATGGCCCCTAGTCTGAGCCTGGTTTACGACAGTTCAGGGCCGGACGGGATAGCAGGTCAAGGATGGAATCTGGCTGGACTTTCGATGATCTACCGCTGTCCAAAGACAGTGGCAAAGGATGGGTACTCCAGGCCCGTTGAGCTGGATACAGCGTCAGTCAGCTCGGACGATGGTGATGGGGTCTGCCTGGACGGCAATCGTCTATATTTTCGCTCAAGTGGCTTTGGCACGAGCACGTTCGAGTCGGAAATCAAGGACTTCGGTACAGTCACCAGAATATCGACCCCACCAAGCATCGACTACTTCGTGGTGGAGACAAAGTCAGGTGAAAAGAGGTTCTATGGCTCAAACGGCCTATCTCGAGTCGATTTCGCGGCATCCGGCACGGATGGTGCGGTGCAAACCGTTCCTGCAATTTGGCCGCTCGACAAGGTGACGGACGTTTGGGGCAACTACTATGAGATTCACTACAACAATGACACCTCGGACGTGCAAACCGTTGGTCTTCTGGTCACGGAAATCAAATATACGGGCCATGACGGGGCGACGCCTGACGATGGAACGCCCCCATTTTACAACATTGAGTTCAGCTATGGGCCAGATGACGGCGCCGACGGCCCCCACTATCGGTTCGACACGAGATTCACGCGGTTTGGCCCGGCGTCCTTTCGAACGCGGAAGAGGCTCGCGGCGATCGGCACCCCAAGGGGCACCTACAAACTGACCTACAAGCCGGATGAGGCGATGCTACCCAGCCGGCTGCAGCAGATAGACTATTGCGTCACGGGAGGACATCCCTGCGCGGACAGCCTGGTGTTCACTTGGAAAGGGACAGCCGTGACTTGGCGGTCCTTCCAAGCCTATTCGCTGCCGATAGATACGGCCGGCCCTGGCACTCAATTTGTCGATTTGGATGGAGACGGACGGCTCGACTTCGTGGTGGCAAAGGGCGGAAACCATGACCATGCCGTTGTGGTAAAGGCGTATAGGAACACCGGTAATAGCACGACGGAGTGTCCTGTCGATTCCTTCGGCAATTGCACGTCAGGGTCGTCGTGGCAGGAGATGGGTGCCAATTGGGAGCTGCCAGATTCGGTATTCCTTGCAAATGTCGATGGAGTCTTGCTGGGTACGGTCTTTGCGGATATCGATGGTGACGGCCGCCCGGATTTGATCACTGACAATAGGTCGACCAATGGGAAGCCTCAGGTGTGGCTGAATCAGCTTACTTCGGATGGCGGAGCTGGGTGCTGTCAAACAGTCTTTCCGGCGACGCTATTGCCGATGCCCTGTTCGGCTATTGGGGGAACGGTCCCTATACTGGATTGATCACAGATGTAGACTTATCAACTACTGACCATATGGTAGATGTGGATGGTGATGGAACAGCGGAATTGGTGCACTACGTCTACAACAATCCCGATTGTAGGGCGTGCACCACGCAGGGAGTCTATGTGCTGCGCGCAGTTAACGATAACGGTGCGTCTTGGCATGCGGATCGGTCGTACACAACCTTAGCGTCTGTTTCACCTGGAGTGAAACTTGTCGACTTGAACCGGGATGGCCTCCCGGACCTCGTAGGTGTCGACTCTGGCCTAGGGTACAAACTTAACTATCTCAACACGGGCAACCCCTCAAAAGGGGACAACGGTACGGTTTGGAAGAGCACTACATTCAGAGACGATTCTCCGACAAATCCCACGAGAACGGCCGACGTTGACGGGGATGGTCTATACGACAGGATAACCCAGGCGCCTGGGGACTATGCTTCCGTCTCTCTCTCGACAGGGCTCAACTGGACGACCGTATGGACTGATTTCTACAATCTAACGCTCCACAATTATACTGTGCCGTTACCCACGGGGTCAGGGGTGCCATATGGAGAGTTTGGATCCTTCGCCCCTGGTCAGTTCCACGTGGTAGACCTGAATGCGGACGGGCTGGTTGACATAGTCGTCAACCATCTCGGCGCCGGAAGGCCGCTCATCAACACGGGCCTGTCTTGGTTCGATTCGAACTTTTCCAATTGGAGGATGCGGATGCAAATTATGGGCTGGGCCTCTATGCAGTCCCGATAGCTGCGTTTTTGGATACGATAGATGCCCACGCGATGGCCACCGGCGCAACGCCCGGCTTTGACGATTTCGTCGACTTGGACGGCGACGGGTTACCAGACCATATTACCACTGTGCCTCTCGCTAACGCGCCCGTACGTAGAAGAGCCTGGCTGAACGACTCTGACCCACCCGTGATCTGGGAATTTCCTAACGGGCTCGCGGCTAAGACGAGGGTCTCATACGAGGCCATTTTCACCAAGAATGGACAATCAGGTGGTAGTGCGGCAGTCTACACCGATACAGGAACGTTGGTCGATTCAATGGGTGCCAAGACCCGACCACTGAAGGCTCCGCTGCGAGTGGTCTACTTTGTAGCGACAGACAACGGCGTTGGCCCCACCTCGAATGTGAGCTACCAATACTTCGATTTGCGCGCCAGCCCTTCTGGCTACGGTCCGCAAGGCTTTGCAAAAACTGTTACCACAGAACAAGCGTCGGGCACGGTGACCACGACGACGTACGCCCAATCCTATCCGTACACCGGAAAGCCGACAAAGGTTGAGCGAAGCATCAGCACGACGCTAGAGGGGACAGGGACCGCCCCGCCGACCTCGGTTGTGGTTCCGATTACGAAGACAGAAACCGTCTACAAGAATGTTACGATTGGTGCTGGAGTCCCTGTTTTTGTGCACCCTGAGACAGTCACCGACGTGAGTTACCTGCAAGGCAGTGTACCGGACCCTACCGGAGCATCGGTTCCGTTGATGACGATTACCACCGGCTTCACGTACGATGAGACCTGCGGTAATCCGCAATCGGTCACTGTGACGACCACGTCGAGCGCGACCGGGGAGAGTTACAGGAAGGTTACCGCCTACACCTATCCAACTGACGGGGGTGGTGCGCAGAAGATGGGCAAGCCCACCCAAGTGGAAGTCACCACGACCCAGCTTAGCTCCGCTACTGGCATTATTGCCCCGGAGCTTAAGCACAAGACCGGATTCGAGTATGGACCAAGCCCGACCTACAAACTTACGACAACGAAGGTTGAGGAAGGGAGCCCGACCCAGCTTTGGACTGTGTATGACTACGACGACCTTGGAAACGTAACCACGACCATGAGCTGTGCCAGCGACTTCGACCAATGCGTGCTCGGCGGGAGCAATGGAGCCGACGGAAGCGATCCCGCCCATCCGCCTTTCCGCACGACGACTGTCAACTATGATCCTTGGTCCTTTATTACCGATCCAGGTGGTTTCACGGGACGATACACCCCGTATCACCACTACGAGTATGGCCGATATCCGGTAAAGACAACGAACCCCGCGAACTTCGTTCAGTACAGCGTGTACGATCCGCTTTATGGGACGCTCATCCAAAGTTCTGACCCGAACGGAGTTCAAACGTGTACGGTCCTGGATGCATTTGGCCGGAATCTCCAGGTGATCGAGCGGTGTGGCAGCCCGCATGAGCTTACGACTTCGATAACCCGGCAGTTGTCAGCGAATCTTGACACGAGTCAGATCAAGCTCATTGTGGGGACCACCCCTCCTTCTGGCGCGACGACGTGGATCGGGTCGGATAGCCTCGGTAGAACAGTCAAGACCAGCACGCGGCACTTCTCGGGCAGCTTTACGACGGCTGACACGGCGTACGATAATGTGGGACGGATCTTCACAACCTCACAACCCTACTTGCCGGGAGAGGCACAACACCTGACGACCAATCACTATGACTGGATGGGCCGAACGGACAAGATCACCCAGGATCTGGGTTTCATCGGCGGGGATACGCCGACGGCGTCCGCAGAGGTAACGACGACCTTCGGTGGAGTCTGGATCAAGACAACGAGTCAGGTAAACGGGCAGTCTCGCGACCGTACGGAGTACAAGAATGCGCTTGGGAAAGTCTCCGAAGTGTACGATGCCAAGTCGCAGGTAATCGCCTACACCTACGACGTCGACGGCAACTTGGTCGGGACTTTGGATGGAAGAGGCAATGAGGTCGTGATTGGCTACGACCAACGAGGTCGGAAGACATCGACGACAGATCCGGACCTTGGCACCTGGGGCTACACCTACGATGGCTTCGGAAACTTGCTGACCCAGACCGACGCCAAGCACCAGGTGACCCAGATGACGTACGACGTTCTTGGCCGAATGACCACCAGGACCGACTCTGCGGGCACAGCGCAATGGGTGTACGACCTCTATACGCCTGGTGGGTTCGGGACCAAAGGCACGCTATCGGCGATGGTGGGTGCGCCAGACCCAAATCTGAGGCAACCCTGTACGATTCCACACGTGACGCAGACGTCGGGGAACCGGGCTGGCCGGTCCTACCTCTACACACAGTACGGCGGGGACATCGAGGTAGACGAATGTGTCGATAGCGAGACGTTCACCACCACCTACCAATACGACGACGTGCACGGACGGCAATCGGGGGTCACCTATCCGCAGGTGAGTGATCACCTTCGCAGTGACCTACAACTATACGAGCCTCGGGTTCCTGCAGTCTGTTACCGATGCGTCGGACAACAAGGTGTACTGGGCGGCCAAGGCCACCAACGCCGCGGGACAGGTGATAGACGAATTCACGAGAAACGGCGTCGAGACCGTGTCCACGCGCAACCCATCGACGGGGTGGTTGCTAGGCGCTACCACGACAGCGGTTGCGGACAACAACACGGCGATCCAGCAGTGGAACAACACCTTCGACGAAGCCGGGAACTTGCCGAGTCGGTCTCGGTCGCAACCATCAAACATGGCAGACTCGACCGAAACCTTCGGGTACGACATCCTCGACCGCGCGACCTCGTCGACCGTGGCTTCGGGAAACTACCAGGCGACCGAGGGCTTTGACTATGACTACGTTGGCAACTTGACGCAGAAAGGTCAGAAGACCTTCGCATACACAGGTCGCGTTGCCGGAGGTGGGCCGCACACCATTTGTAGTGTGGACGGCGGCTCGGGCTACTCTTATGATTTGAACGGCAACATGGTGGTAGGTAATAATCGGAGCGTCAGCTACAACGCGGCGAATAAGGTTGTCCACATCCAGGGACAGTCAGCACCGGGAGGTGGCCCCTTGCCAACCGTGGATTTCGCGTACGGAGCCGACCGACTCCGCGTGGTCCAGTCGGTCGGGACAAAGGCCTCGGCTACAAGCGACCCAGTCGAGTCTGCGCGAACCGTGTACGTGGGTATGGGCAGGAGTGGGAAGACCATCTACGAGCGAACGGAGAAGACGGCGGCAGATGGGTCGACCTCGACCGAGCACGTGCAGTTCATCTACGCGGCATCAGCGCACGGGGGCAATGCGTTTGCGTTGCGCGTGAGTAGCACCACGACCCAGCCGTCGATGCACTACCAGCATTTCGACCACCTTGGGGTCGGTGACCGCAAGCCACGGATGAATACGGTAAGGTTGTTGGGGCAACGGGCGGTGCCTGATACGACGGTGTATGGCTACGACGTGTGGGGCGCGCGGCTGCAACCCGGACGGTACGCAGCCCCACCGCCACGTTGAATCTGCAGGCCGGCACATCGCGAGTACACCGGACACGAAACACATTCCACAGTGTGGGGGCTTGGTGAACATGAATGGTCGGGTCTACGACCCAGATCTGGGGCGGTTCCTCTCGCCCGATCCCAACATTCAGTTCGTCTGCGGACCTGCAAAGCTACAACCGTTACACCTACGCCGCGAACAATCCTCTGCGCTACACGGATCCAACCGGGTACTTCCTCTCAGCCGGGTTCGACTTCTTCGTAGGGGCTGTCCTGACTGTTGCGGCTGTCGTGGGGTTGCCCCGCAAGCGAGCAGCCTGTTAGCGATCGCCGTCGTCGGTGCCATCTATCTCCACATCATCCGCAATCAACTCTCGGGCTGGATTTGAGCAGGCCGCTCGCTGTGGGCTTCACGGGATTCTATCTGGGGCAACTGGGCGGCGCTGCAACCGGAGCCGTAGGTGGCGGCCTGGGAGGTCACAAATCGTAGGAGGGGGCAATTTCTGGCAGCGGCCTCCTCTGATCAATGAACCGAAGCTTTTGGCGGCGGGGTAAGGGGTTGGGAATCGAACATACTTACCGGGGCTCTCCTCCGGTGCCGCGGGAGCCGCATTTGGGTACGTGCTTCATCAAAGCATGCTTACTCAGGCGGACGTGGACGCACAGCAGGGGGGTGGGGGTAGCAGTGGGGCGGATAGGGTGCAGGCGGCAGCAACAAGCAGCGCCGCTGGTGGTGGACAGTCATTTGATGAGCAGCTGAATAGCGCTCTTGGGCCAGGAGATGGCCTCACCAGTGAACAGCGATGTGAACTTCTTCTGGAGAGGATAAGGGTTGAGAAAGGAATGGCGTTCAACGACGACATGGCCAGCCTGTACGATTGCTACAAATACGCTGCGAAGAGTGGCGACGAGTTGGACAGTATGGTTTTGGCAAACGCGAAGCAGCGGTATGGATTGGTGTACGAGGCTGGTTCAGTTGGGGGGTCGGGGGCGAAGTCTGTTGGAAGGAATCCAGACTCAATATTTCGCGAGGCCACCGAGGAACATGAGGGAGTCCATACCGTGACCTACAGTCAGGGCATCAAGCAATTCGGTGGAGAAACAGCCGACTTTGCTAGATGGTGGAACGATCCCGTGAACTGGGGCAACGATGAAATGGCGGCATACGGTGCAGCTAATCGATATCTCCAGATGTCCCTGGATTGGCTATGAGGGTAGGATGCTTCTGTTCTGGGCTCTCCAATTACTGCTGGTTAGGGCACCAGCAATAGTCGGTGCTGAGCAAAGCGATCGACGACCTGAGGATAGGGCGGCGGAAGTTTGCGCGTCGAACTTGGAAAAGATATTCAATCTTATAGAGAGGCGCGAGCATCATTCCGGAGGCGCCGCTCCTTTTCCGGAGGATCTGTACACTTTGTATCTGATGACTGAAGATCCTAGTCTTTTTGTGTGCCCAAAGGACAAGGTGAAGCCTGTGCAAGCAGAGGAGAAGGCTGCTTTCCGGACAAGCTATGTGATTGTGGACAAGGCTGTGGACTTGCTGGCGAAGAAGGTGGAAGCCTCATTGGTTGCCATCGTCTTTGAGAAGAGCAGATTCCACAATGGTCGAAGGCATGTTCTATTCTACGACGGCACCGTGCAACTGATGAATGATCGTGAGTTCAACGAATTAAAGAAGAACGGTTTCGTCAAGGTCACTGACCAGTCCGGTGTGGCAGGACGAGGCAAGGGCAGCGACGGATTTCGGGAAGGCACAAATCCGTAACTCTGTTTGGGGCGGTGCCCGAGAACTCTTCTGCTTGGATCACTAAGCTCTAGAACCCATCGCGCGTCAGCGAGACTGGCTGACGTCGTCCGTTTGGCCAGCGAGGAAGCCGTCGAGGACCTGCTGGATGGCCCGGCGCTTGTCTTCGGGCAGCTCGCTGATGCGCTGGAGCTTGCGCCAAAGGCGAAGGTCGACCGTAGATTGGGGACCATGGGCCTGCGAGAGCTTGGCAGGCTGCTGGAAGCCCAGGAGCTGGTCGGTGGTCACATGAAGGGCCCTCGCAAGAGTGAGGATGACCTCGGAGGGGGGATTGCTCGGCTGGGTTTCGTAGTGGGCGACCATCCGGCGGGAGATCTCCGTCTTGTCCGCGAGCTGCTGCTGGGTGAAGCCGGCCGCCTTGCGTAGGGCCGCGAGGCGTTTGCCGAAAGAGTCTCTGGTATTTTTGCGAGGTGGCAAGGGCAGACCTTCGATGGTTGAACGCAACCATCGTAAGGCCGAGATCGGATCGGGTAGCGAAATCGGGCTTGACAGCATTGTACAGTAAACTGTACAAAAGGTTAGGATGTTAGTCCATGTGGAAGGAGGCCCTTTTGCAGCCCACAAGGCACTTGACAGAAGATCCGGCCGAGAGCGTTTCGCGGTCTGAATTCGCCGCCCTCTTGGCCGCTGTCGGACTCGAGCTGTGGCAGGCGCCCGAAGGCTTTTGGGCGATCCGGATGAAGCCGCCTCTGGCGACGCCGCCTCGACCGCGGCGGGGACGACGGCGACGGCCGGAGGGTCGAGTCTGATGGCGCGTGTGCCCGAAGACGAACTCGAACGACTCAAGGCCCAGGTCTCGATCCAGCGGCTGGCGGAGGCGCGGGGTGTGGAGCTGAAGCGACACGGCGCGGACTTGATCGGGCTGTGCCCTTTCCACGACGACAAGAAGCCGTCACTGGTGATCAGCTCTCGGAAGAACCTTTGGCACTGCCTTGGTGCCTGCCAGACCGGTGGATCGGTGATCGACTGGGTGATGAAGGCCGAGGGCGTTTCATTTCGGCACGCGGTGGAGCTGCTGCGGGCCGACCTGCCTTTGACGTCGCCGTCGACGAACGTGGTGAAGACGTCCGTAGTGCGAAAGCTGGCGCCGCCGGTGCAGGCTGATTCGGACGACCGAGAACTCTTGGCGCAGGTGGTGGGCTACTACCACGAGACGCTGAAGCAGAGCCCGGAGGCGCTGAAGTACCTGGAAAGCCGGGGGCTGCAGTCGTCGGAGATGATCGATCGCTTCAAGCTGGGCTTTGCCAACCGGACGCTGGGGCTGCGGCTGCCGATGAAGCAGTGGAAGGCCGGCGGCGAGATCCGGGGGCGGCTGCAGAAGCTCGGCGTGCTGCGCGAGAGCGGACACGAGCACATGAACGGCTCGGTGGTGATTCCGATCTTCGACGAGGAAGGAAACGTGGTCGGGATGTACGGGCGGAAGATCACGCCAGGGCTGCGGGAGGGGACGCCGCTGCACATGTACTTGCCCGGCCCGCACCGAGGGATCTTCAACTGGGAAGCCTTGCGGGTGTCGAAGTCGATCATCCTGTGCGAAGCGCTGATCGATGCCCTGACCTTCTGGTGCCACGGCTTCCGCAACGTGACCTCGGTCTATGGCATCGAAAGCCATATCACCGAGCACGTGGCGGCTTTCAAAAGCTACGGCACGAAGCAGGTGCTGATCGCTTTTGATCGCGACGAGGCCGGCGACCGTGGCGCCGAGAAGGTGGCCAAGCAACTGATGGCCGCCGGTATCTCGTGCTACCGGGTGCAATTCCCTCGGGGCATGGATGCGAACGAGTACGCGTGCAAGGTGACGCCGGCAGCAAAGTCGCTGGAGCTGGCGTTGAAAAGCGCGGTCTTCATGGGCAAGGGCGCGCGCCCGGAGGCGCCCGCGCTCGACATCGCGGCCGCGGCGACAGCCGAAGCGCCGACGGAGATGACGGCAGCGGCTGACCATCCTTCTTTAGCCGCCAACGCGGAGGCATCGCCCACCACGGAGACCACGCCGGAGTCGCTGGCGGCGCCGGTGGCGATCATGGAAACGACGGCGCCCGAGGCTGTGCCGGTGGCGGACGTGCCTTGCGAGCACCAGGGCGAGGATGTGATCTTCCGTTTCGCCGACCGTCGGTATCGGGTGCGCGGTTTGTCCAAGAACACGGCCTTCGACTCGCTGAAGGTAAACCTGCACGTCGGCCGTGGTGAGCATTTTCACGTGGACACCTTGGATGTGTACGGCGCCCGGCAACGGGCGATCTTTTTGAAGCAAGCCTCGACCGAGCTGGGCGTGAAGAAGACGTAATCAAGGCAGATCTCGGCAAGGTGCTGCTGAAGCTGGAACAGCTACAGGACCAGCAGATCCGCGCGGCGATGGCGCCGAAGGACACGGCGGTCCGGCTCACCGACGAGGAGACGGCAGCGGCGCTGGGGCTGCTGAAGAATCCGCGGCTGCTCGACCGCATCCTCGAGGATTTCCGACGATGCGGGGTGGTGGGCGAGGAGACAAACAAGCTCGTCGGCTATCTGGCGGCGGTGTCGCGCAAGCTGGACGAGCCCTTGGCGGTGGTGATCCAGTCTTCGTCTGCGGCGGGGAAATCGTCGCTGATGGAAGCAGTCCTGGCCTTCATGCCCGAGGAAGAACGGGTGAAGTACGCGGCGATGACGGGGCAGTCGCTCTTCTACATGGGCGAGACGAACCTGAAGCACAAGATCCTCGCCATCGTCGAGGAAGAGGGCGCGTCGCGGGCGTCGTACGCGCTGAAGATCTTGCAGAGCGAGGGCGAGCTGACCATCGCGTCGACGGGGAAAGACCCCGAGAGCGGGAAGCTGGTGACGCACGAGTACCGGGTGGAAGGGCCGGTGATGATCTTTCTGACGACGACGGCGATCGAGATCGACGAGGAGCTACTGAACCGCTGCCTGGTGCTGACGGTCGACGAAGACCGGGAGCAGACGCAGGCGATCCACGAGATCCAGCGCGAGGCGCAGACGCTTGAAGGCCTGCTGGCCCGGGCGGGAAAGAAAGATGTGCTGAAGGTCCACCGGAATGCGCAGCGCCTGCTGCGTCCGCTGATGGTGGTGAACCCCTACGCCCGTGATCTGACGTTTGTGGATCGGCAGACGCGAACACGGCGGGACCACATGAAATACCTGACGCTGATCGAGACGGTGGCGCTTCTTCACCAGCACCAGCGGCCGGTGAAGACCGCGCAGCAAGGCGTGCAAGCCATCGAATACATCGAGGTCACGCTCGACGACATCGCGGTCGCGAACCGCCTGGCCGACCAGGTGCTGGGGCGATCGCTCGACGAGCTGCCGCCGCAGACGCGGCGGCTTTTGCTGCTGGTGGATGCGCACGTGACGGCGGAGTGCCAGCGGCTGGCGATGGAGCGGAAGGATTTTCGTTTCAGCCGGCGCGAGGTGCGGGACGCGACGGGCTGGGGCAACACGCAGCTCAAGATCCATCTTGCCCGGCTGGAGGATCTGGAATACCTGGCGGTGCACCGAGGGAGCCGCGGCCAGGGCTTCGTCTACGAGCTGGCCTACGACGGCAAGGGCAAGGACGGGACGCCGTTTCTGTCGGGGCTGATCAAGCTCGGACGCTTGGGGTACGACGAAAAGAAGTCGGGGGTATTGGCGGGGTGGTCGGGGCTGAAGGCAAAGCAGTCGGGCCCAAGTCGGGCCGAAGTCGGGGGGGTGTCGGGGGGTGGTCGGGGTGCGGTTTTGGCTGCAATTCCCGAGGGAAACGCTGAAATCGGACATTTTGAGTCGAAAACAGCACATAGGGGGGCAGAGCCCAAAATCGCATCGTACCCTGATGTGCCCGTCGTACCCGCAGCCGTGGCCAAGGTGAACTGATGGCCAGGACACTGCGCGAGCTTGCAAGCTACGGGACGCTCGGGGTGAGGGCGGCCGAGTTTCTGGACATGCGGCGGGCGAAGCACTTTTCGGCGGGAACCATCGAGTGGAACGAGAGCAACCTGCGGGCCTTCTTCAATTGGTGCGAGGAGCGCAGCCTGCGCAACCCGACGGAGATTACGCGGCCGATCTTGGAACGGTACCAGCGCTGGCTTTTCTACTACCGGACGAAGCTGGGCAAGCCCCTGACCATCGCCTCTCAACACAAGCGGCTGGCTGCGGTGCTGGCGTTTTTCAAGTGGATGGCCAAGTCGAACATGATCCTCTTCAATCCGGCGTCGGAGATCGATCTGCCGCGGCTGGACCGGCGGTTACCGCGGGACGTACTGACCATCGCCGAGGTGGAGCACGTCCTGAGCTTGCCGGACGTGACGAAGCTGAGCGGGATCCGTGACCGGGCGATGCTGGAGACGCTGTACTCGACGGGAATCCGGCGGAGCGAGCTGGTCAGGCTCGGGATCTACGACGTGCAGCCCGAGGCCGGCACGCTGATGGTGCGGCTGGGCAAAGGCCGGAAAGATCGCGTGGTGCCCATCGGGGAGCGGGCACTGTCTTGGATCGAGAAGTACCTCGTCGAGGTGCGGCCGAAGGTCGTGGTGGAGCCGGACGAGGGCGTGCTGTTTATCTCGCACCTTGGGAACGGCTTTATGCCGCATACGCTGACGGATATCGTGCGGGGCTACATCGAGCAGGCGAAAATCGGGAAGGTCGGGGTGGTGCCATCTTTTCCGGCACACGATGGCCACCTTGATGCTGGAGAGCGGGGCCGACATCCGCTTCATCCAGGCGATGCTTGGGCACGCGAGTCTCGAGACGACGAGCATCTACACGCTGGTGTCGATCAAGAAGCTCAAGGAAGTGCACGAGCTGACCCACCCCGGGGCGCATCTCGGTCGACGGGAATCGCAGAAGCCGGTGGTCAGCGAGAAGGACGCCGAGGAATTGCTTACCTCTTTAGCCGCCGAGGCTGACGAGGAGAGAGGACGATCGTGTTTAGCTCAGAGTCGCAACTTTCGCGGGTGTGCCGGGCATTCTGTGCTCAGCTCGGCTGACCGAGCTGTGGACCGACGCGGGCCCGACGGCGTTGGCCAGGGATCTTGCAGAACATGGCGGCGGGCCATTGTCGAGCGGCGAGCGTTTGCTGCTGCTGGTGGCGTGGTCGCTGTGGACCGCTTGCAGCCACGTGACCGTGGGTGAGGTCTTTTACAACTTGGACAGCACGAGCCTGACCATGCTGGGCAAATTGATGATCGCGGCGGGGCGGGGTGCTGAGGCCATCGAGGCGTGGATCGCCGAGGCCGAGCAACGTGATCCAGCGGCGGCAATCCGGCCACGCGTAAGCAGCGGCTGTGAGCCGCGCTCCGTGGCTGCGGCCCCGCGGGCGCCCGTGCCGTCTCTCCACCTTCAGCTTGGCCACAGCATTTCCTCAAGCTGCGACCGCACGGGCGCCCGCTCCATCGGGGTGGTGCGGGGCTCGCAGCGCCGCGATCTGTGCCCCGGTCACCGCGTCCTGGTCCTTGCACGCGCTCGCGCGCGGGTGCGGACATGAGCGCCGGCCAGCGCCGCGCTCGCGCTGGCAAGGCCCAGTCCGCTCCATCGTGCAGGCGCTCAGCGCCGCGATCTCCCCGAGCCCGTCGCGCGCGCGTGCCCCCTGCCGGGCGCCCGCGCGCACGACTCCATCGGAGAAAGCGGCGGCACACGGAAGACGCTCCCATGCCGCGGCGCCTCGCTCGCAAGTGCCATCGGGGACACAGCGGCGGTCAACTTGTGCTCGCATCGGACGCCTCGGCATGGTCGCTGCATCCGGGAAAGCGGCGACGACAGCTCACGGACGCCAGCGCGACGATCGTGCACAAAGCGGCGGCGCGCGCCTAGCGCCGGCATCGCAGCTCGATCGACGCCGGGCCCCTTACGCACACGCGTGCAAGCACGCTTTGGCCGCCGTTTCCCCCGCCGCGCCCCTCCCCTCTGGACACCCCTCCCCTGGCACCCCCTTTTTTTAAGGAATCCCCAAAGGGGAGGGGCGCTCTGGCTGCGCGGGCGATCTGAGCGCCGCGGACGGCGCCGCCCGCTCCGCCTAGGGGGAAACGGCGCCGGACCACGGGCCCCGGTCCGGCGGCCGGGCCGTCCTGCAGCGTGCATTGCACGCGTGTGCTGGGGCCCGGCTGGCGTGGGGCAGGCATCGGGGCTCGGCCGACGGCGCGCTCTTTGACACCGCGGCTCCGGCGCCGGCCACGGCGCCTCCGCCGCTCGCGCTTGCGCTCTCCGCCTCGACGATCAGGGTGAATTGGGGCTTTCTCTCGCCCGGCTCGCGTCCCGCCGATTGCACAGGCGGCTCGCTGCGCTCGCCGCCGGCAATCGTCGGTCCGCTCCCCTCCAAGACCTGGTCCCAGAATCTGGTAGACTGGCCCATGGCCACCGCGCATGAACTGCCAGCGATTTTGACGCCCGACGAAGATAGGCGGTTTTGTCGTCGAGTGTCCTGTGATCCCAGGCTGCATCAGCCAGGGCGACACCCGGGACGAGGCCCTGGCCAACATCCGCGAAGCCATCGAGCTGTGCCTTGAAAATCAGGCAGCCGAAGGCTGGACGCTGCCGGGCCAAATCGAGATCACGAAGGTCGCGGTCTAGCGACGTAACGCGGTCACGAATACCTCGACCTCGATCTCGGCAGTGCGGAGAATCGATCGCAGGGTCCCGCGCTTGATCGGCTTGTGCATCGGTACGGTCACGGGCATCCGTCCAGGACACACCAAGCTCACGTGGCTGCCATTCTGCCGGGCGAACTCGTATCCAAATTTTCGCAGAGCCTGAATGCAGTCAGCGCCGGAGATGATGGGAAGCGGTGGCATGGTCGCCGTGCCTTCATTTCTACCGGAAGCTGCCCGTCGTTGGGAGAAGTATTGGGCCTTGAATTCTACACCACCGTCGGAGGCCCGACCATCTGGGGCCGGCTCGCCGCTGGCTCGCTGGCGACGGGCTCGCCGCGCGTCTCGCCGGCGCCACCGTCGGTCTTGGCGACTTCCTTCCCTTAATCGCCCTTCCCGGTAGAATCGGCAGCACCACGATGGTCCTGGCTCAGCAGCAGGCAGCTAAAAAAGAAGTCTCGACGGGGAACACCCGTCGGTGCGCCAGCACGCGCCCTCGGCCGAGGTGTTGCAGATCCGAAAACGCACGTCTGGGCCTCGCGACAAATTTTCGGCAGGTCGCGCCCCGGCCGAAGCGGTGTAAGCCTGCGGAAGGCATCAGGGAAATGCCTTGGTTTACGGTGAAATCGTGGTGGGGCGACCAAACACAGCAGGGGGGGCAACAGGGACTGGCGGGTGATGAGGAGTACCAGGCAAGAAGAGCTGAACACACTGAGTATGTGAAGAGCCTTGCTGTCAAGAATGGACAGGTTTCCAATTACCAATTGGGCGATTTGCCGGTTGAGGTCTACGGTGAAACAGGTGCTGAGCGGGACACGGCGTTTGCAGCTCTCAAGACGGATCTCACGAAGGGTGGAGACGTCGCCAAAGCAATGAGCCAGGACTTGCTCAGCCGTACCACAGCGGATGGCTCGGTTAGGCCTCTAGACATTGTCCTGACCCGTTCATACAACAGCTATTCGAACCCGGGTGGAAACACCATTGTCGTGGACGTACAACATGACCTCGGCAGTAGCTATACATCTAGGATTCCGGGCGGGAAATTTTCATACGAAAGGATCTTGGCCCACGAACTCGGCCACGCGGCATTGGGCTATTACGATATGAAGATCGACATGATGTACAACGTCAGGAACGCAGAGAACCCCATCATGAGATCGCTTGGGGATACCAATGATCGAGTGAGCTATTGGTAATCGAGGCACCACAATTCAATTGATCGAACATGAGAGGACGAGGTCAAGATGAGTTCCAAGTTGTCTCTACTTTGCGGAGCCGCGCTTTTTCTCTTGGCTCCATGTTTTGTGTTGGGTGCTCCAATGGCAGCGAGTCCAAAGAGTCCAGTCACATACGACGCTCAGTACTTTCGGAGTCTGCTCGACAAGGAAGGGGCTGAAGGCCTCATAAGCAAATTGTACGTTGGGCCGGCGGACCTGATGACACCGCTTCTGTCCGGAATATCGACGGGTGCGGCAGAGTGGATCGATGTATACGACAAATGTCGTCGGGGCATTGATTCTGCGGACCCTAGCGGAGTAACCAAAGGTCGGCTGGACGACTCACTTGCGCGCGCGTTGGGCAAGGAAACGGAACGAGTCCTCTCCTATCTGCACGCACACCCGGAGATCTCCGCGAATCAGCTCTGTGGGCGCGCGGCTACCCGAAGTGAGGATCCGGCTCAGGTGCTTGAACCGCGCGAGTTGCTGGCGCTCATCCAGCGGCAGCGAAATCTGTCCCGAATTACCAATGCAGCTCTACAGTCGGAGCGCGCGGCATGCCTAGCTGCGACCTCAGATCTCGTGCGCAGTCAACTGCGGATCTATTTCGTGTCCTATGGTGCAGAGGATTCCAAGTCAAAGGCTGTCGCGGAGCTTTCCGATTCGGAGAGGCGAGAGCTGGAAGCCGTGGTTGCGCCGGCCCGCAGGGATCCAAGTCTCCGGGCGCGACGTGACGGCACGTTTCCGGATGGGCCGTTCCGCGTGGAAGAGATCCCGCGTGATGTCCTCAAGTATTGCGGAGACCACTCGGGCCGGATTGCGAATCCGGAAGGTCCATGGGAGATGACGGACGCGACCAGGGATCAGCGACTACCCGAAGCAAGACTTTTGAACGCATGTCGGGTTACCGCAGACGACTGGGACATCACCTGCCAGCAGGGAGGCTTTGGCCCCTACCTCCGCCACGTACGTATGCACCGCAGTGGCGACAAATGGACTGTCACTCAAGAGGAAGACAGCCGGCGCAGTAGTGCTGCTCCTGAAGGGAGGCGGATTGATCCATGGCCCGAGTGCCGAGCCCTCTTGAAACCGTCCTCGGCGTCCGCCTCACGTCCCAAGTCGCGCTGATCGGTCCTGTCTCTCGTCTCTGGGGACGACTGGCAGGACAGCGACGACAGCGACACTAGCCGGCGGCCGCGCGCTTGCCGACAGGGGCGACAGCGCCCTGTACGCGATGCTTGATGATCATGGCGTCGATGAGTCTGAGAACGGCGTCCTGGTCGTCGGCCTTCATGGTCTCCAGGGCGCGGAAGCGCTCGAGGATGCGCTTGTGGTGTAGCGGACGGTCGTCGCTGCGGTCGCCGGTGAGCAGGAAGTCCACGGTGGTGTCGAAGATCTCGGCGAGCTGAACCAGCTTCTCGGCGGGTGGAACGTGCACCCCGCCCTCGTACTTGTTGAGATGCGAAAAACGGATGCCGAGCTTGTCGGCAAGATCCTTCTGCGTCCACTGGCGCAGCTTTCGCAGCTCCTTGAGACGGCGGCCAAAGGCCTGGCGGAGAGGGGCATCCATGATGGAGGTAAGATCTACATCATGGTGTTGAAAAAGGACTTGCCGAGGAATCCGCATAACGGATATAGTACTATCCGTAAAACGAGGTTTCAATCCCCTTGACGAAATCTGGAGCAAGTCACCATGGCGCGTGTCCCTGACTCCGAGCTCGAACGACTCAAGGCCGAGGTGTCCATCCAGCGGCTGGCGGAGGCTCGGGGCGTGATGCTGAAGCGGCATGGCGCGGACCTGATCGGGCTGTGTCCTTTCCACGACGACAAGAAGCCGTCGCTTGTGATCAGCTCTCGAAAGAACCTTTGGCACTGTCTCGGCGCCTGCCAGGCAGGTGGATCGGTGATCGACTGGGTGATGAAGGCGGAGGGCGTTTCCTTTCGGCACGCGGTGGAACTGCTGCGGGCCGATCTGCCTTTGACGTCGCCGTCGACGAACGTGGTGAAGACGTCGGTGGTGCGGAAGCTGGCGGCGCCGGTGCAGGCGGATGCGGATGACCGGGAACTGCTGGCACAGGTGGTGGGCTATTACCACGAGACGCTGAAGCAGAGCCCGGAGGCGCTGAAGTACCTGGAAAGCCGGGGGCTGCAGTCGTCGGAGATGATCGATCGCTTCAAGCTGGGCTTTGCCAACCGAACGCTTGGGCTGCGACTGCCGATGAAGCAGTGGAAGGCCGGCGGCGAGATCCGAGGGCGGCTGCAGAAGCTGGGGGTGCTGCGCGAGAGCGGGCACGAGCACATGAACGGGTCAGTGGTGATTCCGATCTTCGACGAGGAAGGAAATGTGGTGGGCATGTACGGGCGGAAGATCACGCCAGGGCTGCGGGAAGGAACGCCGCTGCACATGTATTTACCGGGACCGCACCGAGGAATCTTCAACTGGGAGGCGCTGCGGGTGTCGAAGTCGATCATCCTATGCGAAGCGCTGATCGATGCCTTGACCTTCTGGTGCCACGGCTTCCGCAACGTGACCTCGGTGTACGGCATCGAAAGTCATATCACCGAGCACCTGGCCGCCTTCAAGCGCTACGGGACCACGCAGGTCTTGATCGCTTTCGATCGCGACGATGCTGGCGACCGTGGCGCCGAGAAGGTGGCCGAGCAACTGATGGCTGCCGGCATCTCCTGTTACCGAGTGCAATTTCCTCGCGGCATGGACGCGAACGAGTACGCGTGCAAGGTGTCGCCGGCGGCGAAGTCGCTGGAGCTGGCGCTGAAGAGCGCGATTTTCATGGGCAAGGGCGCGCGCTCACTCGCGGAGGCACCTGCGATCGAGACCGCGGCCGCGGTGACAGCCGAAGCGCCGACGGAGACGCCAGCGGCGGCTGACCATCCTTCTTTAGCCGCCAACGCGGAGGCCACGCCCACCACGGAGGCCACGCCGGAGCCGCCAGCGGCATCGGTGACGATCTTGGAAACGACGGCGCCTGAGGCTGTACCGGTGGCAGATGTGCCGTGCGAGCTCCAGGGCGAAGACGTGATCTTTTGCTTCGGCGACCGTCGGTATCGGGTGCGTGGCTTGGCCAAGAACACGGCCTTCGACTCGCTGAAGGTGAACCTGCTCGCCGGTCGTGGCGATCATTTTCACGTCGACACGCTGGATCTCTACGGCGCCCGGCAGCGGGCGATCTTCTTGAAGCAAGCCGCGACCGAGCTCGGCGTCAGCGAGGACGTGCTCAAGGCTGATCTCGGCAAGGTGTTGCTGAAGCTGGAACAACTGCAAGACCAGCAGATCCGCGCGGCGCTGGCGCCGAAGGACACGACGGTCAGGCTCACCGACGAGGAAACCGCGGCAGCGCTGGAACTACTGAAGGATCCGAAGCTGCTCGACCGGATCCTCGAGGATTTTCGTCGCTGCGGCGTGGTGGGCGAGGAAACCAACAAGCTCGTCGGCTATCTCGCGGCGGTGTCGCGCAAGCTGGACGAGCCCTTGGCGGTGGTGATCCAGTCGTCATCGGCTGCGGGGAAATCGTCGCTGATGGAAGCGGTGCTGGCTTTCATGCCGGAGGAAGAGCGGGTGAAGTACGCGGCGATGACGGGGCAGTCGCTCTTCTACATGGGCGAGACGAACCTGAAGCACAAGATCCTCGCCATCGTCGAGGAAGAGGGCGCCTCGCGGGCCTCGTACGCGCTCAAGGTCCTGCAGAGCGAAGGCGAGCTGACCATCGCATCCACTGGCAAAGATCCAGAGAGCGGGAAGCTGGTCACGCACGAATACCGGGTGGAAGGGCCAGTGATGATCTTCCTGACCACGACGGCGATTGAGATCGACGAAGAGCTTTTGAATCGCTGCCTGGTGCTGACCGTCGACGAAGACAGAGAGCAGACGCAGGCGATCCACAAGATCCAGCGCGAGGCGCACACCCTGGAAGGACGGCTGGCACGGGCGGGAAAGAAGGACGTGCTGAAGGTCCACCGGAACGCGCAGCGGCTGCTGCGTCCGCTGATGGTGGTGAACCCCTACGCCCGTGACCTCACGTTTGTAGATCGCCAGACGCGGACGCGACGGGACCACATGAAGTACCTGACGCTGATCGAGACGGTGGCACTGCTCCACCAGCATCAACGGCCGGTGAAGACCGCACAGCAGGGCGTGCAGGCCATCGAGTACATCGAGGTCACTCTCGACGACATCTCGGTGGCGAATCGCTTGGCCGACCAGGTGCTCGGGCGATCGCTCGACGAGCTGCCACCGCAGACGCGGCGGCTTTTGCTGCTGGTGGATGCTCACGTGACGGCGGAGTGCCAGCGGCTGAGCATGGAGCGGAAGGATTTTCGTTTCAGCCGGCGCGAGGTGCGGGACGCGACGGGCTGGGGCAACACGCAGCTCAAGATCCACCTTGGTCGGCTGGAAGATCTGGAATATCTGGCGGTGCACCGTGGAACTCGCGGCCAGGGCTTTGTCTACGAGCTGGCCTATGATGGCAAGGGCAAGGACGGGATGCCGTTTCTGTCAGGTCTGATCAAGCTCGGAAGCTTGGGGTACGACGAAAAGAAGTCGGGGGTATTGGCCGGGTGGTCGGGGCTGGAAGCAAAGCAGTCGGGGCCAAGTCGGGCCGAAGTCGGGGGGGTGTCGGGGGGTGGTCGGGGTGAGCTTTCGGCTGCAATTCCCGAGGGAAATGGTGGAAACGGGCATTTTCAGCCGAAAACAGCACATAGGGGGGTAGAGCCCAAAATCGCATCGTACCCTGATGTGCCCGTCGTACTCGCAGCCGCGGTCAAGGTGAACTGATGGCCAGGAAACTACGCGAGCTTGCAAGCTACGGGACGCTCGGGGCACGAGCGGCCGAGTTTTTGGACATGCGGCGGGCGAAGCATTTTTCGCCGGGAACGATCGAGTGGAACGAGAGCAACCTGCGCGCCTTCTTCAATTGGTGCGAGGAGCGCAGCCTGCGCAACCCGACGGAGGTCACGCGGCCGATCTTGGAACGGTACCAGCGGTGGCTCTTCTATTACCGGACGAAGTTGGGCAAGCCGCTGACCATCGCCTCGCAGCACAAGCGGCTGGCGGCGGTGCTGGCCTTCTTCAAGTGGATGGCGAAGTCGAACATGATCCTTTTCAATCCGGCTTCTGAGATCGATCTGCCGAGGCTGGACCGGCGGCTACCGCGGGACGTACTGACCATCTCCGAGGTGGAACACGTCCTGAGCTTGCCTGACGTGACGAAGCCGAGCGGGATCCGCGATCGGGCGATGCTGGAGACGCTGTACTCGACGGGCATTCGGCGGAGCGAATTGGTCAGGCTCGGGATCTACGACGTGCAGCCCGAAGCCGGCACACTGATGGTGCGGCTCGGAAAAGGCCGGAAAGATCGCGTGGTGCCCATCGGCGAGCGTGCGCTGTCGTGGATCGAAAAGTACCTCGTCGAGGTGAGGCCGAAAGACGTGGTGGAGCCGGATGAAGGGGTGCTGTTTATCTCGCACCTCGGAAACGCTTTCATGCCGCACACGCTGACGGACATCGTGCGTGGCTACATCGAGCAGGCGAAGATCGGCAAGGTCGGAAGCTGCCATCTATTCAGGCACACGATGGCCACCTTGATGCTGGAGAGCGGAGCGGACATCCGCTTCATCCAGGCGATGCTTGGGCACGCGAGCCTCGAGACGACGAGCATCTACACCTTGGTGTCGATCAAGAAGCTCAAGGAAGTGCACGAGCTGACCCACCCCGGTGCACATCTCGGTCGACGGGAATCTAGCCAGAAGCCGGTGGTCAGCGAGAAGGACGCCGAGGAATTGCTTTCTACTTTAGCCGCCGAGTCCGGCGAGGAGGAGGACGATCGTGTTTAGCTCAGAGTCGCAACTTTCGCGGGTGTGCCGGGCATTCTGTGCTCGAGCTCGGCTGACCGAACTGTGGACCGACGCGGGCCCCACGGTGCTGGCCAGGGATCTGGCAGAACACGGCGGCGGGCCATTGTCGAGTGGCGAGCGCTTGCTGCTGCTGGTGGCGTGGTCGTTGTGGACCGCTTGCAGCCACGTGACCGTGGGCGAGGTCTTTTACAACTTGGACAGCACGAGCCTGACCATGCTGGGCAAATTGATGATCGCGGCGGGGCGGGGTGCTGAGGCCATCGAGGCGTGGCTCGCCGACGCTGAGAAAGTGATCCAGCTGCGCCAATCTGGCCACGCGTAAGCAGCCCCGCGGGCGCCCGTGCCGTCGCTCCACCTTCAGCTGGGCCACAGCATTTCCTCAAGCTGCGACCGCACGGGCGCCCGCTCCATCGAGGTGGTGCGGGGCTCGCAGCGCCGCGATCTGTGCCGAGGTCACCGCGTCCTGGTCCTTGCACGCGCTCGCGCGCGGGTGCGCGCACATGAGCGCCGTCCGGCGCTGCGCTCGCGCTGGCAAGGCCCAGTCCGCTTCATCGTGCAGGCGCACAGCGCCGGGATCTTCTCCCGAGCCCCGTCGCGCGCGCGTGCCCCCTGCCGGGCGCACGCGCGCACGACTCCATCCGAGAAAGCGGCGGCACACGGAAGACGCTCCCATGCCGCGGCGCCTCGCTCGCAAGTGCCATCGGGGAGACAGCAGCGGTCAACTTGTGCTCGCATCGGACGCCTCGGCATGGTCGCTGCATCGGGGAAAGCGGCGACGGCAGCTCTCGCTCGCCAGCGCGACGATCGTGCACAAAGCGGCGGCGCGCGCCTGGCGCCGACATCGCAGCTCGATTGGCGCCGGGCCCCCAGAGCACACGCGTGCAAGCACGCTTTGGCCGCCGTTTCCCCCGCCGCGCCCCTCCCCTCTGGACACCCCTCCCCTGGCACCCCCTTTTTTTAAGGAATCCCCAAAGGGGAGGGGCGCTCTGGCTACGCGGGCGATTCTGAGCGCCGCGGACGGCGCCGCCCGCTCCGCCTAGGGGGAAACGGCGCCGCACCACGGACCCCGGTGCGGCGGCCGGGCCGTCCTGCAGCGTGCATTGCACGCGTGTGCTGGGGCCCGGCTGGCGTGGGGCAGGCATCGGGGCTCGGCCGACGGCGCGCTCTTTGATCACCGCGGCTCCGGCGCCGGCCACGGCGCCTCCGCCGCTCGCGCTTGCGCTCTCCGCCTCGACGATCAGGGTGAATTGGGGCTTTCTCTCGCCCGGCTCGCGTCCCGCCGATTGCAATGGCGGCTCGCTGCGCTCGCCGCCGGCAATCGTCGGTCCGCTCCCCTCCAAGACCTGGACAACGCCACCGGCCCGCGGGCCGGCGTCGCGGCTCGCTCGCTGGCTATGGGCTCGCTTCACCGCTTGCCGGCGCCGCCAGCGACGAGAAAACAGGCCACCTGGAACCTCTTCCTTTAGCCGCCCTTCCCGGTAGAATCCTAGTCCTGCCTGGGAGGCACCATGGACACGCTTACATTGGTCGCTGAAATCATCAAGGCAGTTGCTTGGCCGCTGGCAGCTCTTGGTCTCGCACTGCTCTTCCGCAAGCCGGCGATCAGCCTCGTGAGCGGACTGAAGCTGCGCGGAATTAAGAGCAAGGCTGTGGAACTCGAATTCAGTCAGGGCATCGACGAATTGAAAATGAATTTGCCAGCCGCGCCGCCAGCCGCGACGGCGATCCAGGAGGCGGCCGCCAAGCTCGATGTGTCCGGTGCCGCGTCCCCGGTCGAAGCGATTCTGAGGGCGTGGAATGATGTTGAAGGCCTTCTCGGGGCATCAGTGGCCCAGGGACTCGTGCCCTCCGGCTTCGTGATGCCGGACGTGCTGCAAAATCTTGTCGAGAAGGGAATCATTCGGCAATCGACATTCGACTCAGTCGTAGGTCTCTACCACCTCCGCAATCTGGCCGCCTTTGCACCCGATGAACGGATACCTCCTCTCAAGGCCCGCGAGTTTGTCACGATGGCAGGCGCCGCCAAGTGGGCAATGGAGCAGGATTTCAAGAGGCACCAAGCCAACGGCAGCACTCAACGCCACCCCACCGACGCTGGGCCTGGAAAATAAATCCTTAGCTGCCTTTCCCGGTAGAATCGCGGTCAAGTGATGGTCCTCGGCTCCCACGAAGCGGCTAAAGAAGAAGGTCTCCCTCGGGGCGACCGTCGCTGCTCGCTCCGCGCCCGCTGCGCGAGCTCGCGCCCTCGGCCGAGGTGTTGCAGATCCGAAAACTCACGTCTGGGCCTCGCGACAAATTTTCGGCGACTCGCGCCCCGGCCGAAGCTGTGTAAGCCCGCGGAAGGCATCAGGGAAATGCCTTGGTTTACGGTGAAATCGTGGTGGGGCGACCAAACACAGCAGGGCGGTGGATTCGGGGATGGACCACAAGAAGGGCCAAGTTGCGGCAAGGAATGCATGAACCAGATTCAAAAGGCTGGGATCTGGGATCCAACTCGAAAGAACGCAACGGGATGGGACTACATAGAGCTAACTGGCGAAAATGCCGGTGGATACAAAGTAGCCAGATTTCAGGACTGGGTTGTCGAGAGAGGGCAACCGATCTTCGATGACCTCTACGAGAACGGCGGAGGCCAGTTGAAGGTTGATCTCGCTGAGACCAAAATTTATGTGGGTGGGGGACAGTCGCGGACCATCGGGTTCAACGAATTCATTCTGGCAACGCCTGGATCTGATGCCGGTGATTCGTTCTTCAGAACTGGCTTATCAATCATGCATGAACTCGGACATCAGGCAGAAATATCCATGTACGGGAGCTACTCCTCTTTCATGGTCGACTGGAGGCAGCAGCGGGCGGCCTATGGGAATCCAGGAATGTATTCCCAACAGGGAAGCCTCGAATGGCAGGCCGATAGGTTCCGGGACAAATACTCGTCGGCTCTGTGGTATTGAAATGCGAGTTCAAATGAAGCTGAAGGGCAAATTGCATTGGGTGTACGGGCTCTTGGTCTTTACCAATTTGGCTATTGATCCAAGTGGTTGTCGCCACCCCAAAGGTGGTGCTGAACTGAAGAATTCAACCAGCCGAACGGCCCAGGCAGCCTCAGGTGCGAACATTGTCATTGTTCCGAAGTCTGGAGGGCCGAGTAGTCCCCTGACGCTTGCGTTCTGTTTCGAGGGGGACAAAGCCTATGATCCTCAGATCTGGCGGGTGCGTGTCGGTCCAGTGAGTGGGCAACGAAGTGCTTGTGAAATCACCGCGATCGAAGATGCGTGGCTTTGGAATGAATGGGAAGTTGGACGCATTCCACCTGGATTCAACACGGGTGTGTGTGAGCCCCTGTCACCAGGGGAGTACGAAGTCTACGTTTACGCCCGCGTTGGAGACGGCGTCGCTCGTATCGCGATTGAAGCAGATGGAAGCGTGCGAAGGTTGCCGTGGGACAAGTTGGACACTCAGACACCGCAGGATTGCCCCCAAGTTGGGCAACGAGCGCCGAGGCTGTTCCCCACGCAACAGTCGTCTATCGATGCTGGCAACAGAGCTCTACCGCTGCCGGAGATAGATGTGATTCGAGCAAGGCGAAGCAGGCACGACGCGGGAGTCAATCGTCGATGAGACACCGGCTGCTGGTGGGCCGTCGATAGGTGCCAGAGGTTTAGCTCCGCACTCTGATGTGAACGTCGCAGCTCAGGCGGCTTCGTCGCCGTTTCTCTGCCCGGTGCCGCGGGCGAGAGCCTCAGCGTATTTGATGACGGCGTTGCGGGCGGGGGAAAGCCTACTCCGAGCGAAACCCGATTTTTCTCTTTGTGGTTGCCGGTGCCGCCATGAGCGCGCGGATGGCATCGAAGACCGCCTTGAATTGGGCGTCGTATTTCCGTTCGAGGGTGGCCAGTTTGCGGGCCAGGTCGGTGTGCGACGAGAGGATCTCTCGAAGGCGGACGAACGTGCGCATGATCTCGACGTTGACCTGGGCCGCGCGCTCGCTGTGCAGCACGCTCGACAGCATGGCCACGCCTTGCTCGGTGAAAGCGTACGGCGGCGTACGGCGGCCACCCCAACTTGAGATCACAGATTGTGATCTCAAGTTTGTGGCCTCGTCGCGCGTGAGCTGGAACATGAAATCCTCTGGGAAGCGGCCGAGGTTACGCTTGACCGCCTGAACCAGCGCCCGTGTTTCGACGCCGTAGAGCGCGGCCAAGTCAGCGTCGAGCATGACCTTGTGCCCGCGAACGAGGAGGATCGGTCGGCTCGCACCAGCCGCGCGAACGAGGGCAAGCCCGTGCGAAGCTGCTTGTGTTGGCGCCGGGCTGGAGGGCTCGCTGCTCATTTCGCTATCAGCCTGCCGAGGATGTCAGACGCGGTCAAGAATCTCCGTGGTCGTCGCCGATCTTTCTTCAGGCGGCCTGGCGTGAAGCGACGAGTGAATTGATGAGGCGAGCGACGGCTTTTTGATCGCGCTCTGGCAGCTCCGCAACCTTTTGAAAGGTCTTCCAGAGTCTACGATTCTCGGCAGTGATGTCGGCTGTACGCTCTTTCTTGACGGGCCTGAGGCCAAGCAACTCGTCGGAGGTGACATCGAGGACTTTCGCGAGCGCGATGATGGCCTGCGGAGTCGGATAGCCACCACCGGTCTCGTAGTAGGAGACCGCGCGCTGGGTGGATGCGATGGCAGCGGCGAGTTGGATCTGGGTCATGCCTCGGGCCTGACGGAGTGCGATCAGGCGCACCCCGAAGTCGGTGGTGGGCTTCTTCTGGTCCCTCTCCGAGGGTACTTTCGGTGGTCCCTCTCCGAGGGTACTTTTCCAGGCTCCTACCGAGGGTACTCTCTAGCTCTAAAGAATCCTCGGAGGAGGGGGAAGCTCTGGCTCCGCGGGCAATCTGAGCGCCGCGGACGGCGCCACCCGCTCCGCCTACAGGGAAACGGTGCCGCACTACGGGCCCCCGTGCGGCGGCCGGGCCGTCCTGCAGCGCGTGCATTGCACGCGTGTGCTGGGCCCGGCTGGCGTGAGGTAGGCCTCGGGGCTCGGCCGAAGGCGCGCTCTTTGGGCACCGCGGCTCCAACGCCGGCCACGGCGCCTCCGCCGGTCGCGCCTGCGCTCTCCGCCACGACGGCGATCTTGGCCAGGGGGCTTCACCTCGCCCGGCCCGCGTCCCGCGGATTGCACAGGCGGCTACGCCGCCCGCAATCGTCGGTCCGCTCCGCTCCAAGACCTGGTCCCAGAATCTGGTAGACTAGACCCATGGCCACTGCGCACGAACTGCCCGTGATTTTGACGCCCGACGAAGATGGCGGTTTTGTCGTCGAATGTCCTGTGATCCCAGGCTGCATCAGCCAAGGCGACACCCGGGACGAGGCGCTGGCCAACATCCGCGAAGCCATTGAGCTGTGCCTGGAAAATCAGGCAGCCGAAGGCTGGACGCTGCCGGGCCAAATCGAGATCACGAAGGTCGCGGTCTAGCGACGTAACGCGGTCACGAATACCTCGACCTCGATCTCGGCAGTGCGGAGAATCGATCGCGGAGTCCCGCGCTTGATGGGCTTGTGCATCGGCACCGTCACGGGCATTCGCCCGGGACAAACCATGCGTACGTGGCTGCCATTCTGCCGGGCGAACTCGTATCCAAATTTTCGCAGAGCCTGAATGCAGTCAGCGCCGGAAATGATGGGAAGCGGTGGCATAGACGCCCTGTCTCCATTTCTACCGGAAGCCGCCCCCGGTTGGGAGAAGTATTGGGGCCTGTGCATCCGAGGCCGGCTCGCCGCTGGCTCGCTGGCGACGGGCTCGCCGCGCGTCTCGCCGGCGCCACCGCCGGTCTTGCCAACTTCCTTCCCAGCCCCTACCGAGGGTACTCTCCCCCAGCCGAGCGCTGCCCCAGCCCTACTGCCCCCCCAGCCCCTACCGAGGGTACTCTGCCCCAGCCCTACCGAGGGTACTCTCTCGATTCAGCCCCCTACCGAGGGTACTCTCGAGCGAGCGAAGTCCTACCGAGGACACTCTTGGCAGTGAGCCGACCGGGGGTGAGTTGGCGAGAGGGTAAGTTGGAGAGGAGCAGCGGGACTGATGTGGGGCCAATTTATTCGCAATCTCATGGCTCCGGCAGCGGGCAAGCCTTGTCCGGTCGCTTGGTTGTCTTCGAGGGGAGCAGGCGCGCTGGTTATGCGGGCGCAGGATTCGCCGCCAGGTCTTGGGTTGTTGCCTCGACGACCTCTGCAGCTTCGCAGGCAACTTTGGCGACCTTCCGCATCCAGTAGGATCCATATGGAAACAGAACGTCGGCCAGTCCAGAGACGTGGGCCAAGAACGCCGCCCGGCACCTCTCGATGAAGCCGCGATTGCGGAGCAAGGCCTCGATCCGCGCCCATTTGTTCTTGGCGGCGACTTGCGGGCTCATCTGAAAGCGAGGTGCGAGTCTGGACGGACAATCGGACGGCTTCTGTCGGAGGACGCGCTCGCGGCCAAGCACGGTGATGCCTTGGACTGCTCGTCTTTGTCGGTGGTCGGCCTCCTTGGCGCGGAGACGCTCGGTGATGAGCTTGGACCACTCGCTTGGCTCGAGCTTTTCGAAGCCATGGGGCCTGGCCATGCGCAGGTTGATGACGTCGGGCATGCCACCGTCGTCGCGGAAGAAGTGCTTGGGGGTGGCGGTGACGCAACCACCGGAGAGGGTGGCGTCGAACGTGGCACGACTTGGCGAGGGAGGGTCATGCACGAGTTCTCGGAAGTGCTGGCGGAAAGTTGCGCGCAGAAGTACCCTCCGCGCAGAAGTACCCTCGGGTGGGAGCCTGCGGAAGCGCTGGCGGGAAAGTTGCGCGCAGAAGTACTCTCCGCGCAGAAGTACCCTCGGGTGGGAGCCAGAGCCAGTACTCTCCGCGCAGAAGTACCCTCGGGTGGGAGCCATACCTATGACCCGCGTCCGCGTACTCCGGAAAGCGAATCGTTCGGGAGGCATTATTCGCGAAGTAAATTGATGATCATCTGCCCAGGACTGGCGCCAAAAAGGGAAAAGGCGACCGAGCCGGGAGGCCAAGTCGCCTTTCGCAACCAGGGCAGAATAATGATGGTGCCTGCGTGCGGGGAGAACTCTCGACAGATCGGTGTCCGGACTTGAGCCCTTTTGAGGCGTGCCCATTCTCCCGGCGGGACCGGCGGGAATGGAAGGGAAAAGTTTTGCGTGGAAGCCGGCGGCGCCAAGAGGTAAAGTGCCGGCGCTTTCAGTGCTTGAAAGAGGTATCCAGATGTTCCGAATCCTGAAATCCCATTGGCTTGCTCCCAAGGTCCGTCGGCTGGAGGTTGAAGCGCCGCGGGTCGCGGCCCGGCACCGACCGGGTCACTTCGTCATCGTTCGCGCCTATGCGGGGGGCGAGCGCATCCCGCTGACCATCGCCGACAGCGACAAGAAACGCGGAACCATTTCGCTGGTCATCCAGGTCATCGGCGCGACCACCGAGCGCCTGTGCTCGCTCGCCGAGGGCGACGTGCTGACCGACGTGGTGGGCCCGCTCGGCAAGGCCACGGAAATCGAGCACTTCGGCCATGTCGTTCTTGTAGGTGGCGGCGTGGGTACGGCGGTCATCTACCCGCAGGCCGCGGCGCTGAAAGCCAAGGGCAACCGCGTAACCGCGGTCATGGGCGGTCGTTCGAAGCCCTACGTGATTCTGGAAGAAGAGCTCAAGGCCCATTGCGATGCGGTCTACCCCTGCACCGACGACGGCAGCTATGGTTACAACGGCTTCGTCACGGGCAAGCTGGCCGAGCTGATCGCGGATCCGGCGCTGCCGGTGAACGCGGTCATCACGGCAGGCCCGGTGCCCATGATGAAGGCCATCGCCAACGTCACGCGCGAAAGGAAGATCCTGACCATCGCGTCGCTGAACCCCATCATGGTGGACGGCACGGGCATGTGCGGCGGCTGCCGCGTCACCGTGGGCGGCAAGAACCTGTTCGCCTGCGTCGACGGTCCCGAATTTAACGCCCATGAAGTGGACTTCGCGTCGCTGACCGATCGATTGTCGGCCTACAAGGATCATGAGCGCAGTGTGTGGGCGCGCCTCAAGACCGACGAAGAGCATCAGTGCAAGCTGCAAGCTGCCATGGCTGAAGCCAACGGAGATTTGCCATGAAGCCGTCCGAACGAATGAAGATCCAGCGCCAAGCCATGCCCGAGTCGCCCGCCGACGAGCGCTCGCACCACTTTCGCGAGGTGAATCTGGGCCTGCCGCCCGAGGTTGCCTCGCTGGAGGCGAAGCGCTGCCTGGCCTGCAAGAACCACGAGTGCGTGGCGGGCTGTCCGGTCGGCATCGACATCCCGGGCTTCATCGCCGCCGTCGACGCGGGCGATCTCGAGCGCGCCGCGAACGTTCTTTACACTGCCAACGTTCTGCCCGGTATCACCGGCCGCGTGTGCCCGCAGGAAACCCAGTGCGAAGAGCTGTGCCTGGTGGGCAAGAAGGGCAAGCCGGTCGCCATCGGCTACCTCGAACGCTACGTGGCGGACTGGGCGCGCACCAACCTCAAGCGCACGATCCAGCTCGCGCCAGCCACGGGCAAGAAGGTCGCGGTGGTGGGCAGCGGACCGGCCGGGCTGACCTGCGCCGGCGAGCTGGCCAAGCTCGGCCACGACGTGACCGTGTTCGAGGCCTTGCACCGTCCGGGTGGCGTCCTGGTCTACGGCATTCCCGAGTTCCGCCTGCCCAAAGCTATCGTCGATCAAGAAGTCAAAACGCTGCAAGACATGGGCGTGAAAATCGAGTGCAACGTGGTCATTGGCGCCACCATGACCCTCGACGACCTGATGAAAGAGGAAGGCTTTCACGCCGTGTTCGTGGGCAACGGCGCGGGATTGCCCGTGTTCCAGAACATCCCCGGCGAGAACCTCAAGGGCGTGTACTCGGCCAACGAGTACCTCACGCGCGTGAACCTGATGCGCGCGTACATGGGCATGGAAGCCGATACGCCGGTCCTGCGCGGCAACGCCGTGGTCGTCGTGGGCGGCGGCAACACGGCCATGGATGGCGTGCGCACCGCACGCCGCCTGGGCGCCGAGCCCGCGTGCCTGGTCTACCGCCGCTCCGAAAAGGAAATGCCCGCGCGCGTGGAGGAAGTCCACCACGCCAAGGAAGAGGGCGTGCGCTTCGAGATGCTGACCAATCCCATTGCGGTGCTCGGCGACGAGGCCGGCTGGGTGCGCGCCGTGCGCTGCCAGCGCATGGGTCTGGGCGAGCCGGATGCCTCGGGCCGCCGCCGTCCCGTGCCCATCGAGGGCAGCGAATTCGATATCCCCTGCCAGGTGTTCATCGAGGCGGTCGGCACCAAGTCGAACCCGCTGCTCACCCAGGCCACGCCGGATCTCAAGCTCAACAAGTGGGGCAACATCGTCGTCGACGAAGACGGCATGACCAGCATCCCGGGCGTGTTCGCCGGCGGCGACATCGTGCGCGGCGGGGCCACCGTCATTCTGGCCATGGGCGACGGCAAGAAAGCCGCGGTCGGGATCCACGACTACCTGACCAAGCCCGCGGCGACGGCGTAGCCGAATCGCAGAGGGGCATTTCCTCCGGCGCCGGACTTGGCGCGAGCCAAGTGGTAACGTCGTGGTCTTGGCGAAACGAATCTGGTCATGGGTGCTGGTTTCGACCGGGACGCTCGCACTTCTGTCCGGCCTGCTCGGCCTGCTCGTCGATGGCACGCGCCTGGCGCTGGCGAAGGCTCCACTGCGCATCGTGCTCGCCAGTGGGGCCAGCGCGGCCGCCTTGGCGATCCTGCTTTCCCTCGCTGTCGGACCTCTGCTGGCGGGGGTGTACGCGCTCTCGGCGCGCCTGGCCAAGGCCGGATGGCCGGGAAAAATCCTCGCGCTATCGACGGAGCTTGGGCTCGCGACCTGGGTCGTCCATGCCATCACCAATGTCCGGCACCGACAGGATCCCGGCATGCGCCAGGCGGTGGTGGGCGCGGCCGCGGTGCTCATCACCGTGTGCCTCTTCGCCGCACGGCCCTCGGCGCACCGGCTCTTGCGCGCGTGCGCTCTCGGCATCGCGCTGGCCATGTTCCTCATCGACGCCTTGCTGCCGCGTTGGTACTACCGTGAGCTTCACGATGTCTTGGCTTTGGTTACGGTGTGTGGACTTATGGCGGTGGCATTGCCGTGGACGCGCAAGCGTGCGCCACGACGATTCGCGCTGGCGTTGGTGGCGGCCGTTCCCATCGGCCTTGCCATCCTCGCGCTGGTCGACCGAGCCGCGCCGGGCTGGCGTTCGCGTGCGCACGAGCACGGGCTCTATGGCGATGCCCTGGCGCGTACGGCGCGTGCCCTCGTCGATTTCGACCGCGATGGTTTCTCGCCCGTGGCCTGGGGTGGAGACTGCGACGACCTCTCATCCGCGCGTAACCCGCTGGCCCTCGACGGGCACGGCAAGGGGGATCTCAACTGCAACGGCATCGATCCGCCGCTTGCGCCCACGGAATCCGAGCGTGGGCTTGCGCCCGCCGCTGGCGATCCCAATCTCGAGCCTGGCGCCATCGACCTTGTGGTTCTGGTCACCGTCGATGCCTTGCGCGCGGACGCGCTGGCCCCCCGCCTGATGCCGCATGCATTCGCGGCGGCCGGCCAAGGTCTGCTTTTCGAGCGTACCTATTCGAGCAGCACGCGGACCGCGCAATCTCTCCCGCTGCTCCAGCAGAGCCACCGCGGCGGACAGCCGCTCGGCCTTCGACTTGCGGCCCAAGGCATCGCGACCACGGCGGTGGTTGCGGATCACGATCTGGAAGGAACCGAGGCCATCGCGAGAACCTTCGCGCGCATGGTCACGCCCGAGCACGGGCGCTGGCACGCCACGCAGGCAAGCGAGCGCGCGCTAGCCGCCATCGACGACGTTGGATCGCGCCGGCATTACTTGTGGCTGCACTTCTACGATGCGCACTCGCCCTATCCATCGGTGGCGGCATCGCCGGTCGCGACGCCAGCGGGTCTGGATCCTTCCTACGCCCGCTACGCGACGGGCGTGGTGGCGGCGGATGCCGGCTTCGGCCAATTGATCGCGGGACTCGACCGGCGCGGCCGGCTTCCCCGCACCGTCCTCATCCTGACCGGCGATCATGGCGAGGCCTTTGGCGAGCACGGCATGCTCTTTCATGCGGCCTCGGCCTACGAACCCCTGGTGCGCGTGCCGGGCCTGCTGCTCGCGCCTGGCCTCGCGCCGCGACGATCGCCACACCTAGTCTGCCACGCCGACATCTTTCCCACCATCGTCGGCGCCTTTGCCTTGACCACGCCGGACGACGAAACTCTCGGGCGCTCTTGGCTGCGTCTGCGGGCCGCGCCGGATGCGCCTCTGCATCGCTTCGTGGTGGTGCGTTCGGCCCACGCCACAAGCGGCGGCGACGTGATGTCGCCCCTGCTTGCCATCATCGATTCGCGCTACAAGCTCATCAAGACCATCGAAGACGGGCTCACGGAGCTCTACGACGTGCTCGCCGACGCAAGAGAGGAAACGGATCTTTGGCCGGTCCATCCCGATGTCGGCCGCCGCCTCGAACACGAGCTCGAAACCTATCGCGACGTGGTCGGCTATCCCGCCGACGAAGAGCTGGCCGATCTCAAGACCTTCGGCGCGCGCATGATCGGCCCGCAAGGCGAGCTCTACTAGTTCCGCCGGTCAGGGCGGAGCAAGTCCCGTGAATGCGGCATCCAAGCGTGAAATTTGGTAGCTTGCCATCGTGCTCACCGCCCTTCTGCTCGGTGCAGGTGCTTCCCGCGAGCTCGGCATGCCTTTGCGCGCGGACATCAACGCCGAGATCATGGCCTGGCTCTCCCCCGCGTCGCTGCGCAAGCTAAACGCCACCTGGAGTGGGCGAGGCTTCGGCCATCCTGTCGAGGTCATCGAGGATATCGCGCGCATGCTCGATGCAACGACGTTCGACTACGAGGCTGTGCTCGGGCACATGGAGGCGCAATACCTCGACGATGCGCGGGCCGGCTTCGCCCAAGCCTACCACGCGCTCTACGCCTGGCTGGCGCAGGTCGTGTACCAGGTACTCTACCGTCGCCAGGTCGAGCGCCGGGATTCCTGCCGCGAAGGCTTGCAATACTTCGAGGGTATCGCGCGCTTGGCCCGAAGCCATCGCCCACTGTGGATCTTTTCCCTCAACCACGACGTGCTCGTCGAGTGTATCGCTGCCCTCTTCGGTATCGAGGTGAACGCGGGGTTTTCGCCGCGCGGAGTTTCCCTGCCCTGCCGCGATCGCAACGGCCAGCCCATCGCCGCGCTGGAGGCCGAGGTGCTGAGCGACGCCGAATTGGCCAACGGCCAGCTACCTTTTTTCAAGACCGGCTGGCCCGGTATCAATTTGCTCAAGCTGCACGGCGCTCTCGACGTTTTCAGCTATGGCGACGGCCACGATCTCGTCAGGCTGAAGCCCCGGGACCAGACCTTCGACGCCATCATTGACGCGCTCCAGATGGCCAACGAGGGACTTCTGGATCCGAGCCTGGTATCGAGCCTCGTCCCCGATCCGCTGGCTGTGACCAACCAGATCCCCTACGTCGACATCGATGGACAGCCCCAAGTGCTCGGGCGCACACTGCTGGCCAGCGCGGCACGCCTGACCGATCCCTATCCCCCACTCATGCAGAGGCGCCTGCTGGAGTACTTCCGCGTCAGCCTGGCCCAGGCCGACCGGCTGGTCGCCATCGGCTACAGCCTGAGCGACGGAGAAGTCAACGAGATCCTTTGCGAATGGCTTGAAGCCTCGGGCGCGCGGCAACTGGAGATCGTGGTGCCAGGAATCGCACGGGTGCCGGCGTTCCTGGAAAAGATCTCCGCGCAGATTGAGCTCTCGCCCGCCTCCGCGACGACCTACCTGGAACGAGCTGAGTAGGGAGCCGGAGGTGGAGGTATCGATGGGTCCGACCCTCGAGTTCGCGATGTGGATGCCGATGTAGTCCGGTACCACACCTTGCGTGGGCCTGTGAAAAGCACGATTGGCCCTCTTGCAACCCACCTAATCTATGCCAGAAGAACCAACAGATTGGTTTAGTATGCCTGGCGTCGCCAATCGCAGCCGTGGGGGTTCGTACGATGCACGACAGTTCAAGAGTGTTGCTATTCGCTATGGGCGCAGCTATTGCGCTGGTCGCTTGCAACAGCGGTGGTGTGACCATAGGTGTTCTCGACGACGCCAGCTCGAGCATGCCAGACGCTGGCGGGGACGTGTCTCACGACCAAACGGTCCTGCTATGGGACTTCGATGCCCTAAATAGACCGGATGTCGCACCACCCGCATCTTGCGGTAACGGAATTCTCGAAGGAACCGAGGCGTGCGACGACGGCAACACCACGCCGGGCGATGGCTGCACGGCAGACTGCAAGATCGAAACCGATTGGGCTTGTCCGACTCCCAATTCGCCGTGCGTTTCCACTGTCGTCTGCGGCGACGGCCACATCTCCGGCGATGAGAAATGCGACGATCACAATACCGTCGACGGGGACGGCTGCTCGGCGGATTGCAAGACGGTCGAAGACGGTTGGACTTGCCCCGCCCCCGGTGTCCGCTGCCAGCCCAAGTGTGGCGACGGCATTCTTACGGGTTCGGAGAAATGCGACGACGGCAACACCGTTGCGGGAGATGGCTGCTCGGTCACGTGCACGGTCGAGGCAGGTTTCGCCTGTCCGACGGCTGGACAGCCCTGCCACCAAACGGTTTGCGGCGACGGCACCAAGGAAGGGGACGAGTCGTGCGACGACGGCAATACCGTTCCCGGCGACGGATGCAGCATGGACTGCAAGGCCGAGCCCGTGTGCTCGGGCAGCGATGGCTGCACCTCGCCCTGCGGCGATGGCTTGAAGCTGCCCACCGAGGAATGCGACGACGGCAACAACAAATCGGGCGATGGATGCTCCTCGGACTGCAAGCTTGAAGCGGGCTGGTCGTGCGCCGACGTGACGGAGACCACCACCAGCGTGCCCGTCATCTTCCGCGACATGATCCCGCAAATCGCCACCATCACCGATCCCCCACCGCATCCCAACTTCGAGGTTCCCAGGGACTCGGGGGGCGTGGTCACGGGCATCGTCAAGGACACCCTGGGCGCCGATCGCAAACCGCAGTACGACGACACCGTCGACACGACGAAATCCATGACCACCAACGCCGACGATTTCAATTCCTGGTACCACGACTCGAATTACTCGAGTGTCGTGGTCGATACCCTGCCGCTGGTCGCGGGGGCGAACAACACCTATGTCTACGACCATTCCGGGACCTACAACCGGACTACCGCCACCTGGACCACCCCGGCCTACTTCCCCCTCGACGGACGTGGCTGGGATGCGCCGCCTACCAGTCTGACCGCGTGGGACGAGACCTGCGATCAAGACAACGCCCTGCACAACTTCAGCTTCACCAGCGAGGTACGCTACTGGTTCGAGTACCAGGGCGGCGAGAACCTGTCGTTCATCGGCGACGATGATGTCTGGGTCTTCGTGAACGGCAAGTTGGCGGTGGATTTGGGCGGCGTCCACCAGGCGTCGCCAGGCAGTATCACCCTCGACGCGACGGCCGCGACAAACTACAACCTGACGGTGGGCAAGATCTACGAGATCGTCATCTTCCAGGCCGAGCGAAAGATCACGCGGTCAAGCTACAAGCTCACCATCGGTCAATTCAATCGCACGCGGACCGACTGCACCCCGAGATGCGGCGACGGCGTCATCAACGGCACGGAAACCTGTGACAACGGCGCCGCCAACTCGGATACCGCCTATGGCGGTTGCACGACCACCTGCGTGTTCGGCCCCTACTGCGGCGATGGCCATGTCGACGTTTCCTCCGGCGAGGAGTGCGACGACGGAACCAATGTCGCTGGCTATGGACAGATCACGGGTTGCGCGCCAGGCTGTCGAAAAGCACCGTACTGTGGCGACAACAAGGTCGACAGCCTCTTCGGTGAGCAATGCGACAACGGGGCCGAAAACGGAAATAGCCTCTGCACCGCCGACTGCCAAGCCATCGTTCCATGACGGGGATCCGAAAAAGCGCGGTGCTTGCCCTGGAAATCTGCGTCGCACTGACGGCCTGTGGAGACGGTGGATCGGGCGGTGCCGACGGCGCGGTCGGCACCGACGGCGCCGTGTGCGGTACGTACGCCAATCCCGGCGTGCTCCAGCTGACCGGTCTTTCGCCGGCCCCTGGATCGACGGTGCTCAACCAGGGGATCGTCCACGGCTTCGTGGTCGTGGACGCGCCAGCGATCTTCACCAATTTCACGTTGAACCTCGGTGTCTCGCACACGGCGGGCATCTCGTCACCGGCCGACCTCAAGTTCACGGTCACGGGATCGGGCAGCGACCTGGTCTACCAACTGACGGTGGATGCGTGGGCGCATGCCCCCGGCCATGTCGAGCTCGAGGCGAGCGGCGGATACGAAACCCTCAAAGGCTGCTCCTGGGTCTTCCCCACGCCGCTGTTTTCCTACGACGTCACGCCGGTTCTGGACGCCAGCGCCGGCGAGGCCAAAGGCGCCATCGACGGCGGGGCCATCGGCCCCTACGACGGTCCGAGAGCGTTCGATGCCCCGGGCGTGCTCGATGCGCCGATTTCGGTCGATTCGTCCACCGAATTGGACGTTCCGCTCGGACTCGACGGCCCGGCTTCCGCCGAGGCTCCCGGCGAAGGCGACGGCGGGATTCTCGGTCATTCCGGATGCCACTCTCATCGATGCCCCTGCGGTCGATGCAGGGATGGACTAGAGCTCGCTGCGAACTTCCAAGAGCATCTTGTTGGCCGCCTCGGGATGCTCGGCCAGGTACGCCTCGAGCAGCTTGAGAAACTGCTTCCTCTGGCTGGCGGTCATGGGGTGAACGGGCGCAGACTTTCCCTTGCTCCCCTTCTCCGGCCCGGCCGCGGCCGTGTCGTCCTCGGTCTTCGCCTGCTCCGTCGGTTTGCTGCGCGCCTTCTCTTCCTCCTTGGCCCGCTTGGTCTCGGCCTCGATTTCCTTCTGCAGCTGCTTCTGCCGTTCCGCCTCGCACCCCTTCGGCTCGCATTCGCCGGGGCAGCCGCATTTCGATTTCTTCTCGCAAATGCAGGAATCACCTTCGCCGTAGCAGCCACAGGCATTGGTGGCGTGCTTCTCCGCGCGGGCCGCGCCAGAAATGGGCAGCATCAATGATGCGGACAACAGCAGCGTTAAGATGAATGGCTTCATGTCGATATTCTCCTCCGTTCTTCCGAGTGGCCTGGCGGCACTCCCACGCCCAGCCGTAACCGCACGGCGGAGTCGCAAGGGTCCGTCGGGCGCACTATTAGCCGAGTACCGAGTCTCATGCAAGCCGCCCCCCTTTGGGTGGCATAGGGATCGCCGACCCGGCTGGAATCAGGCCTGGACAGACGCCGCAGGTGTCTCGGGGGCGCCGGGGCCGGGCAGTACGACGGGCGCCGATTCCAGGGTCTGTTCCAGTGCTTCTTGGATGCGCTTCACGAAGGACAGATCGAGATCCTTGCGCACGCTCTCGGGAATATCGACCAGATCCTTGCGATTGCGGTCGGGCAGAATGACCCGCTTGATGCCGGCCCGGTGAGCGGCCAGGACTTTCTCCTTGATCCCGCCCACGGGTAGCACGCTGCCGCGCAGGGTGATCTCGCCGGTCATGGCCACGTCGCCGCGTACCCGACGGCCCGTGAAGAGCGAAGCCAGCGCGACGGTCATGGCCACGCCGGCCGAAGGGCCATCCTTGGACACCGCGCCAGCCGGCACGTGCAGGTGGATGTCGACCTTCTCGAAATCCGGCGAAATGCCCAGCTCGTCGACGTGGGTACGCACCCATGACAGGGACGCGCGAGCCGATTCCTTCATCACGTCGCCGAGGTGGCCGGTCAGAATCAGGTTGCCCTTGCCGACCATCTGCGAGGCTTCGATGAAGAGGATGTCGCCACCGGAAGGCATCCAGGCCAATCCCGTGGCCACGCCGGGCACTTCCGTGCGTTCGGCGATCTCCGAGAAGAACTTCTGCGGCCCGAGCAACTCGGCGATCTTCTCCGGGTTCAGCTTGGGCTCGTACGGCTCGCTCTCGGCGACCTTCACGGCGATACCACGAATGACGTTGGCGACCTC
This sequence comes from uncultured delta proteobacterium, assembly GCA_963824555.1. Taxonomy (GTDB): domain Bacteria; phylum Myxococcota_A; class Polyangia; order Fen-1088; family Fen-1088; genus Fen-1118. The sequence goes on along the minus strand of CAWGPW010000016.1, from coordinate 268,169 downwards.
GCGCTCCAGGTTGCGCACGCCCGCCTCGCGCGTGTACTGCTCGATGATGGTGGTGATGGTTTCGTCGTCGAACACGATCTGTTCGGCGGTCAGGCCGTGCTCGCTGACCTGCTTGGGCGCCAGGTGCCGCTTGGCGATCTCCAGCTTTTCTTCGCGCGTGTAGCCGGGGATCTCCAGAACCTCCATGCGATCGAGGAGCGCCGGCGGAATGGTGTCGAGGGTGTTGGCCGTGGCGATGAAGATGACGCTCGAGAGGTCGAAATTGACCTCGAGGTAGTGATCCGAGAACGAGTGGTTTTGCTCGGGGTCGAGCACCTCCAGCAAGGCCGCCGCGGGATCGCCGCGGAAGTCCGAGCCCAGCTTGTCGATCTCGTCGAGCATGAACACCGGGTTCTTGGTGCCCACGCGGCGCATGCCCTGAATGACCCGGCCGGGAAGCGCGCCGATGTACGTCCGCCGGTGCCCGCGGATCTCGGCCTCGTCTCTCACACCACCGAGAGAAACTCGAATAAATTCGCGCGACAGAGAGCGCGCGATGGACTTGCCGAGCGAGGTCTTGCCCACGCCGGGCGGCCCCACGAGGCACAGAATCGGTCCCTTCTTGGCCGGCGCCAGCTTGCGCACGGCCAGGTACTCAAGCATGCGCTTCTTGACCTTCTGCAGGTCGTAGTGATCGGCGTCGAGCACGTTGCGCGCCTGTTCCAGATCCAGCGTGTCCGTGGTCTGCTTGGACCACGGCAGCTCCACCAGCCATTCCAGGTACGTGCGCTGGACGGTGTATTCCGCCGACGACTGTGCCATCTGGCGAAGCCGGTCGAGCTGCTTGCGCGCGACCTTGGCAATCTCCTCGGACATGCCGGTTGACTTGATCTTGTCCTCGAAGGTATCGAGATCGCCACCGTCCTCGCCTTCGCCGAGCTCGTCCTGAATGGCCTTCAGCTTCTGGCGTAGGACCGCCTCACGCTGGTGCTTGGAGAACTCCTCGCGCACCTGCGTGTCGATCTTCTGCTTGACCTTGATGAGCTCGACCTTGCGCTGGAGCAGGACAAGCAAGCGGCGCAGGCGCTCGGCCACGTCGACCTCGACCAAGAGCGACGCGCGCTCTTCGGCGGACAGATCCACGGTGGCTGCGGTGATGTCGCCCAGGCGCGCCGGATCCTTGTTCTGATCGAGGATCTGCGCCGCCTCGTCGGGGATGTCGGGCGAAATCGCGATGAGCTGCTTGGCCACGTCGTAGACCGCCATGCCGAGACCGTCGATCTCGATGGGATCCTTGCGGATCTCGACCAGGGGCTCGTAGGACGCGACCAAGAAGGGCTTTTCCTGTACGAAGCCGGTCACCCGGCGGCGCTCGATCCCGCGCAACACGGCGGTCACGCGATTCTCGGCGGCCTTGACGATGCGGACGACCTCGCCCTCGACGCAGATCCCGTAAAGGTCGCTGCCGGCGGGCTCCTCGACGTCGGCGTCCTTCTGCGTGCCCACGAGAAGGTGCACGCCCTTGCCGGGCAGGCTTTCGATAAGCCGCAGGGAAGACAGGCGCCCGATCTCGACGGGCATCACCGCGCCGGGGAACAACACCAGGTTTCGCAGCGACAACAGGGGCAGGGATTTGGTTGCTTCAGGCGAGGTCATACGTCTCTCCCAAACTTAGGCGGGGCAGCGCTTGGCCGCAAGCCCGACGGGGGTAAAAAAAGCCGCTCGTTGGCGCTGGAGGTAGTGTCTTGCCGCACATCAGAAGCTCCTGGGATTGCTTGTCTTAGCACGGCTGTCGAGCTCCTCGACCAAACGACGTGCTTCCTTGTCGGCGGGATCGAGCTTGGGCACCACGACCTCGATGCGGCAAAACTGGTCGCCGCGGCTGCCATCCTGGCCTTTCACCCCCTTGCCCCGCAGGCGAAGCTTGGCCCCGCTGGAAGTTCCGCCGGGAATGGTCAGGCGCACGGAGCCGTCCACGGTGGGCACGTCCACCTGGGTGCCGAGGCACGCCTCGGCCACGGTCAGCGGCAGGGTCAGCTCGATGTCTCGCCCCACCCGGCGCAGGTGCGGAATCTGGCAGCACGGTCACGTCCAAGAAGAGGTCGCCAGGCCGTCCACCACGCGGAGCCTGGCCCCCTTGTCCGGGTACACGCAGCCGTGCGCCGCTCTCGACGCCCGCGGGAACATTGACCTCGACGGTATGGCCCGAGCCGGCCCGCAGCGAGCGTCGGGTGCCAAGAGCCGACTCGCGAAAGCTGACGTCGAGGGAGCTTTGCATGTCGCTGCCCCGGCCGCGGCCCCTCGTCTGGCCCACGGGCCCGCCACCACCGAACAGGGTCGAGAACAAGTCCCCGAGGTCGCCGAATCCGCCGGACGCGGCGCCGCCTCGGCCGCCCGTACGAAAATCGCCGAAGATCTGCGAGAAGGCATCCGCGTCGAAGCCCTGCGGCATGCCGTCGTCACCCACCGGCGCGTGGCGAAGCCGGTCGTACTCTTGGCGTTTCTTGGCGTCCGAGAGAACCGCGTAGGCGTCGCCAACCTCCTTGAATCGCTCGGTCTTCTTCTTGTCACCGCCGGTCGCGTCGGGGTGGTTCTGCCTGGCCAGCTTGCGATAGGCCTTCTTGATGGTGTCGGCGTCCGCGTTCTCGGGCACCCCGAGTATGACGTAGAGATCCTTCATGTCAGGCGCTGCCGTCCGCAGTCTCCACGACCTTGCGACTGAATTCGAGCCCGTCGTCGTTGGAATTGGGGGAATTGGGGGAATTGGGGGAATTGGGCTTGCGCGCGATGACGATCGTGTCCCCGGGCAGGAACTTGCCCGCGATGAGCTGCTTGGCCAGTGGGTTCTGCAAATAGGTCATGAGCGTGCGTTTGAGAGGACGGGCGCCGTAGGTCGGATCGTACCCTTTCCCGGCCAGAAATGCGCGCGCGTCGGGTAGCAGCTCGATGGCGAGGTCGCGCTCGGCGAGCAGCTTGCGGAAGCGCTCCATCTGCAAATCGACGATGAGGTCGATGTCTTCGCGGGTCAGGCGCTCGAACACCACGATCTCGTCGACGCGATTGAGGAATTCGGGACGAAAGGTGTGGCGCAATTCTTCCAGGGCGGCTTCGACGTCGGGGCGCTCGCCGAGCAGACGGTGGCTGCCTACGTTCGACGTCATGATGATGACCGTGTTCTTGAAGTCCACGGTCCGGCCCTGACCGTCCGTGAGCCGACCATCGTCCAAGAGCTGCAAGAGCGCGCCAAAGACATCGCCGTGTGCCTTCTCGATCTCGTCGAAGAGCACCACCGAATAGGGCCGGCGGCGCACGGCCTCGGTCAGTTGGCCGCCCTCGTCGTAGCCGACGTAGCCGGGCGGGGCGCCGATGAGGCGCGACACCGAGTGCTTTTCCATGTACTCGGACATGTCGATGCGGACCATGTGGGTCTCGTCGTCGAACAAGAACTCGGCCAGCGCCCGCGCCAGCTCGGTCTTGCCCACGCCGGTGGGCCCGAGGAAAATGAACGAGCCGATGGGCCGGTTGGGATCCTGCAGACCCGCGCGCGCCCGGCGAACCGCATTGGCAATGGCTTCCACCGCCGGGTTCTGACCGATGACCCGCTGGTGCAGCCGCTCTTCCATGTTGCCCAGGCGAGACTGCTCGCCTTCCAACATTTTCTCGACGGGAATGCCGGTCCACTTGGACACCACGGCCGCGATGTCCTCCTCGGTGACTTCCTCGCGTAGGAACGACCCCGAGGTCTGGTTGGCCTTGCAGCTCCTGGTTCTTGGCGGCAAGCTGCTTTTCCAGCTCGGGCAGGCGACCGAAGCGCAGCTCGGCTGCGCGGTTGAGGTCGCCCTTGCGCTGCGCCAACTGCGACTCGGTCTTGGCGCCTTCGATCTCTTCCTTGAGCTTCTGGATCTGGCCGATGACCTGCTTCTCGCGTTGCCAAACCAGCTTCATGGTGGCCGCCCGCTCGCGCAGCTCGGCGATCTCGGCCTCCACTTCCCCTAGACGCTTGCGCGAAGCCTCGTCGTGTTCCTTGGCCAGCGCGGACTGCTCCATCAGGTGCGAGGTCAGCTTGCGCTCCACCTGATCGATGGGCTCGGGCAGGGAATCGATCTCCATCTTGAGCCGGCTGGCGGCCTCGTCGACGAGATCGATGGCCTTGTCGGGCAATTGCCGGCCGGAGATGTAACGCGAGGAGAGTTTCGTCGCGGCCACCAGCGCGGCGTCGCGAATGCGAATGCCATGGTGGATCTCGTAGCGCTCTTTGAGGCCGCGCAGGATCGCAATGGTGTCGTGCAGAGACGGCTCGCCCACCACCACGGGTTGGAAGCGCCGTTCGAGTGCCTTGTCCTTCTCGATGTGCTTGCGGTACTCGTCGAGCGTGGTGGCGCCGATGCAGCGCAGATCCCCGCGCGCCAGGGCCGGCTTGAGCATGTTGGCGGCGTCCACCGCGCCCTCGGCCCCGCCCGCGCCGACCAACGTGTGCAGCTCGTCGATGAACAGAATGACCTTGCCGTCGGCGCCGGCGATCTCCTTCAGCACCGCCTTCAAGCGGTCCTCGAACTCGCCGCGGTACTTGGTGCCCGCGATGAGCGCGCCCAGATCGAGCGCCTGGATGCGCTTGTCCTTGAGCGATTCGGGTACGTCGCCCGAGGCTATCCGCTGCGCGATGCCCTCGACGATGGCGGTCTTGCCCACGCCGGGCTCGCCGATGAGCACCGGGTTGTTCTTGGTGCGCCGGGAAAGCACCTGCATGGCCCGGCGAACTTCCTCGTCGCGGCCGATGACCGGATCGAGCTTGCCCTTGCGGGCCAGATCGGTGAGATCGCGCGTATACTTGACCAAGGCCTGGTAGCGCTGCTCGGCGTCGGGATCGGTCACGCGCTGGTTGCCGCGCACGTCGGCCAGGGCCTTGAGCAAGTCGTCGCGACGCACGCCCGCCTCGCGCAGGACGCGGGACGCGTCGCCCACATCCTTGGCCAGCATGCCGAGCAAGAGGTGCTCGCTGGAGACGTACTCGTCCTTGAACTCCACCGACTGGCGGGTGGCCTCTTCGAGCAAGTCCTTGAGCCGGCGCCCGACGAATCCGTCGGCGCTGCTGCCGCGTACCTGCGGTTGTTTGTCCAGGGCCTCGTCGACTTTGCGCCCGATGGCCTCGGCGTCGGCGCCCAGCTTGCGCAGCACCGCCAAAACGACGCCATCTTCCTGAGTAAGCAGGGCGCGCAACAGGTGCTCGGGCGTCACCTCCTGGTGCGCGCGCTGGTCGGCCAGGTCATGGGCCGCAGCCAGTGCTTCCTGAGCCTTGATGGTGAGCTTGTCGAGCCGCATGGTTTCTGGGCAACAAGGTAAGCACCGTCCACACACGGACAAGGAACGTACGGCGCGTTTGAGTGGGTTCGGATTCTCACCACGGAGAGCACAGAGATCACAGAGAGCGGAAAGGAAAGGGGTTTTCCGGATCCTTGGATCCGCAGCTCCTTCTTCTTCCGAGACCTCAGTGTTCTCTGTGTCTCTGTGGTCTTCTTCTACTACTTCTTCTTCGGCAGACTGAAGAGGGTCACCGGGAAATGCTCGTCGAAGACGATTTCGACGATGCGGCCAACCATGGTGACCGGTCCGACGGTGACGTCCTCTTGATGCCAGACCAGGACACCGTCGACCTTTCGCCAGTCGGAAAAGCGGGTGACGTAGGGAACCTGTCCGCCCTGCGAGGCCTGCACGCCCTTTTCCAGGACACGCAGGTGGGTCTTGCTGTCGAAGCACACGACCGTCGGCGCGCCCTTGGCCTTGCTCAATTCGACGCATTCCCAGCTCTGGCCCGCGGGCACCGGCACGGGTGGCGGGACCGAGAGCGCCTTGCCGTAGACCTCGGCGAGCCGCCATTCCGAGTTCCAGGCCGCAGCGATGCGAACGTCCTCGGCCTCGGCGTCCCTGAGCACGCGCAACCCACCGATGGGATCCTCGGCCCACGCCGTGCGCCCGTCGGAGCCGCGCTGGAAAATTCCCATGTTGGGCATTTCCGAGGTGCTGTAGATTTTCCCGCCGCGCTCGATGCGCGTCTCTTCGGTGCTGGTGAAGTGCATGGCGCTGACCGTGACCTCGCGCTTCACGCGCAAGGTCTTGTGTTTCTTCCAGGCCTTCTCGTCGCCGATGGCCTTGGCGTAGTCCGCCAGAACCAGCTTGGCGTCGCGCAAGGGCGCTGAGGAAAGCTGGGCCGTTGGCTGGGCGGCCGATCCGGCGTCGACAGCGAAGACAAGTGCGAACAGCGCGAGCATGATGCTACCCATGCTTGAGCCAGAATCGAGGTTCCGTCAAGCGTGGCCCGCTCTCTACGCCTACTTCGCCGAGTGCGCGAGCTCCAGCGCCTCGTCGAGCACTGGATCGTGGCCGGCGAGCAGGGCGGCGCGGGTTTCCAACACGCGGTAGTCGGGTTGAACGCCGCGTCCCTCGATGGCCACCCCCTTGGGCGTCTTGAACCCCGCCACCGGGATCTGCATGACGGCGCCGCCGGGAAGGGCCTCGATGGTCGAGCCCAGGGCGGCGCCAACGGTGCTTTCGCCCACAACCACGGCGCGCTTCGCTTCTTGCAGCCCGGCGGCCAGGATCTCGGAAGTCGAGGCGCTGCCCTCGTCCGTGAGGATGATGACCTTGCCGGTGAAGGGCTTCTGTCCGAGAGACGGCGCGGCCGTCAGGTTGTTGGCGAAGTCGCGGAACTGGATGGTGCCCAGGCTGGTTTCATGCGAAATCAGGCGGGCGGCGACGGGAATGGCCATGCCGCCGAAGCCGCCCGGATTGCCACGCAGGTCGAGCACGATGGCCTTGGCGCCGCTTCGTCGAAAGCCTTCGATGGCCTTTTGCACTTCGCCCAGGATGGGTTCGAGCAGGAAGAAATTGAACGCGATGATGCCCACCTCGCCCACGCGCGAGACGCGCACCTCGGGCACGATGGGCGGCATCAGCAGGGCTTGCACTGCGGCCCGCGCCGGTGGGTCGCGGGTCAGCATCGCCTCGTGCACCTTGTCGGCGGCGTCGAGGAAACGCACGCTGACCTTGCTGCCGGTGGGGCCGGACAAGAGGTGCGCGGCCTGTCTGCGCAGGCGAAAGCGTTCCTCCACCGGGCGCAGCGGACGCGACGACGGAGGCAACACCCCGACGGCCCGCCCCCCGATGTACGTAACGACGAAGCCAGGTCGCAGTCCGGCCTTTGCCGCCGAGGATTGGGGACGCACCCAAGTCACCGTGGGCTTGCCTTCAATCGAGCGCACGACCACTCCTGGATCGCCGGTGCCCATGCCGACCTCCGTCACCTCGGCCGTGCCAGGCTTGGAGGGTTCCGGCTCGTCGGCCGGCGGCTCGACCTCGTCGCCGGGGCCGTGCACTTCCAGATGCGACTGGCCGAGGGCTCCGAGCATTTCGTTGAGCAGGCGGTAGAAGGTCGGCTCGTCGGGTGCGCCCAGCGCGAGCGGCAGGTACTTCGCGCGCATGGCTTGCCAGTCGAGCCCGGACAACGCTTTGTCGAAGTCCTTGTCGCGAACCGCGGTCCACGCCGCGTTGAAGATTGCCTCGCGAATCTGCAGGCGCACCTTGCTGGGGCCCATCGCGTCCGGGGCCGGCCCCGCGGCGGGGCGCAACGGCGCGAAGGCCGGCGGCTCGGTTGGCCGAGCGTCATGGGGAGCCGGCGCGACAGCAGGAGCCCGCGGCGGTGGCGCGCTTGTCGCGCAAGCGAGCGAGAGCACAGCCATCACCAGGACCGAGCGCACTGAGATTGCATTCATGTTGCGGGCATTTTAGCAGGCTGGACCGATAGAGATAGTTAACCACAGGGCCCTGCCGCTAGGCCGAGGGCCCGGATCCTTCAGGCGTGAAACGTGATAGCCCCTCACCCGCCTCGCTGCGCTCGGCGACCTCTCCCCGCTGCGCGGGGCGAGGTGGTGGAGGAACTAGTAGCGAACCTTTTCCGGCAGACCGGCGTACGCCACGAACGGCACCTCGGCGTCATCGCAGATCACGCGCTCGCGCAGCATCCCAGAGCCGGCCGAGGTGGTGCCCAGCGCCTCATAGAAGACCGCATCGTCGAAGCCAGCCGCAGCGGCATCCTTTCGGGTGGCCGCATAGTAGACGGCGCGCGGCCTGGCCCACAGAATGGCGCCGAGACACATGGGACATGGCTCGCAGCTGGCATAGATGTCGCACCCGTCGAGGCGAAAGGTTGCGAGCGCAGCGCAGGCCGCGCGGATGGCCTGTACCTCGGCGTGCGCGGTCGGATCGTTGTTCGCGACCACCGCGTTGGCGGCGCGGGCGATCACGGTGTCATCTTTGATGATCACCGCACCAAACGGACCGCCCCCGGCCCGAGCGCCGCGCACAGCCTCGGCGATGGCCATGCCAAGGAACCTCTGCTTGTCGGCCAAAGATGGTTCGATCGCGGGAGTGCTCATGTGCGCGCTCCGAAGATCGCCGTGCCCACGCGGATGAGGGTCGCGCCCTCGGCGATGGCCACTTCCAGATCGTGGCTCATGCCCATGGAGAGATTGTCGAGTTGGACGTTGGTTCGGCTTCGCGCGCGCTGTTCGTCGCGCAGCCCGCGCAGAGCCGCGAAGAATGGTCGCGACAGCTCGGGCTCCTCGTCGTAGGGCGGAATGACCATCAAGCCCGTGCAGCGCAGATGCGAGTGGCCGGCGAAGGCGTCCAGAACGGCGGCTAGATCGGCGGGCGCGATGCCGCTCTTTTGCGTCTCGCCGGCCACGTTGACCTGAACCAGGCATTCTTGAACCACCTCGAGCGCGGCTGCCTTGCGGTCGATGTCGCCCAGAATCTCTCGCGAGCTGGCCGAGTGAATGAGCGCCACCTTGCCAGCCACGTATTTGACCTTGTTGGTTTGCAACGGCCCGATGAAATGCCAGCGCGGCGAGGCCAATCCCGGCGAGGCCGCCACCATCGCGGCCACGGCGGCGCGCTTGTCGCGAAACTCTTGCCCGTAGCTTTCGGCGAAATTCCTCTGCCCGGCGGCCAGCGCAGACACGACATCTTCGGCAGGCACGGTCTTGCTGACCGCCAGAAGGCACGGCGGATCGGCGGCACGGCCCGCCTTCACGACGGCCGCGTCCACGCGCGCCCGCACCTCGCGAAGGTTGGCCGCGATTTGCTCGGCCCGGGTCACGGCGAAACCCCGAAGGCCGGCGGGGGATAGCCGGGCAAGGCTTCGAGGGCGCGCAGGTCGGCGATGACCTCGGCCACGGGCAGCCCCACCACGTTGGTGAACGAGCCTCGCAGGTCGGTGACGAAGCTGCCCGCGATGCCTTGGATGGCGTAGGCGCCGGCCTTGCCGCGCCACTCGCCCGAGGAAATGTACGCCGCGACCTCTTTGTCGTCGAGGGCGCGGAAGGTGACGAAGGTGCTCACCAACCGGGCGACCGCGCGCTCGCCCAGCCGAATGCGATAGGCGGTCAGCACCTCGTGGCGGCGGCCGGCCAGCTTCTGCAACATGGCCTCGGCCTGCGCCTCGTCCGCGGGCTTGCCCAGGATTTCCGGGCCGATGGAGACGATGGTGTCGGCGGCCAACACTGCCAGCGCGGTGGCGCCCTGGCGCGTAACCGCGGCGTCGCATTTCTCGGTGGCCACGCGCATGGCATAGTCGCGCACGGGCTCGCCGTCGCGCACGGCCTCGTCGAGGTCGACGGGGGCGATGGTCAGGGCCAGGCCCAGGTTTTCCAGCAATTCGCGCCGCCGCGGCGAAGCCGAGGCCAAGATGAGATCGGGAGGACGGTTCACGATGGCGAGAGTATATCGCCCACGGCCAGCTCTGCGCGCTCTGATAGCTCCGTGCTCTCTCCATCCTGGAAAAGCAGTCTTCCCTCACCCACAATAGCGGGAGCATGACGTTGGCCCTCGATCGACCCGCAATCCTGCACTGGCTTGCCGAAACCGACAGCGCGCGCCTCGACGACCTTTGGCGCGAGGCCGACCGCGTGCGCAAGGAACACGTGGGCGACGAAGTGCACCTGCGCGGCCTCATCGAAATCTCCAACCACTGCTTGCGCCAGTGCCACTACTGCGGCCTGCGCGCGGGGAATGGTGACATCACCCGTTACCGCATGACCGCCGACGAGATCCTGGCCTGCGCCAAGCTGTCCCGCGATTTCGGCTACGGCACCGTCGTGCTGCAAGCCGGCGAGGATGAAGGCCTGACCCTCGACGCCGTGGCCGAAATCGTGAAACGCATCAAGGCCGAGGCCACGGTCGCGGTCACCCTGAGTTTGGGCGAGCGCACGCTCGACGAGCTGCGAGCCTGGCGCGAGGCCGGTGCCGACCGCTACTTGCTGCGCTTCGAGACCTCGAACAGCGACCTGTTCTCGCGCATGCACCCGCCGCGCGGCGGGCGGCGGCCGTCGCGCATGAGCCTGCTTCGCCAACTCGGGCCGCTCGGCTACGAGGTCGGCAGCGGCGTCATGATCGGCATCCCAGGGCAAAGCTACGAAGATTTGGCAAGCGACCTCGAGCTCTTTCGCGAGCTGGACCTGGACATGATCGGCGTGGGCCCGTTCATCGCCCACCCGGCCACGCCGTTCGGCCAGGCCCAACCTGCCGATAACGCCGGCCAGGTGCCCGCCAGCGAGCTCATGACCTACAAGGTGATGGCACTCGCCCGCTTGCTGTGCCCCGATGCCAACATCCCCAGCACCACGGCCCTGGCCACGCTCAACCTCGACGAGGGTCGCGAGCTCGGCCTGCAGCGGGGGGCCAACGTCGTCATGCCCAACATGACGCCGCCGGAATACCGCGTGTACTACGAAATCTATCCCGCCAAGGCGTGCATCCGCGAAACCTCGGACCTGTGCAACCGCTGCATCACCGGGCGCATTGGGAAGCTCGGACGCCCGATCGGCAAGGGCGCCGGTGCCTCGCCCAATATGCGCCGCCGGACACGCGGCAAGTCGAGCGAGCTCGAGCGGGTCGAAGCGAGTCCCCTCGGACCGTTCCGTTCGTGGCGCTAGCCTGACCCTCTGAAATCCGACTCAAGAACTGCGGCCAAACTGGCGAGCCAATACCTCAATGAGGCTTCGCACAGCGGCAAGTCGAGCGAGCGATCTGCCAAAAGGTCGCAGACCATGAAATATGCGATGGCGTCGGCGTGCCTTGCCCTCTCGCTGCTGCCTGGCTGTTTCGATTCACTGGTGGGCACGCAATGCGCGGATGACTCTACAACGTGCTGCACATCCGGCGGTTGCACCATCGATGGCGGCTACGATCTTGGCGCGGTGGGCTGGATGACCGGCGAGACAGCGGGCGAGGGAGTCGGCACGGCCGTCGTGATGCTGGATGCCGACGAGTCGTTGGATCTTGGGACAAGTCTGGATCTGGATGGCGAAACCCAAGCAGCAACCCTCGATGAAGGGGATGATCTTGCCCTGGACCAAATGAATGTCGGCCGTCAGGACGCACGCGTGGCGGACGCAAGCGATGTTGGATTTGTGAAATCGAGCGATGCAGCGGTCGATTTGCGGGATTCGGCAGTCACCGACACGCGTGATTCCGCTTCCGACAATACCGCCGATGCTCGCGATGCGACCAAGGATCCAGGTGGTTTCGACACCGACGGCGCAGGCAGCAAGGATGCGGCCGATCTCGCGAAGGCGCCCAGCGACGCAGCCGATGTGCCGGCCGTGAAGTTGGACACGGCCACCGCCGACAGCACTCCTGAAGCCCAGACCTTCTGTTCCGATCCACAAGCACTGTGCAATGGCGCCTGTGTCGATTTGCAAACGGACCAGGCCAACTGCGGCCGCTGCGGATACGACTGTTCGCCCAGAATTTGCATCAACGCCCTATGTTACACCTGCCCGTCGGGACAGACCGCGTGCAACGGACAATGCACCGACACCCTCAAGGATCCTTCCAACTGTGGCGGCTGCAGCCAGCTTTGCACGACCGGCGCTTGCCGCTATGGCGTTTGCAAAGCAAGCACTGCAGGTCACATCGTCGTGCTCGGCCACGACTTCTTGACCAGCAACACGGCCATGAATCAGATTCTCGGCAACGCCATTTTCTTGGCAACAGCCGATCCAGTGCAGCTTGCGGAATACGTGGGCGTCGCCAGCACAAACGCTGTGAGCAACAGCCACGTGGCAATCTCGGTGGTCGCCACGTCCCTCGATCGCTCCGTGGTTCGCAGTTTGACCAGCGCGGGAGACATCGTCTCGCAGCTGACCTCGGCCGATGTGTTCCTGATCCAGAGTCAAACGCTGGCCACCAACAGCATCCTCATGCAGCTTGGTCAGTCTTGGACGGACGTGCTGACAACCTTCGTCGCCACAGGAGGAATCATTGTGCTGCTTGACGGGTCCTATCCCGTCAACAATGGAACTACGCAAATCCTCTCGCAAGCCGGGTTGACGACGATTTTCCCGACAAGTGTCGTGACCAACGACACTTGTTCCATCACGGCTGCCGACGACCCTTTGGCAAACGCACTACCGACGACCTATAGTTGCTTGCAGGACAGCATCAGCTTCAGCGGAAACGGCGTTCATGTGGTCGAGGCCCTGGGCCAGCCGGTGGTCCTGCACATGGCCTTCTAAGTGCGACCTCTCTCGACAGCAGATGGACTGTGGACGGCTTGGAGCCATCGGGGTCATTGAGACTCACACCACCGGCGCAGCAGGCAGCGGGTTGGGCGCTTGGCGCATCGCCTGTCCCGTCACGAGTGCGTCTCTCCGACGACGCCATGCCGATGCGGCGGTCCACCCCAGCAAGATCGCGATCGCCACGAGGGCCAATACATTGCCACGAGCGAGGGCCGCCGATTCATAGCGAAACTCCACCTTGCTTGAACCCGGGGGTAGCACGACACCGCGAATGGAGTAGTCTGCGTGGACAATGGGCGCGGGCTTGCCATTGACATAGGCGCGCCAGCCCTTGTCCCAGTTGTCGGCAAGTACAAGCAGCCCCCGCGTCTGCATCTCGGCCTCGACGACGATGCGTGTTGGAATCTCTTCCTTGATTTCCGCCTTGCCGCGAACCACCCCCCACATCGCCATGTGCGAATCGACGTAAGCCACCTCGCGCGGGTTGAAATCGGGAAGCGCCAACTTGCGCAGCGTCTCTTCATCGCTGGGAACGGTCTCGACCCGCGTGGGAACATAGACCCGAGGCAGGGCGTGTCGATTCTCGAGCACCCAGTAGTCTTCACTGCGAAAGCGCGGCTTGATCCCTGGTTTGGGCGCGCCACGGAAGATCGCGTAGCGCACGGAAAGCATGTCGAGGACCGCCGGAAAGCGAACCTCGTCCGGCGCCACGATCTTCCATCGGGGCTCGAACGTCTGTGTTGCCGCGTAATCGAAGTGCTTGCCTTCCTCTCCCGAAGCTGTCCATAGCAACTTCAGCCAGCGTTCCGGATCTACGGAGTCGAAACCGCGAATGTCCATGAGCCCTACGGCCTGCGCCATGTTCGCCGGCAAACAATTGATACCAATTTCGCGACCCGGTATTGCCTTGGCCATCTCGCGAAGCGCTGGGACCTCCGGATAGTAAAGCACTGGATCGCGCATCTCGCGCTTTCCGTAACCAAACATGAGCAGGTCCCCAACCATCAGAACGCCGACCACAGGAAAAGTGAGACGCTTTGCCGATGGACGGAACCTCCAGAGGAGCCAGATTGCCAGCCCCGCAAGACAGAGGACGCCTGCCTTCAGATACTGAGAGGAGAACCACGCCCTCGCCCTCCGCAGCATATCGAGGGTGGAAACCCAGACGTCGGGCATTCCGCCGTGAATTCTCTTTTCGAACACCGTGGCAAGCGGCTCCGGAAACACTTGCGAGCGATAGAGGCACCATGCAAGGAATCCCGCCAACAGCGACATTTGCAGCCACCACCAGCCCTGTCGCCGACGTTCATCCGTCAGCATGGTTTCGAGACCCATCGCCGCCAAGGCGAGGATTGCGAACGAGGAGGCGAAGACCAGGCGATTGTGTGACATCAAGTTGAAGAATGGTAGCCGCAACACCCACACCACGCCCGGAATGTTCAAGGTCCAGGAAAGACCGATTCCGGCAAGCACGACGAAGAAGAGGCTGGCCGACCGCCGTCGACGGTCGCGCAAGGCCCAGGGTGCCAGCAGGAGCGTGGCCAGCAATCCCGTGTAGATCTGCGCCGGGCTTTCAAGTTGATTGATCTGGCTCGCTTCCAGCAGCGGACAAGTGCCATTCTCGGCGAATGTTCCATACATCTCCGGCAAGACTATCTGCGGCAAAGCCATGAGCCCGATTGGCGGACGCTCCTCCACCCCATGCCCGCGTCGGGCCAGCCGAATGCTCGTGCTGGCGTACTCTTGGAAGGGGAGGAGGTTGGGTGCCGCCAAGATGAAACCAAGCCCGAACCCCAGCACGAGTGCCAAGCCGCCCTTGCTCGCAAGGTAGCGCAGGCAGCCTTGCCGATGCACGTCCCACACGCACCACAGGGTGAAGAGCCCCGCGATGAGAAGCACCTGACCGGCAACATCGAGGTTTCCGGAAACCAGAACCAATGCAGTCGTCGCGGCTAATCCGATGCCTGCGCCACGGACACCGCGAATGGTTCCATCGACAGAGCAGAAAATCCACGGCAACCAAAGAACCGGCACCGCGGCAGCGTACCCCTGCCACAGAATGAACCAGCCGGTTAGTGGATAGCACCAGGCCGCCAGAATCGACGGCCAGTCCCTCAGCTTGAGGACACGCGAGCAAAAGGCGAACGCGCCCAACCCTGCCACCAGCGCACCCAAGAGTTGCGCCCATGCAAGGAAGAAGGGCGATTGCGACAATGCGGTCAGAAGAAAGTAGGGCGAGTATTTGGGCCAGGTAAATGGAACGCCTCCGAACTCGTGCGGTGTCCAGCGTGGGAATCGACCTGCAGAGAGCTCCTTGGCGGCGAAGCGCCGGTCCGGCTCGGTGATCGCCATAAGGTCCATCAAGACCGGCTTGGAGGACTCGATCTCAGGCGCCCCTGGCGAGTGCGGAATGTACTTGTTCTGTTCGGCGAGAATGCCAAGCGGCAAAAGGACCTTGGACCCGATGAGGGCCGGACCGTACAGAACCACCTGACCAACGACAATTCCAATAGCCACCAGCGCCAGTCTTCTGACGCTCCCGATCCTGGGCGTGGCTTCGCTGGCTTCGGTCATGGGGGACAGCTCCTGACAGGTACGCATCGGAGGGGGTGGTCTCCATCTTGAGCACGCACCGCGGCCCCCTGTTCGCACGTTGGACCGGGGTGTCGGTTCTCCGTATCTCCAACATGGCAAAACCGTCAGAAAAGCCGCGATACGAGGCAGTCTTTCCCAGGTTTGCTTGTGAGCGTTTTTCCTTTTTTTCGCCTTAATCGATTTCACACACGAGCCGTAGATCCCAGCTGAGAAGGTCGGCTCCCTTCGTCGCGGGTGATCGGACGGAGCTCGCTGCGCCAGGGTGGCACGAAACCTGCTCTGGGTCTTTGCCGCTAACACTGAAGGAGGACACGTTATGTTCGAGAAGATGCACCGTTTGAGAATCTTTGGGTTGGGTCTGCTCGCAACAGGCGTGCTCGCCTGTCAACAGCAGCAGCAAGCGGCAAAGCCGATTGAGTTTTCTTCAGGAGGATTCGAAGGACTCGAATCCGCGCAGCTCGCTCTCTTGGTGAACGAGTGCGACCCGACGGCTGATCCCGTGGTCATCAAGGTCGCGGACAATGAATTTGCCTACATCTATCTCCGGCCGGCTGACAGTCTTGTCGTGGCCAACGCCAACGCCAGTGGTGGTGGCGAATGCGCATTTGCCGCAACCAAGAAGATTTCAATCATCAACGACACGGCTGGCACCGGTACGCACAACCACAAGGTTCTCCTTGACTTCCTGAACGGTCAATTCGCAGCAGGGGCCGCCGGTTCGAGCGGAGTCGATGCTGTCGGCATCGCCGTCGATCTCGGCACCGGTGGTGGAATCAACCAGGTCATGTTCCGAGGCACCGTCAACGCCGATCTGTTCACCTTTGGAAGCAAAGGTGGAACCTCGTATGGCGCCTATTCCTCGTCGAGCTCTCGGCGTCCCCACGGCCAATTCCTTCGCCGATTTCAGCTTCGCGGGCGTCACGGATATCCTGGTCAGCACCGGACCGAGCGATGACATCATCACCGGACAAGGCGGCCTCTCCTTGGCGGCCTTGGACCCGCTCGATGGCGATATCAGCATGACCGTCTACGGCGGGGAAGGCAACGACACCATCACCAGCGGTTCGGCGGGCGGTGGAATAAATTCCCTGAACGGCAACGCCGGTGCCGACGTCTTCTACCAGGTTCCTGGCGTCTATGCCCATGATGTCATCTCCGGTGGTGTCGATCTGCCGACCACCGTCACGCTGACCAATTCGAATACGTCGACCGGCACGTCGACCGACACGACGACCACCACCAGTACGGGCACAGCCACCGATACCACCACGACCACTTCCACGAGCACTGCCACCGGTACGATCACCACCCATCTCACCGCCACCGGCACGAACACCAGCACTGTCACCGGAACGGCGACGAAGACGCGGACCGTCACCAACACCAACACCAACACCAACACGAATACCGTCACCAATACGGTCACCAACACCGACACCAATACGGTCACCGACACCGTGACCAACACGGCAACCAGCACCAGCACCGCCACCCAGGGCGACATCTCGGTCGACGTGGTCGACTACAGCAATTACACCGTCCCGGTCAAGGTTACGCTTGGTGATGAGGATCTCGCGGTTGCCGCGTCGACCACGATCATCTGCGTGGACTCGAACATGATCAACGATTACGACGGCTTCACCATCAACGATGGCTCGATTTCCAAGGTGGTGGAGTATCACAAGACCGGCAACCACGCCATGGGTACCCTCACCTGTCCAGCCGACGCCGCCTCGACGGGTCTTGCCAGCAACGATACGTTTACCGTGGATGATGGCGTGAACTCGCCAGTCACCTTCGAGATCATCGAAGCGACCGACACGAAGACGGCCACCTCCACGGACACCAACCTCGTGATCACTCTCACCGGATCCCTCGACGCCGATGGCGTGGCAACAGCGATAGCGGCGGGTATCGCCAACTACCAAACCACCACCTACACCGGCACGGCCGTTGGTACCGCCACCATGACTGACACCAGCATTGTCCCGAACGTCACGGTGACAACTCCAGGAGCAGGTGTGGTGAGCATGCAGGATAGAAATTCCGCTACACCAGGGACCTTCGTTGCCGCAGCGTCCGCCAACCTCGTCGTCGCCAACCCGGCGGCGGCTTCACTGCAAGATGCCAACGCCAATGCCATCGTCGTCAACGTCGGCAATGCCGATGGTGACGACGTCACCGTGGCCACGCAAACCGCTGCCGCGATTCCAGGCTCGAGTGGGCTCGCGGTCACGGCATCTCGCAGCGGCATCGTTTTGACCATCACGGCCACCGCAACCGGCTCCAAGCCGAGCTTTCTGGTGGCCAAGACCAGCGGCGGCGCCGCCATCACGACTATTTCGACCGGCTCGGCAAAACCGCTTGGAAACGATGGCTATGCCGCGGGCAACGAAAAGGATACCATCATGGCTGACGTTGAAGTGGTCATTGGAACACCCTACGATGACATCATCGATGCCACCCAGGCCTACGCCAACGTGCACACCTTCTTCGGCAT
Organism: uncultured delta proteobacterium; assembly: GCA_963824555.1. Lineage (GTDB taxonomy): Bacteria > Myxococcota_A > Polyangia > Fen-1088 > Fen-1088 > Fen-1118. The sequence goes on along the minus strand of CAWGPW010000016.1, from coordinate 250,520 downwards.
GGCAGGCAACGACACCCTGATCATTGGCGCGCAGTCAGTGCTCAGCAACACCTTGTACGGTGGCCCGGGCAACGACCACCTGCAGGGCGGCTCGGGTGTCGATACCCTCTTTGGCGGCAACGGCAACGACTGGCTGGCAGGCGGTCTCGGCGACGACATCATCAACGGCGACGGTCCGAACTGTGTCGTGACCAGCCCTGGGGTCTACGCCTCCAGTCTCTGTGACGCGACCTTCGCCGCACCCAGCGGTACCGCCGGTGCGAACGTACTCGACTACAGCGATCGCACGGCCGCGGTCACGGTCGATCTAGGCAGGTTGACCGACGCGGCGAACCTCCAGATCGGCGAAGTGGGCGAGAGGGATACCGTCACGGCATGCACGAACGTTCGCGGTGGTTCCGGAGCAGATACCCTCATAGGCGACTCCGGCAACAACATGATCTGGGGCGGCCCGGGTGACGATACCATCTCTGGCGGTCCTGGGAATGATACGCTTTACGGGGACATGGGCAACGACATCATCAGCGGCGACGCTGGCGACGACTTCATCTTCGGCGGCGAGGGTATCAACACGATCTACGGCGACACCCATGGCGATGCCAGCATCGTCGGCAACAACATGGTCGACAATAGTCTGGGCACCTTGGGCACGGTTGATTGTGGCTCTGGCAGCATGGACATTCTGTTCTCGGATGGTCACGAGACCGGCGTGAACACCTGTGAATTGAAGTAGACTGACGCAAGATAGCTAAGGGACTATCCGTAGACGCCGGCCGCACGCTGCGACCGGCGTTTTCGCTTGACCGGCGCCCGACCGATTTCCGTGCACAGACGTCCTCAAGGATGAGGAGCCTGCAACCGATAGTGTCTTCAGCATGCGCTCCATGATGCACGAGATGTGTGGATTGGCTCCAGTCCTACTGCTCACCGCTGGACTGGGCTGTTCGAGCCATTCGGCCCATCCATCGCACAGCGACGGGGGAACGGTAAGTGAGGCTGGAGCTATCGACGGCGGATCGGCAGATGGATCACGGCGGTCGGACGCCCGCGATTCGAGCGGCGTGGAGGCGGGCGCCGTGCGCGACGCAAAAGATGCGGGGCTCGACACCCAGGTGCGCGACGCGAGAGACGTAGGCGGCGAGGCTCTATCCACCGACACCAGCTCCAACCGTGACGGTAATCTCGACGTCAAACGTGATGGCAATCTGGACACGCTTCAACCGCCAGACGTTCCCGTCGACGCGAGCACCATTCTCGGAACCTGTGCTTTCCCCATCGAGATCCCGTACGAGGCATCCCACGTAGACCTCTCCGTCAATACAACCAACGCCGAGCACATTCTCGATTTTCCATGCGCCAACAATGGCGCGGACGTTGTCTTCAAGATTCAATCGAACCAGCCCGAAATGGCCTACGCCGACACCTTTGGAACGGCCTGGAACACGGCTCTCTCTTTCACCGACACCTGCGACAGCCTCAATCCGCCCGAAGGCACGGATATGGCAATTTGCAACGACGACGCATGTGGTACCAGCCAATCCCAGGCGTTCGCGGCCCTTGCCTATGGCTACCACTACCTGATCGTCAGTGGCGTGAATGGCGAAAGCGGCGATGTGACGGTTCACTTCCAACACGCACCCATTGGCAACGGCCCCTTTGTCGTGCTGCCGAAGGGGTCGGGAACGGTCGTCGGGACCACGGACGGAATGGACTCCTCCCGCACCTGCGATACGTCAGGACCCAAGAACAGCTACTGGTGGGTGAATTGCCCAAGCGACCTAGGAGGCACCTTTCATGCCTCCACCTGCAAAGGCGCCGATTGGGATACCGCGCTCATTTTCAACATCCCTGGCCTGGACAACGTGTCGTGCAACGACGACGATCTGTCTTGTGGCATGCAATCCACGGTCGACACCTCCATCGCGCCAGGTGCGGGAATGTTCGTTCTCACCGTGGCTGGTACGTTGCTCCGGAGCTACGGGGACTACACCCTCACCTACACGCGCCCCTGACCGGCGAAGATTTGCCATGAAACCCATCTGTCTATCGTCCTTGCTGGTGCTGGCGGTGGGCTTAGGCTCGGGGCGATTGCCACAAGCGTCGCTCTTGACCACGATGAGCCTTCGCGAATTGGTCGAGGCCTCGGATCGGATCGTTGTGGCCAAGGTGACGTCGGTGAAGGCGGCTTGGGATTCTTCCCATCGCAAGATCCTCTCGACCATCGAGGTCGATATCGAACAGACCTGGAAAGGTGAGCCGACCGGTCGATCTATCATCGTCCAGCCCGGCGGTACGATTGGGGATCTGGAAATGTCCGTCGGCGGTATGCCAAGATTCGCGCCCGGAGAGAGAGCCTTGCTGTTTTTGCACGGCCGCGTCCGCCCGCAGGTCGTCGGTATGTCGCAAGGCAAACGCGCCCTGGAGCTAGACGCGCAGAGCGGTCGATGGTTCTTGCAGTCGCCGGACATGACCTCGGTTGTGGAACGAGGAACAGACGCCAAGCTCCGCCACGCCCAGCCGGCGACGCCGGTCGATCTGGACGACTTCCACGCGCAAGTCGAATCGCTGCTGAGGCAATAGCTCATGCGTGAAGCGACGAGGCGGGTACTGGTCTTCTCGAGTGCGCTTTGCGCCGCTTGCATGGGCGCCGAACCGGCCCGTGCCTACGTACGGACTGTGACGACGGCAGGCGTACCGGTGTGGTGGCGAAGTCCATGCGTCACCATGGATTTCCTTCTCGGCTCTCCGCCGCCGGCCATGACCAGCGACGCCTATCTGCAAGCAGCCCAAGACGCCGCTTCAGCGTGGAGTCACCCCGCCCTAACCTGTTCCGGGTTGGCGCTCACGATTCGCAAGACAGCCGAGACGACCGCAGACGTTGGGCTGGATGGTCGCAACGTCATCGTCATGCGCGACGATGCCTGGTGCAGGGAACCGCCTCCCACCGATCCGGACGCGCCGCCCTGCTATTCCGCCAACGCGCTTGCGGTTACCACCGTCTTCAGAAACGTAAGCACCGGCGAAATCGTGGACGCCGACATGGAAATCAATGCGGTCAACATGGTGTGGGCCGATCTCGTGCGAAATCCCTCCCTGGCCGACGGCGCGACTGCCGACTTCCAGAACATGATCACCCATGAGCTCGGTCATGTGATTGGGCTGGCTCACCCTTGCTACATTGCCAGCGACCAGGCGCCTCGCTTGATGGACAACCAAGGGCAACCCGAGCTCGACTGCACGGATCCCAACCTGCCTGCCACGATCGCCGCTGCTACCATGTATCCTTCGGTATCGTTGACGGATACGTCGCGACGAACGCTTTCGCCCGACGACGCCCAGGCCGCCTGCGACGTCTACCCGAGTAGCGCGACGACGTGTCCTTCCGGGCAATCGACGGGCTGTTCCGTCGCTCCTTCTTCGAGCCGGAGTCCCTACCGGATGCTACCCGTGGCCTTCCCGATCGCACTGGGCCTGCTCGTCCTCCTCGCGACGTCCGTGTCCCGTAGGCACTAGCTTGCCACGCACGGGGACTCGAACACCCGTCCCCACGGCTTTGCGGGATCTTGGCGAGCGCTCGTGTCGCGCTACGCCAACGCCAGCGCCTCGTCGAGCGCCTCGAGCAGGTCGTCGGGGTGCTCGAGGCCGATGGACAGGCGGACCAGATCCGGCGTCAGGCCGCCGTCGCGCTGCTGCTGCTCGGTCATCTGCGAGTGCGAGGTGCTGGCCGGGTGCAGGATCAGGCTCTTGGCGTCGCCCACGTTGGCCAGGTGGGAGAAGAGCTTGATGTTGTCGATGATCTTGACCGCGGACGGGTAGCCGCCCTTGACTCCGAATACCACCATGCCGCCGAAGCCGTTCTTGAGGACCTTGCCGGCGCGGTCGTAGCTCGGGTCGTCCTTGAGACCGGGGTAGCGCACCCATGCCACCTTGGCGTGCTTCTTGAGGTGCTCGGCGACCTTGAGCGCGTTCTCGCTATGGCGGGCCATGCGGACGGGCAAGGTCTCGATCCCTTGCAAGAAAAGGAACGAGTTGTCGGGCGAGATGGCCGCGCCGAGGTTGCGCAGCGGCACCGTGCGCACACGCAGGGCGAAGGCAATGGGCGCCAGGGCATCGGGCAAATCGTGGGCCCAGCGCAGACCGTGGTAGTTGCTGTCGGGCTGGTTGAAGAGCGGAAAGCGCGGATTGTTCTTCCACTGGAACTTACCCGAGTCGGTGATGATGCCCCCGATGGCCGCGCCGTGGCCGCCCAGCCACTTGGTCAGCGAGTTGACCACGATGTCGGCGCCGTGCTCGATGGTACGCAGGAGGTAGGGCGTGGTGAAGGTGGCATCGACGATGAGGGGAAGGCCGCTTCGGTGCGCGATCTCGGCCACCGCGCCCACGTCGGTGAAATCGAGCACCGGGTTGCCGATGGTCTCGATGAAGATGGCGCGCGTCTTGTCATTGATGGCCTTGGCGAAGTTCTTCGGATCCTTGGGATCGACCAAGTGCACCTTGATGCCGAGCTGCGGGAGAATGGAGTCGAACTGGGTGATGGTGCCGCCATAGAGGTTGTTGGCGGCGACGATCTCGTCACCGGCCTGGGCCAGGGTGATGATGGCGTAGAAGATGGCCGAGGTGCCCGAGGCCACCGCCACCGAAGCCGCCCCGCCTTCGAGTTGCGAGACACGCTGCTCGAGGATGTCGGTGGTCGGGTTCATGAGGCGCGTGTAGATGTTGCCCAGCTCCTTGAGCGCGAAGAGGTTGGCGGCGTGCTCCGTGTTCTTGAAGACGTAGGAGGTCGTCCGGTAAACGGGCACCCCGCGCGACAAGGTTGCGTCCGGGGTTTGCCCCGCGTGCAGGGCCAGGGTCTCGAATCGATAGGGTTTCGCGCTCATGGTCTGTCCTCTCTGCGTTGATGACGGTCGTAGCTTTCTAGCACGGCAAGCAACCTCGTCAATGATAAAAGAATAGTGTCTTGTAGACAAGACTGCGATGTCGGTAGGGCCAGGGATCTCAGAAGGTTGCGCCTAGGACCTAGGACGGACTGTGCGCAATAATGGACAGGCACGCGCACCAGGCGGCGACGGGACTGTCAGCGGGCGTAGATGATGAGGTCGTGGTAGCGCCCTTCGGAGACGCCGGGGTTCTCGTAGGCGTGCACCTCGTCGGCGCGAAACGAGATGGAATCGCCCGGTGCGAGCTCGTAGACCTCACTGCCCACCCGCAGGTTGAGCGAGCCGCTCAGCACCACGACGATTTCCCGCGTTCCCGTGGCGTGGGGATCCGAGGCGTGCGAGGCCCGGGCCGCCAGCCGCAGCTCATAGCCTGCGACCCAGGGATTCGACCCGGCCGGCGACAGTGGACGACTTTCCATCTTTCCGTCGGCCGAGCGAAGGACCTGCGCGTCGGTGCGGCGGAGCACGGAGACCCCCTGGCCTTGTCCCCCCATCAGCTCGGAAAAAGGGATCCCCAGCCCCACCGCGATCTTCCACAGCACGCCGAGCGAGGGATTGCTCTTGTAGAGCTCGATCTGCGACAGCGCGGCCCGGCTCACGCCTGAGGCAACTGCGAGCTGCGTCCAGGGACAGACCACGCGCTTTGCGCTTCTCGCGAAGCTGCACACCGACGCGTCTGGCCAGATCCGCTGCGCCAACATCGTCGCCGGGCGGAAGAGGCGCTCTGCGCAATGCGTTTGACGAGGCGTGCTTTCCGAGCGCGTGGACAGGCGTCTTTTCCTTTTTCATGCCACCCTCACTTCGCGCACCATACCACCAGCCTGCGTCGGATGCAGGACCCGTCCTTTCCCTCGTAAATTCCCTGAAAAGATGACTGGGGAGCTCGGTGGTGCGAACGTGCCTTCCGCGCAGCGTGGGCTGCCGACCGACGGGTGGATTCAAGTACACGAAATCGTCAATAAAAAGTATAGGTACCCGCACGAAACTCGGTATTGCCCAGAGTAACGGAAAGGGGTGTTCTTAACCCTGGACTTGACCGACGGTCCCCTTCACCATTGTCGAAATCAGGAGTTCAAAATGCGGTTTGGTGCTGTACCGACAATTACGATCTTTGCCGCTGCTGGTTTCTTGGCGTGCAACGCCCCCATGCGTGATACGGGGAACGGTTCAGGATCTGGCGGAGCCACGGGCGGCATCATGTCGGCGGGTGGTACGACCCCCCAGGGCGGCACCACGTCGGCGGGTGGCACGACCTCCCAGGGCGGTAACACCTCGGCGGGAGGGTCGACGTCTCAGGGTGGCACGACGTCCGCGGGCGGTGCCACTGGCCTTGCCGGTAGCACGACGCAGGGCGGTTCGGGAGGGGCGGGCTCCACGGGCGGCAGCGCGGCCGCAGGCGGCACAACATCCTCCGGCGGGAGCTCCGCGCGGGGCGGCTCGGGCGGCGCCACCACCTCTTCGGGTGGTTCCACCGGAGCCTGCACCGACGTTCCGCCGCCTAACCAGACCAATCCGTGCTCGGACTGGAAGACTTGGGGCAATTGTGGAACCTCCTATTTGGTAGACAACAATTACTGCAACCAGACCTGTGGACGTTGCGGCGGAGGCGCGGCCGGTTCGGGCGGCAGCAGCACCGGAGGTACCTCGGCGCGCGGCGGCTCTGGTGGCGCGGCGGGGGCGGGTGGTACGACTTCTTCGGGCGGCGCGAGCGGCTCGGGCGGCGCGGCCGGAGGCGGCGGCACGACCAGTCCGGGTACCACGAACCCGCAGATCTCGGGCACCAATGGCTGGGCAAGCCGATACTGGGACTGCTGCAAGCCCTCGTGCGGGTGGACGGCCAATTCCAATCCTCCCGTTCCGGCCTGCGCCAAGGACGGAACCACGCGCGTCGGCGCGGATAGCACGAATGGTTGCGAGAGCGGAGGAAGCGCCTTCGAATGCTACGACTTTTCGCCCTGGTACGATCCGGGCACCAACATGGCCTACGGTTTTGCCGCCTACAACGGTGTTTCCTGCGGCACCTGTTTCATGCTGCAGTTCACGGGCGGCAGCAACTCCGGTACCAACGCCGGCGCCACGGCGCTCAAGGGCCAGCAAATGATCGTGCAGGTGATCAACATCGGCGGCATACAAGCCAACCAATTCGACGTTCTCATCCCGGGCGGTGGGGTGGGCGCGATGAATGGTTGCGCGACCCAGTGGGGGTCGTCGACCGATCTCGGCGTGCAGTACGGTGGCCTCCTTTCGGAGTGCGCGGGCGACGCAACCTGCATGAAAGGCAAGTGCACCTCCGTCTTCGGCAATGTTTCCTCGGTCTTGAAGGCAGGATGCGATTGGTTCACGGGCTGGTACAGCTCGGCGGACAATCCCAGCCTGGTCTACAAGCAGGTCTCCTGTCCATCGCAGCTCACCGGCAAGACCGGTCTGTCGAAGTAGGTTGTTGCCCGCTTGCCGCACCTTGCAGTGGCGGGACGCACGCTTGCACGAGGAATTCACGTACTTTCCAAACATCCATGAGGTAGATTTGTGCTAGTCGGAGGCTCTTCATGAGGCTGTTGATTTCTGCGTGTCTCATCGCGCTTTTCGGATCCCTGCTTGCCGGCGCCTGCGCGTCCGGGACAATCATCAACTCGGGACCTGAAGGTTCGGGCGGCAGCAGCAACCCCGACGCCAATATCCTGCGTCTCGATGCCAATACGACGACCCTGAAATTGGACGTACGTGTCTCGAATTACGTCGGCTCCGATGCGCCGCCCGGGCCCAACTGCGGCAACGGCGAGCGGACCAGCGACGAGGCCTGCGACGATGGCAACACGGTATCGGGCGACGGCTGCGCCAACAACTGCCTCAGCGTCGAGCCTGGCTTTTCGTGCGTGACTCCCGGTAAACCCTGCCGCCCCGTGGCGCGCTGTGGGGATGGCCTGGTGGTGTTCCCCGAACAGTGCGACGACGGCAACACGGCCGCTGGCGACGGCTGCTCGGCCGGCTGCAAGATCGAGATTGGCTGGAAGTGCGATGGCAACCCCAGCGCGTGCTCGCACACCACGTGCGGCGACAACAAGATCGAAGGCGCCGAGGGCTGCGACGACGGCAACAGCATGCCCTTTGACGGCTGCTCGGCCGATTGCCAGAACGAGCCCTCTTGCAAGGGCAGCGGCGCCTGCACGTCGCGATGTGGTGACGGCATCGTGCTGGGCGAGGACTGCGATGACGGCAACAACATCGATGGCGACGGTTGCTCCTCCGATTGCAAGGTGGAACCCGGCTTCAAGTGCGAACAGCCCACCCTGGGCGACACGATGATGGTGCCGGCCCTCTACCGCGATTTCCGCTACCACAACCCGACGGATTTCGAAGCCGGGGTCACGGGCTCGGAAACGGCGACGACAGGGCTGGTCAAGAGCGACCTCGATGGCGACGGCAAGCCGGTGTACACCGGCGTGACCGGCAGCGCGGTCCACATCGAAAGCGCCGATACGTTTTCCAAGTGGTACCGCAACGTCGACGGCCTCAATCACGCAACCACAGGCAAGATAGCGCTGTGGAACAACGGCCAGGGCGGGTACGTGAACCGCTACAAGGACGACGGCACGCAGTGGTACAACACCGAGCCGGCGTACTACTGTGGCAACGTGGGAGCGGAGAAGACCGACGCCGACGGAAACCCGATCCCGTGCACCTCCATGTACGCAACGGCCACCAATTGCGACGACCTGGCGGCCAAGGGCGAGAAGATGTTGGACGGTAGTTGCATTTCGACCAACGGATCCTACAGCGCGAAGTTCATCGTCTCGACGATGGACGGCAACCCGCTCTTCTTCCCCGTCGACGGCGACACCTTCACCCCGGCGTCCGAACGAAGCTACGCGCAGATCCCACCCTACTACGATGTGTCGGCGTCCTGGCCCAAGGATGTGGACGCGAGCGGAAATGCGATCATGCACAACTTCAGCTTCACCAGCGAAGTTCGCTACTGGTTCAAGTACGACAAGAGCAAGAGCTACACGCTCGATTTCACCGGCGATGACGACGTGTGGGTCTTCATCAACAGCAAGCTGGCGGTCGATTTGGGCGGCATCCACTCGCCCGTCGACGGCACCGTGACCATCGACGCCTCCACCGCTTCCAAGTTCGGGATTTCCGACGGCAACGTCTATCAAGCCGTGGTGTTCCAGGCCGAGCGCCAGACCACCGGCTCGTCCTACAAGTTGACGCTGAGCGGTTTCAATGCCGCACCCAGCGACTGCCACCCCGATTGCGGCGACGGTGTTCTGGAGATCGGCGAAGAGTGCGACGACGGTCCGGACAACGGCAAGGGTGGCTACGGCAGCTGTGGTGCGAACTGCACCTTGCAAGCCGGCTTCTGTGGCGACGGCGTGGTCCAGGCGGGCGAGGACTGCGACGAAGGCGCCCTGAACGGCACCAGCCCCGACCATTGCCCGTCCGGCTGCCACTTCCTCGTCCCGATTTTATGATTCGCCCGCGCGAGGACTGGCCGCCCGACACGAAGTCGTCGTACACTCGGCCATCGCTATGCTCGACATCCGACTTGTCCGTGAAAAACCCGAAGAAGTCCGCGAAGGGTTGCGTAAGCTCGCCGCGGACGTGAACCTCGACGCTGTCATCGCTCTCGACGAGGGGGTGCGCAAGCTCAAGAACGATTCCCAGGCCATCCAGGCCGACCAGAATCGCTTGTCGAAAGAGATCGCCAAGGCGCCCACGCCCGAGGCGAGGGCGGAGATCAAGGCCAAGGGTGCAGCGCTCAAGGAAATGAACGAGCAGCTACTCGAGGATCTGGCCACGCAAGAAGCCGCCCTCGACGAGAAGTTGCTGGAGATTCCCAACCTGCCCCACCCATCGGTGCCCGTGGGCAAGGACGAAAGCGAGAACCGAACCCTTCGCGAGGAGGGAAGCAAGCGCGCCTTCGACTTCACGCCGCAGGCCCACTGGGATTTGGGGCCGCGCTGGGGCATCATCGACTTCGACCGCGGAGTCAAGATCTCGGGCAGTCGCTTCTACGTGCTCAAGGACTGGGGCGCCCGCCTGCAGCGCGCGCTCATCTCGTTCATGCTCGACCTGCACACCAGCAAGCACGGCTACACCGAGGTCCTGCCGCCCTACATGGTTCGCCGCGAGTGTCTGGTGGGCACGGGCAACCTGCCCAAGTTCGGCGACAACCTCTACCGCGACGCCTCGGAGGACTTCTGGTTCATCCCCACCGCCGAGGTTCCGGTGACCAACCTTTATCGCGACGAGGTTCTCGACGGCGCACAGCTACCCCTCAAGCACGTGGCCTTCACCGCGTGCTTTCGCCGCGAACAGATGGCTGCGGGCCGCGACACCCGCGGCATCAAGCGCGGCCACCAGTTCGACAAGGTCGAGCTGGTGAAATTCGTCCGCCCGGAAAACTCCATGGACGAGCTCACGAGTCTGCTCGCCGACGCCGAGGATGTGCTGAGGGCGCTCGACCTTCCTTACCGCGTGATCGAGATGTGCACCGGCGACCTGTCGTTCTCGGCCATGGTCAAGTTCGACCTCGAATTGTGGGCACCGGGCTGCGGCGAATGGCTCGAGGTCAGCTCGTGCTCGAACTTCGGCGACTTCCAGGCCCGCCGGGCCAAGATTCGCTTCAAGGACGGCAAGGAGAAGAACCGCTTCGTCCACACCCTGAATGGCTCCGCTTTGGCCTTGCCAAGAACCCTGATTGGTGTTCTCGAAACCTACCAGCGCAAGGACGGAAAGCTAGACGTGCCCACGGCTCTACGACCATACTTCGGTGGAACCGACGTTCTCGGATAGGACTCGGACAGGACAACGTGGAAGGCAAGCCTCTGGCACTGGCCGTTTTCTTCTCTGGCTTCTTGGCCATCGCTCTGGGCGTGCTCATCCTCCACGCCGCCAGCGCGCCCCCGCCCACGCCCAAGCGTCCCGAGTCGCCACCGCCGCCCTCGGCCATGATCAACTCCGACATGCGCTTCTCGGTGATTTACTACAAGGGCCTCATCGAGGCGGATGCCAAGTCCTACGGCATCGAAGCCCCGCCCTACGAAGACTTGCAGCAGCCCAACCCCTACTTCGACGAGTTGCAGGCAAAGCAGCACTTGCGCCTCAAGGCCCCCATCGAGACCCGCCACCTGCGCGTCTCCTTGGAAGTGGAGAAGGAAACCACGATCATCGAATCCCATTCCCTGACCACGGACCATCTCGTGGTTCGCATCGAGAATCTCACGCCTCTGTACCTGGCGTACCGAGTCCAAACCACGGTGCCCGACAAACGCAAATGCGCCATGATGGCCGTGTTGCCACACAACGCCATCGCGCTCGAGCCGAGGCAGGTCACCTTGCGTACCGAGTGCCTCTATCGCAGGGACGCGCAGATTGACGTCGCACGCATCGAGGTCATCGAGTTGCCGGCGCTTTCCGCCTACTACGTCTCTCGCGTTCCGCCCAACAGCACCTTCTACGATCCGACGAACCTCGGCCGGCCACACGCCACCCAGGGGTACCATGTGCCCGCAGACCTTCTCCTGGCGCGACATCAAGGAAGGCATCGAAAAGAAAGAGCTGGGCTGGCGCGACGTGATTGATTTCTATGCGCGTCACAATTGCTCCGAATACTCCTTTTTCAAGTCCTATCGCTACCGCGGGGATCCAACGGCCCCCCTGCCTTCCCGCTCACTCGACTAAACCCTTGATATTCGCTACATTACCGGAGCTGGTCATGACCAAGGCTGATCTCATCGCAGTCGTCGCGGACAAGCTCAAGTTCCCCTGGGCGCGCGCAGAGCTTCTCGTCGATCAGATATTTTCTTGCATGACCCAGGCACTTCAGCAGGGCGAAGGTATCGAGATCCGCGGTTTCGGCAGCTTCACGGTGCGCGAATACAAGGCCTACGAGGGGCGCAACCCGCGTACGGGAGACACCGTCCACGTCAAGCCCAAGCGCCTGGCCTTCTTCAAGGTCGGCAAGGAGCTGCGCGAGCGCGTGAACCAGAGCCGCGCGGTCGTCGCAGCGCCGAGCGGCACTCCCGCCAATAGTCAGACTTCCAACCCGCAGCCGTCGGACTAGCCCATTTGTAATGGGAACCCTGACCTGAAACACCTCGCCTCGCGTAGCGGAGCGACGCGGGTGCGGGCGCGGCGAAGCCGCGGGGGCAGGTGTTGGGCGTGTAGGACCCGAAGTGCCCGTAGGGCGGAGAGGTCGCCGAGCGCAGCGAGGCGGGTGAGGGGCTGCCAGTTTCACGCCTGAAGGATCCGGGCCTTCGGCCCGCGCAGACATCGAGTTCATGCGACTCGTGAATGATGCGGGCTAGGCGGATCCAAGGCGAATAACCAAGCCGGTGTCGCCGTCGACCAGCGCGCAATCGCCGTCTGCAAGCACCATCGATGCACCGCGGGCTCCGACCACGGCGGGGATACCCCGCTCGCGGGCCTGGGCCGCGACGTGATCGAGCGGTCCGCCGGTCTCGGTCACGATGGCCATGGCACTGATGAGAGGCAGTTCGGTAGGCAACAGCGTCTTGGCCACCAGGACCACATCCTCGCCGGCCGCGCGTTGGCCCGGGCGGTGCCAAAGCACGCGCCCGATGGCCCGCCCCCCGGTGCCCGAGCCGCGAACCGCCTTGCCATCCACTGCCTCGGACAGCGGCGGCGGCAGGCTGCGCGCCTGCAGGACTGCAGCGCGGCCCGAGGCGGCGACGGCGGCGAGATCGGTCGTGGCTTGGTTGCCGGCCGCGATTTCACGCGCGAGCTGGAGCGGCAGATAGAAGATGTCCGAGGTCTCGATCAGACGACCCGCTTGCCGCAGACGGTTGCCAAGAGCAACCAAGGCCCGGCGAACCGCGGCTTGGGTGCGCGCGTATAGCCAATCGTCGGCCTCGCCCAGCGATACTGCCGCACGCGCCACGCCCAGGGCGCGTTGCCATGGCTCGCGGAGGTGCCGTGGCAACAGCGCCTCCACTTGCGCACTCGCGCCCTGCCAGTCGGGCGAGAGCCCCCCCCGACGGGTGCCTTGGGCAAGGAAAGCCTCAGGCTCCTCGGCGCACGTCGCAACGCACACATCCCAGATAGGTGCCTCGTCGCCGAAGAGAGCGAGATAGTCGGCGAGAGTGTCGGCGCGCGCGTTCGCATCTTGGCCCTCCGTGGAGAAGATCCTAGTCGCCCGTTCCCGCCGCTCGCTGGCCATGGAAGCAACCCCGGCGCGAAGCAGGGGCAGCAAGTCCAGCGCGGACGGGGCGTGGGTTGAGAGGAACAGGCGCAGGTTGGCGTGGGTTTGTCGCAGGGCTGGCTGCAACACGCCGAAGATGGGCTCATAGGCAAAGACGAACAAGGCCAGGGCCGCCTCCAGATCGGGCTGCGGCCCCAGCCCGGAGAGGCGCGCCTCGACCTCCGCGCGTAAAGAAGCGAAGAAGCCTTCCGCGTCCTCGCTGGCGATGGGTGGTGGCAAGGAACGCCGATCGGGCGCGTAGAAGAGGTACCCACCAAGCACGCGCTGGCGAATACCAATGGAGCACCCTCGATCCACGAGCTCGACCAGCCCAGCCTGTGCCGGCGAGAGCGGCAAGGGATTGTGGGCCGCGTCCCAGCGCCACGAGGCGCGCGCGTCCTGGTCGTCCGGGAGCGCGTCGAAGCCGGCCCAGGACCGGGCCGTGGTGGGCGCTTCGAAGGGCCGTGCCTGCAAGAAGACCACGCGGCCATCGGCCAAGACCCATTCGATCTCCGTCGGCCCGCGGGCACCCGCGATTCTCGGCTACGCTTCGGGCCAGCGCCAGGCTGGCCTCGCCCGAAAGCTGCCCGCTCCGAGGCGTGACCAGAGGCTCGGTCATGCGACCGGGCGCGAAGGCCGCGCTTCCTTCAGCCTGGCCAGGCAGGAAGGCATGCACGAGGACAGCCACGGGATCCCTGGCGGGCGGCTGTCCGTGTGCCATGGCGTAGGCCACCGCACCCGGCGCAAGCGCCGAGCCCAGGACGCGACGGATGGCCATCTCCACCTCGGGCAAGGGAGTGTTCCCGCACGACTCGTACACGCCAGCGGCGAGCTGGCCGGGAAGATCCTCGCTGGCGAAGGACGAGCGCACGGCAAAGCGTGTGGCGCCGATGACACCGAGCCGCGCCTCCAGCTCCTCGCGAAAGCCCAGGGGCCACGACGCTTGCATCAGTTTGGCGCGCAAGCCGTCGAGGGTCGCGAGCGCCGCCGGGTCGAGATGCACGAAGGCGGGCACATCCGGGCAAAGGGCGCGAAAGAGCACGTTCGTGACCGCGAATCCTGGCGGTGTCGCAAATCCTCGCTCGGCCAGCCAGGCGAGCGAGCGCGCCTTGCCACCCAAGCGAGCATCGTCCGCTCGTAGCTCCGCCAGAAAGGACACGTGCGGCAATCTACCAGTCTGCCACTACATCTGCCGGGCTTTGCTTCCAAGTCCACGCAACACCCAAGGCCCCGGGACCGATAACGTCTAAGGAAGCCAGGAAAGCAGGAAGAAAGAGACCAAGGTACTCCCAACAGGACAAGCAGATGGGACTCGAGCATGAGGAGCTAACCGGCGGTGTCATCGGCGCTGCGATCGAGGTCCACAAGGCACCGGGCCACCGGCCGTGAGCACGGGCTGATTCTGAACTTCGCCAAGCCAACGCTCGAAATCAAGCGCGTCATTGCCTCCCAACGGCCATACCTCCCATTCCTGGCTTCCTGGCTTCCTTAGAGGACTCCTTTTCTGTCGAGCACCCATTTCCCAGGATCTCCAGGATCCCATTGCCGCGCGCCCCGGCCACCTCCTATAGTGCGCGCCATGCGTGGCCCCCTGCTCTCAGGCGCCCTTGGCAGCCCAGCGACGCTGGGCCGGGTGTGCAATCTCGTGCGCGCCCATTCGCCGTTGGTGGTGCTGTCCGCCCTTTGGCTGGCCGAGACCCTGGCTTCGGAGATCGAGGTGCTGGCCCTGGTCGAGGTGGAGAAACGCAGCGCGGCCCAGCGCGCGCTACGCCGGGCGCACAAGCTCGGGCATCCACTTTCCGTCGTGATCGCCGCGGCCGAGGTTCCACTTGCCCCAGGCTCCGTAGGCACGGTGCTGGTGGATAGCCTGGTCGACATCGAAGAGCAACCCGCGGCCCGGGATCTCATCGTCGCGCTCCTGCCCGCGCTCAAGCCCGACGGCATCGTCGTCTCGCTCGACGCGACCAAGAGCCCTTCGCTCGAAGCGCGCGTTTCCGAGATCTTTCTGGCGGCCAGTCTGGCCCGCATCACGCAAATCCGTCCCCGCGAGGGAGCCCTGCTGACCACCGGAGACGCCCCCCACGCCGCGGTCACGGCGGCTCGCATTCGCACGCTGTCTCCCGCGCAATGAATTCGTGAAGCCGCCCGCCCGGCGGTCTATTCTCTTCGAAAATGCGCCGCCTCCTGCTGGCTCTCACCGTTTCCCTGGCCGTGCATCTGGGGGTGATTGCGGTCGCGGCAGGGGTCGGTCTGTGGCGCACGCTGTCGCTCGTGCCCAGCCTCAAGGTGCAGCCCATCGCCATCGATGTCGTGAAGGATCTTCCGCTTGGCGCCCTTCCCGACAAGCAACCCGTGGCCAGCGCAGAGCCGCCGGCGTCGCGCGTCCGCAAGCCCAGACATCACGTTGCGTCGGCTCATGAAGGCGTCGCCATCCCGACCGCCCCCGACGCCGGCGCGCCCGAGACCAAGACCGATGCGGCCGTGGTCGCCACGAGCGCTCCCCACGACGGCGGCGGCATCGATGGTGGCCGACGCCGACCGGGGGACTTGCGCAGCAACGGTCCCGATGGCTCGCGGCTGATCGCGCTCTTGCGTCTGGATCGCTTGCGCGCCTCTCCCGACAGCGAGAGCACCGTCGCGGCCGTGGACCGACTGCTCTCGCTCTTGCCCGACCGCCACCGACTCATCGACGGCACGGGCCTCGATCTCTACCGTGACTTCGATTCCCTGCTCATCGCGACCCCCAACCCCACCGACGATGCGGTCACCTTCCTGGCCGCGCACCACCACCTGACAGATGGCGCCATCAAAGCCGCCCTGGATCGCGGGGCCAAGACAGCGCACAAACCTATCGTCTGGCGAACCGTCGAAGGACGCTCCGTCGGCATCAGACAACAGGACAAGGGCGGGGCGGGACTGGATCGCGACGACCGCGACGACCGTATCCTGGCGCTGCCCACACCGGAGCTTGCCATCATGGCCACCCCGGCTTACGCCGGTCAACTGCTGGGTCAAGAGGCTCTGACTCCGTCGACCACCAAGACCGGCGCTGTGGATGCCGGCGGCCCCGATGTACGGGCTGGCGCCGGGGAGCGGCGAAAGCTCGCCGGCCGTCCGAACTGGCGCGAGATCGCGGCGCGCATCGAGGCCGAGGACGGTGCCATGCCCGACGATGCCGCGTTCATGATGACCGCCACCAACCTGTTCGGTGCACCAGCAGCCGAAGGTCACGTCGTCCCGCCCACCCGCGGAGTCGGCGAGGACAGCCCGTTGCAGCCGCTCGCGGGCGAGACCGGGCCAACGCCCCAATCGCTGACCCTGGTGGTAGGCGCGGAAACGCCCTTCATCGAGATCCTCGCCGAATTCAAGGACGAGGCCGACGCGGAACGCTGGGAGCACGATCTGCCGTCATGGCAGCGCAAGATCGCCTCCAATCCGGCGGTTTTCCTGAGCGGATTCTCCTCGCTCATAGGCCGTGCCCAAATCTCGCGCGAGGGCGCCACCCTGCAAACGCGCCTCGAGGTGTCGACGGCGGAGCTTCAGCGCCTGCTCAATCTGGTCGCGAGCTTGACCCAAGCCGCCCTCGCCCGTCCGCATGGACCGTAGTCGATGGCCCCATCTACTCGTGACGTTTGGCGTGCCTGCCGATCCGGCGGGCGGTGACTCCGACCGATCGTTCCAGCGCCAAGGTCATGGGGAAGGTGGCGCGCAACACGATGCTGGATCGCGCGCCCGTGGGCGCATCGCTGATGCGCACCTTGCGCATGAGCGACGCCGCACAGTCGGCGGCGGAGGGATCGAGCGTGCCCTGCGAGGCAAAACCCACGGAGCCGACCGCGCCGCCCGGCTCGACGTAGGCGATGACATCCACGTCCGCATTGCCGATGGCCCCGCAACTCGCGAGTCCCGTCGCGATGACGTTGAGATGCCGAGCCATCTCCTCGCCGCTCCACGGGATCACGCTGCGCTCGCCGGTCGATTGGAAAGTCATCGAATATTCGAAGTCGGTGCCCTGCCGGCCTTCGGGGGCCGGGAATGCGATCTGCTTGCCTTCGGCCACCAGACAGCTTTCGACGGGGAAGCTGCCAAGCCCGTTCCTGATGACCTGCACATCGGACACCTGGCCCGTGGACGCAATCACGAAACGCATGACGACCTGACCGGACAGATACTTGCGCGCATCGCCGGCCCTGGAAAAACAAGCGGACATGGCGCGCACGTGCGGCTTCATGGCGCGATCCACGGCGCGTTCGTCGAGGACGCCGATGGACATCTCCATGCCCATGCCCTTGTCGTCGCCGGACACATCACCCGTTGCCCAACCGGAGGTTCTGGCCCGCCTCGCGTGACGATCCTTGCTTTGGCTCCCGCGAACCTCGGGGGAGGAGGCACAGCCCAGCTCGGACGTTACGAGCAACCCTGTCAGGAGAAGAATATGTAGCCTCATACTTCGTAAGGCATTATACATTTTCAAACTCCCAAAAAGCAACAGGGTTGAATTCGTGCTCAGCGCCGTTTGAGCGTAGGAGACCTCCAGATACTTCGATTGATGTCCAAAATTACTTTAGGACCCGCTCGAAGATAGTCGGTCGAGAAGGCGCTCGGCTGCGAAGCGCAACGAGGAGGAACACTAGGCGCGTTGCGACAACGAGCAACGAGGCCGTACGTGGATCGTCGGCCGATCGGTACAGCTATCTTCGAGCTAATACTGGGGTTCGAATTTGTACTCGTACTGGATGTCGCCAGCGCGGTCGAGCTTGGGGAACTCGAACTCCTTGACGGTTTGAACCAGGCAGCTTTCAACTTCCTTGTTGTTGAGTGTGCCGCCCGTGATCTTCACGACCCTGGCGCTGCCATTGGTGTTGAGAGAAAGCAGAATCTTTACCGTACCTTTGAATTCACGCGTCTTCTTCTCGTTGAGCTCGTCCTGGTAGCATCGACGCGCCGAAGCGTCGCGCTGCTGCAGGACTAGGATGATATCGGCCTGCTTGTCGGGCGGGATGCCACCCGTGTCGATCCTGATCTGCTCGTCCCCAACCACCACCGGCAGGGGCTTTTCGTCGCCACCGCTCGTAGCGCATGCGCCCAGCGCAAGACAAGTTCCCGTGGCAAATAGGATCGCGATCAGCTTCATTGCCTAGCCCTCCGCATCATTGGTTTCGGGGGAAACACTGCGGTCTTATTCCTTTAGCAGGGCAGATGCAATGCCCAGTCGCTGTATCTCGTTCGTGCCCTCGTAGATCTCCGTGACCTTGGCATCGCGAAAGTGGCGCTCCACCGGGTAATCGGCCAGGCAGCCGTTGCCGCCCAGGATTTGCACGGCGTCGCTGGACACGCGGCTCGCGACCTCGGAAGCGACGAGCTTGGCCATGGACGCCTGGGCTCCGAGCGAGACACCCGCATCGCGCGACGTGGCCGCGCGCCAGGCGAGCAAGCGGGCCGCATCGATCTGCGTGGACATGTCGGCGATCTTGAACTGGACGGCCTGGTGCTCGGCGATGGGTTTGCCTTGGGGGCGGCGATCGATCGCGTAGCGGGTCGCCACCGCGAAAGCCGCGCGCGCGATGCCCACGCCAAGCGCAGCGACCCCGATCCGTCCGCCGTCGATGGCGAAGCGAAACACCTCGCGGCCGGCTTCCTTCCCGCCCAGCAAGGCGCTGGCGGGCAGCCGTGCATCCTCGATGGCCATGGTGGCGGAGACGGCGCCGCGCAGACCCAACTTGTCGTGGCTTGGCCCGAAGGAAATCCCCGCGCCGTCCGTGGGGACAAGGAACGCGGACAAGGCGCCACCCGACGACGTGCCGGCGAAAACCACGGCCAGCTGTGCTTCGGGGCCGCAGGTCACGAAGCTCTTCGTCCCGCGCAGAACCCAGGTGTCGCCCTCGCGCCGGGCCGAGGTGGCAAGACCGTCGAGGTCGGAGCCACCGCCGGGCTCGCTGAACGCGAAACAACCCAACTTGGTGCCGCTGGCCAGACCAGGCAACCAAGCACGCCGCTGCGCCTCCGTCCCGAAGCGCAGGATGGGATCGCACACGAGCAGGTTTTGCAGGCCGGCAATGGCCGCAGTCGATGCGCAGGCGCAGGCCAGCTCCTCGATCGCGAGGGTGCAGGCCATGGTGTCGAGCCCCAGCCCACCCCACGCCTTGGGGACGGTTACGCCCAACATTCCAGCCCTGGCCAGGCACTCGACGCTTTGTCGTGGAAAGCGCTGTTGGCGGTCGATCTCTGCCGCCTTGGGCGCAATGTCGCGCGACGCGAGTTCGCGGGCCTGGTCGCGAAGGGCCTTTTGTGCATCCGTCAGGTCTAAATCCACGGCCCCTCTTTACCATTGCCGACGCGAATTTCCGCGCCCTAACGCCATCATTTTTGCTTATCCTGGAGTCCTCTTCGTCGTAGCGCTTCACGTCCATGCCTCTATCCATCAGCGGCCACACCCACTCTTTCTTCGCCACCGCCTTCGTGGAGAACCTTCCCCTCAAGGAGCTGGCGAGTGCCTATCCCGAGGCCAAACGCTCGCCTCGCGATCTCTGGTTCCAGCCCTCATCGGGCGGCACCGTGTTCATCTATCCCTTCGGGGCGGTGGTCTTCCACAATGTCGTGCCCGAGGTGCGCGCGGCGGAGTTGCAACGGCTGGCGCGCTGTCGCCCCGGACTGAGGAAGGCCCAGGTGCTCAACGAGGAGCTCAGCGTGCGCGAAACACCCGAGGCGCGTCCCGACATCGACAACGGCGTGTTGGTGGTCGACAAGCTCACGTTCGAGCGCGCCAGCGTGGTGGCATTGACCGTCGCACAGAGCGCGGCCATGGACTACTACGAGGGCATCGTGGACCAGATGTTCGTCACCACCGACAAGTTGGGCGCCCAGTTGGAAAAGGTCGGCACCATGCCCATGCGCACGCGGCACCTGGCCAAGTTCATCGGCGCCGCGGTGGGCACGCGCAGCGAGGTGCTTTCCATTCTCCACCTGCTCGACAAGCCCGACGCGGCTTGGGACGATCCCGGCGCGGATCGCATCTACGAGAAGCTGCGCGTGGAGTTCGATCTGGTCGATCGCTACCAGTCGCTGGAGCTCAAGCTGCGCGCCGTGCAGGACACCTTGGAAGTCATCACCGATGTGGCGCGCGACCGTCGCCTCTTCGTCCTGGAAGCGACCGTGGTGCTGCTGATCCTCCTCGAAATCGTGCTCAGCCTGGTACGGCACTGAAGCTTTACCACAGAGACACGGAGAGCACGGAGTACGGAGAAGAAGGGTTCCGGAGCTTGGATGTGGTGAATACCTAGTCCCCAGCGGCTGTCGTGAAGCGGAAGCGGGCGCCGCCCTCGGGGCCGCGGTCGACCTCGACGCCGCCGCCATGGTCGCGGGCGATCTCGGCGACGAAGGCCAGGCCAAGCCCGGTGCCGCGTTCGCGCGTGGTGAAGAACGGCGTGAAGATCTTGTTGCGAAGGTCGTCGGCCACGCCGGGGCCGCTGTCGCGCACCTCCCACTCGATGCGCTGGCGCGATTGTGGCGGGCGGCGTGCGGCCAGAACGACCCGCCCTGAAGGGCCGGATGCAGCCACCGCGTTCTTGGCGAGGTTGAGCAAGGCGCGACGCAACTGCGCCCGATCCGCGCTCGCCACGAGACCAGGATCACAGGCCACGGAAAGCGTCGAGCCCCCCGCCCTGGGGCGTGCAATCTCCGCGATCTCGTCGAGCAGCGCCGCCACGGGGAACGCCTCGATGGAAAGCGGCGGACGGCGGGCGAAATCGAGGAAATCCGTCACCACGTTCTTGAGGTAGCCGATCTCGCGCTCGATCCGGGCAATCTCGCCAAGACGCTCGGGTTCGCCGGCCAGGCCCTCGCGCAAGAGACCCGCGTAGAGCTCGAGGCCGCCCAAGGGATTGCGTACCTCGTGCGCGATCCCTGCCAGCATCATCTGCATGCGCTCGTCGCGCGCGCGCAGGGCGCCGCGCATCTCGTCGAGGCGCGAGGCCAGGTACCCGATCTCGTCCTTGGTTTCGACCACCACCGCGCCCGCGAGATCGCCCTGTCCGATGCGTTCGGCGGCCGAAGCCAGGCGTTCGAGTGGCCCGGTCATGCGCCGGGACAGCCACGCCGCCAGCACCACGATCGTGGCCAGACTGACGATGCCGCCCGCCACCAGCCAACGCCGAAAGACCGCCAGGGCGTCCAGGTACTGTGCGCTCGCCTCCACCACGGCGTAACCGGTCGTGCCCACGCGGGCGTAGCCACGCTTGTACGGCAAGCCATCGCGACCGATGAAGAGTGGCGAAGCGGTGGCCTGGCCCGCGCCTGCCTTCTCGAGCTCGGGTGCGTCCGCCCCAGCTCGTGGGCCCTCGCTCCGAGGGGCAGGGCGCCTTCGCTGTCGGCCCGCGCGGTCAGATCGCGCGCCACCAGCAAGACCCTGCGCACCGCCAGTCGCTCGCGCGCCTGCTCGACCCGGTGGCGAAGATTGGCGTAGGTGTTCGACTGTTCGTCGCCGGCGGCAATGGCGGAGAGTTGCTCGGGCAAGACCAGCATGGACACCGACGTCGCGGCTGTGGCCAACCTGCGCCCGAGCTCCTGTTCCAGCACCCGGCGCGCCACTTCGTGGGCCGCGGCCCCGAACACCGCCAGGGCCAAGGCGGCCGGTACGAGCATGGCGACCAGCAACTTGGCAAGAAGCCTTCCGCGCGGTGGCCGAACCGACATACCGCCTAGTGTAGTCGGATCCCACCATGTCAGCGCAGGCATTGGCCCCGCCAGTGCGTGCGAAGGCGCCGTCGACGCACTGTAGTCAAAAGGCTATTGTCAGACCGGGCGTTCAAGGACATCCTTGAGGCGACTGCGTGGTCATGGGCACGAAAGGCAAAACACCCGGTGTGGAAACGATTCTGCGACCTGGGCAGATCCTGGATCACAAGTACCGCGTGGAAAGGCTGATCGGGCTTGGCGGCATGGCCGCGGTGTGGGCCGGGGTGAACAAGCGCACGGGAAAGCAGGTGGCGCTGAAGATGATCCTGCAATCCTTGGCCGACAGCGAAGAGGTGCGCGAGCGGTTCAGACGGGAAGCCCTGGCCGCGGGTCGCATCAACCATCCCAATGTCGTCACCGTGTTCGACGTGTTCGAGCACGAGGGCCGCGACTGCATCGTCATGGAGCTGCTGCTCGGGGAGCCCCTGTCGGATCGCCTCGCGCGCCAGGGGCTGATGGAGCCCGACGAAGCCTTCGCCCTGCTCTTGCCCGCACTGCGCGGGGTCGCCGCGGCCCACGCCCACCATGTCGTTCACCGCGACCTGAAGCCGCACAACATCTTCCTGTGTACTTCGCCGGACGGCGAATATGTCACCACCAAGGTCCTCGACTTCGGCATCTCGAAAATCATGCAGCCGGCGGGGGAGTCCAGCGATCTGACCCTGGCGGGAAAATCCATGGGCACACCCGCGTACATGGCACCGGAGCTGGTGAGCGGCAGCCGAGCCCTCGACCGCCGGACCGACGTCTACGGATTCGGGGCCGTGCTGTACGAGGCGCTGTCGGGCCACCGGCCATTTCAAGGATTCGAAGGCTTGCCGCTTCTCGATCGCATCCTCAAGGAGCCCCCCCGTGCCATCGCCTCGTTCCGCCCCGATCTCTCCACCGAGGTCGTCGCCGTCGTCGAGCGTGCCATGGCCAAGGAGCCCGCGAACCGCTACCGCAGCGTCGAGTCCTTGATCGGCGCCATCGAAGCCCTGCTGCCTGCCACCACCGTGCCTCGCGCCCTCACGCCCGTGGTGGGCGTGCCGGTGATCCCCGCGGCCGACATGCTTCGCCGCGCGGGCGAAACCGCTCTGCCGGGATCGTCGCGCACGCCTTGGATCGTGGCAGGCGTGGCCCTGGCCATCTCCGCCGCGCTGGCCCTGTGGGTCGGATGGACGCTCCTGCGGCGGTAAGCGTTCGGATCGCAAAGGTGAAAATACCCTCGGGCGCGGATCGGCGCTAACCTCACGGACCTCGCCATGCGTGACCGCTGGGTGCCGCCAATCCCGATCCTCCTGCTCGCCTTGCTGGTGCCCCTGGCCGCCATGATCCCGACCTGGCAAGGCTTTCTGTTCGAAGATCCGCCCAGTCGGATCTTCCTGGGCTTCCGCTACATGCCGAGCGACCACTTCCAATACGCGGCGTTCATGCGCCAGGCCCTGGACGGCGGCGGGCTGCTGATGCGCAATCCCTTCGCCAGCGAGCCCCAGTCGGGCGTATTCCTACTGCCGGTGTTCTGGGCCGTGGGCAAGCTGGCCCGGGTGATTGGTGGCAGCATCGTGCTGTGGTGGGAGATCTTCCGTTTCGTCGCAGGGGCGCTCTACATCTTGGCCTTCTGGCACCTGAGCGGGCTCTACTTTCGCACGCGGAGACAGCGAACGCTGGCAACGACCGTGTTCTGCCTGGGCGGCGGGCTCGACTGGATTGTCCTCGCGCTGCACGCGGCGGGTGTGCCGTTCGATCGGCTGCTCTACCCCAGCCATTTCCAGTGGAACTGGTCCACCTTCGGCTCGATGCAGATGCCCAACTGGATCCTGGCGGCGATGTTGCTGACCGTGGCGGCAAAGGAGGCTTGCGGCGCGGGGCACCGGCGCGATCTCGCTTTGTTCGTCCTTCTGCCGTTGCTCTGGCTCGTCCATCCGTATTCCGCCATGGTGGGTTACTTGGCGTTCGCGCTGCTGCCGCTCGTCCCCGTGATCGTCGCTGCCGGCCGGCTTGCGCCTTTGCCATGGGCGCGTTTCCGCGCCCACCTGCGCGTGGCCCTTCCCGCGTTGCTCTCTTTCGCACTGATCGCGCCTTACCTTCTGTGGGCACGTTCGGATTGGGTGTTCCGCGTGTCCAGCGACCGGGCCGCCGCGTGGAACGAGACCTTCTCGCCCTGGTGGTACGTCCAGGCCTACGGGCTCATCCTGCCGCTGGCCTGGTTCGGGCTGCGAGCGCTTCTCCGGGAGCCAGCGCTGCATGTCGATGTGTTGCTCGCGTGGCTGGCGGCGGCGGTCGTCCTGTCCATCAACCCCCTATCCGCGGGCGTCAAGTTCCAGTATTTGGTCTTTTCCCCGCTGGCGCTGCTAGCGGCGCGTGGTCTCTTGGAGCTCCACGCGGAGCTGGCCTGGGCTCGCAAGCTGGCGGGCTCGCGTGCAGCCATGATGGGTCTTGCCGGGGCGCTCTCCCTCAACGCTCTCCTGATCCCAATCAAGGATTTCGCCAAGACGCCTCGTGATGCGAACATCTTCACGACCACCGAGGAGCTGGCGGCCATGAGGTGGCTCGACCGTCAACCCGACGGGATCGTCCTCAGTCTTCAGCACGCGGGCAATCGCATTCCGTGGCTCGCCGGCAAGGTGGTCTACGTCGGCCACTGGTTCCTGACCCCGGACCTCGATGCGAAGCTGATGAGAGCCAGGATGTTCTTCTCGCCCGGGGTGCCGCAGTCAACCCGAACCGCTATCCTGCGGGAATCACGTGCGCGCTACGTCTACGTCGGTCCCGACGAAGCGCCCGAGGGATTCGACCCGTCAGGGTTGCCTCTGACCAAAATTTACCAAGCTGGCCAGCACGCCATCTACGAGGTGCGCGCGCCGGACGGACCGAGCGACCGGCCGGAGAAATAGACGCATCCTATCCTCTCGCCTGCGCCGAAGGGCTTTGTGCCCTCAATCAAGGGGCCTTCAGCCAGCCTGACTGAACTGCACGGAACCGGACGTTCCTGGACGGGTGTCATCATCCCTGGTATCATGACACCCATGACGAAGACGCAGGTCTATTTGCAGAAGGAGGATCTCGAGACCCTGCACGAGATCGCGAAACGGACCAGCCGGCCCGTGGCGGCATTGATCCGTGAGGCAATTCGCCAGGTCTGGCTTCGCTCTCCGACGAAGGGTCCCGTCGCTCTGTGGGACGGACAGCCCCGCACCACCTCAGCCAATCACGATTCCATCTACGACCAGCCATGACGCACAGACATGATCTGGTCTTCGTGGACACGGGGGCCTGGATCGCTCTGGCGCTGACCCGCGATCCCTTGCACGAACGAGCCAGGGCCGCTTGGGAACAATTGCTCGACAAGGGGGCTCGTCTCGCGACCTCGGTTCCGGTTGTAATCGAGACCTTCACCTTTCTCGATCGCAACGCGACCAGAGACGTTGCTCTCACCTGGAAGAGCTCGTTGGCCCACTTGGCGCGATTTCGTCTGCTCGAGTGCGGAATCCGCGATCTCGAACGCGCTTGGGTCCACTTCGCGAAACCAGAGCTCCACAAGCTTTCCGCTGTAGATGCAACAAGCTTCGTGATCATGGAGCGCGAGAAGATCCGACTGGCGTTTGCCTTCGATCACCATTTCGCTTCGGCCGGTTTTCGTCTCGTGGGCTAGGCAATGGGGCCGGGCTGCCCGGAAGTCAGCGCACCAGACCGACGCGAACAAACCGGGCCACGAGCAGCGCGATCCACGCGCAGCCGAGCAGACTGACAAGCAGTCCGATGAGGGCACGACGGCGTCCCCAAGGCGTGATGTCCGCGCGTCCGAGCGCGCGCACCGCCAGGAACAGCGAATAGGGATGGACCAGTCCCAGGAGCCACAGGCTGACCAGCGCGACCCGCATGGATCGATAGGCCGCGCGGTCGCCGGGACTGATGGAGCCGTCGTCGCCGTGGTTCGGCCCCACGGGCTGCACCGGACCTGGCTCGGACAGATTCTCGGCGTTGGCGGCAAGGCCGGCCTCTTCGGTCAGGCCGGGATGCTCGAGAATCTGCTTGGCGCGCTCCAGGTCGACCCGGTGCACCTGCACGCGAATGCCGCCGATGGCGCGGTTGAGATGCCAGGTCTGTGCGGCCATGATTTCGTCGGGGATGAAGCTCTCGATCCCGTCCGCCTCCAGGCGCCCGCACAAAAGCTGCGCAGCCGGCAGCTCGCCGCAGTGGGTGAGGGTTACGATTTCCTCGGGATCGTCGGGGTCGGACACAGGTGGACAGTAGCACGCGCGCACGATGGTTGGGGAGAGGCGCTGCCTAGCGCAACCAACCTCTTGCGCGCAGCAGGCCGCGCACGCGCTCGGCGATCTCGGCGCGGATCTCGCGTACACGCTCGATGGCCTTGCCCTTGGGGTCTTCGAGCGGCCAATCGTCCCGCTCGACTCCCGGCACGACGGGGCATGCCTCGCCACACCCCATGGTCACGAGCAGCGACGCAGTGGCGGCGAGCTCGCGGGTGAGCTTCTGCGGCATGACGCCCGAGAGATCGACGCCAAGCTCGAGCATGGCCTGCACGACTTCGGGATGGACCTGGTCGCCCGGCTCGGTACCGGCGGAGACGGCCCGCGCCTGGCCCGGATGCGCGAGAAGATTGAACAAGGCCGCCGCCATCTGCGAACGGCCGGCGTTGTGAACACAAGCAAACAGGACCGTTTTCATGACTCTTCTCCAAGGGTTGCCGCCCGCGCGGCGGGGGTGGCGAACCAGCGTCGGCGTAGCCAGAACGCCACGTGAACGAGACCAATCAAGGCCGGCACCTCGACCAGCGGCCCGATGACCGCCGCGAAGGCCGCGCTGTGGCCGATGCCGAAGGTGGCCACGGCGACGGCGATGGCGAGCTCGAAATTGTTCGACGCCGCGGTGAACGACAGGGTGGCCGATTGCGGGTAGTCGGCCCCAGCCTTCTTGCTCATGAAGAACGAGACCAGGAACATCACGACGAAATAGATGAGCAATGGGATGGCAATGCGCACCACATCCAGCGGCACTTCGACGATGCGCTGTCCCTTGAGCGAGAACATCACCACGATGGTGAAGAGCAGCGCCACCAGGGTCACGGGGCTGATGCGCGGAATGAACGAGGTTTCGTACCACGCGCGCCCCTTCGATCGCACCAGCAGGAATCGCGTCGCCATGCCGGCCAGAAACGGGATGCCGAGGTACACGAACACACTTTGCGCGATGTCTCCGACGCCGACGTGAACCTCGGCGCCCTGGATGCCAAACCACGTCGGCACCAAGGTCACGAACAGGTAGGCGTAGACCGAGTAGAACAGCACCTGGAAGATGGAATTGAAGGCCACCAGGCCGGCGCAGTATTCGGCGTCGCCCTGGGCCAGATCGTTCCACACGATGACCATGGCGATGCAACGGGCGAGACCGATCATGATGAGACCCACCATGTACTCGGGCTTGTCGCGCAGAAACAGCAGCGCCAACGCGGTCATCAGCACCGGCCCCACGACCCAGTTTTGCAGCAAGGACAGGCCCAGCACGCGCTTGTTGCGAAAGACCTTGCCCAGCTCTTCGTAGCGAACCTTGGCCAGCGGCGGATACATCATCAATATGAGCCCGATGGCGATGGGCCACGAGGTCGTGCCCGAGCTGCTGGCGCGATTCAAGCGCTCGACGGCTTGCGGGAACAGGAAGCCGACGCCCACGCCGACCCCCATGGCCAGGAAGATCCACAGGGTCAGGTAGCGATCGTTGAGAGAAAGGCGCTTGCCGTCGCTCACGGTTTTCTCGCCCGGATGAACGCGCTCATGACCGCGCCATCCAGCGCGGCGAGCGTCGGGGTCAGATCGCCGCCACAGCATGACGACGCCATCTCGGCCGCGTCGTCCTTGCTGTAGATGCGGGTGGCCTCGACGGTGACGTCGCCGAAGCCGGCGGCACGCAGCTTGCCGACGTAGTCGGCTTCCACCAGCGCGCCGGCCACGCATCCGGTCCACAGATTGAGGGACGTGCGAACGTCCTCGGGCAGCTCGCGGCGAAGCACGATGTCGGACACGGCGAAGCGACCTCCCGGCTTGAGCACGCGGAAGGCCTCGCGCAAGACCCTGTCCTTGTCGCCGGACAGATTGATCACGCAGTTCGAGATGATCACGTCCACCGCGCTGTCGGGCAGCGGGATGTCCTCGATGGTTCCCTTCAGAAACTCGACATTGGCCGCGCCGGCCTTCGCCTTGTTCTTCTCGGCCAACACCAGCATCTCGTCGGTCATGTCGAGACCATAGGCCTTGCCGGTCGGACCCACCCGCTTGGCCGTGAGGAGCACATCGATGCCGCCTCCCGAGCCGAGGTCGAGGACGATTTCACCCGGCCGCAATTCGGCCAGGGCCGTGGGGTTGCCGCAGCCGAACGACGCCAGCAACGCTTCCTCGGGAAGGCCCGACGTCTGGTCCGAGGCGTAGAGGTCGCGCGTGATGGGATCCGTCCCGCCCATGCCGGTGGCGGAACCGCAGCAGGAAGCCTTGCCGCCTGTCACGACCGCCTTGACGGCCTGACCATAGCGCTGCTTGACGACCTCGCGAATATCTTGCACGGGCGCGGCTTCGTCATCGGAACAGCAATCGGAGGAACAGCAGGCTGATTCCTTCGGGGAAATTTCAAGGATTTGGAGCTTGGACATCGCGATCTCCTTCATTGATATTTGTCGATATATGGAACGAGGGAAATTCAGGCTTCGAACAGGGTAACGAACTTGGCCAGGCGGGCGTGGGCGGTCTTGTCGATGGCGTAGAAGATCCAGGTGCCGCGGCGTTCGGCCGTGACCAGACCGGCCTCGCGCAACTGGCGAAGGTGATGGGAAATCGTGGGCTGCGAAAGCTCCTTGACGTGGCTTTCGATCTCGCACACGCACAGCGCATCGCCCGCCGCGGCCAGGAATCCCAGGATGGCAAGCCGGGTGTCGTCGCCGAGTGCCTTGAACAGGGTCGAGAAGGACGACAGATCCTTGACTTGCTGCTTGGCGCGTGGCGAGCAGCAGGCGGCGAGCTCTTTCGACAGGTTCTCGATGACGGCCAGCTTGGTCACGAGGAGACATTGGCGCGAATATCGACGTTTGTCAATATAGAACTTCATCAATATGTTCATGCCACGCGGCGGGATGCGGCGTGCGGAGCTTCGAGAACAAGGATAAGTAAGGGACCATGATCGAACGTGACACCATGAAAGCGGGCGTCGTCTTCGTCGGCGGCGGCCCCGCCGGGCTTTCCGGCGCCCTGCACCTGACCAACCTCATCGCCAAGCACAACGCGGCGGTGGGCAAGGGCGACAAGCCGGGCAAGCCCATCAGCGAGGAAACCCTGGGTGTCGATATGGTGGTCGCGGTCATCGAGAAGGCCGCTAACCTGGGCGATCACATCCTCTCCGGCGCGGTCATCGAGCCCAAGGCGCTGGCCGAGCTGATCCCGGACTTCAGGCAGAAGGGCGCGCCCATCGAGGGCGAGGTCAAGAGCGAGGGCGTCTACTTCTTCACCAAGAACCACGCCTTCAAGCTCCCCGTGGTGCCGCCGCAGATGAACAACCACGGCAACCTCATCGTGTCGCTGGGCAAATTGGTGAAGTGGCTGGGTGAGCAGCTTTCCGCGGCCGGCGTGGACGCGCTGACTTCGTTCGCGGCGCAGGAGGTTCTTTACGAAGGCAATCGAGTCATCGGCGTCCAACTCGGCGACAAGGGCGTAAACCCCGACGGTACGCCCAAGGGGATCTTCGAGGCCGGCCCCAACCTGCTGGCGAAATGCACCGTCTTCTGCGAGGGCACGCGCGGCTCGTGCACCAAGCAACTGGTGAAGAAGCTCGCTCTCGACGAGGGACGCAATCCGCAGGCCTACGCCACCGGGGTCAAGGAAGTCTGGGAGCTCGACAAATCGCCGCTGCCCGCGGGCCACGTCATCCACACCATGGGCTACCCCATGGACAGCCACACCTTCGGCGGCAGCTTCATCTACGCCATGTCGAACAATCAGCTCGCCCTCGGCGTCATCACCGGGCTCGACTACCACGACCCGCTCATCGATCCGCACTTGCAGTTCTGCAGGTTCAAGCAGCACCCGTTCGTCAGGAAGCTGCTCGACGGCGGCAAGGTGGTCTCCTACGGGGCCAAGACCATCCCCGAGGGCGGTTACTATTCCATCCCCAAGATCGCCATGGACGGCGCGCTCCTTTGCGGCGACAGCGCGGGCATGGTGGCCATGCCCAAGCTCAAGGGCGTTCACTACGCCATCAAGAGCGGCATTCTGGCCGCGGAAACCCTGTTCGAGGCGCTGACCACGAACGACTTCTCGCTGAGGCAACTCGCCAAGTACGAGACCGCGGTGACGAGCTCGTACATCGTCAAGGACATGTACCCCGCGCGCAATTTCCGCCAGCTCATGAAGGCGGGGCTTATCGGCGGCACCATCCAGGCCGGCCTCATGACCGTCACCGGCGGCCTCTACCCGCTCGACAAGATCGTCCTCGAAGAAGATCACAAGGACACCAAGACGTTGCTCGAGGTCTATCCGCAAGGCGCGCCGGCGACCACCTTCAAATACGACAACCAGGGCCTCACCTTCGACAAGCTGACCGACGTTTACCACTCGGGGGCGCGCCATGAGGAGAAGCAGCCCTGCCACCTCAAGGTCGACACCAGCCATTGCCTGCGCTGCGCCGAGGAATACGGCAATCCGTGCGAGAAATTCTGCCCGGCCAACGTCTATGTGGTCGAGCGCGACGAGACCACGGGCAAGTTCCAGAACCTGCGCATCGATTTCTCCAACTGCGTACACTGCAAGACCTGCGACATCAAGGATCCCTACGGCGCCATCAACTGGGTTCCCCCCGAAGGCGGCGGCGGGCCGCTGTACAAGAATTTGTAACCGGCGCATCCTCCTTCCCCAAGCGAGCGCCATGCTCGCACTTATGCCTCCAGCTCGGACCAGCGGGCGTAGAGCGCGTCCACCTCGCCTTTGGCGCTCTCGATCTGCGCGATCAATTCCACCAGGCGGCTGGCGTTGCTGGCCAGCTCGGGACTGGCTTGCTCGGCTTCGAGCGCGGCCAGGCGCGCCTCGGCCTCGGCGATGCGGGCTTCGATGCTGTCGAAATCGCGCTGATCCTTGTAGCTGAGCTTGCGCCTGGTCCCGCCCGTCTGCGTGCGCGCGGCCGCCGGTCTTTCGCGCTCGGCGACGGCGATCTCCTCGCGCTCGGCAGCGTACCAGGCCTCCCACTGCGAAAGACCCACGAGATGCGCGACCTGTCTGCCGGGAAGATCGGAAAACGCCAGCAGCGAGGTGCTGGTGCGATCCAGAAAGTAGCGATCGTGGCTGACCAGCAACACCGCTCCGTCGAAGTTGATGAGCGTTTCTTCCAGCAAGTCCAGCGTGGCCAGATCCAGGTCGTTGGTCGGCTCGTCGAGCACCAGCACGTTCGCCGGGCGCAACATCAGACGCGCCAGCGCCAGGCGGCTTTGCTCGCCGCCGGAGAGCTGGCCGACACGCAACTTGCCCTGCTCGGCGCGAAAGAGAAACCGGCCGAGGTAGCCGTTGACGTGCACCCAAGTGCCGCGAAAGTCCACCTGATCGCCGCCTGGACACAAGGTATCGATGACCGTCATCTCGGGATCCAGGCTTTCGCGCTGCTGCTCGAAATACGCGACCTGCAGGTTGTCCGCGCGAATCACCTCGCCCGAATCCGGCGTTTCTTGCCCCACCAGCACGCGCAGCAGGGTGGATTTTCCGCAACCGTTCTTGCCGATAAGCCCCAACCGGCTGCCCGGCCCGAGAAACAGATCGATGCCGCGAAAGATCTCCTTGCCCTGGTAGGCCTTGGCAATCCCCTTGGCCTCGATGAGACGCTTGGGCTTTCGCCCGACGCTGCCGAAGTCCAGCGCCGCGGTGCCGGAGACGTTGCGCGCCGAGAGCTCTTCCACCGCGCCCACCAGTGCCTCGGCCCGCTGGATGCGCGCCTGCTGCTTGGTCGAACGGGCGGGGGCGCCACGCCGTAGCCACTCGGTCTCGCGGCGCAAGGTATTGCGCAACGACGCCTCCCGGCGCTCCTGGGCGGCCATCAACGCATCCTTGCGTTCGAGAAAGGTGGCGTAGTCGCCGTCGACGGAAAGGAGCCCACCCTCGTTGCGCCGGTCGAGCTCCAAAATGCGGTTGGAAATGCGCTGGAGAAACAGACGATCGTGGGTGACGGTGACCGTCGCGAAGGGCGCCCCGGCCAGGAATTTCTCCAGCCACAGGATGCTTTCCACGTCCAGGTGGTTGGTGGGCTCGTCGAGCAGAAGCAGCTCGGGCTCGCCCACCAGCTCGCGCGCCAGGGCCACGCGCTTGCGCCAGCCGCCGGACAAACGCTCGACGGGCGCGTCCGTCCCCGCCTGCGGCCCGGAGAAGCTCCAGGCGGGCGATCAGCGCCTCGGCGCGCGCCGCCGCCTGCCATTGATGATCGTGGTCGACAAGCCCAAGCGTCGGCTCCAGCACCGCCTCGCGCACGCTCTGCCCGGGTCGAAACACGGGTACCTGCGCCACGTGGCCCACGCGCAGCCCGCGGCGCAGGGCCAGCTCGCCCTGATCCGGCGAGTCCACGCCGGCCAGGATGCGCAGCAAGGTGGTCTTGCCCGCGCCGTTCGGACCGATGAGCCCGATGCGCTCGCCCTCGGACAAGGTGAAACCCACGCCCTCGAACAGGGGACGCGCCGAGAAGGATTTGCCGAGATTGCGGGCCGTGGCCAAAATCGCCATGCGGCCGGGAGTATAGGGGCGAAATCCCCAAACGCCGCCCGGCGCGGTCGCGAATTCGCACGGCTGCAGCGGGTGGTTTCGCGACCCTGATGCAAAAATGCGCGTCTAGCTGGTTGGCCGTGGCCGACGCCTAGCCCTACGACTTGCCCGGTGTCTTCCTGCGGCGTCGAAGCGCGAACCCAAGAGCCGCGATTAGGAACAATGCGGGACCCTTTCCTGAAGCGGTGGCGCTACCAATAGCGCAAGAGCAGCCATTGGAGGCAGTGCCGCCGGTTGTCGTCGAGCTACCACTGCCGGAGCCGCCACCGTTGCCGCCCGAGTTGGAGTCGCCACCGCTGCCAGACGATCCGCCGGAACCACCGCTGCCGCCTTTGGCGGAGCTTCCGCCACCTCCGGTCGTTCCCCCGCTGGAGGCTCCTCCACTTCCACTCGTTCCTCCGCCGCCCACGCCGCCACTGTTGCCGCCGCTGCTCGAAATGCCACCCGCGCCGGTCGCGCCGCCCTTCCCACCGGCTCCACCACTGCCCGCGGAACCACCGCTTCCCACGACGCCACCGCTCCCCGCAACGCCGCCACTTTCCACCGCACCGCCGCTGCCCGGAACATTAACATTGCCGGCGTCCTTGTTGCCGGCCGCACCGCCGGTCGCGCCACCATCCTTGTTGCCGCTCGTCCCACCCGTACCCGTGCTGCCTCCCGTGCCGCTTGCACCACCGGCACCGCCGACCCCAGCGTCGCCACACGCAGCCACCCCGGGATCGATGGCGCCGGTCTGGTCGAGGCCCAGGAACGGGATCACGTACGACGAGTTGAAGAGTGCATCAGACGGGCCGTGGTCGCCGCCGATCGACGTAATGGCCTCGAGAACCACATAACCG
The DNA here is from genome assembly GCA_963824555.1 of uncultured delta proteobacterium. Taxonomy (GTDB): domain Bacteria; phylum Myxococcota_A; class Polyangia; order Fen-1088; family Fen-1088; genus Fen-1118. Next base: position 217,030 of record CAWGPW010000016.1, on the reverse strand, counting down.
CACGAATCCGTCCATCTCTGCCTCGTCGCTTGGTGGGTCCCCAATGTCAGGCCCGTATCCGTCGATGTCGGATCTGTGCTCAGACCCAGCACATTGGTCCATTCCTTGATTCCCTCACGCAGGTTCGTGTAGGCAACATACTGATCGTGGTCGCCGTGGAAGAGCTGCACGCGCGGGCGAAATCCGGAATATCCCGGGTCCATGGCGCGAACTTTGTCTCCCCACTGCTGGGCTGTTTCATTCACGGTGGATGTGGCAGGGTTGCCGGATCCTGCACAGGTGCCACCCCAATTGCTGGAGGCGCTCCAGCCCAAGGACCAGCACCCAGCGGGAACCCCCGCGAACGAGGAACCTGCTTTGAACATATCCGGATAGACGGCGAGCAGGGCTTCCGTCATCATGCCGCCGGACGAGTCTCCCGTCGCGTAGACCCGATTGGCGTTGGCTTGGTACTTGGTGATCGTGTACTTCACCATCTCGGCAATGGCCTGCGTGTCCCCGCCTCCATCGTGCGTGAGGGATTTCGTCGACCCGACATCCCAGCAATCCGCGGAAGTAGCGGGGTTCGTCGTCTGAGGAAAAACCATGATGAAGCCGTACTTGTCGGCTGCCGACACGATGCCACCCTGTTGCGCCTGGCCGAAAACACCGGAGGCACTCCCCCCACAATAGTGCGAACAAACCAAGATGGGGGGATTCGTCGCCGGTTTGTCTGGCACGTAGATGTACATGCTGATGTAGGTGGGGACGTCGCCGCCAGACCACGCGCTGGTAGCCACCGACTGCAACGACGCTGCCCGTGCCGGCGTGACGACGAGTAGTCCAACGGTAGCAGCCAATAGAACACAAACGCGATTGCGATTTCGATTCATGGTGAAGGTCTCCTATTTGGGCTGGCCGTAGTAGGCGCCTGGGCCGTGCTTGCGCTCGTAGTGCTTGCGCATGACGTGCTCCGGCAATGGACCTGCGTTCGGGTTCACCTGGTAAGTGAGGATGGCCATGCGCGCGACCTCCTCGAGGGCGGCCGCTTGGTGCACGGCCGCCATGGCGCCCTTGCCCCAAGCGAAGGGCCCGTGGCCGGCGACGATGACCATCGGGATCTCGAGGGGCTTTCTGCCCTTGAAGGTCTCGACGATGAGCTCGCCGGTGCCCAGCTCGTAATCCTTCGCCAGGGCCTGGGCGCTGATCATCTCCGTGCAGGGGATTTCGCCGGCGGTCTGGTCGGCGTGGGTCGTGCCCAGGCAGGGGATGGCACGCCTCGCCTGGGCCCAGGCCACCGCGTGCGGCGAGTGGCTGTGGCAAACGCCACGTATGCCCTCGAAAGAGCGATAGAGAACGAGGTGGGTCTTGGTGTCCGACGATGGCCGCAAGGATCCCGCGACGACCTTGCCCTCGAGATCGACGACTACCATGCTCTCGGGTGTGAGCTCGGCGTAGTCGAGGCCAGAGGGTTTGATGGCGAAGACGCCCGCCGCCGGGTCGAAGGCCGAGGCGTTACCCCAAGTGAGAATCGCCAGCTTGAGCTCGGCGATCTCGAGGTTGGCCTTGCAAGCTTCCTCGCGGAGGGCGTCGTACTTGCTCATGGCCTGCTCACAATCCGAGTCTGTAGCCGATCTCGTTCCAGCGGATCTCCTTGCGCAGCTCGTTCGGGTCGGTCTTGGCGTCGATGACGAGGATCTCGATGCCGGCCATCTCGGCCCAGTCGCGCATCCACTCGGTCTTGACGATGCGCGAGTAGGCGGTGTGGTGGGCGCCGCCGGCGATGATCGAGCACTCCGCGGCGCGCTCGAGGTCGGGCCTGGGCTTGAGGAGGACGCGCGCCACGGGAAGCTTGGGCATGGCCTTGGCTTCGATAGCATCGACCTCGTTGACGATCAGGCGCATGCGGCCGCCCATGTCGACCAGGGTCGCGTTGAGGGCGGGACCGGCGTCGCCTGCGAAGACGAGCCGCGCGGGGTCGTCCTTGCCGCCGATGCCGAGGGGATGGACCTCGAGCCTCGGCTTACCCTTGGCGATGGAGGGGCAGATCTCGAGCATGTGCGAGCCCAGAACCGCGGGGGCGGCCGGGTCGAAGTTGTAGGTGTAGTCCTCGAGGAACGATGCGCCGCCGAGGCCGGTGGCCATGACCTTCATGGCTCGCACCATGGCCGAGGTCTTCCAGTCGCCCTCGGCGCCGAAGCCATAGCCGGCCGCCATCATGCGCTGCGAGGCCAGGCCAGGCAGCTGGGACAGGCCGTGGAGATCTTCGAAGGTGTCCGTGTAGGCGCCGAAGTTTCCGGCTTCAAGGAAGGTCTTGAGGCCGAGCTCGATGCGGGCCTGCACCTTCACACGCTCGAGTCCCGCGCCCGACTTGGCGTCGGCGGCGATCTCGTACTCGTCGGCATAAGACTTCACCAGCTTGTCCACGTCGGCGTCGGAGATCTCCTTCACCACCTTGACAAGGTCGCCCACGCCGTAGCCGTTGATGGACCAGCCCAGCTTGATCTGGGCCTCGACCTTGTCGCCCTCGGTGACCGCCACCTCGCGCATGTTGTCGCCAAAACGGGCAACCTTGAGTCTGCGCCCGTCGGCGAAGGCGGCCGCCGTGCGCATCCACCCCGCAAGCTTCTCGAGGACGGCCGCTGTCTCCCAGTGCCCGACCACAACCTTGCGCGGCAGGCGCAAACGAGCGCCGATGAAGCCGTGCTCGCGGTCGCCGTGGGCCGACTGGTTCAGGTTCATGAAATCCATGTCGATGGAATCCCAGGGGATGTCGCGGTTGAACTGGGTGTGCAGGTGGCACAGCGGCTTGCGCAGCTCGGTGAGGCCGGCGATCCACATCTTCGAGGGGCTGAAGGTGTGCATCCACGTGATGATGCCCGCGCAATTCGGATTGGAGTTGGCCTCGCGGACCAGGGCAAGGATGGCGTCCGATCCCTTGACCACGCTCTTCCAGATGAGCTTGCACGGCACCTTGGGTTCCAGGGCCTGGACCATGGCCTTCGAGTGCTCGTCGACTTTCTTGAGGGTCTCGGCGCCGTAAAGATCCTGGCTGCCGGTCACGAAATAGAGCTCGAACTTCTTGAGGTCGATCATTTGCGCATCTCCTTTTCGGCAAAGGCCCCGAGGGCCTTGTACTTCGAATAGATCTTGTCGTAGGCCGCGCGACGCGCGGGATCGGGCTTGTAGACGCGCTCGATGGGAGCGCGCATGGCGGCTTGGGCCGTGAGGGCGTCGGGATAGAGGCCGGCCGCCGCCGCGGCGAACATGGCGCCGCCGAGCGCGACGGATTGGTCGTTGGCCGAGACCGAGATGTCCATGCCAAGGACATCGGAGCAGATCTGCATCACGAGGGGGCTCTTGCGGGCGACGCCGCCGATGGCGGCCACACGCTCGACCTTGACGCCCTCCGAGCGCAGTCGCTCCACGATGGCACGCGACCCGAAGGCGGCCGACTCGATGAGAGCACGGTAGACCGCGGGAGCATCGGTGCCGAGGCTGATCCCGGCGAGCGCGCCGGTGAGGGCTTGGTCGGCGTCGGGGGTGCGGCGGCCGTTGTGCCAGTCGAGGGCCACCAGGCCCGACTCGGAGGGATCGATCTTCGCGGCCTCGGCCTCGAGGGCGGGGAGGAGCTTGTCCTCGATCGCCTGTGGGTCGCCGAGCCCCGGCAGGGTGCGGGCGGGCCAGGCGAGGATTTTGCGGAACCAGGCGAAGACGTCGCCGAAGGCCGACTGCCCCGCCTCGTAGCCGATCATCCCCTTTACGACCGAGCCGTCGACCTGGCCACAGATGCCCGCGACGAGCTTCTCCGCGCCTGCGGGCTTGGGTCCGATCATGATGTCGCAGGTGCTCGTGCCCATGATCTTGAGCAGTGTGCCGGGCGCCACGTCGCCGCCCACCGCGCCGATGTGGGCGTCGAAGGCGCCGACCGACACGACGACCTCGGTCGAGAGGCCGAGGCGCCTGGCCCATTCCGGGCTGAGCTTTCCGAAAGGAGTCTCGGCCGTGTAGGTCTCGGTGCCGAGGGAAGCAGCGAGCTGCGAGAGCCGGGGATCGAGCTTGTCGAGGAAGGCGGCGGGAGGATAGCCGCCCCAAGAGGCGTGCCACATGGCCTTGTGCCCGGCGGCGCAGCGGCTGCGCTTGTATTGGGCCAGGTTGTTGGTCCCGGTGAGGAGGGCGGGCATCCAATCGCAGTGCTCCACCACCGTGCGGGCAGCGGCAATGGCCTTGGTCTTGTTCTCGACGAGCCTCAGCACCTTGGCCCAGAACCACTCGGAAGAGTAGATACCGCCTTCGTACTTGGTGAAGTCCTCGCCGCCCCAGCCGCGGGCCAGCTCGTTGATTCGCTCGGCCTGGGCGACAGCGGTGTGGTCCTTCCACAGGACGAACATTGCGTCGGGCTCCGATGCGAGCTCGGGCTTGAGCGCGAGCGGCGCTCCCGTCTCATCGGCGAGGCAGGGGGTGGAGCCCGTCGTGTCGATCGTGATCCCCCGCACCTTGGCGGCGGCCGCGGCGCCCGCCTCGGCGAGGGCACGCTTGGTGGCGTCCTCGATTCCCTCGACGTAGTCGAGGGGATGCTGGCGGAAGCGGTTGGACCGGGGGTCGCAGAATTCCCCCCTGGCCCAGCGCCGATATGCGCTCACCGCCGTGCCGACACTCGCCCCGTCGGCCGCGTCCACGACGAGAGTCCTCACCGAGTCGGTGCCGAAGTCGATACCAAGGACGTAGTCTTGTCCCTTCTTGACGCTCATTGAGGCTCCTTCTCCGGAATGTTCTCCTTGAAATACACTTCGAGGGGAATGGACGCGGGCGAAGAGTCCGACTCTCCTCGAACGACCGCCCTGAATAGCCTCTCGAGCCCCTCGCGCGCCTGCTCGGCGGGCCGCTGGGAGACGACGCAATCGATTTTGCCCTCGCGGAGGGCCCGCGCGTTGGTCGGCACCAAGTCCCAAGAAACGACGGCGCAGTCTTCCTTTGCGCCTCGAGCGGCCAGCCACTCGCCCGCGATATGGCCCGAGGAATTGGCCACCAGAACTCCCGCGATGTCGGGATTGGAGTGGAAAATTTTTCCGAGGGCGCGCTCGCAGTCCTCGGCGCTTTCGAGCTCCGGGCATTCCTTCACCACGACCCTGCGCAATCCGCCCCCCGAGGCTGTCTCGCGGAAGAAGGTCTCGAAGCCCTCGATGCGAAGCCGGATGTGCCGGTCCCCAGCGTGGGCGCTCATTGCGACGAAGGGCCCCGGTCCCTTCGCGAGCAGGGACATCATGCGGCCGGCGAGGTAGCCCGCGCGGAGGGCATCTTGACCGATGGCCGCCACGGGACTCGCACCCTGGGCGTCGCAGTCGAAGAACACGTAGGGCACATGGCCGCCCGCGCGGCCTGGCGGGGCGGCCGAGCCCAGCTTGTGCAATGCCGGCACGAGATCGTCCGGCAGTACTGGGGCGATGAGGAGACCGTCGCAGGGTTCGACGACGATGTCCCTGAGCAGGGTGCGGTACGAGGCACGGTCGTAGCGATCGAATTCGTCCACCCTGACCCTCGTCCCGTAGGGCTCCAGGTCGTGTTCGGCGCGGTGGATGCCGGCGAGACAGAGGGACCAATAGCCCGAGTCCTGGTCGGCTCGGGGAACGACGGCTCGGAAAGTATAGACCTTGTTGCGAGCGAGCTGGCGGGCAAGAATGTTGGGCTCGTAGCCGAGGGTGGCTGTGATCGCGAGGATCTTTGCCTTGGTGTCGACCGAGACTTCGCCTCGATCGTGCAGCACCCGGTCTACGGTGCCAATGGAAACGCCCGCGAGACGGGCTATTTCCTTAACGGTCGCTCGTGTAGTTTCCATCTTCCGTGTACGTACACGGAAGATCTCTGTACCATCGCACCGAGCTTTCGTCAACCCCATCCTCTTGGGGGGTTGACGGAAGGACGCGGCGATGGTACAAGAAAACTTACCGTGTACGTACACGGAACATGGGAAAAACACCCGAGACCGTCAAAGAACGAGTCAATGTGGAACGCCTCCTCTGCCGATCTGGTCCTGTCGCACGCGCGAACATGGGCAGTCTGGGGACACACCTTTGCTGGAAAAGGCGCTGGATGACCGAGCACTATAGGAGGTTCCCAACATGAATCTACCGCTCCCGGGGCCGCTGAACACAGGCTCGGTGTTCAACGGCCTGGACTGGATTGTCATCGTCCTGTTTCTTCTCGGCATGGTGGTGGTGGTGTGGGCCTCCACACGCAAGAAGGCCCAGTCCGGCACCGACTATTTTCTTTCCGGACGCCAGGCAGGATGGCTGCAGATCGGCGCCTCGATCTACTCTTCCAACATCGGGTCCGAGCATCTGGTGGGCTTGGCCGGCGCGGGCTTCGCGTCGGGCATGGCCATGGCGCACTGGGAAATGCAGGGCTGGATCATCCTGATTCTGGGATGGGTCTTCGTGCCCATCTACGACCGCATCCAGGTCTTCACCATGCCGGAATTCCTGGAACGGCGTTTTTCTCCCGGATCGCGCTCCATCTTGAGCTTCCTCACCATCGCCAGCTTGGTGCTCACCAAGATCGCCGCGACCCTCTACGCCGCGGACGTGGTCTTCACCGTGCTGCTCGGCCGAAACAGCGTGCCCATGTTCGGACACCAGATTCCCCTTTTCTGGGTGGTTTCCGTCGGGCTTGCCGTGGCCACCGGGATCTACACGGCCCTCGGCGGCCTGCGCGTGATCATGTACACCGCCGTGCTCCAGACGCCCGTGCTGCTTTTCGGCTCCATCTGCATCCTTTATATCGGCCTGGATAAGCTGGGCGCCGGCAGCCTCCTCGCCGGCTGGCACAAGATGCTCGACTCGGCGGGCAGCAACATTCACCTCATCCGTCCCAATTCGGATGCGAGGTTCCCCTGGCTGGCCGTGCTGCCAGGGTCGGCCATCATCGGGTTCTGGTACTGGTGCACCGACCAGTACATCGTCCAGCGCGTGCTGGCCGGCAAGAACGAGAAAGAAAGCCGGCGCGGCAGCATCCTGGCGGGCTACCTCAAGCTCACGCCGGTGTTCATCTTCCTGATTCCCGGCATGATCGCCTTCGCGCTTTTCAGCACGCCTGGAAGTGGTTTCACCACCGCGGGGAACGGGGACCAGGCCTACACCAGCCTGGTCGCGCAGATCCTGCCCCACGGCATCCGCGGCATCGTCGCGTGCGGCATGTTGACCGCCCTGATGGCGTCGCTGGCCTCGAAGTACAACGCGTCCGCCACGTTGGTCACCATGGACTTCTTCCAGAAGTGGAGACCCAACGCCTCGGGCAAGACCCAGGTCTTCGTGGGGCGTGTTGCCACTGCGGTCATCGTCGTGGTCGGCATCCTGTGGGTGCTGGTGATGAAGAGCCTAGGCAAAAACCTCTACGAATACCTGCAGAGCGTCCAGGGCTACATGTCTCCCGCCATCGCGGTGCTTTTCGTCATGGGCATCTTCTGGAAGCGCGCCACCGCTCCCGCCGCATTCTGGGCTTTCTTGGTCGGCGCGGTGGCCGGCTTCGGACGCCTCGGTCTCGATCTGCTCATCGAGCGCCCGCTCAAGGAAGGGCTCGCGACCGCCGACATGCTGCGCGCCCGGTACGGCGTGCTCTTCAGCCTGCAGCAGATCCACTGGCTGTACTACGCTGAAGGTCTGCTGGTCGTTTGCATCATCTTGGTCTTCGCCATCAGTGCTGTCACCAAGGCACCCGAGCCGAGCACGGTGCGCTACACCTACTACGGCGCGACCGCCGAAGAGAAGGCCGCCACCCGCGCCAGTTGGAACCACTGGGACGTCATCCACAGCGCGGTCATCGTGGGCATTATCGCCGTCTTCTACTATTACTTCTGGTAACTCAATAGCCACTGTAACACATCAGAGGAAGGGCCAACCATGCGACGAGTATTACAGTTATCGGGGCTATCTGGAATGTTCGTAGTGGGTCTCCTGTCGGTGCACGCCTTCGCCCAGGAAACCACGGACGCCGAAGCCCAACAATCTACTGAAGAACCAAACGCCGAGCGACCGGCTCCCGTTGCTCCAGCTGTTGCTGTTTCCCCGGCCGCTGCTGTTGCCCCAGCCGTTGCTGCCCCAGCCGTCGCTGTCACTGCGCCAGCCGCCAAACCGAAGGTTGGGGATCTTACCGTGAACGGATATTTTCGTGGTGGCTTTGGCGCGAACGTCCACGAGAAGGGCCGCCAGACCTGCTTCCAGCTCAATCTCGGCGGATTGCTGTCCAAGTACAGGCTCGGCAACGAGTGTGAGGTGTGGGCCGAGTTGCACACCACGACGGTGGTCTACGCGGGCGAGGATGGTTCGGTCGCGAGATTGCACTTCATGCCGGTCGCCTACATACCGACGACCTATATTGGCTACACCCCGACTGGGGTCACTTCTTCGGACCTGGGCTCGCCCGGAACCGGCGCGACCGTGGCCTTCCCCAATCTCTACGTCGACATCAAGGGGATCTCCTGGCTCGCCGGAGGAACGCCCTGGGTTGGCACGCGTTACTACAAGCGCGAAAGCGTCTATATCAGCGACTTCTTCTACTGGAACCCCTCGGGCGTGGGGGCGGGCATCGAGGACATCTCCCTCGGCAAGATCTGGGATTCGGCCCCCGACATCGTGCGCGACCTGACGTTCAGCTATGGTGTCTTCGCCGTCGATGGACAGCCAACAACCGGGACGATCCCAGCGTTGCCGCCTCAAATGGACCTCGGCATCCGAAACGATTTTCAGGTTCGAGGGATTCGGCCGTGGTCCGGCGGCGAGCTCCAGCTCGGGTTCCAGTACATCAAGGATTGGAGCAACGATTACAGTCCCCAGATCGATCCGGTGACCCAACAAACCTACATGATATCCAACACCCATAGCGGATGGGGCGCCACTTTCCAATACGTGCAGGACGTGCTCGGCGGCAACAACAAGGTGGCCGTCCAATATGGTGTAGGTGGGGGAGCGGGCTTTGGAACCCTCTCACGCTTCTATTACCCGGACTTCTCGCTCAACTTCCAAACCACTGAGTGGCGGTTCCGAGCCCTCGACGTGCTCACCATTCAGCCCTTCGACTGGCTCGGCCTCCAGGCGAACGTGGTCTGGCAGCATGACAAGAACTCGACGCCGGCCGCCGGGGATTGGATTTCCGCTGGCACACGCGTGAGCTTCGCGTTCACCGAGCACGCCAAGCTGCTCGGCGAGGTCGGTCACGACAGACTCATAGCGACCAACGTCTCCGGAAACCGCCAGCTGACCAAGGTAACCGGTGCTCTGGCGATCACCGCTGCCAAGGGATTCTGGGCGCGCCCGGAGCTGCGCCTCTTCGTCACGTGGGCGACGTGGGACAAGAATGCCGCGATCACCACCGTCGATTCGGGCCAGGTATACACCAACCCCATCCCCGACTCGGATCCCTCTGTGTACAAGTTGAGCGGCACCACCGCAGGCGTGCAAGCCGAAACCATGTGGTAGCCGTGACGGGAAGGATGGCAGCCATGACCATGAAAATCCCCCTATCCGCCCTTGCCCTCGCGTTGGCACTGCCGATGATGACGTCGGCGATGGCATCGGCCGCGCCCGGCAAAAAGGCCGGGTCATCGGTCGCCGAAACGGCGTTCGGAACCCTCGAAGACGGCGGGAAGGTGACCCTCTACACGCTCACCAACCCGTCCGGCGCCGAGGCGAGGGTTATCAACTATGGGGCCATCGTCGTCTCGCTGAAGGTCCCGGATCGCCAGGGAAAGCTCCGCGACGTCGTTCTCGGCTACGATGACCTCGCCGGGTATGTCAAAGACAAGAACTTTTTCGGTGCCATTGTCGGTCGCTACGGGAACCGCATCGCCGCGGGCAAATTCACCCTCGACGGAAAAACCTATCAGTTGGACCTGAACGACGGACCGAACCACCTGCACGGTGGCGCACACGGCTTCTACAAGAAGTTGTGGAAGGCGGAACCCATCGATGGCAAGCAAGGCCCGGGCGTGAAGCTCACCTACGTGAGCAAGGACGGCGAGGAGGGATATCCTGGAACCGTCACGCTGACCGTCACGTACACGCTGACCCGCAACAACGCCCTTCGCATCGACTACCGCGGGACGACCGACAAGCCGACCATCCTCAACCCGACCAACCATTCCTACTTCAATCTCAGTGGAGACCCGACGCAGACGATTCTCGGCGAAGAGCTGACCATCGACGCCGACAAGACGACGCCGGTCGGTGCAGGCCTCATTCCGACGGGAAAGCTGGCGGACGTCGCGGGCACACCGATGGATTTCCGCAAGGCCACCAAGATCGGCGCGCACATCGATGCCAAAGACGAGCAGCTCGTCCTCGGCAAGGGCTACGACCACAACTGGGTTCTTCGCGGCGCTGGCAAGAAGGTGCGCAAGGCGGCCGAGCTCTACGACCCGACCAGTGGAATTGTCATGCAGGTCCTCACCGATCAGCCCGGCCTCCAGTTCTATTCCGGCAACTTTCTCGACGGGACTGTCCACGGCAAGAGCGGCGTGGCGCACCAGCACCGCACGGCGCTGTGTCTGGAAGCACAGTTTTTTCCGGATTCGCCCAACCACCCCGCCTTCCCCAGCGCGGTGCTCCGGCCTGGGCTACACTACACGCAGACCACCCTCTACCAATTCTCCACGCGATAGACACATTTCCTAATGACCGAGATGGAATTCAACCGCCCATCCCACTGCATGGATTAACGCAGCGGGGGGGTCGATTTGGCGATGAATCATGACAATCTCGCGCCACTAATAACAAACAATAGATAGAATAGCGACTTCGAGGCACTGACCAGAGATGCGTGCTGCCATCCGGCGGCAATTCGCACCGCCACGATTCCGGTTCGACCCAAGCTAAGGAGAAGTCAGATGAAGCTCCAGTCCGCATTTTTCGCAACGGCAATGGCATTGGGAATGATTTCAGGTGCATGCAGCTCCACAAGCACTCCATCGGGGGCCGGAGGAAGCACGGCGACAAAGACCGGCGGCTCTTCTGGTGGCGGCGGGGTGGCTGGCAGCGGCGGCACCACGAGCAAGGGCGGAAGCTCTGGCAGCGGCGGGGCGGGCGGCAGCTCCAGCAGTGGGGGCACCGGTGGGGGAGCGTCCTGTACGCCGACCGGCAGTGTGACGCCATGTGGCGGTGTCGTGACCGGAACCTGGACCGTGACCTCAGCATGTTTGAGCGTGTCCGGCCAGTTGGACATGCAGGCCCTGTTCGCCTTGTCTTGTGCGACCGGGCAAGTCACGGGAACCCTCCAGGTTGCAGGAACCTGGACCGCCATGGCCGACGGAACGTTCGTGGACGGCACGACCACGACGGGCACCGAGCAGCTCACGCTTGGCTCCGACTGCAAGATCCTCTCGAAGTCCCCCGTGACCTGCGACAGGCTTGGTTCAGTTATGAAGGGTGGATACTACGACACGGCGACTTGCACAGACAATGCGGACGGAGGTTGCACGTGCGCGGGCACCATCAACCAGACAGGCTCGATGGGGTTTGTAACTTCTGACCCGCAGACAAACGGCAATTTCACCACCGCGGACAACGCTATCACGAGTACCCAGGACAACTCGCAGTACTCGTACTGCGTGTCAAACAACAAGCTGACCTTGACCCCACAGGGCACCGATACGACGGTGACAGGTACGATCGTGCTCCAGAATAGCGGCGGATCGGGAAGCGGAGGAGCAACCGGGAAGGGCGGAGGCTCTGGGGCAGGCGGCGCGAGCGCAGCTGGCGGTGCCAGCGGCTCGGGTGGCGCGAGCGTAAGCAGCGGTGCCGGCGGCTCGGGTGGCGCGAGAGTGAGCGGCGGCGCCAGTGGCGCGGGCGGCGTTTCTGCGTCGGGCGGGAAGACCGGCGCCGGTGGTACGACCGGCTCTGGCGGCGTCACCGCGAGCGGCGGTTCGTCGGGCGCGGGCGGCGGGTCCGTGGGCAGCGGTCCCTGCGATATCTACGCCTCCGCCAGCATGCCATGTGGTGCCGCGTACAGCATGGTTCGTGCGCTTTCGAGCAAGTACAGCGGGCCCCTCTACCAGGTCCGGAGCGGGAGCTCCGCCACGAACACGGGCACGGGTGGCACGACCAAGGATATTATGATGCTCCCCGACGGCTACGCAGACTCGGCCTCGCAGGACACCTTCTGCACCAGCACCTGCACGGTCTCGAAGTTGTATGACCAATCCGGGAACGGGAACGATCTCGTAAGGGGATCCGCAGGCCCAACCGGCAACGGGACACGATCGGGAGACGACGACTACGAGGCCGTCGCGAACAAGATCTCGATAACGGCCGGCGGTCACAAGGTGTACGGGCTCTATATCCAGGTAAACGCGGGGTATCGGACCACGTTGAACGCTACGGCCAAGGGCGTGCCCATCGGCAACAAGGACCAGGGCATCTATGAGCTCATAGACGGAACACACTTCGGTGGCGCGTGCTGCTGGGACTTCGGCTCTGTCTCGCCCGACCCCAACAAATACGTGACCATGAACACCGTATTCTTTGGAACCGGCTTCTGGGGCAAGGGCGCTGGCAACGGCCCATGGTTTGGTGGGGATTTCGAAGGCGGTGTGTGGATGGGCGGTACGGCGACCAACGACCCGGGAACGCCCGGGGCGGCGGCAAACAACAATAATCCGACCCTGAAGGTTTCTTTCGCCCTCGGCATTCTTCACACGCCCGTCGGGAAATATGCCCTTAGGATGGCCGATATATCCACGGCCAGCGACCTTACAACCGGCTACGACGGCAACATTCCTAGTGGCAAGACCTGGGGCAACGCAGGGGGCATCGGCCTAGGTATTGGCGGGGACAACAGCAATAACTCTGAGGGAACTTTCTTCGAGGGGGCCGTTGTTAATGGTTCGCCGTCGAACGCCACCGACCTCCTCATCATGAAGAACCTCCAGGCCGTCGGGTACACGAAGTAGGCCGCGTGCTTCCCGCCGGAGGTTCTTCCGGTGGTGGAAGCCATTGAACGACACGAGTGCATCTGCAGGACGGGTCGAGGGTGCGATGAGCATCCTCGATGTGTCTTCGTACTGGACGCCTTCAGGCGGTCTCTTCCAGCACTTTACCGTGCATGGCGCTGGGAAAGCTTTGAGGCATCTCCCGACGCCAGGCCGCGCGAGCCGCGACGTCGCCACCGTAGCCTACCACTGGCATCGTCGAGGCGTGTTCCGCCGGTAGATACCATCTTCACGCTGGCCGCATCCAGCCACTCGTGCGGGCTCTTGGCACGCCTGGTAAATATCCTTGCCAAGGCTAGTCGGGGCTAAGAAGATAGCTGCCTACAACGTCGCACGTGGACAACTTTAATCGAGTAAACCAAGAATGAATCCGTGGAAATACCTGGTCCTAGTAGCAGGTCTGCTCCTGGCAGCTCGCACGGCGCAGGCGAAGGACGTCGATGCGAAGGAGCGCGTCGCGAAGACGGCATGCCTGGCCGGCGACTACACCAAGGGCGTCGCGATCCTTTCCCAGCTCTACGTAGGCACGAACAACCCGGTGTTCATCTACAACCAGGGTCGTTGCTTCGAACAGAATCATCGCTATGAAGATGCAATCTCCCGCTTTCGGGAGTATCTGCGTGTGGGCAAGCAAATCGGCAGAACCGAAAAGGCCGATGCCCAGAAGCACATCGCCGACTGCCAGGAGCTGCTTGCGAAGGAGGTTGGATCGTCGTTGTCGCCCGAGGCGGCGGGAAAGGCGGAAAGCAGGACAGCCAAGGAGCGGGCCGCCAAGAAGGCTTGCCTGACCGGTGATGCCGACGCCGGGGTTGCGCTCTTGGCCGACCTTTACGTCGACACCAACGACGAGAACTTCATCTTCAACCAAGGTCGCTGTCTCGAACAGGTCGGCCGGTGCGAGGATGCCATCATTCGATTTCGCGAATACCTGCGAAAGACCAAGGATTCCGGCAAAGTGAGCGATGGCCGCGCCGAGCGACACATCGCCGATTGCGAGGCGATCCACAAGAAGGCGAAGGGATCAGAAGGGTCCTCGCCCTCGGCCGGCATCGCGCAGCCTTTGCGCGGATCAACCACGGCGGATGTTCAGAATCCCAGTCCAGCGGGGTCCAGCCAGGAGGTGGCGGCGGCACACGCCCAGACTGGGGTGCAGGCATCGCTGCCTCGAACGGCACCGGGCCGAGGTCTTCGCATAGCAGGCGCGGTTGCATTAGGCGTCGGTGTTGCTGGGGTCGGCGCCGGTTTGGGGTTCGCCCTGGCGGCCAACCAGTTGGCGGGCCAGCTGGAGGCAAGCCCCACCAGCTATCAGCGGAGCAAGGAGAGCACCCGAGCGAACTACGCAACCGCAAGCACGGTCGGCTACGCCGCGGGCGCCGTCTGCGTTGTCGGCGGCGCGCTCCTTTACTATCTCGGCTGGAGGCAGGGCCGTGAATCTTCCGCAACCCTAGAACCCGTGGTCAGCGCGCAAACCGCCGGTGCCCGCGTGCAGGTGGCATTCTGATAGGCGCAAGAGGCGGACGCATGCGAATCCCTGGCTCCCTCGCCCCCTTCCTGGTCGTTGGACTGGTCGTCGCGCTGCCCGTGAGCTGCGCGCGCCAACCAAGAATTGACGTCGACCAGCTGGTGTGCGCAACCAACGAGAACTGCCCGGTGGGGCGCCAATGCAGCCAGGGCCACTGCGTGGTGCCCGGCAGCTCCAGGGGCGATGCCGCCGCCGATCTGCAGGAGGCCACGGGGCCCGCCAGTGCGGATGCGGACGTGGATACCAAGCACCCCAGCGTGGACACCGACTTGTCGAACCAGCCTCCCGATAGCGGCGCCGACGTGCCGATGTCTGGGGCTGGTGGAGCGACGGGGCGGGACGGCTCGGGCGTTGGCGACACGACGGATGCCAGCGCCGGATCGGGCACTGGCGGGATCGGGGTCGGAGCTGGCGGGATCGGTGCCACTGGCGGAATAGGGGGAGCCGGAGGTTCCGGCCCGATGGACGCTGCTGGCGGAGCGGCCGGTAGCGGCGGAATGATCTTGGTCGGTGGTTCGCTGGGCAGCGGCGGCAACATCAGCACCGGCGGGTTCCACTCGACCGGTGGCGTGCTCGCCACTGGCGGCGTCACCGGCACGGGAGGCGTCTCGTCGACCGGGGGTGTGGTTAGCAGCGGCGGCGTCACTGGCACGGGAGGCGTCCCGTCGACCGGGGGTGTGGTCGGCAGCGGTGGCGTCATTGGGAGCGGCGGTGTCGTCGGGACCGGGGGTACCCCATCGACTGGCGGAGCCATCGGCACGGGAGGCACGCAAGCGCGCCCCCTCGGGCCGTGTGACATCTACGCGGCCGCCAGCCCAGCAACACCCTGTGCCGCGGCGTACAGCATGACTCGCGCTCTTTCGAGCACGTACAGCGGTCCCCTTTACCAGGTCCGGAGCGGGAGCTCGAGCACGAACACTGGTACGGGCGGCGCGATCATGGATATCGGGATGCTGGCGGATGGCTATGCCGACTCGGCCACCCAGGACTCGTTCTGTGGCGGCTCCACCTGCACGGTCTCGATCTTGTACGACCAGTCCGGGAATGGAAACGATCTAGCAAGAGGGTCCGCAGGTCCCTCAGGCAACGGGGCACGATCGGGAAGTGACGACTACGAATCAACCGCGACCAAACTCTCGGTCACGGTTGGCGGTCACAAGGTTTACGCGCTCTACATGGCTCAATACGAGGGGTATCGGACCCCCTTGGGGGTCGTGGGCAAGGGCATGCCGGTCGGCAACAAGGATCGGGGATCTACGAGCTGGCAGACGGTACACACTACGGTGCCCCGTGCTGTTGGGACTTCGGCGATGTGTCCCCCGATCCCAATCAATACGTGACCATGAGCACCTTGTTCTTTGGAACCGGCTTTTGGGGCACCGGCACCGGTAGCGGTCCGTGGTTCGGGGGGGATTTCGAGGGCGGTGTGTGGATGGGGGGCTCGGCGACTGGCGACCCGGGAACGCCTGGGGCGGTGTCGAACTCCAACAACCCATCCCTGAAGGTTTCCTTCGCCCTCGGCATCCTCCACACGCCCGTCGGGCAATATGCCCTTCGGATGGCCGATGTGCAGACTGCCAGTGATCTCACAACGGCTTTCGACGGGGCCATTCCGAGCGGCAAGATATGGGGTAACGCAGGGGGCATCGTCCTTGGCGTTGGCGGTGACAACAGCAATAGCTCGTATGGAACCTTCTACGAAGGCGCCATTACCAACGGAACGCCATCAAATGCAACCGACCTCCTGATCATGAAGAACATTCAGGCCGTGGGCTACACGAAGTAACGTTGGTATTCTAGCCCCAGCGCGTGTTTGGCGTCCGTGCACTGCTACATGCGCAACCACCTTCACAATCGCGGAGCACATGCCATTGTCGTGCCAGAGAAAGGCGTAACAAAGGTCTCGCCGATCAGGCAATCTTGGCGGTGAAATCTACCTTGGTGGAAACTACCCTCGGGAGGAGAGTTGGGATGCGCCGAGCAATATGTCTTCTGCCCTTGACCTTGGGGCTCGTATTCTCGACAGCCTTCATCGGCTGTTCGAAGTCGACCGGGACCGGCGATAGCTCTGGCGGTCGATTAGGGGCGGGTTCAGGTGGATCGGGCGGCAGCGCTTCGGGCGGCACTACCTCATCAGGCGGTCGCGCCTCAGGCGGAACGACTTCGTCCGGAGGTAGCAGCTCAGGCGGAACGACTTCGTCCGGAGGTAGCGGCTCAGGCGGAACGACTTCGTCCGGAGGTAGCAGCTCGGGCGGCGCGCCGGCCTCCGGAGGCAGCGGTGGTGCCGGCGGCACGGTCGGCGCAGGCGGTCAGTCGGGCGGGGCCAGCGGTGGCAAGACGGGCAGTGGTGGTGCAAGCACGGGTGGCTCCCCCGCGGGCACTGGCGGCGCCGTGAGCAGCGGTGGCTCGGTGGCCAGCGGCGGGACCACGAGCAAAGGTGGAAGCAGCGGCTCCACCGGCGGAGGCGGCGGAAGCGGCGGCGCTGGAGACGTCGTGGATGCGGCCACCATGGCTGTGGCCATGGGCTTCGGAGCCAACATCGGCAACACGCTGGAAAACACCACGGCGTGGGAGACCGGGTGGGGACAGCCATTGATCACACAGGCTTTTATCAACGGCATGGCCAGCCACGGCATCAAAACCGTGCGCGTGCCCGTGGCTTGGAACACCTACGCGGTAAACGGCGTCATCGATTCCACCAAGATGAACCGAGTCAAGGAAGTGGTGGGTTGGATCCTGGCCGCGGGTATGTACGCGATTGTCAACATTCACTGGGATGGCGGCTGGATCGACAACGAAGGCAACGCGAACCAGTACAAACTTACCGACGATGTCAAAACCAAGTTCGCCTCGTACTGGACGCAGATCGCCACGGCATTCAGCACCGTGGGAAACCAGCTTGTTTTCGAAGGACTGAACGAGGAAGGAAAATTCTACGTCAATGGAGACACCAGCCAGGCGCCGGACTATGCGGCCTTGAATCAGCTCAATCAGCTGTTCGTGACCACGGTGCGGGCCCAAGGCGGCGCCAACGCGACTCGGGCCCTGCTGATTGCCGGTTTCACCACCGATATCGATCTCACCTGCGTGGACGCTTTCACGGTTCCGACGGATTCGGCGGGTACGGGAAAGCTCTTCCTCTCCATTCACTACTACACCCCCTACACCTTCTGCGGGCTCGACACGGTGGAATCATGGGGTTCTCCCGCCACCACGTGGGGAACGTCCGCCGAAAAGACCACGCTTCAAGACCTCTTTACCAAGCTCGCCACGTTCAGCTCGCAGAAGAAGATCCCGGTGATTATCGGTGAGTTTTCGGTTACCCTCGGCGTAAACTACCCGCGCGATCCTGCCTCGAGGATCCTGTGGATGGAAACGGTGGCGAAGACGGCGCTATCTCACGGCATGGTTCCCGTCCTGTGGGATACAGGCTCGGATATCAGCCGCACAGACGGCTCGTTCTCGACCGCGCTGCAATCCGTGATGACCTACATCAAGCAGTGAGGCGCAGCGGAAGTGGGGACGCGCGCGCACAAGGAGTCGCCGGCGCGGTGTCGGGGCCGCCTTTCGCCGGGCGCCTGCTTGGCCGGGCTTCTCGCGCTGGCGTCGCCCGCGCTGGCGCAGGTACCCGCGACGGTGAATGTCTCGGTCGACGCCCCCACCGCCGGAGCGCAGCTCGAGCGGGTGTGGCCGTTTCACGGCTATGACGAGATCAATTACACGACCATGCCGGAAGGAACAGCGCTGCTCGGTACCCTGGTCGCTGCGCACACCGCGCCCGTGCACATACGCAGTCACTTCCTCCTCAACACGGGCGACGGTACCCCGGCGATGAAGTGGGGCTCGACGAACGTCTACACCGAGGACGCCGAAGGCAATCCAGTCTACAGCTGGACGCTGACGGACGGGATCATGGACACCCTCACCGGTGTGGGTGCGTTTCCCTTCGTGGAGCTCGCATTCATGCCCCAGGCGCTCTCCACGCACCCGAACCCTTACCTCAACGCGAGCACCACGGCGCTCAACAGTGGGTGCTTCTATCCCCCGACCGACCCTACCAAGTGGGCGGATCTCATTCGCGCCTGGGCCACGCATGCCGATGAGCGCTACCCGAACGTCGCGACGAGCTGGCTGTGGAGCTCTGGAACGAACCCGACAGCGGCTACTGGCACGGAACGTTCGCCGACTACGCGAAGCTCTATGACTACACGGAATCGGCGCTGCATGAGGTGATCCCGAACGCGGCGCTCGGGGGCCCGGCGGTGGTGGACCCCGGGGGAGCCTTCTTGACCCAGTTCCTTCAGCATTGCGCGACCGGCACCAACGCCGTCACCGGCCAAACCGGGGCGCGCCTCGATCTCGTCACCTTTCACGCGAAGGGCGGGACCGTCATCGCCGACGGCCACGTCGAGATGAACCTGGGGAATCAGCTCGTCCTCCACCGCGCCGGCATGAGCGCGGTCGCGGCCGTCGCCGCCTTCCAGCAGACGCCCATCTACATCACGGAGGCGGACCCGGACGGTTGCGCGGCCTGCCCCGACACCACGACGCCGGCAGACGCATACCGAGATTCGCCCGCGTACGGCGCGTACGAGGTCGCCATGATGAAGCGGACGCTCGAGCTCGAGGCGCAGCTGGGCGTGAAGCTCGGGGGAATTCTCACCTGGGCGTTCACCTTCCCGGGCACGCCCTACTTCGCCGGATATCGAGCGCTGGCGACGAACGGGATCGACCTGCCGGTGCTCGGGGCCTTCAAGCTGCTCGGAAGTCTGGCCGGCTCGCGCCTGCCCGTCACCAGCAGCGGCGCCCTGACGTTGGACGAGATCCTGGCCAACAGCGTGCGCGGGCAGGCCGACGTCGACGGCATGGCCACCCTGGACGGCACCCAAGTGCAGGTGCTGGTTTGGAACTACCACGACGATCTGGTGACGGCGCCGGCGACGCCGATCCAACTGAACGTCAAGGTGCCGAGCAGCTTCGGCGCGCGGGTGACGGTGACCCACCTGCGTGTCGACGACACCCACGGCGACGCGTACACGCTGTGGACCGCGCAGGGAAGTCCGGCGACGCCGTCGGCGGACCAGATCGCGGAGCTGCAACAGGGAATGGATCCGGTGCCGCTCGGAGCAGCGCAGACCTTCGATGTCGCGGGCGGAGCAGTGAGCCTGAGCTTCGATCTACCGCGCTTCGGGATCTCGTTGCTCACGCTGTCTCCGGCCGCCGGGGCGACCGACGCATCTGCCGCCGATGGCGCAGTCACGCCACCCAGCACGAAAGGCGGCGGGGGCGGTTGCGCCTGCGCCGTTACGAGGGGTGGCGGAGCCCCGGTTCCCCGCGCGCTCACGTTCCTCGTCGTCGTGGCGGGTCTGGCCGCGCTTCGCGGCCGGCGCCGGGCACGCGGCGGCGTGTGGAAACGAACGGCCGACGCCTATTGCCCCACCCCCGCTCGGCGCGTTCTTCCGTCAAGCGTCCTTCGCCCTTGGAAGAAACCGGGGACAAAACACTGTCCGAGTTGCATTGCTCGGTAGAGAGGGACCGCCCGCAACGGATAGATCAGCTTCCTATTGCGGGTTAGCGCAAACCGCGAGACCGCGCGCACGGTACCGTCAAGCGATGCGGAGAAGAGGTTTCTGACCGAGACCATCCAGGACGGGAATTTATCGGCCATCGTGTAGATCGCGGTACGAACGGGACCCAGTATGACCTGTTGGAACACCAGGTCCGTCCCCGCGTACATCTTCGACCAGACTTCAAAGCAAGCCGTCAGAGCTTTCTTGCTCGTGCAATAGCCGAGCCCGTAGGGGTTCCCCGCGTAATGGGCCATGGAACTGATGGCGACCACGTGGCGCTGGGCAAGGCAAGCGGGAAGCTGGGTTAGCGGCCCGACAAAATTCAGAACCCCGTAGAGATTCGTATCGATGACTTCCCTATAGCTGGACAGCTGGAACGATTCGTCATTGTCCACACGGTTGATCCCGGCATTCAAGATGAAGACTTCTGGCAACTGACCAGAGACCGCCAGGCCGCGGACAAGCTTGGCGACATCTTCCGCGGAACGGACGTCCAAGCACTCGAAGCGAACGGACGGATAGCGGGTCTCGAGGTCCGCGACCCGGCGACGGTTCACGGAAATGACTTTCACCCCGCCTTGGACGTAATGCTCGAGAAGCGCCCGTCCGACTCCCGAGGTCGTCCCTGTGATCAGAACGCTCTTGAGGTACACATCGGATATCATGGCACGTGCCGGGCTTGCGACATGCCCTTTTCCGAGGTTCCAGGTCGCCGTGATAGGGTGTTGCGGGCAAGCCCTCGGGGCCTCCGATCATGAACAAACCAGTCTGGACACCACCCAGGATCGCTCTCGTCCTGCTGCCGACGACGCTCGTGACCCTGCTCGTAATCGGCCTCGCCCAGCCCGGCTACACCGAGCCGCTCTTTGTCCACACGGCCTACTACTTCCTGATGGCCACGGTGCTATGCTGGGCCGGTACTTACCTCTACGCCGCGCGCGAGGTGCGCTGGGCAACGGTCGTCTCGTGGGTGAGGGAGAACTGGCCGGGCCTCGTCCTCGCGCTCATCGTCACAGTCGTCGCGTGGCTCGCCATCCCTCCGGCCCTGCGCATTCTTTCCGACGAAGCGGGTCTGGTCGGGACGTCGAAGAATCTCTGGGCTTCCAGGACCGCCACCTTCACCGTTTCCGGCAAGTACTACTACGACAGCTACTGGGACATCGACGTGGCGGTCGACCAGCGGCCAGCACTGTTTCCCTTCCTGGTCAGCCTGGTCCATGTCCTTTGCGGCTATTCGTACAAGAACGTTTTCCTGTTCAACCTGATGGTGCTGCCGGCCTTCGTGCTCGTGTCCTATCGGCTGGCCAAGTCCATCGGAGGCGAGACCTTTGCCATCGTGGCCGGCCTGCTCGTGGTGGCCCATCCCATCACCCTGCTCTCAGCCCGTTCGGGCGGGTTCGATTTCCTTGCCGGCTTCTTTGCCTTGCTGGTCATCAAGAGTCTGCTCGACCACACGCGCGAGCCCTCGCCCGAGAGGCTGGCAATCCTGTGGATGAATCTGTGCATGTTCGCCGAGATCCGCTACGAGAGCGTCCTGTTCCTCCCGCCGGTGGTGGCGCTGCTGCTTCTCTTCCGGCTGGTCACCTGGAGCGCCCTGCGTCCCTTCGCCTTCGTCTACGCCCTCACGCCCGCGTTTCTCATACCCCGCATCTGGCAGGCCGTATTCCGTGGGAGCATCCCGGAGCAGGAACCCGGAGCCGTCGTCTTCAGCTTCAAAAACTTCATTGACAATGCGCGCGGCTACTTCGCGCCCATCCTCTCGCCCTTCGCTTCCCAGCCCTCCCATGCAGCCATCGCGATCGCCCTTGGCGTCGTCGGGTGCGTTCTCTGGTTGCGCTGGCTTTACCGCCGGTTGTGCGCGCACGATTGGAAGACTCCCGAGGTACGATTCGCCATCTCGGTCACCGCCTGGATGCTTGTGCAAGCAATTCTCGTCTTCACCTACGTATGGGGGCGCGCCCAGTCCCCGTCGGCCGCGCGCCTGGTCCTCGCCATCGACACCTTCTTCGCGTTTCCCGCCGCCTGGGTCTTGACCCTTGCGCTCAGACGCTGGAGGCCCTTGGTCGCCATCCTGCTGGCCGCGGCCGTCGTCGCCTTCTACCTTCCGGTGGCGTCCCAGCATCGGATGCTGAACAGGCTGACCCAGACCAGAGAAGCTGCCACCACCTGGCCCTTCTTCGAGAGCCTGCACACAAAGCGCATCATCATCGTCGCCGATCGCCCCGGCCTTTACACCATCATGGATTACGGCGCGATGGACTTCGAGACCGCGAGACATGACCCCGTCATCTTCAATGCCTTGGCCCACGGCCTGTTCTACGACATCTACCTGGTTCAGCAGATCAGCCTGACGACGAACAAACCGCTGCTCGGGTATGACATCTGGGCCGAGCGCACCATGCAGACAGTGCTGGAATTCCAAAACGACGCGAATGTGAAGGTTCGCGTCTCACGCGTCGCCCATTGAACATGACGCCCACCTACAGCATCTCGGACTTGGTCGCCGTGTCCCTGACGGCGGCCGTGGTGGCGGTTTGGGCGGAAGCCGCGGGAGGCTCGTTTTCGTTTCTCGCGCTTTTCGCCTGCGAGGCGACTTTCTTGGCGTTCTATTTGGTCGGCTCCCTCTTCGCCGGCTGGCGCCCCTTGGCAGCGGGCGTCCTGTTCGATCTTCCGCTGCGTTTGCTGGTGGGATACGCCGCCGTCAATACTGCACTGCTCGTGCTCGCCTGGCTCTCCCCGCTCGGCATCATCGCCAACTTCGGCATTTTGCTCGCAGTCGCGGCCTCACTGTTCGTCATTGCGAGACCTGTGCGGAAGCCTAGCGGAATCGCGTTGGCGAAGCCGGGCTTTGCCCGGCAGAGCCAGAGCGCGGGAAGGATTGGAAACCCTTCGAGGGTTTCCATGCCGGCAGACGACTCTGTCGGTCTCTTGGTCCTCGGCCTGTCGCTGGCCGCGGCCACGCTGTGGTGCCAAGACTCGCTCCACCCGATGTCGGTGCAAGGCAACGTGGTCGTCTTCAAGCCATGGATCGACGGCTTCTACCACGCGGTTCACATTCGCATCTTCGGTGCCAGTCACGGGGCGTCCTCCATCGAAGACTTCCGGCTGGCAGGCGTGCCCGCCCGTCTCTACCACTACGGGGTCTACCTGACCCCAGCCTTCATCAGGCAGGTATCGGGAATCCAATCGTACACCGCCTTTGCCGGAATTTTGGCGCCCATGGGGGTCTTCTTCACCGGGCTCGGGGCCTACGCACTCATCGGCTCCTTCTGGGGCGCCTGGCCGGGGCTGGCCGCCTGCGCAGCGCTGCTGCTCTTGCCCGATGGCGCGCAGCAGGGGATGCGGAACACGTTCATGTCCTATCACTGGCTGACCCAGATCTCGCCCAGTGCAAGCTACGGCCTGGCCTTGCTGGCCGTTGCCTGGCTCTTCGTCCTGCGCGGGTGCACCCAGGGCAATCGCTTCCAGATCCTAGCAGGGTGGCTCTTGGCAGGAGTCCTGGCTTTCTACAAGTTGCACTTCTTCATCGCAAGCGCGCTTCTGCTCTGGCTCGTGCCGCCGCTGTTCTTCCGCTCTGACCTTCGACCGCTCGGGCCTGCCAAGCGAGCGCTGTGGGCCCTCTCTGCCGTTGCGGTCTATGCCGTGACCCTGATCGCCGTGCAGAAGATACCTGGCGTTCCCCTCATCCGTTTCGATGGATCGTGCGTCGGCGAGCTCCTCAAGCTGGTCAAGACTTTCACGCAGCCGGGGGCCTTGCGCGACTTCCTTGCCGAGCGCATCGGGCGGGAAAGCCCCTTGCTTTCGAACCTCCTCCTCGGCGTGCCCTTCGTTCTGCTCGCAGCTCTTGGGCTCTTTGTGCCGCTGCTGGTGATTCTGACCATCCGCATGCGTAGGCACGCGCCTGCACTGTTGGTGCTTTTTCCGATCTTGCTCATCGCCAACTTCCTGGCGATGTTCTTTGGGCTGGCGCTCGACTTCCGTAGCAGCACCCCTGACGAGCTGTCGCATCGGCCTGTCATGGTGATGTACTTTGCCGTCGTGGCGTGGGTCGGTGGGGCGGCCGGCCTGTCGCTGCTCGAGTCGCGACGCCTCGGTCGTATCGCCCGACCGGCGTTGATCGGCCTGGTCGTCCTGCTGATGGCCGTCCCGGCGCTTCTCGGATCGGGCGTCCAGCGGATGTGGGCCATGCGCAATTTCTCTCCTGTTCGAGTTCCCATCGGTCTCTATCGCGCCGCCGAATACATGCGCGACCACGGCGGTGCGCGAGATGTCTTTCAGGATTCACAGTTCGATCGGACGTACACCGTGGCTGCCCTGTCGGAGCGAAGGGCCTACGCCGAACACACGATGACTCGCATGCGCTACAACAGTGAACGGGTGGAAGAGCGTGAGGAGGCCATCGACAAGCTCGTGCAACTGCGCGACGCCGCCGCCGTTCCCGCCGCCGCTCGCAAGCTCGGTCTCCAGTGGTTCCTGCTCGACCCTAGCGACAAGGTCGAATGGCCGGGACAGATCGCCAACAGGCCGGCCTTCGAGCTGGGTGGATACCGACTCTATCGATTCTGAGGCGTCGTCGCGCGTGGCCGGGATGACGCTTGTCAGCCAATGCATAGGTCCAGGTGGTGGCCCTGCACGTTCAGTTGTGGAGATGCTTGTCGGGTGGCCAGGCGGAACGTAGGATAGCCACGTGTCGACGAGAATGCGATGGCCGGGCGGGCGAGCTTGCGCCGTGCTGGGGCTTTTGTTGGTCCTGGCCGGGTGCGGGCACTCTTGCATGAGCGAAAAGGATAAGCTAGCGATGCTGAACGCGATTCCCGACAAGCCAAGATTCATGGTCTTTGTGCTGCGCTCGTATACGGGGAGCAGGCAGCACCTGCTCATCGCCGCGCGAGAGATGCTGACCGCGAGCGCCCTGGGCGGAGATCCCAAGAAGCGCGGGGCGACGTTCGAAGTGCACCAGATGAAGGCCTCCCGTCAGCTGCGCGAGCACGCCCTCGGCGCCGTGAGCTTCAAGAACGCGGTTTCGATTCAGCAGGCCCTGGATATTGCAGCCAACGTCGAGCGCAAGCTGGAAGATCCGAAGAAGCCGGGCGTACGCGAAACCGTGCGAATCGACCTGATTTGGGTCCAGGGCGTGAAGCTGAAAATGCCGGGCCTAGAGCTTCCCAGCCCGGAGATCGCAGGGAACGGCTACCTTGCCTTCTATTTTGAGGAGTCCATCCACAGCAGGGGGCTTGAGGCCTTTCCCGATAAGGGCGAGCGCGACCACATGGTCAAGACGATCAAGAACGCCCCGGATGTTCAGGAGGGCGGATGGGGCATGAAGTTCGACTTGAAAGACAGCTTGGAGTTCTGTCGGCAGCCCGATCACAACGAGTGGACTAGCTCCGGACCAGACAAGGCAGAGATCTTGGCTATCAGTGGGTGCGCTGTGGGCGCCGGGGTGATCGAGCGATTGCGTGCGACCGGAACAGTAGAGAGGCCACTAGACCTGGCGGCCGCAAAGGAGATAAGGGAGGGGCCCTTTGCCGGCCGTGTGGTGCGAATGTCCCCCGCGGGCATGCATGAAAACTCGTTCGCCGTCGAACGCGGAAGGGCGGCAATTGAAGAACGGCGAAAGATCTCTCTGTCCGAGGTTGTTCCAATTGATATCGCGGTGGATCCCAAAGCCAGAGACGAGGCATTGGTCATGCGGTGGGCGTCCCAGGTTCAGTCGGTCGCACGGCAGAACTGGCTAAAGCTTGGGCAGGCTGTGGTGTACGCCGTCGAACCGGGGCGAATAAGGGGCGCAATCCTTGGACAGAAATCGGACCAGCCTATTCCAGGCGTCGAGCTCGTAGGTGCCAGGGTGAATTTCGACCCGACGCGCGGACTCAACAGCCCCGAGAGAGGTGACAACTACTACGATGTCTACCTTCTGACTGGTCAGCTATTTGACCAGGGATCGCGGGACCAATAGCTTGAACTCTCCGTTCCAGCACCACCCCTTGTCTTTGGCATTCTTCTCGTCATTGTAGGGCGAGTCGGGAAGGCACATGTTCCCTTCAGAACCTCTGATGGGAGTGCGGTCTGGGATACCCAGGTCTATGTCCGACGCACGCACCTTGATTTCATCACCGTCCGTGTAGTAGTGCCACAAACACAGATGCCCTTCAGCGCCGGTGCGGGTCATCTCACGAAAGGCCTTGTAGTTTTGGAAGCCATTGGTCTTGACGGCGGTAACGCACGCTGCACTCTCCGGCTGCGTCCACGAGGTCTCCGGGAACCCCGTGCAGAGGTGCTCCCGCCACAGGCGCTCTCGTAGGTCCTGCACCTTCTTGATGCAATCGTCGCGACTCTTGAGCCTGGGCCACGCTGAAATCACGATCTCGCTGTCGGTGTTGCCGGTCAGGCCGCGGTCGTTGAGGTTGCAACTTCCCAGAATGACGTGGCGGTCGTCCACGATCATCAGCTTGGTGTGGACGTAGATCATGTAGCGCTGGTGCTTGCGCATGCGATCATCGCGCTCGCCCTTGGTCACCCAATCGGTGCGCGACACGTTTGTCCAATTGGCCAGGAAGCAGAACGAGAGGTACTTCTTCCAGTCGTCGCCCATCGCCCCGGCCAGCGCGAAGATCATCCACTTTACGGTCTCCCACTCGCACGCGCGCAACTCGCATGCCGAGCCACTGGTCGGCTTCCCCTCGGGGAACATGGGCATGACGATGTAGACGTGAAAATCCTTCCCGGCCGCGCGCCGCTCCAGGATCTTGTTCACCAGGCGTTCCGGGATGTCGTTCTTCGAGTCGTCGTACTCCCAATGCTTGCCCGAGCCAATGAAGTATTGATTCTCGATGTAGATGAAGCGCTCCGCCGCATCGATGCCCCGGCGATAGGCCTCCCAGATGCTGTGTTCGTAGTCCGCGCCGTCGACGCCCCACTTGAAGCCATACGCCTCGCTCCAGTGTTGACCCTGTTCGAGATCGGCCTGCGTCCGTTTGGACAGGTCCACGCTCCAGTGCGTCTTCTCCAGCGAGCGACAGACTTGCACGGTCCAAGGCCCGTCGGGCAAGGGCTCTTCCGGTGGCCAGAACTTCTTGCGGTCGAGGAGCGACAGGTAGGCCTTCCAAACTGCGTCGTCCTTGGCCGAACCGCCGCTGATGGTCAGCCAGCGCCCGACGAATTCGCGCAGATAGTCCCACGCCGCCGGGCCGTCGAGCTTGGCATGCACGTCGTGCCAGGGCTGGCGGGGCAGTGTGCGGTTGCCGTCGGTCTCGGCGTTGTACCATTCGTCGGTCT
Organism: uncultured delta proteobacterium; assembly: GCA_963824555.1. Lineage (GTDB taxonomy): Bacteria > Myxococcota_A > Polyangia > Fen-1088 > Fen-1088 > Fen-1118. The sequence continues at coordinate 189,705 of CAWGPW010000016.1, read as the reverse complement.
TGTAGTCGCCGGCCGACCATTTCTGGGCATAGGTCCAGGTCGACTTATCGCCGAACCCGTCGCCTGGCGCCGGTACGACCGGATGCTCGGAATAGTCGAAGCGCCCTTTGGTCAAGTCCAACCCGCCGAGAAACACCCGAATGCCGCGGCGACCGTCGGACTCCTCGCAGTCGACCACCACCATCTTCTGGTGATGGCTGTTGCCAACGCCCGTCCGGGCGGTCTTCCGCCAATAGAGATTGGCCGGCAGCTTTGCCGATCCCGTCAACGCCTCTTCGGCGGCGACACCACCTGCCGCAAGGACGGCAGCTCCGCCGACGATTGCGGCGGCGACCAAGGGATTGCTGGCAGCTTGATTGATACTGTGGGCGGCCTTGCCAACGGGCCTCCCCACGTGGTTCGCTTCAGCCAACTTGGCACCGCCCAGGACAGCCGCAGCGCCGGCGCCGGCCACCAGACCGACAATCGCCGCGTCCTTGGCGGTGTTCGTGTTGGAATCGTCGCCGGCATCATGGCTTGGTACGGCCGAGGCGTGTTTGGCCAGAGCGGCTAGGACATCGTCGCCCTCGTCATTCTGGGGGTCGAGCACGTCGCGGGCGACGATTTTCTTCAAGAGATCGCCGTGCTTCCACGTCAGCACCGCCGTGGTGACGCCCGCCTTCGCCTTGTTGACGAGCTCCATGCCGATGGTATTGCTGACGTTCGCATCCGCGCTGTCGCCATCACGCGACGGCCGAAACAGAGGATGGAACGACCAGTCCGCCACGAAGACCAAATTCTTGGCGTCGCGAATGGCGTCGACCATGTCCTTCAAGGCGCCATCGCTGCCGGTCGCGTTCTTGCAGCCGTCGTTGTAGAGCTCCAGTCGATTACCGGCGCGCGGAAAGTAGGTGGCCTCTCCGCGCGGCACCGCGCGCGGCATGCGCGCCACGCGTGCGTCCGGTGACACCAAGTCGTAGTCCTTGCCGGCGAACGAACACTTTCCCTTGGCCGCGATTTCCCAGTAGTCGCCTTCCTGCGTGCTCGCGTCCTTGTCGCCGAGGCGGAAATAGCCTTCAGCCGCACCGTCGGCGGTGGCGAGGGAGAGACAAACCAAGACCGCCTTGGGCTTTCCCGCGTCGGCCACGTCGGCCAGGGCTTGCTCCTGGGTCGGCAACGGCGCATCCAGCTTGATGCAAGAGCTCCCTTGCGGGTCGCGCTTGGACGATATCTTGCCTGAAAGCTTGCCCAGCTCGCGATCGGGCCTGCGCTCGCCGCTGCCGGTTCCGTCGCTTTCCCAAAGCGACGCTTGCACGGTCGTGTTTGCGGGCATGCCATCGAAAGCGAGCGCCAGCTTGGGTACTGGCGGCGCGTTGCCGTCGGCGGCGTCTTTACCGGTGGAAATGCAACGAAGCGACAGGAATGGTTTGCCGACAGGCTTGGCCACGCTCAGGCTCCTTCTCCGGCGTCTTCAGCGCCGTGGGCATGCATGTCTACGACCTCGGCGTCGATGGGCAAGTACACAGGGTGTGCGGCGCTCAGGCGATTGACGGTCGGAACCAAAGCATCTTCTTGGCCGTCGATTTCGCAGACGTAGTGCCCGGCCGGCACTAGGCGCGCTAGGCGGGCCACACCCTGGTCGTCGCTCGGCATGGGATCGCCGAGAGCATCGCCCTTGCTCGGGCCGTCGTCGCCAGCGTCGTCCGAGCACTCGAAGAATTGCACCTGCCGCGCGACAGCGGGCAGGCCCTCGAAGAGTAATTGCACGGCCAGAAATCCCATCGAGCGCGGCATGAGCACCGCGCTCACCTTGCCACCAGCGGGAAACGGAACGCGCGCGAGGTAGGCGCGCGGCAGATCGTCATCAGATTGGTCAAATGCCACCGTGCACCTCCTTGAGCTTGTCGCGCGAGGCATGGTCGGCTTCGCCAGTCACGTCGAGGTCGTGATCCTCTTGAAAAGCACGCAACCCGAACGGCAGCACGGCTGGGTCGGACTCGCCCGCAGGCCAATAGCCCAAGTTGGACAAGCGCTGCTCTAAGCCGCTGTCGGTGTCGACCGGATCGAGATGCCCGATGGCCAAGCTCCAAGCGTAGTACGGGCCTTCCGCATCGTCGGTCAGTTGCACGGTCAGCGTGAGCGCGTTTGCTTCGCCAGGTACCTTTTGCTCGAACCAGCCATCGCCGTTGGTCTGCCCCTCCATCGGCTTCGTCGCTGGCGTCAGTGCATATTTCGCCGAGGCAATCGGCGTTGCATCCATGTGGAGAAGTTGCGGCCGAATCGCCACGCGCGGCCTTGGGACGACGATACGGTGCCGCTTGCCCGTCGCAAGAATGTATACCTCGGGTTTCCGAGCGGGCACGAAGACCACATCTCCCGCCGCCAACACCGAGGGATCGGTGCGCCGCGCGTGTAGGTCTTTGTTCTGCGGATGGTTCCATATCTCGTTCCAGTCCGTGAAGCCAAACTCGGCTGCGATACCGAGAACGCAATCGCCAGGCTGAACCTGATAGCGGGTGGGCACGAAGAGCTCTCCTTGGACGAATTGGAAGGGATTCTCTCACACTTTGGTGCCGCATCGTGCGGCCTCGTAGCCGCGGCACGCTTTTTCGTGTGTGGGCAGCTTCGACGAGGCGGTCGACATCATGGCGAGTGGTCTTGGCTTTTCTCATGATGTGCACCCACAGATTTCTTAGTTCTGGGTCATCGTGCGGTATAGAATGACGCTACTATGTTGCGCGCAATGTCGATTCTTTCCCTTGGCCTCTTCACGGTCGCCTTGGCCGGCTCCGCGTTCGCGGAAAAGCCGCTGTCCAAGGCGGCGAGGGAGAAGGCGGCAAAGAAGGCCTGCGCGATGGGCGATGCGCAAAAAGGCGCGGACATCCTGACCGATCTTCTGGTCGAGTTTAACGACCCCAATTACATCTACAATCAGGCGCGCTGCTACCAGCAGAATAATCTCTTTTCGCAGGCCAGCAGCCGCTTTCGCGAGTATTTGCGCAAGGCCAAGGATATCTCCGAAAGCGATCGCGCGGAGACGGAGCGCCAGATCGCGGATTGCGAGCAGTCGCTGGCCAAGGCGTCGCTGCCCACGCCGTCCCCCACTTCCGCGACCTCCCCTGTCCCTGCAACGCACCCAGAGACAGAGGCCCAAACAACGGGGATCGTGGCAGCCAAGGCGCCGAGCAATCCAGAGCCGTCGCCACCAGCCGCTGGCCAGGGCAAGGGGCTGCGCGTGGCTGGAATCATCGTCGCAGCCGTTGGCGTGGCGACAATCGCCACGGGCTTCGGCTTGGCCCTGAAGTCACAAAGCCTTTCCACGAAAGACTACAGCCAAAGCCGGGAAGACGAGCGCGCGTCCTTGAAAACCTGGGGTTTGGTGAGTTACGGAGTAGGCGCTGCCGCCATCGTCACTGGCGCCGTTCTTTACGTGATCGGCTGGCCAAGCGCTCCGGCAACCGGCGTGGCGCTGCTGCCTGTCGCGGCCCCTGATGGGGCATCCATCTTGCTGCGGGGGAAATTCTAGTGATGCGAGCCTATTCCAAGACTGTATCGACGTTTCTTTGGTGCGTTTCCTGGGTCGCGTTGACCGGTTGCTTTTCGACTGCTGTCACGCCACCTGCGCCAAATTCGCCATGTAACGCCACGGATGGCTGTCCCCACGGGTACCAGTGTTTCCCGGCTACGACGGGTGCCTCTGGAATGTTCTGCTGCAAGGACAAGAACAGCTGCGGCCCCGCGGGCTTGGACAGTAGTATCAAGGATACCGCCATTGCCCTGGACGGAGCAGGCGGCGCTGGTGGCGTCGACTCTCCCACTGTTGTCGATTTCGGAGTTGATATGCCGGTCGGCGCCGGTGGTAGTGGGGGAATGGCAACCGCCACCGGTGGTTCTTCGGCAACCGATGGGGCTGCTGCGACCGGCGGGACGATCGCCACGGGCGGCATTACCGGCAGCGGCGGAATAGGGGTGGGCGGCGGCGACGCTCCCACTGTCGATTCCGGCGTTGATTTGCCGATGGCGACCGGTGGGGTACCCGCGACAGGCGGGATGATTGCGACGGGCGGGATTGCTGGCGCGGGCGGGGTTGGCGTAGGCGGCTCAGGTTCTGGGGGGCAGGGCGCCTGCGGCGGCTCGACGAAACTTTGCAATGGCGCGTGTATTCCCAGTGCGAGCTGCTGCGGTGGCTGCAGCGGGAACACACCGGTATGTAGCAATGGTACATGCGTTGGCCGGTCCATTGGCGACACGTGCTCGAGTGGCCAGGAGTGTGTGAGCACCGTCTGCGCCGACGGAGTCTGCTGCAACGTTGCTTGTGATGGGCAGTGCGAGTCCTGCTCCACCACGAGTAGCAAAGGGACGTGCGTGCCCACCACCACGCCGCGCACGGCGTGTGCGGGCACAGGGCTATGCGGCGGAATCTGCGACGGGACTACCACGAATCGGAAGGCCTGCGTTTTTCCAGACAGCAAGACCTCATGCGGCGTGAGCGCGAGTTGTTCTGGCGGCAAGCTGACCACTGCTGCCGTCTGCAACGGCGCAGGCACCTGCAACGGATCGACGACCTCGCCCTGCACGTACGGTTGCAAGACTGACGGCACAGTCGGGTGCGCAACGAGCTGCCCGTCCGGACAAGGCCTTTGCGGGGGATCCTGCGTGGACATCCTGAGCACCGCTTCCCACTGCGGGGGCGCGTGTCAGGTCTGCTCGGGAAACACATCGTATTGCCACTCCAGCTCTTGCGTCCAGTGCCTTACGGGGGCCGATTGTGGGGGCTACGCGGCTGGCGCGACTTGCGGTCCAAACTACTCCTGCCAGTGCCGTGCGCTCACCGCGGGCAACCTCATTCAGAACGGAGGATTCGATACGTCCTTGGGCCTGACGGGCTGGACCTATGGCAGCGACGGCCTTACTACCCTCTCAAGTGATGATGCTGACGGCTGTCCAACCTCGGGATCGGTCGAACTCACCGTGCAATATCCCAACGTCGGGGGACTGAGCCAGTGCATTACGGTGACTGCCAATACGACCTACAATTTCGGCTACAGCTACGTGCAGCAGGTGGCCGGTGCGCTCGGGTGCAATTTATTCTGGTATGCAGGGACGAATTGCCCGGATTACTGGTTCTCTTTAGACTCCCTGTCGTCTGGTGTGAATACAGGCACGGGATGGTATTCCGCCTCGACATCCGTCACCTCGCCCGCAGGCGCCGCTAGCATGTCCGTTAGCTGCAGTCCCAGCAGTCCCAACAACGCCGGCCCAGGATGGCTCGATCAAATCTACCTTAACGCCACCGCCAATCAGTATTGAAGTGCCCAAGGGCACGGCGGAATCGGTCCAACGGCCACACGGGGCATAGGCATTAACCCAAAAACTTGCGGTTTGTCCAAGAATGCCCGCATATGCTTGGGATGGACAACACAGCGAAGGACGGGACCACGGGCGACTGGCCAATGATTGCGGCCCAGCTTCCATCCGGATGGGAGGAGCTGGCGGTCGAGATGGGCGTGGTCTACACGAAGTTCCCGGCGCACATGGACACGAAGGTGACCAAAGCGGCGCATTTGCTGCAGCCGATTCTGTACCAGGTGGCGACGAACTCGTCGCTGGCCGTGACGGTGGCGATGGCGGCGGCAGCCGGGGTCATCAAGATGTCGGCAGTCGGACTGCACAAGCGAATGCGAACGATTGGTCCCTACCTGGCGCGATTGGTAACGCTGATGACGGATGCCGAGGTTGCGTTTGCGGCGGAGCGATGGGCGGGCTACGACGTGGTGCTCGTGGACGGCTCCTCCGTGTCGCGGCCTGGAGCCGAGGGAACCACGGCTCGCGTTCACTATGCGCTACGCTTGAGCACGTTGCGGCCTGTTCAGATCGAGGTCACGGATGACAGTGTCGGCGAGACATTCAGGCACTTCGATGCCGAGGCGGGGCAATTGTGGATGGGCGACCGCGGCTACTCGAATCCGCCTGGCGTAGCCGCGATCGTGGCAGCAGATGCCGACGCGTTGGTCCGTTACAACCGTGGCTCGCTTCCTCTTTACGGCATAAACGGGCAGCTACTCGACGTTCAGCGAATGCTGGCTCGACTCAAGCGTCCCGGCGTCGCACGCGAATGGTACGCAGAAGTCCATCCGCAGGGTGGCAAGGCGATCGTTGGCCGGCTGTGTGCCTTGCTCTTGCCACCCGACAAAGCAGAGGAGGCTCGGCAGCGCGCGCGACGGGAGCAAGGGCGATCTGTGACTGAGGAAACCCTTGCGGCCGCGCAGTACGTGGTGGTGTTCACGACTGTGCCGAGTTCGCGGCTGACCGCCGCCCTCGTGATGGAACTGTACGGCCTCCGTTGGCAAATCGAGCTTCACATCAAGCGGGATAAATCCATCGCTGGACTCGACCGTCTGCCGAACTTTCGCAGCGACACTGTCTATTCCTGGATTTGCGCCAAGCTACTGCTCACCCAGATTGCCCGCAAGCTTGCCGCGCCCAACGTGGCAATACCCCCCTGTGGGGATCTCGACTGGTTCGGCATCCGACGACCAGAAATGCATCAGGGCCGCACACTCGCGGTCAAAGGACCGGATCGTCGCCGAACCATGGCGTCTCATGGCTATCCTCTGGCAGAGCGTCCTCGCAGCACTCATTCCAGTCAGTGCCAGTCAGCTTCCCGGTCTCTTGCAGGCATTCCTTGAGCACCTTCAACGTCAGGTCCCACGCAGGCGTCTACGCAGCGCTGTCAAGTTCCAGCAACATCTCGCGGAGGAATTGGGTTAATGCCTATGGCCACACGGGGGTGGTTGGCTTCGGCGACTGCTGCGTGAATGCGACGGTCGAGGTCGTCGGGGAAGTGGCGATCGCTGTCGCCACCGATCTACTTGCCGTAGCCCGCGTTGATGACGTTTGCTTGAACGGCATCCTCCGTCGCATCGGACGGATAGCCGGAGACAATCGCCCCTTCGTAGAAAGTCCCGGAGCTCGCGGTGTTGTTGCTGTAGCAGCAGTCGCCACCGGCGCCGAGAACGACCGACCCTTGCTTCTTCATCGGGTTCTTTCCGGCGGGGAGCGCACCCTTGTAGATCGTGGTCAAGGCCCCGGTCGTCGCGTCGCCGCCCCTGAGCGCCCACTCCGTCGTGCCATTGTTCTTCTCGATGGCGGTGACGAACTTGTACGTGATGCTGGCTTCGCTGCTGTTGCCGATGACCATTCCGTCTTCCATGTCGGCCATGATCCACGGACCAGAACCGGCCCCATGGGCCCAAATCGTACAGCTGCCAAAGTAGATGGAATCCATGGAGGGACCCGCGACATAAGTTCGGCTGGTCTCACCATTGCCGTAGTCGTAGCAGCACCCGGTGTTGACGTGCGTGCTGGTCGTCACCATGTAGATTCCCTGGGGATTGCTCCCGGTCGGCATGCCCGACTTGGAACCATCATGCCAGTAGGCCTGACTAGTGTTCGTGTACAGCGAGTAGACCTTGTGACCGCCGACAGTTGTCGGATCCTTGGTCGCGCTCGCGGCAGTCATGCCCGTGTGGCCCGGGGGGGTCATATCAGTTGTGTCTGGGGTCTGGGCTGCGACGAAGTTCCCATTACCAGACTGGTCGTAGACTCTCGTGATTGTGCACGCCGATGTACAGAACGCATCTTGCGCGGCCGAATCGGCAAAGCCTCCCGGGCTCAAGACCCCGATGTCCTTGGTCGTGCCGTCCGCGCGCTTGACCTGGTAGAGGGAACCGCTGTACGAGCCATACAGAGCACGCACCGTACTGTGCGCCGCGACACATTTGGTGTTCGCAGCCGCATAGATGTCGCACGGCCCGGTCCCAGTACCGCCGCCAACAGCCGTGGCACCTCCCGTGGCCGTAGCACCGCCCCCGCCGCCTTTGCCGCCCGAGCCAGTGGTTGCTCCACCCGAGCCAGTGGTTGCACCGCCCGAGCCAGTGCTAGTGCCGCCCGCACCGCCCGCGCCGGTCTTGCCGCCCGAGCCAGTGGTTGCTCCACCCGAGCCAGTGGTTGCGCCGCCCGCGCCGCCTGCACCGCCCGTCCCCGGCGAGACGCCGTTCTTCAGCAGCACAACCGTGCCCGTCACAGGCAGGACCGTGGGCTTCGGGGTTAGGGTCAACGTACTCCCGGCTACGCAGTATGAGTAATCCACGTCGCTGTCAGCATTGAGCCCGCTGCCCGAGGTCGTGTAGGTGCCGGTATTCGACGCCCAAGCGGATACTACCCCAATGCCCCCAGCCTGGTTGGCTGTGGCCGTGCAGTTGCACTGGCCGCTGGCATCGGTTGAGCAAACGGCCCCGGCCCAGCCTATGGCTGTGAAGTCGCCCGCGATCTTGGCACACGGGACGGCGACTGACGAAACCGTCAGGCACGCCGTGCTCAAGGGGAACGTGATGGAGCCCTTCGTGGTCGTGTTGTCCGTGTAGGTTCCGTCGGTGTTGGCTGTCCACGTTCCAGTGACTTGAAGGGACCCGGTGACCGGAATGGTCTTGCAGCCCAGACTCGCGAATGTAACGTCATAATCGCCCGACAGATTCAGGCAGGACGACGTCACGTTCCAGGTTCCAACCAGGTTGCCGCCGCAGGTTGCCCCATTGGGGCAATTGGCCGGCTGGGTCGTGCTGCCGGAGGTCCCGCCGCTGGCCTGAGAACCGCCATTGCCAGCCCCTCCACTGGAGTTTCCGCCAGAGTTGCTCCCGCCCGAGCCGCCCTTCGCGGTCGTGCCACCCGAACCGCCGTGCGCAGTCGTGCCACCCGAGCCGCCGTTCGCAGTCGTGCCACCCGAGCCGCCGCTGCCGCCCGAGGTGGAGGTCGAACACGCAGCGCCCAGGATCCACAGGGCGGCGAATAGGGTGCGTAGCGAAGTACGGTGCGGCATGAATTCTCCTCGACGTGAACGCGCTAGGCGCGGGGCTTCCCATACGATTTGGATGGGTATCGTATATGTGTAGTGGGATTGGAGCTCGAATTCCGTCATTCTAGTCATTCTAATGGATAGGCAGCCGCGCCGATGCGCCGCTCCAACGTTCTCGGACAAGGACCGGTGAGCGACCATGATAGAGTTGTCCGACTTTCAAGTCGAAGACGAGCAGCGCGTGACCGATAGCCACCCCAGCCGAGAAATGAACCGGGAGAATCGTACGGCCGAGTACGTGAAGCTTGAAGAGCACGTTTTCTCTATCAAGAAGCGCTTCCTGGCCATGTACAAGAAGGCCCATGCCGGACACATCGGCAGCTCGCTCTCCTGCGCCGAGATTCTCGTCTTGCTGAAGTTTGCGTGGATGCGGGAGGACGATACGTTCATCTTGTCGAAAGGACATGCGGCGGCGGCGCTGTACTCCCTCCTTGCAGAGGCGAGCATCCTCAGCCCTGGCCAAATCGATTCCTACTACGAGGAGGGAACGCAACTCCCTGCGCTTCCTCCAGTGGGTGCCATCAAGGAGATCCCCTTCGCCACGGGGAGTCTTGGTCATGGGCTCTCGCTTTGTGCTGGCATGGCCCTGGGTGCCCATCTTAGCCGGCGGGAGCGGCGCTTCTTCTGTCTGACGTCCGACGGCGAGCTCAACGAAGGCAGCGTCTGGGAAGCTGCCCTCTTCATTGCCCATCGCAAGTTGAACAACGTCGTGTGGCTCGTCGACCGCAACCATATCCAAGGCATTGGCCGGACCGAAGAGGTGATGGCACTCGAACCCCTCGATGCAAAGCTGCGCGCATTTGGCTTCCACGTGGTCGCCGCTGACGGACATGATTTTGCCTCGCTGCTCGCTGCGCGCGACGGGTGCGAGCGCGTTCTGGGAGGCCAAGAAACATCGGTGGCCACGCCGGTCGCGATCCTTGCCGAGACTATCAAGGGGCACGGCATTCGTTACATGCAAGACACCGTGGATTCCCACTACCTGCCGATGGACGATGCGCAGTACGAGCAAGCTCTCGAGGAGCTGGCGCACGCGCATGAAGCCGCGGTCAGGAGGCAGCGCAATGCGGGCTGAATTTGCCCACGCCATGATCGCGCTCTTCCAGAAGCGAAGGGATCTCGTGTTCATCACGGGCGACGTCGGATACATGGCCTTGGAGGAGGTCGCCAAGACGTATGGCGAACGCTTCATCAACGCCGGCATCGCGGAACAGAACGCCGTTTCCCTGGCCGCTGGTTTGGCGCACGAAGGGCATCTTCCGTGGGTGTACAGCTCGGCCCCTTTTGTGGTGCTTCGTCCTTATGAACAGATCCGCAATGACGTCTGCCTGCACAGACTCCCCGTCAAGCTGGTCGGGAACGGTGGTGGCTACGGCTTCGGCATCATGGGGGCGACCCATCACGCCCTCGAGGATGTCGGCGCCATGCGCGTGATGCCCAACATGAGGATCTATGTGCCGCTTACTGCGGCGGATGTGGGTGTGGCCGTGAGCATGATGGCAGAGGATCCGCTGCCCAACTACTTGCGGCTGAATGCTTCCGCCGAAATCCCGGGGGAGATTTCCACCTTCGCGCCATGGCGCAGGATCAAGCGTGGCCGGAGATGTATCGTCATTGGAATGGGGCCAGTCGTGCGCAACCTGTACGATCTGTGCGACCAGGAGTTGCTCGACGACCTCGAGATATGGAGCGTGGGGATATTGCCCATCGACCACATTCCCGCCGACCTCGGCGCGAGCATCGGGGAAAAGCGGCCTGTCGTGACCATCGAAGAACACTATGGCGCCTGCGGCCTGGGAGAAGCCCTCGGCCACCTATTCTTGACCCATTCCGTCTTCCCGCAGTCCTTCACCGGCCTTCATGCCGTTGGATATCCCACCGGACGTTACGGCAGCCAACGCTGGCACCAGGAAGAAAGCGGTCTCGCTGGTCACGCACTGCGATCACACCTGCAGAAGGTGATCCATGGCTGAGTTGGATGCGGCTCACGACGGAGACGGGCCCTCCCGCGACACTTCGTTGCCGGCCGAGCCGGCAGGCTCCGCACGCGTGCGGCTTTCCGCCGTCATCGCCTGCTACAAGGATGCGCAGGCGATTCCGCTGATGTACAAGCGGCTCTCCGACGTCTTTTCTTCCTTGGACGTGGACTACGAAATCATCTTCGTCGACGACGGCAGCCCGGACGAAACCGAGCTCTTGCTGAAGGAGCTGACGGCAAAGGACGACCATGTGCTGGGCATCGAGCATTCAAGGAACTTTGGCTCGCAGAGCGCGTTCATAAGCGGGATGCAGCTCGCCACCGGCGATGCCGTTGTTCTTCTCGATGGCGATCTTCAGGATCCGCCCGAGGTCATCCCCGCATTTTACGAGAAGTGGCGCCTGGGCAACGACGTTGTCTATGGCCGTCGAGCCAAACGCGAGGGATCGACTCTGTTGGCGATTTCCTGCAAGGCCTTTTACAAGATCTTCCGTGGCGTCTCCTATGTTCCGATGCCACTCGACGCTGGCGACTTTTCACTGATGGACAGGAAGGTCGTACGTGAGCTGCTCGCCTTGCCTGAAACCGACCAGTTTCTGCGCGGGCTTCGGACATGGATAGGATTCAGGCAGACGGGGGTCGACTACGTTCGCCCCGAGCGCGCCTTTGGGCGCTCGACGCACGGCCGGTTGAAGAACCTCTGGTGGGCCAAGAAGGCCATCTTCTCGTTCAGTTTCGTGCCGATGGAGCTACTCGGCTACGCAGGCGCCACCATGACGGCGCTCTCGTTTCTAGCCGTCATCTACCAAATCATCGATAGGCTATGGCACCCGGAAACACCTCACGGCATCTCCACCATCATCGTCCTCATCTTGTTCTTCGGCAGCCTCAATGTGCTCGCCATTTCCATCCTGGGAGAATATCTCATCAGGGTCTTCGAAGAGGCCAAGCGGAGGCCGAAATTCATCAGGAAAGCCGTTCGACAGGGCGGTAAGCAGCTCCACACCGCGACCGAGATAGAGAGCTTCCTGATGAAACGCAAAGCTGCGGCGCAACGATCGAGAGCGGAACCCTGAAGAGGTTCCGCCCCGCACTCGGCGTACTACTGCCCATAGGCAGCGACGATATTGGCCTGGACCGCAGCGTCGGCCGCATCCGATGAGAAGTGGGCGGTCATAATCCCTTCGAAGAAGTTCCCTTCACCGGAGCTGCTGTTGTCGCCGCCGGTACCCAGGATAATGGCGCCCTCCTTCCGCATGGGATTGTATCTCGAGCTCGGGCGCGTTCCGTCGAACTTCCCTATCAGGGTACCGGACTGTGCGTTGCCGGCTTTGATGGCCCAGTGGTTCGTCCCGGCCTTGTCGCCCTTCACCAGGCCCATGACGTACTTCCAGTCCGACGGCACCGACGCGTTGTCGTTGTAGGGGCTCGAGTTTCCGGCCCAGAGACCGTTTTCAAGGTCGCCCATGACCCACGGACCGTCGCCCCCACCCTTGTTCCAAATGATGCAATCACCAAAGTAGACCGCTTCCATCGTGCCCTCGCCGTTGTCCCTGCTGTTGGTCTCGGCGTTCCCGTAGTCGAAGCAGCACCCACCGTTATGATAGCTGCCGTCGGCGATCATGTAGATCGTCTCCGCGTTGTCGCCTGTTGCCGTGCCCGTGGCGGCGTTGTTCCGATAGCCAATACCAACCGCGTTGTGTAGCCCGTAGACGTTATGGCCGCTGATCGTGACCGGAAGAGCGCTCGCCTTGGCCTCGTTGTCGGGTGTCGTCTTCTGACCGCCCGCTGGCGCGTGGGTGAGATCGTTACCCTGGCCGGACTGGTCATAGATGATCGAGATCGTGCATGCGGAAGTGCCGCAGGCCGCGTCCTGGGCGGCCCCGTCGGCGAAGCCATCCGAGCCGAACCCGATGTCCGCGGTCGTGCCACCCGTGCCAGTGTTCGAGCCCCCGACCCTGACCTGGTAGAGGGGTCCGCTGTACGAGCTCGAGAGACGTCGGACCATGCTGTGGGCCGCCACACAGGGGCCGCCGTCCTCTGCGTAGATATCGCAAGGCGGTTTGGTGGAGTCGAACGTCAAGCCACTCGCGCCTGCCGCTCCTCCAGTGCCCGTGGCGCCACCTGAGTCCGTTGCCCCACCCGAGCCGCCGGACGGGTTGCCGGCAGAGCCGCCCGAGGGGGAGCCACCCGAGCCGCCGGACGGGTCGCCGCCCGAGCCGCCCGAGCCGCCTGATGTGACTTGGCAGCCCCAAGAGCAAAGGCCGAGGATCGCGACCAGCAAGAGCTCATTCGAAAGACTGCTTGTTCTCATCGAGGCGTATCTCCTTGTACTTACTTTGTTTCGAATACGAAATCTTGTCACTTGTCGCTGCAATTTCTCATCACGCACCCGCGACGGTGACACAGTGAGGTCGGGACCGCCTCATCGACGGCGACAACGGAAACCCAGCGGCCCGGAGTGCAGATGGCGCCCCCAGCCCGCATGGCGCCATGCGCTGTCGATGACGTGGTCCTCAGCCAAAGAGTACACGATTATTCTTGCTTAGGACGGCCTATCGCGGCTGCAATCACTCTCAAACCCGCGCATGCTGCCTGCTTTTTGCAACAGACCAAGGATCGAGCCCGCGCCGACATGTGTCATTCCGGTCGCAAATCGCCGGGCCATGTTTCTTGATTGCCGGAGCAACCAAATCTTGTCACGAGAAGTGCCTACGCATGGGTACATACCCCGGCGAAGGCAGCCCTTTCAAGGTGTTCGCTGGGGCCTAGATCCTCGCCTCTCCCCGACGGGTGTCCGGCAAAGGCTATCCCCCCGCGGCCCCATGCGCTGGCGGACGAAGCTACTCGCGATCGCCGCCCTCGCGGCGTTTGTGTTCGTGGGCCAGCCCGTCCGCAACGCCCTCGCGGCCGAGTCCGAGCTCTACGTCACCCTCCGCTACGAGGTTGGCGATTCGGTTCGGCACTGTTGGGACGAGGCGGAATTCCGACGGAGCGTCGCTCGGCGCGTCGGCTATGATCCATTTCGCCAGGACGCCTCCACCAACGTTTCGATCCGTGTCGGTGGATCGTCCCGCGTTATCGACGGTCGGGTCGAGTGGCGGGACGCCCATGGTGGGGTCATGGGCGAACGCCGAATTGTCGGCAAAGACGGCAACTGCCCGAAGCTCCTGACGGAGATCGGCTTTGCCGTCGGCCTGCAGATTCGAGCTCCTGCGCCCCAGGACCACCTCGAGAGATGACTCCGCCCCTTCCACGGAAAGTAGCGCAACGTCTTCCTTGGGAGGTGACATCGCCTCCTCTGCCTATGCGGCCTCCGGTGCCACGGCGCCACCTGTCGTGCGGTCCCCGTCCTCACCGCCTCCGGCCACACCGTCCACGACCTTGCTGTCCCCGGCATCCCCCCCACCGTATCACCGCCCAAGAGCACACCTCCCCGAGCAGCGCCAGAACCCGAAGTCGCGGCGTCCGAAGTCGCGGCGTCCGAGGTCGCCGCGTCCAAGAAAAAGCCCCGTCCGAGCGACCATGCCGGCTTGGCGGCCAGCCTCGAGCCCGCACCCGCCTCTGCGCACTGGCCGATGTGGCTTGGCATCGGACCGTCGCTGGCACTGGGGATCGCCCCCTCTGTCACCGGCAGCGCGCGCTTGTTCTTCGGGGTGCGCCGAAACGACCTCTCGGTCGAGGTTGGCGCAGAGGCAAGCTATCCGTCGACCGAGCGCAAGTGGGACGGCAGCGGATTTCGCCAGCGTCTGATTGGCGCCAGCGCTGCGGTTTGCGGGCATCGTAGCGCGCTTTCGGCCTGCCTCCTCGGCAAGGCAAGCCAGGTTCGCGTGTCGGGCTTGGAAGTGGACCAGCCGAGCTCACCGGCCGGGCTCGTGGCGCAGGTCGGCCTCCGCCTCGCCGCGACCATGGGGCTCGGGGGACCGTGGTCCGTGTCGGCCCACCTCGATGCGCTTGGGCTGCTCACGCCGTGTACGGTGGACTTGAATCAGGTCGGCGTGTGGGACATGCCCCGGCTCGGCCTTCTGGTCGGAATGGACGTGTCGGCGCGTTTTCGGTGACACCATGAGCGCCGTCCTCCGCCGCGAGAATCCGCCGGCGACTTCCCCGCGGCGTCTTGCTGCGGAAGGTGGGTGAGCTGTCGATGCGGGTGATCTGTCGATCCAACGATGCGACGGATGCCACGGCTGGGGATGTCGGCTATCTGAATAGATTGGACAAGTCACCGAATCAGCCTATTTCGTATCTCGGCTTCCAACATGCTCTCGGCTCGCCTCAAATCGTCGAGCGCGGCGGGATCGTTGGGTTGCAGGTGAACCGCGGCACGAAGCTCGTCCACGGCTTCGGCAAGGCGGTGGGTCTCGGCGAGCACGATGCCGAGCCCGGTGTGGGCGCCGGCCAGGGTGGGGGCAAGCGCGATGCAATGCCTGAAGGCTGCCTCAGCCTGGTCGAGCTGACCAACCGCGGAAAGGGCATTGGCCTCGTTATAGAGGTACACCGGGGAGCCGGATCCGCCGCGACGGCTTTGGCGAGCGCCCATAGCGCTCGATCGACCTGGTGCAATTTCATCAGCACGATGCCGAGATTGGAGAAATCGTCCGCGGTCACGCCCTCCGCCACCAGGCCCGGGACGCCAGCCGCCTGGGCAAGCGCGCGCTCGGCCTCTGCAGGCTGCTTGAGGACGGAGTACACCTCCGCCATGTTGATGTAGGCCTTGAGGCGGGTCGGGTCATGCTCCACGCAGGCCCGGTAGTCGGCCAGTGCCGCCGCGTACTCACCATTGGCCTGTTCTCTGTCACCCAGGTTGTTGTAGGCAAACGCCGCATCCGGGTTGACGTCGAGGGTGTGGCGGAGAAGATTCGAGGTGCCGACCCAGTGCTGACTCTGATCGAACGAAAGCATGGCCAGAAAGGCGAGCGCCACGGATAGCACGCCCACCACGATTTTCTTGGGTCCGAGGTAATCGACGGCATCGGCAATCACGAGCCCGACGCCAACCAGCGCAAGGTACGCATAGCGGTCGGCGACTGTCGAATAGGCCTGGAAGGAGAATGGCACGAGACCCAACGTCGGTAGCAGGAAGGTCGCGAACATCAGGGCACCGAGCCAGGTGAGCGGACGCTGCTGGCGCTTCCAGTAACAGAGCACGAGCAGGCCGGCCGGAACGGCCCACGCGAGATAGCCCCAGGCGTGCGACATCACCAGGCGCGGCGTTCGCCCGTAGTCGACGCAGAGGTCGATGGGCACGAGGGTCTTGAGAACGTAGAAGGCCAGGGCATCGCCTGCGATGAACGGCCGCTGCCACCAAAGAGACTCGCCCGACGTGGCCACGGCCTGGATGGAGCGGGTGATCCATGCGAATGGCAGAACGCAGGCGGCCCAGATCGAGACGGCCTCGATGGCCTTTCGCCAGGAGGTTGCAAGGACAATCCGATCGATCGCCAGCGCGACGAGGGGCAGAGCCACGGCGGCCGGCTTGCACAGCATCGCACACGTCACGAACAAGGCCGACGCGACGAACAGTGCGCCCGACACGATGGAGGCTCGGGCGGATGCTTGTCGGGACAGGACGAGCGCATTCAAAGCGATTAGCGCAAAGAGGCTGCTGGTCGAGCCACGCAGCTCGGAGATCCAGGCAACGCTCTCCACCTGCAGGGGGTGCAGGGCGAAGACGAGCGAAGCGAGCAAGGCCACTGTCCTGCGCCGGGCGAGCCGCTGCACGAGCAAGAAACACAGCAGGGCATTCGCAACATGAAGGGCGATGCCGACGGCGTGAAACGCCACCGGATCGAGGCTGAGGGTGTGGCCAAGGAGCTCTCCGCGTGTGCCGGAACCTGAGCGAAGCGCGCGATGGCGGCGAAGATCGTATAGGCGAGAGGGACGTAGAGTTGCTCGTAGGAATGTTGCCAGAGCCTGGCCACGCTCTGCAGCGTCGGCGGGTTGAGAAACGGGTTCGCGTAGACGTGAATGTCGTCGTCGAACCCCACGAAGCCGGCCGAAAACACGCGCAGGTAGACGATTGAAAGCCCTCCCGCAAAGCCGAGGACGATGAGCATGGGAACCGCGAGACGTTTCATGACCAGCAGGGATGGGTCGAGTGGGGAGCCCCCGAGCTTCGCCCAGCGCCTGCCATCGCGCAAGGTGCGACGCCCCTTGAGGGAAAGCGCCAACGGAGTTGGCAAGCGGAGGCAGCTCTTTCCCATTCTCTCCCGCATTTCCTTCGTCTTTCCTGATCATTCGGCCCTTGGTGGCCGGTCCGGTTCTTGCTTTTATGCGACTGCAAGACCTCGACGAATCCAGGGACCGCCCGCAGAAAGGTCATAGGCTCATGAAGAACACGCCTCGTACCGTCGCATGGTTCGGGATGGCTTTTCTCCTGATGGGTGTCGGCTGCAAGCGCAACGACACCGTCGGCCAGGTTTGCGATCTGACGGTGGACGCCGGGCCTTCCCAGGGGGTGGTCAACCTCGAGGCCGACGCGTGCAAAACGGGCCTTTGCCTCAAGCCGGTGCTGGCTCCCGGATCGAGTGTCGCCGACCCGCCTACGGGCGCGACCTGCACCGACGAGTGCAGCAGCGATTCCGACTGCGGCGGCGAGCTCCGGAACCCGAGCGCTGTCGAGGACACGCGCTGCAAGAGCGGCTTCGTCTGCGGAGTGCCCTTTGTCGTCGGCCCGCTCTGCTGCAAGCACTATTGCCTGTGCAAAGATTTTCTCGGTCCGAGCGGCGCCCAGATGCCGGTCGCGTGCCAGGGCCCGGATGCGCTCGCCAGCTGCCAGAGCGCGGCCGGGAGCGCCGCAGCCGCCGGGATCGGCGAAGAAACCGATGTGTCCGTAAGCGTGGCGCCCCTCCGACAGCTCGATATGGTCTTCATGATCGACAACTCGCCTTCCATGGCGCCCAAGGTGAACAAGCTCGCAGAGCAGTTCCCCAAGCTGCTCGCGACGCTCAAGGATCCCCTCCGACGGGCGCTATCCCGACCTCAGGGTCGCGATCATCGACAGCGACCTGGGCACGGGCGGGGCGTACCCGAGCGGCTCGTGTGGCCCAACCGCCAGCCTCGACGCGAGCAAGAACTTCGGCGACCTCGGCAACTTCCAAATGCGCGGCGCCGTTGGTTGCGGCGCCAGCGCCGATGCGCTCTGGCTCGACTACTATGCCCATGGCAACCCTCCGAGCTACGACCCGGCGATGGACATCGGCCAGGTCTTCGGCTGTCTGGCCGGAAATCTCGGCGCCCTCGGTTGCGGCGAGGAGCATCAGCTCCAGTCCTTCGAATTCGCCCTCGCCGCACAGAGCCTGCACCAGAACCAGAGCGGCGGATTGCAGAACACGTTCCTTCGCCCGCAGGCCTACCTGGGCCTGGTCATCCTCAGCGACGAGGACGATTGTTCCGCGGCGACTCCGCCGACCAATGGCGGGATGTTCGGTGACAAGCCCGAGCTGCGCGGCGAATCGACGAGCCTCCGGTGCGCCACGCGCGCCCACCAGTGTGGGGGTGTGAACCTGACCGACGCACCTCCCGGCTATCCCACCAGCGCCAAATTCGAAGCCAATTTTGCCGACTGCGCGGCACGAACCGACGCTTGTCCCAATGCCACGGACGGCAACGCGGCGACCGACACCAGCGGGCCGACTCCGTGCAGCCCGCTCAAGGACGTCCACCAGTTGGCCGAGGAGATCAAGGCGCTCAAGGCCGATCCGGACAGCCAGATCATGGTGGCCGGCATCTTCGGATGGCCACGCACCGGTACCGACATGGCGAATGCCAAGTACAAGATCGACCTCGTGCCCGGCCCGCGCCCCGAGGATGCCGACCACCAGCAGGGACAGGAGTGGGACTACTGGCCGGTTTGCTACGATCCCGACCACGAGCCGGCCGATCCCGCCACGTTCGATGCCGATGCGTGGGGCTGGGGCGCGCAAGGGGGGCTTCGCATCTCTGCCTTCATCGACGAATTCGGATCGAACGGCCTTAAATTCAGCATTTGCGAACGAGACTTCACCGAAGCCATGTGGTCGTTTGGCGCCGGGATGGCCGTCAAGCTTCAGAACCTGTGCATCGATGCAAAGCTGATGGACGTCGATCCAGTGACCCCAGGGGTGCAACCCGACTGCCGCGTGGTCTATCGCGTGCCAGAGGCCGAGGCCACGACGGGCACGGTCACGTACACCGAACCATCACAGTCGCTGCCGATCTGTCCGGCCGGTGCCACGTCCGACACCATCACCGCCGACTGCTGGCAGCTCGTCATCGACAAAACCAAATGTCCGGTCACCGGGCAGATCTTCAACGTCGTCCGAACCGCCGCGGAAATAGCCAACGGCCCGCTGACCGCAGGAACGAAGATCGCAATGCAGTGCTGGACTTGTCCTGACTCCGCCTCACGGCCAGGCTGCGACTACTGAGCTCGGCGCGGTGAAGCCGAGCACCAGAGACGCGTGCTCCGAGCAGGGGACACGCCCGGGCATGGGTCGGCCGGTTGAGACGGGACGAGCTACTGTCCGGGTGTGGCTTCGTGAAGTCATGTCTGGTCTCCCTTATCGGCTCCCGAGCCGAACGGCACCCTCGAGCGCGGACATCTTCCTATCAAAGGTCAGCGTGATGGCGCCCTCAGCGCGATGACGGGCATGGATCAAACGGTCGGCCAAGCCAGCTCCGGCGGCGGGAACGAGCGCATTCACAGCCTCGGGCGGCACGATGCTGACGGTTCCCGAGCCAGCCATTCGGCGCAGGTGCGACCATGCTTCGTCTTTGGACAGGCCGTAGTGGTAATGGAGTGCAAAGTAGGCCTCGGCCAGCACCAGATCCGTCACGAGCACGGCCTCCGCTGCGGCGTGCGCGCGTTCGATGCGAGCCCGCGCCAGGCGCGCATCCGCGGCGGGCTGGCCCGTGAGCAGGCGGAGAACCACCGACGTGTCGAGGCCGATGCTCAAGGTCGCTCTCGCGTCCGCCCTCGCGCGATGGATGCGCGAATGGCCGTCATGTCGTGCGTGGCATTGGCCGGTACCGCCGCCGCGCCGATCCACGACCAGTCGACCTTGCGTGGCCTCATGATCCACAGGGTCTCGCCCCCGAGCACGCGTCGCTCGAGCGCGATCTCGTCGCCCGGGTGAACATCGAGCTCCTCGCAAAGGTCGCGTGGCAAGGTTGCCTGCCGCTTCGCCGTCAGCTTGATGGCCGCCATGAAGGAAGCCTACCACACCCGCCTTACTCCTCAAGGGCTTCGGTAAGGCGAGGGCCGGCCCTCGCGAATTGGTCAGCACGGCCAGATGCGTGCAACTTTGGGCTTGCGCCTCTGCTATTAAGTGTCACTATGTACTGGTAGTCAGTAACGTTAGGTAGAGTTCAGGGAGCTGGTCATGGGCAAGCAAATCACGGAAATGCTTAAGGGAATCCTGGAGGGCATGGTCCTCGCGAGCCTGTCCGTTCGGCCCGCGTACGGCTACGAGATCACGGCGCGGCTGCGGGCCCAGGGCTTCTCCGACATCGCCGAGGGCACCGTCTATGCCCTGCTCGTCAGGATCGAGCAGCGCGGCTTCGTCGACGTGGAGAAGGTCCCGTCCGACAAAGGGCCGCCGCGCAAGGTGTACTCGCTCAACGCTCAAGGGCGGGAATACCTCGAAGAGTTCTGGAGGACCTGGAGCTTCCTCGCTGAGCGGCTCGAACGGCTCCATGAAGGAGGCAGATGACATGTTCATTTCAAAATTCATCGCGAAGGTGATCGGCGAAAAGGGGCAATGGCGGCGGTACAAGGCGCGCGCGAGAAAACTTCCCGCGAGCTATCGCACGGCGATCGATGCGCTGGAGCGATACCTGATGTACTTCGGGACGGGAGGCGACGGAACCGCGCTTTACGCGGACCTCGTCGACCTGTTCGAACAGAACGCGGCGAACCGTACCCCGATCCGCCAGATCGTCGGGGAAGACCCGGTGGAGTTCATCGAGACGTTCGTCCGGAACTACCCGAAGGGTGAGTGGATCATCCGGGAGCGGGAACGGCTGACCATCGCCATCGAGCGCGCCGCCGAAGAAGAAGCGAGGGGAGTCTGAAGAAAGACCTGCACACGTTGTTCATGTCGATGCCCAGCCCGAGCGGGCCGATCTTTCAGGTCTACCGGTCGCCCGATGCCTTCCCCGACGCGCCTAGCCTGACAGCTCTGCGTGCCGGGGCCCACAGCCTCACCGCGGATCCGCCGCTGACATTCGACGTGTCTTTCCACGCGCAACAAGCCTGCGAGAAGCCCTCAAGGCACTCCTGGCCTGGCACGATCGGCTATTCCGCAAGACGCATAACCTCGAGGAAATCGGCGAGGCTTGCCTTGCCATCGATGGCTCTCTTCGTTCGCTGATCGATCGGGCCACACCGCTTTCGGAATATGCCTGGCGATTTCGCTATCCTGGGGACGCCAACGATCCAACCAACGACGAGGCAACCAAAGCCGGTACCCGATGATCCCTCACCGCAGCCTCGCGCGGGTCTTCTCAGGGCTCGCTATCTGCGACCAGGTCCGCCCCGGTTTTCATTGCCCCGGCCGGGGCCGGGCCCCCGATTCGGGCCGCCCATCGGCCCGCCGCCGCGAGGCCCCTGCTGACCGTGCTGGAAGCCACGGCCGTCTTGTCTCGGCTGGCCAGGCGGCCCCTGGCCTTCCCTCCCCCGCATTCCGCGCTGCGGCTGCCCCTGGGGAGCCGGCCCGCGGCCACGCATTTGCACGGGCGCTTCCGGTCTCCGCTCCATTCGTTGAGCGTTCCCGCGGGGCCCGACGGGCCGCGGCTGCATGCCCTGAACGCCCCACCCGTTGTGCTGCTGCCAGTGCTTGTCCCTTTCCCAACCACGCCAGTTGCGCTCCATCTCGCCGTGCGGAATGCGCTCGTGGTTCCACTCGCGTCCTCGCCAGCGGTGATCCCGGTAGTCGTTCCTCCATCCGGGGGGGACGTTTCTGTAGAAGGGCGGAGGTGCCTGACGATAGAAGCCCCATCCGCGGTCGTAATAGCGAGAACGATACCAGCGCCCTTCCCACGGACGCCACCACCAGCCCTGGCTGAAGTAGATGTCGGCTTCGACATCGGGCACGGCGTAGACATTGGTCTCGGGGATGACCACCACCTCCGGGGGCGCGGAAAAGGCAATGGGGGGAGGCAGCGGCACGTTGACGCCGACGCTCACGCCAATCTGCGCCCTCGCGGAAAGCGGAACGAAAGCCGCCCCGAGCAGAAGCAACGTTCCTAGCATCGCCTTTTTCATTCCTCGTCCTTTCGCGGGTTGTGCGGGGGCGAATCTTACGCCATCTCTCGCCTGCTCCAAATGATAAGCTCCGCCTGAAAGCGAGGTTGGCGTGAATCTCAACTACCACCTTCGCCCCGACGGCAGCTGGACGACTATCCGGCGCACCAATGTCCCGGGCGGCCTGCCCTGACCGCGCGCCTGGGCGACGGCGCCGGCAATCCCCATGCCTTCGCCTAGCGCCTAGCGACCGGGATCACAGCCCCGAGTCGCCTTCTCGGATCGGTCAGGTCAAGATAGGGGACCAGGAGAGTCTGAAATGAAGATCCCTCGCCTCGCCCCCCGATACCAAGGCAGCCCGATCGCCGTTGCAGCATGCCTCGCGACGATCCTGACCAGTGCTTGCGGCAGCTCGACCTCGAGCGGACAACAGTCCCTCGACGCCCACGGAAGCGGTGGCGCGACCTCCAGCGGGACGGGCGGCACGAGCAGCCTTGGCGACGGCGGCCACGGCAGCGGCGGCGCCGGAGGCGCGTCCAGCGGTGCCGGCGGCACCTCGGGCGCGGGTGGTACGAGCAACGGCGTGGGCGGTGGTCCGGGTACCGGCGGGACCATTGCGTCCGGGAGCGCCCACGGCACAGGCGGCCTGACCGGAGCGGGCGGAACGCCAGGGTTCGGGCGGCGTGCCCGGCAGCGGCGGCGCCAAGGGGACGGGGGGAACGATGGGCCTCGATGCAGGGGCGGACGCCGCGACCGGCTGCCCGGCGCAACCGCCGCTCTCGGGTGGCGCCTGCAGCGGGCCGCTCACGTGCAGCTACGGCCAGGCAAGCTGCTGCGGCATCACTTCATCCACCTGGACCTGCACCTGTCAGGGTGGCAGCTTTTCGTGCAGCCAGACCGTGGAGTGCAACTTCATCTGTCCGGGCGTCGATGGCGGCACGGCCGACGCCGCGCTGGACGCCGGCCATGAGGACGCCACCTCCGCCGTCGATGCCTCGGGGGTCGGCGCGGCCTGCGGCGGCGCGGGCGATCCGGCCTGCTCCGCGGACACCTACTGCGAATGGTCGGACAACCTGTGCGGCTCGCGCACGCACGGCGCCTGCGCCACCATCCCGCGGGGCGTGCTTTGCGCCATCTCCGCCGCGCCGGTGTGTGGCTGCGACGGCAACAACTACCCCGGCGCTTGCGAAGCGTCCCAAGCCGGCGTCGACGTCAGCAGCAACGCCAGTTGCCCCGAGCCCGCGGGCATGTTCCGCTGCGGTTGGAGCTACTGCCAGCACGACGTGGACTACTGCCACGCCCAGGTGGGCGGAGCGGTCAGCAATCCCGGCAACTACGTCTGCGATCCCTTGCCCGCGGCATGCAATGGGGTGTCGAGCTGTGCATGCGTCACGGGCGGCACGACTTGCGCTGCGAACGCCCAGGGCGACGTCACCGTCACCCTCGCCGTGCCCTAATTCTTCGGTTCACTTGAGGCGCGGGGGAACGACGGCGGGTCGCGGGCGGGAGGAATGCCCGCGTGCCGGCGCCTTGCAGCGCTCCAGCGTGGCGGAGTGGCCGGTGAAGGCGTAGCGATCCTTGCGCGAACGTCTGGAGTAAAGACCGGCCTCCAAGATGGCACCCGACTGTCTGAAAACCACGAGGCTGGTATGAATTCGGGCCGCGGTGGCGAAGCCGAAGTTGTCCTGCTGGGCATCGTACATGAGCGTCGCCGGAACGGCGGCACGTCTGACGTAGTCCGGAAAAGATGGTCGGCCAGGCCGCTTCTTCGCCCCTTTCATCAGGGTGGTCACAACCTGGGCACCGCTGACATCGAGACGCGAGAGGGTCCAGCGCTCCTGCTCGTCCAGCTGCCAGCAGCCAAGAAGCGGTCGCAGGAGTTTCCTCGGTATCTTCTTCGTGGCCTTGTAGTCCGCGCTCGGCGCGGGGGTGGCCTTTGCGACGGGCTCGGCGCCGGCGACGGGCTCGGCTTTGCTGGGAACCGCCGGCTCCACCGTCTCTTGCGCTGCCGGGGCGGCGTCGTACGCCGAAGACGATGGCAGGGGAATGAAGAATGCGAACGCGACGATGACCTGGGGCACCCTGCGGCCAGTCCGACCTTTACCGGATCGTCTTGTGCTCTTCATGGCGTCGCGACGCTAACATGGGGCGCCGAGCGGGCCAAGCCAGCCTTGACGCCGGCAACCAGCGTGCCGAGCCAACGGTGGGGGCTCAAGTCATTCGGCACCCAACCGATTCCTGGCTACCACAGGAGGTGCGCAGTGAAGGTAACAGACTTCGATTTTACCAAGGATCTCGGTTTCGATCCGAAGACCGGATACACCACATTCGGCGGTTCGCGGGTTCTCATCTACGACGCCAACGCCATTGGCTTGCTCAGGCAGAACCTGATCGAGCAGCTCGGCTGGGAAAAGGCGAGGTACTTCTTCCTTCGCCTCGGGTTTCAGAATGGATACTCGGACTTCTTGCAAATGAAGGTCAACTACACCTTCGACACGGAGATGGATCTCCTGGCCTCGGGCCCGGTCATCCATACCTGGGAAGGCATCGTGCACGCTGCCCCCAAGGACATGGCATTCGACCGCGCCAAGGGAACCTTCTTCTTCACTGGGGTGTGGACGAACTCCTTCGAGGCCGAGCAACACCTCAGCCACAATCAGAACGCGAGCGAGCCGGTTTGCTGGAGCGTCATGGGCTACGCCACCGGATGGTGCACGGCGTTCTTCGGCAAACCCGTGGTCGCCATCGAACCCGTCTGCAGAGGCAAGGGCGATGCGTGTTGCGAGTGGAAGATTCAACCGCCCGACGCTTGGGGCAAGGAAGCCAAGGTCTACTTGGACGCCTACGCGTCGCTCTTTCAGGAGGTCGCTCGTCATGGCTGATAAACTGCTCAAGCTCTACAAGTTCGCGCAGGACGAGGGCGGCGCCATCGCCAAGGTGAAGCTGGCCATGGCCACGAAGATGCCATCCAACAAAGCGGCCACCGAGCCCGACACGAAGGAAAACGTCGAATTGCTCAGGAAGGCCATCAAGGAGATCTTGGGCAAGGACGCGCCCCTCTTCTAGCAGAACGAGGTGCTTCGCCACGGTTCGAGGGGCGGGCGGCGCAGGCGGCGCGTCCCCCGCTTCCTGCTAAATTCCCGCCATGCCGCGCGCAAGTGAAACCGTGCTTGTCGAGAGCCCCGTCGGCTCCGTGCAAACCCTGCTCGACGAACCCGAGACCTTGAAGGGGCTGGCACTCGTAGCCCACCCTCATCCACTCCTCGGCGGGGCCAACAACAACAAGGTGGTGTACACCGTCGCGCACTGCCTGCGCGATTTCGGCTACCTGGCGCTGCGACCCAACTTTCGCGGGGTGGGCAAGAGCGCCGGCGTCCACGATCATGGCGTGGGCGAGACCGAGGATCTGCTGGCCGTGCTCGACTACGCCAGGGGACGATGGGACGGGGACGGCTCGCGCGCGCTGCCCGTGCTCTTGGCCGGGTATTCATTCGGCGCGTTCGTGCAAACCCGGGTGGCCAAGCGCTTGGCCGAGGCGGGACGGCCGGCCGAGCAGTCGATCCTGGTGGCCATGGCCACGGGACCGCTCGAAGGCAACAGGCAATACCGACCCGAGTCCGTCCCGCGCGGTAGCCTTCTGATTCACGGCGGTCGCGACACCACGGTCCCTTTGGTGAACATCCTCGCCTTCGCCGAGCCACTCGACGTACCCGTGACCGTGATTCCCGGCGCCGATCATTTCTTCCACGGCCGCCTGCACATTTTGCGCGAGATCGTCGAGCGCGAGCGGCGCGCGGCCCGCGCCCCAATTTAGGGCGCCACCAGCACCACGACTTCGAATGGGCCCGATCGATCACTGGGAATGGCCACGACGATTGGAAATGTGGCACCATCAGCAACTCACGTCGACTTCGAACGGAGGGATATGGATTCAACGTCACCGGTGGTGGTTGCAAGATTCGTCCTGTTCCTGCTCTTGGGCGCAGTCGGGTGTAGCTCGGGCTCCAAGGTCGCCACGGCTATCGATTCCGGCGTTGTCGCGAGCGGCGGAGCCACCATCGCAGGCGGCGGTGGCGGCACACCGGGGAGCGGCGGCACGATCTCGGCTGGGGCAACCGGTGGGGCGACAGGTGCGACGGGCGGCTCTTCCCCGAGCGCGGGGGGCAACTCCGGCGCGGCGGGCGCAATCGGCACCGGCGGCACCGCGACCGGCGGCTCCACGATTGGTGGAGGCAACAAGGGCTCTGGCGGCAGTGCGGGCTCCGGCGGCACGACCGCATCCACCGGGGGCGTGACCGGTACGGGCGGAAGCGCTGCCTCTGGCGGCGGCGGTTCGGGCCGCGACGCCAGCGCGCCGGCCGATGGCGCACGCGATGCTGGCGATGCTCCCCGCGACGTTGCCATGGACGTCGCCGGCATCGACGTCACCGACGGTGGTCTCGGCATTCAAGGGCCGCAAACCTTCCATTGCGTGAACTGGGCCGACCCGCGGGACAACTTCGTCGACGGCCTGCTCGCGCTCTCGGGCCTGTCTTCCAGCTCGGACACCTATGCGACGGTTCAGACGAAGGCTGGCGACATCCTGTCCGAATTCCAGTCCAAGCTGAAGGCCAACGCCATCCGCATTCCCATCAACGAACCGACGGTCTCCAGCACGTGGTGGAGTGCCTACCAAGCCGTCATCGATACGGCCGTGGGCAAGGGAATGAAGGTCATCGTCGCGTACTGGGCATACCAAAACGGCAAACCCGACGACGCCGCCGCATTCAAGGCCATGTGGCAAGTCGTCGTTGCGGCCTACCAGAGCAACGACCTGGTCTACTTCGACATTCACAACGAACCCTACGGATACGGCAGCGCATGGAACGATACGGCCGCCCAATGGTTGGCCGACTTCCCGAGCGTACCCCGAGGTCGCGTGATCGTCGCCGGCACCGGCTACGACGACAACGTCGTTCCGGTGGGCAGCGACTCGCGTTTCGCCGGTTGCATCTTGCAACTCCATATCTATGGATTCTGGCACGACACGTGGACGACCCAAAAGCAATGGAGCGACAGCATGACCTCGGCGCTCGGGAGCTACTCCGCGCGCACGCTCGTCGGCGAGTGGGGCGCGCCGATGACGACCGGCACCGACTACGGCGTGAGCACCGACGGCGACGTATTCCGCTCGTACGTCAGAGCCGTGTCGGACATCATGCACGACGCCGGCATGGGAAGCTGCTATTGGCCTGGCCTACGCAATGGCGACAGCTATTCCATGACCACGCTGAGCACCGGTGGCAGTCCTCTGAGCTTGACGGTTAACAACACCTCCGGGCTCGGCCGTCTGCAATGGGCCTGGCAACTGTAGGAGGAAGCCACCTAGAACAATCTGGCGGTTGAAACAGGACTGTGATAGTCCTCTTTTGCTTCGCAAGAAAGCCGAGGACATAGCCAATCGCGTCACTCAACCCTAAGCCAGTGAGGAAACCCATGTTCCGAAAGCAACCATTCCTGCTCCTGTCTTGTCTGTTGCTGTTCCCCGCCGCTTGCGGCTCTGGCTCGGGAGGCGGAGCGGGCGGCTCCGGCATGACGGGCGGAGCGGGCGGGTACAGCCCGGGAGCCGGCGGCGCCGGGACGGGCGGCCAGGGTGGTAGCAAGGCGGACGCCGCGGGAGCCGGCGGCGCCGGGACGGGCGGCCAGGCAGGCAGCAAGGATGCGAGCATCGGGGATGTTGCGCTGGACGCCGCCGGCGGAAGCCCAGGCGATGCCGCCGTCGACAGTGAGGCTCCCACGGCCGAGCAAACGCGCGGCCAGTACTTGGTCAAGAGCGTTCTCAACTGCTCCGGCTGTCACACACCCACGTTGTCGGGCGGCGGGGGACCAGACAACAGCAAATTTCTGGCGGGCAATGACTGCTTTACCAAAGACACGGCCACGGGCGGCTGCCTTGCCAGCGCCAACCTGACGAACGACGAAACCGGGCTCAAGAACCTGACCGACCAGCAGATCAAAGACGCCTTCACCAAGGGCATCGATCCCGAGAAGCCCGATGGGAGCCTTCAATACCTCTTCGCGCAAATGCCCTACTACCAATTCGCCGATCTGACCGACAGCGATGCGCAGGCCATCGTCGCCTACCTGCGCACGGTGCCGGGCGTGTCCCACGAACCCGCCGCCAACGGCGGCCCCTTCGCCGTGCAGCCGACGGCGCCCCAGTGGCTCCCGGTGGCAGTGTCCGACCTACCCTCCGGCGCGCACGACGCGGGGACCGGCGTCGACAATGGCAAGTATCTTTCCGCCCTGATGTGCGTCACCTGTCACACCGTCAACACGGCGTCCACGTCGCCCTTGCAGATCAACGCCGCCATGGCATTCCTCGGTGGCAAGGAGTACACGACGACTCTCACCGTGGCCGTGGATGGTGGTGCGAGCGACGGGGGCGGCAGTGATGGGGGCGGCACCACATCCATTTCGAAGAAGATCCAGAGCTCGAACCTGACGCCGGACTCGACGGGGCTGGCCAGCTGGACCGTTCAGCAAATCGTCACGGCCATCAAGGCGGGCATGGACGAAGGAGGTCGCACCATTTGCTCCCCGATGCGTCCCTTCCCCAACTTGACCGACCAAGATGCCACCGACATCGCCAACTACCTGAAGGCGATCCCGCCAGTGGCCAATGCTTTGACGGAAACCTGCGAGTAGCCATCGTTTCTGCGAACCGCAGATTCGCTGCCGCCGGTCGGGGCTAGAGGTTACGAATCGCCGCTGCCGTCGAGAACGCGTCCGACGGCTTTCGCGAGCGCTTCGACGGTGTAGGGCTTGGCAAGCCAGAACAGGCCCTTGCCGACAGCGAGCTCGGCGCGTTCGCTGGGAGCGTGGCCGCTGACCACGATGGCCTTCTGGGACGGGAACAACCGCTGGATCAGCTCGAAGACCTGCAACCCATCGAGCATTTCCCCCAGCACCACGTCCATGATGACGAGATCGTATGGGCACCTGCCAGTCTGCGCTGCCTGGTTGAACACCTCGTAGGCGTGCAAACCACTTTGCATGGTGTCCACTTCGTAGCCGAGGTGGACGAGAATTCTTAGGCAAGTTTGCAGTTGGATGGTTTCGTCATCGACGACGAGGATTTTCGCCCGGCGACGAGGCGCAACCGCGAGCGGCTCGCGTCCTTCCGGGGCCGCCTGCACCAGGGGCAGATAGAGGGAGAAGGTGGTTCCCTCTCCGGAGACGCTCGACATATCGATGAAGCCGTCGTGCTCCTTGACCACCCCATGCACGATGGCGAGACCAAGCCCCGAGCCGGAGCTTTCGCCCACGCGTTTCTTGGTGAAGAACGGCTCGAAGACGCGCCCTAGCTCCTGGGGCTCGATGCCGCAACCATTGTCAGAAACCGTCAGGACCGCATAGTGACCTGCGGGAATGGCCTCGTAGCGTGCCGCGGGTTGGGCCAGGTGCTCCCGCCGGGTTTTGACCACGATCTCGCCTCGGTCATCGATCGCATCGATGGCATTGCGCACCAGGTTGCCAACCGCACGCGCCAGCTGCGACTCCGAGCCCCAGACGGCAAGCGGCTCGGCGCTGTAGTCGACCACCATGTCGACATGGAGGCGCTTGTCGTTGGCGAAGCGCAAAGGGTTTTCCGCCAAGCAGGACCTGACCACACGGTTGAGATCGATGTTCTCCTTCACGGTCCTGCCCTGGCGGCCGAGGGTGAGGAGATCCTTGATGGTCTGGGCCGCACGCAGGGACGCGGTCTTGATGATCTCGATGTCGGCGCGCAAGTCTCCCACGGCGTGCTCGTCCGCTTTCAGCGCGTGGAGATCGTCGAGGATGAGATCGGGCAGTGCCACGAGCGGACCCAGGACATTGTTGAGATCGTGCGCCACCCCACCGGCAAGGACGCTCAAGGCCTCCATCCGCTTCGTGGTGGACAAGCGCTCCTGGACGCTGCGTTCGTGCAACATGGTCTTCTGCACCAGCTCCTGGTGAAGACGAATGCTTTTCAAGACCGCCGTGATCTCGTTGCGGAAGACCGCATAGCTCCGGATCCCGTCTGCGTAGTCGAAGGCAGCCACGCCGAGCAGCTGGGATTCGCATGCCAAGGGGAATACCAAAAGGGTGCGGCACCGTCCAAGGGCGAGGGCACTCGGAGGTAACAGTCGGCTTGCGGGGAAGCTGGGCTCGGGCAATTTGACGGCTTGCCCGTCCACCAGGCCCACGACCGGCACGAAATCGGTGGCGTTCGCGTCGGGCGCGCAAGACAGAAATACGGTGCGAACCCCCGCTGCGGGGAGGCCCTTGCACAGCGTCCTCTCGAGCGACGAGAGATCGAATGCAACCGAGGCCTGCTCGCTGAGGTTCAACATGGTCGCATAGCTGTCTTCCAGGGTCAGGCGCTGACGCATCTGCGTGGTGGTGCTGGAGGTCGCGACCAGATTCATCGCTTCGTAGAAGGCGCGCTCGAGCTCGATATCGGAGAGGTCGTCAAGCTCGTCGCGCAGCCATCCGATCGCGTCCTGGAGCAGTTGGTGATGCTCGTTGTCGTCACCCATGTCCTCGAGCAAGTCGCCCACCGCCTTCTGAAACGCCCGGTATTGCCCGCCGGGCCCGACGCGAAGGGCTTCGATCAGGCGATGGCTGACCGGTGCCGCGTCCTCGGGATGGGCCTGGAGCGCGCTCGCGAGCTGCGGCCCAAGTACATCGATCCGATTGCGATACGGAGAAGTCTCCCCGTTCTTTGCGGAGGTGGGCGTATCTCTCGGGTGTTGCTCGAATTGGCATCCACACGAACGACGGCGGACGAACCGGGACGGCAGCACGACACACTCTGGAACCTTCTGGCCGGCGAGCTGGGCCACCACGGTCTCGATGGCCAGGTCCGCCATACGATCGAAGGGCTGCGCCACGGTCGTCAGCGGCGGGCTTCCCAATCCGGCGACCGGCAGGTCGTCGAAACCGGTCACGGGAATATCGCGCGGTACGCGCCGACCCCATTTGCGCAAGGCTTCGATGGCTCCGATGGCCATGTTGTCGTTCGCGGCCACCACGCCGTCGAAGGCGACGCCCGAGGCAAGCAGACTGTCCATCGCGGCGCGGCCCTCTTTGGGCATGAAATAGCCGCAAGCCACGAGCGCCGGATCGAAGGGGATGCCGTGTCTGGCGAGAACCTCCCTGTAAACATCGAATCGCACCTGCGCCTCGGGGTTCTGGGGCGTTCCCGCGATAAACACGGGCCGACGGACCCCGTGCTCGCGCACCAGGTGCTCGACCGCGGCCTCCATGCCGCTTCGGTTGTCGAGCACCAAGCTCGGAATGCCCGGCAAGGCCAGGCCGACGCTGCACAGGTTGGACGGCCGGTAGCTCTCGATCAAACGGGCGACCGGGTCCGGTCCGCAAAAGGCCGCGAGCATGCTCGACACGACGATGATTCCGTCGAAGACGCCTGGCCGCAGCGCTCGGAACAGGGTGTTGTCCGCCGCGCCCATCGGGCCTGGGGCATCGAGCGGTCCGCCATAGAGCAGCAGCAGGTTGTGCCCGTCTTGACGGCACTTGGCATCGAGCGCCTCGCGCAAGTTGGCCTCGTAGCAACCCTCGAAAAAATTGGCGTTGTCGATCAGAACCGCGATGGTCAGTCGTTTCGCCCCAGCGTGCACCGGAAGTGATGTCGATACCGTCACGGGATTTGGCGTGTCGTACTCCAACCAGTTTTCAGCCTGCTCGCAAACCTGGAGAGCATTCTCGATGGCAGCCTATGGAACCTTACTTACACTATTATAAGCACTAAAAATCCTCGCTCGCTAGAGCGAAGATGGGATTCGGTCAATCGAAAGTCAGGCAATCGCCGCCGCAGCCATTGGTCGGCGGGGTTCCTTGGTCACACAGCTCGCCACCGTCCAGGATTCCGTCGCCGCAGCGAGGGATGGTGCAGTCGAGCCGGCACTGGCCGGGCGAATTGTGAGCCTTGATGGTCAGCGGCTGGCCGAGGTCGAGATTGACCAACGAGCCGTCGCTTTGCACCCAGGTCCAGACGGAAATCCCGTCGATGAACGAGGGTTCGATCGTGATCTCCCAATCGCCCGGAAAGGGCAGTCCGGAAAGCGCTCCGCCGTCCGAGTTGTTGGTGAACTTCCAAAATCCCGTCGCGTTGGTCGGCGAGGTCATCAGCAATTCATCCGGATCATCAGACACGGCAACGGTCGTCATGCTGGGTAGTCCGCTGAACAACATCTGCACGTGCGATGTAGGTTGAGCCAGGCCGGTACTGTCCTGGTCCACGCCATGGACGACGACCAAGCTGAGGGCAAGCGTCGAGGTGTCGAGGTAGAGCAGGATCCGGCTGGTCGCTACAGCCTCGAGGCCGGTGTGGCCGCTGGATGAGGAATAGCCGTAGTAGTCCTGGACGGAATAGGATCGCATGTTGGGCACGGCTGCGAAGCCTTGGCCAGATTGCGTGACCCAGAAGGCTGGCAAGGTCTCGTTGTCGACGCCCAGATCGCATTGCTCGCCCGGGCCAATAATCCCGTCTCCACACGATCCGCCCGTACCGCCGGTCCCGCCCGTCGTCGTTCCGCCGGTGGACACCGCGCCACCCGAGGCATGACTACCTCCCACCCCCATCGTCCCTCCCGACGAGCCTCCCGATCCCGGACGCCCCCCGCTGCCTGGCGACCCACCGGTCGATGATGTGCCACCGTGTCCGACCGCTCCCCCGGTCGCCATCGCACCGCCCGAGTGGGAGACCCCACCGCTGCCGACCCCACCGCCCGAGTGGGAGACCCCACCGCTGCCGACCCCACCGCCCGAGTGGGAGACCCCACCGCTGCCGCCGGTGGCGTGGGTTCCGCCTGTCCCCACGGAGCCTCCGAAGGCCATGACGCCTCCGCTGCCGGACACCGCCCCACCCGAGCCAGGGAGCGCTCCTCCGGTTCCGTTCATGGCACCGCCGAAACCGCCGGTCCCCTGGGCGACCTTGTCGTCGCCGCTCGCATCGGCGGAGCGTTGCCTTAACAAGGAGCTCCGCCCACACCCGGCCGCCACGAAGCACAGTACGGTGGCAACCAGTCGCCACGATGACGGGATCGAACCTCTTCGCGTGTCTGCGAACATCGGGTTCCTCCAATGGCCACACTTTCCCGGCCAACTGCTCCTGCTTATCACAATCACGGGGTCGCTGACAGGCGCACGAAATTCCCTGGTCAGGACAAGGTGGGCGCCCCCACAGCCCCTCCGGATCGCGCGGGTCATGCCCTGCTCGGATTGGCTCACAGCCCACTTTCCATCGGCCTCCCCGATCGGATAGGTTGCAGGCGTGAAATCGGGAAGCCGTCTGGAACAAGTCCTGGAGAGCGGTCAATTCGCGGTGACCACCGAGGTCGGCGCGCCCAAGGGCTGTCTGCCGGACGTCCTGCGCAAGAAGGGCGCGCTGCTTGCATCGTCGTGCGACGCCATCAACGTCACCGACAATCAGGCGGCCGTGGTGCGCATGTCGAGCTTCGCCGGTAGTCTCCTGCTCAAGGAGACCGGAGCGGAGCCCGTGTTGCAAATGGTGGTGCGCGACCGCAATCGTCTGGCTCTGCAGAGCGACATTTTGGGGGCGGCCGCACTCGGCATTCGCAACGTCCTTTGCCTGGCCGGCGATCATCAGCTCCTGGGCAACCATCCTGGCGCCGTCGGGGTCTACGACATCGATGCGATTCAATTGATTCAGACGATCAAGGCGCTTCGGGACGAGCATCGGGTCTTGAGCGGCGACACGATCTCGGGGGACGTACCGCTTTTCATCGGCGCGGTGACCAATCCGTTCGCGGAGCCCGTGGAGCTTCACCTGCTGACCCTGGCCAAGAAGATCCGCGCCGGGGCCGACTTCATCCAAACCCAGGCCATCTTCGATTTTACGCGATTCGTGGCATGGATGGACAAGGTCAGGCAGCAAGGACTGCACGAGAAAGCGCACATCCTGGCCAGCGTGCTACCCATCAAATCGGTCGAGATGGCGCGGCGGATGCGCGGCGGGGTTCCGGGGCTACGCGTTCCCGACGATATCGCCCTTCGCATCGAGCGGGCCGGCGATGCGCGCGCCGAGGGCATCCGTATTTGTACCGACCTCATCGAGCAGCTCAAACGCGTGCCGGGCGTGCACGGTGTTCACATCATGGCGGTTGCCGGGGAAGACGCGGTTCCGGGCATCGTGAAGCAGGCCGGCCTGTTGCCCCGGCCGCAACACGATGCCCGTTGCCATTAGGCCAATTCAGCACCAAGATAGCGTCGTTCGGAGTTTTGCGTCGGAACCGATGGAGGAACCTGAGCATGAAGACCACTCTTTTCGCGATGATGGTAGTTCTGTTCCTTGCGTGCATGCCGAGCACGGCTCGCGCCGATGGCACCGAGATGTTCGACAAGAAGTGCGCCGGTTGTCACGGCAAGGATGGCAAGGCCGCCACGGCCATGGGCAAGAAGCTCAACATGAGGGATTTGACCAACCCCGAGGTGCAAAAGGGCTCCACGGACGCCCAGTGGGAAAAGCTCATCCTCGAAGGTGTCAAAGGCGCCGGCGGCAAGAACGTCATGCCAGCCACCAAGGTCTCACCCGAAGAGCTGAAGGACCTGGTCAAGCACGTTCGCCAGCTGAAGAAGTAGTCCGCCAATCCGAAGCCAGGGACTCAACCCGAAAGCGGGTGTCGGGCGATGAAGTCGAGGACAGGCCCGGTCCATTCGGAGGCGGGAAGGAAATGTCCGGCGCCCGCCACCTGGTGCAAGGACGCCCCGCGAATCTGCGCCGCGAGGTCTTGACCGAATGCGAAGGGCACCATGATGTCGTCGGTTCCGTGAACCACCAGCGTGGGAAGTGCAATGTTCTTCGCTCGCGTTCTGCTATCGAAGCCGTCGAGAGCTTGCTTCTGACGGGCAAATCCCTCGATGAACGGACGATCGTCGGCGCTCGTCATCTTGTCCCACGATGCGCGCTTGTCTTGGAAGGCGGGATTGGTCGAACACCAGGCCTGCAACATCATCATGAAGGTTTCCATGCTCGCGCCTTCCCGGACGGAATGAATCAGCACCTCCAGGGCAAAGCTGGACCTGTCGGGCCTTTTCATGAACGTGGACATGAGAACCAGCGCTCCCACCTTCTCGGGGTGACCAAGGGCCAGCTCCTGGGCCACGTTCCCGCCCATGGACCAGCCGACGACGTGGGCTTTCTCGATGCCGAGGGCGTGCAAGAGCGTGGCGGCGTCATCGCTCAGGGTCGCGATGGAGAAGGCGGCGGCGGACGTTTCGGTGAGGCCCGAGCCGCGGTTGTCGAACACGATGACCTGGTGATGCTTCTCGAGCTTGGGTAGGGCCTTCTTCCAGGTGTATAGGTCGCTGGCCAACCCCGCGATGAGCAGAAGAGGCTCGCCTTCCCCGTGGACGTGGTAGTGGATTCGCGCTTCTCCGATGTTGAGCATGGACATGTTGCGGCTTCGAGCTCCGAGACACTATTTACGCCGACCTGTCGCTCCTGGGTAGGGCAGAGCGAAAGCCCGGCGCCGAAAGG
This sequence comes from uncultured delta proteobacterium, assembly GCA_963824555.1. Taxonomy (GTDB): domain Bacteria; phylum Myxococcota_A; class Polyangia; order Fen-1088; family Fen-1088; genus Fen-1118. The sequence continues at coordinate 154,085 of CAWGPW010000016.1, read as the reverse complement.
CGCACCCGCCGTGCATCGATCCTTGGGCGATGCTATGAAGACGCGCCCATGCGCCCCTGGCAGGTTCTGGAAAACGTGAAGACCAAAGACGGCATCCTCGAGCTGCGACGCCGGGGCGAGCGCGACTTTCTGATGACCATCGCGGGGCGCGTGCTGATGACCAGCCAGCACCATCACTCCGAGGATGTTCTGGCGGAGGTTGCGTGCGCGGCGCTCGGCAAGAGGAACCGTCCCCGCGTCTTGCTGGGCGGTCTCGGCATGGGCTACACCTTGCGCGCGGCGCTGGATCGGCTTCCCCCAAGAGCGGCGGTCACCGTGGTCGATGTGAACCAGAAGGTCATCGACTGGAACCGCGGTCCCCTCGGGCCCTTGGCCAAGGTCCCCATGGCCGACCCGCGCGTGAAGGTGGTCGTGGCCGATGTGGCGCGGGTCATCGCCGAAGCACGCGCCGGCAGCTACGACGCCGTCCTATTCGATCTCTACGAAGGGCCGCACGGCGTGGCGAATCGCGACTGGCATCCTCTCTACGGTGGCGAGGCCTTGCTGCGCACGAAAGCCGCGCTCGGCCCGGACGGCATCTTCGCGGTGTGGTCCGAAGAAGCCGATCCTCCCTTCGAGGAGCGCTTGAAGAAGAGCGGTTTCACCGTCAAGCGCCACAGGAGCGGAAAAGGCGGACGCATCCACGTGGTCTACCTGGCCCAGGCCGGCGCGAAAGAGCTCCGCGGTCGCGCGCAGACGTAGTCCGGGCGGAAACCGCGGGCAAGCGCGGCTTGCATTTGCCTACGCGAAACCCCAGAATGCGTCGCATTGAAGCCGTGTTGAAACCATCGGTGTCTACCATGCAAATGCGATTGTCGATTGTCGTCGGGGCCGCCTTGTACGCCGTCCTCCTCGCCTCGCCCGCCAACGCCAAGAAGAGCCGTGACCAAGGCAGCGCGCGCGGGTCCGTGTTCAAGGTCGACGTGGACAAGTCCCACGCCCTCGACGAGCACCAGATGGTGATCCGCATGTCGCGGCCTCCGGGAAAAGTCCAGCTCACGGTCAAGACCGAAGAAGGCGCGATCATCGCCGACCTGCAGGAGGACTTCACGGGCAGGTCGGCGGGCGCGCCGCTGACCGTGAAGTGGGACCAGGACAAGGACCAACCCATCGGCTCCATCGAGCTGCGCATGTACGATCGGGACGAGCACTACATCGACCAGGAGTACTCGGCCTGGTTCGTGCCGATCCCGCACGAAGAGGTCAACTTCCGCACCGATTCGTCCGACATCGACGCCTCCGAGGTCCCCAAGCTCGAGGCCGCGTTCGCCAAGGTGCAGGAGATTCTGTCGAAGGACAAGGCGCGCGAGCACAAGAACCTGACCCTGTATATCGCCGGACACACCGACACCGTGGGCAACGCCGGCTACAACCTGAAGCTGTCACAGGCGCGCGCGCAATCGCTGGCGCGCTGGTTCCGCCAGCGCGGCGTGCGCATCCCCATCGCCTACGAGGGATTCGGCGAAACTGCGCTGAAGGTGCAGACGCCGGATCAAACCGACGAGCCACGCAACCGCCGCGCCGACTACATCCTCGCCGACGAGGCTCCGCCCATGGTGGGCACCGGCGGCTTCAAACCGGGTTGGAAGCGGATTTGATCCCTCGAAGGGCAGCCCTGATCAGCCGACCGTCGGCACAAGTCCTGCGCAGATGATTCGCTCGTCTCGGGTGAGCAACATGGCACCGTAGATCCGAGCCGTGGCCACGAGGATCCGATCAGCCGGATCGCGGTGAAACGAATCGGGGAGCGCCGCCACTTCGGCGGCCACCGCGGGCGAGATCGCGCAACGCCGCACCAACGGCTCCGCCGACGCGCTCTCCAGCCAGTCGCGCAGAGGGATATCCAGCTCGATGCGACCGAGGGAGAGAAGGGTGGCGACCTCCCACAGACTGATGTCAGAGACCAGCGCTGGATTCTCCGGACTGACCTTTGCGAGACGGCGTCGTTGGGCCGACGACAGTCGTCGGCTCTCGCCCGTGATCCACCACCACCAAATGTGCGTGTCGAGCAGAAGGATCACGGCCGCCCAGCCAGGGCGTCCCAAGCATCGGCCGGGAGCACAGGTGACACGATGTCTCCGCAGGTACGGCCGCTTCCCCGCAAGGCCCGCTGGGGAAACCGAATTCCGCTTGCAGTCGGTGGACGCACGACGTTGACCACCATGCGTCCCCGCTTCGAAACGGCCACCGGTTCGCCGGTCCGCGCCACTTCGTCCATCACCGAAAGGCAATGGGCCTTGAATGCGGATGCCGACATCGACTTCATATGACCATGTTACATGACCATATCCAGATTCGCAAACCGACCGAAGCTGGGGGCTCACGCCCCCTCGCCGGAAGGACACCCACACGGCGGCAAGGATCTTGCCCTGGCGCCCTGCCCCGGGTAGCTGCCGGCGACGGCGCCCTGTGCGGTTCGATCCCTCGGAGCAACGGCGCGGCTGCGCCACCATAGAAGCACCACCGGCAGCACGATGACCGCGGCGGCGAGACAGAACACTTCTCCGAGGATGGCCATGGCGCCGAAGCCACGCAAGGCCTGGCTGTGCGCCGCCAGCAGCGAACCGTAGCCCACGATGGTGGTCCACGAACAGAGCACTACGGCCGCGCCCGTGGTCGCCACCGCCGACGAGATCCGTCGCTCTTTGTCCAAGCGGCCCACCATGTTCAGCGCGTACTCGGCGCCGATTCCCAGCGTGATGGGAATGGCGATGAAGTTGAGGAAGGTGACGCGCACGCCGAGCAAGCCCGCCGTGCCGATCATCCACATCACGCCCAGCACCACGGACGCCACCACCTTCAGCGCCGAGGTCGCCGGTCGAACGACCAACAAGACCAAAACCATCAGCCCGGCGAAAGCGAGGCCCGTGGCTCGCGGACCATCCTTGAGAATCGAGCGCAGCATCGCGCCCAGAACCATGGGCTGGCCCGAGCTTTCGAGCGTCGAGCCGTCCGCGAGGTGAAGGCTCTGCAACACCCCCGCGATGCGCAGAAGCTCCTTGCCGTCCCACATGGTGATGTGCTCGTCGTGGTAGGCCAGCACCACGCGCCCGATGGTGCCATCGGTCTCGGTGAAGGGGTAGCGCACCAGCGCGGGTAAATCCCGAGGCTGGAGCAGGCGCAGATTCTCCGGCGGGTACAAGGCCTCGAGCTCCCGCCGCTGCGAGGCGGGGAGCACGGCCATGGCCGGGTCGCGCAAGAGGTGGCGAATCTCGCCCAGCACCTTCAGCTTTTCCTGTTGCACTGCCCGGGTACCGGGCAGGACGTCGTAGATGGTGACCACGTGACCGATGCGCGGTCTGTCCTGGGCGTCCTGGCGACGGACGGCGGCTGGAATCAGCGGCACCTGCTCGATTCGATCGGCCAAGAGCGGCACGGGGCTGTACCAGTGCCCGAACGTGCCGAGGAGATGGCCATCCGCCGCTTGCCGCTCCGCCGTGGCGCCGGTGTCGGCCCGCAGCCGGCGAAAATCGTACTCGAAGGGGTCGTGCAGGAAATGGCCGAAGCCGACGGCCGCCACCGCGCTCGCCAGCACCGCGCCGGCGCCCAGCAGCGCGAACCGGCGGGTAATGAAATCGCCGAGAAAGTGCAGCCCGAAGGGAGCCGTCGTGCGCAGCCCGAGCTTGGCGTCGAGCAAGCGCAACAGCGCGGGCAACACCGAGAAGGCCGCCGACCAGCACAGCAAGCTTCCCACCGCGCCCATCATGCCGAAGTGGGAGAACCCGCGGAAACTGGTGAGCGCGAGCGAAGCATAGGCGACGGCGGCGGCCAGGGCGGCAACCAGGGTGCTCTTCCAGGTGGCGGCCACGGTGTGCCGCAGGCGAGCGTCGACGGATTCCGCCGAGGCCCGCGACAGCTCCCGGAAACGCGCCAGAAAGACGATGCCGTGGTTGATGCCGTTGCCGAGAATGATCGAGCCCAAGAAAGCCGTCGACGAATTGAGGTACCCCGACACGAGCTTCTCGGCAGCAAAAGCCAGGACGGTGCCCAAGGCCGCCGGGAGCACCACCAGCGGGATGGCCCAAACCGAGCGGAAGAAGAGCGCGATCGACAAACCGATGACCAGCACGCAGATGGCGCTGACGACGACCACGTCCTGCTCCACCGCGCGGCGATTTTCGAGGGCGATCATCACCGGGCCCGTGGGGGTCACGCGCATGTCGGGGTGAAAAGCTCGCGGCGGATGGCTTGCCACGAAGGCCTCGACCGCCTGGACCAGCGGCTCGCCAGCGCGCTCCTGAAAGACGCCGCCCGAGTCCGAGGGCAGCGCGACGACCCAGGCGAAGCCGTCCCGGGCAAAGGTCCCGTCGGGAAAGCGCTCTTCGAGAGGGCTTGGGTGACGCCGCTGCTTGAGCGCGTCCGTCAGCGAGGCCGGCTCGGCCTCGTCATCGAGATCGAGGGCCAACGGATTCTTGCGCGCAAGGAGCTTGGAGCGCAGGCGGTCTCGGCCTTCAACCAGATCGTCCAGCGACGTGTAGAGCCAGGCGTTGCGCTGGACGAAGTCGCGCACCTCGCTCATCTCGTACGCCGCCAGGGCGCACACCTGCGGTGGCAAGCTTCGTAGGTACTGAGTCAGCGCGGCGGCGAAGCGCAGGTTGGCCGCACGATCCGGGGACTTGATGGCCACCATCAAGGGACCAAGCTCGTGCATGCGCTGGGCGTTCTTCTTCAGAACCACCACCGCCGGGTCGCTGTTCGGCAGAAGCTCGGCGAACGAGGTGCGAAGCTCCAGCCGGGAAGCCACCAGCGAAGCGCCCGCGCCGACCAACGTGGCGACCGATAGAACCAACCATGCGCGTTTGAGTGAAGGGGCCATGGGGGTCTCTGGAGCAAACGAGGTGCCAGCGTGGCACGCGGGTGCGACGGGATCCGCTGCTTGAGAATTTCAGCGCAAAAAGCAGGGCAGCGCCGACCCCGTCGGTCGCAGGTGGTGGAAATCCGGTGAAAACCCGACAGCGCTCGCGTCGGGCAGCGCCTCGCCCCACCACGTGCAAGTGTCCAGCGCCGTGCTAAGTAGAATCCGGCTTCGCTCCAAGGATGCGACGGCCAAGTGAAAGGAGAGTGCTTCATGTCCATGTTCCCGCTGATCACACTTCCCCTCGTTGCCGCGGCAACGGTGGTTCTTGCTTCCTCCAATGCCTCCGCGCAATTGGATCTGCCGCGCCCCAGCCCGGCGGCCAAAGTCTCGCAGGTCATCGGCCTGACCGAGATCACCGTCGACTACAGCAGCCCCGCGGTGAAGGCCCGTCCCATCTGGGGCGCGCTCGTGCCCTACAACCAGATGTGGCGCACCGGCGCCAACCAGGCCACCAAGATCACCTTCAGCCGCGACGTCACCTTTGGCGGCAAGCCGGTGCCGGCCGGGACGTACGCGCTGTTCACCATCCCCACCAAGGGAGAATGGACCGTGATCCTGAACAAGAAGGCCGACCAATCCGGCACCGCGCGCGAGTACAAGGCCGACCTCGACCTGGTCCGCTTCCAGGTCCACGCCAAGCCGGCGCCGCACCGCGAGCGCATGGCCTTCCTGTTCTCGGACTTCACCGACGACAAGGGCACGCTCGACCTGGAATGGGACAAGTTGCGCGTCGCCATGCCCATCAAGGTCGACACCGAAGCCCAGGCGATGGCCAACATCACCAAGAGCATCGACGGCACGTGGCGGACCTACGCCAACGCCGCCCGCTACCTCGCCGAGACCAAGAAGGACTACGACACCGGGCTCAAGTACATCGAGCAATCGCTCAGCTTGAAAGTGGACTGGTTCAATCTGTGGATCAAGGCCACCCTCCTGGCCGACAAGGGCAAGACCAAGGACGCCATCACCGTGGGCGAGCAAGCCTACGAGCTGGGCCAGAAAGCCGACTTCTTCTTCCTCGAGCCCGAAATCAAGAAGACCCTGGCCGAGTGGAAGAAGAAGGGCTGAGCCCTCGGCGGTCGGCCATCAAAGCTTCCCAGATCTCCGCCACGGCGCCATACTGCAAGCATGGCTTGCCGACCTGGACAGCGACTCGTCGCCGGCCTCGTTCTTTGCGCCCTTGCCGGGTGCGCGACCACCGCCAACATTTCCCAGACCAACGGCCTGACGTACGAGGCGGACATCCTCGGCTCGGACGCGAATTCCCTGCGCGTGCGCGACAACTACGGCCGCGAGCTCCTGGTCCCCGGCGGAGATGTGGCCGACATCGACCATCCCGGCAATGTGCTCCTCACCATCGGCGTGGTCCTGGTCGTCATGTCCGCCCCGATGATCATCGGGGACCTCGCCCATCGGGACCAGAGCGAATGGTCGGGAATGGGGCTCGTAATGGGTATTCAGATGGCCGTCACCGGCCTTTCCCTCGGAATCCCGGGGTGGCTTCGCTACAGACATTCCAAGCGCGCGGCCAAGGCCTTTGAGGACGCGAACCCCATCCTCCCCATTCCCCGGCCCGCCATGTTCTCGCCCTATCCGTATCCTATCCGTATCCGTATCCCCCGCCCTATCCGTATCCGCGCCCACAGTGGTGAGCTGCGCTCAGGCAAACATCAACGGCTGATCACTCACGCAAGATGCAGCTCTCGACTTCCGAGGAAATCCGACCGGTCCAAACCCCAAGCTTGCTGGCCATTGCCTCTTTCGAGACCTCGAAGATTACACGGACATCCACCTTCTCTCCCGACCGGTTGGCCGGCACGTGCTCCCACGTGCCTCCGGACAGGAATACATCAAGAACCGTGCTCTTCCCGCTCTCTAGAACCACGAAAGCGGGGACGTTCTTCCGCCAGCCGCGTTCCTTTTTGCGAACGATAGTGCGCTCACCCTTGTTTGTGGTCATTTCGAATTGGAGGGCGTAGTAGCCCCAGGAATTCGACTCCTTCCACAACCTAAGAGGGGTCGCAGACACATTCTTCAGCATCACGCGCAGGGGCTCTTTCGAACCGAGCCTGATGACACATTCGCCATTGCTCGCTGGGACGATTCTCACTGAAAGCCCCAGGCCTTGGACATTCGATGGTTGCGTCCCTTCAGTTGTCTTTCCGGTGGAGCAAACAAGAAGGCCACACAGCACGGTCGTCAAAAGCGAAATCATCTGCGCTTGCCTCCTGTGCCTAAAGGTAATGATACCCAGGATACATCTTCTTGAGGGTGCGTCCGTGTGCCAACATCTCGTGAGCGACCGGCGTCCTCAGCGCAGCCGCCTTGACCTGTCCATTGCTCATTCTGTCGAACCCCCAGGCCACCGCGGCAAGCAGGCGAACGTTGATGCCGTTCACTTCCGCCAGAGATGTGACGAATCGGATCCACGAACGACCCATCGCAGGAGGGCCCTCCCTGGGGCTGTCGCTGAAGGCGCCTCCGCTGGCTGCTTCTTCTGCGTCGGTCCAGTAGAAGGGTTTGGCGTCGTCGGCGCCGCAGACTCCTGGCGCCGGACCGAAATTGGGATCGTAAGGATCCACATACTCTCCCCTGCCACACGTCTGGAAGACCGAACCATTTTCGCTGATCGTCTGGCACCATCGCAGCTGCGTTCCCGGTTGCTTCACGACGTTGTGCTTGATCTCAATGTCCACACCCGATCCATTCCGGGTGTACTTGGTTACTCGTATCTGTCTTCCTGCATAAGGTTTAACAGTAATCGCAAACGCCTTCAGCATACTTGGTCCGCTCCTTTTCGATTGAAGCCAAGCTCATCCCGGCGGAAGGCAAATGTCAAGGTTGCTACCGCGGGCAGACAAGGTTGCGACGCCTTGGAGTTTCATTTTTATGCCACGGCAGTGCCGGTCGAGGGCAGCACAGACTTCCCCAACCGCTCCAGCAAAGTAGGTGTATCATCGCGGCGGACCCAGGCAGGCCCGTAGCGGGAGAGATGGCTCGCAACGACCGCATAGTTCGTGTGGAAGCTCTCAAACAGGCATTGTGCGCCTCGCGGGTGGGCGTCCCGCTCAAAAACCTCGCCGAGCGCCACCACTGGGATCTGCGCGGCCTGTACCGCGACATCGATGCGCTGGAGAGCGCGGGCTACGTCGTCGAACGCGACAACCACCGCTATCGCATCGTCGGCAATCCGCGCAGCACCGCCGGCGTGCCCGATGCCGAAGAGCGCCTGGCCCTTTACCTGGCCCGGCAGAACGCCCGCGGCTGGAAAGAGACCTCGCTCGGCAAAGCCCTGGATCGCCTCTGGCACCGCGTGAGCGCCACCGGCGACGGCCAAGCCGCGCTCTTGCCCATCGAATCCACGCCCTGGATCGCCACCCGCGAGCTGACCGGCCTCGACCTTGGCGCCCACCGCACCATCATCGCCACCCTGGAACGGGCCACCCGCGCACGACTGGCAGTCAACGTCCGCTACCTCGCCCTTTCGAGCGGCCAAGTATCGAGCCGGGTGCTCGAGCCCGGCGAGCTGTACTGGGATCCTGGCCTCGAGACCCTCTACCTCATCGCCTGGTGCCGCCTGCGCAACGACGTGCGCGTCTTCGCCGCCCACCGCTTCCTCGCCGTGGTGCTGACCGACGAGCACTGCGCGCCCCGACCAGGAACCCGATCCCGCTCCGCCCTCCGCAGCGCCTTTCGCGTGTGGCGAAGCGAGCACGTGGAAAAAGTCCGCATCTGGTTCTCGCCCGAGGTGGCCGACGAAATTGGCGAACGGACCTGGCTCGCCGGCCAGAAGCTGGAAAAGAGCAGCAGCGGCACGATCCTGAGCGGCGAAGTCGCCGGCCTTGCCGAGGTGGAGCGATGGATCCTCGGCTACGGCCCCGCCGCCAAGGTGCTGGCGCCGAAGGCCCTGGCGAAGGTGGTGGCCGAGAAGCTGCGCGCGGGAGCGATGGGGTACGCGACGGAGAAGAGCGAATCTTGGACCAGTACTGACAAAGGGGAGGCGTAGGGTGGTGAGGATGGCGAGCAAAGAAAGCGTGGAAATCGAAGCCAGGCTCCTGGCTGGGTGGCGCCCGCGTGCCTTCGTTGCCGTCGATTTCGAGACTGCCAACCGAAGCCGTTCCAGCGCCTGCGCTGTCGCCCTGGTCAGGGTGGAAGGCTCCCGAATTGTCGAGCGCGTTGCCGACCTCATCCGTCCTCCATCGCAGCACTTCGAGTTCACCGACATCCATGGCATAGACTGGGCGCAGGTGAAGGCGAAGCGCGCATTCTGTGCCGTTTGGCGTAGCCTTCGCCCCCTTCTCAAGGGAGCCGAATTCTTGGCCGCGCACAACGCCAAGTTCGATCATGGCGTGCTTGGGTCCTGCTGCCTGGGATCTCGGCTGGCCGCGCCCGACCTACCGTTCCTGTGCACCGTCAAGTTGGCGAGAGCGCGCTGGCAGCTGCGCCCGACGCGCCTGCCGGACGTGTGCGAATTCCTTGGGCTTCCGCTGCGACACCATGATGCCCTCTCGGATGCGGAGGCATGCGCACGAATCGTGCTGGCGGCGATGCGGGGAACGCGATCGTCAAGGGCGATGCAATGACTGACCGCCTTTCCCCGATCCACTTCTGGGCGAAGACCACTCCTGACGGTCTGCCGGGAATCAGCGTGCACGAGCACATGCTGAACGTTGGCTGCGTTGCCCGATGCCTCGCTCAGACGACTCCCGAGCTCCTGGATCGCTTCCGCATCCTGGATTCACAGGTCGCTGCCTTGGCTGCGCTACATGATCTGGGAAAGATCTCGCCCGGATTCCAGCGGAAGTGCACGGCTTGGCTCCTGGCAAACGGTCTGGTCGAAATCGATCGTAATAACTGCTGGGACACGGGCACCGAACCCAATCACAGCAAGGTGACCCACGTGGCCGTGCAAAGATTTCTATCCGCCAAAGGGATGCCCGGCAAATCCGCGGCATGCATTGCAGCCCTTCTTGGTGCGCACCATGGCCGGATCCAGCACGCTCCCGGCTCGCGCCCGTCGTCATCCGATCGCAGCAGCGAGGACCGCAGCGGGATCGACTGGGAAGCGGAGCGTGACCAAGCCGCGGAATCCATCCTATCCACTCTGTCCCCTGATCTTCCCGGGATCCTGATGGCAGACACCGATCCTGCCCTCTGGTGGCTGGCCGGTCTAACCACCGTCTCCGACTGGATTGGATCCGACGAACGGCAGTTCCCGGCCGAAGGTGGGATGGACGATGTACGACGGATCTCCCAGGCGCAGGCGACCATCAAAAATATCGGCTTTGGGACTCCCACGATTGTCCCGGGTCTTGGGTTCGACGAACTATTCGGCCTTGGGGTCGGCTCACAGCCCAACGACATGCAGGTTCAAGCCCGAAAAATGATCCAGGGTCCGGGCGTCTACGTGATCGAGGCCCCGATGGGCATGGGCAAGACCGAAGCGGCCTTGTGGGCCGCCTATGAGCTGCTCGCGGCCGGGAAGGCGCGAGGCATCTACTTCGCGCTGCCCACCCAGGCGACCAGCAATCGCATCCACCTACGAATGAATGAGTTCGTGAACCGGATCGCACCTGAAACGGGCGTGAGCCGCCTGATCCATGGGAACTCCTGGTTGATGCAGAAGACGCCGTCTCTGGCACCGGGGAAGTCGGAAGAATCGCACGACTGTGATGCCCGGGTTGGCGAGGACTGGTTCGCCTCGGCAAAGCGATCGTTGCTCGCGCCTTTCGGTGTCGGGACCGTGGACCAAGCTCTTCTCGGGGTTGTGGCCGCCAAACATTTCTTCGTGCGACGCTTCGCTCTCGCCGGCAAGGTGGTCATCCTCGATGAAATCCATTCCTACGACCTCTACACCGGAACCCTGGTCGATCAATTGGTAGGTGTCCTAAAAGGACTGGGGTGCACGGTCATCGTTCTGTCGGCAACGCTGACGGCCAAGCGCCGGCAACAGCTGGTTCCGCTGGATTCGAGTGCGGCGATGGATCCCGTCGTCAAGGGACGTCCTTTGATCGCTGGCGATCCCGAAGGCTCGCCTCCGGTCATGGCTTCGGCACTCCCTCCAACTGCAAAAGCGATCAAGACCACCTTCCTGGCGCCCGAGTCGGCCATTGGACGCGCGATGGATCTCGCTTCCAGAGGAGGGGTTGTCCTGTGGATCTGCAACACGGTTGGGTCGGCCCAGAGCCAGTTTGAGCTCGTCACGCGCGAAGGCAATTCTCGCTTCAAGGTGGGCCTTCTGCATTCGCGCTTCCCCTTCTGGCGCCGCGAAGAACTGGAAACCGAGTGGATGAACCGGCTCGGAAAATCGGGCCAAGCGCGTTGTGGTTGCATCCTGGTATCCACGCAAGTTGTCGAGCAGAGCGTGGATTTGGATGCCGACCTCCTGGTGACCGAACTAGCGCCTACCGACATGCTTCTTCAGCGTATCGGGCGATTGTGGCGGCACGAGCGGCCAGGACGACCGGGAATGCCCGAGGTTATCATTCTGGAGGAGAGCGAAAGTCTTGAGCGATTCCGAAAGATGGGTACCCAGGGCGATCAAGAAGGCCTTCGGCACAAAGGCCTTCGTGTACTCGCCCTACGTTCTCGTGCGGTCCTTGGAGGTCTGGAAGTCGGCAACCGAGTTGGCGATACCCGACCAAATTCGCGACCGCATCGAAGCCACCTACGAGAACCGATTCGAAGGGGAGGAGCCGGAGGCCTGGCAGAAGCTCTTCAATGAGATGACCGGGAAGATTTGCGCACACAAGCAGATGGCCCTTCGGAGTAGCAACATTTGGACGATTGCCCTCGAAGATGAGGAAGGCGTACAGACACGTCTCGACGAGCAACCCACGGTCTCGGTTGTCCTTTGCCGGAGCATCGATGTTTCGCACGTCACCTTCCTCGACGGGAGCACCGAGACCTTCGAGAAAGAGCGCTTCCAGTTGCCGTTGGCCCAGAAGATCCACGAGAACGTGGTGCGCGTGCCGCTACATCTGTTCGACACCGTGAAGCCGGTCCCAGCCTTCAACCGCTACCTGCACGGAACGCAGACGGTCGGGCTCGTGGAAGGCCAGACGATTCCGGTCGGAGGGCTCAAGGATGGCATTCGGCTGCGCTGGTCCATCGAAGTAGGCGTGAGCATCGAGAAGGACTCATCAAGGAGTGAAGAATGAATGTGGCGTTCGATCCTTGGATTCCAGTGGTTACGCTGGAGGGAAAGCCCAAGCTGGCCAGCCTTTTCGAGGTCTTGACCCGTGGCGATCTCCTTGCTGACCTTTCGGTGAGGCCGCACGAACGCGTGTCGCTGATGCGCCTGTTCCTATGCGTGGCCCATGCAGCCCTGGACGGCCCCAAGGACTATGACGAGTGGCGAGAGGTTCCCGTTCGCCTGCCAGCTGCGGCCGAGAAGTACCTGAAGAAGTGGAAGGATTCCTTTGAGTTGTTCCACCCCACGAAGCCCTGGCTACAGATCGCGGATCTCAAGTCAGGAAAATCCGCGGAGGAAGGATGGGGGTCTGTTTCGAAGCTGGGCTTCTTCATGGCAAGTGGGGCCAACACCACCCTCTTCGATCACGAAGGCATGGACAACGACTGTCGCCAAATCCCCTTGGCGGCCACGGTCTTGTCCATGCTCGCCTTTCAGTGCTTTTCGCCGGGTGGACTGATTTCGCAGGTGATGTGGCATGGCGTTCAGACAAGCAAGTCATCGAAGGACGGCCCTTGCGTATCAGCATCCATGGTTCATGCGCTGGTCCGTCGGGAGAATTTAGCCCTAACGATCCAAGCCAATCTCCCCACCCATGAGGATGTCGCTTTTGCTTATGGCGATCGCCCTATCGGACATCCCGTCTGGGAGAACATGCCAAAGTCACTAAACGACGAGTCGTCCAAGCGGAATGCGACCCAGTGCTACGTCGGTCGGTTGGTCCCCCTCACGCGAGTCATGCGTCTACATCACGACGGTGCAAGGATGCTGATGGGCGATGGGCTTCCCTATCCGCCCTTCACTGACGGATTTCCTGCAGAACCAACCGCTGTCGTGGTCGTTCGCACCACCAAGGACAAGAAGCCAGAACGAGGACTGCTTTCCTATCGGCCCGGGCGTGCGCTTTGGAGGGAGCTTGCCGCGATGGTTGTCAAGAGAAGCGCAGAAGGCGTCGGTGGGCCTTTGTCTTTGCTTTCCATGGGAGAAAGCGATTCCTGTGATCTGATCGTTGCTGCCCTGGCTCGGGACCAAGCAACGATCGTCGACACGACGGAATCCGTCTACAGCGTTTCGCCTCAGTTGCGCTCGACCAACGGCCGCGGCGTTTACGAGGCAGAGGCCCGAGAAGCCGAGGCACTTGAGAAACGGCTGGGCTGGGCTATCGAGGACTATCGTAGGACATTGGACGGTGGTTGGGAGGGACGCCTCAAAGGCGCGGGTCCGGGCAAAGGCGAGATACTTGCCAAGCTACGCGGCACAGGTGCGACCCAATACTGGACGACCGTAGAAAAGAATCTCGGTTTCCTGATGACCCACATTGTGGCGCTGGGAACCGAGCAAGCTGTGCCTACCCGCGAAGCATGGCGAACCATGCTCTGGAAGGCCGCATGTGACGCATATCGCGCCGTTTGCGGCCAGGAAACACCACGACAGATCAAGGCCTTCACCGAAGGCTGGAAAAAGTTGAACGCCAAACCCAAGGATCCGGAAACAACGACCCCAAAGAAGGGAGCGAAACGATGAGCCTGCTTCTCGAACAACTCCGGCGCATCAAGGATCATCGCGGCCTCATGGCCGATCTCAGATGCTCATTGGTTGAGGGCAAAAGGCATAGGGCATGGCCGGCCCTCCATCGCATCCATGTCGATGTGGATGACGATGTGAAGGCCTTGGTCGCGGGCCTGTATGCCACGCATCCCGAAGAAACCGACCGAGGAAACTTCGGCGCCACCTGCAAGACCCTAGAGCTCAAACGCGACAACGGGGCCAAGGGCGACGACAAGCTGACGCCTACCGAACGTCGATTCCAGCACTTGCTGGCTGCCGAGGCGGGCCCCGAGCTATTTGCTCGGGTCACGCGATTGGTCCTGATGGCCAAGGCACAGGGTGTGCCAGTGAACTACGAACGGCTCGTCGATGATCTGGAATTCTGGCAGAAGAGCGATATCGGCAGGGAACGGACGCGCCGGGGATGGGGTTCCGCCTTCTGGGATTCCCATTCACAGGACCCAGAAGGAGGTCCATCTTGAGCTGGCTCGCCCGCATCGAGCTCGACACCGATCTTCTCAAGCGCCTTGAGATTCTGGATTCCTACGACTGGCACCAGCGCCTTTGGGATTGCTTCCCCAGCGCGCCTGACCAAAAGCGTGATTTCCTCACGCGTATCGATCTGTTGGAGGGAGCTATCCGTGCCTGGTTGCTGTCGGAGCGGAAGCCTCTGCGCCCCGAATGGTGTCCCTCGGACGCGTTCGTTGCCAAGGAGATCTCGCCAGGATTCCTTTCGCACAAGCATTACGCCTTCGACCTACGGGCCAATCCGACCAAAGTCCTGATCCAACGTAGCCCCGATGGTTCGCCCATACGCAAGAGCAATGGCAAGCGAACCCTAGGAAAGCGCATTCCCCTGGTAAGCCCTGACGACCTGAAAACGTGGATTGATCGCAAAGCCGCCGAGTCAGGCTTTCGGATCTCCGAGGCAAGACCTCTGGAAATCGGCCCCATGGTCGAACACCACTTCCGCGCAAAGGGAAACAGGGGCTACCACGGCGGCGTTCAATTTCGCGGCGTCCTCGAAGTCACCGAACCCGCCAAGTTCGCCCAAGCCCATCTCAAGGGCGTCGGAACCGCGAAAGCATTCGGCTTCGGCCTGTTACTGCTCTCACCTGTCCAACCCTGATTTGATGACCAACGCAGATAAGGAAATCACATGAAACACCTCGAACTGCACATTCTCCAATCCGTCCCCGTGGCTTGCCTCAACCGTGACGACCTCAACTCGCCAAAGACCGCCATCTTTGGCGGGGTTCAACGTGCGCGTGTCTCAAGCCAGTCCTGGAAACGCGCTATCCGAGAGCTGGCGGCCACAGATGGCGCTGCCCCACATTTCTTCAAGGGCAAGCGCAGTCGCCTATTTGTTGATGAAATCGTAAAGCGCCTTGTTGCCAAGGAAATTCCGCAGAACAACGCTATGGCCTTGGCCGCCTGCGCGGGACACTATCTTGCAAAGCTCGATCCCAAGCAGGTAGGAAAGGTCAAGACCTTGGTGTTCCTGTCTCCCCTCGAATACGACTCCTTTGCTTCAGCGCTGAATGACCTTGATGAAGAGGACAAGGCCAAGCTGATCGATGCATACAGCAGAATCGACACAGCCAAGTTGGCCGAGGACGAAGGGGATGAGGATGAAGGAAGCGAAGAGGATGCCCCTACGCAGAAGATGAAGGGAGAGAAGAAGCTGTCGCCCAAGCAGTTCACAAAGGTCGTCGCGAAGATTCTTTCTGGACCCGTGCGCACGTCATTCGCAGAAAAGCCGATGCCCAAGGATGCCGCAGATATCGCAATCTTCGGTCGAATGGTAGCGAACGACCACTCCTTGACCGTCGAGGCTGCTTCGATGTTTTCCCACGCCTTGTCGGTTCATAAGGTAGACAACGAGATCGATTTCTTCTCGGCGGTAGACGATTTGCAAAGCAAAGATGAAGCTGGGGCCGGGATGACAAGCACGCTGGAGTTCAATTCCGCCACATACTACCGCTTCGCCGCCCTCAACCTGGACATGCTGAAGGATGAGGATCATTTGAAAGACTTGAACCTGGATGAACGAAAGTCGGTAGTCCGTACCTTCATCGAATCCACCATAAAAGCCATTCCCGGTGCCCGCAAGAACACAATGAATGGCAATACCTTGCCCATCCATGTGCTAGCCGTGGTTCGCGAAAAGGGACATCCAATCCAACTGATCAATGCCTACGAAAATCCGATCCGATCCCACCAGGGCTACGGTGAGGAGGCTGTGAAGCGCCTCAAATCTGAATACAAGCGTATGAAGGAAACGTGGGGTTTGGTGTCCGCGTATGAAAGGGAGATTCCCGACATCAATCTGAATGAACTCCTTGATGGTCGTAAGCCCGATCCCAAGAAGGAGGATTCCGGCTTTGAAGGAATACTTCAGCATGTCATCTGAACAAGCCTACCTTTCGCTGCGCTTGGAAGGACCGTTGCAGTCGTGGGGTGTCGACAGCCAGTACAATCGGCGCGCCACAGGTTTGATGCCAACCAAGAGCGCAGTGGCCGGGATGTGCTGCGCGGCCATCGGTGCTGACCGCGGCTCCGACAGGGAAAGCCAGGTCCTGTCCGGCATGGCAAGGTCGCGCATGCTGTGCATTGCAATCCCGCGAACGATCCGCGACCGCGACTTGGAGGTGCGTCGACTGCAGGATTACCACACGGTTCAAGACACCCGGAAGGCAGATGGCAAGCTGAAGGATTGTCACATCACCCAAAGGCTGTATCTCACCGATGCGGGATTTGGTGTGGTCTTGACGGGCGATCGTGCATTCCTTCAGGAACTTGCCGCCGCGCTTGGGGATCCCAAGTGGGGCCTTTGGTTGGGGCGAAAAACCTGCATTCCCACGGCCCCTGTGTTGATCGGAGTATTCCCATCCCAAGCCGAAGCCTTGAAGCCCTTGCTGGGTGATCGCCCGATCGAGGAATTCACTCGGCAGGAGGAGGTCGAGTCGTTCGCCGATGGCCGCGATTCACTTCCCGATCAACCGCTGTCATTCCTTTCCTCAAAACGAGAATTCGCCCCCCGGAGGGTGCTCACCATTCAGGGATGCTCCCCCCGCTAAAGCCCATCGCCATCAAGGAGCGCGTCTCGCTGGTTTTCGTCGAGCGCGGACGCCTCGACGTGCTTGATGGCGCTTTCGTACTGGTGGACAAGACCGGTACGCGCACGCTTTTGCCAGTGGGCAGCATCGCGTGCCTCATGCTGGAGCCTGGAATTCGCATCTCCCACGCAGCCGTGGCGCTTGCTGGGCGGGTGGGAACGCTGCTTGTGTGGATTGGCGAAGGCGGTGTTCGCCTGTACGCGGCCGGACAGCCGGGCGGAGCGAGGTCGGATCATCTTCTGTACCAGGCAAAGCTGGCCCTGGACGATGACCTGCGCCTGAAGGTCGTTCGCGAAATGTACAAGATGCGGTTTGGCGAAGAGCCGCCAGCGAGAAGGAGCGTGGAACAGCTGCGCGGCATCGAGGGCGCGCGCGTTCGCGCCATCTACCAACAGCTTGCGCGCAAGTACGGCGTGGACTGGAAGGCCCGCAACTACGACCACACTGAATGGGAGTCTGGTGATATTCCCAACCGCTGCCTCAGCGCCGCGACAGCTTGCCTGTATGGCATCACCGAGGCCGCCGTGCTGGCGGCTGGCTACGCGCCCGCTATCGGGTTCGTCCACACCGGCAAGCCGCTCTCCTTCGTCTACGACATCGCGGACCTGGTCAAGTTCGAAACGGTGGTCCCGGTAGCCTTTCGAATCGCGGCCTCAAACCCGCAGAATCCAGAAAGGGCGGTGCGGCTTGCTTGTCGCGACGCCTTTCGCACCACAAAGATCCTCGACCGCCTGATACCACTCATCGAGGACATGCTCGCTGCGGGTGGCATCGACCGTCCGCCGCCACCACCCGAATCGGTTCCGCCCGCCTTCCCCGAACCCGAGTCGATTGGCGATGCTGGTCATCGTACTTGAAAACGCTCCCGACCGGCTTCGTGGCCGCCTCGCCATCTGGCTGCTAGAGGTTCGCGCAGGCGTGTACGTGGGCGACGTGTCCAAAAAGGTTCGGGAGATGATGTGGTCGCAGGTCCTGGCCGGCCTTGAGACAGGCAATGCTGTCATGGCCTGGCACGCCAATAATGAATCCGGCTTCGAGCTTGAGACGGCTGGTGAGAATCGTCGGGTCCCAACCGATTTCGACGGCCTCAAGCTCGTGTCATTCCTTCCCAAAGAAGCAGAAAAGGATGATGATCTTTGAAAACCAAATAGCACACATGTACCTTCATCTTCGAGTCGGTGAGATTCAGGCTCGGACTTTTTCCGATTGATGTTGCAAGGTTGGAGCAAGACCGTTCCCCGCGCGCGCGGGGATGAACCGCCTCACCGGTGCAGAGCATCGGTCGAGGCTGCACCGTTCCCCGCGCGCGCGGGGATGAACCGACCGGACTCGCCGCGCTCGAGCGCGAGCTGAGCCCGTTCCCCGCGCGCGCGGGGATGAACCGGTCGAGCGAGCTTGCAGGCCGCGCATTCACGATCACCGTTCCCCGCGCGCGCGGGGATGAACCGCTGTCGCGGGGATTACGTCTCGCGCGAATGCCACCCGTTCCCCGCGCGCGCGGGGATGAACCGAATGGCCGACTGATCGGCCAACGATACCACGCCGTTCCCCGCGCGCGCGGGGATGAACCGTGCCACCGCCCGCCACGCACGGCTCGCCGTGGCCGTTCCCCGCGCGCGCGGGGATGAACCGGCGATCATCGAAGATGCGTCCCGATTTTGTCGTCCGTTCCCCGCGCGCGCGGGGATGAACCGCCCACGCACGTCCGCCCGGTTCTCCGCCCCGACCGTTCCCCGCGCGCGCGGGGATGAACCGTCCACGGGAGATCCCGGCGGCGGGTATTGCTGCCGTTCCCCGCGCGCGCGGGGATGAACCGACTCACTACGTGTGGGTCGGGATCTTGGTCCTCCGTTCCCCGCGCGCGCGGGGATGAACCGAAAGCCCACCGCCGGCAATGACCGCGGCGAGACCGTTCCCCGCGCGCGCGGGGATGAACCGGGCCTGCTTCGGTAACGCGAACTGCAAATGCTCCGTTCCCCGCGCGCGCGGGGATGAACCGGTCGCGACGAAACAGGGATTCGCGGTGAGAGTCCGTTCCCCGCGCGCGCGGGGATGAACCGATAGGCGCCGATGTTCTCGGTCCTTGGGATCTCCGTTCCCCGCGCGCGCGGGGATGAACCGATAGTGACTTTACGTCGGTCTACAAGGACCCTCCGTTCCCCGCGCGCGCGGGGATGAACCGCGCAACACTTGGCGACGAAATGCAATGCTCGCCCGTTCCCCGCGCGCGCGGGGATGAACCGACGACGCCGGCTGTTCCGCCATCACAGTCACCCCGTTCCCCGCGCGCGCGGGGATGAACCGTCACCCGCGTGATGCGCGGATTCCTCGAAAACCCGTTCCCCGCGCGCGCGGGGATGAACCGAGCGGCGACTTGCGCGACGGGCGCAGGAGCAGTCGCTCCGTTCCCCGCGCGCGCGGGGATGAACCGGCGGCCGATCACTCGAATGGCCGACCCGTTCCCCGCGCGCGCGGGGATGAACCGGCTAGCAGACGCCGCCCAGGCGGACAGTCCGTTCCCCGCGCGCGCGGGGATGAACCGCAGCTCTGGTGGTTTTCCGCACGCCTGACCCACCGTTCCCCGCGCGCGCGGGGATGAACCGTCCAGCGCGTCCTTGGCCTGCTTGGCCTTGCGCCGTTCCCCGCGCGCGCGGGGATGAACCGGAGCAGAGATGACACGAAAGGTAGCGCGTAACGGCCGTTCCCCGCGCGCGCGGGGATGAACCGACGTTGACCAACCGCAGAACGGGATATCGAGCACCGTTCCCCGCGCGCGCGGGGATGAACCGAGCTAGTCAGGACGGCTGCGCATGGCCGCTGCAGGAGGACTCCGACCCGTTCCCCGCGCGCGCGGGGATGAACCGCAATACCTGGCTGGGTGGACAGCGCGACCACGCCGTTCCCCGCGCGCGCGGGGATGAACCGCGAGCGCTCGCCGGCGAAACGTCACGGCGATGACCCGTTCCCCGCGCGCGCGGGGATGAACCGGCGACCAGCGGATGCGATTCCCGGTTTGGCCGTGCCGTTCCCCGCGCGCGCGGGGATGAACCGCCCACGCACGTCCGGGCCGGTTCTCCGCCCCGACCCCGTTCCCCGCGCGCGCGGGGATGAACCGTAGTGCCCACGGCGAGATCACCGGCGGCGCGTATTGCTGCCGTTCCCCGCGCGCGCGGGGATGAACCGACTACACTACGTGTGGGTCGGGATCCTTGAGTCGACTCCGTTCCCCGCGCGCGCGGGGATGAACCGAACGCCGCGACCGCCGGAATGACCGCGGCGAGACCGTTCCCCGCGCGCGCGGGGATGAACCGGGCCTGCTTCGGTAACGCGAACTGCAAATGCTCCGTTCCCCGCGCGCGCGGGGATGAACCGGTCGCGACGAAACAGGGATTCGCGGTGAGAGTCCGTTCCCCGCGCGCGCGGGGATGAACCGATAGGCGCCGATGTTCTCGGTCCTTGGGATCTCCGTTCCCCGCGCGCGCGGGGATGAACCGATAGTGACTTTACGTCGGTCTACAAGGACCCTCCGTTCCCCGCGCGCGCGGGGATGAACCGCGCAACACTTGGCGACGAAATGCAATGCTCGCCCGTTCCCCGCGCGCGCGGGGATGAACCGTCGATTGGGTCTCCCGATTCATCCAATTGAGGCCGTTCCCCGCGCGCGCGGGGATGAACCGGCTGGTATTGCCAGAGTGGGCGAAATAGTTGGCCGTTCCCCGCGCGCGCGGGGATGAACCGAGCATGGTCCTACTCACCCCTTCTTTCCCATGCCGTTCCCCGCGCGCGCGGGGATGAACCGAACCCGCCGGGCTTTTCATCGAAAGGGCGCCTACCCGTTCCCCGCGCGCGCGGGGATGAACCGCAGAGATACACGGAGCGACCTTCCCAGTGGATCCCGTTCCCCGCGCGCGCGGGGATGAACCGCCTTCCCTGCGCGGTGGACAAGTCAAATCCAGCCGTTCCCCGCGCGCGCGGGGATGAACCGTGTTTTGGCCAAAACACTTGTGCAAAAATAGCCCGTTCCCCGCGCGCGCGGGGATGAACCGTCAACCGGAAACCTGCCTGAACAAACACAGAACCGTTCCCCGCGCGCGCGGGGATGAACCGGCGACGATCACAGCCTTGCGCGTGGCCTGCTCCCGTTCCCCGCGCGCGCGGGGATGAACCGTACCAGCGGTGTCCGTCGTCAGTGCCGACGGCCCGTTCCCCGCGCGCGCGGGGATGAACCGCCGCACACGCACGCAGGACCGCGCATGCCACCCCGTTCCCCGCGCGCGCGGGGATGAACCGCGGTGTCCGTCGTAACCACGCACGATTTCTGTCCGTTCCCCGCGCGCGCGGGGATGAACCGTGCTCTAATAGAGCTATCGTTGATTGTTGTTAGCCGTTCCCCGCGCGCGCGGGGATGAACCGCTTTGGTTACGTTGGGATCTCGGACCCTTACCCCGTTCCCCGCGCGCGCGGGGATGAACCGCCTCCGACGGTGCCCGGACCTGGCCTCGTGGCCCGTTCCCCGCGCGCGCGGGGATGAACCGGTTGCAGCGGGAATCCCGCCTATCGACATCTCCCGTTCCCCGCGCGCGCGGGGATGAACCGCTTGGCATCGATGCTCGCGAGGAGCATTTCGACCCGTTCCCCGCGCGCGCGGGGATGAACCGTAGGCTTCAAACGCTTTGCGCACTTCGTGGCTCCGTTCCCCGCGCGCGCGGGGATGAACCGAGATCAAGATGCTCGATGGCACCGAATGGTGTCCGTTCCCCGCGCGCGCGGGGATGAACCGGCGTTGTGGAGCTGTTGTTTGGGAACGATACACCGTTCCCCGCGCGCGCGGGGATGAACCGACTGGCGTAGCTATTTGTTGACGTATGGATCTCCGTTCCCCGCGCGCGCGGGGATGAACCGCCTGTGCCGGTTGTTGTCCAGCCCCAGTCTTCCCGTTCCCCGCGCGCGCGGGGATGAACCGACCCACTACCTCTACATCGGGAACCACGGCACCCGTTCCCCGCGCGCGCGGGGATGAACCGCAATCAATTTCCGTTCCAACAAACATGGCCTTCCGTTCCCCGCGCGCGCGGGGATGAACCGCTTGAGTCTTGCATCAACTGGGAGGCTGGACACCGTTCCCCGCGCGCGCGGGGATGAACCGCCTGAATTGCAGCGTTGTAGTCGGTGCAGCCGCCGTTCCCCGCGCGCGCGGGGATGAACCGAAGAAAAACCTACAACGCGCTAGAAATGTTGCCCGTTCCCCGCGCGCGCGGGGATGAACCGTCGCCGCGGTGGCGGCTCAAAAAAGGAGAAGGCCGTTCCCCGCGCGCGCGGGGATGAACCGCGCTGGTGATGCGCACCCCACGGCAGCTCGGCCCGTTCCCCGCGCGCGCGGGGATGAACCGCTTGCTTTTGCAGTTGGACGCCAACCCGTCCACCCGTTCCCCGCGCGCGCGGGGATGAACCGCTATCGCGCCGGGGTGATTCGCCCTGAGACGTCCGTTCCCCGCGCGCGCGGGGATGAACCGACCGTACGCTGTAGCTCCCTCCCACTGGCGATCCGTTCCCCGCGCGCGCGGGGATGAACCGGTGCCGCCCGAAGGCCGCCGTGCTGAGACTGGCCGTTCCCCGCGCGCGCGGGGATGAACCGAAGGTAGACACATGGCAAAAGCAGGAACAACACCGTTCCCCGCGCGCGCGGGGATGAACCGTGGACAGCCGCAGAAATCGAGTGTGTTGCAGGCCGTTCCCCGCGCGCGCGGGGATGAACCGAGATGCTGGGAGAGCGCTAGGGCGACGATAGCCCGTTCCCCGCGCGCGCGGGGATGAACCGCAACGCTTCGATCGCTTGGGTCCCCTCGCAGACCGTTCCCCGCGCGCGCGGGGATGAACCGGTCCTGACCGGCACCGGAACGGGGACCGCCACCCGTTCCCCGCGCGCGCGGGGATGAACCGTTGCAGGACCTGTGCTCAAATACGCAAGGACGCCGTTCCCCGCGCGCGCGGGGATGAACCGGTGGATGAACAGATGGCCGCCGTAGGTGCCCACCGTTCCCCGCGCGCGCGGGGATGAACCGGCGCGTGTCCTGATGCCGCTCGCCCAGGGAAACCGTTCCCCGCGCGCGCGGGGATGAACCGCTTGCGGCCGACGCGCCGACGACAAATGGCAACCCGTTCCCCGCGCGCGCGGGGATGAACCGATGGCCTTGCCCTCGTCGCGCAGGGGTGGCTTCCGTTCCCCGCGCGCGCGGGGATGAACCGGGGTGGCCTACGCGGCGGCTGCGGCGACTTCTCCGTTCCCCGCGCGCGCGGGGATGAACCGAGGTACACGGGTGCCGGGACGACGACTGCCGTCCGTTCCCCGCGCGCGCGGGGATGAACCGTTCTTGGCGGTCTCGCCGCCGAAAAGGTTCTTCCGTTCCCCGCGCGCGCGGGGATGAACCGAACAAGTCCCTCTCGGTCAGCTTCCCGGCGAGTCCGTTCCCCGCGCGCGCGGGGATGAACCGGCGTCTCGGCGTAGTAGCGGCGCGTCTCCTCTGGCCGTTCCCCGCGCGCGCGGGGATGAACCGATCGAGTTGCTGTCAGAATTTTCTGCAATGAACCGTTCCCCGCGCGCGCGGGGATGAACCGATCGCCGACCTGCAGACGTCGGTCGACCTCGAGCCGTTCCCCGCGCGCGCGGGGATGAACCGGCGGCGGCGCGGGCCTGCGGTGGCGTGGCGTGCCCGTTCCCCGCGCGCGCGGGGATGAACCGATCGGCGACGATAGCGCTCCTGCCCGGCGCACCCGTTCCCCGCGCGCGCGGGGATGAACCGCCAGGACGAGAAAGCGGCGATTCAGTGGGTCCCCGTTCCCCGCGCGCGCGGGGATGAACCGTCATCAACAACGGTTTCAGTCCCCGGGTCAGACCGTTCCCCGCGCGCGCGGGGATGAACCGTTGTGGTTTCGGAGGTCGTGCCTGCCCTCGTGCCCGTTCCCCGCGCGCGCGGGGATGAACCGTCGCGCTTGCTGGCGCAATCGCGCTTGTTGCTCCGTTCCCCGCGCGCGCGGGGATGAACCGTCGAAACGACTTCGCCGCCCGAGTATCGTTGTCCGTTCCCCGCGCGCGGGGATGAACCGAGTTGATGCCTGTGGGCGAAGGCCGCGAGGTGCCGTTCCCCGCGCGCGCGGGGATGAACCGGTGCGATCAACAGAAGTGCCGCCGATTGACTTCCGTTCCCCGCGCGCGCGGGGATGAACCGCTACGCATGTGCGGCAGTTCCGCGCAGGTGCCCCGTTCCCCGCGCGCGCGGGGATGAACCGCTTTGGCTACGTTGGGATCTCGGACCCTTACCCCCGTTCCCCGCGCGCGCGGGGATGAACCAGCGCTTGGCTGCCTATCGCGCAGGCGAGTATCCCGTTCCCCGCGCGCGCGGGGATGAACCGGTCGACGCGAAGATCAACGATGCTGGTGGCGACCGTTCCCCGCGCGCGCGGGGATGAACCGGTGTCGCCTGCGCTTGGCTTTCAGCCGCAGCCCCGTTCCCCGCGCGCGCGGGGATGAACCGATGCGACAACTGACTATCACGCTTGGGTGCAACCGTTCCCCGCGCGCGCGGGGATGAACCGGCAGAGAAGGACGCGGAGCTACTTGCCGAGCGCCGTTCCCCGCGCGCGCGGGGATGAACCGCTAGCTTCGCTTGTGCATGCTGCTGGCTTGAGCCGTTCCCCGCGCGCGCGGGGATGAACCGAGATCAAGATGCTCGACGACACCGAATGGTGCCCGTTCCCCGCGCGCGCGGGGATGAACCGCGCAACACTTGGCGGCGGAGTGCAATGCTCGTCCGTTCCCCGCGCGCGCGGGGATGAACCGGCACTGCGCAGGTCTACCTGCTCGCCTTCAAACCGTTCCCCGCGCGCGCGGGGATGAACCGAGTCGGCGGGCTTGGTCGACTCGGAAACTGGGCCGTTCCCCGCGCGCGCGGGGATGAACCGCAGTAGTCGAGGCCGCTCGCGTACCACATCGTCCGTTCCCCGCGCGCGCGGGGATGAACCGTCCGCCGGAGATCCGGGTGGTGGTTATTGGTGCCGTTCCCCGCGCGCGCGGGGATGAACCGATATTCTTCCTCAGCCGAGGGCGGATACTTGACCGTTCCCCGCGCGCGCGGGGATGAACCGCAGCACGAGCGCGGCGCCTATGAGGCCAAGGGCCGTTCCCCGCGCGCGCGGGGATGAACCGTGCATGCAAAGCCGGGCTCGCACGAAAGCCTCCCGTTCCCCGCGCGCGGGGATGAACGCGATGGTGGCGGAGCGACCTGGGCATACTCCGATGCAATCTGAACGCCCGCCCACCCGGCTCCGCCCTGGCTTGACCGCACCCACCGCGGTATCATGCCGCCACCACAGCGACCATGGGGAAGAAGGCTCTGCAGGCCAGGAAGGCCACGATGCGAAATTTCCGCAACACCAGCTTGTCCGCGGACGAACAGCGACTTCTTCGCGAGCGGACAGCTTATCAGGGGAGCCCACACCACAAACGCAATCCTGGGAATTTCGGATTGACGCCACCAGCGGCGCCGCGTCTCGACAAGACCCTCTGCGACGAGGCGGGAGTGTTCCAGAGGAGCGTGGCCGAGGATTTATTTTCGAAGGCCATCGCCCGTGGTCTCGTGAGCGAGGCGACGGTCAAGGAAGGTTTCCCGAAGCAACTCTGGGTGGTGGATGACCAGGGCCAAGTATTCGAGGCGATGTACGGTGGCAGCGCGCCGGGGCGGTACCACGGATACCCGATACGGCGGACCGACCCTCTCTTCGAAGAGGTCCGCAAGGCATGGGGGCGGGCCTAGTGTCGAATCTCGAATTTCGTGTCGTGGGCTGGCTTGCCGCAGAGGCGGGCGATCCGCATGAGAAGGAGACGCTGGCCTCGATCCAGATCACCGCAGGCCCGGCCGGGATCGTGTTGACCGAGGTTGAAGACACGCTCACGCACGCCGTCCGCAGCCACATCAACGTACCGGCTTACGCCGTCGCACACTGGCTGTTGGCAAACTGGTGGCGCCTGCGGTGGGAGCCGTTGCGAAGGGCGCCTTCACGAGACTGGACACATTGCCACTCGATGTCTGCGCTCGGCAAAGGGTACGCGTGGCCTCCACTTGTGCTTTCCAGCGACGGCGAGTTCATCCAGCTCCGACTCGAGTCCGAGTTGACGACCGACGTGTCCACGATTCGATATCTACGAGACTTGACGGTGGATATTCCAGCGGAAGATTTCGAAGCGGCCGTCGATCGATTCGTTGCCGAGGTCGAGGCGCAGCTCTCGACACGCCTTCCTGGCGACGGTGAGCTGTCCGAATTGCGCCAGGAGCTTCAGAACGAGCGGGCCGATGCTGCGGTCGCCACCGAGTGCAAGTTGCAAGCGCTGGCCGGGATCGATCCGGGTACGGTGACCGACGGCTGGCTACGCGACGTCAGAGAACTTGCAGTGCGCGCCGGGGACAGTGCGACGGAAGAGATCCTCGCCGTGGTGCCT
The DNA here is from genome assembly GCA_963824555.1 of uncultured delta proteobacterium. GTDB lineage: Bacteria > Myxococcota_A > Polyangia > Fen-1088 > Fen-1088 > Fen-1118. The sequence goes on along the minus strand of CAWGPW010000016.1, from coordinate 127,836 downwards.
GCGTTCGAGGGTGGGCTTGCCGATGCCGACGCTGCAATCTCGGCCATGCGTGATTCCGATGTTCGTGTGCAGCTCGGTTGGGCGTCGGCGATGCGTGCTTCCGCGCTGGGAAATGAGGTTCCGTGGGTGCGCGGCGCGCGGTTGGCGGGCGAAATTCGGCGTCACGCCGGGGTCGCGGCAGGCCCCATCTCCCGCGATACGTTGGAGGGTCTCCTGGGTGTGAAGCTTCCCCTGACTCGATCGGCCTGGACGAAGCGACATTTGCTCGGGGGATACCGCAATGGAGCGCGCGATGGCAGGACTGCGGTCCTGATGACGAAGGCCCGAGAGGACGGCCAGCGCTTCTATTTGGCGCGCATGATTGCCGCTGCATGTTCGTCTTCGCCCGACGAGCATGTATTGCCGGTGTCCGACGCCGACACTGCGTTCCAGAAGCTCGAACGCTCTTTTGCTCAGGAGTTCCTGTGCCCGTGGCAGGAGCTCGATGCATTCACCGATGATCGCGGCACCGATGAAGATGGCGTTGCCGAGGCGGCCGAGCACTTCATGGTGTCCGAGCACGCCATCATCACCACGCTTGTGAACAAGAGGAAGATTCCACGAAGTCGTCTGCCAGCGTGATTGTCGTCGGCCTTGGTGTCTTCACCGCCGTGTCTTCTTGAGAAGGCTAGCCCCCTACGGCACCCATTCAATCCATCCGGCGATATCCTCGGGAGAAAGTGAGTCGCCGAGGACGGCGATGGTGCAATTCCGCGACCAGGCTCCTGCTCGTAGTCGGAGGCGATCAGGCTGACCTTGATATCGGTCCGATCAGAGGTGCGTCTTCGCTTTGAGAGACGCGAGCAGTGCGGGCATGGCGGCCCGGTCCTTCTCTCGAGCCGAAGCTTTCTTGCTCGCGATCACTCGCTCGAGGGGAGGGAGCTTCACTGTGAAGTCGTCGATTGGGTAGTCGATCACCGACAGCGAGCGAGGCACCTCGACAGCCTTTCCATAGGAGTGAGCGTGAGGTTGTACAGGGCGTGCTCGATGTCTCCAACGTCGAGCTGGCACTCCGACGAGAGCCGCTTCGCCACCCTGCGCCGATAGAGCCGGTCGGATCTCAACTTCTCGAGCCTGTATTCGGTTCCCCACCTCGCCCTCGCCCCTTGGCGAGCGATCTCGCTCCGCTTTTCGGAGGTCAGCGAGGCAGCGCGAGCCAAACCTCCCTTCTTGCCTCCCAGGCGTCCCAGCTTGACGGCATTCTGGTTCATCCCTCGACTATGCGGTGCCATACTTCAGCGGTCAAGCATGTCAAGGGGCCTCGCCGATAACCAAGAAGTCCTGGTCTCGGCTCAGCATCACCCGCCCTTTTCGCAAACCAGCTCACGGCGAATCCAGATCGACATCCTGCAGCCGGACTCTCATGGGCTCGATGTTCGCCGCATGGCGCATCTCGCGCAGGCGCTCCCAGTATCCGCGCGGCCACGCCTTGCCGTGCAGCGGCTCCCTACGCTACCGCGCTTTCCCCTATCCGCGTTACAATGCCCTCCACCTAGTCGAAAGGATCCTCCATGCTGACCCTGCCCGCGCTCAAGATTCAGCAGTTTGCCAAGGAGTTCTATCTTCTCAACTTGTCGGCGGGTGACGTCGAACGGTTGGTCCGTTTCGAGGTGCTCGGCGAGGCCGGGCACGCGGGCATCGACGGCAAGAAGGCGCGCAAGCCGAAGGCCAGCGGCGTGAACTGGGGCGAGCTCGAGAAGAAGGTCGGCACCAGCGACAAGGCGTTCCAGCGGCCCATCATCCGCAAGAAGATCGACGAGCTGGCGCAGTACTACACGAGCTGCCGCGAGAGCGACGCCCTGCCCGCCATCCCGGGCTCGGTCATCCTGACCACCGACGAGAAGGTGTCGTTCACGGCCGCGGGCGCGAATCCTTTTCTGGGTTTGCTCCAAATCTCAGAGGTGGAGGGCACCTTGCGCGCGCTCGACGGCCAGCACCGCCTGCTGGCGTTGGCGGCGCTGCTACACGATCCGGCCACCAGCGACGAGGATCGTGCGGCGGCGCGCCGGCTGCAGGTGCCGGCCATTCTGTTCAGCGGCCTCAGTGACGACCAGACCGTCGAGATGTTCGTCACCATCAACGCCAAGCACACACGCCTCAACGCCTCGCTGCTGGTCAGCCTGAGCGGGCGCCAGCTTTACGGCGACGCACGCATGGGCAAGGTCCACGACGCCATCCGTGCGCTCAACAACCAGGCGTCGAGCCCGCTGGCGGGCCAGATCAAGTTGCTCGGCGTCGGCCCAGGACGCGTGCAACAGGCGGGGCTGGCGCAAGAGATGAAACAGATGTTCGACGATTGGGAGCGCAAGGATCCAGCGCTGGTCGCTCGCTTCGAGGTCGAGGCCAAGGAATTCTTCCTGGCCTACTTCAAGGAGATCGCCCGTGTCTTCGCCCAGGCCTGGGATGGCAAGAAGTACTCGATCAAGAGCACGATGGCCTTGCGGGCCTTCATTCAGGTGACGCCGGAGGTTCTCGGCCGCGCCCTCACGGCAGGGGGAGCGTCGCGCGCCGATGCCTTGCGGACCGTGCTCGCGCCCTGGGCCGAGCGGGTGGGCAGCCCGCGCTTCGAGACCGCCGGCGCCTGGCGAGCCAAGATCGCGGGCGGCGGCAAGGAAACCACGCGCCTGCTCGCGCGCGAGCTGGTGGCCGCGCTGGGAGGTGCCGCATGAGCCTCGAAGCCAGCCTCGATGTCGAGCTGCAAAGCATCGTGCGCGAAAACGAAGGCGACTTGCTCGCCTTCGCGCGCAAGATCTACGAGCACGGTTACCGCCAGGGTCTCGCGTCGCGCACGCAGGGCCAGCCCGAGGCCGCCGTTCCCAGCCCCGAGCCGCCTGCGCCTAAACCTGTTGCCGAGCAGGGACCGCTGTTTCCGACGCGCACAAGGGTAGCGGTTGCATCCGCCCCGGACGAAGAGGGCGGAGAGCCGGACGAAAGCGAGGCCCCGGTCGAAGAGGAGACCTACACCTGCGACCACCGCGTGCGTGGGAGCATCACCGTAGCCGGCTTGCAAAGGAAGATCGAACGCCTCTTCGATCTCTCTCGTTTCGCCATCGACATCGTCATTTGCAGGCGGGGCGATCCCGAGCGCCGACGTCTCAAGAGCACGGTGAAGCTGAAGAACTATCTGCTGGAAGGCGAGTAGGGGGGGAGCAGCACCGACCTCACCCGCCCACATCCATCATCTCGACGAACTGACGCGGGGAAAGGATGCGGATGCCCTCGTATTCGCGCAATGCAAGCAGGTCGTCGTCGCCGGTCAGGATGACGTCGGCTTGCCCCGCGATGGCGGCTGCCAGGACCTTGCCGTCGTCGCGATCGCGGCAAACCGGTTTGGGCAGAGCTTTGGGTCGCACCAGCGTCGCCCGCTCGCGATAGGCTTTCAGGAATGGCACGTCGGCCGGGTCGGTGCCGAGCTTGCGGCGCAAGGTTCGCGCCAGCTCATCGAACAAAGCGGTCGACGTGATGAGCTCCGCTCGCAGCAACCTGCGCTTGACCAGGTCGCGGCACAAGCCGTCGGCGACCATACCGGCGACCAGAACGTTGGTGTCGCAGACAACCTTCACGACACGGCTTTGAACGCGTCTTCGTCGGTATAGATACCCTTGGCGCGCGCCTTGGGAATAAGCAGGCGGCGGGACTTGTCGAAGGCATCGGCCCAGATTTGCTGTTGCACGGCCCGGCGGACGAATTCGCTCTCCGTCATACCCTGTCCTTTGGCGGCTCGACTCAACTCGCGCCGCAGCAGGGGAGGAAGGCTGATGGTCACCGTCGCTCTCATGTAAGACAATTTATGACAGGCAAGGCTCCCTTTCAAGAAGTTGCTACGCACGTGCATTCTCCGATCCCCTCGCCCTGCGCAGCGGGGAGAGGGTTAGGGTGAGGGGCCAGCGCACTCTCTCGCATGGCCGAACCCCTCACCCGACGCGCTTCGCGCGTCGACCTCTCCCCGCTGCGCGGGGCGAGGTGAATCTTCCAAGCACTCGCAAGCTCTCGATTCTGCACAGCATTCAACCCGTTCGGTGCTCTAGCGCGGCGCCCCCCTACCCCGCCGCCCCCGCTGCCGCCAACAGCGCGCTGACGGCGTAGTCGTAGTCGAGCTGGGTGCCGTCCCACAACGGTTCGTTCGAGTCCGGGCCGAGGTCGAGCCCGCGGTCGACGGCCCATTCCGCCAGCCAAGCGTGGGCGTCGTCGACGCGCTCGCGTGGAGGCTCCGCCGGCAAAGGCTTGCCGGTTGGCGAGGTGAACAGCAATTCGCCTGCGGCAGAACGAGTGACGGACCAGCCGCCCTCGTGGATCAGGTGGTGGTGGGCGGTACACAGGGTCACTAGGTTGTCGACGCTGGTTTCGCCGCCGTGCAACCAATGCCGAATGTGATGGCCATGCAGGAAGCGGGTGTGGGTACAACCAGGAAAGCGGCAGCCCCGGTCGCGGAGCACGAGCGCGCGACGAATGGCGGGCGGAATGGCGCGGGTACGGCGGCCGATGTTCAAGGGCGAGGCGTCCGATTGTGCGCCGCCGGTGCTGACTGCAACCAAGCCACAGTCGCAGGCTACCCGGCGCAGGGTTTCCGCGGAAATTCGGGTACCGTCATCCAGCGTGCCGGCCACGGAGCCGTCCGGCCCGAAAACGTCCTGATCCACGTGCACCATTACCTGAAAGCGTTCGCCTCCGGTTCCCGTCCCGCGATTGCCGGCAAGGAAGGACTCGGCGAGAGCGACCATGCCGTCTGCGCGCGATGGCCAACGCGCTTCCGCGGAAGCGTCTGCGTGTCTGCCATCACACTTTCGCGCTTCTGCGGAAGCGGCGTCTGGGGCAGAAGCCTCATTTCCACCATGAACCTCGCGCGCCCGCTCGACTGCGCGCATAACCAGATCCGCCTCGTCGGGTGACAGGACGATCTCCAGCTTCACCATGCCGCCCGGCAGCTCCCGCTGGCGGACGGAACGCTCCTCGGGCGATGGGGAATCGTCGCAAGCTTGGGCGGTTCGGTACCCGCGACACAAGCGCTCGAGCTGCGCACCGGTTGCGAACAAGGCCACTTCTAATAGGCGCGCCTCATTGTCGGGCGTGGCAGCGCGGGTCAGTGCGCGCACCTTGGCATAGGACAGCTTGCCCGACCGCAGCGCCTCGTCGAGGGCGGGCAACTTGCCGAGCGCGCGCGCCACGCGCACTTTCTCGCGCGCGGTGGTCGAGTCCAGGCCCACCCGCCAAGCGAGCCAGTGCGCACAGGACACAGCGCCCTGTTCGTACCACCCGCCGGCCTCGTCGAAATGCCGGATGCACTCGAGCAACCGGTGCGTCGCCGCATCGAGGTGCGCCGACAAGCTCGCTATCTCCTGACCCAATTCCTCGACGGAAGACATGGGGTTAACTATACAAATGTTCAGTCCAACTGGCAAGTGACAATTCAATTGAATTCAATTGAGACCAATTGCCGATTCATTGTCCTTGCCTGACAAACGACCCCCGTATCCTGGTGGCAAGGAGGTATCTCCATGCCACAGCCCACAGGCACCTTGGACCTGCCCGACTTGATTCCAGCGCGCATGCTCAACGAGTACGCCTACTGCCCGCGCCTGGCATATTTGGAATGGGTGCAGGGCGATTTCGCGGACAGTGCCGATACCGTGGACGGGCGACACCAGCACCGAAGGGTGGACAAGGAGTCGGGGGATCTGTCCCATTGAAGCCCCGGATCAGGTCGTGGACAGTCGCGCGGAGCTGCGTCTCCAATCACCTACGGCCTTCGCCGTGGGTCCGCGGGGCGGCGTATCGTGCGGGCAGCAATGGTCATCCGGCAGTCGACTTGATGGGCTTGTGGGCAAGGTAACGCGCGATTAGGTAGCCTGCGAGGCCACCGCCGAAATGGCAGTAGCGGTCGATATGGGGCAGAAACGAGATGGCGATGTTGATGAGCAGGATGGCAATCAGGCGCTGGCGCAGGCCGCGAGCGATGAGAGGTGGAAAGAATTGTCGCCTTCCGCTGAGCAGTCCGAAGGTCGCGCCGAGCAAGCCCCATACCGCGCCGGACGCGCCGATGGAGACGCCGCCCATGAACAGGGTACTCGCCACGCCACCCGCCACGGCGGTGACGGCGTAGATCAGTCCCAGGCGAAAGCGGCCGAGTAGCGGTTCGAGAAAGGTGCCCAGGCTGTAGAGTGAGAGCATGTTCACGATAAGGTGGGTTGCACTGCGCGTGTCGTGCAGGAAGGCGTAGGTGAAGAGACGCCAGATCTCTCCTTGTCGGACGGCAACGGGGTCGTTGCTCAGCAGGAGAAATAGCCTCATCGCGCGCTCGTCATTGCCACTGGTGAGCGCGAAGAGCAGAACGCAAATGGCGATGATGGCGACCGTGAGGTGGGGAAAGCGGCGGGTGGTGCCGCGTACGAACGCCATGGCCTCGAGCCGCTCCTTGCGCCCGCGCTCGATGATGCTTGCCACATCCTCGGGCAAGAGCGGATGGGTCTGCGGCAGCTCGCGGCCGGCTCTTTCCAGCTCGCGCAGTCGCCGGCCCACCACCCATTGCACCTTGCCCTCCCGGTCGACTTGGTAAAGGCCAATGTGATCGCGCATGCGGGTTTCCGCGTCCGCGGCTTTCAAGATTTCGGGAACGGCCGCGCCGCCACCCGCAACCGCGATGAACAGAAGGCCCTTTTCGTGCGCGCCCAGGATGCGATCGAGATGGGTGCGCAGCTCGGCCTCGGGAATGCGTTCCAGGTCGAGAAGAACCAGGCCCTTGCCGGTTCCCATCCATTCGAAGACCGCCATGGGCTCGTGGAAGGCCACCAAGGTCGCTGGGTTGCGCCCCGCCTTCCCGGCAACGTCCGGGTCTGCGAGCGAGACGAGCATTCGATCGCGCACCGATCCGGTTGGCGCGAGGGGTTCTGTGGCTGGGGTCACGATCCCGTCATTCTAGCGGACGACATCCCCCCGCGCCTACGACGCAGATGTAGGACTAACACTGACAAGGAATTCTCACCCTGGCGGACACGCAAATCAGCAGGTGCGCCAGTGACCGACCTTCCGGGTATGGACTAGGTTCTAGTGGTGGAGATGATACTGGTGGTGGCAGAACATCAGCTCGATGACTCGACCGCTCTTGCGTCAGCGGCCGAGGAGATTTTTGAAGGGCCGGGACAAAGGCAGGTGGGCGCTGCTGGCCATGCACCATCCCCCTCCAATCCGATGCGCGTAGGCGCCGAAGGGCGACCTGCGCACGACCCACTGTTCTTGTCCCGGCCAACTTTTTCTTGTCCCGCGCTCTCGTTGCACAGGCTGTCACAACACGTTCGCAGGATTCTCGCCTCGTAGTCAGACCTGGTTCGCCCTGCCTTCGCCCCCGTTTCCGATCTCGATACAAACGGCTCTCTCACAATCTCGCTTGCATAGTGATCGGGAACGGGGGGGAAGGCAGGGAAAAGATCCCCAAAGGCTGGTCGTGCGCCGCTACTGCTTCGCCCGTCGTCGCCGACGCAGCAGCAGGACGAGGAGAACGAGCGCGAGCGTCCACACGCCCCACAGCACGTGCGTGGTGTACGGGAACTTGTACTGGGGGGCCGTGTAGGGTCCCCAGCGGGTGGGCATGCGATTGCGCTGCTCCAGGGCCAGCAGATCCATCAGGATGGCCACCGTCGAGTGAATGAGAAAACCGGCCCAGATGCTGCCGGTCTTCATGGACAGCGAGCCCAGAACCACGCCGGCAACGATGGCCCCGCAGGCTTCCAGGTAGGGCTTGGGGAAATGAATCATCACGTAGGGAACGATCATGGAGAAGATGGCGCCCACGCCGAGCGCCCGCGCCCCGCGTAACCAGAAGCCGCGAAAGAAGACCTCCAAGCTGAGGAACTGGCCGACGTAGACGATTTCCCATACCCAGAAATCGATCCACGAGCGGGAGGCGCCGGGGTACATGGGGTAATAGCGGTTGAACTCGGGTATGTGCGAGACCACGGCCAGGGTCGGAATCACGATGACCAGGCAGAGCAGATAGATCCAGGCGTGCTCGCGAAAGCCGCGAAAGCGCAGGCCCAAATCGAGTGGGCTTTCCTTGAATGCGAAGGGCCACACCAGGAGCGGCAGCAGGTAGGCCCCATAGCGGGACAGCCCCCAGTACACGCGCCAGTAGAGATCTCGGTAGGTGCCCATGTCGAGCGACCCGGGATGGCCGTTGGCGTAGCTCTGCAGGTAGGGCTGGACGGTGCCGTCGTAGAAGTCGTGCGAGCCGTAGTAGTTGATGAGCAGCAAGGACAACGCACCGAGGACGAAGGTGACCGGCACGCGGGCATCGAGACGCGCGTCTTTGCCCCGTGCCTTGCGCGCCGCGGTCGCCTCGGCCTCGAGCTCGGCCCAGGTGCCGCGGAAGAAGCGAACCACGATGGGCGCGATGGCGCCGAGCAAGGCCAACGAGACGACGAGCTTGCCCAGGGGACTGCTTAGGATCTCCATTCGCGATGACAGGCTTTAGCACGGATCGGCAAGACTCGGCCATCGGACCCTGGCGTCGACCGCGACCTCGGAGTATCGACCTGCATCGACGCGTTGACCGAATTCCGCAGTCGTGGCAGAACCCACCCATCATGGCGGTCTTGAAGTCGATCAAGGATGTCGTTGTCGGCCAAGCGTTCAAGCTGGCGGGCAATCCCAGGGTATCCAAGCTGGTGAGCGATCCACGCTTGATGAACGCGGCCATGAAGGCCATCAGCGTGGGCGGTTCGGTGAAATCGGGCCTGGACAAGGCCGGTCACCTCGCCGCTGGCGCCTTCGGTCTGGCGACCCACGACGAGGTGGTCACCCTGCGCTCGACCATCCAACACCTGGAAGACCAGGTCATGACCCTCGAAAGCAAGGCCGCGAAGAGCTAGACGGGACTGCCCCCCGCTACGGGCACGCTGGCGCCCAGCCGCTCTGCCCGAGCAGTTGCCCGAAGCAGACGTGGGACTGGCCCGTCGCCCAGCAGCTCGGCGAGGTCCAGCATTGGTCGCGCGTGCTGCCATCTTCGCAGGCGGCGACGGCGCGCGCCTGGGAGTCGAAGGTGTAGTCGAGGCGCATCCGCGTCCCCGCCAGGGTGCCCGCGCCGATGATGCCGTCGACCTGTGGGTTGGGCGGCGTGTCCACGTTGATCGAGCGGATGACGACGCTGATTTCGCTGATGACGGCGACATCGAGCGGGCCGCCCAGCTCCAGGTACGAGTGGGTGGCGACGGCCGTGCCGCCGCTGACATCGCAGGGCTGGAAGCAGGCGCCGGCGTCCTGGTTGGCCAGCACCCATTCGATGCGGCGGGCGCGCGCCAGCTCGGTGCAGGGACCCTCCCAACTGCTGTCGGTGGTGCCTTGGAAGATGGCGAGCCTGGGCACGGTGAAGAAGTGCGCGGGCGTGGGCGAGGTGGAAGACGGCGTGCCCGGAGGGCTGGAAGACGGCGTGCCCGGAGGGCTGGAAAACGGCGTGTACAGATCGCCCGCGGTTCCCGCGTCGCTGGCCATGCCCAACTGGGCGGCGATGCGGCTCCAGGCGGATTGGCTGAGGATGAGCGGTCCCTCGCCCGTGCCGATGGCCAGCATGAGATCCTGTCCGCTGGCCTTGAGCGCGTCTTCGCCACGGGCGCAGGTTTCGATGGGCTCGGTGGTGGAGAAGCTGCGCGGTGCCGCGCAGGCGGCCATCACCACGCGCGAGTTGGGCAGCGATAGCGAGGCTTCACCGTCTCCCCTGGCGGCCGCGGCGCCACCGCGCAGGTTGAAGTGCAAGGGAGCGAAGCCATCTTGCGCCAGTTGATCGTCGGATCCCGGAAAGGCCGGCCACAAGGTCATGGTGGCGGATTGGTCCGCGCTACGCGGGAAGACGAAACCGACCGAAAAATTGGAGAGCAGTGGACCGCCGAGTACGCCCGCGGGCTGGGTCGCGGCGTCGCCGGTCGGTCCCGGGCAAAGGTCGAAGAGGCCAGTGTCGTCGAACGACGCGCGCAACGCCGCCACCCCAGTCCCGTCGCGCAGCTCCATGTTGCCGGTGTAGGTCCATCCTGGGGTTCCCCCGCCCGCGCATCCCGCGGGGGCGAGACTGTCGAGCGGGTAGGCCGAATCCACGAGCAGCGGCTGGATGCCGGCCGAGGTGGCGACGTTCGCCAGCAGGCCACCCAGGTCGGCTCCGCCGGGGATGACAGGCGCACGGGCGAGCTGGATGGGCTCGAGGTCGTAGATGAACGACTGATCCGAGCCGCACGAGACGAGCAGCAGCAAGACGAGTGGGTAGCGTCGCATGGAGCTAGAATCCAAAGGTGGTGAGCACCGAGAGGGTTTGTCGCCACAAGTGATAGGTTCCCGCGGCGCTGGGGCGGGCCTGGCCGTTCATGCGCGCCTGGCAGGCGGGCGTGCCGAGATCGTCGCCGGCGTTGGCGCAGGCCGAGGCGGCCGTGGGATCGAAGACCGAGGTGCCGGTGTCGACGGGAAACATCCAGGTGAAAGCGTACCCCACACTCATGCGGATCTGCCGCCAGATTCTCATTTCTGCCGCCAGCGAAGGTTCCAGCTCGAGCCCGTCGATGGCGCCCGCATTGACGTTGCTGGCGGGAACGGCGCTGGTTTCCAGGCGCAGGGTGGCGCCGACACGAAACTCCTTGGTTTCGTAGACCGCGCGCCCGCGCAGGTCGAAGCTGTCTTGGAAGCCGCGGTAGAGCACCACGTGGTCGGGGACACCGTTGCCGAGAATGGTTTGCGAGGTCGGGCCGGCGACGAGAATGGTGATCTTGTCGAGGTCGCCGTAGCGCAGCCAGCGCACGATGCCGGTGGCCGACCAATGTTTGGTGAATTGCCAAGAGACCCCGAGGTTGTAGATGGAAGGCAGGCGGTAGCTCATCCGGCCGGCAAGGCAATCGCTGGGCGAGGTGGTCGCGGGGCATAGGCCCGCGCCGCCGGCCAGGTTGGCGGGCAGCCCGATCTGGGTGTTGTCCAGGGGCAGGTTGACCGAGCCACCCGTCCCGAGTGGCGCACTGGTGTAGGAAAGTCCGAGGTTGAAGCGGCCGCGGTGGTAGTGGGCACCCACGGCGAGAAAGTAGGACGGAACGACGATGCCTTTGGTGGCCAGATCGTAGCGGGCCGCGGCGGTGGGGTTTTCGCTGCCCAAGGTCGTGCTGCCGAGAGCGGTGTCCTCGTCGAAGACCAGGTGGGCCGTGGGAAAGAGCAAGCCGGGCGCGACCCCGATCTGGATCGAATCCGAGGCATGGATCGCAAGCCCGATGGCGGTGGCGATGTGGTTGAGCTCCATGCTGACCAGGTGGTAGCGCGCCGGCTCTTGTCCGTCGGCCGTCGGGGTCATGGCCAGCTTGGTGGAAAACGGCGAGTACAGCGCCAAGGCGATGGCGAAGCGGTGGCCGACGCCAGCGCCGATGGCGAAGAAACCCGACGGTCCCGGCGGCCAGCGGAAGGGCTGCAGCGTGCCGCTGCCAGACGCGGTTGGGAACGTCGTGGACCCGGGGTTGGCGCCGGTTGTCGGATCGATCGAGGTGCGGGCCACGGACACCGATGTCGACTGCCAGGCCCCACCAATCATCACCTGCGGGCCTTGCATCAGGCCAAGCCCGGCGGGGTTCCAGTACACCGAGGTCAGATCGCCGCTGGTGGGGCCGGAAAAACCCGTGTCCGCCACGTGGGCGTCGTCGAGCGGCCCGGCCTGGGCGCCGAGCGCGAAAAGCGAGATGGCCAGGACGGCCAGCAGACGGTGGCGAGTGGACACGGGAGCCCGCCAACAGTATCGCGACCGCCAGCTCTCGTCGACCGTTCTCGACAGTGGGAACCTTCGGTGCTAACGCCGATCGAGCTCGTGGCGCACGAGAGCCGTCGCCACGTCGGGCATGTGCATCTTGGCTTGCCAGCCGATGGTTTCCCTGGCCGCCGCGGGATTTCCCGCGCTGACCTTGATTTCCGAGGGCCGGAAGAAGGACGGATCCGATTCCACGTGGTTCTTCTCGTCCAGGCCGGCGCTTCTGAAGCAGGCGGCGATGAGCTCGGCGAGAGTCGAGGACGTTCCCGTGGCCAGGATGAGGTCGCGCGGTTCGCTGGCCTGCAACATCAGGTGGAAGCCTTCGACGTACTCGGGCGCCCAACCCCAGTCGCGTTTGATCGAGAGATCGCCGACCTTGAGGATCCGCGGGCCGCCCTGGACCAACTTGGCTACGAAAGCCGCTACCTTCCGGGTCACGAATCGCTCGGGCCTGAGAGGAGATTCGTGGTTGAAAGTGATGCCCGAGCACGCGAAGAGGCCATACGAAGCCCGGTACACGGACACGAGGTGCATGCTGGCCGCCTTGGCCGCACCATAGGGACTTCGCGGCGAGAAGGGGGTGAGCTCGGTGGCCGGCACGGGCGTGTTGCCGAAGCATTCGCTGGAGCCGGTATTGAAGAAGCGGGCCTCGGGCGCGTGGGAGCGGATCGCCTCGAGCAGGGCCAGCGTTCCCCGGGTCACGCTCTCCACCGTTTCGTAGGGGGATTGGAACGACGAACCGACGGACGACTGACCCGCGAGGTTGTAGATCTCGTAGGGCCTGGTTTCCTTCATCAGGTCGGCAACCGCGGCGGGGTTGCAGGTATCGAGGGTCACTAGCCTGATGCGCTCCAGCAGACCGGAAGTGGCCAGGCGGGCCACGGGCGCGTCGTCGAGCCGTCGTGTCGAGCCAGTCACCTGGTAGCCGAGCGCGAGCAGGTGCCGGGCCAGGAAGACGCCGTCCTGTCCGGAAACTCCGACGATCAACGCGGTACGCATGCTCATGAATTGTCTTTCGTGCCCGCGCTCTTCCCGCGGATCCTGGCCGGAATTCCCTTATGCCGCTTTCCCTGACCTATGGGCAAGGGTATATTTCCCGGCGCGCGATCAGGTGCCCCCTGCACCTGGGGCCACCTGTCGCCTCCTCTCACCTTCAAGCAATGGATGTTTCGACCTCATGAACGTGGCTCCAGGATGCCCGGCGATTGCTGGGCGGGGAATCACGCCTGTCGTCGAGTTTTCAGGGCGGAGGATACTTGGTCGCGGCGACGCACAGCGGAAGTGGCAGCCGAAGTCGATCGTCGACGTGGCTGAGCGCGACAACCCAAGACTGTCCGCCTAGTCAAATGAAAACAGTCATCAAGAGACTCGTGGACGCATCCCTGGCTCCACTCTGTTCCTACCTGTCGGAGAAGTTGCCACCCAGGCAAGTGGTGCTGCCTCGTCCGAATCACGACCTTGAGCTCGAGGCGGTCAGGCAGAAAGTGGCTGCTCGCACGCCCGACAATCCTTGTCTCAGGGGCTTCAAGGTCTTCTCGCAGAACGACGAAGATGGAATCATCGAGGAAATCCTTCGACGTGTCGGCGCCGTCCAGCCGCTGAACAAGACCTTCATCGAGATCGGCTGCGGCAACGGCCTCGAAAACAACTCGCACTACCTTTTGCTCGATGGCTTCAAGGGATGCTGGGTCGACGGGGATACTAAGAACCTGGAATTCATTCGAACCGAGTTGGGGGCGTTGGAGTTCACGCAACTTCGCGTACGGCAGTGCTTCGTCGATTTGTCGAACATCGGCGACTTCATTTCCGCGCAGGAGAAGTTCCTGGAGACGAGAGAGCCTGATCTATTCTCGCTCGATATCGATGGCAACGATCTGTGGATTCTGCGCGAGTCGCTTCGCCACTTCGAGCCCAAAGTGATCTGCGTCGAGTACAACCCGAAGTTCCCGCCTCCGATGGCGGTTAGCATCGCCTACAATGCGTCGCACGCGTGGGCAAACGACGACTACCACGGGGCTTCGCTGCAGGCATTCTGCGACGGCCTGCCTGGATATCGACTGGTTTCCTGCAATCTTTGCGGAGTCAACGCCTTCTTCGTGCGCAAGGATTTGGCCGAGGGTTTCGGACCATCTAACGCGTCGGATCTCTACCAGCCATTCCGAGAGCCTCTCACGGCCCCGATCTCGGGCCATCGTCCGTCCCTCAAATGGTTACGCGACAGACTACGTGCCCCCTACGGCGGTCCCACGCCGGCCTCCGCCGCTCCGGCTCGCTAGCGGTGGAAGTCGCGCGATCATGCACCAGGGACTCCCAGTCTTCAGAAATGTCACCTACAACTTCTTGTCGCAGGTTTGGTTCTTCATCCTGCCGATCGCGACTTCGCCCTATATCGTTCGCCATCTCGGGGTAGATGCCTACGGGGTTCTTTCGCTCGCGACGGCGATTGTCGGATACCTTGCCGTCCTCGATCTGGGCATGGGAACGGCGACCATCAAGTACATGGCCGACGCTTACGTCGTAAGGGATTTTCAGGCGGTCTCCAAGGTGATCGGAACCTCCATCGTCATCTACTCAGGGCTCGGGCTGCTAGGAACGCTCGCCATTCTCGCCACCGCCAATCTCATCATCACGCACCTGCTTCACGTTCCGGCGAATCTCGTTCACCTCACGCTGGTCGTATTTTATGTCAGTTCCCTCGGATTTCTCGTGAATATGCCCCTGACGGTCTTCAACTCCATCCCAAACGCCCTGCAGCGGTTCGATATCCTGGTGAAGCAGAACCTTGCGCTCGGCACCGTGGCAATCTTGGGGCAAGTTGTCTTGCTGGCACTCGGCTATTCGTTGCGAGCACTGGTGGTGTTCAATGTGGCCACCAGCGTGGTGGGCATCATCGTCTTCGTCCTCGTGGCTCGGCATCTGCTTCCGGGGGTCTCGTTCCGTCCCGCTTTCGATGGGCCAACCGCCAGGCGGATTATGAGATTCAGCGCTCTGAAGGTATTTTCGGTCATAAGTGGGCAAGTCGTCTTCCAGCTGGACAAGGTGCTCATTGCCGCTTTTCTCCCCTTGGCCAGCGTGAGTTATTACGTTGTTCCCTTGGGACTGGCACAAAGGATCATCTCGGTCATCCCCAATATCACCACGGCCGTATTTCCCGCCGTAAGCGAATTCAAGGCGAACCAGGAGCGGCTGAATGACCTGTATGTTCGCGTCGCCAAGGGCGTCCTGATGGCCGTTCTGCCCATCACGGTCGCGCTGGTCATGTTCGCCGAGAAGATTCTGGCCTACTGGATGGGGGCCGACTTTGCCACGAATGGCGCCGCCACGCTTCGCTTCCTGGCCATCGCCTTCTTCTTGGCGTCCTTCGCGGCAGTGCCTGGCGTTTTCGTCGAAGGACTCGGGAAACCCGGAATTCCGGCGTTCTTTGCCGTGATCAGCGCCGTGCTGAACCTCGGGCTTGCCTTGCTTTTCATTCCGCGATGGGGCATCGCGGGGCCGGCTTTGGCCCTGATCGTGAACAGCTTGATCACCGTCCCGCTGTTCGTGGATCGGGTGAATCGAAAAGTCTTGGGTCTGCGAAATACCACGCTTCTCCGCCATGGCTTCGTCAAGCCGCTTGTCGCGGCCATCCCGATGGGGCTTTTCTTCGTGGTTGTTAGGCCCTACGCGAAGAATCTTCCCGAGCTCGGCGGGATCATCCTCGCGGGCGCCGGGCTGTACGTCCTGCTTTGTTTGTGGTTTGGAGCAATCGATGCGGCCGAGCGCAGGATGATCGGAGAATACTGGAAGGGAATTGCCGGAGGAGGTCCGAAACATGCGTCCTGATCTGGTTGCGAAGGCCGATATGCAGTTCCCTTGGAAGGGCGAGATCAATGCCGAGCTGGGCAAGCTCGTGGTCGAGCACAACCGAGGGAATATCGTAGACGTCGGCTGCGGTACCTGCCAAGTTTACCATCACCTTCTCAGGCACGGATGGAAGGGCGAGTACGTTGGGGTCGATGAGGTAGCCTACCAGGGAATCACATATCCGGAGGCGATCAAGATCATTCTGGGCGACGCTCTTCGCATCGAGCTTCCCACGGAGCAATACGTACATCCTGCACGACGTGCTCGAACACGTTGAAGATCCGATTGGGCTTCTCGGCAAGTGCATCGATCATTCCGACAATGTTCTCGTCGCGGTACCCAAGCGAAACGAGGATCTCTGGCGCCACGGCGTCGTCGAGTATCATCAGTTGGATCGGACGCACAAGCACTGGGGCTTCACCGAACACGAGCTGCGTCGCCTAGTGAAGTGCAGCAACGGAAAGATGGTGGCGTATCAGGAACTCGTCAAAACAGACTTGTTGGGGCTCTTGGGCGCGTTTACCGAGAGCGAGATGTTCCATCGCCTCGTGGAACATCTGATGAAGGTTCTTCCGACCAAGTCCTATTCGCAGGAATTGTGGTGCGAGGTCACGAGAGCGTGAGAGTCGAGGGAAATAAGGAGATGAGGGTTCTCTACGATATCGCAGTGCTGGGACTTGGGCATCGTCAGGAGAGGGCTAGAACCGGGATCTTTCGTGTCGTCGAAAATGTCGCGCTCGAGCTGGCTCGGGATCCCGGTTTGTCCCTGCGTTTTTGCGCGACGGCCGTCCCTGTCGGATGTCGCGACTACCTACGGTCCAAGGCGACGCTGTCCGGGAGCAGCCTGAAATCCACGTCCGCCCGCATCGCCCTCGACAAGCTCGAATTGGCACTGATCGATGCTTCGGCGCGGGCTAAACCCGGCTGGACCGCCGGCCGCGTGGTTCGCGGCTGTCTGGGCTTCGCCATGCACCAGGTTCGTCGGCAGCTGGACGCGGTGTCGGCCGCCGACTTGGCCGACGCGGAAATCTTTCATTCGCCGTTCTATCCGTTGCCTTCGAGTACGCTGAAGCAGCGGGGACTGCGCCGCTTTCTCACTATTTACGATCTCATTGCGCTTTCGCGGCCGGAGTTGTTCGAGCGCAATGTGGTGAAGCTCATGCAGGAGGTCCTGGCGAGCCTGCGGCCCGAGGACTGGGTGGTGTGTATTTCGGAAGCCACCCGACGAGACCTGCTTGCCTTCCGACCGGATCTGGACCCTGCCCACGTCAGGGTTACTCATCTGGCGGCCGCCGACCACTTCCGACCGGATCTACGGACGGACCAGTGGCCTGTTCTGAAGCGGAAATACAATCTTCCAGATGCACCCTATGTCCTGACCCTGAGCACGCTTGAACCGCGCAAGAACATCGCGCACGTGATTCGCTGCTACGCCCAGCTTGTGGCCGATCGGAAAATCGGAGACACGCGGCTGGTGATGGTCGGAACCCGCGGCTGGAAGATGGAATCCATCTTCTCCGAGTTGGAGAAGCTGGGGGCGCTCGGCGATCGCGTGATCGTCACCGGCTTCGTTCCCGACGAGGATCTGGCGCCCATCTATTCACATGCTTTCATGTTCGTCTACCCATCGCTGCTCGAAGGGTTTGGACTGCCGCCTCTCGAAGCCATGCAGTGCGGGGTGCCAGTGATTACCTCGAACACCTCGTCTTTGCCAGAGGTGGTAGGAGACGCTGGCATCATGGTGCCTCCCACGGACGCGGATGCCTTGTGCGAAGCCATGGCCAGGCTTTTCCAGGATCGGGAGCTTCGGGATCGACTGGCCTCGCGATCGCGCGAACGC
Source organism: uncultured delta proteobacterium (assembly GCA_963824555.1). Taxonomy (GTDB): domain Bacteria; phylum Myxococcota_A; class Polyangia; order Fen-1088; family Fen-1088; genus Fen-1118. The sequence goes on along the minus strand of CAWGPW010000016.1, from coordinate 110,365 downwards.
GCCGCCACGTTCAGCTGGGCTCGATGTGCCGCGGAGACCGTGGCGGCGTATCGTGCCGCCCTGGATTCGTAACCATCCTTCGGCTAGCCCAGGGCTACGCATGGGGCGTTGCCGGATTTGCCTGGCCGAGAAGGTCGGCGTCCTCGGCGCAAAGCTCTCGCCCAGCGATCTTGCGGTAGAGGGCCCGATAGGTGCGCGCCGTCCGCTCCCAGGTGAAGAGTTTCGCGCGCGCAATTCCTCGGTCGCGCAGGGATTGCCTGAGATCGGCATCGCACCACAGCTTGCGGATGGCCTCGGCCATGTCATCTATCGAGTAGGGATCGAACAGCAGGACCGCGTCGCCACCGTACTCCGGCAAGGAGGTGGCCGTCGAGCAGGCGACCGGGGCACCTTCCTGAAAGGCCTCGAGCAGCGGAAAGCCGCCGCCCTCGAAAAGGCTGGGAAAGATAAGGAAGTCTGCCAAACGGTACAAAGCGCGCAGATGGCCGGGATCGACGTAGCCGAGGAACGAAACCTGGTCGCCGAGCTTCAGTGCGCGCGCCTGCTTTTGCACGAGCAGCCAGTCGTGCGCAGGTCTGCCCGTGCACACCAGCCTGGCCGCGATGCCGTGCTGGTCGCGCAGCCTTGCCAGGGATTCCAGCAATCGCACGTGGTTTTTGTGCGGCCAATACTGCGCCGGGAAGAACATGAATCGAGGGGGCAGGCCGTGCTCGCGCCGGACGGCATCCAGGTCGTCGGGGACCGGGGTACGGTAGAAGATGGTCGGCGCGCCCCGAGGTATGGCCACGACTTTCTCTTCGGGGATGCGGTACTGCTCGATGATGTCTGCCTTGGCCGCGAACGATTCGGCCGCAACGGCTGTCGACAACCGACAAGCGGTCCCGTGCAAGACGTCGCGCTGGGCGACCTCGGCGGAGGTGAAGAACTCGGGGAAGTGTCGGTGCTGCAGATCGTGCGGGTTGTAGAGGGAGGGAAGCCTGGTGTTCTCGAAGTACTGGAAAGGGAAGTGAACGACATCGCATGACAGCGACTCGAAGAACCCGTCCGATTCGGCGGTCTTGAAAGCATCGGCCCCGTGCAGCAGGTACTGCAAGCGCGAATACCATGGAGCAACAACTTCGGCGAGGCCGCCCAAGCGCCTGACGACCGTATCCCTAAGCTGCCGCCGCGGGCGCACGACCAAGCGCTGATTGGCACCCATGGCCTCGGCAAGCCGCTTTTCGTTGTCCGGCATGGCCACCACCACGTAGCGCTCGGGACTGTCCTGCAAACGCCCGAGGGCGCCGACGAGCGACATCAGAAACTGCTCGATCCCTCCCGCGAAGCCGCCCATCGGGAGCTCGGCGTGAAGGGCGATGGTCAGGGGTTGTGTCATGGCAGGGCGAAACGAATCGTGGACGCTACTTGCGAATCGCCACGTACCGATAGCTCACGAAATCGTTTCCGGTCAGGTCATCCCTCTCGACGCTGATGACATTCAAGCCATGGGCCTGCAAGAATGCCATGACCTCCTGGGGCATCTGGCAGTGCATCTCCATAACATAGTCCGAGCTTCCCGGTCGGCTGCTGGTGCGACGCCGCTCGAATCAAGGGACGTAGCACAGAGGTCAGTCCGGTGCGTCCGGCAACCGCACCCAGCGCGCGACGAGCCTTGGTCATCCAGGTTCTGGCGCCAGGCAGTTGGAAGAAGAGCACGCCACCCGGTGCCAGGATGCGCGCGAACTCGGCAATGTACTTGCGGGCGTATCTTGGCTCCATGTGCTGCAGGCAGATCAAGGTCAGCACGAAATCGAACGTGCCATCGGCGAACAGGGCGAGGTCGTCTTGTTCGTTCACGTGATACTGGCACCGTTCACCGAACCGGTTGTGACGCTCGGCCAGGCTGATCATGGACGATGCGATGTCCACGCCGTGCACGGTATCGAATCGGTCGGCCAAGGCTTGCGACAGCCGTCCGACCCCGCAACCGAAGTCCAGCGCCGCGCTCCGCCGCACCTTGATGCCCAAGGCGTCGAGGTGCCGGAAGACCTCGTCCACCTGCTGCCGGCCCGTTGCGAAGAACTCCTCGACGCTCCATCGCCCGCCGGCCTTCCCTGGCACGGTCAGGATCGCCCAGAGCGGATCCTCCTGTCCCATGCCATCCCAGTGGCGCCGTAGCTCCTGGATTTCCATGTCGATCCTCGCTTCTGTTGCAAAGATGGCGAGGGAAGGCGGTCGGTTCTCGCGGCGGCGCACTTCTTCGCCATCGGTCTCCTAAATGACTGATAACCCGGCCTGTGTCCACCCTGTTTTTCGTCTGGCGGGGGTGTAGGCACCGGCAGAGTCGAGCGGAACAACTGTGATATGAGATTGGAGCATGGCCGATCAGCTCTCCCCATCCCCGACGTCGTTTACCCGTACCGAAGTCCAATCTCGTATCGCAAGGGTTCCATTCTGGTGGCATTCGATCGATGTCGGTCAGGGCGTGACCACCCCAGGCCAGAAGACGCCATCGCAGCTCGCGATGGAGCTCGACACCCTGCGCCTTCCTGACCTGCACAAGAAGACGGTTCTCGACATCGGAGCGTGGGACGGCTTCTATTCTTTCGCCGCGGAGCGGCGAGGAGCGGAGAAGGTAATGGCGCTTGACCACTTCGTCTGGTCAATGGATCTCAAGGAGCACAAGAGGTACTACGATGACTGTATCGTGCGCGGAGTGTCTCCGGAACCCTACGAAACCCTGCCGTACTACAAGCCGGCTGATCTGCCTGGCAAGCTAGGATTCGACACCGCCAGAGAATTGCGCGGAAGCAAGGTGGAGTCGATTGTCGCCGACTTCATGACCGCGGATGTGAAGGCCATCGGCTCCTTCGATGTGGTGTTGTTCCTCGGCGTCCTTTATCACATGAAGTATCCCATCGAGGCGCTGGAACGGGTCGCTGCCCTTACCCGTCAAGTTGCCATCGTCGAAACCGAGGCCATTTTTCTGCCTGGCCTCGAGGATCAGGCCTTCTGTGAGTACTTCGAGAAGGGCGAGCTTAGCCACGACGTTTCGAACTGGTGGGCACCCAACCAGAAGGCCCTCGTTGGCATGTGCCGAACCGCTGGATTCCGCCACGTGACGGTGACGCCTACGGCGCCATCGCTGCCAGCTTGGGAGCGCTTGTCCTTGCGCTGGGGTGTGGTGGGAAAGCGGCTCCTCCGCTACAGAGCCGTCGTACAGGCCTGGAAGTAGAAGACAGGGAGTTGATTCATGCGGGGACGAATGGCCTTCGCGTTCCGCCTCAGTAGAGGCTCCTGGCGACGAGAAGGTTCCGCAGGTTTTGGGGCGTCAGCTGTTTGAGGTCGGCCAGGCGGATGCCGCGGTTCATCGCGCAGTATTTGAAGGCCGCGTAGGGGGCGGTCAGGCAAAGCTCGATGGGTTTCTTCTTCAGGATGGTGGGCGTGACGTGCGCTTGATACCACCGGCTGCAGTAGTCGTAGACGCGATTGGCCGGCGCCCAGTGGAAGTGCTTGTACACCACGTCGAGGCATTCCCGAGAATTTTCCAGGGCATGTTCGCCGGCGACGGTCTTCGATGCGCCGTGAAGCCGGTAGCACGAGAGAAAGTCGGCGAGATGGCGGAATCGGCAATCGGCGGCCATTCTGATCCACAGCTCGTAGTCCATGACGTAGCGGAGGTTCGCGTCGGGGTAGCCGGCGCGTTCCAGCGCCGATCGGCGAAAGAAGGTGGAGGGCTGGCAGATGAAGTTCACCATGGCCAGCCGCTCGCGCGAGAAGTCTTCCGTCGGGTACGGTCCAAGACGTGCGCCTGATTCGTCGACGTAGTGGGTCTTGCCGTAGACGACCTCGCAGCCCGCATCCTGCGAGAACGCCCGGCAGACGGTCGCCAGCGCCCCGGGCGCGTAGGTGTCGTCCGAGTTGAGCCAGGCCAGGATCTCCCCCGTCGACATCCCGAGCCCCTTGTTGATGGCGTCGCTCTGGCCGTCGTCGCGTTCGCTCAGCCAGCGAAACTTGATGTCCCGGCAGCGGATAGGCCATTCGCCACGCAGCAGCAGCGACTCGTATTTCTTGATGACCTCGACCGAGTTGTCCGTCGACCCGCCGTCGACGACAACGTAGTCGATGGCGAAGTCCCCTTCCTGGCCGAGGATGCTCGCGATCGTCTCTTCGAGAAACCGGCCCTGGTTCCACGAGGGCGTGGTGATGGAGACGGTGGGCACCTCGGGAAAGCTACTCCGAAACGCGCGGCCGTGGCTAGAACTCATCTCGCCAATCACCCCGGGTCGCCTGGCCATCGCTGCGCCTTGACTTCCCGGCTGCGCCGTCAATGATTGCAGAACCGCCCCGCGAGCGGCCACCATGTTCACACCCAGACCAGGTTTGCCCCAGAAGGAAGTTCTCGACACCCATCGCAAGGCCTTGGCCATCAACCTGGACGAGCGATGCTACGGCACCTTCGCCGAGATCGGCGCGGGCCAAGAGGTGGCCCGCTGGTTCTTCCGGGTCGGCGGCGCCGCCGGGACCATCGCCAAGAGCATGTCGGCCTACGACATGGCGGTCAGCGACGCCATCTACGGTCACACCGAACGCTACGTCTCGCGCGACCGGCTGCAAAGCATGCTCGACTACGAGCACGAGAAGAACGTGAAGCGTCTCAGCGCCGCGCGCGGAGACACCACGGCATTCTTCGTCTTTGCCGACACCGTGGCGGCCAAAGGGTTTCACAGCACCTCCGAGTGCCACGGCTGGATGGGGCTGAAGTTCCAGGCCCACCCGCGCGACGACGAGAGCCAGATCGTCCTGCACTTGCGCATGCTCGATCGCGAAACCAGCTTGCAGCAGGAAGCCCTGGGTATCGTCGGCGTCAACCTGCTCTACGGCGCGTTCTTCATGCACCACGAGCCCGAGCAACTGGTGGAATCGCTGCTCGACAACCTCTCCACCGAGCGCGTGGAGATCGACATGATCGAGTTCTCGGGCATCGAGTTCCGCCACGTGGACAACCGCCTCATGAGCCTCAAGCTGGTGCAGCTCGGTCTGTCCCAGGCCGCCATGTTCGACGCCAAGGGCGAGGTCCTGCAGCCGAGCGAGGTGCTGCACCACAAGCCCGTTCTGGTCCTGCGTGGGACGTTCCGCCCCGTGACCAAGGTGAACATCGACATGTTGCGCTGTGCGCGGGCCGCGTTTGCCCAGGAGCGCGGAACCTCCGAAGACGAGATCATCGAGATCATGGAGATCACGATGAGCAATCTCCTCAGCGAGGGCGGCGCGGTCGACCCGCGCGACTTTCTGGCCCGCGCGGACGTCCTCGGTGCGGCCGGCAAGACGGTGCTGGTCTCCGACTACTTCGAGTACTACCGGCTGGCGGGTTACCTGCGTCGCTGCACCAGCAGCGGCATCGCCATCGTTCTCGGCACGGGCGCGCTCGATCAGCTGCTCGACGAGAAGTACTACACCGGGCTCGACGGCGGCATCATGGAGGCCTTCGGCCGCCTCTTCAGCAAGGACGTGAAGCTCTACGTGTACCCCATGCTGGATCAGGCCACGGGCAAGCTCAACACTGTTTCCAGCATGACTGTGCCCCCGTGTCTCGCCAAGCTGCACGGCTACCTTCTCGATCGCGGTTCGCTGGTTCCGCTCGAAAACTACGACCCCAGCGTGCTTCCCATCCTTTCGCGCGAGGTCTTTCGGCGCCTCAAGATCGGCGATGCCTCGTGGGAGACCATGGTCCCCGAAGAGGTCGCCGAGATCATCAAACGCCGCGGTCTTTTCGGTCGCGCGGCGCGCCCCTGAAACGCCCCGAAACGGATTGACAGCTTTCTCTGCCGTTGTTAGACTGAGCTAACAATGACTCAGGCGTCTAGTGCGGCGGCCGACGGCGAGATCAGCTCGTCGCTGGAGGACTACCTAGAAACCATCTACTTGCTCGTGCAGGAGCAGGGCTTTGCCCGCGTCAAGGACGTGGCCCGTGCGCGCGACGTGAAGGCGGCCTCGGTCTCCATCGCGCTTCGCAAGCTGGCCGAGCTCGATCTGGTCCGCTACGAGCGGCGCGAGTACATCGCGCTTACGCCCGAGGGCGAAAAGGCCGGGCGCCGGGTCTTCTCGCGCCATCGCTTGCTGACGCGGTTCTTCGAGGAGGTTTTGAACATGCCGGCTGACGCCGCCAGCGAGCAGGCCTGCGTCATGGAGCACAGCCTGACCGACGAAGCCATGGTTCGCATGGTGCGCTTCTTCGAGTTCCTGGGTGCCTGCCCATCCGTCATCGAAAGTTTTCGCCAGTGTCCGATGGTGCAGGAGCGCAAGTCCACCGCGCACGCGCGGCTACCGCAGTGGTGTTCCGTTTGCGCGAAGAAGAAGGAGTTCATGTCCATGAGCTTGGCCGATGTGAAACCAGGCCAAAGCGCTGTGGTCACCAAGATCGACGCGGTCGGGGCCCTGCGGCAGCGACTGCTGGACATGGGCGTTCTTCCCGAAACCACCATCGATATCGAACGCGTGGGCCTCGGCGGCGATCCCTTTTGGGTGCGCTGTCAGGGCGCACGTCTGGCCCTGCGCCGTTCCGAGGCCAATTCCATTCTGGTGCGCACTCCCGACTAGCCCAACCGAAGAAGTAGGTTCATCGCTTCATGTCTCCCACCGAAAGCTCCGCACTGACCGTTTCGCAGGCGACGGAAATTCGCGTCGCGCTGGCGGGCAACCCCAATTGCGGCAAGACCTCGCTGTTCAACGCCCTGACCGGGGCCCGGCAACACGTGGCGAACTATCCTGGGGTCACGGTCGAGCGTCGCACTGGCCGCTGCGACATCGAGCCCTACGCGGTCAACGTCATCGATTTGCCCGGCACCTACAGCCTCAGCTCCTTTTCGCCCGACGAACGTGTCGCGCAGGACGAGCTGACCGACGCCCCCGATGTAGTGGTGGTCGTGGCGGACTCGACCCAACTCGAACGCAACCTTGTGCTGCTCGCCCAGATCATGCAGACGGGTGCCAACCCAGTCCTGTGTCTGAACATGTCCGACGAGGCGAGGGCCGCGGGGCAGCGGATTGATACAGCGCTGATGGAGAAATTGCTCGGCTTTCCCGTGGTCGAGACGGTCGGACACCGCGCCCAGGGCGTGGCCGAATTGAAGCTGGCCATCGCGCGCGCCGCGGCCCAGCCAGCCGGACCCAGCCGACTCGTGCTGGGCGAGACCCTGGACGCAGCGGTCGCGGCCATCCGGCGGCTTCTGCCCAGCCAGTCCCAGGGCATCTTCCGCAGCGACTGGATGGCCACCCGCCTTCTGGTCGGCGATCAGGAATACGGTCCGCGCGTGGCCGCCATGTCGGGAGGGCAGGCGGCCCTGCAAGAGGCGGCGCGCCAGCGTGGTCGCATCGAGGCGCGCACCAACGCGGACATCGCCGTGTTCGTGACCGAGCGCTACTTTGGTTTCGTCGACGGGCTCCTGCGCGAGGTGCGCACCCATACCTCGCGCGTCGATGCGCGCCAGCTCACCGACCAAATCGACGCCGTGCTGGTTCACCGCCTGCTGGGGCTGCCCATCTTCGCCTTGGTCATGTACGCCATTTTCTGGCTGACCTTCAAGGTCGGCGAGGCGCCCATGAACTGGATCGATGCGGGCGTGCAGTTTCTTTCGAGCCATTTGGCCATGCTGTGGCCCGCGGGATCCACCTCGCTGCTGCGCTCGCTGCTGGTCGATGGCGTGGTGGGCGGGGTGGGCGGCGTGATTGTCTTTCTGCCCAATATCGTCCTGCTGTTCTTGGGCCTCGCCTTTTTGGAAGACACCGGCTACATGGCCCGCGCGGCTTTTCTCACCGACCGGCTCATGCACCGCTTTGGCCTGCACGGCAAGAGCTTCATCCCCATGCTGTCCGGATTCGGCTGCTCGGTGCCTGGAATTCTGGCTACGCGCACGCTGGAGAATCCCCGCGACCGCATCGTGACCATGCTGGTGCTGCCGCTCATGTCGTGCGGCGCGCGCCTTACCATCTGGATGCTGCTCATTCCCGCCTTCTTCCCGCCGGCCTGGCGCGCGCCGATGTTGTGGTTCATCTACGCCGTGGGCATTGTCATGGCCCTCTTTCTGGCGCTGCTTCTGCGCAAGACGCTTCTGCGCGGCGAGGACGCACCCTTCGTGATGGAGCTGCCTCCCTACCGCTTGCCCACCCCGCGCAGCGTGATCATCAAGATGACCGAGCGCGCGGGCCTTTACTTGCGCAAGGCCGGCACGACCATTCTCGGCATCTCGATTCTGCTGTGGGCCGCGACGTCCTTTCCCAAGCCGTCGCACTACCAGGTGGACGCGGAGATCGCCTCGGGCCGAATCGCGGTCGTCGCGCCGGGCGAGGCGAGCAACGGACGCACGCGGCTGAGCCCTCAGGATGTGGCCGGCCGGCGCGCCGCCGAAAGTCTCGAACACTCGGTCGCCGGCCGTATCGGGCACGGCCTCGAGCCCGCGTTCAAGCCGCTTGGTTTCGACTGGAAGATTCTGACCGCCATGATCGGCGCATTTGCCGCCAAGGAGATCTTCGTGGCCCAGATGGGCATCGTGTATTCCATCTCCGACGCCGACAAGGGCAGCGAGGGGCTGCGCGCGATTCTGGCCCGCGACTACAGTCCGCTCGTCGGACTGAGCATGATGCTCTTCTTGCTCATCGGGACCCCGTGCATGGCCACCGTGGTGGTCACGCGCCGGGAATCGGGCAAATGGGGCTACGCTCTCCTGCAACTCGTCGGGCTGACGGGAATTGCCTACGGAGTGTCCCTGGTTGTGTACCAGGTGGGACGGCTATTCATCTGAACGAGGTACAAGGTATGGAGAATCTGATCGTCTTCTTCATCGTTGGCACAGCGGGGCTGTGGGGCGGTTGGCGCGTTTTGCACAGGCGCAAAGCCGGTTCGTGTAGCTCCGGCTGCGCGGGTTGCAGTTGTCCGAGCAAACCGGCCGCGCCACTGGTGACGCTGCGGCGATAAACATACCCGACGATAGCCACAGTCGCATGAGGACCGCATGCATATCGATTTGAAGCAAATCCATCTCGAACAGGAAGATCTCTGCGATGTGCGCTGCGGCTGTGGCAACCTGCTGGCGCGGTTGGTGTCGGGTGGCATCGAGCTCAAGTGTCGGCGTTGCAAGCGGACGGTGATGTTGCCCCTCGAGGCGGGTGTGAGGACGGAGGTCGGAAATCAGCGGTGATACTCGAGCCGGAACCAGGAGCGGCCCATGCCGCTCGGACAATTCAAGGAAGTCAGCGGCCAGCGGTCCGTGAACCCAGAGCCCGGAGACGAGGAATGGTTCCTCGTTCCCAGTTGCGATTCGGGAAGGAGCTCACGATGCGACAGAAGACAGAGCACAGCGCTCGGGTTCGATCCACGGTTGCCTGGGTCATCACGCTTGCTTCGGGATGGGCTGGGGGCGCTCACGCTTCCCCCGAACAGACGGCGCCCGCGCCCGCCGAGCCACCAGCCGAGACCGCGGCGGTGCCCGCACCGACGTCCGAGAAGGCCCCGGTCGCCACCTCTTTCGAAGAGAAGGCGCCCGAGGTGGAGTTGCCACGCGAAAGTGCGGTCGAGATCCCCTTGGGGCGCGCGCCGGCCATGTCGGGAAGCGCCTTCGGTGGCTACGGCGAGCTGACGTTCAATGATCCCAGCAACGCCCCAGGCGTCGTGGACATGCGGCGGCTGGTTCTATTCTTCGGCCACAATTTCACCGACCGTTTGCGGTTCTACTCGGAATTCGAGGTGGAGCACGCCGTCGCTTCATCGAGCGACCAGGGAGAGGCGGAAGTCGAGCAGGCCTATCTCGACGGGCTGCTTTCGCGACGGTTCAACCTGCGCGGCGGGCTCATTCTGATGCCCATGGGCATCGTGAACGTGTACCACGAGCCGCCGAGCTTCAACGGCGTGGATCGCCCCGATGTGGACCAGTTCGTCATCCCGACCACGTGGCGCGAGCCGGGCTTCGGCATCTTCGGCGAGATCGCCGAAGGGCTGCGCTACCAGCTCTATTTTGTCAACGGCTTCAACGCGAACGGGTTCACGGCGGAATCCGCCATTCGCGAAGGACACCAGGAAGCACAGCTTGCCTATGCGGGCGACTACGGCGCCATCGCGCGCATCGACTACGAGCCCGTCCTGGGAACCGTCCTGGGCGCGTCCGCCTATGGCGCAAGCTCGGGCAACACGCTGAGATCCACCGTCGGACGCGTCCCCGTAGGCCTGTTCGACATCGATGCTCGTTTCCACAAGGCTGGCTTTTCCGCGCGAGCCGAGTTCGCGCTGCTGCTCATCGGCGACGCCGGGAAGCTTAATCAGGCGCTTCTGTTGGGGACGCCCGAGCAACAGGCCGCGGGTCCCGTGGCATCCCAATCGCGCGGCGGCTACGCGGAGATCGCCTACGATATGCTCCGGTTTCTCGCGCCCAGCTCGGAGCAGGCCCTGAATGCCTTCACGCGGTTCGATTACGCGAACACCCAGGCGGCGGTGCCCGTCGGTTTCGTCTCGCGCCCGGAGTTCCGTCGCTATTCTCAGATGGTCGGGTTGGTCTACAAACCCATCCCTCAAATCGCGCTGAAGATGGACTATAGGCGCCACTGGCTCGGCAATGACGAGGCCTTCAATGAGCTTGCCTCGGCCATTACCTGGTTGTTCTGATTTCACGAAGACAAGGAGGAGGAAGGATGCAGGCATTCGCTCGACGAGGATTTCAACTTCGCTCGGCATCGCTCGAGACGCGGATCGCCTACACGGGCTTCTTGCTGCTCATGCTGCCGGCCCTGTCGACCCTCGTGGCGCTCTCCTTCGGTCGCATGGGGCTCGATCCCCATGCCATCGCGGCCCACTACCGCGGCGGAGAAAGCGAGATGAGCTTTCCCAAGACTTTCTGGCAGCTCGTGGAGACGAGCCACTTCCATCTCTTCACCATCCCGGTCGTGGCGCTCATTCTCGCTCACCTGCTTTACGCCACGCCGGCCTCCCCGCGGCTGCGCATCTACCTGACGTCGATCACCTTCGCGGGCGCGTTCTTGGACGCGGTGGGGCCATGGACGGTTCGCTATCTGTCAGCGGGCTTCGCCTACCTTCTGATTGTCGGGTGGATGTTGCTTGCGGGCGGCGCCTTGCTCATCGTCACGCTGACGCTCGTCGCGATGTGGGGACCCAAGGGGTGGGGTGCACGCGCAGCCTCGTCGGCTCCCACCAACGGAGACGACAAGCCATGAACCGATCGCTCGCGGCGCTGCTGGCCGCACCGGGCGTGATATTGATTGCCCCGGCGCCCGTGCTCGGGGGACAGACCTACCTTCACGAGGCGGACGCGGCACACGCGATGTTTCCCGATAGCACTGCTTCGGTGCGAAGGCACCTCGATCTCGGCGATGCGGAGGTTGCGGCGCTTTCCAAGGCGCTCGGGCGACGGATCGATGCCCGAAGCTACCCCTACATCGAGGTGAAGAACGAAAAGGGATTGCTCGGCCTCATCTTCATTCTGGACGTCATCGGCGAAACCCAGCCCATCACCTTCGCTATCGGGGTCACTGCGGACGGCGCGCTCCAGGATGTCCAGGTGATGGTGTACCGCGAGCCGCAAGGCGAGGCGATTCAGGAAAAGCGCTTTCGCAAGCAGTTCGTCGGCAAGCGCGCAAAGGATCCTCTCACGCTCGACAAGGACATCGACGCAATCAGCGGAGCAACCATTTCGTCGCGCTCGGCCACCTTCGCCGCGCGCAAGGGTTTGCTGCTCGCCGAGGTGGCGCGCCGCCGAGCCTCCGCGGGAGGCAAGCCATGAGTCGCCAGGCACTGGCCCGATGCGAGCCGCAGTTGAATTCATCGAACATTCTCGTGCGTCGCGCTCGGCCCCTCATGGGAACGCTCGTCGGTGTCAGCGCGCGCGGCCATGACCACGACGCTCTCGAGCACGCGATCCGTGGCGTGTTCGAGGAGATGGAGCGCCTGGAAGCCATCCTGTCCGAGTGGCGGCCCGACAGTGCCGTCTCGCGTGTAAATCGGTCCGCCGGCTTGGCACCGGTCCGCGTCCCGGTCGAGCTCATCGAGGTCATGGAAATCGCCGCGCGCGTGTCCAGGGCGAGCGCCGGGGCATTCGATAGTACCTGGGCGGCCCTCTCGGAGTTGTGGAGACTCGACGAGCCCGACTTCCGTCCGCCGGATGTGGCCGCCGTTGCCGCTGCACGGAGGCTCGTGGACTACCGCGATGTCGTCCTCGACGTGCACCAGAAGACCGTCTTCCTCGGGCGGCGCGGGATGCGCCTGGGCCTGGGTGGCATCGCCAAAGCCTACATCGCCGAGCGCGCGGCCGACCTCGCCGTGGCTTCGGGCGTGGTGGACATCTTGATCGACGCCGGCGGCGATGTCGTCGCGCGAGGTCGCAATGGCGAGCGCCCCTGGTCCATCGGCGTCCGCGATCCACGCGCGCCCGCGAGCCTCATCGCCATGATGGATTTGAACGATGAAGTGATCTCGACCAGCGGCGACTACGAGCGCTTCATCATCGTGGACGGTCAGCGCTATCACCACTTGCTGGATCCGAGAACTGGCTACCCGGCTGGGGCGAGCCGAAGCGCGACGGTCGTCGCGCCCGATGGCGCGTTGGCCGAGGCGCTCTCGACGGCGCTCTTCGTCCTGGGCCCGCCCGGCCTGGCGATGGTGTCCGGGTTCACGGGGACCGCGGCGTTTCTCGTCGACGGGGACGGCCTGACACACTTCATGGCGGACACGAGCGTACGCTTGACGCCTCGGCCATAAATGGGGACCAAGAATAGGTCCGCAAGTGTGAGAAGGGCCGGGCTCTTGTTTCGTGGCCAGGTCCTCGGCCTGTGGTGTCTCGTGCACGCTGCACTCCTGATCGCGGTGGTACGCGCCGACGAGGCATCTCCGCCCCCAGCGAGTACGGAGCCGTCCTTCGTTGAGACGGACTCCACTTGGGGCGGATGGTACCTTGGCGGTCACGCCGGCTACGCCCGTGGGAAGGCAAACAGCGTTCTTTCCGATTCCCCGGTGCCGACTGCGAGCAGCGCGTTTGGGAGTCTCGATGGGGGAGCGCTCATCGGGTACTCCGTCGAGGCTCCATTCCCGGCTCGTGCTCGGGCTGGAGGCCGATGTTTCCTTTCCCGACTTTGGCGACGGCGACGATCTGGTTTCGTCGCGCCAGACAACTCTCGGCAGTGTCGCCGAGCGGCTCGACCTATTCGGCCACGCGCGCGGCCGGATGGGTTACGCTTTCGATCGCTGGCTGCTCTATGGTGCAGGCGGCTTTGCCTGGTCTTCTGGACGGTTCATTCAAAGCTCGGGCCAGCCGCCGACGGACGTCGACCGCCAGCATCTCCGCCCGGGCTGGACGACGGGCGCAGGTGTCGAGCTCGCCTTCGCTCCGCACTGGAGCGCGAGACTCGAGTACATCTACGACAAGTTCGGCTCGGCCAGCACGACGTTTGCCCCCGGCCCAAGCGCTGAATCAACGATGGGCCTGCACAGCGTGCGTCTGGCCCTCGACTGGCGGATCCATAGACCAGGTGCCCACGACTCTTCGCTGGACCTCGTCACGGGCGGCGATGAGCGCAGCTGGAGCCTCCACGGTCAATTCACGTACATCGAGCAGGGCTACTTCGCATTCCATTCTCCCTACGAGGGCGCAAACAGCCTTTCCGGCGCGAGCCAGGTGCGCAATACCGCCAGCGCCACGGTATTTCTCGGCCGGCGCTTGTGGCGCGGCGGCGAAATCTACTTCAACCCCGAGCTCATGCAGGGCTTCGGCCTGAGCGACGTGCACGGGGTGGCCGCCTTTCCCAACGGCGAGGCGCAGAAGTCGAGCTTCGAATTCCCACGCTTCAACGCCGCACGATTGTTCTTGAGCCAGACCTTCGAGTTGGGTGGCACCAAGGAAGCAGTCGAGGACGGCCCCAACCAGATCGCTGGCGAACGCAGCGGCTCGCGTCTCACCGTGACCGTCGGCAAGTTCGCGGTGCTCGACTATTTCCTGCTCAATGCCTACGCGGGCGAGCCGCGCACGGCGTTTTTGAACTGGAACGCCTATGGCGGTGGCTCCTACGACTGGACCATGGACAAGCTCAGCTGGACGTGGGGCGGAATGGCCGATCTGAACCAGGAGCGATGGGCTTTCCGGGCCGGCTACTTCCTGCTCCCGGACGTCTCCAATTCCAACACCTTCGACACCCATGTGCCCGAGCGAGGACAATACGTGGCCGAGCTGGACCTGCGTTACTCGCCGCTTTCCCGCCCCGGCAAGCTGCTGCTCTTCGGGTGGCTGAGCCATGGCAACATGGGCAGCTTCGCTGACTCGCTTGCCGAGCCAGCCTCGACGGCGGGCTATCCGGACATCACCCTGACCCGCCAGGAGCGAACGAACTACGGATTCGTGGTCAGCGTCGAGCAGTCGATTTCCGCCGACGTGGGCCTGTTCTCGCGTGCCAGCTGGAGTCCCGGTCATGTGGAAGTGATGGGATGGACCGACTGCGACGAGAGCCTATCCTTGGGCGCCGCGCTGAGAGGGACGTCTTGGCGGCGAACAAACGATACCCTGGGTGTCGTGGGAGTTGCCGAGGGGCTGTCGGCTATCAATCGCCAGTACTTTGCCGCCGGTGGCATGGGAATTCTCATCGGCGATGGCATGCTCAATTATCGTCCGGAGATGGTTGTGGAAACCTACTATGCGCTCAGCCCCATCAAGTGGGCGGCGCTGACCTTCGACTATCAGCTCATCGCCAATCCAGGCTACAACGCCGACCGCGGGCCGGTCTCGATCTTCTCCGGACGCCTCCACGCGGCCTTTTGACACGGGGAGGACAGGGAGGGTTGTCTTGGGGCACGCAGTTGAACGACAGAATGCGCCACTCGCTGTCGGATGGCTCCACGAAGCGCGGATCGGGGATCAGCACATCGAGGAGAACACTGCTGTCAACCGCCGTGCGCACCCGTACCCCTCGCGCGTGCCAGGTAGGTATCGACGGTCATTCCACTCGGTAACCGCCCGCGGCCACGCCACTTGCGAAAGACGTCTTCCGGCACCGACTTGGACCCAACCAGCCGCCCATTCTCGGCCCGAAACTCGATCGAGCTGCCCGGACGAAGCCCAAGCCGGTCGCGCACCGGTTTGGGGATCGTGACTTGTCCCTTCTCCGACACCGCGGATTTCATACCTCCAGCGTGGTCCTTCCTACCTGGAGGGTCAAATGGAAGAGCCAGACTCAAATTGATTTGCGAGCCCGCGTCAGGTTTCACGCAATCGTCCTTGTTACCAATAGTGTAACGGAATCGTTGCGAGGTAGAGGCTCGACCTGGGGCCGGCCCTGTTCATGTTTTCCCCGTCAATCGAATCTCAACCGATTTCGCAACGGAGAAAACTCATGCGATCACATAACACGCTCCGGACATTGGCATTCATCACCACCAGCGCCATCGCTGTCGCGGCCGTGGGCAGCTGGATCAGCGGCTGCTCTGGCCACAGCCGTGGCGAAGAATCAGGCAGCTTGGCGAGCGGGTCGATCAAGCTGACGCTTGCGGCAGGCGACGCAACCTTCGCCACCTTCAGCTACACCATCACGGGACCGCTCGGGTTCTCCAAGACGGGTAGCCTCGACGTATCGGCGAGCTCGACGCTTTCGGGCGTCATCGGCGGCTTGCCCACGGGAAGCGGTTTCAAGATCTCGCTTACCGGCACCTCCCTCGACGGAAACACGCAGTGCGCCGGCAGCGCGACCTTCAGCGTGGCCGCGCACGGCACCACCCCGGTCAGCATCGCGCTCGACTGCCACCAACCGAAGAAGACCGGCAGCATCAGTGTGACTGGCACGTTCAACATTTGCCCGACCATCCAGTCCATCTCAGCCAACCCGGGTGAGGTGCTGGGAGGATCCAGCTCCTCCATCACGAGCGTGGCGACCGATCCGGATAACGGCCCATTGCCGCTTCGTTATCAGTGGACGGCGACCAGCGGCGCGTTCAGCGATGCCACGAGCCCGAACCCGACCTACACCTGCACGACGAGCGGGCTTGCGACCTTGACCCTGATGGTTTCCGATGGCGATCCGCAGGTGTCCTGCGCCGACACGGGGACGGTGCAGGTCACGTGCAGCGGCCACGTGGACTCGGCGGCGGAGCTCGCCACCGCGACGAAGATCAAGCACTTGGTCGTGGTGTTCGGTGAGAACATCTCGTTCGATCACTACTTCGGCACCTATCCGAATGCGCAGAACAACCCTGACGAAACGCCGTTCGTCGGCACCCCTGGAACCCCGAGCGCCAACGGCCTCGTCACTCCGCTGGATGTCACCAGCGGCTTCGCGCCGATCTCCGGCATCGATTTGCTCGGCAACAACCCGACCGCCGCCAACATCGCCAATGGCACGGCCGCGATCAATCCGTTCCGCCTCGGCCCGGGCCAGGCGGCGACCAGCGACCAGGGCCACAACTACAAACCCGAACAGCAGGCTTCGGACAACGGTGCCATGGATCTCTTCCCGGAGTACACCGGGACCGCCGGACCACCGCCCGGCAGCCCTGCGGCGGCGGAAGGCAAGGGGCTGGTCATGGCCTACTACGATGGCAATACCGTCAGTGAGCTGTGGAACCTGGCGCAGAGCTATGCGCTCAACGACAACTCGTGGACCACGGTCTTCGGACCCTCCACGCCCGGTGCCATCAACCTGGTCGCGGGTCAGACCAACGGCATCAGCGCGACCAACAAGGATCCCGCCACCCTGTCCACCAGCCACGTGACGCCCGACGGAAACGGCGGCTGGACGCTCATCGGCGACACGGATCCGCTGGGCGATGTCTGCTCCACGGCTTCCGATCAGAACAGCTTCGCCGGCAAGAACATCGGCGATCTGCTCAACGCCAAGAACATCTCCTGGGGCTGGTTCGAGGGCGGCTTCGACCTGACACTGACCAATGCCAATGGCACGACGGGTTGCGCGCGCAGCACGCCGCAGACCGTGGCCACCCCGGCTGGGATTTCGACCGACTACATTCCCCACCACCAGCCGTTCCAATACTATCCGTCGACGGCGAACCTGACCCACGCACGGCCGAGCTCGCTCGCCGCCATTGGCAGGAGCGTCGAGACCGATGGCGAGACCCCAGAGCCGGCCAACCACCAGTACGACAGCCACGACTTCTTCGAGGCACTCGCCGCCGGCAACCTGCCCGCGGTCGCGTTCGTCAAAGCGCCGGCGTTCCAGGACGGCCACGCGGGATACTCCAACCCCATCGACGAGCAGAACTTCATCGTCCAGGTGGTGTCGGCGCTCCGGGCGAGCCAAGAGTGGGCCTCGACCGCCATCGTGCTGGCCTACGACGATTCCGACGGCTGGTACGATCACCAGGCGCCTCCCATCGTGAATCCATCGAACGGCGTGGCCGATGCGCTGAACGGCGCGGGCCTGTGCAACATGGGGTTGCAACAGACCGGACCTGCTCCGGCGACGCCGCTCCTCGGTGTCGACGGCAAGCCGGCGCTCGGCCGCTGCGGCTACGGGACGCGCATGCCGCTCTTGGTCGTGTCGCCGTACGCGAAGCACAACTACGTGGATCACACGTTGACCGACCAGTCTTCGATCCTCAAGTTCGTCGAAGACAACTGGCTCGCCGGCGAGCGCATTCAGGCGGGGGGCTCGTTCGATACCATCGCAGGTACGATTGAGAATATGCTAACCCTGTGAGGTGGAGAGCCCACCCGTCCATCTCATCCTGACAAACGGCATCCCTGCCCGGCGAGGCGCTCCGTTGCTTCGCCGGCGGGGATGCGACGTTGCATTCTTAGCCTTGCAGTCATGATCAGCCGCCGCCAGTTTCTGCTCGCAACCACTGTGGTGGCGCCTTGGTCCTGCCGAAAGGGCTCGGGTCCGCACAAGCTCGCAGCGCGAATGGAGCCAATGCCGTCGCTGGCCCCGCCCTCGGGGCCGCCGCTCCACCCCGAGGCCCTGGCACGCTTCGTCGACCCGTTGCCCATTCCACGCGTGCTGGTCCCGGATGGGCTTCGTCCGGATCCGACCGACGCAAGCAAGAAGATTCCCTGCTACCGAATGACCATGCGTGAGACCTACGCGCGCGTCCACCGTGACGTTCCGCCGACGCGCTTCTGGAGCTATGGCGGCAGCGCGCCCGGTCCGACGGTCGAGACGCGCAGCGGACGCGGAGTGCTCATCGAATGGCAGAACCAGCTGCCGAGCCGTCACTTCCTTCCCATCGATCACACTTTGTGCGGCGCCGGGGCCGACCTGCCCGAGGTGCGCGCCATCGCGCACGTGCACGGCGCCCGGGTGCCGGCCGCCAGCGACGGCTACCCCACCGAGTGGTTTACGCCGGGGCATTCCGTGCTCTACCACTACCCCAACCGCCAGGACGCGGCGCTGCTCTGGTATCACGATCACGCCATGGGCATCACGCGCCTCAACCACTACGCCGGGATGTTCGGCTTGTTCGTGATCCGCGACGGGGTCGAGGACGCGCTTCACTTGCCGAGTGGCCGCCACGAAATCCCGCTGGCGATCTGCGACCGCAACTTCGGTCAGGATGGCCAGCTCCGCTACCCGACCTCGGGCGAGCCTGAGGCGCCATGGGTGCCCGAGGCCTACGGCGACGCGTTGTTGGTGAACCAAAAGCTCTTTCCGTATCTGGACGTCGAACCAACCCGCTATCGCTTTCGCGTGGTCAACGCCTCGAACGGCAGGCTCTACTACCTTTCACGTTCGGACGGTCAATCGTTTCACCAAATAGGAACCGACCAAGGACTACTGCCAGCGCCTGTCGAGCTCGACAAGCTCACGCTCGCGCCGGCCGAGCGAGCCGACTTGCTCGTCGACTTCAGCGGTGCTGCCGGAAAGAGTATCGTCCTGCGCAGCCAGGCCTTCGAGCTGATGCAATTCCGCGTGGCGAACGGCCCCGCGCCCAAACCCGAGCGGCTGTGTGCGAGGCTGCGCACCGTTCCCAAGCTCGACCCGGCCTCGGCGGTCCGAACGCGGGTCCTGAGCCTGAACGGGTATCAAGAAAAGAACCGCCGCATGCTCATGCTGCTCGACGGAAAGCGTTGGCACGAGCCGGTCACCGAGAAGGCCGAGCTGAATAGCGTCGAGATCTGGAAGCTGGTCAACCTGACCGAGGATACGCACCCGATTCATTTGCATCTGGTGCGCTTCCAGATCCTCGATCGCCAGCCCTTCGATGCCGACGAGTATCTGACCTCGGGCAAGTTGATCGTGCGCAACCTGGTGCCGCCCGGACCTGACGAGGCGGGGTGGAAAGATACGGTCCGGGCAGACCCCGGCATGATCACGCGCATCATCATTCGCTTCGAAGGCTATGCCGGCCGGTACGTGTGGCACTGTCACCTGCTCGAGCACGCGGCCAACGAAATGATGAGACCGCTCGAAGTGGTGTCCTCCTAGTCTTTCAACAGTTTCATTCCAACCAGATTTCGGTGCGGTCCCGGGGAGAGCGGCGTGCTAAACGGCAGAAGCCGTGCTTAGTCGTGAGAACTCCCCTATGCCTCCAGGGCCGCGACTGGCCGTGGAAGAGGGAGCCTCGGCCAAGGGACGTCGATGATCGCTCGCCTTCTGCCTGTCGGCCTCGCGGCTTGCGCCCTGTTCGCCTCCGCGCGCGCGCGCGCCCAGGACGGGCCCCCGGCTCCGCACGAGGACGCCGCCTTCGACTTCATGAACCTGCTCTCGCACCATGGCTTGCACGACCTCGACGACGAGCGCTGGAACATGTATGGGCAACTCACCTACATCTCCAGCTGGAAACCGGCGTTCAAGGCTCCCTACACGAACGCCGATGGCAGCATCAACTCGCTTGTGCCGGACGCCGAGCGAAGCTTCACCGGCACCTTCTCCCTGTTCTTCGGGCTCCGGCTGTGGCGGAGCGGCGAGGTCTACGCGGTCCCCGAGGTCATCGCCGAACGGCCGCTCTCGGGG
Source organism: uncultured delta proteobacterium (assembly GCA_963824555.1). Classification (GTDB taxonomy): domain Bacteria; phylum Myxococcota_A; class Polyangia; order Fen-1088; family Fen-1088; genus Fen-1118. Next base: position 90,439 of record CAWGPW010000016.1, on the reverse strand, counting down.
CTACACGGGATCGGCGGCGCCATTCAGAACTTCGAGCTGCAGAAGACCGGAGGAGAGACGCCCCAACTCTATCTGGCGCGGCTCTTTTTTCGGCAGACGTTCGGGCTGGGCGGCGACCGCATCGTCAAGACGTCCAACCCGCTCCAGCTCGGCACCGCGGTCGACAGCCGACGACTCGTCCTAACCCTCGGCAACTTCAGCATCCTCGACGTGTTCGACCGGAACTGCCGTCACCGGCGATCCGCGCCAGACCTTCTTCAATATGGCCTTCATGACCCACGCCTCGTGGGACTTCACCTCGGACGCACGCGGGTATTCGTGGGGCGGCACCGCCGAGCTCACCTGGGATCACTGGGCTGTGCGCTACGGTCGAATCACGCCGCCCAAGAATCCGAACCAACTTACGGTGGATTTCAGGATCTGGGAGCACTACGGCGACCAGATCGAGCTGGAGCACGATCATGTGCTGATGGGACGTCCCGGTGCCGTGCGCCTTCTTGGCTATCGAAACCACGTGGTTACCGGGCGCTTCGACGAAGCCATCGCGGCGTTCGAGGCCAATCCCGCGGACAACGCCGCCGCCTGCACCGGTTTCAACTATGGATCGGGAAACGCTGGGGCACCTGACCTGTGCTGGGTGCGCAGGCCCAACGTGAAGCTCGGCATCGGAATCAACCTCGAACAATATGTCGCCCAGGACATCGGTGTGTTCTTTCGCGGCATGGTTTCCGACGGACAAACCGAGGTCGACGCCTACAATTCAGCCGATCGCTCCCTCTCCGTAGGAGCGGTGGCCAAGGGCTCCTTGTGGGGGCGGCCCTTCGATGTCGTGGGTGTCGGCTTCGGCGCGAGCTGGATCTCGGACATCCATGCCAAGTACCTGGCCCTGGGCGGCGTCGACGGCTTCATCGGCGACGGTCATCTCCGGCAAGGCGCAGAAGGCGTCGTCGAGGGATTCTACAGCGTGAACCTTCTCGAGGCGGTCTGGCTGGCAGCCGACTACCAGTTCCTGTGGAACCCCGGATTCAACGCCGACCGAGGTCCCGTTCACATCCTGGGGGCGAAGATCCACGCCGAGTTCTAGCGAAGCGATGCCTCAAACCGGTGGAAAGGACGCTCAACACGCCGATCAAACCGACGCACAGCTTGCCAAGCGATGACTGCTTCATGGTCGGGCTCCTGACTTCGGTGACCAATCAGTATCGCGATGATCATCGGAAAAGGGAAGCAGCTCGTGTCTGGCTCTTTGGCGAGACTTCCAGCATTCACGCGCGTTGCGCCGTCACTCCCCCGTCTTGTCTTCCTCGAGAAAGAGATTCTGGATTTCGCCGAGCAGGGAAATCACCTCGTCGGCCACCGCATTCAGAGCGCCGGGTTGAAGCCCCGCGCGCTCTCGGACATCGGGACTGATGCGGGAGAGGCGCTGTTCGCCGTTCGACCCGAGATCGAGCGTCTGAACCAATAGATCCGCTAGGTGCACGATCGCCGTGGCCGGTGTGTGACCGCGCGATCCAGCCGAGTGGTGGTTGGCCGTGGCATCGCGGTAGAATGGCGGCAGCGTCCACGAGGTCATCAGCGCGGCGCCGACCGCCGCGTGGTCGCAGCCGAACACTGCGCGCTCGGTCTCGTCGAGCGGCTTGTCGCTCTCGCGATGCCGCTCCAGCGCGAGTTGCGATCGTTCGGGCAGCAGTTGGTACATCGCCAGGCTACCGATGTCGTGGAGCAGCCCGGCCACGAAGAAGCGCTCGACGTTGGTCTCGCGGCGCAGACGCGCGATGGAGCGCGCGGCGACGCTACAGGCTAGACTGTGCCGCCAGAACGATTTCATGCCCACGAGGTGCGAGTCGATGCCCTTGAATTGGGACAGGACCACCGTGGCCAAGACGAGATCGTGAAGCTGCCGCGTGCCGATGATGCGAACCGCGTCTTCGATGCTCTCCACGCGGCGGGAGAACCCGTAGAAGGCGCTGTTGGCGATGCGGAGCAGACGCGCGCACAGGGCCTGGTCGTAGCTCAGGATGGTGCCGATACGGGCCGTCGAGCTGGTGGGATGGTTGATGGCCTTGTCGACCTGAAAGTAGATATTGGGCAGCGAGGCGAGGGTGCCCACGCGAGCGACAATGGTCTCCGGACTGATGGGCGGCCCCAGTGGATTGCGCTGTGGAAGCGGCTTTGTCGTCTGCGAGGACGCCGGCGCGGGCTGCGCCATTCCGGTCCGGGGTGCAAGACGTCTCCCGATAGCCACCAACTCGGTGTGCGTGGAATTAGGGGGGTCGTCGGCACCGAAGAAACGTTGGAATTCGATGGAGGAGGCAACTTCAGGAGCCTGGCTATCCATCGCCGGTCCCGATTCCCGCGCCGGTTCCGGTGCTGTCACCTGAAGACTGGATACAGACATGACGACTCCCCATTCCCTCTATCGGCGGGACCGCCAAAAGCTTGACGCTGGCACAGGCCGCTTCGGTGGTCGACTTCACTGGCGGCAGGCGGAAACATCCCCGGTGCAGCTCGAGCAGGCATATTCCTCGTTCATGCAGACGGCCACCGGATTCGCCGAGACGGCGCCGCTGGGCTCGCAGCTGTAGGTGACCTTGCGGTCGACGCAGGCGCTCATGGCGTTCATCTGCGACACGCAGCTCGGGTAGTCCACGCGATACGCCATGCAGGCGGACTTGCAGCTGCTCGCGAAATCGGTGGAGGTCATGGAACAGCCGGCCGCGGTCTCCCTGTCGCAATTGGATTGGCAGGTCTTCACGCTGCCCGGGGAGTCGGGACCACTGAAGCAGCCCACGGGCACGAGCAGGAGCGCGGAGAGTAGAAGTGCCAGCAGAGATTCCACGGGGATTTTACGGCTGTTGCGGATGCGGTAGGACAACTCCGGACTCATGCCGATACGCGTCTTCGACACCGGCTTTGTGCGCGGAGCGCGTGGTGTTGTAAAAGGGTGAGCTACTTTTTGCACGCGGATCGAAGAAAGACAACCGAGTGGGACACCCAACGACGCCAATGCGACGAACCGGGGCTCCCGGCGTTGCCGCGGTGTTGGCCATCTTCTGGTGTTTGATGATGGCTGGTGTGCGGGATCGATCCGCTACGTTCGACGAGCCGATCCACGCTGCCGGGGGCTTGGCGGCCTGGCAGTTGAGCGACTTCCGCTTGAACCCGGAGAGCGGGATTTTGCCACAGCGGCTGGCGGGCCTGGGGCTGTGGGGCGCGCATTTCCCCGCGACGGGACAGCCCGCATTTCGGGGCTCGGACGAGTGGGAGATTGCGCACCAGCTCTTCGACGATCCAGGTCTTGGAAACGACTACACGGTGCTCTTGCTGCGCGGAAGGCTCGCCATGTCCGTGCTGGCGATTGCCTTGGCCCTGGCCGTGTATCTGATGTCGCGCAGTCTGTTCGGCCCCGGCCCGGGTTTGCTATCGCTCCTGCTCATCTCCCTGTGTCCGGGGCTGCTGGCCAATGGGCCGCTGCTCACGGCAGATACCGCGTCCGCGCTCTTCCTTCTTCTGGCCTCGTGGGCCATGTGGGCCGCGTTTCGCCACGTCACCCTGGCGCGGCTTTTGGCGGGCGGCATCCTCGTGGGCTGCGCGCTGGCATCCAAGATGTCGGGCGCGCTGATCATTCCCATCGGGCTGTTGTTGGCGACCCTGAGCGTCGCGGCCAGCGGCAGAGGCGCAGCCGGGATGCTCCCACGGGCGCGCATGCGCCGTTTCGGGATTTCCTTGGGCGTTCTCGGCGCGCAGATCGCCGTGGGCGCGGTGATCCTCTGGGCCTTCTTCGGGTTCCGCTACTCCATGATGTCGGGCGCGTTGGATGCGCGGGACGCCCCTCGCCTGCCGTGGGAGCACCTGGCATCCAGCGGCGTCTTGGGTAGCGCCCTCGGTCTGGCGAGACGGTTCCATCTGCTGCCCGAGAGCTACCTCTACGGACTGTCATTCCAATCGACCTTGGGTCCCGTGACGTCCGCGCACCTGCGGCCCGCCTTCATGAACGGCCAAGTCAGCCTGCGGGGATGGACATGGTTCTTCCCCTACGTGTTCATGGTCAAAACGCCGTTGCCCGCGCTTCTGATTCTGGGTGCCGCGGGCGCAGTCTGGCTCGCGCGCGCCCTCGCAAGGCGCCGAACCGGATCGGCGTTGTGGCCGGGGCTGCTACGGACCGCCCCGCTGTGGGTGCTGCTGGCTGTGTACGGCGCGGCCGCCCTGACCAGCCACATCAATGTCGGGCACAGACATCTCTTGCCCTTGTACGCGCCCCTGTTCGTGCTGGCCGGATCGATCTGGACCTGGCGGCCAGCCGGATCCTGCGCCACCGTCCCTGCGACCGAACCTGGTGCCCGTTCGACGGCCAAGCCTGCCGTCCCTTCGTGGTTGCGGAGAGCGCTCATCGCGGCCATGCTGCTCTTGGTGGCGGATGTCGGCCACAACAGTCCCGATCACCTTGCCTATTTCAATCAATTGGCGGGCGGTCCGGAACGAGGATGGAGACATCTCGTGGACAGCTCCCTCGACTGGGGCCAAGACCTGCCCGCGCTCTCGCGCGCTGTCAAGGCGACCACGGGCAAGCGCTACATCTCGTACTTCGGCAGCTTGAGCCCGCGGCGGCAGGGATTGGAAGGGACGCTCCTGCCCGCCTACTTCGGGATCGATGTGACACCAGCGCTGCTATTCGAGGCACAGAAACCCGGGAAAAGCGCGAGTGAAACGCTCGCCCGGGCGGCGGCCCAGTGGCCCGAGCATCAAGGCATCGGCTGGCTGACGTCAGGTGAAACGAGGCTGCTGCTGCTGCTCGAGAGGCCTTCGCAACTCAGACTGACCGGCGGAACCTACTTCATCAGTGCATCCATGTTGCAGCCTCTATTCTACGCGGCAGGGATGGGGCCATGGAACGAGGATGACGAGCGCAGGTATCGGCAACTCGAGGCCGGGCTGGCCCCGTTGTTGTCCGAGCAACCCCCTCGGCTCGAACCGCTATTGGAAAGAAGCTCTGCAAAGACGGTGGCGGCGAGGCTGCGCGAATTCGAGTGGTTGCGCTTCGCCCGTCTCACGGCCTACCTTCGCAGTCGCGAGCCCGATGGCCAGATTCACCATTCCATCCTGATCTTTCGCCTGAGCGACCTCGAGGTCAGCCGGGCCATCGCCGGTCCCGTGCCGCCCATGTGATCTCCAGTCTTCAGCGTCGCGCCGGGATGGGGAGTACGATATTGCCGCATTTCATCCGGGTCGGCCGCTGGTCCTCGGGATACGTATAGATCAACTGTCGTGTGCGCTCCTGCCCGGGAGCAATGGCTTCGGAGCGGTCGGCAGCCTCATTCACCTCCGCATTCACTTCTGCATGCCGATCGACCACCAAGGGCAGGCGAGCCTCGCCCTTCCAGTCCAGAATGCACGTGTCGTACGAAAACGTCTGCTCCTCGTTGCTCTCGTTCTTGACGGTCACGAGTGCCCAAATGAGGGTTTCGTCCGTCCCGGAAGTCACGTTGACCCCCCCTTGCCCAATGTACTCGTCGGGACCCGCCTTGACCTGGCCAAGGGTCAGGGCCCACCCGTCTGCGTGCTTGGACACCGGAGTGTTCATCAGCAGGGCCGAGGAACACGCCGAGAAACCGCCAAGCCACATGCCGAGCAAAACCATCGTACTGACTGGACGCATGGATCTCATTTGCATTCCTCCTGGTCTGCGAAACGGCCGTTCACCTGAATCTTGTAGGCCAACGGTCGGCCAAAGACAAGCGGGAGGGCGAGCGGCCGCGCAAAAAAATCCGAACCCCTTTCATGCATCGTCGCATCACATGTCGGCGAAACAAGGGTCCGTCCTCAGTCGAACCCATCCCTCGAGAAGTAGAAGAACCCATCCCAACTCACGTAGTTCTTCTTGAGGATTTTTTTGAAGAACCTCCGCCACTCGGTGGTTGTACGCCGGTCCTGTCCAGGCATGTCCCTATTCACGTAGTTCCTCTTGACGAACCTCAGGAACCTCGAGCCCAGGGTCACCAGGTTCTCGTCCATCGCGATCAGCCTCGGTCGAATTCTTCCACTCTCCAGCGCATCCAGGTACGCATCAACCTGCTCCCGCGGAAGCCTGTCCACCAATTCGCCGTGGAGGAAGAAGTAGTAGAACGCATGCGGACGAAATACCCCCGTCCCTTCCCAGCCGTCCATCACCACGTCCGTCGGCTTGGTGTTCTCGAAGACGTAGCGCAGCCTTGCCAGTTGACGGTCGTTGCGCAACTTGAGGGTTGCTTGCACGTCGCGAGCTGGTAGGACCATCAACGGGATCGTTGCGAGGATGAGGAGCCATGGGCGCGCACCTTCTCGCGCGCGCTCAACAAGGAGGAACAGCGCCTGGGCGGCGAACAAGCAGACTATCGGCAAGGGCATCAGGTAGTATTGTCTGTGCGCCACGGGGACGACGAGGAGTCCCGCGAAGAGTCCGACCACAATGCAGACTAGCAGGATTCCCGCATACTGGCGCTGTTCGGAGCGGAAGAAGCGATACAGAGACGCGCAAGCTCCCAACAGTGACAAAGCCAGAATAGGCCGACTGGTTTCTATCAGGTTGCGGAGCTGTTCTGCTTCGACGTGCTTCCAATTGGCATTGAGGAGGAAGTTGTTCGCGATGAACTTCCCGCCCGCATGATGAAGGGCGAACGCGGCCCATGTCAGGGCAGCTGGGACGCAAACGCCCAGGAGAAAAGCCATGGTCAGGAGGATCCGGGCTCTTCCCTCGCGTCCGGCAAACAGCGACCAGAGGCCGAGGCCTAGGAGCGCGCCTGGGAGGACGAAGAGCATCTTCTGCGTGCACATGACGGCGGCACCGAGACTCAGGCCTCCTGCGAGAAAATAGCGAAGGCTTCTCCTTGCCCCATCCGTGCCCGTGGCAAGCCCCCGAAGCAGGAGCCAAAGACTACCGAGGAAGAACGGAAGGGCGAGTACATCGGGGCGCATCTCGATGGTCTTCTGGAGGAAGAAGGGCTGGCCCACGAGAAACAGGCCCGCCACCAGCCCGACTCTGCCATTTTTCCAGAGGCGTCCGATCAGGGCGACCAGGAGAATCGACACCAGCGTCAGCGCAAGCGATAGGGCGCGGCCGAAGAGCAGGAAATGTCTCGCGCTTTCGAAGGAAACGTCGACGTCGAACCAATGGAAGAACGGACGAAGTGTGTAGTGGTACCAGGGCGTGTGATGTTCGAAGAAGTCTTTGTAAGGGAGCATTCCCTTGAACACACACCATGCCGCGTGGGCGTGCTCGAATTCGTCGGGATCGAATGGCCTATGCGTGAGCACGGGTAGGCGCGCCAACAAGAACCCGGCAGTCGCAAGTACCACGAAACAGAGGGAAATCGCGTGGTGAAGACCGTCGCGGCAGGGCTTGGCGAGGCCGCGCGCAGCGCAGGCAGGCGCTTTGCAGCCGGTTGTTCCGTAGCCAGGCGTTCTGATTGACCGCTTGTCGTCGTCGTCCTGCATGTTGGAATTCCTGGTGCTGGTGCTGATGGCTATATATCAATCAGCTCGACCATGCACGGTGGGCTGTCTTCGCAGGGACGCTCGGTTGGGGCATGGCCCAGGACCGAGGTCGAGGTCGAGGTCGATGTCGATGTCGACGTGTGACACCCGTCTCACAGGGGCCTACTTCAGCGCACCCGAGCGCAAATAGTGCTCGCGAGGCGAAGGGATTTGGGGTCCAATAGACGCGATGAAGAACTTACGATTGGGTTTGGTGGGGCTACTTGGAACCGCGGGCTTGTTCATCGTCGGATGCGATCCTGGTTCGGGCGGGTCGTCTTCCACGGGGGGCATGATCGCTACCGGAGGGGCCGTCGGCGCGGGTGGGCTGTTCGGCGCTGGCGGCACGACCGCAACAGGTGGGGGCGCAGGTACCGTGCCCTCGCCAAGGCCGATCGATTCCACGGAGGCCACGACATCCGTGAACCAACGGGTGGATGAGCTGATTGTGGGCCTTGCCGATTCCACGGCACAGCTCGATACCAGCAACAGCACCACCGTGGTGACACAAGGCGCAAACTCCGCTCTCGGCAGCTCCTCAGCCTGCCCCACGAGCACAAGCGCGGACGGCAGCTCCTCGGGTACGATCGACACCCAGGGGCTCGACGATTTCCTCAACCAAGTCGCGAAGGAAGCCAAAGACCACGTGTTTCGCGAGGAATTCGTGGAGCTCAAGGATGGCAACCAGGTCGTCTACAAGATCGATCCCGCTGCGGCATGCGGCACCAATACGTCGTGCGCCCAGAAGCTGACCGCCAACCCGGTGAGATTCCTGGTTACCGCGAACACCGACGACACCCTCAATGTTTCGCTGCTCGTCGGCGAGGCACGGGACATCCCCGGCACCGCCGTGCTCGGTCCGGAGAAGCTCTCGGTTCGCGTCGACCTTGCCGAGGCCATGGCCGCGGTTCGGCTGTACATGACGGCGGACGATCAGAAGAATCTCCCCGACCACCTCAACGGCGTCATCGAAGGTGCGCTCGAAAAACGTGCAGACAGCGATTTTGCCATCTCGACCTCTGTCGTCGAGAAATTCGATCTGTTGGTTGGGCAAGCCAAGGGCAAGCCCGTTGCGGTCACGGTGCTGCCCTCGAGTCCCACCACGCAGCTCACCCTCGATTCCATCACCAATACCGTCGGCTACTCGGCCAACCTCGGTGCGGTCGACGTTCAGGTGGCTGGCGCCGCCGTTTGCGACGACACCTGCGGCACCAAGGAGCAAGCGGGAACTTTCTCGGCGCACCTGGGCGGATTCACCGGAGCATTCAGCACCAGAAAGGCCGCGACGGAGCTCACCTTCTCGGGCCTGGGGCTCGGGAACGATACCTCCCAGGTTGCCCTCAATGGCGATCCCTTGGGAACCCTGGACGTCAATCCGAACAACGGCCGCCAGCTTAGCGTGAACCTCAAGAAGACGGCCGAGGGCACCTTGGTCACCTTCGATCCGGCGCTCGATCTCAAGCTTGCCATGATGCTGAACAAGTTGTCGGAGTCGTTGCGCGTGAACATGCCGGATTGGCTCGAAAGCGAGATCTTCGACGTGATGCTGGGTGGCGCGGCCAAGCCCTCGGTGCTCGTGCCTGCTCCCGCCTGCGATGCCTATGGCGACGTGACGTCCAAGAGCGAGCTCGAGGTCGTGACCGGCAACTTGACCCTGAGCGAGAGCTCCGTGCCGGGCTCGGTGAGCGTGGCCGCAGGCATGTGCCTTCTGCCCGTGGACGGCGTGGATAGTCAGGCCAACCCGTTCAGCCGAGTGCGAGCCGGCACCTGCCAGTAGATTCGCCAACCGGCCAGACGTTCGTTGCTACGCAACTCGGGACAAGTGTGCCTCGATGGTTGCCTTGGGCACGGCGCCCCGGATCTCGTCGACCAACAATGGGCCGCGGAAGATCATCAGCATGGGAATGGCGCTGACCTGAAAGCGCGTTGCTATCCCGGGGTTCTCGTCGACGTTCAGCTTCGCCACCTTGATACGGCCTGCGCGCTCGGCGGCGATCTGTTCGATCAAGGGTGCGACGGTTCGACAAGGGGCGCACCAGGGAGCCCAGAAATCGACCAACACGGGGATGGGACAGGCGTCGACCTGCTGGGACCAATTGCCGTCGGTCACCGTCACGGGCTTCTGCGGGAAGACTTTCAGTTTGCAGGCGCCGCAGGTCGGGTCGTCGAGGAGCCGCGCGCGCAGGATGCGGTTGGTGCGCCCGCAGTGGGCGCACGGGTATTGGATGGCGCTGCTTTCGGTCGCGTCCGTCATGGTTGAAACTATGTATCGAAACCAGGCGTTGGCAACCCTCAGGGCGTGTAGCTCGGCAGCTCGACCACGTAGCTGTCGACGTTGTTGCCGTTCCCCCAATCGCTGGCAAACAGGGCACGCGTGCCGCTGGGGGAGGGGACGGTGTGGGGCTCGGCCCAATAGCTGTCGAGCGTGGTGAGGGTCGTGTTGGTCTTGCCCCAGCTGCGATGGCGTCCGATGCGGCACACGACCCCGGTGTTGGTGTCGGCGACCAGGTTCTCCAGATCGAGAAGCCCGGGCGTGGGTGGCGTGCCCGTGCCATCGAAGCCACCCACCCAGATGGTCGAGACGAACACCCAGCCAGGCTGCCGGTAAGCCATGGCCGAGACGTGACCGTCGGGCGGATAGGGATAACCGGTCTTCGGTCCGATGACGGCGCCGCCGCTGCCGGTGGCAAGATCCCAGGTCACCAAGATACCCACGTTGCTCTTGGCATCGTCATTGCCGTCGTCGTAGACCGCGCCGTTCCAGGTGTCGTCGCCATTGGCCAGTTGGCCGAGCGAGGCGTGATTGTCAGGCGCTTGCAGAGTCAAGGATCGAATCAGCTGCAGGCCAGGCACGCTGAAGATCTGTCCCGTGCCAGCTTCGAGGTAGGCCAGCGTTCCGCTCGGCGCGACCTGGGCGGGTGGGGTTCCGCTCGGCGCGATCGGCCCCATCACCGTATCTGTCGAGCTGTCGTAGACGAACATCTTCTGTCCGCAGACCAGGCCGAGGCGATGCGAATCCCAGGAGGTGAACATCGGATCGTCGCCATTGCCGGGCGCGCTGGAGCCGCACAGACCGGAAAAGTCGTGCAACCTGTCTTTCGTGCCCGCGCCGACGTGGTAGCGAATGAAGCTCTGTCCGTCGACGTAGTAGAGAAGGTCCGGGTCCGAGGTGTCCCAATAGACCTGCTCGAGGTCAGGCGGGTTGATGTCGAGCGCCCGCAGGGGTTGGTAGCTCTTGCCGTCGTAGAGCTGATGGCCCGCGCCGATTTGGTACAGAATCAAGAGCGATTCGTCGGCGTTCCAGGCCGAGATGGTCGAGTACATGGGGACGATGGCCTGATTGGCGCCGGCAACCGCGGTGATGCGACGGAGGGTGGTGCCGAACTGCGCATCGACCACCGTGGCGCCCAGCGCCGGTTTGGTCAGCGCCGTCATCGGATGCGACTCCTTGTCCGTCACCAGCCCAGCGCACAGGTTGAGGTTCAACGTCGTGTAGTGGCCACCCGCGCCGCCGCTCGCCGACGTGCCGCCGCTTGCGATCACTCCCCCGGTCGCCAGCACGCCGCCCGTCCTGCTGCTTCCCCCGGCCGCGCCTTGCGCACCGCCCTCGCCGGTTCCCGACGAATTCTTCGTTCCTCCGCAAGCCACCGCCAGCGTCAGTGGCCCAATCAGACCAATCCATGCGAGCCGCACCATGGGCACCATGGTAGCACCAGGCAGAGGCACGCAATGTGTTCGTAGGGTATCAACATGAAGTCTCAGATTCCTGAGAGCGTGTTCAGGAATCCCAGGGGGAGCACCGAAATGGGAGTGCTGGCGGGCCGATCAGGGGAAGGCCATTCCAGAGCCAGGAGTGTGACAGCGGTCTCTTTCTTTCTGGCAAGCTGGTAGTAGCGTGGGTGAAGAACACCATGGAAGGGCGCTTCCCGGCGATTTCTCGTACCTTGCCCCACGCCGCGCTGGTTGTCGGGTTCGCTTTTGCGATCGGCTGTGGGCGCACCGAAATGGGCGTGCTGGCCCGGGCGGCAGATAGCGGGGCGAGCGCGGGATGGGCAGGGGGCGAAAGCGGCGGGACGGGCGGCAGAGGTGGAGCCGGCGGAATCGTTCAGACGGGCGGCGGCGGCGCGGAGGCTGGCACCGGCGGCTCGGGTAGTGTCGCATCCGGGACGTGCGCCGAGGCCACCTGTCTCACGTCACTGTTCCAGACCTGCGTGCCCGAGGGAAGTTGTTTCGTGCAAGGCGGCGGGAGCCCCAGCGCTTCGTTCAACACCGGCTGCTATGCAAACGGAGTCACGGTGTCTTATCTGGGTAGCTACAGTGGGACCAACCTGACCCATAGCCTGACCGTCCGGCACAACGGCGTCCTTTGCTACAGCATAGATTCCTCGACCCCGATGGACAGCAATGCAGCTACGTACGTAGTCCGCGGCGCCAGCGGCGAGGAGGTTGCCACCGGAACCCTCGTAGACAAGACCAGCGCCGTCAGCGTGACCTGCAAAGGTAGCCAGCCAACCTCAGTCGGCTTCGCCTGCCTGAAGCCCGTCGGCGACAACAGCGGTTGCGAAACGGGGACGTGTCCCTAGCCTGGATATACCTTCCCATACACGGGTGGCGGCGCATGGAATTGGGTGAAGATGATCCCTAGGAGGGGATCAGAATGCCGAGCTTATCAGTATGCGGTTGTCATCGTTGCTGACTGTTTGGCAACCAGGGAAGACAATTGCAACAAGCTCCTGCACATCCTCCCACCTTTGCTTGTCGACTTCGATGTAGTTGAGAGCCAGCCGGCCACCAGGTGAAAGGCTATCCCGGCACTGCATCAGGAAAGGTTGAGTAGTCACAAAGCCAGGAACCTCCCTGCCCTTGAAGACGTCAACAAAGACCAGGTCGTACTTGCGCTCATTTTGCGCCATGAACGACTCGGCGTCACGACACACAAGCTCCAGCTTCGGCGAGTCACCCTCGCCGAGGATCTCAGTGACCAGCGAGCACGCGACGGCACAGCTCACTATCTGGGCGGACGAGAGCGAGTCCGATTTCCAGGCCTTCCAGTCCGCCATGGAACGTTTGCGGGCGACGGATACTTCGCGCGACGCCGATGAACCGAACCCTGCTTGACACGGAGAAAGAGCGGCGCGGGCTCAGCCAGGGGCAGGCATCGGCAATGGCGAAGGTTGGGGTTTCCTCGCTTTCCGATTTCGAAAACGGGAAGCGCGCCCCCAGCCTTGACCAACTGAGCGCTCTCGCCGCTGCCTACGACCAGCCGCTGACTTTCTTCTTCGAGGACAGCCCGGCCAGGGCAGTCGTGATGTGGCGCCAGCGGCCGAGCGAGGGCGCGGATGAGCACGCCAGTCGGTTTCTCAAGTGGTGCCGCTGGTATCGCGATCTCGAGGTGTGGTGCAAGGACGAGACCGCCAGCCCGGTTCCCGATCTCCCCAAAGCGCCTGCGAATTTTCAAACCGCCGAGCGCCTCGCCATCAACATTCGCAGCCAACTCGATCTCGGCGATTACCCCGCGTCAGTCCTGCTCAAAGTTCTGGAAGAGAAATGGGGCGTGAAGGTGTTTCACCAGGAGCTCGAGCCCACGGGCACCGCCGCCAGCTCACGGTATGACTCCTTCGGGGCTGCGATTCTGCTGAATGCGAAGTCGAGTCGACGGCGCAGGAACTTCGATCTGGCACACGAGCTTTTTCACCTGCTGACGTGGAAAGCGTTTCGTGCCGAGAGCCCCGAGACCAGCACCGATCTCGAGGAAAAGCTGGCCAATAAGTTCGCATCGGTCCTGCTCCTGCCCGAGGAAAAGCTGAAGGCCGCGATTGGCGATCGCTGCGTGGAGAACCGCCTTCCCCTGCCGGCTGCCATCGACCTCGCTCGCGCCTTCGATGTTTCCATCGATGCACTCATCTGGCGGTTGCACGGCATGGCCGTGAAAAACGATGCCGCTGCCGACGAAGGCCGCACGCGTGCCCTCGTTGACAAGGCCCGTGCTCTCAGCTGCCTGTCCGACGAGTCGTCCGCGGATCCACCCCCAAGCCGACCCGAGCGTTTCCGCGATCTCGCCGTGCGTGCCCTGCGCAACGCCGAGATCTCGATAGGCCGCTTCGCCGAGTACATGGGGATCTCACGTCAGGCCGCCATGGCCTACGTCGACGAGGAGGCCGGCGGTGACGAAGCGTTTGAGCTTTCTGCTTCTTGACGCCAACATCATCATCGAGCTGTGGCGGCTGCCTGTGGAGCAAGGTCGTCGAGCTTTGCGACATCCACGTCGGAAAGACCGTGGTTGGTGAAGCCGACTTCTTCCTGGACGCGAGCGGAAACCACGTTGCCATCGACCTGAGCGCCGACATCGCAAGCCAGAGGATTCGGGTCTTCCAGGTCGAATTCTCCGAACTTGCTGGATTCCGGGACCAATATGATCCCTCGTACCTCGCCAGGCTGGATCCTGGCGAGACAGAGGCACGGGTCAAGCTACTGAGCCTTCCGTCCGACTGGCGTCTTTGCTCGGCGGACGGCATCGTATTCAAAGTGCTTGCAAACGTCCAGCGGGGCGAGCAGGGGATCTCCCTTGAGGAGGTTCTGGGGCAAGTGGGGATGTCGCGACCGTTGAGAAAGCAATACACGAAGGAATTTCGAACGCAGAAGACCAGGCTGGGTGCGATTGATTCGATTCAGAACAGGTGCGCCGGGAACTGCAACTCGGTGAGCCGCTACGATGGTCGGGATTTCTTATTGGTGCTTCTCGGCAGTGGTTGGGGAGAAGTTGCGTGAAAAAGTACCCTCGGAGGGGATCCGAGAGAAGTTGCACGAAAAAGTACCCTCGGAGGGGATTCCGGGATTAAAAAGCACCCAGGGCAGGGATCCCTCACGCCTGCATTCACCGCTGCCCCTTCGAAGTTGACGCGAATCTAAATTGGGTTCCTGGCACCTCCCTCGGCACCTCCCTCGGGCAGCTCGGGCTGCCATCTCGTTTTGCCAGCGCCTCGGTGATGAAGTAGTCTCCGCAGCATGAGTTCGCCATTAACTCTTTCAATTCGAAATTTCGCCCAGCTCTCCAGCGTCAATCTTGAGTTGGGTGACCTCACAGTGGTAGTCGGTGCGCAGGGAACTGGCAAGAGCCTGGCCTTGCAATGGCTGAAGGCGGCGATCGATGGAAAGCAGATTGTTGATGCTCTCCAGGAGGCGGGGCAGGACACGAAGAAGCCAGAAGCACTTATCGACCTCATATTCGGAGTTGGGATGGCGCAGGCATGGGATCCTCACAACACCGCGGTGTCTTTCGACGGTCGGTCTATTCAGCCTTCGCTTCTTCGAAAACGCGGGAATGGCGAGGAGAAGGTCTTCTTCATTCCTGCCCATCGGGCGATGCTTATCAGCGACGGTTGGGCGGCACCCTTTCAGAAGCTGACAGCCGAGGTCCCCATCGTTGCGAGGCTCTTCAGCCATGAGCTCTTCACGTTGTTCAGTTCGCGAGATCAGGAAAGGCTCTTCCCGCTGAATCGGCTTCTCAAGAGCGAGTATCGCACGCTTATCAACGATGCCGTCTTTCACGGCGGAACGGTTGCCGTGGAACAAGACCAACAGCACGCGAAGAGATTGAAGCTCACTCATGGCAAATCGCAACTTCCGTTCATGACCTGGACGGCCGGCCAACGCGAATTCACGCCCTTGTTGCTAGGGCTCTACCACTTGCTTCCTCCCCGTAGGCTCGTGAAGCAACCCGACATCGAATGGGTTGTCATCGAAGAGCCCGAAATGGGGCTCCATCCTCAAGCGATTTCGATCTTCATGTTGCTCGTCCTCGATCTACTTTGGCGGGGGTATCGTGTCGTGTTGTCCACTCACTCTCCGCTTGTGTTGACAGTAGTATGGATGCTCCGTCGCCTGAGCGAGAAAGGGGCTCGCTGGCAGCTCATTTGTGATGCATTCGGAGCCAATAGGACCGCGCTGAAGAAAGTCGCGGAGGCAGCGCTCACCAAGGAATATAGAACGCACTTGCTATCTTTCCAGAAGGACGGGAAAGTGAGCTCCAAGGACATATCGACATTGGATCCGGGATCTGACGATGATGAAGTTTCCGGTTGGGGGGGGCTTTCCGGATTTGCATCGCATTTTGGAGATGCCGTACGTCTCGCCGCAAACGAGCATGAGGCGGAATGACAACCCCCATTCGGTCGTTGCTTGCTCTCGCTAGCCCGCTGATTCCCTCAGTACTTCCAGGCTTGAAAGCCCTTTCGTCGACAGAGTATATCGACGAAAGCATTCGGGTACGATTCTCGGATAGCTTGGACTTGGACAAAGCCCTACAAAGTCAATTCCCAGAGGATCACCGGTGGGACTATCTGCTCGGATTAGGAAATCCCTCTGTTGTTGTCGGCCTCGAAGCCCACACGGCTCACACCGATCAGGTGTCGGTCGTAATTGCCAAGCGCGCGGCGGCCATTCGCCAGCTACGCGGTCACCTGAGGAAGGGCCGCAGTGTGGGTCTCTGGTTGTGGGTTGCCTCGGGCCGGGTCGACTTCGACCCGTACGAAAAAGCCAGACGTAGACTTGAAGAGAACGGAATCATGTTCGTTGGCAAGCGTGTCTTGGAGAAGCATCTAGGGTAGGAAAGGCCTCTCATCCTACGAACTGACCTCGAAGTAGATGTTGGCGCCTAATACTCCGCCGGGAGCTTCTCCAGCTCCGCCAGCGTATACACCGGCCCGTCTTTGCACACGTAGCTCTTGCCCGTGTTGCATCGCCCACACTTTCCGAGGCCGCACTTCATGCGGTTCTCCAACGTCGTGTAGATCTCGTTCTTGCCAAACCCTAGCTTCGCCAGCACGGGCAGGGTCAGCTTGATCATGATGGGGGGGCCGCAGACGATGGCTACGCTGTTGGTAGCGGGCGGGGCGATTTGCTCGACGATGTGGGGGACGAAGCCGACTTTGCCGGTCCAGCCGGGCTTCTCGCCTCCGGGATCGACCGTCACGACCAATTTGATGTCGCTGCGTTTGCCCCAGTCTTCGAGCTCGTTCTTGTAGACGAGATCGTTCACGGCGCGGGCGCCGTAGACGACGGTGATGTCTTTGAACCAGTCGCGCAGGTCGAGGCAGTTCCAGATCACGCTGCGCAGAGGGGGCAGGGCGATGCCGCCGGCGACGAAGACCAGGTTCTTGCCTTTCCACTTTTCGAGGGGAAAGACGTTGCCGTAGGGGCCGCGGAAACCGACGATGTCGCCCACGTCCTTGTCGGCCAGACTACTGGTCACGCGGCCGGTTTCGCGGAAGGTGCACTCGATGTAGCCCTTGCTGCGCGTGGGCGACGAGGCGATGCAGAAGGTGCTCTCGCCTTCGCCGAAGGCGCTGTACAGGCCGAATTGCCCGGTGGTGAAGGTGAAGGCGGCGGCTTCCTCGGGGTTGGTGAACTCGAGCTTGAAGGTGCGCACGGAGGGCGCCTCGTCGGTGATGGCGGCAATGCGCATGAGGTAGGGCTTGTAGATATTGTTGTCCATGGCTTAACCCTGTGAGGCGGCTTGTGCGAGGTGCTGCTTCAGGTTCATGTCGACGGGGCAGGCGCGCGAGCACTTGCCGCAGCCTACGCAGCCGAGGGTGCCCAGGCGCTCGGGGTAGTACGCGAACTTGTGGTACACGCGCTGGCGCCAGCGCTGGCTCTGTTTGTCGCGCGGGTTGTGGCCGGAGGCGTGCAAGGTGAAGATGCGCATGCCGCAACTGTCCCAGGCGCGCAGGCGCTGGCCCTGTTTGGTGTCGGCCTCGTCTTGAATGTCGAAGCATACGCAGGTCGGACACACGAAGGCGCACGCGCCGCAACCGAGGCAGCGCAGGCTTTGCTCGGCCCACAGCGGGCTGTCGAACTTGGCGGCGAGCTTTTGCTGTAGGGCCTTGGCGTCGAAGGCTGGGGCGACCGTGGCTGGCGGAACCAGGTCGGGCTTGATAGGCGGTGGCTGGAAGGCACCTTTCGCCATCTCCTGCAGGGCCTTGCCCTTTTCGGTCAGCACCTGGGCCACGAATCCACCGGCCTTGAGCGGCGAGAGCAGGATGTCGCTGCCCTGGGTATCGTCGGGGCGCGAGCCGAGCGAGGTACAGAAGCAGGACTCATCGGCCTGCGTGCAGGTCAATCCAACGACGGTGGTGTTGGCCATGCGCGCGTTGAAGAACTTGTCTTTGCTGTCCCAGTTGAACACGACGTCCAGGGCGTGAAAGGCGCGTGCCTCACACGGGCGCAGGCCGAACAGGACCGTGGGCTGGGCTTGCGGCTCGACGTCGTCGAGGGCCACGTTCTTGCCTTCGAAGCGGTACTTGAGCAGGCGCTCGACCTTGGGAAAGACGACGCCTTTGGCCGAGACGACGGCCTGACCGTTCTTGACGATGTCGGCGAAGGTCTTGATGTCGGCGATCTCGATGCGGTTGGCGACCAACTTCGGGCCGAGGATGCGACGGCCGGATTTGGAGATGGCGTCGATGAGGGTGCCGACGGCAGATTCGGAGATGGTGTAGCGATCAGTCATGGTCGTGGCTTCCTGCAGGTGCCCCTCACTCGCCGAGCTTCGCTCGGCGGCCTCTCCCCGCTGCGCGGGGCGAGGCGGGAAGTGGGCCCCTCACCCGCCGAGCTCCGCTCGGCGGCCTCTCCCCGCTGCGCGGGGCGAGGCTGGAAGTGGGGGGGGTGGGCGCGACACTTCCGGCTCCCTCGCCCCGCGAAGCGGGGAGAGGGCAGGGGTGAGGGGTGGCTGTTCGAGAGCGGAGGCATCTTACCTACCGGATGAATGTCTCTTTGTCGTCGGGTTTGAAGGTCGACATGGCGTAGTCGAGCTTGGCGCTGGCGCCGCCTTTTTGGCCGAATTGTCGGCGCACGGTGCCCTCGGCGAAGAAGGTGAGCAGGTGCACTGGAATGCCCACCGGGCAGGCGGCGCCGCAGGTGCCGCACTGGACGCAGCGGCCGGCCAGGTGCATGGCGCGCACCATGTGGTATTCGAGGTTGCCGAGGGCGTGGCTGGCGACGGGGATCCATTGCGGGCGGTTGCAATCCATGGTGCAGCGCTCGCAGTAACACATGGGACAGGACGACCGGCAGGCGTAGCACTTCACGCAGCGGCCGAGCTCGGTGGCCCAGAAGGCGCGCCGCTCGCCGACCGACATGGCGACGAGCTTGTCGATCATCGCTTGGTCGGCGGCAGAGATCGCGTCCGGTAGGGTTGCCACGACTTCTTCGATGGCGTCGAAGGTCGGCAATTCGCGAACCGCACCGTCCATCACCGCCAGCGCAAGAACGTTCTCTTCGCGCAATTGCTTCTCCGCGGCCAATTGCAGAATGCTGCGCAGAGTGGAAGGAACCGCAACGATGGCCATGCGGCCCAGGGCGCGAACCTCGGCCTTGGTCAGGTAGGTTGCGAGATTCTGAACACACGCGGCGTCTACGACCAAATCGCCTGCGCGCTCAGCGGCGCGCACGAAGAGCGGCCGTCGACTTTCGCCGGTCCCCTTGCCGTAGCCGATTACCACTTTGACGGTGCCAGCCGTCAGCAGCTCCTTGGCCTTGATCTTCAACGCTTCCATCAGTCTATTTCCTATTCGATGCCCACGGCGGCAAGTTGCTGCACTTCCTTGTACGGGCCAAGCTCGCGCACCTTGTTGGTGGCTTCGTTGACGAGCTCGGCCCACTTGGCTCCTTCGGCGGCCGAGATCCACGAGAAGGTCACGCGGCGCAGGTCGATGCCCATGAAGTCCATCAGATCGCGGAACACCATCCAGCGCCGGCGTGCGTGGTAGTTGCCCGAGGTGTAGTGGCAGTCATTCGGGTGACATCCTGAAATAATGACGCCGTCCGAGCCGCGCGAGAACGCCTTCATCACCAGCATGAAGTCGATGCGGCCGGTGCAGGGCAGGCGTATCACGCGCACGTTGGATTGGTACTTGATGCGGCTGGTGCCGGTGAGATCCGCGCCGGCATAGGTGCACCAGTTGCACACGAAGGCGGTCATCTTGGGTTCGAATGGTTCGGCCATGGTCATTCCACGCGCTAGATGGACATCAATTCAGCGAAGACTTGTTCGTTGCTGAAACCTTGCAAGTCGATGGCCTTGGTCCGGCAGGTCGACACGCAGGTTCCGCAACCCTGGCAGAGGCCTGGGTTCACCTTGGCCACGACTTTCAGCACGTCGCCGTTGCGGTTCTTGATTTGTTCTTCCTCGATGGCTTGGTAGGGGCAAGCCGACTTGCATAGGAAGCAGCCCACGCAGTGGGAAAAGACCGGCGGTGGCTGGCGGTCGACCACGGCGATGATGGGCTCGCGGGTAAGCGTAGGCTGCGAGAACAGGCCTGCCACTTTGACGGCGGCGCCGCTCGCCTGGGCGACGGTTTCGGGGATGTCACGCGGGGCCTGGCAGGCGCCGGCCAGGAAGATGCCCGCGGTGTTGGTTTCCACCGGGCGTAGCTTGGGGTGGGCCTCGGCGAAGAACTTGTACGGGTCGTACGACACGTGCAGGGTCTGCGCCAGCTCTTCCGCGCCGTCCTGCGCTTGCACGGCGGTCGCCAGCACCACCATGTCGGCGCGGATCTCGACTTGCTCGCCACCGAGCAGGGTATCGACGCCCTTCACGACCAGCTGCCCGCCCTCCTCGTACACGCGCGACACGCGACCGCGCACATACTTCACGCCGTCTTCCTCAACTGCGCGGCGGACGAACTCGTCGTAGTTCTTCCCGGCGGCGCGGATGTCCATATAGAAGATGGTGGCCTTTCCGCCGTGCACCTTGTGCTGGTACAGCATGGCGTGCTTGGCGGTGTACATGCAGCAGATCTTCGAGCAGTAGGGCACGCCTTTGAGTCGATCGCGGCTGCCAGCGCAGGCAATGAAGACGATGGTCTCAGGGGTCTTGCCGTCGGATGGGCGCTTGATGGCGCCGCCAGTGGGGCCGGACGCCGAGGCCAAGCGCTCGAACTTCATGCCGTCGATGACGTCCTTGTATTTGCCGTAGCCGTACTCCGAGAACTTGCTCACCGGCATGGTCTTGTAGCCGGTGGCCAGCACCACCGCCCCCACGTCGTACACTTCGATTTGGTCTTCCTGGTCGAAGCGGATGGCCTTGGTCGGGCACAGCTTCTCGCACGCCTTGCACTTGCCGGTCTTGAAGTAGGTGCAGTTTTCGAGGTCGATGACAGGCTTGTTGGGCACGGCCTGCGGGAAGGGCACGTAGATGGCGGCGCGGTTCGACAGGCCCTCGTTGAACTGGTCGGGGATCTTCTTGACCGGGCATTTCTGTTGGCACACGCCGCAGCCGTTGCACAGCTTCTCGTCGATCTTGCGCGCTTTTCGGCGAATGGTCGCCTTGAAGTTGCCGATGAAGCCTTCCAGCTTCTCCAGCTCGGAGTACGTGAGGAGCGTGATATTTGGGTGACGCGCCACTTCGACCATGCGAGGGGTGAGAATGCACTGCGAGCAGTCGAGGGTCGGGAAGGTTTCGGAGAGCTGGCTCATGTGGCCGCCGATGGAGGGCGACTTTTCCACCAACAAGACCGGGCTGCCCGCATTGGCGATGTCGAGCGCGGCCTGGATGCCCGCGATGCCGCCGCCGAGCACCAGCGCCCGTTTGGTGATTGGCACGCGAATGGGCTGGAGCGGGTGGTTGCGCTTCACCTTCTCGACTTGCAGGCGCACCAGATCGACGGCCTTGGCCGTGGTTGCCTCGCCCTTTTCGTGCACCCACGAGCAGTGCTCGCGCAAATTCGCCATCTCGCACTGGAAGGGGTTGATGCCGCCCTCCTCCGCCGTTTTCCTGAAGGTTGGCTCGTGCATGCGCGGCGAGCAGGCGGCCACGACCACGCCATCCAGCTTCTTGTCGCGGATGGCATCCTTGAGCATGGTCTGCCCTGGATCCGAGCACATGTACTTGTACTCGACGGCGTGCACCACGCCGGGCATATCCAGGGCTGCCTTGGCGACCGCGACGACATCCACGGTCCCCGCGATGTTCTCGCCGCAGTGGCAAACGAAGACGCCGACGCGTGACATCGTGACTCCTTATTGCGCCGTCGCCGCGGCAACGGGTTTGACGGGGAATTTGACCGGCACGAAGTGGCGCCCAAGGCCCAATTCTTTCTCGGAAAGGCCGAGCGCAAGGCCGATGACTTGGGTGATGAAGAGGACCGGAATGTCGGTCTTCTGGTCGAGACGCTGGTTGATCTCGCCCCGGCGCAAATCGAGATTGGAATGGCACATGGGGCAGGCGACCACCACGGCTTCGGCCTTCTTGAGGGCGGCGTCACGCATGATCTTGGCGCCCAGGCGGCCCACCACCGACGTCTTCGACACCGAGAACGAGGCGCCACAACACTCGGTCTTGAAATTCCAATCGATGGTCTTGCCGCCGACCGCGGCGACCAGCTTGTCCATCTCCACCGGATCTTCGGTGCGATCGAAGCCGGTAATCTTGGCCGGCCGGACCAGCAAGCAGCCGTAGTAGCAGGCGACTGTCTGCTCGAGCTTCTTGGTGACCTTCGCGCCGATCCGATCCGCCACTTGCGCCAGCAGCTCGAGGACATTCAGCACGCGCGGCAACTTGTCGAGCGAACCGGGCGCGGTCTGCAACACCTTCTCGACCTGCGCCCTGGTCGTGGGGCTGGTGGCGATTTCGTGGCGCGCGCTGGCCAGTCGGTTGTAGCAGGACGCGCACGGAGCCATCACTTGTTCCATGCCAGCCTTCTGAGCCTTGAGCAACACGTTGACCGGCAAGGCCACCGAAACCAGGTGCTCGATCATGTGGCCCGAGCTGGCACCACAACAATTCCACTCCGGCACTTCGCAAAGCTCGATGGATAGCGCCTTGGCCACGGCGTCGAGCGACTCGGCGAAGTCGCGCGACGACCCTTGCAGCGAGCAGCCGGGAAAGTAACCGACCCTCATTGTTGCGACTCCTTCTTCACCGCGCGGGCGCGGGCGAAGATCTCCGCCACTTCGCGTTTGTTGGCGCCTCCGTGCGGGAACAATCCCAGCTTGCCTTTGAAGAACATGGTGGGCGCGACGCCGAGATCCTTGAAGAAGTGTCCCGTGCGCAGCTTGTAGTCGCCCACCATGCCGAGCTCGAACAGGCGCCCGACCTTCTCGACCGATTTCAGGAACGCCTTGTGGAACGCAACCACGTCGTCGGCGCCTTGATTGGCCACGTTGCGCGCCAGGGCTTCTTGGCGCAAGAAATCCATGGCGCGGGGCAGGTCGACTTCCTGGGGGCAACGGGTGACACAGGTTTCGCAACCGATGCACATCCAGATGGCCATCGACTTGAGGGCACGTTCTTCATGTTTGGGCGATTCAGTTTGCAGCAGGCGCAGCACTTGCGACGGCGCGACGTCCATGTCCTCGGCGGCGGGGCACCCGGCGGTGCACTTGCCGCACTGGTAGCAGTCTGCGACGCTGACTTCACTCTCCTTTTCCAGTCGCGCCGCCAAGCTTTGACACGGGGACGATGATTCGCGATGCCTGCTCATGTGCTTCTCCCGGCCGAGGTTTTGGCCCCTCGGCGTGCGCAGTATGCGCCCATTTCGGGTCCTCATCGTAGGATTTTTCACAGCGAAGAGCGCCCGTTCCATGTCGCTAGACGTCGTCGCTAGACGTCGGGCCCCAAGCCACTTCTCGAACGAGAGGTAGCGCACAAAAAGACAAGGGCCGGGATCCTCCGGCCCTCTTCTTTCGCGCGACAGCGGGCTAGCCGCTGTTGGTGCTCGTGTTGGTGCTCGCGTACTTGGCCAGCGTGCGCTCGCGTTCTGGCCTCGCGCCGCGTGCCCGCATCTCGGCGATGTACTGCCTGACCGTACCTTCGACGTTCTCGTTGAAGCGCACGGAGCCTTGGGCGATTTCGCGCAACGCGGTGACGCCAGGCTTGTTGTCGCACTTGACCAGCGGCACTGCCCGGTTGGCAAGGTGACGCGCGCGCTCTGCCGCCAGGATGACCAGGGCGAAGCGGTTCTGGACTTTCTCCAAACAATCTTCAACAGTTACGCGAGCCAATGGAGCCTCCGGGATGAAGTGCGAGGACCGGATATTAGGGCGGAAGTCGGCAAAGTCAAGGCCCGCCGCTCGGCATTGAAGGTTGGGACTCGCGCGATGTGATACCGAAACAATCGTATAACGAGGCGGTTACGACATTGCAAAGTGCCCTCCCTGATTCTAGGCTAGGTAAATCAGTGCTATTTCATTTTTCGGCGCTCCTTGTGGGAGGGGATCGCCGGAGGAGTTGAAGAGATGTCGGCGATCACTATTAATTGGAGCGACCTAGAGATTGCTTTCGAGCGGAACTCTCCCGAGCAGGAAAGTTTCCTCGACCTCGAAAATGGAGACTTGCTTTCCATTGCCGAAGGTGAACCGGATGCCCCCGCCCGACGGGCCAAGGTGTCCAACAACCCGGATCGTTACCTTCGCATCGATCCCGCTTCGTCACGCGAACAGTATCGTTGGATGGAGCGCTTCGTAGGCGCGGTCCAGGACCTGCCGCTGCGCGAACGCCTTCTTGTCGCCATCGACGGCAAGGGCGCATTCCGTAGGTTCAAGGATGTCCTGCTGGCCTTCCCCGCCGAGCGAGAGCGTTGGTTCGCCTACCGTTCGGAGTTGCTCCATCTCCACATCCAGACTTGGCTCGACCACCTTCACATCGAGGCGCTCAACCCGCCGCCGTGGGGCAGGGTCGTCGCCCGCGCCGAAACCCCGGAGGTTGAGCACGTGATACCCGCGGGAGAGTCGCCGGGCGAGATCCTGCGCCGTCAGGCGCGCGAGCTCATCGACGAAATTCCCGCTGCAGAAATGCCGACCGCCATCGTGTTTCTGGAATTCCTTCGCGAACGGGGGGCGACCTCCCTTTTAGGAGGAACCCCGGTTGACTTGACGGCGCCGGACAAGACCTCGGACGAGTTGCCTCGCCAGACCGTGCACCAGGATCTGCACGAGGATCTGCACCACGAGGACTTGCACGAGGAAGGCGCGGTCGCCAGCTAGTCCATCGGGGCGATCAGCGGAGGCGGAGTCTTTCCGCCTCTGCTGTCTGGTTCGCCACGTCGACCTTTTCAGCGGCTTCCGCCTTGGGCGTAGCCTTGTGGATCGCGGCTGGTTCCGGCGGAATCCAGATCCAACCCTGCGGATCGATGGGGTCGCCCGCCACCGCTGGGAGCTGCCAGCCGTCGCGGCTGCGCAGGTAGCCGGTGTACGCGCACACGACCGCGTCGAAGATGTGATCGCTCTGGCGGCAGTGCTCGCGCCAGACGCCGGGGCCGAAGCTCAGGTCGCCGAGGGCGGCCAGGATGTCGATGCGGCGGTCGACGCGCTTTCGATAGGGCTCGCGGAAGCCAAGCAGCTCGAGCGTGGCGCGGGGAAAGACCTCGATGAGGTTGTGGTTGAGCCGGAAGCATTGACCGAGCGCGCGCACCAAGTGGGCGGCCCGCGCGGCCAGCGGTCCCATGGCCTGGCCCAGGGTTTCGCGCGCCCGAATACCGCGGCTGCGCAAGTAGAGATCGGTTGCGCGTTGGGTGTAGGGCGTGATGACGGGCTTGCCGCGGCGGTGGTCGCGGCCCGCGCCCAGCTCGGGCGTCACGAAACCGCGCATGGTCAGCACCTCCGCGTCGACGCATGCAGTTTGTCCCGGACACACCGGCTCGGTACAGCGCAGGCATGGTGGCAGCGTCAAGGGCGCGTCGACGCAGACCACGGCGTTCTCGGCGCGGGAGAGCAGGGCCGAAACCAGGGCGGCATCGTAGAGCGGCGGTTCCTTGGCCCTCGGGGAAAGGTGGGTCACCGTGACCCCGTCACGGCTGCGCTCAAGCACGGCCAAGGCCGTCTTCTTGCCCTTGCCGCCACCCAAATCCACCCCGATGAATCGTGTGAAGGCCTTTTCCATGATTCGTGTGGCCACGACGGGCCGTCCCTCGATTCACCTTGAGCTATGGACGTGCGGCGGTCAACGCGAATCCAGGATCGTGGCGCGACCAAGCTCGGACATTGACAGCGCGGCGCTTTGGGACAGGATAGGGGAAAGACTGCCTGGACCGGCTCGCCGGCCGGGACGGAGAGCTCAATGAAACGCACGATGTTCAAATCGAAAATCCACCGTGCCACGGTGACCCATGCCGATCTCGCCTACGAAGGCTCGGTCACCATCGACGAGACCCTGATGCGCGCGGCGGATATCCTACCCTACGAAAAGGTCGCCATTTGGGACGCGACCAACGGAGCCCGGATCGAAACCTATGCGCTTCCCGGCGAGGCTGACTCGGGGATCGTCTGCGTCAACGGTGCCGCCGCGCGGCTTGTACAGCCGGGCGACGTGGTCATTCTGGCTACCTTTGCGGAGGGCATCGACGAGGTCGAGGCCAAGGCGTGGAAGCCCACCGTGGTTCGCGTCGACAGCAGCAACCGTATCCTGGCAGCGGCGCCGACCGGTGAGATTCCGGGTCCGGGCCGTCCTTGGGTGGTGTCCTGAGTACCCACATCAAGGTCTCCCGGCTGGAAGTGCTTCGGTCGTTCGCCGAAAAGCGTCCCGAGGATCCCTTCCCGCGCTACGCCCTGGCCATGGAGCTCAAGACCTCGGGCGACGGCGAGGGCGCTTGGCGGGAATTCGACGTGCTGATCTCGAACCATCCCGAGTACATCGCTTCCTACGCCCCGGCGGGCGAGGTTCTGGTCGGGCTTGACCGTCTGGCCGAGGCACGCGCGCTGTACGGCAAGGGCATCGAGGCGTGCATGCGGCAGAACGATGCTCACGCGCGCGGCCACTTGGAATCCTCCCTCGACGCCCTGGACAAGTAGCTTCAGTGGTCCCATATCAATCCCGACCGTCGCGGGATTGCGTCTATAATCCCACTCGGGATGAAGGGACGCGAGAAACCAGGGGCGCTGCTCATCGCCGGCAAGTACGAGCTGCTGGAGCGAGCGGGCGAGGGCGGCATGGCGGTGGTCTGGCGCGCGGTGATGCACGGGGCGGCGGGGTTTTCCCGGCCGGTGGCGCTGAAGCAGATGAAGCCAGAGCTGCGCGAACAGGATCGGCAGGTCGCCATGTTCGTCGAAGAGGCGCGTCTCGGCTCGTGCCTGCTCCACCCCAACATCATCCAGGTGCTCGATTTCGTCGACGACGAGGAAGGCTCCTACTGGCTGGTCACCGAATGGGTCGAGGGCTTGGATCTCGGCAGCCTCTTGCGCTACTACCGCGCGCGCCACGAACGCATTCCGTGGCCGCTGGCCGCCCTCATCGGCATCGGCGCCTTGCGCGGGCTGGCCGCCGCGCACGAGCGCCACGCCGCCGACGGCACGCCGGTTCCCATCGTTCATCGCGACGTATCGCCGCAGAATCTTCTGCTCGGCACGGGGGGCGCCGTGAAGCTGTCGGATTTCGGCCTGGCGCGCGCCCGGGATCGCACCAGCGTCTTGACCACGCCGGGTTTCATCAAGGGCAAGCTCGGGTATCTTGCCCCTGAGCTGGTCGGCGGAGCGCAGGCCAGCCCGCAGTCCGACTTGTTCTCGATGGGATCGGTGCTGTGGGAGGCCTTGGCCGGGCATCCGCTGTTCACCGGCAAGAACGACCGGGAGGTGTTGCGCGCCATCCATCGCGGTCAGGTCCCGCCGGTCAGCAGCGAGCGCCCGGGCATGCCCAAGCTGCTGGTCTTCGCCATCAGCCGGGCCCTGGCGCGCACGCCGGTGGAGCGCTATCCGTCGGCTACCGCCATGGCCCAAGACATCGAAGCGGCCCTGGCTGGAGCGCTGACCTCGATGCTGGAGACCCAGGTGCGCCTCGGGCGTGCGGTGGCCGATGCGCGGCGCCACCTCGGCCGAAAGAGCAAACGTCCCGATTCGCACTCGACCCTGCGTCTCCCGGTTCGGCGGTCGCGTATCGACCTTACTCGCCGCTAGAGAGACTGGTACATTGGGAACATGCCGCTCCTCAATTTGTTTTCGTCCGCCAAGCAGCCTGACGAGGCCGCGCTGACGCAAATGCTCAAGTCGTTCTCCGCGCTACTCGCCCGCGAGCTCGGCAAACCCGAGCGCTACGTGATGGTGGGGCTGGCGCCCCGCCTGGAGATGACCTTCGCGGGCAGCCGAGAGCCCGCCTGCTACGCCGAGCTCAAGAACGTGGGCCGGCTTGCGGACGACAAGATCGAACATCTCTCGCAGGTGCTGTGCGAAGCCATCGCCAAGGCCTTGTCCCTGCCCCAGGATCGCATCTACATCGAGTTCACGAATGCCGACGGGGCGCTGTGGGGCTTCGACGGCGGGACTTTCGGCTGAGCGTGCGGCGCTCGTCGGCGGAGGCGCAGAGCGCGCAATGAAACGATTCCTGAGGCGCTACTACGCCCTTCTCATCGCGGCGGCCGTGCTGGTACCGTACGCCCATCTTTTCGACTTCGTTACCGACGACGCCTACATCTCGTTCCGCTACGCGCGCAACCTGGCTCTGTCGGGGCAGTTGGTGTTCAACCTGGGCGAGCGCGTGGAGGGCTACACCAATTTTCTGTGGACCGTGCTGCTCGCCCTGGGCATCAAGCTGGGGATCGGCCCCGTGGCGCTGTCGCGGTTTCTCGGCGTGGCCTTCGGCATCGCCACGCTGGCGGTGGTCGTGCGCATGTCGCTGCGCCTCGCTGGGGAGCGGCCTTCGCGCTGGCACATGGTCGCTCCCCTGTTGCTCGCGAGCATGGGCGCGTACGCCTGCTGGTGCAGCGGCGGCCTTGAAACGCAGATGTTCACCTTCCTCGCGACCCTTGGCTTCGATCTCGTCCTCGCCGAGACGACCATGGAAAAGGGCTGCGCCAGCGCCGCGGTCTTTGCCTTGGCCGCCATGACCCGGCCCGAAGGCGTGATGTTCTTCGCGCTGGCGGCCCTGTTTCGCTTCGTGACCAACCTGCGGCGCGAGCGCCGCGTGCTGCCGCGTCGATTCGAGCTTGCGTGGCTGGGGCTTTTCCTCGCGCTGTTCGCGCCGTACTTCGTTTGGCGTTGGCGTTACTACGGCTGGCCGTTTCCCAACACCTTCTATGTGAAATCGTCGGGCGCCTCGGGGACCTGGAAGCTGGGCGTATACTACCTGCGCCGCTTCTGCGAGGACTACGGCGTTCACTTCCTGATCCTGCTCGCCGTGTTCGGGCGGGCCGCGCACGACGATTTGCGCCGTCGCGATCTGCGTCTGCTCGCCGCCTTGGTGTGGCTTGCCTTCGCGGCCTACACCGTGAAGGTCGGCGGCGATTTCATGGGACTTTACCGCTTCATCCTGCCTATCGTTCCACTCGGGGCGGTGGTGCTCGCCGAATCCGTCCGGCACATCTACGCCCGCCTGTGGCCACACTTCGGCGCTTGGGTCTCCGCTTTGGCGCTTGCCGCGGTCGGCGCCGGATTCGTCCTCGGCAGCGCGCACACGAGCAACGTGGCGCTCACCTTCGTCGGCGCCGACAACGGCATCGACATGCCCGCGTACCTCAAGCATTACGCGGAAGAGCGCATCCCGGTCGGGCAATGGTTGGGTCTATACAAGCGCCCGGACGACCTCATGACCGTCGGCGGCGCCGGCGTCATTCCCTACTATTCCGAGATTCGGGCCTACGACATCTTCGGCCTGGTGGACGCCACCATCGCCCACGACCCGCACATGACCACGTCGAACCGGCCCGGCCACGAAAAATGGGGCAGTGACGAGTATATGCTCTCCCGCAAACCCACGCTGATTACGCACAGGTACTGCCTTGGCGGATCCTGTCCGATCGACAATGGCTGGACGCCGGCAGGCTATGCGTGGGTTCGAGCCACCACCTCTCCGCCAGGGAAGAAAACCTCCTACTACAGTTTTCTCAAGCGTCGCGACCGAGCATTCGGGCCGTTTCCCGCCATGCCATAGCTACGACGGTCGGTGTCAGCACTCGTCGCGAAAAATCGGCGGGAGATGGCATATGATGGAACACGAATGGCGCGTCTCTCTTCGCCAGCGACCACGGACATCGGCGGTAAGGCCCTGCAAAGGACCTTGATCGACGATCGCGACGATTCCAGCTTGAAGACCGAGCTGTGGCTGACGGTGGTCGAACAGAAGGAATCGCGCATGATGGCCATGCCGGAATCCGGCGAGCTGCGCATCGGCCGCGCCGAGGACAGCGACATCATCCTCGACAATCCGTCGGTTTCGCGCAACCACGCCGTGCTCAAGGTCGCGGATGGAGCTGTCACGGTCAAGGACATGGACAGCGCCAATGGCACGCGCATCGGCGGCAAACGCCTACCGCCCAACGGAGAAGGCCCGGTCCCGCCAGGGGTTGCCATTCTCATCGGCGGCGCCTCTTTGGTGGTTCACCAACTCGCCAGCGCCCAAAGCTTCGAGCGGCCGGGGCGAGAGGGGAATTCAGCCGTGCGCGAAGTGATCATGGCCACCGAGCACATTCGCGCGCTCAAGTCGGGGAAGACGTCGGCCTCGGATTCGCCCTACGGCGACCTGGTGGTGGAGTCCCTGGCGATGCGCAAGCTGTTCGAGCTTGTCGACCGCATCGCGCCGGGAACCATCGCGGTGCTTTTGACGGGCGAAACCGGGGTAGGCAAGGAGGTGGTCGCCGCCGCCATTCACGATCGTTCGCCGCGGCGGCTGCAGCCCTACTTGCGTCTCAACTGCTCGGCCTTTGCCGAGAACCTTCTCGAAAGCGAGCTGTTCGGGCACGAGGCCGGCGCCTTCAGCGGCGCACGCACAGCCAAGCCGGGTCTTTTCGAGACCGCCAATGGCGGCACCGTGCTGCTCGACGAGATCGGCGAAATGCCGTTGCCCATACAGGCCAAGCTCTTGCGTGTCATCGAAACCCACGAGGTGATCCCCCTCGGCGGCACGCGCGTGCGCAAGCTGGACGTGCGCTTCATTTCCGCCACCAACCGTGATCTGCGCGAGCGCATCCGCAAGGGACAGTTTCGCGAGGATCTCTATTTCCGCCTGAGCGGCGTTTCGGTGGAGGTGCCACCTCTGCGTGCCCGCCGCTCGGAGATCGCGCCTCTGGCCAAATCGTTCGCGACGGAGGCCGCGGAGGCGCTCGGCCGCAAAGCCGTTCCGGACCTGGCGCCGGACGCGTTGCGCTTCCTCGAAGAACAGCCATGGCCCGGCAACGTCCGGGAGTTGCGCAACTGCGTGGAGCGCGCGGTTCTGGTTTCGAGCTCGAACACGCTGACCGTCGAGGACGTCGATCCGAATCGCCAGACTTCGCTACCCCGCAAGACCCAAAAGCCGATGCAGATCGTCGTGCCCCGTGCCCCAGGGACCTCGGAATCGGCGGAGCTCGAACAGATCCAAGAGGCGCTCTCGCTGTGTGCCGGCAACCAGACACGGGCCGCGGCGTTGCTGGGAATCGCGCGCCGGACGCTGGTCAGGAAGCTTGCGACCATGGGTCTGCCTCGTCCGCGGGGTTAGACGCCGCTGGGGGCTGAAGACACCACCCCTCGATCTCAATCGGGATCAAGTTGAGATCGCGCAGATTGAGATCGCTGGCGCTCCGAGGGACGTAAGGCCGCGAAATCACGCGCGGTTGCACGTGGCACGTAGAGTGCAACGTGAGAGGCCATCATGATTCCATGCTGCTTCGCCATCATCCCCGACCGTTCCCATCAGCCCCTCGCCTTGTTCGCCGATTTGCAGGACGCGATGGACTGGGGGCTGCGCCGGTTAGGCGGCAATGCCTTCCGCATCAAATACATCTCCATCGCTCGCATCGAGAGCGAGGATGCAACTTCGAGCTCCGTCGAACACGAACATCACCTAATGCGGTCCTAGACTAACTCCTAGACTAGTTGCCTGAGGCTCGTCAGGTCAGGGTCGGGCGTTGCCGACGCCTCCTCATCACTGGCCCTTCCTGACGAGGCCTTAGCTTGGGTTGGCCCGTTGCGCTGTCAGTCGCCTTGGAGCAACAGCATGGCCAGTTGCACCGGCGGCCAGCTTGGGCATGATGGCCTCGCGTGATTGCGCTGCTCCTGCTCTTCGTGGCCGGGCGCTGCCTCGTCCCGATGGACGAGACGGACGTCTTCTTCAATTTGCGTCTGGGAGAGATCGTGCTCGGCGGCGCGCGCGTGCCCACGGAAAACCTGATCTCCTTCACGCATCCGCACGCCACCGACATCAACCTGGCGTGGCTGTTTCAGATCGCCCTGGCCCTGGTCCATCGCGTGGCCGGGCTGCCGGGAACGGTGGTGCTCAAGACCGGTTTCGTGGTGACCACGTGGGCACTGCTCTATCGGGTGGCCGTGAGACGCGGGGCTGCTCCCGTGCCGGCCGCGCTGGCCTTGGCCCTGGCCGCGTGGGCCGCGGAACCGCGTTTCGTCGAGCGCCCACACCTGGTCACGTTCTTGGGTCTGGCAGCTGTCTTACTGGCCATCGAGCGCGCCGAGGCCAAACAACAACGCATGCTTTGGTTGCTCGTGCCCGGTGGGCTTCTGTGGGCCAATGCCAACTCGTGCTACTTCCTCGCCCCGACGCTGCTCCTGCTTTACGCGCTTGGCGCCTGGCGGGATGGGCTTGCCACCGATGCGCGCCGAGCGTTGAAGGTGGCGCTGGCCATGATTCCGTTCATGTTCGCCACGCCGTCGGGGCTTCGCGCCCTGACCTACATCGCGAACCACTTCCGTATGCCGTACCTGCGGCCGTTGCAGGAGTACCGGCATGCGCAGTGGCCGCTCGACGGGCCGTTCTTCTTTTTGGTGACGGGCTTGCTTTTGGCATCGCTGCTACCGCTTCTCTCTCGGCGGTTGCCCGCCTTGCTGCCCGCGCGCGTGCTTCTGCCCTGCGCGGCGCTGGGAGTGCTCGGCGGGCTGCGCATTCGATTCGTCGCCGAATTCGCCATGCTCGCGGGGCCGGCCCTGGCCGTTGCGTTCACCCGCTTGGCCCCCCGGCTTGCCGGTCGCTGGGCGGTTGGGATCGCGAGCGGGGTGCTCATTGTCTTGACCGCGGTGCCGCGCATGGTTTTGGGCGCCGAGGGCGGGCGTGTCTTCGACATCGGCCTGGAAGCGGATCTCGTGCCCCTGGCCGCCGTGGACTTCGTCGAGAAGAATGGGCTGCGCGAGCGCATGTACAACGATCTCGAGGTCGGCTCGTACCTGACCTGGCGCGGTTGGCCGCGCTTCCGCGTGTTTCAGGATCCCCGCATCAACGGCTACCCCGATTCGTTTCATGCCATCCTTCGTCGGGCCGACCTCTCTCGCGCCGAGTGGCAGCGCCTGCTCGACGGCTTTGGCGTGATGTCCGCTCTCGTGACCTATCCCTCGGTGAATCCGCGCGGCGCACTCTTCGCTCCCAGCCTGTGGGCACTGGTCTACCGCGCGAACGACGGCCTGGTCTTCGTTCGTAGGCCGGTGCGCGACGGCCTGGCCGAGATCCCGCTGACCTTCACCTATTCTCCGGTGAATGGCCTTTCGGCCACCCCGCTCCTTGAACCGCCCAAAGGCGTCCACGCATCCCTTTGCGAGTGGCAGTCTCGTTTGGGCGACTACTATCGCCTCGCCGGAGACGCTCGCTCCGCGCTTGGCCGCTATGTGTCCGCCATGCGCGAGGAGGCTGCCCCCCCATGTGTCTTGGCCGCGCGCGAATCGGCCGGGATGCTCGCCCTGCAGCTCGGCCAGCCGGACGAAGCGGCGGAATGGCTCGACGGCGCGACCGGCCCGGTGGCCAGGACCAATCATGGCTTCGCCTTGCTCGGGCTCGGCCATGCGGCAGACGCGCTCGCCGATTTCGATGCCGTGCTCGCTGGTGAAAACGGCAACGACGAGGCGACCTTCGGTCGCGGCTTGTGTCTGGTCAAGCTCGGCCGCGCCCGTGAGGCGGCGTCGGCCTTCGAGACCCTGCTCGCGCGTTCGCCCAACCACCTGTCCGCACCCGCGGCCAGGCAGGAGCTCGCGCGCCTGCGCGGCGACGCCGGGGAAAGGTAGACTGTTTTCGTGCCCCGCTCTTTTGCTCGTCGAAGTCTGTGGCTGGGGCTCCTCGGGCTGCTCCTGGTGGCGGGGCTGGTCGTCGCGCGCATCACCGAGCTGGCGCGCGCGGCGCCGACCGATTTCGACGACGCCTACATGTACTTGCGCTACGCCGACCACCTGCTTGCCGGGCAGGGCATGGCATGGAACGCGGGGGAGGTTTCGGTCTACGGCGTGACCAGTCTGCTCTACCTGGGCGCTGTCGTGCTCGTGAAGATCGTCTTTCCCTGGCTCACTCCCGCGGCGGTGCTGCAGGTGGCATCGGGAGGTGCGGCGATGGGCTTTCTCGCAGCCTTGATCGGCGTTGCGGCCTTGTGCAGCCGCCACGCGCGCCTTGCCGGCAACTGGATCTTCTGGGCAGCGATTCTATTGCCGCTGCTGGCGTTTCGCGAGGCCTTCGCTTTTCACGCAGGCACGGGCATGGACACCATGATGTCCGCGCTGGCCAACACCGTGCTGGTGTTCTGCACGCTGCAATTCGCCTCCGCGCCGAACGGATGGCGGGCGACGGCGGCGGCGCTGGCTTCCCTTCTGGCCGTCCTTGCCCGCCCCGACAATTTGCCTTGCGCGCTTCTCTGTCCGGTCTTGGCCGTATGGCTTCTCGCACCCTGGCCCAAGGCGAAGTCGATGGTCACGTTCGCCGCCCTGGCCGGAGGATTGCTCGCGGCGCTCGCCCTTGCCGAAAGGGCATTGCTCGGGTCGTTCTTGCCGCTCTCCTTCCTCGCCAAGCAGCCTTGGTACTACGCCGGCTTCGTCGGCGAGTTCGGATGGAATCCGTTCCTCTTTCTCAGGGTCTTCGCGCTGTCGGCAT
This sequence comes from uncultured delta proteobacterium, assembly GCA_963824555.1. Lineage (GTDB taxonomy): Bacteria > Myxococcota_A > Polyangia > Fen-1088 > Fen-1088 > Fen-1118. The sequence goes on along the minus strand of CAWGPW010000016.1, from coordinate 56,181 downwards.
GGCCGTTCGTCGTCGCGTTGATCCTGTTCGCGGATGGCCGGGGGCTGCGGCGTGCGGCTGCTTTGCTCGTCCCCGCTCTTGCGACCTTCGGGGTCTTGTTCAGGTTCAACCAGATCATGGGTCATCTTGGCCGCTTCTACTATCCGTTCCTGCCTTTCTTCGTCGCGGCCGGGGTGCTCGAATTCGACGCGTGGATGGGCAGGACGCGCGCGGGACACGGAGCCCGACCGGCGCCGATGCTGTGGAGAGCCGGTCTGGCCGCCGCGGCGACGCTGGTCGGCGGTCTATCCCTGTCGGCCGCAGCGCAAGCCTACAGCAGCCGTTCGCAAACCCAGAGGCTCGCCGATCTCGACGGCTTTCACACCACGGCCGAGGCGCCTCTGCCCGAGATCGATTCCTGGCAGGCAGCGCACGCCATCGGCGAGATGGCAAGGGCGGCACCCGCCGGCGCCAGCTTCGCCATGTCCGAGCACGGCCTGCCCGGCGCTCTGGCCCCGCGAACCACGGTTATCGACGTGCTGGGGCTGCACGATCCGTACTTCGCACGCCACGGGTTCTCCGCGGCCGAGCTCTTTCGCCGCAAGCCCGATGTTCTGTGGTTGCCCCACGCGGATCACACGCAGATGTTGCGCGACATTCTCGATAGCGACGACTTCTGGAACCACTACGCCTTCTATCCCGATGCCTTCTTCTACGGCATCGCCCTGCGCAGCGATGGCCCCCACTCCGCGCGCCTAGCCGAGCTGCTGTCGGCGCAGTGGTGCAAGACCTATCCCGGCCTGCCCATGGCCGATTATCGGGCCATGCGGGCGATTCTCCCGGACGAGCTCACGGACCGCCTCCCGCGTTCTCCTGCGCCTGCAGGGCCAGCAAGCGATCGCGAGCGGTGACCAAGAGCGTGGGCGGCGCGGGCCACTGTTCGAGGATCAACGAGCCGGTGTAGTTTCGCCGTTGCAAGCGCCGAAGCAAGCCGACGATGCCGGAAGGATCCCGGCTGGCCGGGCCGGTAAACAGGGTCAGGTGCTTGTCGCTGTCACCCCAGTTCTCGTGGAGATGCCCATGGACAATGGGCACGTGCGCGCCCAGCCCGTCGAGGTATGCCAGGTAATCGTTGTGGGTGGCGTGGTGGAGATTGGCATGGCCGATATCGAGGCACAGTCCGATGGCGTGGGCGCGCTCCGCGTCCAAGGCTTGCAAACACGCAAACACCCGGTTGACGTTCTCGGGCCCGGTGAAGACCGTGTTTTCCAAGGCCAACATGATCCCCCAGGGTTCAAGCTCGTCCACCAGCGACAGGGTCGCCCGGCAGTAGGCCTCGACCGCACCATGCGCGAGATGGATGTTCACCACCCGGGCGCCGATGTCGCGTGCCAGATGGATGTCGTGCAACAGCTTGGTGCGGGCAGGTCCTTCGATTGGGCCAGAATCGAGGGCCGCGTGAATACTGAGACGGACATGGTTGTCGCGCGCTGTGGCGCACAGGAAAGCGCGCTCCGTCGCGGTCACCTCGTCCGCCGACCAGCCACGGCCGAACGGTCCACCGTCGGGAAAGAGCTCGAAGGCGTCGAAGCCGTGCTCGACCGCGAAGAGGAAGGGCTCCAACACCGGCGCAAAAAACGCGGTCTGGTTGCCGATGGAGAGGCGATTCGTCTCAGCCATGGCCGAGCCCCACTTGCGGTCGGGCTTGCACGACGAAGAAGCGGCCCTGCGCATAGGCGCCCTCGATGTCTTGCGGGCTTCCGAACACGCTTTCAACGGTTCTGCCGAGCTCGGTCACCCCGTCGAGGAGGCGCCCGCGCAGGCCGTCGTCCCACACGAGCTCGCTGCCGGCGTAATCCAAGATCACGGCCTGGGCCTGGGGCACGGCGACGCTGTCATAAAGGCCGGCGCCCGCGAAGCCTGCAAGATCTTCCCCGTTGGAGTCTGAACGAAACATCAGACCCTGCCCGTAAAGACCGATGCTCTTGCTTGGGAAAGAGGTCATGCGCACCCCATCCCCGCGGCGGCGGGCAAAACCCAGGGCGTGGCCGGGATGATTCCCGACCAGGGTCTCCCCCAGACCCAGCACGATTTCCGCGACGAGCTCATCGCGGTCGCCAGTCATCGGGTTTGCGGTGTGGACGACGAACGCATAGTCGGCTCTCACCACCTCTTGTACCAAGACGGCCATGACCAGATCGGCATCGGAGATGCCCAGAGCCCGACGGCTGAGGTACGCGCGCTCGTTCCACTTCGAGGCCCACACGCGCGTGATGCCCAGCCAGGCGTCAAGGAAGGATTCGGGCCGCGGGATCGCCGCCGCAGTCATGGCCGTGTGCAAAGCCGCTTGCAAATCGGGCGGTGGCTCGAGGCCCAATAGTCCGTCGCGGATGGCCGCCAGGGTGGCCAGGATTTCGGTATTGGGAGCGCGGGCCAGGGTGTCGGCCAGCTCGTGGTGGCGATCCGCTCTGGCTCGGTTGGCCGGGGTTTCGAGCACGCGCTCGCACACGCCATAGGGAAGGGCGATGGCCGTCGGCACGTGGATCCACTCCGGCAAGCGACCACGCAACTGCTTCAAGTTGCGCGACTTGGCGCCCACGTTGGACACTTGGAAGGCGTGCTCAGAAATGGCGTATTCCCTCGCCATCGGCGGACGCGCCAGCGGCGGCCTGGGGTGAGCAACTTTCACCGATGCTTGCACGGTTGGCGGCTCGATCGACTCGGCCGCGATCTCGCCATTCGGCCGCACCGTCAACTCGACCCATTGGCCTTGGCGAGCGCCGAGGTCAGCCAAGCGCTTGGCGTCCCAAGCGGTGGCCAACAGGACGCCAGCGTTGCGTGCGCGTACCGCCACGTGGGACATGAGATCCACCGTTGACGTCGTGAGCACCGCCACCACACCCTGTGGGATTTCTTCCTCGCCGGAGATGTGCGTCGCCACCAGCACGGTGTCGGTTTCGAACGACCGCCCTTGTACCTCGGCCAGCGCCGGGGTGATGTGGACGATACCTTCCACGCGTTCGCGTCCGCGGCTCGTTACCTGCCAGTGGCCGAGGCCGGCGATCGCGCGCCATGCCTCGCCGAGCTTTCGTCCCAGGGCGGACACCACGAAGTCGATCCTGCCGCGCAACGCCTCCTCGGAGAACAGGCGTACCGTCCACGGGGCGGCTGCGAAGGCCTGCCCCAAGTACTCGGCCATGGGCTGAAGCAGGCGTCCGTCACCGTCGGCGATGGCCATCAGCTCGCGTCGAATGCGATCGAGCACGGCCTGCACCTGCAAGGCAAATTCTTGGCCCGAGTGAGGAAGCTGCGTCACCCGCTGCAAGTGGCGCAAGGCCAAAGTCAGCTCGTCGCTCTTGCGCGTGCAGCCGAGGTTGCGCAGCGCCAGCTCGGTCCACCCCAAGGCTCATCGGCCGAAAGGCGCTCGTGCAGATTGCGTTCGACCAGGTTACGCAGAAAATCCTCCAAGCTGAGGTCGAGGTAGAAAAGGTCGCGCAATCCCGGGCGGCCCGCACGAAGCTGGCCGGCCAAGTTTTCTCGCGCACGCGTGACCGACTCCAGCAGCCACCCGCGCGATTGCGCGTCGTCGCGGCGGTGCCAGACGGTATCCAGAAGGTGCCGGGTTGGCTCGTCCAGGAACCCGCGCGCCGAACCCAACGCCGTGCCGAAATCCGTGGCCGAGTGGACGGCGCGCAACACGCCGAGAAAGTCGCCGAAGTCGTGCAGCAAGGCCTCGCGCAGATGCGGAATGAAGTCGGGGTGACTGCGAATCGGGCGTTCGTACCCGAGCAGGCGTTCCCGGCTCACACCGCCGGCCGTGAGCGTGTCGTAGAAGGCGGCTTGGTCGCCGTTCCGGCGCAGAAACTCCAGGTAGGCCTGGCAGATCACCACGTCGTCCGGCGTGGTGTTGTTGTGCAGCTTCTGGTGCCACTCTTCGAGAAAACGCCCCGTCACTTCCTTGACGTGGTTCCGGTGCATGATCTCGAGGATGCCGTCGCGCACCCGTTGCCCCTCGCCGCCCCGGCCGAGCGTGCCGGCGATCATGCGCAGAAACGGCCGCCCGAGTTCGCTCCGGGTGGCCCATTCAGCCAGCTTCATGGTCAACCGATCTTGCGCGTGCGCCAGCTCGCGTGGCTTGGTGTTGTAGTTACGCTGCCAATCGAGCTGACGAATGGCCGAGAAGCGCAACCACACGAACAGCAAGGCCAGCCCCGGAACGTTGTCGGGCGCGATGCGATCCAGGAGATCCCAGGCAAGGTTGAACCGGTGCATGAGCGTCCACGAGTGGTTCCCGGTTTCGCCCTCGACGATCTCGTCGGCGATGTCCGCCAGGGCGGCTTCCTCGATGGGCCCGCGCGTCGCTCCGGCCTCGAGAGGGACGAAAAAGTTCTGCCCGCGATCGTTCCACCACCGTGGCCCATTGGACTGCCGAAGCACGAAACACAGCCCTCGCGGAAGCTCGCCTGACGGGATGGCAAGGCGCAAGGTGCGCAACTCCCCCTCGTCGAGAAACGGTGTCTGCACCGCCCGCTCGTCGACCTCGCGCGTGTCCGATGGCCGCCATGCCGTGGGCGGCAACTTCCATTCCCGGCGGCTCGCGCCCACCCCCCAGTGCCAAAACAGAGGCCCCTCTACATCGGTGGCCAGCGCTACCTCGACGCCGGCCTCCGACCGCTGCGCGGCGACGGCCAATGCGTAGTCTTCGTCCAAGGCGTACAGGCTCTCGTGGGAGGGCGCTTCCGCGCCGGTCAACGCGCGCGCGGCCATGGTTGGCGTGCGGGCAAGCGGCCGAAGCGGCGGCAAAGCGACGCGGAAGTTGCGGCCCTGGTTGCTATCCCAACGCGAGGTCTTGAGGTCGCGGAGGGCGAACTCGAAGAAGGCGAACCTCCAGGACGCCTCCATGCGCATCGCCAGGCCGTCGGCGCCGGCCAACAGCGGCGTGTCGACGGCGCGGTCCGCGGGCATGGAACCCTTCGGCCAGACGGATCTCGGCGGCAGGCGCCAAGACGCTCCTGCCTGGCGCGCGAACCCCCAATGAAGGACGCACGCGGGGCCGGCCAGCTTGTCGATCACGAGGTCGAAAGCTTGGTCACTTGCGCGCACCGTCGTTTGCAAAACGACGCCGCTTGCGGTCGCGATCTTCTGCCTGATTTCGCTCTCCACTCGGTCTTTGTACCACTGGCGAAATGCAAGCGGCCATCACGCGGAATACAATCGGTAGTCCACCGCCGGCAGGATAGCGTCCATCAGTCCAACGCTGCGAGCTTTTCCGCATCGATGCGGCGGCGGTCGAAGTCGTCGAGCAACTCGTGAAAGGGTGCCAGATGGTCGAAGAAACGCCGCTTGGCATACTCCTCTGTGGTGCCATTGGTGATGGCAAAGGGCCAATCCGATCCCTGTACCAGCATCAATTCGCGGGCCGCCTGGCGCAAGGTCCGATCCTCCAACGAGCCTTGGGCAGGAGCGTTCGCACCCGCCGCGTTGCGGCATCATCGTGGTGCGACGACACAGTCGTGGGTGGAAAAGCCATGGCCCTACTGCGCGCCGCCGCGACAAACTCTCCATTGCGCAGGAGGAAGCCCACCTCCGCGACGCCGAGTTGGTGGGCGAGCCCACACAGCTCACCTCGCATGTGGTCCTCGCCGGCAAAGACGAACTTGGCGTGCGGGTAGTTGCGCATCACCGAAGGCGTGGCGCGAACGAGAATATCCGGGCCCTTCTGTGCCGTGAGTCGGCCGGTGAATAGGATCAGCGGATCCACGGGACCGATGGCGTAGCGACGTTTCACCTCGCCCAGGTCGACCTGGTAGTCGAAGGGGTGAGCGTTGACACCATTGTATGTACCGTGGGCCAATGGGGTTTGCACGCGACGCCGACCGGTCCGTATCATCGGGGCAATGTGCCCATCGCGCTCGTTCAGTGGCGAGACGGCGCTCTGGATCCTCACCGAGTGAGGAGACGCACCGCGTGCTACTCAGAAGAAGTTGAATTTTCCGTGCTTGACCTGGTATCAATCAACGCGGCATACATTCGCCTCCCACTGGGTGATGGACGGTCGCCCCATTGGGGCTACGTGACATCCTTGACAGCAACATAGAGCTAGACCGTCTAGAACATCGTAACCATTGGAAATCATTCATGGAGAGATGGCCGAGTGGCCGAAGGCGCCTGATTCGAAATCAGGTTTACCGAAAGGTAACGTGGGTTCGACTCCCACTCTCTCCTCAATTATGATGGGAACCCTGGGAGGGTTCCCAAACCCTCCCGCGCTCTGGCTACGGCGGGCAAAGCCCGCCTTCGCCAACGCGGTCATGGGAACGGAGGACGCAACCGAAAAGCTAAAACCGAAAGACTAACCTAGAAGAATGCGCGTGAGCGACGGCAAGCTTGGCTTGACGGAGCTCGACGCGGGGGTTCTAAAGGACCCTCCCAGGGTCCTTTTAATAGAATACGCGTGAGCGACGGCAAGCTTGGCTTGACGGAGCTCGCGCGGGGGTTCTAAAGGACCCTCCCAGGGTCCTTTTAATAGAATACGCGTGAGCGACGGCAAGCTTGGCTTGACGGAGCTCGACGCGGGGGTTCTAAAGGACCCTCCCAGGGTCCTTTTAGGAATGGAGAGATGCCCGAGTGGCCGAAGGGGCATGATTGGAAATCATGTGTACCGCAAGGTACCGTGGGTTCGACTCCCACTCTCTCCTCAACTAGGATGGGAACTCTGCCTGAAGCTTACCCGGCAGGAGACTGAGCTGGGGCTGGTTCTTTTGTGCGTTCGAAGCCCATCGATTTCGCGGTTTGCTTCAGAGCCGCGAGTCGACGAGCTTGGAACTGGCGGTCGTAGGCTGCTTCGCACGAGTGGCCGTGGCCGGTTGTAATTGCCGTCGGCCACGACCGCGAGGACGCCTACGGCCACGGTATGCCGTCTACGTCCACGACCACCAGTCATCGTTCCGATTGGGTGCGAGCCTCCGCCGTGGAAAGGTGTCTCTTTCTGGTACCTTCCGCGCTGTCACTCTTCTTGTCGCTGGATTGCGGGTCCCCTATCCCGACTAGCCCTAGCCGCTGTGAACGCGGTACATTTCCACGGGGGACGCGCATGAGCACAACCATTCTGATCGTCGACGACGAGAAAAACATCCGCCGGACCGTGCGCATGGTTTTCGAGGGCGAAGGCTACTCCGTCGAGGAGGCGTCGAGTGGGGAGGAAGCCCTGGCCCGTCTGCCGGATACCGCGCCCGACGTGGTCTTGCTCGACGTGCAGCTGCCAGGGATCTCCGGGCACGAGGTGCTGGAGTCCATGCACAAGGCGCGCGCGCAGGACGACGAAGGCGCCAAGGCCCAGCCCGAACCGGTCGTCATCATGATCTCGGGACATGGCACGCTGGCCGACGCGGTCCGCGCGACCAAGGCCGGCGCCTACGACTTTCTCGAAAAACCGCTCGATCGCGAGCGTCTGATGGTGACCCTGCGCAACGCCCTCGAACGCCGGGCCATGGTGCGCGAGGTGGTCGGCCTACGCGAGCTCGCCCAGGGCCGGTTCGAGATGGTTGGCCAGAGTCCGGCTATGACCGCGCTCTACGCCCAGATCGCCAAGGTGGCACCCACCCGTACGCGCGTGCTCATCACCGGCGAATCGGGCACGGGCAAGGAGCTGGTCGCGCGCGCCATCCACCGCGAAAGCGGCCTGCGTGACCGGCCCTTCATCAAGGTGAACTGCGCGGCGATCCCCCCCGAGCTCATCGAGTCCGAGCTGTTCGGGCACGAGCGCGGGGCCTTCACTGGCGCCGCTGCCCGCAAGAAGGGCCTGTTCGAGCTCGCCGACGGAGGCACCATCTTCCTCGACGAGATCGGCGATATGAGCTTGTCGGCGCAGGCCAAGGTCTTGCGCGTGCTCCAGTCGGGCGAGCTGTCGCGCGTGGGCAGCGAAACGACCCTGAAGGTGGACGTGCGCGTGCTGGCGGCCACCAATCGCGACTTGCAAGCCGCGGTCTCCGGCGGGCAGTTTCGCGACGATCTCTACTTTCGCCTGGCCGTGGTTCCCCTGCGCGCACCACCCCTGCGCGATCGCGCCGCGGATATTCCACTTCTGTGCAAGTCCTTCGTGGCCCAGATCGCGCGAGAAAACGGCCTGCACGAGAAGATCCTCACGCCCGAGGCGGTCGAGGTTCTCGCAGCCTACACCTGGCCGGGCAACGTACGCGAATTGCGCAACGTGGTCGAGCGTCTGGTCATCCTCTCGGAGGACAGCATCGGGGCCGGCGATCTGCCCGAAGAAATCGTGGCCGAGGTGGCCCGGGTGAGACGGCCCATGCAGGCGCTGGGAGCGCTGGAGTTGCCCCCCGAGGCCAAGAACCTTCCCCTGCGCGAGCTGCGCGATTTGGTCGAGCGTCAGTATGTTCTGGCCAAGCTCGACGAAAACGAGTGGAATATCTCGCGCACGGCGCAGGTCTTGGGCCTGGAGCGCACGAACCTGCACAAGAAGATGCGCGCCCTCGGCATCGCCCGGGACGACCGCCGCGAATCGTGACGCGGACATGGTCGTAAGCGGGCTTCGCAAGAGGCCAACTTCGTGTTACCGATCATGTATGCCCGAACGAAAGGCCCGTGCCCGCGCCGCGGTTCAAGCCGCCAGCCAAAAAATCGAGAAGATGCTGGGGGCAAGCCCCGCCTACCGCAAGGTAGAGGACGGCCTTTACGCCGTGAAACAGGGCTCTTCGATGATCATGATCAAGGTTCATCCCTGGAAGGATCACGCTCTGGTCCGCCTGGTCGCCCAGCTGGTAAAGGGCGTCAACATGGAGTGCATGCTGGCGGTGGAGCTGCTTCAGCTCAACGCGGTCCTGCGCTTCGGCGCCTTCGCCTTCGTGCCCGAGGGCCAGGCCATCGTGCTTTGCCACACCCTGCTCGACCGCGATCTGGGCGACAAGGAAGAGTTCACCCAAACCATCCGCGATTTCGCCTTCGTGGCCGACGAATACGACGATCGCATCGCTGCCCGCTATGGCGGACAGACCATGGAAGACCTCATGGAAGAAAGCGTGATCGCGCGCATGCGCCAGGCGGGCGGACCGGATCCGGGGTAGCGACTACTCTTCCTGGGCGTCGATTCGGAAAACCTCGCGGTAGAACGCCAGCTCGGCGTCGAGGGCGCGGCTGATGTTTTCCTTGCGCCGGAAGCCGTGTTGTTCGTCGGGGAAGGTGACGAGCGGCGCGGCCAGGCCGCGGCTGCGCAGGGCGGCCACCATGTTCTCGGCCTGGGCGGGCGGCACCACGCGGTCTTGCAGGCCTTGGAAGAAGATCACCGGGCACGACAGTCGATCCACGGCGTGGATGGGAGAGCGGGCGCGGTAGACGTCACGGCGCTCCGGGTAGGGGCCGACCAGGGAATCGAGATAGCGGCTTTCGAGCTTGTGCGTGTCCTGGGCCAACGCCTCCAGATCGCTGACCCCATAGTAGCTGGCGCCAGCGGCGAAGACGTCGTGGAAAGCGAGCGCGCACAGCACGGTGAAGCCCCCTGCGCTCGATCCCCGAATCGCCATGCGCTTGCCGTCGACCAGGCTCTGCGCGGCCAGCGTATTCGCGCCGGCGACGCAGTCCTCGACGTCGACGACGCCCCACTGGCCGTCGAGGGCCTTGCGATAGGCGCGGCCATAGCCGGTCGAACCGCGGTAGTTCACGTCGAGGATGGCGAAGCCGCGGCTGGTCCAGAATTGGATGTTCAAGCTGAGCGCGGTGGATGTCGATCCCGTCGGGCCGCCATGGCAGAGGACGAGCAGAGGCGGGCGTTCGTCGTCGCTGGCTTGGTGATCGGGGCTGTGCGGCAGATAGAGGAGGCCATGGCATGTCGCCTCGCCCGTGGTCGGAAAGGAAATCGCCTGCGGGAATGCGATGCGGTCGGCTGCCACGAGGTCGGGGCTCGGACGATGGAAGAGCTTTACGTCCGGGCTTTGGGCGCTCAAGGCATAGAGCGCATGGGCTTGCGCGGCGGAGCCCCCGACGAAGAGGGCGCGGCCGGCGCTGGCGAAGACCAGTCCCAGGTCGGTGAGATCCGTCGCCACGGCGTCGAGCCGGCCGCTTTCGGTTGCCAGCGTACCGAGGTGCCAGAAGCCGGATTTCTGATAGACGCAGGCAAGGGTGTTGTCGTCGAGCCAGGCGTAGGTGGACAGGTCGAAGACCCAAAGGGGCGTGGCGAATTCCGCCTCGACCGAGCACACGCAGGTGATGGCGCCACCCTTGTCCACTCGGTAGAGGTTGGAAAAGCCGCTGCGGTCGGAGACGAAGTGGAGAATTCCTGCGGGCGACCACGCGGGCTGGAAGATGGACTCGTTCGCGCCGCCCGCAACCTTCGTGGCCGGGGCCAGCGAGCCGTCGGCGAGAACCTCGGCCACGTAGAGCTCGCACGCTTCCCACGGCATGGAGGGATGGTTCCAGCTCAGGAACGCCAGTCGGGTGCCCGCGGGATCGAGGCGTGGAAAGGCGTAGAAGTCCGCGCCGCTCGCGAGCACTCGCGTCTCGCCGCTTGCAAGAGAGACGCTGGCGAGAAAATTCTCCGGCTCGGCGCCCACGCGCTTGCGCTCGGCGACGCAGACGATGCGGCCGAATCGTCGATCGATGCGCAGGTCGGCGAAGCGCGTACCGGGCGCGGAGGTCAACGCCTCGGCCTGCCAGGGTGCTTCGTGTGCGGTCTCGATACGATAGAGGCGTTGGTCGGCGTCGTTGGCGAAGATGACCTGCCCGCGGTCCACGGTGAAGGCGCCACCGCCGTACTCGTGAACGCGCGATCGCACGGAAAAAGGCGCGCGCACGATTTCCTCGACGGTTCCGTCTCCTCGCTTGCGCAGAAGCGCCATGCGACCCTGTTCGGCCGGACGGCTCTCGACCCAATAGACCTCGTCGCCGTCGAGCGCCAATCCCCCAAGTCGTACGCTGCCTTCGGCCACGGCTGCGGCGGACAGCGGAGAAGGCCAGGCGCCGTAGCGAGCTCTTCGCTTCTTGGACACGACTTTCACGGAGGCGAGCAGAGGAAGTCGTTGCACGGCGGCTGGGCGTGGCAGGATGAGCAGGTCGTCAGGTGGCCGTCTTGGAGAACGCGCTGGTTGGCGTCGAGCTCTTGCCAGTGCCAGTCGTGCACGGCCGTGTCGTAGCCGGGTTGCTCTTTGGCCATCAAATAGAAACCGGTGAGGCTGTTGCAGAACGAGTCGTTGCCGTGCTCCTCGGCCACCACCACGCTGCCCGCGGGCAGCGGATAGATGCCGTTCGTATAGGGATCGGCGGCGAAGGTGGGGTCGGCAAAGACAACTTGGTACTGGTTCGCGTGCTGCACGTTCAGGCGGCAGGTGCGCACGATCGTGAACGTGGACTGATAGTTGAGCGGCAAGAAGCCGCTGTGCTGGGGCGTGCTGTCCTGAAAGCAGCCGGTCCCGACAAGGGACATGGCCATGACCAACCAAAGTACGCGCGACATGCTATTCCTCCGCCTCGGCGACCTCGACGCGGTTGCGTCCGTTGGCCTTGGCCCGATACATGGCGGTGTCCGCCAGACGCAAGAGCAGGTTTTCCCGGCGGCGTTGGTTCCCGCTCGGCGCCAGGTGATCGCGGTAGGAGGCGACGCCGATGGACGCGCGCACGCCGGGCAGAGGTTGCGCCGCTTCGACGGTTTCGGTGTCGGTGTCGAAGAACGAGGCATCCTCGATCACGCGGCGGAGCAGATCCGCGGTCTGCAAGGCGCGCTGCAAATCCGCGCCGGGCAGGATGGCGACGAATTCGTCGCCACCGTAACGGGCCAGCACGGTCGCGGGCGGGGCGTTCTCGGACAGCAAACGCGCCACTTCGCGCAGGGTCCAACTGCCCGCCACGTGCCCGAAGCGATCGTTGACGGTCTTGAAATAGTCGAGATCGATGAAAAGCAACGACAGCTCGGTCCCGTTGTGATCGGCGTGGGCGATCTCGTCCTGCAGGCGCACGTGGAAGTAGCGGCTGTTGAACAGACCCGTCAGGTGGTCGAGACGGGCCATGGCGCGCGCGCGAAGAGCATCGAGGGCGTTCTGGATCGACGACGACATGTACGCCGCGAAGATGCGCAGAAGCTCGTTGTCGCGGGCGGAATAGGGGCTGCCCGAACGCCGGTTGGTGAGCTCGAGGACGCCGCAGATGGAATCCCCGACGAGCACCGGAACCCCGATGACCGAGACCACGGCGGCATCCGAGGTGCGGTTCGGCAGGTTGAGCAGCGGATCGTTCGCATCGAGATGGTCGCTGCGGTAGGGAACGCCCGAGCGGTAGATCTGGCCGACAAATCCACGATCCGAGGGGACGCGCTTGCCCAGCAATTGGCCCGAATCGGGTCCGTACACGGCGATGAAGGTCAGGCGCGGGGTGCGCACGCCCGACAGCGTAGCCCGCGGATCGTCGAGCAGGATGCCGCCTGCTTCCGAGGGCACGAAGTCGTTGGCACGCTCCAGGATCTCGCGCAAGGCCGCATCGAGGCGGACGTCCCAGCGTTCGGTGTCCTGGTCGCGGCGCGAGCGCACGAAGAAGCGTGTAATCTCTTCCGCCGACAGCGTGAGGATGGGGCCCGGCTCGACCGGCGGATTGGGAATGGACAGCTCGTCGATCAGCGGTCCTTGCGGCACACCCGCACGATCCTCCATGACGGGCCCGGAGGTCCCCTCCCGATTTCTCCTGGCCTTGAAATCGATATCCACCACGCGCGTTATCTCTCTGGGCAAGGTTACTCAAACTCCGGTCAAGGATCTACCGCGAAGGGGCGCTCCCCCCCCCGGCGACGCGGCGTTGGCCTTGGCTCATTTGAGCAGCGATGCGGGGAACTTGCTCGGGTTTTGCGCAAGGTAGGAGCGCAAGTCCGCGCGTGCGCCTTGCGCGAGGTTGGATCCTATCGATTGGTAGCACTCGGCGCGAAAGGACAGAAAGTTGGTGTTCCACGGGATGTCAGGTTCGAAAAACGACAAGGCGCGCGCGCAGGCCGACCTCGGTGGCATGGCTTCGGCAAGGGAAACCAGCGCGTTTGCTCGCGCCTCGTCCATCATGTGGACTGCGAATGGCACCGAGAGCGTGGCAAATAGACGCTCCATTGGCGCACCATGTCCGCGGGCGGCCTCGACCGCAAGGTTCATGGTTCGGAACATGAAGGATGGTGGTGGCCAGGGATCCGTGCGGTAGGCGACGAGGCTGGTCTGGAAGGCGCTCAGCGCCTCGTCGAGCTTGTTTTGCCGCAGCCACAAGCGGGCCTCGATCCCGGCCGCGACGGAGGGCCAGAGCGGACGCAACTGTTCGGCCATGCGCAACGCTCCAAGGTCACCGACCTCCGCCAGACCGTCGCCTACGACCATCAGCTCGACCAGGGTGCGCGGCTCGCCAGCCTGGCGGCGCCAGATTCCCGGGATGTTCGCGTAGCGGCTGGCCATCCACTCCGCGAGTGCTGCGCTACGCGTGCGGTGCGCCTCCCCGCCGTCCGGAGCACCGTCGGGTGCGATCCCAAGCGACATGGCGAACCCGACCTTTTCGTCGGCAATCAAGGTCGGATCCATGTCGCCGTCTACCAAGATGGGGCGATCTTCGCCGCGCGCTCGGGCAAGCGCCTCGATGTCACCCGCGTGAACGTTGCCTGTACCGGTCAGGGAGCGTGCGAATCCGAACTCGACGCGTGTGCGATCGTCGGTGTTGATGACCGGGCCTTGCACCTTGGCCACCCGCTGCACCAGCGAAGGGCGCGCCACATGGTGGGCGAGCACACCTTCGAGCGTGACCGTGCTCCAGGCACCCAGCAGGGCAGCCCGAAAGGGTTCCTCCTGCATGCGCGAGCGCAACCGCGCCACGTCGTGAACCAGCTCGGTGCGCGTCGCCACCATCAACAGATCGGACGGTGCCATTCGCCAGATCTCCACCGAAGGAAAGACCTGGGCTAAGGTGGCCATGATGGTGAGCAGGGTCTGGCTGTCGATGGCGTAGGCCTGAACCCATTGCAGAAAGATCCCGCCTCGGGCCAGACGTCGGTTTACCGCCTGGTAGTATTCGCGGGTGTACAGGCTGGCGATTCCGGCGCGATACGGGTTGGAGGGTTCGGAGGCGATGATGTCGTACGCGTCGCCATGCCCCAGCAACGTCTCGCGCGCGTCGCCGATGATGACCCTATGTTTGGGGTTGTTCATGACGTCGTGGTTGACGGCGGCACACTTGCGCGCCACTTCGAGAATGGCAGGTTCGAGCTCCACCGTGTCCACGCGCTCGATCGACGGCACGGCGGCCAGCCATCCCGACGTGCTGCCGGTTCCAAGCCCAATCACGAAAGCGCGTCGCGGATTCGGGTGCAAGAGGGCGCCCAAGAGGCCTCCCATCACCTGCGTGCCGGCATCCATGCGCGCATGGCCGTCGGTCTTCCCGTTCAACACGAACGCGTAGCCGGTCGAATGCTCGAGTGCCACGCTGCTTTCCACGCCCTCGTCCTCGCGCTCGATGGAGCGGCGCACGCCATTTTCGAAATTCCGCAACGCGGTTGCGTCCGACAGCGAGGCGGGGTTGACCCGTCCCACGGCGATGGGGCTATGCCGCCAGACCGCGGTCGGACCACGTGCCAAGAGCATGGCCACGACCAGCGCACTGGCCGCGAGCCGGGGAAGGGCATGGGCCAATGCCCGCGGTTGCCGAGTCCTGCGCTGGGCGACGAAATACGACACCATGGCCAAAAGCCCCAGCAGCGCTGCCACGAATTGCCAGCAGCCGAGTGCCGTCAGCAAGGGCAGCATGCCGAAACCGCCGGCCAAGGAGCCGGCGATGGCGCCCGCCGTGTTGGCCGCGTAAACGCGGCCCGTCTGCCGCCCTACGTCGGCACGCCCGCGGCCAAGCAGGGCGACGAGCATGGGGAACTGCACGCCCGCGGCCAGGGCTGCCGGTAGAACGACGATGCCCGCGATCAAGACCCAACAGGCCGCGTGCCCCCAGAACCCGGCCAGGTTGCCAAGGGGCCGGAGAAAGAGAGCAAGCAACGCCACCCGGTCACCCAGGGCGAATGGGGCTGCGACGCCAAGCGCCTCCACCAGACAGACGCTGGCAAAGCCGATCAAGGTCGCCGGCAGCCGACCGCGTGATTGCAAAACGCCGTGAGCCACGCTACCCACACCGATGCCAAGCAGGGCCACCGCCAGGATGATGCCGAAGCTGAAGACCGTACCCCCGAGCAACGGCCCCAGCATTCGGTACCACACCATCTCCATGAGAAAGAACGCGAAGCCCACCAGGCCGGCGGCGAAGAGTACGAAATTCGCAGGTGCCGTCGCATCGGCGGCAGGCTCGGATGCCGTAGCGGGCAGAAGCGGAGAACGATGCCGGGACCAAGCAAGGGCGACCGTCGCTACCAAGGCTTCCAGGAGGGTGGCGCTCCAAAGGGTCTTTCGCGTGCCGAGCTGTTCGAGGAGAACGAAGTTGGACAGGAGACAACCCGTTACCGCGCCCAGGGTATTGAGTCCGTAGATCAATGCCATGTTGCGCCGGCCCACATCCGCGTCGACTTCCACGGCGGCGACCGCAGCCGGCATGGCACCGCCCATGAGCAACGTCGGGACGGCCAGCACCAAGGCGCCAAGTAGCAAGCGCAGGCAGGTTCCACCGAACAGCCCGAGGCTGGCGCTGCCACCCAAGCCGACGTAGACCATTCGCACCAGCCGTAACAAGAGGGGAGAAAGCGCTGCGAAACCCGCCGCGCCCAGCTCGAACGCGCCGTAGAGCGCCAGGGGCCGCGAGGAGCGATCCGCGCGCGCTCCGAAAAGCAGGCCGCCTCCCCCGAGGCCACCGATGAACACCGCCAGCACGGCCGCAGTCGCGGCGGTGCTGGCACCGAAGATCAGGCGAAATTCACGGATCCACGCCACTTGACAAATCAGGGCAGCCAGACCGGAGCCAAACAGCAGCAGCCCCACGGGCAATCGTTGCATTGCCATCATTATATCCGTTCGCGGGATCCACGCGCGTCCCCTTGGCACCATCCCCCGACTACACCACCCCCGCGGCCTCGGGATCGTTCGTGCCGCGGTAGGCGTCGCGCAACCGTACCCGACGCTCGAGGTCGCGGATGATGACCTCGGCCACATCCACGCGGTAGATCTCGCGCAGCGAGTGGATTCCACCCGGCGAAAAGGCGTTGAGCTCGAGAATCTTGCCGCCGGCGAGGTCGACGCTGACCAGGTACAGGCCATCGGCCAAAAGCTTGGGGCGCAGCAGGTCGCACACGCGCTCCTCGACAACGCCGAACTTGCAGCGTCGCCGCGCCGGGGCGCGCCGCTTCTTCTCGCCCTCGGCCAGGCCAGGCAACCGTCGGTAGATCGCCACTTGGCGGCCGACCCGGATGGGTTCACCACCGAGAAGGAGGAGGCGCTTCTCGCCCTCCTCGGCCTCGCGCAGATACTCCTGGGCCATGGCGTAGCCGTCCCTGGTGATGGCGGTGATGATGGGGTTCAGGTTCTTGACTTGTCCCTTGGGAATCCGGAACACCTTCTCGTGTCCGGCGTGCGCCAGCGGCTTGAGCACCGCCGGGCCGTCGAGGTCACGCAAAAAGGCCTTGATCCGTTCGGGCGAGCGCGAGACCAGGGTGCGCGCGTGAACGTCCGCAGGCAGATCGGACAAGTACAGTCGACCCCAGGCACGAAACACGCCCTCGGGATCGTTGATGACGAAGGTGCCACCCAGGCGAAGGCGCCAGCAGAAATCGAGGATGGGCGATGGCGGTGCGCTGTGCGGCTCGCGCAGGGGGTTGTAGCGGATGAACACCACATCGAAGCCCGACAGCGTGTCTTCCTCGCGGACGGCGTCGGTCGAAAGGAGGGCACGGTAGAAATCCGCTGGCTTGGCGTAGTCGCCGGCCCGTACGCGCAACGTGGCGGCGAACACGCTGCCGTCGTCGAGGAAGGAGAGATCGTCCGCGGTCACGTAGCGAACCTCATGGCCACGGCGGTGCGCCGACCAAGCCAGGTAGTTTCCGGCGAAGGTCGGCTGCAAGGTCGCGATCCCGCCGGTGAGGAAGCCGATGCGCATCGGAGGTTCGGACTTTACTCCGCGATTCGGGAAGATTTCGAGAGATCGGTCCGTTCCGACTCTGCTGGCCGGTCACTCCTTTCCCCCGCCTCCACAAGACTGTACCATCCGTGAGAACGCCAAGATCCAAGCCCAGGTTGTTCCCTCCATGCTCCAACTACTCCTTGCGTTGTCCTTCGCATCCGGGATGTGCGGAATCGCGTACGAAATCCTGTATGCCCGTCTCCTCACGACCTACCTCGGAGACATGTACTTCGTGTCCGCCGCGATCCTCGCCACCTTTCTTCTCGGCATCGCTCTCGGTTCGCTCTTGGCACGGCGCTGGGTACGCTGGCTGTGGGCCATCGAGTTTCTGATCGGCTTGTATGCTGCGACCCTGGCCGTCGCGTTCTCGCGCCATGGCTCCTCGCTGTTTGGATGGCTCTATCCCCTCATCGGGGGGCGCCCGCTGGCGCTCATCCTGGCGGTGTTCGCGTTCTTGATCGTGCCGGCGACCTTGGTCGGCACCAGCGTGCCCCTTTTCGCCACCTACTGTCGCGGCTATGATCGAGAGGGGCGGGGTGAAACATGGTTCGAGGGGGTGTACGGCATGTACAACCTCGGGGCCGCATTCTGCGTCCTGCTGATCGAGTTCGTGCTGCTGCGGTCGTTGGGAATCCGGTTCACGCTCCTGGCCATCGCGAGCGTGAATTTGGTGAGCGCTTGCGTGCTGGTGCGAATCCGGCCGCCATCCGCCCTTGCCCGGGATGACTTCGACCTATCCGCGTTGCGCAGTCCGGCGCTCGCGTTGTTCATTACCAGCATCGCCAGCGGCGTGTTCCAAATGGTGTTCTTGAAGATCGTCGAAGTATTCTTCGGCCCGTACCACGAGAACTTCGCCATCTCGGTCGCCCTGGCCCTCCTCGGCATCGCGCTCGGAACGTGGGTCATCGGTCGCGTCGACTGGTCGTTTCAGGGACTCTTGGCCCGGGGATGGGTGGCGCTCACGGCGGGGTTTCTCCTGTTCTTCCCGGTTGTCCGATTGTGGGGGCACGTCAATGCTTTGGCCAACGATCTCGAGTTGCCAACCACCTTGGGCAAAGTGCTTTGTCTGACGCTGTTGGGTCTGGTGCCGTTTTCCGTGTTTGGCAGCACCTTGCCATCCCTCGTGAAGGAAACGCAGGCCGATCGCAAGGGGGTCGGCTACCTGCTCTGCATATCCAGCGTCGGGAACGGCATCGGATACTTGGCGGCTGCGTTTTGCGTGTACCAAAGCCTGTCGTTCTTGGCCATCGCCCTGCTTCTTTGTGCTTCGTTTCTGATATCCGGGATGCTGGCTGGTCCACCCAATCAACTGTGGCGCATGAGGCGGACCGCGCTGCTGGGTGGAGCGGCCACGCTTCTCCTTCTTTCAACCTGGTCGGAACGATGGTTTTCGCTCGACTACCACGCCTTTCTGTCGCCGACGGCTTTGCGCGAGATCGTCGAGAGCATCGACACGACGGAGCTCATCAAGCGTTTCGACAATCACATCAGCCTGGTCACCACCAAGGATGGGGTGGAAATCCTCAACATCAACGGTTACCGCAGCCTGATGGCCGACCGCGGGCGCACGATCCCCGCGGAGATCGTGTATGGCTCTGTACCCGCCGTGTATGCGCCTCGCCGAAACAGCGCCCTGGTGTTGGGGGTGGGTGTGGGAATGACGGCGGGCGCGGCGGCCTTGCTGTACCACCAGCTCACGGCCGTCGAGATCAACCCCGCCATGCTCGAGATGCTGCCGCGCTGGAGCGTGCACAACCTCGGTCTGCACCAGCGGTCCAACGTCCGCATGGTTCTCGATGACGGCATCTCGTTCTTGGCGCGCGGAGGGGAGCGCTACGACGCCATCATCAACACGGTCACCACCCCACTGTTTTTCTCTTCGAGCAAGCTCTACACACGGGACTTCTTCGAGCTGGTCAAGACTCGACTCGCTCCCGATGGGGTCTATTCGATGTGGTTCGATGAACGCGCCACCAGCCAAGGTGCACGTATCATCTTTGCCACCCTCGCCGCCAGTTTTCACGAGTGCGTGATCGTCCACCTGCGGGGCGGTTACAGCCAGGTCATCTGCTCGCAGCAAGCCATGGTGCCGCATCCTCTCGCCGAAGACGAGTGGCCCGCGGAGATCCGTGCCAAGCTGGCGGCCAACTTCCTCACCCCGATGAGCGCGCTCATCGCAGCCATCGTGCTGCCGACCCACCACCTCTTCGACACCGACTGGGATGCGCCAATCAATACCTTGGACCGACCGGTCCTCGAATACACCATGGCCGCCGTCGCACTCAAGATCGTCCATGAAAGGTTCCAGGGATACGCGATGCTGCGTCCGGATTTCCGCAAGTCCTACGCGCAAGATGGTCGCCTGAATGACGATGCGTTGGCGGAACGTTGCGCGCGCCTCCGGGCGCTCGGACAGGGTGCCCCGCTCGCGTGCTTGGACGAGTTGGGGGTAAAGGACCCTGCCGAGGCGCCCTACGCCTACGTACGCCCCGTGCTCGACTCCCTGAGAGGAACCGCCATCCCGGAACGCGTGCTGTTGGTCCATCGCCTTCTCGATCTGGGTCGCGCTCAAGAAGCCCTCGAAGAGCTCGACGACATGGATCGGCATGCCAGCCCGACGCCCACTCGCCGGCTGCTTCGCGTGTGGGCCGAATTGGATCGTGCGCAAGGCGTATCCGACGAGCAGCTCGCCGATCTCATTCGTCTCGATCCGCTGTCCCCGGCACCTCGCCGTATGCTCGTGGCAGTGCTGATGCAACGTAAACAGCTCGGACTGGCACTGCATCATCTCGCCATCCTCGAACGAATGAACGCGCTGACCGAGCGAGACCGGGAGGTCGAGGCGATGTTGCGCAGCGGCCTCGGGATAGATAAGCCATGATCCGGCACCGGACCTGGTTATCGTTTGCGACCGTTTTCTCGGGGGCTGCGGCCCTCATGCACGAGACCCTTTGGACTCGGTCGCTTGCCGAGGTCCTTGGCTCCACGGTCCAGGCTGCCGCCGCTGTGTTTGCTGCGTTTTTGGTGGGCCTCGCCCTTGGGGCCAGGCTCTCCGGTCGGCTCATCGACCGTTTGCGCTGCCCGAGTAGAACCTACGCCTTCCTCGAAGTGGGCATCGGCCTGGCCGCGGTCGGCGTGGGTCTGCTGCTTTATCACGAGCGCGAATTTCTGCCCTCCGTGCTCGGACAAAGCAGCGGAACGGCTGGAATGTTGCGTTCCTTCACCTTCGCCCTGGCCTTCGCCATCGTTCCGACCTTTCTCATGGGCGCCACTTTTCCGGCGGTGCTGGCGGCTTGTCGAGGGTTGGGCGCCGACGCCATCGGCATGACCCGACTTTACGCACAGAACACCTTCGGCGCGGCTTTGGGAACCCTGGTCTGCGGTTGGTACACCATCCCCAGCTTTGGAGTGACCTCATCCATTCTGCTGGCCGGGGGCATGAACCTGGCCGCCGCGCTGCTATGTGTGCCCAGGATCATGGTCGAGCGCTCTGGCCCCGCGCCAGTCGCGCAACCGGAGCCCGTCGTCGCTCCTGTCGCGGGGAGCTACATCGGAGGTCCGGCCTGGCTGTACCTGATCGCGCTGCTGAGTGGAGGCGCCATCCTGGCGCTCGAGGTCGTGTGGTCTCGCGTGGCCTCGTTCACCTTGGGCAACCGAACCTTCGCCTTCTCCACGCTGCTCGCTTGGGTGTTGGTGCTGTTGTCGCTTGGTGCTTGGTTGGCGGGGCGACTCGTGCGCAGATTCACGGGGCGAATACCCCTGCTCATGTGCGGCTTGTTGCTCGCGTCCGCACTTGGCACCGTGCTTTCCACCGCGCTCGTCAACCTCTGGATCGTCGACCCCGGAAATGTGGCCGAGGTCTTCAAGCTCAGTCCCGGCGTACCTGTCCTTCTGCGCACGTTGGGCATGGGCCTCGTGATGTCGCTCTTCCTGGTGCCGCTGGGTTGCCTCTTCCCCACTGGCCTGGCCTGCCTACCCCATATCGAGACCGAGACTGGTGTTCAATCGGGACGGTACTATCTGTGGAACACCGTAGGCTCGGTCACGGGTTCGCTGATCGCGGGTTTCCTGATCATCCCGGGCATCGGCTCCTTTGCGACGGCGGCGGTGGTCGCGGCCATCTGTGGGCTGGCTGCCCTGTCCCTCTTCGTCCTGGGGGCCGCCACTTCGACACGAAGGGTGTGGCTCGGCGGAGCCCTCGTCTCGACCGCTGTCCTGGTCGCCATCCCCGTCGTCATGCCGGCCCAATTGGCCTGGGTGCACCCGGGTGATCGTCCCATCCTACGCGTGGAAGACGAGTGGGGAGTCTTCCAACTCTCCACCCTACCGGACGGCAAGATACGAGCGACCTGTAACCGGACCGAGTTGGTGTTCCTTCTGGGATCCTTCTCCACGTCCTATGTGCAAGAGATGCAAGGGCACATTGGAACCTTCCTGAGGCCGCGGGCCCGAAGCGCCCTGGTGATTGGCAGTGGCTACGGGCTGACCGCCGGGGCGCTGGCCGTCAACCCGAGGCTGGAGCGAATCGATGCGGTGGAGATTCTGCCCGCCATGGTCGCCGCCGCCGATAAATTCGAGCCCTACAATCGCTCCTATCATCACAATCCCCGCGTGCATGTCTTCACCGACGACGGACGGCATTTCCTTGCGCGAGCGCAAAGGAAGTACGACATCATTTCCATCAACATGTCGGATCCGCACCTGCCGGGTTCCTCCTCGCTCTTCAACGCCGACTTCTACCGGATTGTGAAACGCCACCTGAATCCCGGAGGCGTGGTCATTCAGCATGCATTCGGCATCGACGCCAAGGTCGTGCTTTCCACGCTCAGTCGCTCGTTCGCCCATCTGCGTGCCTTTCCCGCTTACGAGAACGGATTCAACGTGGTGTCTTCCGACGCCCCGCTGGGCGCGCAGCGCGAGGAGATGGAGCGCCTGGCCGCCATCCCTGCCATGCACGCGGCTTTGGCGAGCCTCGGCATCGAGGCGCCCATCGACGCTTGGCGGGTGTTTTCGAAAGGGCTCGACCGCTCCGATTTGACCGCGTTCATCGATCCCGCGCTGGTTTCCACCGACGATCGCCCCTTGCTCGAGTTTTCACGCAGCGGAGACCCGGCAGGCTGGTTCTTCAGCAACCAATAGCGTTCCGCACGCCGCAGTAACCGAGGCACGGCGAGGATTGCGCCGGGGTGCAGGATCGCAGCCAAGACGACGGCGCGGCGCCATCACCTACGGTCGCTCGCGGGCCGCGTGGTGGCGGCCGAGGATGGCCGCGAGGTCGTCGAGCGGCAGAGCGGGCGCGAAGTGGTCGGACTGGCCGCGCATGTCGTCGGCCATGCACAGGGCGTTGACGATGGCTTCCTCGGTGCACTCCACCACGGCTTCGTACGGGCCGTCGCAGGCGTCGTCGAGCAGGATTTCAATCCGGTGGGTCATGCCCGAGGTCGAGCGTGGAACCTTGTTGGCGGTCGAGAAACCGATGATGATTTCACCCGAGGCGTGCGCGGCGAACGAGCCCACGCGGCCGATGCCGAGTGCTGCACGCTTGCACAGGCGTGTGATCTGCGAGGGCAAGAGGGGCGCGTCGGTGGCCACCACGCAGATGATCGAGCCGGCGTTGCGCACGCGCTTGCCGTCGTCGGTATAGTCGGGCGCCAGGATTTCTCCGACGGGAACGCCAGAGATGCGCAGGGAGCGCATGATGCCGAAATTGGACTGCACGAGCACGCCCAGGTTGTAGCTCGGGCCGGGCTGGTTGCCTGCACGGGTCAAGGCGACCCGGCGCGAGCTGGTGCCGATGCCGGCCTTGAAGTCGCAGGTGATGAGGCCGGTCCCGGCTCCGACCGAGCCCTCGGGCACCGGTCCGGAGCTCGCCTGCTCGATGGCGCGATACACGTGCTCCGAACGCACGTGGCGGCCGACGGCGTCGTTGAGCCAGGAATCGTCGCACTCGCCCACGATGGGGATGATGACGTCGAATTCGTTGCCGATGCCGGGAAACCGGCGGGTCATCCATTTCACCGTGGCGTCCGATACCTTGCCCACCGACATGGTGCTGGTGAGCAGGATGGGCGTTTCGAGCAATCCCCATTCGACCACTTGGGTCAGGCCCGACACTTCACCGGCGCCGTTGAGCACGAAGGAGCCGGCCAGCACGCGCTCGGAAAAGACAGGATCCGGCGGCAGGATGGCGGTGACACCCGTGCGCACGGGACCTTCGCCGACCACCAGCGGGCCGTCTCCCTCGACCAAGGTCGTGTGGCCCACCCGCACGCCAGGAACATCGGTGATGGCGTTGCCAGGCCCGGTGGGCACGTGGCCAATGGCAAATCCCAGGTCACGAAAGCGCGAGCGCATGGCGAGTGCCGACTCCGGGGCTTCAGGTCGGTTCGGGGACGACCGGGGGTGTCTTCTCGACCGGCAGCGCCTTGGCTTCTGCCTTGCTATCGGCCTTGCCGTTCCCGTTGCTATCGGCCTTGCCGTTCCCGTCGCCGGTCGAGGGCAAGCGCGCGGCCTCGGCCTCGCGTGCATCGGCGCGGCGCTTTTCGCGCATGCGCTTGAGGCCACCGGCCAGGATTTCCCCGATGAGCGTGCGGTAGTCGATGTTGGCGGCTTTGGCGATGAGACACAGATCGGAATAGCCGGGGGTAAGGCCGGGCAGGGGGTTCACTTCGAGAACGTAGATCTCGCCGGCATCGTCCATGCGCAAGTCCACGCGGGCGACATCGCGACAGTCCAGGGCGACGAAGGTCTCGCGCGCGATGCGCTCCATGGACTTGAGCTCGGCGGGCGTGAGCTCGGCCGGGCACTGGTAGTAGACGTGCTTTTCCCACTCTTGCTTGATCTGGTAGTCGTAGACAGGACGCGGGTTGGTCTTGTCGAGGAAGATGATTTCCATGGGTGGCAACACGCGTGGACGTTTGTCGCCAAGGAGTCCCACCGTGAATTCGCGCCCCGCGATGTAGTATTCGATGAGGGCGGGCTGACGGTATTTGTCGAGCAGCTCGCGCACGACCTGGCGTAGCCCTTCCTCGTCATCGACGACCGAGGCGTGCGCGCTTACGCCTTTGGACGAACCTTCCTGGTTGGGCTTGACGATGAGCGGGAACTTCATCTTCGGCGACAACCGCTCGCGTCCGGTTTCCATGACCTGGAACTCGGGCGTCAAGATGCCGTGCTGGCGCAGCACGCGCTTGGACAGGGCCTTGTCGAGGGCGATGGACAGCGTGGCCGCGTCCGAGCCGGTGTAGGCGATGCCCATCAGCTCGCACAGCGCGGGCACGGCCGCTTCGCGGTTGCGGCCCGAGACGCCCTCGGCGATGTTGAACACCAGATCCACGGGCGTGTCCATGAGCTGACGGGGCAATTCGGCCGTGGCCTCCACGGGCACGACCACGTGGCCGTAGCTCTCCAGCGCGTCGCGGATCGAGTTGATGGTCTCGGGCGCGTCGTATTCGGCCTCGGTGTCGTCGCCGCTCTTGGAATCGACGCGCTTGACGTTGTAGGAAAATCCAATACGCAGGGGTTCGGGCTGTCGCTTGCGTTTGCCGACCTGCGGGACCATGAGGCCTTGCCGGCGGGCGGCGCTGCTGACCACGGCGTCCAGGGTCGCTTCGTAGTCCAATCCCTCGCGCGCGGCAGCCGAGAACGTGCTTGCGCCTGGCTCCAGCGAGGGCAAGGCATTGATTTCGAGCAGGTACAGCCGGCCATCCTCGGCGAGGCGGAAGTCGACGCGGCACAGGTCGCGAATGCCGAGGGTGCGAACCGCCATCTTGGTCAGTGCGCGCAGTCGCGCCATCACATCCCGCTGCAGATCGGGCGGACAACGCACGGACACGCGGCTCGCGTCGGTGGACTTGAGTCGGTAATCGTAGATGTTGAAACGGGTGCGCGCGCCCGGCTCGATGACGTAGTCGACCGGGGTGAGCACGCCCTCGTCGCCCAGTCCCTCGACGAAGGGCACGGTCACGTCGGTGCCGGGGATGAACTCCTCGACCAGGACACCCGCCGGGTACTTGCGCAGCACGCGCGGAAGCATGTCGAGGAGGACGCGCGGATCGCGGGCCACCCCTTCGTCGCCGATGCCCTTGGACGAACCCTCGTAGTTGGGCTTGACGATGACCGGGTACGCCAGGCCGAGCATGCCGATATCGCGCCCGCGTTGAATGTCGTCCGGCACGACCATGCGGGCGCGGGGCGTGTCAATGCCCTGGGCGCCAAGGATGAGCTTGGTCATCCACTTGTCCAGGGTCACGGTCATGACGTAGGCGTCCGAGCCGGTGTAGGGGAAGCCGAGCTCTTCGAAGAGGCCGGGGTAGAACGCCTCGCGCGTGCGCCCGCGGCGGCCCTCGGCCGTGTTGAAGATGAGATCGGGTCCGAAGGACTCGATGCGCGCGGCCAGGTGCGAGGCCGGGCCCGTGACCTCGATCTTCTCGACCACGTGTCCGCCGGCACGCAAACCGTTGGCGATGGCGTCGACGGTTTCTACGCTATCGAATTCGGCCTCGTCCTCGCTGTCGGTGAGACGGAGGTTGTGGGTAAATGCGATCTTCACGCTGTCGACGCCACCCGCATGGGCTCGCTTTCTGCAACTGAGGACTTAAACAAAAAGGACTGCCTCCCGTCAACCTGTAATCCCGTGACAGTCTTGGCGAAGGTGCGGAAGACGGCAGAAGATGACGGCGAGCTCCTGATCAGCCTAGCAGGATGCCGCCGCGGCTGCGCAGAGCGCCCGCTATCTTCTCGCTCAGCGATTTGAGATCCTGATTGGGACGCACGAGGTAGGCGTCGACACCCAACTCGAAGGCTTCCTTGACGGTCTCGTAGGATGGGTAGGCGGTGTAGAGCACGGACGCACAGTGAGGCAGCAGGCGCTGGGCCTGCTCGATCACGCGCAAGCCCGACATGCCCGGAAGGTTCCGATCCGCGATGACCAGATCGAATTGGTCCCGTTGCAGCAGATCCAGGGCTTCCTCGCCGTTCGCGGCAGCGGTTACGTCGTAGCTACGTCCCAGAAACTCGGCAATCAGCTGTCGTCGGCTGCCCTCGACCTCCACGACCATGATGCGGGCCTGCTTCTCCTCTTCCTTGCCGGCTTCGTGCGCGCGCGACAGCTGTTCGTTGCGTCGCGAGAGAGCGCGTCGGATTCGGAAACGCAAGGCCTCCACGTCCCGGATCGGTTTTTCGATGTAGTCCTGCGCACCGATATCAAGGGCGGTAACCGCCGAGTCGTAGGATGAGTACGCAGTGATCATGACCACGGCGGGAGGTGGATCGAGGCCACGTGCCACGCGCAACACCTCCAGGCCAGACGCACCCGGCAGATTCTTGTCGGTGAGCACGAGGTCGAAGCTACGCTTTTGCATCAAGTCGATGGCTTCCTCGGCGGACGCCGCGGTGGTGACGCGGTAGCCACTGCGACGAAGAAGCTCGCGCAGGACGGTCAGCACGACCACTTCGTCGTCGACCACGAGCACCTCGTGCGCCGACGGCACGATCGCGGAAGGACCTCGCGCGGTGGCATCCGCGATGAGCCGGGCGTCGAGATCTTGCGTCGGAGCGGGAACGCTGCGCGCGGGCTCTTCCATGAAGCCGAAGCGGGTCAGGGTTTCGACGAGTTGGCGCCCAGCCAACTCGGCGCGCCTTCGCGCACCCATGGCGGCCACTACCCGGCCAAGCTGCGGCAGTAGATCGCGGCCGAGGTAGGCACGCACCCCGCCATAGACCGCCGCCGTCAGCCGGTCGGTCGTGGGCGCCGAATCCACCGTCACCACCGCCGCGCCGGCGGCGCGGTCGCGAGCTTCGCGCAGGCGAAGGTCGACCCGATCGGTGGGGCCGAGGCCGACCACGATGACATCGGCTTGGCCCTGGGACGAGGTGTTGCCCACCACGCGGCCAAGCTCGCCATCGCCGAGCACGGCCACCACCGGAGCAGTCTTGCTGGCCTCGAGCACCGCGGCCAGTGCACCCTCGAGGGCCGGCTCGATGGTGCGTAGCGCTGCGCGGTTCTGCGCGATGACGTGGCTGAGCATGAGTGCTCGGGTGCGGGCTCGCCGGCACGAGGCGAGGTAACGGAGATGGGCGCGAAAGAGTGCATCGCTGGCGGGCAGCGGACGAGGCAGCACGGCCGCTGCCTCGTGCGTGAACATTTCCGCGGCCAAGGCGGGATCGCCGTCGACGATGGGCACGACATCGGCAAAGGGTCGAATCTCGCGTGCCGCGGTCAGAATGTTCTGCTCGACGCCACCTTGATCCAGCACCGCAAGCTCGAAGGATTCCTCGGCCAGTCGTTCGAGAGCAATCTCGGCGGACGTCAGTGCGACGACCTCGCCTTCGGCTGCCAGCGCGGCGACCACGCGCGAACGCTCGGTGGCGGCGGCCACCCCGACCAAGAAGCGCTCGCTGGACAGGCGCGCCGCCGCGCGAAACGCGGCGAGGATTTCTTCGTAGCCTGTCTCCGCCATGTCGAGTTGATTCTATGGCATAGCTGCGCGTCTGGCCCAGCTCGTTCGAGGAAATCAGGTCAGAGAGCGCAGGCTCTCGCGATCGGCCAAAATGACTTTGCGACCCTCGGTATGGATGTAGCCCTTGCGCTTGAACTGCGACAGGGTCAGGGAAACCGTCTCACGCGTCGAGCCGATCAGATTCGCCATCTCCTGGTGGGTAATCTTGAGCCCGAGCACCAGACCGCGACGGTGCTCGATGCCGTGCTCGGAGCCGAGTCGCAAGAGCAGCTCGGCCAGTTTCGAGCCGACATCCTTGAAGACGAGCTGTTCCACCTTGGCCTGCAGGCCGCGCCAGCGGCTGATGAGCGAGCGGGCGAACAAGTAGGCAACCGGAGCATGGTTCGCGATCAGCTCGTCGAGTCCGGTGCGCTCCAATTCCACGCCAGTCGTGCTCTCCATGGCCTCCACCATCTCTTCCCGCGGGCCGCCCTCGAGAAGGCAGGTTTCGCCGAAGTAGTCGCCGCTCGTGCGGTAGGCAAGCGTCAGCTCCTTCCCGTCGCGGGTGACCTTGGAAACCTTCACTCGGCCGCTGGCGATGAAGTGCACGGTGTTGGCGCGATCGCCCGGCAAGTAGACGACCTGGCGCGCCCGGTAGGTCTGGGTTTGGGCCGTGGACGCGAGCTTGGCCAACGTGTCCGCCGGGGCGTCAACAAGCACCGGGCACTTGCGCAGAATCTGCACGACGCGCTTTTCTTCCGCCTGTGACATGGCCAAGCAATACCAGACACACAAGGTCCACAGCAACAAAAATTGTTATCTGGACTACACTTCTGGCTTTGGCCCGGTACCGCGAACGAGCGCGAGCCCGGCGGCGGCCAGGGCGAGGGAGACGACGAAGAGAAGGGTGATGGCGCCGCGGCCGAGCGCGTCCATCCGCTCGTCGAGATGCAGGCTGGCCAGGGTGATGAGCGCGGCATTGTTGCAAAAGTGAGCCACCATGGACGGAATGATCGATCCGCTTTCGAGCGCGATGAAGCCGAGCATGACGCCCAGGATGGTGGTGGGGATGAGTCGATAGAGATCCAGGTGAAAGAGTCCGAAGAGCACGGCGGTGAGAACCACGGCGGCGGCGGCATGGAAGCGCGTGCGCAGTCCACGCAGAATGGGTCCGCGGAACAAGCACTCCTCGCAGATGGCCGGGCTTGCGGCCACGAGCAGCAGGGTCGCGAGAAAGCCGCGGCTGCCATCCAAGGGAACAAGTGCCTTGCGCAGCTCTTCGAGCATCTGTTTGGGCACAGGCAGAAGCCATTCGCTGAAGATCGCAACCGCGGCCCAGGCACTGCATCCGGCCAGGGCCGCGCCCAGCACGGCTTGGGACTTCGGGCGCGAAAACCCGGCGACGCTGGTCAAGGTCTGTCCGGACATGCGCGCGAACAGCCACACCAGACCGAATAGGCCGATCCATTCGGCGGCCAGCAGGCCGCTCGCCAGGTGGCGTTTCTCGATGGGCAGGAAGACGAAGTAGAGCAGCAGGAAAGCCAGGGCGAAAAGCACCATGGCGTCGCCAGCGTTGGTGGTACGAAAGGCGTCGCCAGCTGCGTGCTGGCGGCGAGGCGTGGGTGCCACCAGACGCTCGGAATCGTAGATGCGTGCGGCAGCGGCCAGTGCCACCGTCGCGAGGACGAGCGTCGAGGCCAGGGTGGCCAGGCCTCCGGACCAGGTCGCTCGGCCAACCAGGAGATCGCGCGCGAGCAGGGTGATGTTCATGCCCGGGATCCACGCAACGATTCCCGCCAGTTGGTATTCGCCGATGGCCCCTGCCATGGCCGGTGCCACGGTGAGAAAGTACACCGGCAAGAGCAGGGTCTGGGCCTCCTTGAAGGTGCGCGCGGTGGCGCCCAGGGCAACGAAGGCTGCCGCGAAGAGCAGGGCCGCGGGGAAGATGACCAGGCTGCTCAGCAGGGCGTGGCCCCACGGAATGTCGAGGACCACGCTCTGGGAGGCCAGGCGCAGGATCTGCATCAGGGTGATGGCCATGGAGGCCAAGTTGAGCACGCCGGTGAGCGCCGCCAGGCTGGCCACGGCCAGCACCTTGCCGAACATCAGATCGAAGCGGCGGATGGGCGAGCAGAGGACCGTCTCGAGGGTGCCGCGTTCGCGCTCCCCCGCCGTGACGTCGATGGCGGGATAGAAGGCGCCGAGCAGCACCATGAGGACGACAAACAGGGGCAGGGCCTTGGACAGCAAATAGCCACCCAGCCGTGCCTTGGGTGCCACGCTACGACGCTCGGCCGAGAAGCGCGGTGCGCAGCCCTCCGGGAAGGATTTGGCCAGGACGCCACCAAGTCGCTCCTCGGCGATGCGCGATTCGTCACGGGTGTCGTCGTAGACGACGGTCAGCTTGTCGTCGGCTTGCCGGTCCATCTCGACCAGCACGTCGAGCTCCCCGCGCTCGACATCGGCGGGTGTGCCCGTGGGCAAGAGGACGAAAAGAGTCGGATTTTCTCGCAACTTGGAGGCCAGTGTGTCGCGGGATGGATCGGGCCCGAGGAGGGCGACGGTGGAGGGCCGCTCTTGGCGTTCCTTCTCGCGCCCCGCGGCGACTTGGGCCGCGAGCATGGATAGGAGCGGATAGACCACGAGGGGCAGGAGAACCATGATGGCCAGGGTGCGCCGGTCGCGCAGGGCCTCGCGCAACTCCTTGCCGAAGGTAAGGAAGACATGGCGCGGATTCACGACGGCGCGCTCCCAGGCTCTTCCGCCAAGGACAGGAATGCCTCTTCGAGCGAGGTCGTGCCGGTCCGAGCCCGGATTTCGGACGGTGGACCTTCCACGAGGAGGTGTCCGCGATGGAGAAAGCCGATGCGATCGCACAGAAGCTCGGCTTCCGCCAGGTAGTGGGTCGAGAACAGCACCGCCTTGCCGCGTTCGCGCTCGCGACGAACGAACTCACGCATGAACCGGCTGGCGAGCACGTCGAGCCCGCTGGTGGGCTCGTCGAGAATGAGCACGGATGGGTCGTGGAGAACGGTGCGCGCGATGGAGACGCGCTGGCGTTCGCCGGTGGAAAGGGCCTCGCAGCGTCGGTCGAGAATTGCTTCCAGCGCCAACGCGTGAGCCAGCAACGAGACGCGCTTGCCGATGTCGGCGCGCGAAAGCCCGTGGATTTGGCCAAAATAGTCGAGCACCTCGCGGGGGGTGAGTCGGCCGAAGAGGCCGGTGCTGCCGCTCAGGTAACCGAGCCGGCGCTTGGCCGATGTCATGCTTGCGTTCTGGCCGGCCACCAGGGCGCGTCCGCGACTGGGCGCGAGCAAGCCCGCGAGCATGCGCAAGGCCGTGGTCTTGCCCGCGCCGTTGGGACCGAGCAGACCATAGATCTCGCCTCCGGGAATCGACAGCGAGAGCTCAACCACGGCGAACACGTCGCCGAAGGACTTCGATACACTGTCGAGAACCGCCAGCGGGTCGGGCATTGTCTCTACCTTACCCGTATTCCGAGCAAGAACCCTAGGAGGGTTCTTACCAACTCCCGCGATGAGCTCCGTCGGGCAAAGCTCTCCTCCACGCACGCAGCCCTAACGGAAGCCGCCCAGGATGGGGCTTGCGCTTGGTGGTGCCCCGCCGGACAAGCCGGCGGGCCCCCCACGCGACACGGACGTTGCTACGCGACGGCGTCTTTGGCGGCCTTGACCGGACGGGCCTTGACGACTTTGCGAGCTGGCTTGGCCTTGAACACGGTCTCCAGGCCGGTGAATGGATTGATACCCTTGCGCTCCTTGGTCGCGGGCTTCTTGACGACGACCATGCGAACCAGGCTGGGAACGACGAAGAGTCCGTTCTTCTTCAGTTCGGTATGGCCGATGGCGGCGACGGCTTCGAGCACACCTTTTACATCCTTCCGTGTGAGCTTTCCGTCGGACTTGTCGGCGATCGTTTGAATCAGGGCGGATTTGGACAGGGGACCTTTAGCCATCTTCACTCCTCTTGAAAAAATGGATTCTTGACGCTGCCGTTTGCCCAGCCAGGTCGACCCTACCTAGGTCCAGTGCTGCCACGCGAACGACGGCCGACGAACTCTACTCGAAATCGCCGCGCGCGTGCGACGAAAAAATGCCGATAATTGCAGTCTTTTCGCGCCTGCCTGGCGAAAAGGTGCGAGAAATACGCACGTTTGGCTGCAAGATGGCTCCTTCAGGGGACAGTAGGCATATGAAAGAACTCTTGCGCGCTCTCGCTTGCAAGCTGCAAGGTAGCTTTCTGCCGCCGGCAGAGTGGATCGACATGCGTGGTGCCCGCTGGCCATGGCTGTTGCTTGCCCTGGCCATGCCTTTTCTCCTGAGCGGGCCGATTCGCACGGTGACATCCCTGTCGCTTCCGCTTGCCCTGGTGCTGTCGCTGGCCCTGTGCACCGGGATAGCGGTCGTGCTCTGGCCATGGCTGCGCAGCCGGTGTGTTTGGCCACCGTCGCCAAGGTGGTGGCTGGTCGAGGCACTGGTGCTGCTGCCCATTGGATTCGCCATCTGGGCGCTCTTCGCTCGCGACTTCGGCGGGTTTCCCAATGTCGATGGTTGGGACGGTGGCACCCATGTTTTCAACATGCATCTGTTCGGCACCATCGTGCCCAACATTTACAACGGTCAAGTCGGCTACTACGCCTTCACCTGGTGGCTCGAAACGCTCCTCCAGGTGGATGCGTTTCGGTCCTTCACGGTGGCCTACTACGTGGCGGTCGCGGCGACCCTGGCGTTTCCGCTGACCATCCTCTTCACCCTGCTGCGAGCAGAAGCCCCGGCGGGCGGGGGGGCATGGATCGCTGGGGTTGTCGTGGCCGTGCTTTCCTTCATGGGGGCACTGCTGCTGTTTGCTCTGCCTCTCCTTCACTACAACCAGGCCGCCGGCTACTACCCTCACGTCTTCGGGCTCGTGCCGCTCATGGTCCTGTGGGCGGCCGATGCGCTGATTCGTCTCCAGATCCTGCGTATCCCGGTTCTGATCGGGGCATTCGTGCTCTTGCGCTACACCTACGCGCTCAATCTCGCGGACGCCGCGCTTGCCGTGGCGTTTGTCCTGTCGGTCGAGGGCTTTCACGGCCGCTGGCGAATCACCCAAGCCCTTCTCGTCGCGGTCTTCGGCGTGGCCTCCGTCCTGATCGTACACGAGTTGCGACCGATCTTCCGCGTGTGGGGTGGGCTGCAGCGCTTCGACGTGGACAAGGTCTTCAGGGCGGACATGTTCTTACTTGGGGCGCTGCCCGTCTATCTGCTGGCGACGTCGTGGAAGCCCTTCCGCCTCGATTCGCCGCTGTTCAGGGCCATTCGTTTTCCGCTGGCCTTCTCGTTGGCCAGCAGTGCCCTCTTCCTCGTGCTGCGCAAGGGCCCAGGCGTGAAGTACTACTACGTGACGAAGTACCAAATCTGGGCCTGCATGCTCCTCGGCTTCGTGTTCGTCATTCTGCTCGCGCATTTGGCGGTCACGCTGGCGCGCCTTTCCTCGCTGCGCCGGCCGACGGTGTGGTTGCGCGTGGCCGTGGTGGCGGTGCTGCTGGCCGTGGTTCCCAGCCTGTGGGCGACCACGTTCGCGGGCTACGATACCAGCCTGCGGGAACGCATGCGGCCACACGCTCTGCCCTACAAGTATCTGTACCCGCTGGCCGACACGGAGGCCATGGCGCGCATCGAGGTCGTTCTGTCCGCCGAGCACAAGCTCTTCGGCGGCTACCTGACCGCTTTCTTCCCCATGTTCAGCTTCATGAACGCAACCCTTGGCTACCACAACGGGATGCAAGAGTTCTTTCCACCGGCCACGGCGCCCGGCTATTGCGTCTTCTGGGTCGCCAAGCAGGACGACATCTATCGACTCGGGCCGGCCGACATCTTGGACGCCTATCGCAACCGGGTGACCGCCGCCGGGGCCACGTGCGCCGCGTACGCGGTACCCTGGAAGTTCACGCCGCAGTCGCTGTGCTACCACTGCTTCTAACCCTGTCTTTCCGTCCTGCACATGCCCATCACTTTGAACGACTACAGCGGCTACACAACCAACAGCCCGCGACGCTCGGCCAGCTCGATGCGGGCCTCCATGCCGGCATTGAACTCGAGGAAGTCGCTCTCGATCCCGTCGCTGAAGATCACACCGTTTTCCGGCATTCGCGAAGAAATCCGCAGAGGCTGCTCCGGGCGCTGAAGGGCCCTCATGGCCGGGCGTTCGCGACGGAGCGGCGAGAGGCGGTCCAAGTGGTGGCGGAAGATATCCAGGGCGAGGAAGGCATCTTTGGGATCATCCTTGGCCCGACTTGGAGAGAAGGCGCGGCGATACTTGGCGAGCATGGCTGGGTTGATGGGGAAGATGACGAAAAAGTCATACTCGAGGAGGGCGGAGACGATCGGGCCACGGGCGAGCTCGAGACAGACGGCGATGGGGCGACCGCCGAAGCGCTGCTTGAGCTTGGAGGCCCAAGCATCGATGGCAACGGGGTCGTGTTCAAGGACTGAGAACTCGGGCGTTACCTGACCGGTCTCAAGGATGGTTTCAGCGTGAACATCCAGACCGAGATATCGAGTACAATTGTTCATGACCGACTCCTCCGTTGTGGCTCTGCGTGTCATCCCTCTCACCAGGCCTGAGCGTAACCCACGGTCCCGGTGTGAGTCGGTCGTTCCATCCTGACTAGGCGCACATCATGGATATCGAAGAGAGCCTCCAGCGATTCGGCGTTGTGCCAGAGAAAGCAGCACTGCCACAGATCCGCGCGCTGCTCGTGCATGAAACCGAATTGGAACGCGCCGGCCTTCCTCGTTCCGACGATCTTGCCCTGCTATGCTGTGTGCAACTGTTCAGCCAGGGAGAGGTAGAAGACTGCCTCCTCATTTGGGAGGCGAAGAGATCCAGCTTCGATCTCTATAGCTATCTCGATGTCGAGTTGATGTGCGGCAGGGCTCGAGGCTACAAAGAATTATCTGGCGACCTGTGTCGCACCCGAAGCACCGGCTGCTTTGGCCTACATCCGAGACCGCGAGAGCAATGGGTGCTTCCTTGAGTTCTCAACTGCAGGTCACCTGGCGTATTATCGCAGATATTTTGGGGTATGAGTGAGCATGACGCCTAAGTCGGGTCGGGGACCGGCGCGGTGGTGTGCAGGATGACCCTTGGCTGTTTCCGCCGTTTCCAGCTTCGTGCCCGTTTAGGGGTTCCATCACTCCGTCTCCGGCCCCCGCCACATCGAACCGGACAGGCGGATTTCCCGCATCGTATGTTGTTAGCCACATACGATGCGTAATGTTGCGAGGCCGATTATGTTGCGAGGCGGGGCATAGACATGGCTCCATGGCACCTTGGCACTGGGACTTCAAAACATAATTCCATCGGCGACGGCGGATCCTTCCTTCTGGAGGTGCCGCCATGTTCGAAAAGTTGTTCACGTACGCCGCTGTCTTGAAACGCCATCGCGAGGGGCCTCTCGCCCGCGAGCGCGCAACCTACCTGGAGAGGCTCGCAAGCCAAGGGATGGCACACGAGACGCTGCTGTGGCGAGCTCGCTACAGCCTCTGCGTGGCCCGCGAGCTGGAGGGTTGGCCTGTCGAGCATCGTTTCATCGAGAGTGATATCGACAAGCTTGCGACTGCCTGGGCCACCACGCGTGTTGCGCAGGGAATGGCAAGAGTGCCCAGATGGCCCCACGATCTCTTCCACTTTGCTGCAACCGACTTCCTACGGGCCATCGGGCGGTTGGATGCACCGCCTCCAGTAGCACCGGGGCGCTATGAGGATCAGATCGAGGAATTCGTTGCCGGTCAGCGTGAATGCCAATGGCTGTCGGAAGCCACTTGTCAGGCTGGTCGATGGCAGGTGGGGAGGTTTCTCAAGCACCTGGAGCAGCAGGGCCTCGCTTTGTGCGACGTCGAATCGGCCGATGTGGATCGCTTCTTCCAGCACATGGCTCAGCAATGGAGCCGTGCTTCGCTGCGGACCTCGGCCAAGATGCTGCGTTCATGGTTCGCGTACTGCGAGGGTCGAGGCTGGGTGAGGCGTGGCCTGGCCGCGGCGGTGTTGCTGCCGCGCATCTACCGCGAGGAAGGTTTGCCTCTTGGTCCGACCTGGGACGAAGTCGCCCGCATGCTCGCCATGACGGCAGGGGACGCGCCGGTGCAGATACGGGACCATGCGATTCTCATACTGCTCTCCGTCTACGGACTGCGCTCGGGTGAGGTCCGTCGGTTGAAACTGGACGACGTCGACTGGCGGCGGGAGCGCATTCAGATCGTGCGGTCGAAGACGTCACGAGTACAGACGCTGCCGCTCGAGCCAGGCGTCGGCAATGCGATCGCGCACTACTTGCGCCACGCTCGCCCCAAGAGTGCAAGCCGCATCGTCTTCCTCACCGTACGGGCACCACATCGACCGCTGTCCGCGGGTGGCCTTTACGATGTCGTCCACCGACACCTGCCGGAATCCGCGTCGCCGAGAAAAGGTTGCGGCCCACACGGCCTCCGCCATGCATGCGCTCGGCACCTGGTCGAATCTGGGCGAAGCTTCAAGGAGGTCGGTGACCATCTTGGCCACCGCAGTCCGGACGCCACTCGTATCTACGCAAAGGTTGATCTGGCCTCGCTGCGCAGAGTTGCGCTCAGGGCTCCAATGACCATCGTCGAGGCTATCGAAGGCTATCTGACCCTCAAACGCTCTCTGGGAGCCGTCTTCCGTGCCGATGCTCGCATCTTGCGTTCCTTGGGTCGTGCCCTCGGTGACGTGCCACTCAACTCCATTGATCGCGATGCATGCCAAGTTTTCTGCCGCGGTGCCGGTTCTGCGACCCGCTTCTGGGAGAGGAAGCACTACACCCTGCGCGGCTTCTTCGCCTACCTGGTTGCGCGCGGCCATCTCCTGACATCGCCGCTTCCAGAGGTCGGTCCTCGAATCCCGCGCTCGTTTCAGGCGTACGTTTACTCGCACGAGGAGCTTCGCCGGCTTCTTGATGCCACGTCGGGCCTGAACACCAAGCGTTCGCCGCTGCAGGCCCTGACCTTTCGGACCATCGTCCTGCTGCTCTACGGTGCTGGACTACGGCCTGGGGAGGCGCTTCGTCTCCGGTGCTGTGATGTGGACGTGGCCGCCCGGATCCTTGCGATCTGGGATACCAAATTCTTCAAGTCACGCCTGGTCCCACTCGGCGCCGACCTGTGCAAGGCTCTCGACATCTACCGGCAGAGCCGGCAGCGGCTCCCGTTGCCAGCCGAGAGCCCAGCCTTCTTTTGCACCAGCAAGGGGCTTGCGATCTCGCTTGCCACGCTTGAAAAGATCTGGGTTCGGCTACGCGAATATGCGGGAATCCGGCGACCGGCCACGGGTCGCTGGCAACCGCGACTACATGATCTGCGCGGCACCTTCGCCGTTCACCGTCTCGTCTCATGGTATCGCCAGGGCGCCGATGTTCAGGCGTGCTTGCCGTTGCTCGCCACGTATCTGGGCCACATCAACTTGTCGGGGACCCAGACCTACCTGAGCATGACTCCGGAGTTGCTGAGCGAGGCGGCACAGCGGTTCGAACGCTATGTCGCGCTCGAGCAGGAGGATGACCATGCATGACGGCCACCCGCTTGGTCCCTATGTTCGGCGCTTTCTCCTCGAGGAGGTTGTCAAAGAGCGCAACCTGACCCTCAACACCCAGCGGAGCTACCGCGACTCGATCCGCCTGCTCCTGCAGTCCCTACACGACCACCACGCCATCGCCCCGACCCGGCTCACAGTCGAGCAGGTCACGGCCACCATCGTGCGTGCCTTCCTCGCCTACATCGAAGAGAAACGGAGCAATTCCGTGTCAACGCGCAACCAGCGCCTTGCGGCCATCCGCTCGCTCTTTCGCTTCATTGCCCGCCAGGTGCCCGAGTTGGTCGACCATGCCTCCCAGATTCATGCGATCGCCTTGCGTCGGTCGGCGTTTCCAACCATGGCCTATCTGGACAAGCCCGAGATCGATGCCCTGCTCGCCGTGCCCGATCGACGGCGCCCTCAAGGCCAGCGGGACTACGCTCTGCTGTTGTTTCTCTACAACACCGGTGCTCGAGCAAGTGAGGCGGCGGGGCTCACTATCGCCGCCGTCACCCTCGATTCGCCTGGCTACGCGCGTTTGCTCGGCAAGGGACGCAAAACCCGCACATGCCCTCTCTGGCCACTCACCTGCAAAGTCCTCCGCCAGCTGCTCGGCCCACGACTCGAAGGCCCGACCGACGCGCCGGTCTTTCGCAACGTGCGTGGCAGTTCGATCACCCGCTTCGGCATTCACACCCTGATCGCACGAACGGTGATGAAGGTGGCCAAGACGATGCCCTCCCTCCGAGAGAAACGCGTCAGCCCTCACACGATCAGGCATACAGCGGCCGTCCACCTGCTCCGGGCTGGCGTCGATATCAACACCATCCGCGCCTGGCTCGGCCACGTCTCGCTCGAGACCACGAACCGCTACGCGGATGTCGACCTCGAGATGAAGGCGAAGGCGCTGGAGACATGTGCAGTCAGCAGCGTGAACCCCTTACGGGCAGGGTGATTGCGGGGAAACCGCGCATGAGGGAGATTGGCGTGGATGGCAACGACCCGGCGAAAGCGTGCAGAGCCTGGACTTCCCGACAGGGAGGACTGCGCGCGCCCGAGTCTGTTCGGAGCGCTGCTATCGGGCTTGGTTCGCAGCCCAGCTTGCGGGGGTGAGCTCGGACATGCGCGACAGGGCGTGACCGCGCTCAAGCTTGTCGATGGTGTCCTGCAGGTAGCGCCGGGGATCGATGCCGAGGATGAGGCAGTTGTCGACCAGGGTGTAGGCCACCGCGAGGCGCTCACCGCCACGCACGGAGCCCGTGAAGAGAAAGTTTCGGCGCCCGACGGCGTAGTTGCGGATTCGCCGTTCCGTCCGGCCGTTGTCGATCTCGAAGGCGCCGTCGCTGAAGCAGCGGCGGAAGAAGAGCCGCTGGTTGATGGCGTAGGTTGTGGCTCGGCGCAAAGGGGACTTGGGCAAGAGGGTGGGATGCGTGAGGTCCACCCAGGCGTCAAGCTGGTCCAGGATGGGCAGGGAGCGCACACGGCGGATCCCGCCTCGGGTCTTCGCATCGACACCGCTGGCCTTGCACTCGGCCTCGATGAGGTAGAGGTCGGCGAAGAATTTGAGAGGGATGACGGCGCGTCTGTCCTTGGCCAACAATGCGGCGTGGAATTTGGATCGAATATGCATACCGCACCCGAGGCGGCGGTCGTCGGGGACGGCCACCGAAGTCTCCCCGTCGTCGTCTTCGACCTCGGACGAGTACCCGGCGTAGCCGTCACATTGGATCCATCCGTCCATGGAGGAAAACCAGTCGGCGATTTCGTCGGCATTCCAACTTTGGGTGTAGCCGTAGGCAACCGTCTCGCGGCCACCCACGGTGCCGTCGGTGCCGACAAAGCACCAAAGATGGGCGCGAAAGACGCCGTTCTTGGCCGTCCTGTCGAGCGTCTTGAGGTGGGAATCATCGGCGCCCACGATGTGGGACCCGAAGACATTGCCGGTGACGGAGAGAGCCACCGGGGTAAGGATGTCGGTGCCGTAGGCCCAGTACGATGCCAAGGTCTTGTCGGGCATGTGCAAGCCCATGCGGTCGAATTCTCGTCGTTGACGGTCGAGTGGAAGACCAAGCGCGCACTTGTCGGCCACGAGCTTGGCGAGAACGGACGAGCCGACCTTTCGGACCACGGCGGGCGTCTGCGTGCGCGGGGCAATGCTCACGTCTTTGCGACAATCCAGGCAAGTCATCTTCTCGCGCTGCTCAATGTGCAGGACGATCTTCGCCGGGACGAACTCGATGCGCTGATGCTCGACGGTTTCGAAGACTGTCTTGGCGACGCCGCACAGTGCGCAGGTCCGCTCCTCGTCGGGCACAGGCACCTTGACGATATCCCTCTCGACGTTGGCGTCGACTACCGTTGCGCCACCGACCTTGCGCTTGCGTCGCTTCTTGCCGGTGCGGCCATTCGGCGTGGCGACCTCGCCATCGGCGTTCAGCACCTCTGCCGGCGCGACGGGAACAGGCACAAGCAGACCATCCACCGGCGTCGGAGCAGCAGCATCCCCGCCGAGCGCAAGATAGAGCTGCTTGAGCTCTGCCTGCGCCAGCTTTTCGGTATTTCTCCCGAAGCGGTAGCGCAAGGCGCGCAAAAGCCGCCATGACATGCGCTCGTTTTCCTGCTCCAGCCCCAGAACAATGCCCATCATCTTGTCGATGGCACTGACGAAGTTGCCCTGCGCGGCCATGGCGCCAAGCTCGGCCTTGAGGGCCTCCATTCTTTGATGACGCTCGATTTCGATGTCAGCGTCGAGCTCAATCCCAGCGCAGAGCAAATCCCGTGGAACAGGCAACGCGCCATTCACGATGAAGGACTTCTCTTTGCGCTGGGACTGCGACTTCGACAAGGCGAGAAATGCAATCGCAAATCGCCGCGCACTATGCAATTGAAATCATCATGTCGTTGCAGATTTCTCCTGTGTTGTTGATTGTGGCTCCCACTTGAACCGTTTGCGCCGCTTGACTGTGCCCAAATCGATTCCCTCAAGCATCAGTCCCAACTCCGCAGCATCGATCTCCACGTGGGTCGGGTTGCCTTCGGCATTTCGGACCAGCCGAAAGGTCCCAGCCTCGAGGCGTTTGCGCATCACCACGAATCCCGTGCGGTCCCAAAACAGAATCTGAGCCACGTCTCCTCGCCGGTTGATGAAGAAGTACATGTGGCCCGTCATGGGGTCCCCGCCCAGGCGCTCACGTACCACCGCTGCCAGTCCATCAAAACTCTTGCGAGCGTCCACAGGCTCGACGGCAGCGAAGATGCGAACACTCGGTGGCAGCGTCAACATGAAAGCCCACCCTCGACCGCGTTGAGCAGGTCGGTCACCCGCTTGAAATCCGTATCTGGCCTGACGTGCATGCGCAGCCGCCGGCCATTCGCCAAGTCGATCTCGACCATGACAGCGGGGTCGGAATACGGCGTTCTTCCTGCGTGCAGGACGCTCACCGGCAGAAACGCCGGCACCGCGCTCCTTGCCCTTCCCTCAAGGTCGTCTCGTAGAACCCGCATCCAGTACTTGAGCGTGCTGAATACGAGCCCCTTCTTCGCGGCGTACTCCTCGGGGCTCAGCCCGCTGTCACGAAGGCTGCGAACCTCCTTGAGCCAGGCTGTCCGTGGCCGCCGCTTTCGCTTGGATGATGGCGCTGCCGAACTTCCGTTCTTCTCCATGCCCCCAACATGCCAGAAATCCAGCCGCGCGCTTCACCCCTGCCTGTAAGGGGTTTACTCAGCAGCTCCGCTTGTGACCGCAACCCCACGTGGCGGAAGGACAAGGACCTCATGGCGTTTCTCTCCTCCCTATAGGCGATCCCCCCTGGAATTATGTTGCGAAGATCCGTCGAGGGACCGCACTCAGCGCGGTTCCTCGACGAACTCGCAACATAATCGGCCTCGCAACATTACGCATCCGGCTCACCGCGAAGGCGTCTTCCATCGGGGTTATGCGTCCGTTCCGCCGGGGCATGCTTTCGCGCTCCAGTACACCACGCGGTAGTCTCGAAAGAGGCCCCACGTTC
The DNA here is from genome assembly GCA_963824555.1 of uncultured delta proteobacterium. Classification (GTDB taxonomy): domain Bacteria; phylum Myxococcota_A; class Polyangia; order Fen-1088; family Fen-1088; genus Fen-1118. The sequence goes on along the minus strand of CAWGPW010000016.1, from coordinate 15,101 downwards.
CGTACACCACGGCGCTACTCCACCGCTTCCAGCCGAATCCCTTGCGCTTGCACTTCTTGGCCGCCAGTCGCCTCACCTTGCGTTCGACCTCGTACTTGATTTTGCCGAACGCCGTCCCCGAGTTGCCGACACGAAAGTAGTTCACCCAACCCCGCAGGACAGAATTCACCTGCGCAACCGCCACTGGCATGGGCAAGTGGCGGCTCCTGCGCAAGATTCTCCCAACTTCCTGTAGGACCGCGATGACCTTCTTCGGTCGCGGGGTTCTGCTCGGATACCATCTTCCAGTCTTCGAGGCTCCGCTCCCAACGGAACTCGAATCCCAGAAACGCAAAGCTAGCCCCTGGCTCCGTTATCGTCACCAAACGGGTCTTCTCTGCGTTAAGCGACACGCCGATATCCACAAGGCGGTCCTCGCGAGCAACGGGCTCGATGCTTAGGACGCGCGCGGAAATAAAAGAGCGTGTCCGGTGGCATTCTCGTTTAATTCGCACTGCAAACGTCAATCTCCACCCCGTGTTTTTGGGAAATGACTGGGACTACACAGTCATGCTTCCAATTGATTGATGCGATCAGTTATTTTCGCGCGAGCCCTTACACAGGGGAAACAACGCCAAGGAACATGGGCGAAGCTATAAGCGGAGACTCGCCCTACAACCGACGGTGGACCACGTGGGGGATGGAATGGGGAAACCCTATTTCAAGATCTGCGGGTGGCGAACAAATGCCGTTAAGAATGACCTCACCGTTGCCGAACTCGTCTCGGTCTGTAGAGCATTTCTCAAGTACCAGGGGTGCTTGGTCGATGAGGGCGGCTAACTTTCCTCTTGAGGTACACTGGTACGAAAGTCACGGATCGGTCGGGAAGAATTCAAGATCAAACGCCTACTGAGTTGCGATGAGAAGACCAAGCACAAGGAACACCTACGTACTTTGTGTCCGGAATGACGGCCTATCCCGCGTCGCTCCTGGTGCGCCGGCTGTACGAGCGAGTTCCCGATCGGAATGCTACGGCCCGCGGGCTCTTTCGACGGACGACTGCGGGCACTTCTCCTTGTCAATAGAGAGGCGTAGCTCGGGTTCGGTTTGGAACCTGGTGGCCGACAAGCTCAGAAGGCCAACGCGAAGGTGACTGTATCTGCCGGGCCTGCGCCCACGAGGTTCGCAGTGATCTGCCCGTGGGCCAAGTAAGGATGATACGTCGAGGGTGGTCCTGCATCGGCTTGATACTCGGATACGCTGTTCATTGTCACCGACCATGAACCTTCGCTCGTCTGGCTTGACCCCAAGCAATCCAAAGGGGCCGTTGCCTGAAAGCCAAGATTCAGCGCCTGCGGCCCCGGGGCAACTGGCAGGTTGTAGTCGAAGCCAAAGACTCCGCAGGAGCTCGGGCCGGGGCTTGGCTCTTTCGCCGAGATCAGGCCGCGCAGCCTTCCGCCGGTAGCTCCAGCGGGACGCTGAAAATCGAATAGGGACGTTCAATAATAGTCAAGGCGCACCAAAAGCTGGTCGGGGGAAGAACTGTCGGGGGACGCGTACACTATGACGCCAACATTGCACACCGAAGCGCTGACGTCGGTACCGATGATGATGCCACTCCCGACGCTTTGGTAAGGAGCGAGGGCGGTCGTGGGGAGATCAGAAGAGCACTGCTGCCCGCTGTCCAGAGTAACGACGGTGGACGGTGTCGTGTAGCTCCCACAAGCCGAAATCCCGGCAAGCGCCATCAGTACCGCGGCGATGAATGCATGGCGCCACGAATCGGCCAGGAACGAAAGATTCACGCTAGAACCCTACGTCCGTGACCGGGGACTTGGCAAGCGTCACGTCAAGCCCGCCGCAACAATATCGTGTAGAATCGAGGCGCTGGGTTTGCCCAGCGAGTGGTGGAATGTTCGGCTTCCGATAACCCGCAGGGCGCGAAAGAAGGTCGGAATGAGACGTGTGCTTCTGGCGATCACCTTGGTTCTGGCCTGCTCGCCATCATCCTTTAGCTACCATGCCCCAGACGGCGCATTGCCACCCGCGGGTGAGGTTGGTGAAAGCGCGCCTCTTTTCAGAGGTGGGGCGGATGGAAGTCGCGACGAGACTGGCACGGGCGGAACGCATGCAAGCGCCAGCGTTGTGCCCGGGATCGGTGGTGCGGGCACGGGCGGAAGCTCTCTGGGGAGTGGTGGCTCGCCGGTCCTCACTGCCGTCGATGCGGGCATCGTGGTGTCGCCTTCGGTGGATGGAGGTTCTGGCTATCAAGGTCCCTTGGTAGTCGACTGGCACTCACCAGTCACCATCACTGGCACCTATGCATCCGTGAGTGTTGGCAGTTCAGACGACGTATGTGCGCTAACGACGGACGGGGCCATTCTCTGCTGGGGCTACAACAACTACGGACAAGATGTGCCTCCTTCAGGCATCTTCACCTCGGTCAGCGTGGGGGGAGGCTCTGCATGTGGCGTGCGAAGCGATGGAACTCTGGCTTGTTGGGGAAACAATTCCTGCGGGCAAGCCACGCCATCAGACGGTACCTTCACCTCCGTGAGCGTGTCGAATCCGCAGGATCTGAACAGCACGTGTCTGTATGCATGTGGAATAGCGACTGACAGTACCGTCTCATGCTGGGGGCGCAATGTCTTGCCACTCGGTGGAACCTTTACTTCGATCAGTACGGGCGGCGCCTTATGCGGTGTTAGGAAGACAGACGGCACCATTGCCTGCTGGGGCGATGCTTCGCCAATCTGGAATACACTGCCGGGCGGTACTTTCACCTCCTTTAGTGATGAGTATTTCGTCCCATGTGGAATACGAACCGATGGCACCATCACATGCGGAGACAACTCATACACACCACCAACGGGTACTTTCACCGCCATTTCTGTGGGCTTTGATCTGGCGTGTGCGGTGGCGACCAGCGGGACCATGGCCTGCTGGAGCTTTCCGTGCCTCGACGCCGGCCCTGTCGCTCCTCCACCGGGCCCCTACGTCTCAGTCAGCGTGGGAGCGCGCATTGGATGCGGGGTAAGAACCGACGGAGCCATCGCCTGTTGGGGCATCGGTGGCCCAGGTTGCGGGTATTGAAAGGAGATGATGGCAATGTTGGATGCCAAGGCTCCGTCGAGGCGTTGCAACGGACGATTCCGCCGCCGAAAATTGGAGTAACATCAACAAACCGTTTGTATGGCGGGCTCGCCGCTTCTGAACGGCCAGGGGTTAGCCGGAGGCCCGAAACAGATGAGGAAGTACGATCCCGAACGCGATCCTGACCCTGCGAAATGGCTGGAAGTCGACGAAGACCTCCGGATAGCGGGCGTGCGCCAGTACCATCAGAAGATTCGGGCCAAGCTCCCGAACGTAGAGGCCCACGCCATCGGCCATGTGATTGTCGAGAACCAGCTCGCCGAAGGGCTCCCGGAGGCAAGGCGCGCGCTGGAACGGCTTCTCGGCGAAGGACTTGATCGTCACGAGTCTATCCACGCAATCGCGTCAGTTTTGATGGAGCATCTCTGGAATCTGTCCAAGAAGCCTCCGCATCCCGGTGATCCGCATGCGCCCTACCTGGCTGCGCTTGAGAAACTCACGGCTGACTCATGGCACCGCTCTGGCCAAGATACCGATGACTGACAGGCGCTGCGCGCCCGCGGGTTAACGCCAGCCTGCGAAGGTCGGGGAGCTAAGGTCGTGCGCCATTCTGCCGATGCCAAGACCGGAGAGCTGCTCGATGGAAACGACATTTCGCCTGGACGAGGCCGACTGGGAAGACGCATGTGTTTCTCTCCTATTCCTGCTGGTCACGTTCGCATCGTCGTGTTCTTTCGACGAGAGCAAGCTGCGCGCTCACTCCTCTCGCGCGCAGGATGGGGCCATCGATCATTCGGGTGATGCCGATGCGGTACAAGCCGGTACAGGGGGAACCATGGAGGTCGGGCGGGCCGACTCTGGCTCGCCGGACCAAGCGCCGACCGCCGCTGGGGTTGATGCGGCTCTGGGCCAGGACGGCCAGGACGGCCAGGACACCAGCGCCGCGACCCCTGACACCGCAGGAGATGCCGCCATCGACGATTCGGCCAATGCCGATGCGGGACCTGCCGGCACTGGGGGAACCATGGAGGTCGGGCAGGTCGATTCCGGCTCGCCGGACCAAACGCCGCCCGCAGCTGGGATTGATGCGGCTCCGGGCCAGGACACCCAAGACAACACCGACGCGAATCCCGACACGAATACGGACATCAACACCGGGACGGGGATCGTCCCCGACGGCACGTACCGCGTCATTGCTTGTCACAGCGGCAAAGCGTTGGACGTTTACTTCGAGGTCACGGCAGACGGCAGCAACGTCGATCAGTGGACGTATGACGGGGGCAAAAACCAGCAGTGGACGCTCACGCACCTAGGCGGAAACGTGTACGAGATCGTAGGTGCCCAGAGCGGCAAGGCGCTGGAGGTTGCCACCACCTCGACGGCTGACGACACGAACGTCGACATCCGGACTTATGCCGGAGCGACGAACCAGAAATGGATGATCAGCTCAGCTAGCGTCGGCTACTTTCGCCTGACTCCACTGAGCAGCAGCAGCTCCGCGCTCGATGTCAGCGGCGTTTCGCTGTCCGACGGTGCGAACGTTCACATATGGACCTGGTTGGGCGGCAGCAACTACAACCAGCAGTGGTCCTTCCAGTTGCCGTAGTAAGATCGAGGCGCCGGCTCGACGGCGCCCATTGGGTTGCTCGCAAGCCAGTCGCTGCCTACGTCGCCCTCATATGCCGCCGGCTTCGTCCATGTGGTAGCCGGCCTCGCCGTGGTCGAGGATGTCGAGGCCGGGTATAGGGATAGATCGAGGAGGCTGACGTGTGGGTCTTTGTAGTTGACATTTATGTGGCCTATTTGGGTGTCGACGTCCGCTTGAGGGCATCCGTAGTTGGGGGAAGGCTTCCCTGGATCGCCGAGGCCGCTGGGGTGGAAAAAATAGCGGAGGTGAGCGGAGCGGGATAGCGAAGAGCGGCTGACTCGCGGAAAGTGAGGGACCCGGAGCTCATACCTCCGAGTCCCTCGTGTCGATCCACGGGGACGTGTCCGACGATGGTGTCGTGGCACGGCCTCGTGGGCGTGTCCAGTTTTGCGGGGTCGGCCCCCGGGGACGTGGACTCACTTCGATTTGTTGTCTGTGGCCGGCTTGAATGTCAGCAGTGTTTTTTCATCTGCGCGCGATGCGATCGCGGCGATCGGTACTGTTCGACTGTCTGTCGTGAGGCGGCGCGTGTGCAATCGCTGCGGCAAGCAGGGCGGAAGTACCAGGCGAGCCGTGACGGTCGATTCGCGCATGCGGCTCGCCAGCAAAGGCAGCGCGAGAAAGTGACGCATCAGGGTCCACCGAAACTTGCGTTTCCCATACAAGTCGTCCTGCCGCTCACGACGGGTGGCAAGGAGGACAGCGATGGAAGACCAGATCTGTGTGGCAATTCAACCGCGAGGATCGGAGACGAGAGTGCTGGCGACGGTGGGGGCCGGCTCGACGCTGCTGAAAGCGAGGCTGGCGGCGCGGCCTTGGCATCAGAGAGCATTGCCGAGCCTGCTCGAGGCGCTGGCACTGTGGCAGAGTCGGCCGGTCCACGCTGTGCTCGTTGCGGACAAAGAGGACGCTACGTTCGTCACGAGTCTGTGTCCCGATCTCGCCGCCGAGCACGCGCGCACACCGCTTTACACGCTGGATGTGGTCGAGGGCCGCCAGCGTCCCCCGCAGCGGCATGAGCGACTGGATGGGGTTGGCGATTTTCGCGACTTGCGGCAGCTGCTGCTTTTCGAGATGGCACGATGACCGCGCCCACGAGCGAATCGCGACCGCACCAAGGCTTGGCCAGGAAGGGCGCAACCAGGTGAGCGCGATTCGGGTGGTGCGGCAGAGCGGGCGGGTGGCGGTTGTGGATGACCAGGGCGTCATCAATGAGCACTGTGCGCGCTTTCTCGAAGGGGTCGAAATCCGCGGACTCTCACGCTGCACGGTCGAAGCCTACGCGCATGACTTGGCCCTCGTGTACCGATGGCTCTTCGCCTCGGGGCAAATGCTCGCGGAGCTTGGTGCCGAGGACATTCGCCGTTTCCTCGCGTGGGAGCGAGGACGAGCTAGTCATCCCAGGAGCATCAACCGTAGGCTGCACACACTCCGCCTCTTCTATCGCTTCGTCGTCGGTAAGGATCTGCAGGGTGGCTTCGAGCAACACGGGCACTTTCGCCCGTATCAGCGCGACCGAGATCTGGGTGTTGCGCGATGGCTGCGCTCGCCTTTGCGGCGACTGCGAGTGAAGGAGCCCAAAACGCTTGTCGAACCGCTGACCATCGATCAGGTCCGTGACCTGCTTGGAAGCATGAGCCGCTATCGCGACTTGTGCCTGACCTACGTGATGCTCCTGTGCGGGCTGCGCAGTCAAGAAGCGCTCGATCTGCGTCTTGGCGATCTCGACTTCGACGACCATCGCATCCGCGTCCACGGCAAGGGCAACAAAGAGCGGGCCGTACCGTTGCCCGGACTGCTCGTGAATCTTCTTCGCCGGTATCTGACGCTCGAACGCCCGCCAAGCTGCGCCACCGATCACGTCTTCGTCGTGCTCCAGGGCACACGCCGTGGCGGTGCGATGACCCGTGCGGCGCTACGAAGGGTGTTTCGTACGCGCCGCCAACAGCCAGCTCTCACGAATGCCAATCCCCATCGGCTCCGCCACACCTTCGGCACCGATATGGCTCGAAGTGGTGTCAGGTTGCCGATCCTGCAGCGGATGATGGGGCATGCCTACGCCGAAACCACGCTCCAGTACGTCAACATTTCGCTGGCAGACGTCGCAGCGGAGTTTCACCGCGCGGTCGCGCAGCTCGAATCGCGCTACGGCGGCCAAGTGCAGCGATGACCAAACATCGCATCGACTTGCCGCCGTTCGCCGAGACGTACCTGCGCGAGCAGCCCAGACGCCATTCTCATGAACGTGTCGTCGTGATGTTTCACCGCTGGCTCTTCCGCAAACGACGCCCGCTCAACGCGCTGACGGCCAAAGAGGTCCATGATTTCGCAGCAGCCCCCACAGGCCGAGCGGTGGGACAGATGACCCGCAACGATTACCGCTACAAGGTGCGGCGGTACCTGCGCTGGCTCGAAAAGCGTGGGCTGGCGGGACCATTTGGCGCCGAGGATCTCGAAGGCTACCACCGTATGCCTTTGCCCGATGAGGTGCGCCGGTTTCTACAGTTCCTTGCTCCCACCCGGCGTCCATCGACAGTCAAAAACTATGGCTTCGTCTTGCGCCGGTTTCATCGCTGGCTTGGCGACCAGCACATCGCCATCACGAACCTCGATCATTCCGTGTGCCTTGCCTGGAGCCAAGAGCTGCACGAGCGTGGCATCCATCCGACGACTCGGTTTTGCTGGCTGGTCAGCCTTCGTACCTATCTCGACTGGCTGTGGGAGCACAGCTTAATCTCGGCTCCCGGTCGCGCGCTCATCCTGTCCCGCGACCTGCCCAAGAAGCCCGACTATCTGCCGCGTCCCCTGCCGGCCGAGATCGACCAAGAACTGCAGGCGCGCCTCAAACAATCCGGGACGACAATTGCCCTGGGCCTCTTCGTTATGCGCCGTACGGGCTTGCGAGTCGGCGAGCTGCGACGTCTGGAGCGAGAATGCGTCCGTGCCGACGAGAACGGCAAATCCGGCTCCTCGCTATTTGGAATGGATTGAATTGGGAAATGCACAGGGAAGTCTGAAGTCCAGTTTTGACAGCAGCAGATAAATCACAGTCTTCATTTTGCGCGCGGAGCGAAAGCCACGCGCCCGCGCCTTGGCCGCCTGGATGAGGCTGTTGAGTCCTTCCAAGAGACCATTCGTCAGGCCTGACATGAACCATCTCATCACGCCTGCCTGGTGCGCCTTGAGGGTCTTGGCGACCCTGATGACGGGTTCCAATCGGCTATGGGTGGCCCAGAAATACCAGCGCTGAAACCACGCCTCCGCTTCATCCGCACTCAGGCTATACAACTCCTGTAGCATGAGCTTGATGTGGTAGGCCCGCGCAGTGGCCAATTTGGAGGAGCGCAAGACCGCGAAGGGCTCCCTGTTCTCGGATTTGATGTTGGCCTCGTTCCTCAGCCAGTCGTGGCGCGTGCCCTTCAACTCCGGAGAGGACTTCTGCTCCTGCCTTCGCACCTCATCGATTGCGTCGTTCATGAGCTGGATGACATGGAACCTGTCGAAGGTGAGGTGCGCCGCCGGAAACGTCTCCAAGATGCCCTTGATGAATGCCTGCGACATGTCGAGACTGAAGTCCGTCACCTTCTTCACGTCTCCACCGTGAGAGAGCAGATCGTCCTTGAAACAAGCCACCGTGCCGTGATCTTTCCCCTCCGTGACGAACAAGACTTTCGCCGCTACCATGTCGGCAAAGACCGTGACATAGACGTGGTTCTTCTGCCGCGAAGTCTCGTCGACGCCAACCTCGGCGACCTGGCTGTAGTCGGCTCGCTCACGGGCCTCGTCCACGTAGTGTTCCAGGATGCGCCACAGGAGCGTGTCATGCTCGCCGACGATGCGACCGACCGCCGCCACCGTGAGGCCGTTGCGTGCCAGTTCCACCACCATCGCCTCGAAGAGAAGGGTGAAGTTCGACCCGCCACGAGCCCATGGCACATCGACCGTCAAGACGCCGTGCTTGTCACACTTGGTTCGAGGTTGTCTTGCCTCGACATAGGTGAGGTACTGGAAGAAGTTCAGGTGTCGCCATGTCTGCGGCGAGGCATCGTGTACCTTGCAAGCATCGCCACACGTAGGGCAAGGGAAGGTGCTCCCCGGCCTGAAGTCGACTTTGATGTCGAGGCGTTTCTTCTCGGCGTCAAGGTTCAGCTCTACGACCTCCCATGGATTGACCATGCCGAGAGCCACCGTAAAAAGTGCATTCGCGTCAAGACCAGAACTTGGATTCTTCACCGCGGAACATTAGCGGAACAACCGACCTCGCGTCCATTTGAGACAGCGAGGAGCCGCAAATCCTTTCTCAAAGTGCCGCTCGGCAAGCTGAACAATGAACGACTCGTGCCCCTAGACAACGCGACTCTGGTGGCAGTGACCGAGCTGCAACGTCGGGCCCGCCAGGACCATCCTTACCTGGTCCAGGGCGCACGCGGTCGGCCGATTGCCACGACCACCTACCAATCGACGCTGACCAAGATCGGCGGCGACCTGCCGCTGTCGGAGCGCTTGACTACCCATCGGCTGAGGCACAGCTTCGCAACCTCTCTGATGAACGGAGGCATGAGCCTGCTCGGCATCATGAAGTTGCTCGGGCATCGCGACTTCCGGATGACCTTGCGCTACACCCAGATCGTCGACGAGACCGTCGGTCGAGAGTACTTCGAGGCCATGAGCCGCATTGCCGAGCGCTACCAGCTTCGAAGCGGCGACCCGACTGACGTCGTCGATCGCGACCCCGTCGCCCTCGTCCAGAGCCTGATTTCCTGGATCACGAAAAATCTTTGCAAGGAGGGGCCTTCCGGCCACAAGGCCCGGCTGCTCGCTCGGCGCCTCGAACAGGCCCGCGACGACCTCAGCGAGCTTCGCTTGACGGCGCCCACTTCCGTCCGTTGACCCCAATCAGGCTCTGCACCGGCATGCTCCGGTCGCACACCTACATCCCCGAGAAATAGGCCACATAATTGACGTAATGTTTCTTACCGGACATTGAAAGCAAAGTGGTGCTTGAACGGCCTATGCTCCTCATGGCCGACTCCTCCATTTTGGTTCTGCGTTCGGTGTCTCTCACCAGGCCTGAGCGTTGCCTGAGCGTACCCCAAGATCCCGGTGTGAGTCGGTCGTTCCATTTTGACTAGCCGCACGAACGACCCTCCAACTTGGTTGACTCGCTATGGGGCATAGCCCATATTGGTGAATGCGATGCCAACGGTTTTCGATGGCGACTTTGAATGGGACTCGGCCAAGGCCGAGTCGAATCTCGCAAAGCATGGCGTGTCGTTCCCCGAGGCCGCGACCGTCTTTGCCGATCCCTACGCGGTCTATCTTGATGACGGGTCAGGAATCGGCCGACTGGTGGTCATCGGGACGTCGCTGCGTGAACGCTTGCTGTACGTCGTTCACGTCGAACGCGGTGAACGTGACCGGATAATCAGCGCTCGTCCGGCGACCGGAGGCGAACGGGAAGTCTATGAAACTGGAGAACATTCATGAGCCAAGCAACCAAGCGAAAGATTGAAATGCAAGAGGAGCCCGTTCGGGTTCTCGGTCGAGGCTTGCGCGCCCAACGCGGGGTTCATCTAACGTTGCGAACTCTCCGCGAGGCGGCAGGAAAGACACAAGTTGATGTCACCGGTGTGTCTCAGATGGACCAGGCGGACATCTCCCGGCTCGAGGGCCGTGAGAGTTTCGACGATTGCCAGATTTCGACCCTGCAGCGATATCTTTTTGCCATCGGCGGACGACTCGAGATTGTCGCGGCCTTTGGCGACAAGAAGATCGTTGTCACGGGTGTACAGGCGAGCCCGTCTCGCTTGTCGGCGGCTAACAAGCCTTTGAAGCGGATGGTCGGCCGCAGACGGCCGCCCACCGCCTAACGGCAAAGCGTTCGGTATCGATTTCGTGCGCGGTCTTCACGGTGGGCGAGGATCTGGGTCCTCGTCCTCTCCGGACTGGCCGCTGCAGGATGCGAAAGCAGAACTGCGTGCACGCCATGCAGCCCCGGGTCCTATCCCTCAGACCCGTCACAGGACTGCAGTGAGTGCAGGGCGTGCCCTGACCTGGTCACCGACGCATCCCCATCCAATGTCACCATCTGGTGTCGAAATGGGGTGAGTCAGCACGATGCAACCGTTAGTGAGGCAGGAGGCGCAGAAGCGGCTGCGCTTGATAGTGCCGATGAGTAGCGCTGCGCCGCCGAACCCATAAAGCCGTTGCAGCGCTCGCTCGTAGCTTAACGGCACAGCGTTCGGCAGACAGCGGGTGGTTCAGCGGTAGACTTCTCGCCGGTTGCCCACCTTCACGATGGTCACCATTTTCGTCGAGTCGTCGATCTCGTAGAGAATGCGGTAGTCGCCTTGGCGAATGCGGTACTTCTCCGCGCCGCTGAGCTTCTCGCAGCCATTGGGTCGTGGGTTGCTCGCGAGCAGCTGAATCTTCGCAATAACGCGCTGACAGTCGGCCTTGCGAAGATCGCCGATCTCCTTGGCCGCCGAACGCTTGACTTCGAGTCTATAGCTTTCCACGTCGCTTGAGGTCGCTGACGAGGTTCTCGAAGGAGGACATGGGCTCCTTTGCTCGGGCTCGGAATGCCTCAAGATCCTCAGCATCTTCAGCCAGGCCAGCGCGAACGGCGTTGTTCACAAGTTCAGACACGGACAAATCCGTCTCCGCGGCCTTTACGCGAAGGGCGCGGTGCAATGTCGCCTCCAAGTAAACGGTGGCTCTCTTCGCCTGTGCCATGATGGGCATTATGACGTCATGACGTTCTGACGTCAAGACGCAGGATGCTGCCGAACAAGCCGATGAAGCTCTCGTAGGCAGTGCAAGTAAAAAGAACAGGGATCGATCAGGGTTGTCTGGGCACACGAGATCCGTTCCGCAGTCAGGAAGATGCGGTGGAAGGATCCGGTGCGCGAGGGGGATTGAGCGGGCGAGAGATCGGGAGGCGATCGGCCTGGGTAAACGAAACGCTCCAGTAGGATGTCCGCGAGGGCCGGCATCGATTCAGCTGGCAACGGAGATTGAGTCAGGTCGAAGATCCTCAGGGCGCCTCAGAACAGACGGCGCTCTTGCACAAGGCAGAGATGAGCCACAACAGAAGGTCACCCGTCGGATATCTCACACGTTCAAAGAATCAGTTGACTGTTATGGATTGCTCCTTTCATTCATTCGGCTTTGTCCAACATGGAAATGGTCAGAACATAGTTCCGCAGGGTGCCTCAAGACTGACGGCGCTCTTGCACGGGGCAGAGAGACGATTCAACGGAAGGTCACCCTTCGGAAATCCTGCACTCTCCATCTGCAAGCGGCGAGTGTCGAAAAGTTTGCTGCTGTCAAAGGTGCCACCGCGACCGACGTGATACAGCCCCTTGGCCAGCTTGCGCATCAGCGCGACCGCGGCCCGCGACGCACGTCCACCGTCACGCTGCTTTTTGCGCTGGTACCAAGCGTTGGCGATCGGGTCGTCCTGAATCCAACGGAAGATCGCAAGCCAGAGAAGCTGGCGCACGCGAGACGGGCCGCGCTTAGTGATCTTGATTTGGCCCTGCACGGTGCCGCTGCTTTTCTCTTTGAGATTGAGGCCCATGGCCTTGAGAAATGCGCGTGTGCAGTGGTACGACTTTGCATCACCGACCTCGGCATAGATGGCAGCCGCGGTGGTGGGGCCGACAACTGGAGCAAGCGCGGCGGCGGGCGTGGTAGCGGCGAGCTGGGCGACCTTGGTCTTGGCCGTCGCGAAGGCGCGGTGGGCGTGATAGGCCTCGGCAGCGATGGCCATCAAGGCGTCGCGTTCAAGCCCAACCAGCGGAACGCCGACGGAAGTGTTGGCCGAGGTGATGATGGCGGCGATCTTGTCGTCGTCCAGAAGCCTGTGGCTGATACCACGAAGGAGCTTCGTCGCCTGGTCCGGTTGAGCGGCAACGTCGGCTGGACCGCCGATGCGCGCGAGCAATGCCATGAGAGATGACGAAGTCAGTTCAAGCAGTGTGGGCAACTCCGGCCAGTGGCGAGCGAGCCAGCTTTCCAGGCGATGCACGAGCTGCAGGTAGCGCTCTTGGTAAAGATCCATGATGGCCAATGCTGCCTTGAGCTGGCGGCGTTCTGGGACCTCATCGGCCAGGCGGGTGGAAAGGCCGTCGGCGTGAAGCCTCGCGATGATGGCGGCTGCCTTGGCGTCGTGAAGACTGGGCACACCGTCGAAGATTTCCTTGGCATCGTGGGTGCGCTTGCCGCTGACCATGAAGATCGGAAAGCCGTCTTGCTCGAGCTGGTGGCGAAGCACATCACCGTAGGTGCCAGAGGGCTCCATGACGGCTTCGACGGTGACGCCAGCGGCACGGAAACCACGCAGGATGGCAAGCACGGTGGGATTCTGTTCAGGTGCCTTCCAGCAGATGGTGTGCAGCACGTGCCCGCCGGCAGCGGCCAGGGCCGCGACCATGTCGACCTTGGCGACATCGATGGCGAAGACCAGCTTGCCGCCCAGGTCGGCGTGCGAAACAGTCTCGGGTTGAAAATCGTTGACGGGCATTCTGCGATAGATACGCTTCTTCATGATGGGGATGACCTCCTTCGTCGGGTTTTGCGACTTCGACATCTTCGGGGCATCCCCGTCCTTTTTCCTCAACTACCTTTAGCTGACTGACTGGTCGCCGCAGAGGCATCGGCGTAGAATCGTAGCGCCGGCTTGGCGGCGCCCAGACCGCTGAACGGCATAGCGTTCGGCGGACCTGCCCGACTGTCTTCTCGATGAGAAGGGGATGCTAAACTCCCTCTGGGGAAAGGGCCGGTCGGGGATTCATCTCGAATAGGCCGCCATAAAGCCGTTGCAGCGCTCGTCGTTGATATGGAACGACCCCGCAACCTGAATTATTGGCTATCCAGATCTCTATTCAGTTCTGGCCTCCGCAGGGTTCGGTGAATGAAGCGAAGAGTAAGCGGTCGAGGACAAGCTTTGTCGACGGTGATCAAACTGATACTCGAGGGTTTGTCGTAACGACGTACCTCACAGTCTTTTGTGCGTCGGGAGCTACCTCGGACTCGGCGATCTCCCATGTGCAGAACCTCCGCGATGCAATCCGCGAAGGCGACCTGCTGGGCTTCGTAGTCGAACTCCCGGGTATAGGGATAGATCGAGGAGGCTGACGTGTGGGTCTTTGTAGTTGACGTAATGTTTCTTACCGGACATTGAAAGCAAAGTGGTGCTTGAACGGCCTATGCTCAACCAGAATCGCCCCGTTGCCGAGAACTCCTGCTGGTGCTTTCCACGCAACCAGCAGCAATCTGTTCCACCCACGCGCCCGACTATCCACTATCCACTCTGAATCTCTGGGGCAGGAACGGCATCCCAGGAGGGGACTTGAATCGGGGAGTTTCCGAGCCGGGACTCTGCACTTGAGATGGACTGAACCTAATCCTTTGATCTTCGCTGAAGGAGGAACTCATGATTTCAGCGCGTAGTACTGCTTCGGTCTTCATGGCCCTATTTTTGTTGGAGACGGTTGGGTGCGGTAGCAACTCCTCAGGCGGCGGCAGTCCGGCGGGCGGGGGCTCGGGCGGATCGAGCGCTCCGGCCGCTGCGTCGGCATCCGGACCGACCGGCAAGATTGCGATGTGTTCCGTGTTCAGCGCGGTAGCGCTTTCCGCAGCCAGCGGCAAGTCGTTCGGCGAAACGATCGAGACCGACACGGGTGATGGTGTTTACGGTTGCGTGTACAACCTAGCCAGTGATGCGGGGACCTGGGTTCTCGATGTGCGGGAGCCGTCCGACGGTGATGATCCCACCACCGACGGCTTGGATCTGGGTGGGGCATCCGCTGTAAAGCCGGTGACTGGCACCGGGTACACCACCGTCGCATCGAAGGCCGGAGTACAGCTTCAGGTCGGCAAGGACGTCGTCGAGGTCTACACGCCGTCGACGGCTCCGGAGGCCCAGGCCACCACGGCCCAGTTCGTGACGGTCGCCAAGGCAGTCATCGCGGCGCTCAGCAAGTAGCGCTCTTGTTGTTGGTTGGGTAGATCGTTTCGCGTCGGGCTTCCGTGGCGCGAGATGGATACCCGATTTGGGGTGATCGATTCTGTCCATGTCCGTTAGCGTCTGAGACGGGGGAATGGATGACTTCAATCGACGATGTAAGTGCGCGCACTGACTAGGCTGGGACACGCGCGCTCTCGTCGCGCAGCGCCGGCTACGCGGTCGCGCAAAAGTGTCTAGAAGTGCAAGCGCAGCTGCGAATCAGGACATTGCAGACGATCCTTCGCGCAATTGCAACACGCTGGAAATTGCAGAAGAATTCGAAGTCTCGGGCGTGTCCTGGACCGGTAGTCGACAAGCTTCACAGGACAGCTCCCGATTGGATTTCATGCCGCTGCGAACTAGGACAGA
>CAWGPW010000015.1:0-114946 GCA_963824555.1 uncultured delta proteobacterium | reverse complement strand
AGCACCTTGAGCGCTTTCGTGTGGGCGGCGTTTGCAAATGTGTCGTGGGCCGATGACGCTCGGTCCAACGCTTTCGACGACACCGATGCCCTCATGGCCGAGGATGCGACCAGCATGACAACTGGGAATGTCACCCTTGAGGATGTGAAGATCGGATTTGCAAATGGTTGTCTTGGACATCCTGACGATGGCGTCCGAGGGTGCCACGAGTCCAGGCCTTGGGCGGTCGTCCAAGGCCAACTCTCCCGGGCCAAGGTAGACGAGCGCTCTCATCTTCAACGACCCACGGCTCAAGCAGCGTGTGTCGCCAGCAAGGAAGCACCGGTCGTCCCTAGAACGACGTGTGCATGCTGGATCATCTCGGCGGTACCGCGCGCGAGCACGAGAAATTTTCCAGCCTTCACGTCGAGCTCATACTTCACGATGCTGTCGTTGGGGATCCCGATGCTTGTCAATGCGGCAGCGAAGACCCCGGCCGCGCCACCGACAGCAGCGCCCTCCAGCGCACCGACGATCCAACCCACCAGCGGGCCCATCACGACCAGCGGGCCGAAGACGGGAATGAAGAAGAAGGCGCCACCGAATAGGAGTCCCCAGAGGCTTCCCCAAAACGCCCCACGGACGCCCCAAAACTTCATGCGGTCGCCCGAGGTGTAGAAACCGAGGGCATGTTCCTCCGTGTGATAGTCCTGGCCGATGATCGACAGTCGCTTCATGTCGAGCCCCGCTTTCTGAAATCCCTCAAGGCGGCTTCGGCGCCGGTGTGCGAGTCATAGATAGCGACGATTGAGTGTTCCTGTGTGCTTGGAGTCATTGTGTTTGTTTTCCTTCTTCGAATGACCTACCTCTGCCAAAGCATCCATCCCGCCCCCGGATCCTGTGCCAGGGCGTCGTGCTTCGCCATGATGCGCGCCGTATAGTCTGTTGCCGGACGTGCGGAAGAGACTGTGGCACGGTAGTCGTACCCGTCCGAAGCGTTCCCTTCTCGCCGTGTGCCTGTCATTGTTCTCTTCACGGCGTCGCCGGCCTGGTCGCCGTCGGCATAGAGCTCGACGCGAACCGCGTCCGGACTGACATCGTTCAGGAACACCTCGACCGCGATGTGGTGCTCGCCCCCTTGGGTCAGGACGGTGACGGCGCCAAAACGGATGGCGGTCAGTTTCTGCGCCAGCGTGTTTTGGCCGTCGAGGAGCTTCCGAGCGGAGGCACCTTTGTCCGCCACCTGGCTATGATAGGCCGCTGCTGCCGGAAGATAGTGTTGCTCGGTGTATTCGCGCACCGCGCGGCTGGCGGAAAACCTGGGCGTCAGGCGCGCCATGCTTTCCCGCATGCGTGCGATCCACGCCGTGGGAATTCCCTTGTCGGTGCGTGCGAAGAATTCCGGAATCACCTCTTGTTCGAGCATCTCGTAAAGCGTCTCGGCCTCGGACGCGTCCCAGGCCGGATCGTCGCCATGCTCGTTACCGTCTCCCAAGGCCCAGCCGACCACCGGCTCATAGGCCTCAGCCCACCAGCCGTCGAGCTCGGAGATGTTGACACCGCCATTGACCAACACCTTCATACCGCTCGTGCCGCTGGCTTCCCACGGTCGCCGAGGCGTGTTGATCCACACGTCGACTCCTTGCACCATGCGTTCGGCCAATAACATGTCGTAGTCGGCCAAGAAGAACACCGGCACGCTTCCATCGCCACGACCGATGAATTGCGTCCATTCCTGAATCAGGGCCTGGCCGGCTTGGTCAGCCGGATGTGCCTTGCCCGCGAGAATGAGCTGGATGGGACGTTCCGGGTGATTGAGGATGCCGAGCAGTCGGTTGATGTCGTGGAGAAGAAGATTGGGCCTCTTGTAGGTCGCGAATCGTCGTGCGAAACCCAGGGTCATGACCTCGGGATCCAGCCGCGCTTGGCTTCGGGCAATGGCCGCAGGCAGGGCTCCGACAGCGGCCATCTGGCGACCGATGCCTTCGCGGGCATATTCCACGAGCAGCCTTCGACTCGTGTTGCGCATGGCCCACAACTTCTCGTCCGAAACCAGGCGGAGATCCGCCTCGAGGGTAGTCGACGTACCCATCCAGCGACTCTTGCCACAGGCGTCGGTCCAAACTTCGTCGGCCGCCGCCGAATCCCATGTCGGCATGTGCACGCCGTTGGTTACGTGACCGACCGGAACCTCGCTCTCCGGCCAGCGAGGGAAGAGCGGCGCGAAGATATGCCGGCTCACCCGACCGTGCAACCGGCTGACGGCATTGACGCCCGCACATCCACGCATCGCAAGGTAGGCCATGTTGAAAGGCTCGCCCGCGTCCGATGGGTCCTTGCGCCCCAAGGCCAAGAGCTCGCGCAGGGAAAGACCCAACTCCTGCAGCGCGTACTGTCCGAGATACTGCTCGATCAAGGCCGGAGGGAAGAGGTCGAAGCCCGCACTCACGGCCGTGTGCGTGGTGAAGAGATTTCCGGCCCGCGTAGCCGCCAGCGCCACCGCGAACGGATTCCCATTCTCCTGCATGAAAGCGCGGGCACGTTCCAGCAAGGCGAAGGCCGCATGCCCTTCATTGAGATGGCAGACTTCCGGCTTGATGCCGAGGGCATCGAGCAATCGCCATCCGCCCAGCCCGAGCACGATCTCCTGTTTCAAGCGCAGTTCTGCGCCGCCACCGTAGAGCTCGCCGGTGATTCCACGGTGAATAGGAGCATTTGCCGCATCATTCGAGTCGAGCAGGTACAGTCTTCGCCGACCCACCTGGACCTGCCAGGTGCGCAGCCAAACCGGAGAGCCGGGCAACTCGAGCTTCAGGCGGAGCCGTTCGCCGTTCGGCTGATACACAGGGGTGATCGGGAGCTGTCCTGGATCATTGGACGGATACAGCGCTTGCTGGGCCCCGTTCCGATCGATCACTTGGCGAAAATACCCGTGCTGGTAGAGCAATCCAATACCGACCACTGGAACGCCGAGATCGCTGGCGGCCTTTAGTTGATCTCCCGCCACGTTGCCAAGCCCGCCCGAATAGATCGGGAGCGCTTCGCTCAGCATGAATTCCATGCAGAAGTAGGCGACGCACGAAAGGGGCGTCTGGGGATATCTCTCTTGAAACCAGGCCGGCTCCACCGACGACTGGCGTTTGGCCTGCAGCAGGCGGTCCAGCGATTGGCAGAAGTCGGGATCGGCAAGAGCGCTCGCGAGCTTGTCACGCGCGACGTTTTGAAGAACCGCGTTCGGGTGATGGGTCAGCGTCCATAGCTCGGGGTCGAGCCTTTGCCACAATTCATCCGAGCTGTGGTTCCACGACCAGCGTAGATCCATGGCCAGCTCGGTCAGGGCGTCCATGCCTTGTGGTAGGGGAGTAGGGATCAAACGTGCCCTCCTGCGTGCTCTTGCAAGGCCGGCTTGGCCAGCTCATGATCCGGAGTCTTCTCGATGTCCGCCTTGGTGAGCGTCACATATACTTTCGATTCCTTGTAGCTGATTCGCTCTACTTTGCCTGTCGGGATTCGGATCTCCTTGCCGGAATACCAATGACCCGCTTCGACGAGCAGCTCGTGAACCGCCCAGCTTCGGTCGTCGACGAGGAACCCGGTCACGTGACCGATCTGTCCGTCAACCGTCTCCATAGCGTAGCCGGTTACTTCCCGAGCGCTGTGGAGATGCTTGTCGCCTCTGTGGTGGTGTTTCTCGACGGCCTCTACCTCCTCTTTCGAATGCGGCAGGATCACCGGGTATCCACCGAGTCCCCATATCGCCCCGCCATCCCAATAAGCTGGCCAGCCGTAGTAGCTGTAATAGTCGGCCTCGTACTGTCGCGAAACCGGCTTGTGGGACTCGATCGAGGGACTATCTTGGATCTGCATCTTGCGCAGATTGATGTGCATTGTCTTTTCCCCCTGATCCAGTTTGCCAAAAGCATGAGGAGAGAGCAGGACCAGTCGGCCGGTCAGCCAGGAACCCGTGTCCGCGACCGCATAGCGGATCACCCAGTGCTTGTCCTCGAAGTAGAAGTCCCTGATCTGGCCAATGTCACCATCCAAGGCCACGAGCTTGTCGCCGTAAAGCTCGGTGGTGTTTTCCAGATGCGAGTCAGAAAATGCAACGGCGGGGTACTTTTCCGTGGTTCGAGTCATGTGCGCTCCTTGCCTTCAAATCTGCACCGACCTACAGCAGGTTCCGGGCCATCATCCGTCGGCAATGAATTCAGCAGGTTGCAACAAGGACGCTTCATTGCGTCGGTTGGTTCCATCAACGTGACGTACCTTTCTCCATCAAACCGAAGGAGAGGGACTATGGTCACTGCAGCCACCATGGTCGCCATGCCGTCTTGGCGGGCGCGGTGACAGGCGCTGTGATCGCATTCGAATTCAGCACGATGTGCCTGCCACGGAACCCGGAAACTACGGTCCCGAGCAGGGCCACGACCACGACCACGGCGAGCACCACGATCACCACTCGCTTCCCTCGGCCGATCTCCGTCTTCTTCACCATCTCGCCCGTAACCAGGTTCTCGTCCATGGACCAAAGCTCTGCATCGACCGTGCCGACAAGCCGTTCAAGGCCTGGCCACAATGCGGTGAATGGCACTATTTCACATGCTTGGACGGCATCCAGAGTCCGAGAAGCGGTCGAGTCAATCATAGTGAGGCGACAGACAAGTCAATTTGATGTCCCGTGGTCGCCTTCCCGAGTCATGAAGACATCCTCCCGACGTTGCTAACCTTGCGTCCTGTGTGGAGCTCGTCTTGTCGGTTGTTCGTGGCGGAAGACGTGGCCTGAAATTTGCTCCTGCGAGCTCGGAAGAAAGCGAGATAGCAATGATGAGCTCATGGTGGATTCTGTGGATGGCATTCATGTTTCTGTTTCTCGTGTCCCCGGTTAGTTATGGTTGGGGCTATCGCGGATGGGGACCGCCCTACCCGCGCTATATCCAGCGACGCCGCGGGCTGCGAGCCTCGACGACCGGACAGCCGGCAGACCTTCGCCACCAGTCTTGGGGATGGGGAGGCGACTTCGTTTGGGTAGTGCTCTTGGTAGCCGGAGGGTGGGCCTTCGCCGGCCTTTTGCTGCGATGAGGGGCCGTCGGTGAAATTGGGCATGGTCGGCCTCGGACGGATGGGGGCCAACATGGTTCGGCGGCTCCTTGGGGCCGGCCATGAATGTGTGGTGTTCGACGTTCATCCGCAGGCAAGCGTCGATCTAGCCAAATTCGGCGCTACTCCCACGAGTTCGCTTTCCGAATTGGTCTCGAAGCTGGAGCCGCCGCGCGCAATCTGGATCATGGTGCCCGCGGTCGTCGTTGATGCCACTCTCCGTGACTTCGCGCCACTACTCGCGGCCGAAGATGTTGTCATCGACGGAGGAAATTCCTACTACCACGATGACATCCGCCGTGCGAAAACGCTTGGAGAGCGCGGAATCCACTATGTCGATGTCGGCACCTCCGGAGGCGTCTGGGGCTTCGAGCGCGGTTACTGCCAGATGATTGGGGGTGAGGATGCCATCGTGAAGAGACTCGACGTCATCTTCTCCGCGCTGGCGCCCGGGCTTGATGACGCCGACAAGTCACCTCTGGATGACAAGGGAACCGTCCAGCGAGGCTACATCCACTGCGGTCCGGCGGGTGCAGGACACTTCGTCAAGATGGTCCACAATGGAATCGAGTACGGGATAATGGCGGCCTACGCCGAAGGACTCAATATTCTTCGCCACGCCAATGTCGGGACGAGCGAGCGCACGTCGGATGCCGAAACCGCACCGTTGCGACACCCCGAGCATTATCAATATAACTTGAACCTCCCGGAAATCGTCGAAACCTGGCGGCACGGCAGTGTGATTGGCTCTTGGCTTCTCGACCTGACCGCTGCGGCGCTGAAGAAGAGTCCTGACCTCGAAGACTTCACGGGTCGTGTGTCGGACTCGGGCGAGGGACGATGGACTCTCAAGGCGGCCATCGACGAGGGGGTGCCCGCGCCAGTCCTAAGCACGGCGCTGACGCAACGGTTTGCCTCGCGCGGTGACGAAGACTTCGCCAACAAGGTGCTCTCCGCGCTCCGATATCAGTTCGGCGGACATAAGGAGAAGCCCTGATGCTGCCTGCCCCATCAGCGGGGAAACCAGTCGATGCAGCGATGCTGGTGAACGTCCCGAGACTCGTCACGGCCTACTATTCGGATAGGCCGGATCCTTCGGTGGTAAGCCAGCGGGTTGTCTTTGGCACCTCGGGACATCGAGGCTCCGCATTCGAAAAGGCATTCAATGAATGGCACATCCTCGCCATCACGCAGGCCATTTGCCTGTATCGAGCCCAGCACAATATCGATGGCCCGCTCTTTCTCGGCATGGACACGCACGCCCTTTCGGTGCCGGCCCTCGCCAGCGCCCTCGAGGTGCTGGCTGCGAATGGGGTCGAGGTCATGCTCTCAGAGGGGGACGAATACACCCCTACGCCCGTCGTGTCGCACGCGATTCTCACGCACAATCGAGGCCGCGAGACAGGCCTTGCGGATGGAATCGTCGTCACACCGTCGCACAATCCTCCCCACGATGGTGGATTCAAATACAATCCCACCAATGGTGGGCCGGCGGCGTCGTCGGTCACGGATTGGATCGAGGCAAGGGCGAACCAGTTTCTCGAAACTGGCCTAGTAGGTTTGAAGAGGATTCCTCTCGAAAAGGCCCTTCGAGCATCCACAACGCACCGGCACGACTACGTCAACGCTTACGTGGCCGATCTCGCCAACATACTCGACATGGACGCGATTCGTGGCGCGAAGCTGAACATGGGGGTCGATCCCCTCGGCGGTGCCGGCGTCCACTATTGGGGACCGATTGCCGAGCGGTACGGGTTGAACATGACTGTTGTGAACGAAGCAGTCGATCCGACCTTTCGGTTCATGACCGTGGATTGGGACGGCCAGATCCGCATGGACCCGTCATCGCCCTATGCGATGCAAAGACTCATTGGCCTGAAGGACCGTTTCGAGATCGCTTTTGCCTGCGACACCGACCACGATAGACACGGGATTGTGACCAAGAGCAGCGGATTGCTTCCTCCCAATCACTACCTTTCGGTGGCCGTTCACTACCTCTTCCAACATCGACCGACATGGCCCGTCGGGGCGGCGGCCGGCAAGACGGTTGTGAGCACTCAGATGATCGATCGGGTTGCCGCGAGGGTGGTCCGAAGGCTCTACGAGGTGCCGGTCGGGTTCAAATGGTTCGTTGATGGTTTGCTTGACGCTTCGCTCGGTTTCGGTGGTGAAGAAAGCGCTGGCGCGGCATTCCTTCGTTTGGATGGCACTGTCTGGACGACCGACAAAGATGGAATCGTGCCGGCCTTGCTTGCGGCGGAGATCACGGCCCGGATAGGTCGGGATCCTGGTGAGATCTACCGCGACCTCACACGCGAGTTTGGCGAGCCGCTTTACGACCGCGTCGAGGCACCCGCAACTTCAGACCAAAAGGCACGCCTGGCGAGACTCTCAGCTGAGCAGATGCAGTTCACTGAGCTGGCCGGCGAACCCATCCAAGCCGTCCTTACCCAAGCACCAGGCAATGGCGCAGCCATTGGAGGCTTGAAGGTGGTGTCCAAGACGGGGTGGTTCGCGGCACGTCCATCTGGGACCGAGGATATCTACAAGATCTACGCGGAAAGTTTTCAAGATGGTGACCATCTGCGGCGCATCATCGAAGAAGCACAATCGACTGTCAGCGACGCTTTGGGGGGCGGCCGTGACGTCTGAGCGCAAACTTGGCGATTATGTGGCGGAAGTTTCCGAACGAGCGGAGGTCCGCGTGGGCGTTCCCTTACCCTTGGGAACCTATAAGCAGGACGGAGGGGTCAACTTTGCCCTCTTCAGCCGCCATGCAAGCCGGGTACGGTTGGAATTGTTCGAACACCCTATGGACGGGAAACCCTCCAGAGCGATTGACCTCGATCGAGAACGGAATCGGACCGGCGACGTGTGGCACGTCTGGGTAAAAGGAATTGCTCCTGGGCAACTCTATGCCTATCGAGTGGACGGACCCTACCAACCGACCGAAGGGCACCGCTTCAATTTCAACAGACTTCTCCTGGATCCATTCGCCAACGCGATCTCCCTGCTGCCCAAGTGGGATTTCACGCCGGCACGTGGATATGACCCCTCGGCACCGGAACAAGACTTGGCTATCTCGACGCTCGACAATGCCCATTCCATGCCCAAGTGCGTGGTTGTGGACGAGCCCTTCGACTGGGACGCGGATCAGCCGCCTAGGCATTCGTGGTCGGAAACAGTCATTTACGAGGTGCATGTTCGAGGCATCACCATTCATCCGAGCTCGGGCGTGGCCCATCGCGGAACCTACCGAGGTCTGATGGAGAAGATTCCCTACCTCAAGAGCCTCGGGGTGACGGCAGTGGAACTGATGCCAGTGCAGGAGTTCAATGAGGCTGCGGTTGGGCGAAACGATTCACCAACGAGCCAAGCACTCAAGAACTACTGGGGATACGATCCGGTGGTCTTCTGTGCACCGAAAGGCTCGTACAGCAGCTCCGGAGGTTGCGGGCAGCAGAAGCTGGAATTCAAGCAAATGGTCCGCACACTTCACAAGGCAGGGATCGAAGTGCTCTTGGACGTCGTTTTCAATCACACGGCAGAGGGAGACGAGCTGGGGCCGACGCTCAATCTTCGCGGAATAGACAACGCGATCTTCTACACCCTGGCTGATGACAAACGTCACTACAAGGACTTCACGGGCACTGGCAATACCATCAACGCAAACCATCCTGTCGTGCGAGACCACATCCTGCAAGCGCTGCGCACCTGGGTGATCGAGATGCATGTGGATGGCTTTCGATTCGACCTGGCATCGGTTCTAAGTCGAGACAGCACAGGCAAATTGCTCACCAATGCCCCATTGCTCGAACGCATCGCCCAGGATCCGATCCTGCGAGATGTGAAGCTCATCGCCGAGGCCTGGGATGCCGCAGGCGCCTACGAGGTCGGCAGCTTTTCAGAACGCCGGTGGGCGGAGTGGAATGGACGCTATCGAGATGATGTACGCCGATTCTGGCGCGGCGATGCGGGGATGCTCGGACTGTTTGCCAGTCGGATTTGTGGCAGCGCAGACATCTACAGGAAATCGGGCAAAGGCCCGGAGAGCAGCATCAACTTCATCACCTGCCACGACGGCTTCACCTTGAACGACCTGGTGAGCTATCGCAGCAAACACAATGAGGCCAACGGAGAAGACAACCGAGATGGCACGGACTACGACTTCAGCGACAACCATGGCGTGGAAGGGCCCACCACAGATCCGGGAATCGAAGCCCTGCGCAAACGCCAAATCAAGAACTTTCTCTTGACGCTATTCATCTCGCGCGGGGTACCCATGCTGCTCGCTGGCGACGAGGCTCGGCGCACACAGGGCGGTAACAACAACGCCTATTGCCAGGATAACGCGACTAGCTGGTTCGACTGGGCTCTGCTGGAGCAGCATAGAGAAATCCTTCGCTTTGCCCAAGGCATGATCGCATTTCGGCGAGCTCATCCCGTCCTGAGCAAAGAGCAATTCTATGCAGACAAAGACATCCGTTGGTTTGGCACACGGGGAAACCCGCCGAATTGGGCTGCGCCGCAGGCAAAGCAGTTAGCTTGCTTCGTCAAAGAGAATGGGCAGAATTCACTCTGTCTGCTGTTTAACGCCGGCAAGGAGAGTGCCGATTTTCATTTGCCTGCGCAGCATTCGCCGTATCGTTGGTGTATTGCCGCCGACACCGCGCAGGATGAGGCAAAGGATCTGTTCGCGGCAGGCAAGGAACCGGGGCTCGAAAACCCTCGAGGCTATCGATTGGGCGCACATTCCAGCGCCATACTGTTGCTCCGAGGAACGGATGAGGGACCCGATGCCAATTAGAACGCTATTCGTGGACATCGGCGGGGTACTGCTCAGCGACGGATGGGACAATCACGCTCGCAGAAGGGCGGCCAAGAAATTCAAGCTCGAGTTAGCCGAGATCGAAATGCGACACCAGATGACCTTCGACACCTACGAGGAAGGTAGACTGACTGAGGATGAGTATCTGAACCACGTGGTCTTCTTTCGAAGGCGGGCGTTCACTCGGGCGCAGTTTCGGAAATTCATGCTCGCTCAATCGACGCCCTACCCCAAGATGCTCGCACTGGTTCGTGAGCTCAAGGCAGAGTACAAGCTAAAGATCGTCGCGGTTAGCAACGAGGCTCGCGTACTGAATGACTACCGCATTCAAAAGTTCAAGCTCGACGAGATCATAGATGCGTACGTCTCGTCGTGCTACGTCCACCTGCGCAAGCCCGATGCGGATGTCTTTCGGCTGGCGTTGGATGTTGCACACACGCCAGCGCAACAAGTGGCTTACGTCGAAAACACCCCAATGTTCGTCGAGGTTGCGACCAGTTTGGGAATACGAAGCGTTCTTCACACGGACTACGGGTCCACGTGCGCCAAACTGGCCTCATTCGGCTTGCGCCACGGCGAAGAAAAGAGGGGACCATGAAGCCAACCAGCCGACGCAT
This sequence comes from uncultured delta proteobacterium, assembly GCA_963824555.1. GTDB lineage: Bacteria > Myxococcota_A > Polyangia > Fen-1088 > Fen-1088 > Fen-1118. Next base: position 104,425 of record CAWGPW010000015.1, on the reverse strand, counting down.
TCTGACCGTCAACGGCGGTTCCTCGAGTATCAAATTTGCTCTGTTCGACGTCGGCGACTCGTTTCGACGCATCTTGAAAGGTGGGATCGATCGGATCGGCCTACCGGATGCTACCTTCTCTGTGAAGAACACATTGTCGGACGAAGTTTCTAGTAACGGCGGCAGAGTCTTAACGCAACAAACCAAAGGGACATCGGCATGCTATATAGAGCGAAAATACTGACAGGTTACAACCTGGACAGCGTCGAAGGGGAAATGGGGAGGGTCGAGGAATTCTACTTCGATGATAAGTACTGGGTGGTTCGATATTTGGTTGCCGATGCGGGCAGGTGGCTTACCGGACGGCATGTGTTGCTATCGCCGTATGCGCTGGGCGCTGTGAGCAGCGAAAAGCAGCGCGTAGCCGTGGATTTGACGAAGAAGCAGATTCAGGACAGCCCGGCCTTGGACCGTGACAGACCTGTATCGAGGCAATTCGAGGAATCGTACTATGGGTATTATGGTTGGCCCATGTATTGGGGCGGCCCGTACATGTGGGGCTCGTATCCCTACATTGCGCGCGATCGCAAGGATTGGAAGGAACACGCCAAGGCCGGGAACAATTGGGATCCTCATTTGCGCAGTACCGCGGATGTGACAGGCCATAAGATCGAAGCCAACGATGGCGCGATAGGGCACGTCGAGGACTTCGTCATTGACGACGAAACCTGGGCGATTCGCTATCTGGTCGTCGATACGCGGAACTGGTGGCCTGGGAAGCGTGTGCTCATCGCGCCGCAATGGATTGAGCGAGTCAGTTGGATGGAGTCGAAGGTCTTCATCCACCTCTCTCGCGAGGCGATCAAGCAATCGCCAGAGTTTACCGAGGATTCTGCACTGACGCGCGAGTACGAGGACGCCCTGCATCAGCATTACAATCGGCGGGGATACTGGACCGACGAGGCTGCCATACGGGAGCAATTCCGTTAACGGCCGCTCGCCTAGGAAAGGAACCTCGTTATGAACCATACCTACGGATGGATGGGCGGATGGATGAGTGGCCGGATGGGTGGGGGAGTGTGGATTTGGCCGGTAAGCGGCGCGCTGATGGTAGCGCTCGTCGTTGTCGCAATCATGAAAATGTCGAGAAAGAAGTCGTGAGGTAACAATGACTACGGATCCGCTGTCTACGGAACTGCTCCACAGGATGGATGCCTATTGGCGCGCCGCCAACTACCTGGCGGTCGGCCAGATCTATCTCTACGACAATCCGCTTTTGAAACGACCGCTGACGCTTGCTGATGTGAAGCACATGCTGCTCGGACACTGGGGCACGACCCCTGGCCAGAACTTCATTTACGTCCACTTGAACCGGGTCATCAAGAAATATGACCTCGATATGATCTATGTCTCCGGCCCAGGGCACGGCGGGCCGGCGGTCGTGGGCAACACCTATCTCGAAGGCACGTACAGCGAGATCTACCCCGATATCAGCCAGGATGAGGCCGGGCTGCGGAAGCTGTTTCTTCAGTTTTCGTTTCCCGGAGGCATTCCAAGCCACGCCTCGCCGGAGTGCCCGGGGTCGATCCACGAGGGCGGCGAGCTGGGGTACTCGCTGAGCCATTCCTTCGGGGCGGTCTTCGACAATCCCAATCTAACCGTTGCCTGCGTCGTCGGTGATGGCGAGGCCGAAACGGGACCTCTGGCCACGGCGTGGCAGTCCAACAAGTTCCTCAACCCGATTAGCGACGGGGCTGTGCTGCCCATTTTGCACCTCAATGGTTACAAGATCAGCAACCCCACGGTTCTTGCCCGGATCGAGCATGAGGAATTGGAGCAATTCCTGCGAGGCTGCGGCTGGACGCCTCACTTCGTGGAAGGTGACGAGCCGGAGAAGATGCATCAACGAATGGCCGCCGCTTTGGACCAGGCGACGGAGAGCATTCGCCAAATCCAAAGCCATGCGAGGAGCAAGAGCGACTCCACGCGGCCACGCTGGCCAATGATTGTGCTCAGATCGCCCAAGGGCTGGACGGGACCGAAGATGGTCGATGGCCTGCAGGTTGAAGGCACATTCCGTGCGCACCAGGTGCCGCTCTCCGATCCGGCCACCCATCCTGAGCACCTCAAGCTTCTGGAAGACTGGCTGCGTAGCTATCGACCAGAGGAGCTCTTCGATGCGCAGGGGCGCCTGCAACCGGAGCTGGCCGAGCTGGCGCCCAAGGGCGAACGACGTATGGGCGCCAACCCGCGTGCCAATGGCGGCATTTTGCTCCGGGACTTGCGGATGCCGGATTTCCGAGACTACGCGGCGGCGGTGCCCGTGCCTGGGGCTCGCGGAATCGGCGATGTCCACGTACTTGGACCGTTCCTGCGCGATGTGACCAAGCTGAACGCGGAGCAGCACAATTTTCGGGTCTTCGGTCCGGACGAAACGCTCTCCAACGGGCTCGAAGCCCTCTTCCAGGTGACGAAGCGTCAGTGGAACGCCGCTACCGTGCCGAACGACGAGTTTCTCGCCCCTCACGGACAGGTGCTGGACTCGATGCTCAGCGAGCACCAGTGCGAGGGTTGGCTGGAAGGCTACTTGCTTACCGGGCGGCACGGCGTGTTCAACTGCTATGAGGCGTTCATCCACATCATCGATTCGATGTTCAATCAGCACGCCAAGTGGCTCAAGGTCACGGCGCACCTACCATGGCGACGGAAGATCGCGTCGCTGAACTACCTACTGGCGTCGCACGTCTGGCGGCAGGACCACAACGGCTTCACGCACCAGGATCCCGGCTTCATCGACCATGTCGTGAACAAGAAGGCCGAGATCGTGCGGGTCTATCTTCCGCCGGACGCCAATTGCCTGCTGTCGGTGATGGATCACTGCCTGCGCAGCCGCCATTATGTCAACGTTGTGATCGCGGGCAAGCACCCGGCGCCTCAATGGCTGACCATGGATGCGGCTGTTAAGCACTGCACCGAGGGCATTGGCATCTGGCAGTGGGCCAGTAACGACCAGGGCGTTGCCCCTGATGTGGTCATGGCCTGCTGTGGCGATGTGCCGACGCTGGAGACGCTCGCCGCGGTTTCCATCATGCGCGAACATTTGCCCGAGCTGAAGATCCGGGTCGTCAATGTCGTCGACCTCATGAGGTTGCAACCGCAAACCGAGCATCCGCACGGGCTGTCCGATGTGGACTTTGACGAGCTTTTCACCAAAAACAAGCCGGTCATTTTCGCCTACCACGCCTACCCGTGGTTGATCCACCGGCTAACCTACCGCCGGACCAACCACGAGAACATCCACGCCCGGGGGTACAAGGAAGAGGGAACCATCACCACACCTTTCGACATGACGGTATTGAACGATCTGGACCGCTTCCACTTGGTGATGGACGTCATCGACCGCCTGCCCAAGACTGGCGAAAAGGGCATCTACCTGAAGCAGCAACTCAAGGACAAGCTTATCGAGCACAAACAGTACATCGAAAAATACGGTGAGGATCTGCCGGAGATTCGGAACTGGAAGTGGAATCCGCGTTGACCTGAAGCAAACCAAGGGAGTCAAAAATGCCCATCCAACTCAAAGAAGAGAGTGCTGATAAATGCATTGTCATTCACGTTAGCGGGAAGCTAGCAAAGACGGATTACCCGAATTTCGTCTCGGAATTCGAGCGGCTTGTCCGGCAACACGGAAAGCTGCGAGTGCTTTTCGATATGACCGGATTCCAAGGCTGGGACGTAGGTGCGGCGTGGGAGGACATCAAGTTCGGGATAGGGCACTTCGCCGACATCGAGCGGATGGCGATGGTCGGGGAGAAGAGGTGGCAGCATGGTATGGCGCTCTTGTTCAAGCCGTTCACGAAAGCGACCATCCAATACTTCGGTCGAGACGACGCCGCCAAGGCGCGGATGTGGTTGGATGAGGCGTAACGGCTGGGACTGCGAACGGAACCAATGAATATCCGTGGGCTTATAGACACTGCGAAGGTGCTGGTGGCCGCAGACAGGGGCCTCCTGGCGATGGATGAGAGCAATCCAACCTGCAACAAGCGATTCGCAAAGCTGGGGATTCCACAGACCGGGGAGACCCGACGCGCCTATCGGGAGTTGATTGTGACCACGCCCGCTCTCGGTGAGTGCATTAGTGGCGCGATTCTCTACGACGAGACGATCCGTCAGCAGAAGAAGGATGGCACTCCCTTTGCCCAAGTCATCATCGATGCGGGAATCATTCCGGGCATCAAAGTCGACACAGGTGCCAAGAGCATGGCGGGTCACCCAGGAGAGAAGGTGACCGAGGGCCTGGACGGGCTGCGCGAGCGATTGGCCGTGTATTCCAAGATGGGCGCCCGTTTTGCCAAGTGGCGCGCGGTGATGGCAGTGGGCGATGACATTCCTAGCCGGAGCTGCATCGAGGCGAACGCGCAGGCGCTGGCTCGCTATGCGGCTCTGTGTCAAGAGGCCGGTCTAGTGCCCGTCGTCGAGCCGGAGGTGCTCATGGATGGTGAGCACACCCTGCAGCGCTGCTGCGACGTCACGGAAGACGTCCTGCGAACGGTCTTCAACCAGCTTTACAGCCAGCGCGTGACGCTGGAGGGAATGATTCTGAAGCCCAACATGGTCGTTCCGGGATTGACCTGCCCCACGCAGGACACGGTGGACGAGGTGGCCGATGCCACAGTGAGATGTCTGTTGCGCAGTGTTCCTGCCGCAGTGCCGGGAATTGCGTTCCTGTCGGGCGGGCAATCCGGCGAGCTGGCCTCGGCCCGCCTTAGTGCCATGAATGCCAGATTCAAGTCGCAGCTGCCTTGGGCGTTGGCGTTTTCGTTTGCGCGCGCCATCCAGCAACCCGCGTTGGAGATCTGGCAAGGCGAAGAGCCGAACGTGCCGGCGGCGCAGAAAGCTCTCTATCATCGAGCCAGGTGCAACCAGGCCGCGCGCCGCGGGCAATACAACTCCACGATGGAGGGGGTTGACCATGAAGCCAGCTAGCCATCCTGCACCAGGCGAGCCCGGGATCCTACGGAAAAGCCAAGGAGGCATCGCACGGGCGATAAGGCCGTGCCTCCGGCGTCGACACAGGAAGGACAGAAAGGATTGATGTTATGAACGCAAATACAGACCAGCTCAAGGCTCCTGAATCGAAGCCGGAACCCAAGCCGGATGCCAAGCCCGATGGGAAGGACGATCTGAGGTCGCTTCCCATGCCGGAGCTTCAGGCAAAATTGGGGTCGTCGCCGGACGGCCTCAGTCAAGCCGAGGCGCAAAAGCGACTCTCGCAATATGGGCCGAATGAGCTTACGGAGAAGAAGACAAATCTCTTTCTGAAGTTTCTCAGCTACTTCTGGGGTCCCATCCCGTGGATGATCGAGGTCGCGGTGATTCTCTCGGGGGTGGTCGGGCACTGGCCCGACTTCTTCATTATCCTTCTATTGCTCGCAGCCAATGCCGTGGTCGGCTTCTGGGAAGAGCGCGAAGCGAGCAACGCCATCGAGGCTTTGAAGGCCCGGCTGGCGGTCAAGGCCAGGGTGAAGCGGGACGGGAAGTGGATCAACCCGCCGGCGCGTGAGTTGGTGCCGGGCGATGTCATTCGCATGCGGCTGGGCGACATCGTGCCTGCGGACGCGCGGTTGCTTGACGGCGACCCGGTGGAGGTCGACCAATCCGCGCTGACCGGAGAGTCCTTGCCCGCAGAGCGCAAAGTCGGGGACGCGGTGTTCTCCGGTTCGATCATCCGACAGGGGGAAAGCGGCGGGATGGTCTATGCCACGGGCGAGAAGACCTACTTCGGCAAGACCGCGCAGCTCGTGCAGGAGGCGCACACCGTCAGCCATTTCCAAAAAGCGGTTTTGAAGATCGGCAATTACCTGATCATCCTGGCGGTAGCCTTGGTGGCGGTGATCATCGGTTTCGCGGTGTATCGCGGCGATGCGATCCTGACCACGTTACAGTTTGCCCTGGTATTGACGGTGGCCGCGATACCCGTGGCGATGCCTACGGTGCTGTCGGTAACCATGGCGGTCGGGGCGCGCTTGCTCTCGAAGAAACAGGCGATTGTGAGCCGATTGGTGGCCATCGAGGAGCTGGCGGGCGTGGACGTCCTGTGCGCGGACAAGACCGGCACCCTGACACAAAACAAGCTGACCCTTGGCGAGCCCTTCGGCGTGAACGACATCCCCGTAGAGCAAGTGATCCTTAGCGGCGCACTGGCGTCGCGCGCGGAAAACAACGACACCATTGACCTGGCCGTGCTGGGCGGATTGAAAGACAAGGAGGCGTTGAAGGCCTTTGAAGTGGTTCATTTCCAGCCCTTCGATCCGGTACACAAACGCACCGAAGCCTCGGTCAAAGCCAAGGACGGAAAAACCTTCAAAGTCACGAAGGGCGCGCCACAGGTGATCTTGGCGTTGTCGGCCAATACCGAGCAAGTGAAACCCGCGGTCGAGAAGGCGGTCAACGAATTCGCGGCGCGCGGGTTCCGTTCGCTGGGCGTGGCGCGGGCGGAAGGCGACGGGCCGTGGCAATTCTTGGGCGTGTTGCCGCTGTTCGATCCACCACGCGAGGATGCCAAGGTCACGATTGCGACCGCGCTGGCGATGGGTGTGAAGGTCAAGATGGTGACGGGAGATGCACTGGCCATCGCCAAAGAAACCGCGAAGAAGTTGGCCATGGGCGCCAATATCCTCGATGCCGCCAGTTTGGGCGACTCGAAGAAGAAGGAGACGACGGAGGTGGCGGAGTCCATCGAAAAGGCCGATGGGTTCGCCCAAGTCTTCCCCGAGCACAAGTTTCACATCGTAGACGTTTTGCAGACGCGAGGCCACATCGTGGGTATGACGGGCGACGGGGTGAATGATGCACCGGCGTTGAAGAAGGCCGACTGCGGTATCGCGGTGTCGGGCGCCACGGACGCCGCGCGAGCTGCGGCGGCCATCGTTCTGATGACACCGGGCCTTTCCGTGATCATCGACGCGATCAAGGAGAGCCGCCGCATCTTCCAGCGCATGAACAGCTACGCCATCTACCGCATCGCGGAGACCCTGCGCGTGCTGTTCTTCATGACCCTGGCGATCCTGGTGTTCAACTTCTATCCCTTGACCGCCGTGATGATCGTGATGCTGGCTCTGCTGAACGACGGCGCGATCCTGTCCATCGCCTATGACAATGTTCACTACAAGGACCAGCCCGAGGCGTGGAACATGCGCATGGTGCTGGGCGTCTCCACGGCGCTGGGTCTCATCGGTGTCGTCTCTGCCTTCGGTTTGTTCTACCTTGGCGAGCGGGTCTTTCATCTCGACCGCCCGCATATCCAGACGCTGATGTATCTGAAGCTGTCCGTGGCGGGGCACTTGACCATCTTTCTTACCCGCACACGCGGCCCGTTCTGGTCCATACGTCCGGCAAAGATCTTATGGATTGCGGTGCTCGGTACCCAAATCGTGGCGACGCTGATCGCAGTGTTTGGACTATTCATGACGCCCCTCGGTTGGGGTTGGGCCGGGTTCGTGTGGGGTTATGCGTTACTGTGGTTCCTCGTGAACGACCGGGTCAAATTGCTCGCGTATCGGATTTTCGATCCGGTCAAAGCTGAGGCCAAAGCCAAGGCTGAACCCAAGGCAGAAAACAAACCGGACGCCAAGGTCGAGGCGGCGCCAGCAACGAAGGTCGAGCCGACATCTGACGCTAAACCCGAGGCGACTCCCGAAGCTAGACCGGAGGCCAAGACCGAGCCCACGCCTGAAGCCAAAGCTCCCGCCGCACCGGCGGCCAAAGCGGTGCCGGCACCCGCCATCAAAGCAGAACCGAAACCCGATGCCAAGTCCGACGTCGAGCCAACGGACAAGGTTGCGGCGAAGCCCGATACCCAAACCGAAGCCAAGGCGGAACCGAATGGGAAGCCAGCGGTCGAGGCATCCGCGCAGCTCACCACAAAAGTCCACGAATTCTACGAGCAATTGGGACGCGAGGACGTTCGCGCAGTTCAGAAGGCAGACGAGGCGAAGCAAAAGACTCCGCAAGCGCAACCCCCAAAATGAGCCCGCCGCAACCAACGCAGTCGTCATGCCCGAAGGAACAAAGATGAAGATCAATTCAAGAGATTTCCAGGTACGGCCCGGAGCCAAGGTCAAGCTCAAAGAGTGGCCGACCACGGTGAAGCCATTTTACAAATCGAAGAAGGGGTATCAAGAACTGCTAGAGAAACACGTCGAAGCGCTGGGTGCGTTGCAGCATCTTCACTACGCGTCGAATCGGCAGGCGCTATTGCTGATCTTCCAGGGGATGGATGCCGGCGGCAAGGACGGTGCCATCCGGCACGTCATGTCAGGGGTGAATCCGCAGGGCTGCGAGGTCTTCGCCTTCAAACAGCCGAGCGCCGAGGAGCTGGAACATGATTTTCTCTGGCGCACGACCCGTCATCTGCCGGAGCGCGGGCGGATCGGTATCTTCAATCGCTCCTATTACGAGGAAGTGCTGGTCGTCCGAGTGCATCCGGAGATTCTTGGCAACCGGAGGCTTCCGGAAGAGTTGCGCGACGAAGAGCGCTTTTGGAACGAGCGGTATCGTTCCATTACCGATTTGGAAGACCACCTCCACCGCAATGGTACCCAAGTCGTCAAACTCTTCCTGCACCTGTCGAAAGGCGAACAGCGCGATCGCTTTCTCGCGCGTATCGACGAGCCGGAGAAGAACTGGAAGTTCAGCCTTGCGGACATGCACGAAAGGAAATACTGGAAGCACTACATGCAGGCCTATGAGGCTTGCCTGACTAGGACCAGCACTGCCCATGCGCCCTGGTATGTTGTTCCCGCCGATGACAAGAAGAATGCCCGGTTGATTGTTTCCCAAATCGTCATGGACGCACTTGATGCTCTCAAGATGGCCTACCCCAAGACCAGCGCGAAGCGCCGACGGGAATTGAAGGCAATCCGCCACCAGCTCTGACCGATCGGAGATCGATATGATGAAGGCCACCGAGCTGTTGTACGACCTGGGCCAGAGCCTCTGGCTCGACAACATCACGCGCGATCTTCTCGACCACGGCACGCTGGAACGGCATATCGACGAGCTCTCCGTGACCGGGTTGACCTCGAACCCGACGATTTTCGACCACAGCATCAAGGGCAGTGCCGCCTACGACACCGCGATTCGCGAAGCGCTGGGGAAGGGAAGCACCGGTGAGGCGCTGTTCTTCGATCTGGCGCTTGACGATCTCGTCCGCGCCGCCGATCTGTTCAGGCCGATTCACGAGGGCACGAACGGCGTGGACGGCTGGGTGTCCCTCGAAGTGTCGCCGCTGCTCGCCCATGACACGGCCAAGACCATCGCCGCCGCCAAGGAGCTCTCTGCGCGAGCCGCACGTCCCAACCTGTTCATCAAGATCCCTGGCACCATGGAAGGTCTACCGGCCATCGAGGAGGCGATCTTTGCGGGCGTGCCGGTCAACGTGACGCTGCTGTTTTCGCGGGAGCAATACCTGGCGGCGGCCGAGGCCTATTTGCGCGGCATCGAACGGCGTATTGCCGCCGGGCTCAATCCCGAGGTCGGCTCCGTGGCCTCGATGTTCATCAGCCGTTGGGATGCCGCGGTGGCGGGCAAGGTTCCGGAGACGCTGAGCAACCGGCTCGGAATCGCCGTTGCCGGCCGTATCTACAAAGCCTACCTGGACCGGTTGAGCGACCCGCGCTGGCAGCGTGCGTACAATCACGGGGCCCGGCCGCAGCGGCTGCTGTGGGCCAGCACCGGCACGAAGGATCCGAAAGCCTCCGACATTCTCTATATCAAAGCCCTCGCTTCCCCATTCACGGTGAACACGATGCCCGAGGCAACCCTGAATGCCTTCTATGACCATGGTGAGTTTGGTGCGGCCATGGCACGAGACGGTGGCGATTGCGAGCAGGTCTTGGGCGAGCTCGCGAAGTCAGGCGTGCATGTGGACGCCCTGGCCGCCAGCCTACAGGACGAGGGCGCAAAATCGTTCGTGAAATCTTGGCGCGAATTGCTAGAGGTGATCGCATTCAAGAGTAACGCACTCAAGAAGACGGTCTAGAAGCAAGAAGGGGGCACAATGAGCCAGGACTCGGCTAGTCATCCGAAGGAGCCAAGCGCGGGCGCCTTCACATGCCCCATGCATCCCGAGGTTCAGTCGGATCACCCCGGAACTTGCCCGAAATGTGGCATGGCGCTAGAGCCGAAGACAGCCGTCGCGACCGAGGAAGAGGAAAACCCGGAGCTGAGCAATATGAAGCGCAGGTTCTGGTTCTCGGCGGTGCTCGCCGTGTCGCTGATCGTTCTCGCGATGGGGGAAGCCGTGACCGGTGGTCTCGTATCTCGGCTTGTCTCACTGCAACCGAGGACCTTCGGTTTCTCTCTGATGTAATGCGGAAGGCGATGTCGGATGCAAAAGCTGATTCACCCAGTCAAATACAACTCGCTCTCGATCGTCCTGTTCTCGCTCTTCATCATCAGCCTTCTTGCGCAGAGTCTTGCCGGCTGGTGGCTGCGCAACGAGACTTTGGCGGCGCACGGACAGGCGTCGGTCGCCTATTGGCACAATCTAGCCACCGGCACCTTCCTGGAAAGTTTGGCCTCCAATTGGCAGGCGGCCTTCCTGCAGCTCGCCTCGCTGGTCTTGTTCAGCGGCTTCCTCTACCAGCGCGGCGCACCGCATTCCCGTGATCCGAGTAAGACCAAAGACGAGCAGAAGCAGCGCGACGAAGCCTCGCGCTTCAGCTGGCTATTCCGCCATTCGCTCTTCCTATCGCTGATGTTGCTCTTCGTGCTCGCCCTTGCTCTGCATCTGGTCGCGGGTACCGGTGCCTACAACGAGGAGCGCGAACTCGTGCACCAACCACCAATCTCCGTCGCGGCGTTTCTGCTTTCGGCCACATTCTGGTCGTCAACCCTTGCAACCTGGCAGGCGGAATATCTGGCGATAGCCGTCTTTGTCGTGCTCAGCGTCTTTCTGCGGCAGCAGGACTCGGCGGAGTCCAAGCCACTCGATTCGAGCAACGAATCAACTGGAGAGGCGAACAAGTGACTTGGCACTGCCGTCGACTCGGATCGCGGTTTTGCGGGCGCTGGACGTCTCCAGTATCTGGCGGTCGAGACGATGAATCCCTTGTCCGGTGCGCACCAATGCGTGCCGAAGGATTCTCTATACCTCCGAAACGAGAACAGCGGTGTTGGGCTGGTTGAGGAGACGGCGGCGCAGGGCAATTCGGCGTCGCACATTTCCTGCCGAGTGGCGCGCGATGATCGAGAAGAACGTCCCCTTCGCCGCGTGCCTGCCGTCGGCAGACCGCACCGAGCTCGAAGGGCACATCCAGGTGTTCCTCGAGGAAAAGTTCTTCGAGGGCTGCGGCGGATTGCAGATCACCGACGAGGCACGCGTCACGATCGCCGCCCAGGCATGTGTCCTTCTTCTCCATCGCGAGACGGACTACTACCCGAACCTGGTCTCCATCTTGGTGTACCCGAGCACCTACTTGGTCCCGGGTGGCCAGCGCACCGCGGGTGGATTGGTCGCCGATGGCCTACAGGCGCGGCTCGGGGAATCATGGGCGCGCGATGTGGTCGTGCTCGCCTGGGATAGCGTGCTTTCCGGCGCAGCCGATATTCACGACGGACACAACGTCGTCTTGCACGAATTCGCGCACCAGCTGGACCAAGAGTGCAATGCGGGCCAGGGCGTGCCGGTTCTTCCCAGGCGCTCGATGTATGTCGCGTGGGCGCGCGTGCTGGGTCACGACTTCGACCAGCTCGTGCGTGAGACCCAGCACCACCACCGGACGCTGATCGACCAGTATGGCGCGACCAATCCCGCCGAGTTCTTTGCCGTGGCGACCGAAACGTTCTTCGAAAAGCCGCGCCGGCTCCGGGAAAAGCATCCACAGCTCTATTCCCAACTGCAGCAGTTCTACCGTCAGGATCCGGCTGCGCTCGGCAAGAGCTGATTTGGGGCCTTCGTTAGAAGACGTTGGCGGTCATGGAGCGGATTCGGAGGGACTCAGCCGGGACATGACTTCGACCATATGTTCATCGAAGTCGGATGGCAATAAACCCTCTGTCTTCATTGCAGCGATGCTTGGAAGCTGTGGGAGTGTTTCCATGCGCTGATGGTCGTGCAGAAAACTGGCGAGGTGATGGTCTGAACCCACGACGTGGTAGACGAGCCAGTCCTCGATGAGAAAGAAGATTTCGGCGGTGATTTCCTGGTAGTCGGCTTGTAGTTCCACGCGTGCCTCGATCTTGCTCGCCTCACGGCGGAGCTGCACATGAAACGCGGAGTGAAATTGACGGCTGGGGTAGCTCGTCCGCAGCATGACCAGCTCCTCCGATAGCAGGTGATAGTGGAGATAAGTGACAAGAGATTTCACCGCACGGCGAAAGAGGTCATGTGATTTCCGCAGTTCCTGCGAGTAGAGAATTGCGTTGGTCATTGCGAGGAGCGTGCGGCAATGCGCGTCGAAGTCCACGTTCCCTGTCTGAAGGCTTGGCGTGAAGTCGAATCGGTGCATGAGCTTCGGTGGAAGAGGTTGAAATATTCGTCGCTGCTTCCGTCAGGGAGCGATCTTCTCGCTCAACCACTGCCGTGTCGTATCGACGGAGTCCTTCAATGCGGCGTAGGACTCGTTGAAGCCGCTTCTCACATCATTCCAGGTGGACTCGGTGGCGTTCTCCGCCTGGTCAAGCTGTTGCTTCGTCTTGGTCCATTTCTCGCGCACGACCGTGAGCTTGGCCTTGGCGTCGACCTTGGCAGCGCCACCCGCGGCATCTGCTTTTGCGGCAAGGCGGTCCAACTCCTCCTGGGTCGCGACCATTTCGCTCTTCATCTTCGCGACGAAGTCGGATTTTCGTGTGTAGGCGTAGTCCTCCATCGCTTGCGCGGCCTCTATCGTCGCCGCCTTTGCCTTGCCGAGCTGCAGGGCCGCGGCTGAGTCTTGCTGCGTCCCATTCGCCTGTCTGTCGGCGGTGGATTTGCAGCCGACCGCCAGGGTCACGGCAGAAAAGATGAGGAACGGGATCCCCAGTTTCGAGCTGGTCATGGGTCTTCCTTTGCTTGGGTTGTCGACTTCAAACCAGACGGCGACCCTGGATGATGCGAACCAGGACCAGGACCACGGCTGCCACGAGTAGGATGTGGATGAACCCTCCCATGGCGTGCGCCGTGAAGAATCCAAGTCCCCACAGCACGAGAAGAATGACGGCGATTGTCCACAGCATGGGCGTCTCCGGTCACGAAACGGCGTTGGGAAATGGGTGTGAAATCTTCAAGCGCGGCGCGTGCCACAACATGTGCGAGAGGGTTTGCGTAGCCAGACGCGAGACCTCTCGCGGATCGGAGCTGTACTGCGCGGCCTTGTCGAAGACGGTCAGGATCAATTCGCCAAGGGGGACGGTTGGAGAAAGTTGGGTTCTCATTTTTTTGCCTTTCTGGGTTGCCTACTTTACCTACAGCAGGTTCCGGGCCATCAAGTAGTTGGCAATGAATTCGGTAGGTTGCAGGACGAAACCTTCTTGCTACTGGCCAGTTCAATCAACGTGACGTAGCTTTCCCATCAAATCGAAGGAGTGTGATGGTGATGAGGGCAGGCGATCTAGATCATAAGGAGTTGCTTGAGCTCGACCCGGAAGGCGGCGTGATCCGCTTCGCCGGACAGCGGGCGTTATTGCTCGATGCTGTGGCAATGGGACTTCTGCGCAAGTACCTCGTCGAAAACTTCGGCGCGACCGCGGCCCGCACGGTGCTTACCCAATTCGGTTTCGCCCACGGTTGGCGCATGGCCGAGGCGATGCAGGCCGAATTCAAGTGGGACAGCAAGGCGGAATGGCAGCTCGCCGGTACGCGCATCCACACCCTCGAAGGCCTCTTTCGCTTGGAATCGGAGAGCCAAGGCCCACTTTCCAAGCCGGGCATGATGCTCACCGCCTCCTACGAGGCCGAGCAGCATCTCTTGCACTTTGGTCGATCGGATGTGCCCGCGTGCTGGACCATTTGTGGTCTCACCAGCGGCTACCTCAGCAAGAGCTCGGGCGAAGAGATCTACGTCCTCGAAGACCGCTGTATGGGCAAGGGCGATGCGGCCTGCCACCTCATCGGGCGAACGCGCGCGGAGTGGGGTGACGAGCGCGCGGAAGAGCTGCGTTTCTTCCAGGCGAAGCGGCTTGCGGACTGCCTCGACGTTTCGCTCCAGCGGGTCACGGAGACGCTGAAGGCCGCCGAGCAGAAGCTGCGCTCCCATCGGCGAGCGCTGGTTCGCGTGGCCCGCGATGTCGAGGAGCCGCTTGGGCTCGTCGCCAAGAGCGTTGCGATGGCGCAGCTCGTGGACTTGGCGCGCAGGGTGGCCAAAGTCGATTCCACCGTTCTCATCACCGGGGAAAGCGGATCGGGCAAAGAGCGGGTGGCCCGACTGGTACACGAGGAGTCCACGCGTGCGGCGGGGCCGTTCGTCGCGGTCAATTGCGGCGCCATTACCGAGACCCTGCTCGAAAGCGAGCTTTTCGGCCACGCGCGCGGCGCGTTCACGGGTGCCACGCAAGACCGGCCAGGTCTCTTCGAGTCGGCCAACAGCGGGACACTGCTGCTCGACGAGGTCGGCGAGGTCTCGCCGGGCATGCAGGTGAAACTCTTGCGCGCGTTGCAAGAGCGGGAGATCCGGCGCGTCGGCGAAAACAAGAATCGCAAAGTCGACGTGCGCGTCGTGGCCGCCACCAATCGGGATCTCGCCCACGGTGTGACGGGCGGTGTTTTTCGCCAAGATCTCTACTATCGGCTCAAGGTGGTCGAGCTGCATGTCCCACCCCTGCGCGAGCGCAGAGACGACATCTTGCCGCTCGGCCGCGTGCTGCTCGCGAATTCGGCGCTGCAGATGAAGCGCAAGATCACGGGACTAGCCCCGGACGCCGCCGACCAGCTTCTGCGCTACGAGTGGCCGGGGAACGTGCGCGAGCTCGAAAACGCCATGGAGCGCGCCGTCGCGCTCGCGCGCGGTAGCCGCGTCGAGCTCGAGGATCTGCCCGAGGAGATCCGCCAGGCCCTGACGGCCCCCGTGGCCACCAAGGGGAAGGTGCGGCCGCTCGAAGAGGTCGAGAAGGAATACATTCTCGCGGCGTTGGAGTTGAATGAAGGCAATCAGACCCACACCGCCCAGCAGCTCCGCATTGGGTCGGCGACGCTCTACCGCAAGCTCAAGAGCTACGGCTTGATCGGCAAGAAGCAGGCTCTCGCGAGCTGAAAGACACGATGAGCGTGCCACAGAACGTGATGCTTCGGGGCACCTCGATCTCTTCGGGCATCGCGCACGGCGAGGCCTTCATTCTCTCGTCGGTCGACCAAATTTTGGTTCCCCGGCGGAGCTTGGAAGCGGCCGAGGTGGACATCGAGCTGGCGCGCTTCAACGTGGCGATCGAGACGGCCGAGAAGGAGCTGCTCGCGCTCCGGGACGACGTGGTCCGGCGTATCGGCGCGAGCGAAGGAGACATCTTCGCGGCGCAGGCGCTGGTGATGCGGGATCGCCACCTACACGGACAGGTCGTGACCGTTGTCCAGCAGAGTCGAATCAACGTCGAGGCCGCCCTGGTCGACGTCATCGAGACCTTCGTTCGCGCCTTCGATCAGGTGTCCGATCCCTACCTGCGGGAACGCGCGGCCGACTTTCGCGATATCGGTCGCCGTGTTCTCGCGGCGCTGGCCAAGGGCGACGAACACGGCGTGCTGGAGCTGCCCGATGGAGTCATCTTGGTCGCGGATGAGCTGCTGCCGTCGGCAACCGCGCGCTTCGAGCTCGCCCGGGTGAAGGCCCTCGTGACCGACCGCGGCGGCAAGTTCTCGCACACCGCGATCCTCGCACGGTCGTCGCGAATACCGGCGGTGTCCGGCATCCGCGACGCCCCGCTCAAGATCAAGACTGGCGACCAGTTGATTGTCGACGGCGTGTCCGGCATCGTCTTCGTCAATCCGGACTTGTCGGTGCGCAGCGAGTACGAGCGGCTCGAGACCGAGCTCTCCGGCTACCGCGCGGGCCTGCAGGAGAGCATCGATTTGCCCTCGGTCACTCTCGACGGAACCGCGATCCCCCTGCTCGCCAACGCCAGCAAGGTCTCGGACACGGAGGCGGCCTACCTCTATCGAGCCGACGGTATTGGTCTCTATCGCACGGAGTTCGCCTTTTCGATCCGTAGCGCCTTTCCAAGCGAGGAGGAGCAGTACGAGCTCTTGAAACGCGCGGCCGAGCGGATCCACCCGCGCAAGATCGTGTTGCGTCTGCTCGACCTAGGGGGCGACAAGCAACTCCCCTACTTTCCGTTGCCACATGCGCGCAATCCCTCGCTGGCCCAGCGCGGGATTCGACTCTTGCTCAAGAATCCCGAGGTGCTGAGAAGCCAGTTGCGCGCGTTTCTCCGGGTCAGCGCGGGGCACCCCGTGTGGGCGCTCATCCCGGTCGTGGGCCGGATCGAAGATGTGCGGGCGACGCGCGCCCTATTGAGCCAAGCCATGGCCGAGCTCAAGGCCGAGGGCAAGGCTTTCAATCCGAACATTCCACTGGGGGCCATGATCGAGGTCCCGTCGGCGGCGGTGATGATTGCAGTGCTGGCCAAAGAGCTCGACTTCTTCAGTCTGGGCACGAACGATCTCGTGCAATACGTGCTCGCCGCAGATCGCGAGGACGACACCGTCGACGACTACTACCAACCGCTGCATCCAGCCGTGTTGCGGGTCATCCGGTTCGTCGCCGATGCCGCGCGCGACGCTGGCCGGCCGCTGTCGATCTGCGGCGAGATAGCCGGCGATCCGGCGTACGCCCAGTTGCTCTTGGGCCTGGGGCTGCGGGAATTCAGCGTGGCACCTGGCGAGATGCTCGAGGTCAAGAACGCGATTCGCACGACAACACTGGCCGACGCCCAAGTGCTGGCAACCGCCGCCTTGGGCAAGAGCTCGACCAGCGAAGTCGAGACGTTGCTCGAACAGCGGCGGTACGCGCACCGTCAGGCATCTGCCATGCCCGGGAAGGAATAGAATGTGCTTTTCAACGGGAGCCATCAAGATGATGGTGACGCCCGTTCGTTTTGGTCGACTGAGCGACTCCCGAACACCCCCCAGAGCCGCAAACTCGCGAAATTGCTTGTTCTCGTCGGTGGCTCGAAAACTGCTGTAGGCGCCTGCGAAGATTGCGGCGCCGCCCATGGGCTGGGGCCGAGGAAGCACGGTGTGCACCAACGATCTTCGCGACAAGCACCCTATGTGGAGAGAAACATGCAGCTAGACCGTCTTGCCCTACTCACATTTGCAGTTGCGGCTATCACATCCACGGCTGAAAGTCGCGCCTGGGCCACCGAGGTCGGGACCACCCGAAATTTCGGTCTGGGCTTCCAGATCGGCGAACCAACGGCCATCACGGCGAAGACCTTTGTCGGCGGCGCCCATGCCTTCGACTTCGGGCTTGGGTTCGGCGGCTGGGGCTACGACTGGTGCAGGGATGCCAACGGCAACTCCTACCGCTGTGGCAACGTCAATCACAACTTCAGTGTGCACATGGACTACCTGTACCAGGAAAACGTCGTCAACGCGACAAACCGTCTCGACTGGTACGTGGGCTTTGGTGGCCGGGTGATCACCTCGGCATATGGGTCGAACGACCTTGGTCACGATGTCGTTGTTCTCGCGCGCGTGCCGATCGGGATCGCCGCAACATTTCGGCGTCCAGACTTCCTCGAAGCCTACCTCGAAATCGATCCTGCCATCGTGGTCATTCCGCCGCTCGACTTCACCATCGACGTTGGTCTGGGCGTGCGCGCGTATTTCTAATCGCAGTCGAGTACCTCGCGAACCTTGTGCGCCAAGTCCGTCGTGGTGAATGGCTTGGCGATGAAATGCGTTCCTTCGTCGACAACGCCATTGTGGACAAAGGCATTGTCGGCGTAGCCAGACATGTAAAGGACCTTGATCGTCGGTCGCGTTTTCTCGATTTCTTGTGCAAGGGCTCTGCCGCTCATCCGCGGCATGACCATGTCGGTCAGGAGCAGATGGATAGTACCCGCGTGATGCGCTGAGGTGTGCAGCGCATCACCGGCGGACGCGGCGGATAGCACCCGGTAGCCGGCCGCCTCGAGGGCTCTCGTGGCGACCTTGCGTATCGCCTCTTCATCCTCGGCCACGAGAATGGTTTCGGTTCCCGCGCATTGCCTCGTAATCGTTTGCAGTACGGTGGAGGTCACTTTGAGTGAAGACTCGCGCGGGAGAAGGATCTCGAAGGTGGTGCCTCGGCCCAGCTCGCTTTGGACCCAGATGTTGCCACCGCTCTGCTTGACGATGCCGTACACCGTGGCCAGGCCGAGTCCGGTCCCCTTGCCCTTTTCCTTGGTAGTGAAGAAGGGCTCGAAGAGCTGCGCCTTGGTCCGTTCGTCCATACCGCTACCCGTGTCGATGACGGCAAGTCGGACGTGCTGGCCAGGCTTTGCGTCCACGTGGCGTGCCGCGCACGCATCGTCGATCGCCACGTTGGAGGTTTCGATGGTCAGCTTGCCTCCCTCTGACATGGCGTCGCGGGCGTTCACCACCAAGTTCATGAGCACCTGCTCTATCTGGCCCGGATCGGCTCGCACCAAGCCCAGATCTGGCGCGAGAGCTTGCACGAAGTCGATGTCCTCGCCGAGGATCCGCTGAAGCATCTTTTCGACCCCTGCGGCGACCTCGTTCAGGTTCAGCGGCACCGGCTGCGCCAACTGCTTGCGCCCAAAGGCAAGGAGTTGCCGAATGAGCTGCGCTCCGCGGTTCCCTGCCTTCTGCACCTCGAGAAGATCGTCCTTGAGAGGATCGCCCTCGCGGAGCCTCTCGAGTGCGAACTCCGTATAGCCCAGGATCACGGAAAGCAGATTGTTGAAGTCGTGAGCGATGCCACCAGCGAGGCTGCCGATGGCTTCCATCTTTTGAGAAACCTGGAGCTGTGCTTCAAGCTTTTTGCGCTCCTCCTCGGCCCGCTTGCGTTGAGTGATGTCGCGGATGTTGCATTGGACCACTTTGGTCTGGCCCACCCAATACACGTTACTGACGAATTCGACATTGATGAGTCGCCCGTCGCGGGTCTCGAGCGGCAAGTCCTCGTAGCGGACATATTCCTTCTCTTGCAGCGCCCTGAAGACGTCCCTCGAGATGGCGGCATCCTTGAAGGGCCCTAGGTCCCATAGGGTCTTGCCGAGGAAATCTTCGTGGGAATAGCCAAGCAGGGAAATCAAGAACGGATTGGCATCGACCACCAGGCCAGACTCGGCGTCGAGGATCAAGATGCCATCCTTGGCCGATTCAAAGAGCCGCCGATAGCGCGTCTCGGAGGCGGAAAGGTCATCATCCGCCCTCTGGCGCTCGCTGGCGGTCAAGTCTGCAGTTGTCATCTGCTTAGGGAGAGATGATGCGTGTGAGGCGACATGATTGGACTCCCTATTGTGAGCGATTGCGGGCAACGAAGGATGTGCTGGAAGTGGCGGTCATCGCCGGTTACGCTGATAACCACTCCAGTCGCTCGTGGCTTCACCGCCAGTGCCTTGCCCTTCGTTCGAGGTGCTGGCTTCGGAGGCCGTCTCGGGTACCGTCTCGGGTGCGGAGGCGACGACGACGATGGCTGGACGAAGCAGACGTCCGTCCATGCGATAGCCCTTCTGGACCTCGTGCAACACCGTTCCCGGCGTCGCCTCGGTGCTGGGTGATTGGGAAACCGCGTGATGCACGTGTGGATCGAAAGGCTTGCCCTTGGCTGCGATGGCCGTCACGGAATAGCGTTCGAGCTTTGACCTGAAGAGGCGCAAGACCAAGTCGATGCCATCCTGCATGGAGCGCGGGTCCTGCTTGCCGCCTTCTTTCCACGAAGCGATAGCGCGTTCCAGGTTGTCCGCTACCTCGAGAAAGTCGCGCAGAATCGTTCCGCGCACCTTGACCTCGTGCTCGTCCATCTCCTTGCGCTCACGCCTTCTTGACCTTTCGAACTCGGCCCTTGGGTCTTCCTGGGTGCCCACCCGCTCTTCCGGCCGCGGCACCTCGGCCCCCACCTCGTCTCCGGTAGATGGGTCGTCAGCCCCTGTGTCGGGCGGTCCTACGGTTTCCATGGGATCTCCTCTTCGTTGCCTAATGCCTCGGTCTTGCAGCATTCGGGCCATGGCCCGCACCCATAAGCTCAACTCTTTGCGCCGGTGATTGTCCGGGAATACCGATATTTTCAATCAGGATGAAGTGTCTCCCAATTCAATTCGATGGATAGATCGGGCGGCCTGGCGCGGCGAGCTTCAGAAGTCAGATGAGGAGAGTGTTCCCGCCCGAGGAGGCAATGGCACGTCCGCCCTGGGAAGGACGTGCGTCCGGGGCTTTGCGCGGGAGACGTGGCGCGAAGATCGAGGCGCGGATACGCCAATCTCCGGTGTTGCGACGTTCGTGGCGGGCTCGACGAACCCAAGAGCAACCGTTGGCGAGAAGACCGGATCTGGCGCGCTTGGCAGTGGCGTCAGCACCGGTCCCGGCCGAGTGGCCGCAATGGCCAAAGAACCGGAAGATTGCCGCCTTCCCCTGCCGACACCTCTGGATGATGCGGGAGCAAACACCCATGCCGTGACAATCAAGAAGGTGACGAGCGCGGCGCCGATCGCCACGCTCCGGCTAGAACGGTGCCGCGGACCGGTAAGTGACGCGTTCTTCCGCCGCGTTTGCCTGCCTGCGCTCGCCGATGGTAGCTTTCTTCGTTCGTCCAAGCCTGTCCATTGGGTTGCGTGCAAGGGCTCCTTCGCCATGGAATAGAGCGACCTGGTCTCGCTCATGAGGGCACGAGCCGATGGCTCCTTCTCGAACATCGCCCGTACCACGGGGAGGGATGTGTCGACAGTCGACGCGATAGGTGGGAGCAGGAAGATGCCCGACATCGGAGTCAATGAGCGCGGCGCTGGCAGCAGCGGAAGCAGACGATCCTCGGCGGCGTGGACGAGGTGTTCCATATCAGGAAAACGGTCTTGGGGTTCCTTGGCCAAGGCGCAAGCGATAAGGTTCACGACGTCGCTAGGCAGGTCGGGCCGGTAAAGGGTCACCGAGGGAGGTGGATCGGCCAGGATCCTTTTGAGAAGCTCCAGTCCCGGCGGACCAGGAAACGGCAGCTTGCCAGTGAGCGCCTCGAAGAATAGCACGCCAAATCCGTAGACATCCGCGCGCCCGTCGATGTTGGGAGAGAGCTCGATGGCTTCGGGCGCCATGTAGGCCGGCGTCCCAAACATGGCGAGACGCTCGGTCTCGGGCGCTGTTTCGCCGGCGCGTCTCATGATCACGGAAATCCCAAAATCCAGAACCTTGGTGGTTATCAATTGCCCCGCGGGACTGCTGCACAGAAAGATGTTCGCGGGCTTCAAGTCCCGGTGAACCACACCCTGCGCGTTGGCGGCGGCAACGCCGCGCATGGCTGGCAACAGCAAGGCCAGCGTCTTCTCCAGACTAAGGGGACCGTTCCTTGCCAAGTAACTGGCAAGTGTCTCCCCATCGAACAACTCCATCACGATGCATGTCATGCCTTGGTGGTCGATGACGTCGAAGATATTGACCACATTGGGGTGATTGATGCTGCTCGCGGCCAAGGCTTCACGCCGAAACAGCTCGACGGCGTCTCCGTTGGAAGCGAACGACTGAAGAATGATCTTGAGCGCAACGCGCTTTCCCGTGTGTTCGTTGACCCCCGCCCAAACCGCGGCCATTCCGCCCTTCGCGATGAGTCTATCGACACGATACTGGGTCCCTACGAGCTGGCCAGGTCGCAGGATAGTCTCGATGTTATTGCGCTCGGGCATTTCCTTGCCCATTACCGCAACAAGGGTGCCACCGCCAATGGCAAGGATCGACGGGGACGGATTGTCGCCACCTCTCTCGAAGTGAATGAGACAGCAGGTCATCTTGATTGGGCTTCCGTCCGCAATTGGCTGACAGGCGACTTCTCTCGCGCTCTTCGGCATTGGACCACTTCTTGCGTAGGCCATGACCCCAAAGGAGCTCAAACATGCATTGCAAAGAGATCATGAGTCACAATGTCCAATGGATCCTGCCGCGAGAAACCGTCGCGGCCGCCGCCAAGCTGATGGCCTTCCACAACCTTGGTCTGTTGCCGGTGTGCAGTGCCGACGGCAAGCCCGTCGGGGTCATCACGGACCGAGATCTCGCCTTGCGCGTGATCGGAAAGGATCGGCTTGCTGTGCAGACCGTCGTGGAAGACGTGATGTCTGTCCCGGTGCACTCCGTGACGGATGACTGTCCCGTAGACCGCGCGGGTGAGGTCATGACGGAGGCAAGTGTGTCGCGCCTGTTGGTGCTGGACGAAGGCGGGCATCTCACCGGCCTCGTCAGCGTAGCCGACTTGCTGGTCCACGCGCCTGGGAAGAACGCTTTGGAAACGGCTCGCGGCATCTACGCCAGAGAAATGAGTGACCGCTCTACCGGGCATCCGCACCGTGCATCCCTACCAACCCCCGAGTATTTCCATGGCGCGCGTGACAGAACACCCGACAACGATTCAGCCATGGACAACCCTGCCCGCATCGAGGCCAACACCGTGGTCAGCGGCGGCACCAACGGCTTGAAGGAGTTTCCGGCGTAGCGGGCGGTGGATGGAACCGGGTGCCCTCGATCCGGAAGCCGTCGACGACGTTCGGCCCGGCCCTTGGGCTGTCCGGGCCGGCCAATTGGGCTTCAGCGCAAGAAGAGTCCTGCAGCAGCCCACCCGCCGCCGATGAGAAGCACCGCCCACACGAAATCGCCGCCCCGACCCCAAGCGCGGTGTTTGGAGGCTACGGAGGCCGGCGAATAGGCCGCTTGCAGTGCGCGCCGACGCTGAATGTACCGGGGGTAGGGCGGTCCCCAACCCCGGTAGCCCCAGCCGTATCCGATCGGGGACAAGAAGAACATGAACATGAATCCCATCCAAAGGAACCACAAGGTATTGCTCATCGGTATCTCGCTTTCGCTCCCTGTCCTAAGCAACGCCGGTGCCAGTCTTCAGTCCAGCCACGAAAGGGCCTGCAAATGCGGAGCTCCGGGCGGACTCGACGGGCTTTCTCCGGCGGCCCAGGCACGAGCTCAATCAAGATGAGGGCCCTTCTCAGTCAATTCGAGGGAGAAGGTCGAGCGAGTGTCGTGCCGTCGAATTTGAGTAGATCGCCGATGCGGTTCACGCTGACGTCTGCCTCCGGGTAGTTTGCCAGGATCTTGGCATCATGCGCGTAGTGTCCCTGGCGCACGAAGACGGTCGTCACCCGCGACATCCAGAGCTTCTTGATGACGGTAAGGAGGGCCAGCTTGTCGTCCACAACCACGTAGTGCGTCGCCGCGTACCGGGCCTCCACGTCGGCCAGCTCGACTTCTTTGTGCACGTAGATCAGCACGCGCCCATCGACCGCTTTGTGAAGCCCGGAGCGCTCCACCTTGCGGGGCTGGAACACGACATCGCCGTCGGTAAGAAGAACCGCGGATCCCCAGCGGTTGGCGTACTCGAGGACATCGAGGGCTTTGGGGAAGAGGCGCTTGGCGAATGGGTAATCGATGAGAAATCGAGAAACCGCCAACAACCCGAGGTCGTGGGGATAGTCACGGCGAAAGCCCTGCAAGGCGCCCAAGTAGTCGGCGTAGCCAAGCTGGTTTCGCAGCTGTTCGAAGATGACCCAGTAGCGGTGTGCCCGCCTGGGACCGACCTCGCGTTGGAGGTAGGCATTGAGGTCGGCAATGATGCGGTCATTGTCCAGCAAGGTGTTGTCGACATCGAACAGGAAGACGGTTTTCTCTCGACCTGCGTGGTTCGAATCTTTGCGGGTCTTTCGCATGGGGTTTGGCCGAGGTCACAAGTGCGCGAGGAACTCGTTCAACGCGGCGACGACCTCGGCTGGGATTTCGTGTCCGCCGTCGAAGGGGAACCAGGTCACCAGCATCCCGGCGGCCGTCATCTCGCTCCGCATGCGATCCGCAACTTCGAATGACAAGGTAGGATCGGTTCTGCCGTGGGCCACAAAGACGTGCAGGTCTTTGCGGCGGGCGTAGTTCTGCTTCCACGACGCCTCGTCGACCAGGGTGCCCGAAAGCAGCACGAGGGCGCGCAGGGGTTCGTCCGACTGGAACGCCACTTGGGCCGCCACCATGGCGCCTTGCGAGAAGCCACCGAGAATGAAGGGCTGCGTGGCGCGGTTACCCCGCCGAGCAAGCAGACCGCGCACGGCCTGCGCCGCGGACACGATGCCCTCGGGTTTTTCCGCGGAGAGATCGGCGCCCAATGCTCCATCGCGCATGTTCGACGCCAGGTCCAAATGCCACCACGTGCGCCCTGTGGGCGCACCGTCCGAGCGTCTTTCCGATTCGGGTCCGCGCGGAAAGATGAAGCGGGTGCCGGTAGGCACGTGGATGGACTTCACGAAGGGGAGCCAATCCTTCTCCGACGAACAGTAGCCGTGCAAGAGGACGATGGTGGGTGGTCCTTTGCCGCCCTTGGTGATCGCGGACAGGCGCGGAACGCGGGTTGGCCGCGCCATGGCACTGGCGACCACGACAATCGCGAATAGTCCGAGAAAAGCTCGCCACCGATCCATGCACCTGCGTCCGGCTGGTCTGTGCATGGATCAATACCTCCCGATCGGCTACGCCGCCAGCTTTGAGCTGGCGGTCAGCGCGGGCAGGCTAGTCCAGCAGTGACCGCAGCGCGAGGCGCCGAGCGCGCATGGGTGCTTGCACGTCGGGCACTCACGAAATTGGGGTTCGGTACCTAGATCCAGTATCTCGACCAAGCGCGACCAGGTCATGTCGAGCGCAGACTTGGGGGTCTGGCTTTCGGCGCTCGTGGACGCGCCAGGAGCGAGCGCAATCTCCTTCCCCACGGCTGCGACCAGGGTGCGCAGCCGGGACAGATCGGCACCGGAGAACGAGAGCATCAAATTGTTCATGGACTACCTCCTGGACAGGATCCAAAGCATGTTCCGGGCCACCCGGACGAAGTGAATCATTCCCGGCACATAGTTCATCGCGCCCCGGCCGCAACCCGCCGCGGATCCATCAGAATGATTGATTCTCCGTTCAGTTCGAACGATCGGTCGGGGGCACGCAATGCCGCCTGGAGAGACCATGGAGGATTCGTGGCAGGAATATGGTGGAGCGGCCGACCAGTGCGAGCAACATCAAGAAAGGGGGAGCTCGTCGGTACGTCGCTGTTACCGTCGGGAGCCGCCGGCCAGGAGTGTAGGCACAAAATGAGAATTCGACTCGTCTATCCAGATCCAAACCCTCGCGTTGGGCTGAGTGGGCGAAAGGTCGAGAGCGCTGCACTCCAGCTTTTGGCGGCGATTACTCCGGCGGAGCACGACGTCTCCATCGTGCAAGAGCATTTGGGCGACCGTGTTTCCTTCGACGACGCGGATGTCGACTTGGTGGGCATCACGGCCATGACGATCCAGTCCCGCCGCGCCTATGAGATCGCGGACGGGTACCGGCGCGCGGGCAAGACCGTGGTGCTGGGTGGAATCCACCCGTCCGTGCTACCCGACGAGGCGCTCGAGCACGCGGACGCCGTGGTGGTGGGCGAAGCCGAGCCCGTGTGGCCGCAGGTCCTCGCCGACATGGCGAACCATTCCCTGGGGGGCATCTATCGCGGGCAGGGATACGCGGATCTCGGCTTGTTGCCCGAGTATCGCCGTGCTCTGTTCCCAAAGCGGTCGACCTTCTCGCTGGGGTCGGTGCAGGCGGCACGCGGCTGTCCCTACGATTGCTCCTTCTGCTCAGCCACCTTGTTCGCGGGCCGAAAATATCGATTTCGTCCGGTGGAAAACGTCATCGCCGAGATCAAGGGCATGAACAATCGCCTCATCTTCTTTCTCGACGACAACATCTTCTCCAACGAGGCGTATTGCCGTGAGCTCTTTCCGAGCTCAGGAAGTTGAACGTCATCTGGGTCGGGCAAGCCTCGCTGCATCTCACGGCGAGCAATCCCAACCTGCTCGGCCTCGCCGCGGAGAGCGGCTGCTTCTCCCTCTTTGTCGGCATCGAGTCGCTTTCCGAAGCCAATCTTCGGGCCACGCGCGCGCTTGCCAAGAACATGGCCAGCACGCCCGAGACCATGGGCAAGAGCATTCGCGTTCTGCACGATCATGGAATCATGGTCATGGCCGGCGTGATTTTCGGGTTCGACGACGACGACCCGGGCGTCTTCGTCCGCACGCGGGAGTTCCTGCGCGACCAGCGCGTGGGCCACGGCTCTTTCTCGACCCTGACCCCCTTTCCGGGGACCAGGCTGTTCGAGGAATTGCGCGCCCAGTCGCGTATCACGACCTACGACTGGTCGAAATACGACGGAGAGACGGCGGTGTTCCTGCCCAAGCGCATGACCTCCAGGCAGTTGGAGGAGGGCACGCGCGCCATGGGTATGGACTTCTACAGCACCGCCAAGATTCTTCGCCGCTTTTGGGTAAACCGCCATCATCCGCTCATCTACCTGGGAACCAGCTTTGCTTCGAGGCATTCGTGCCGGGTCGACAACGACGTGCCCTTTTTCGCTCGGAGTGGCCGATCGAGGAGGACCTTCGAGAGTCCACCCGTCCCCGAGCTCGAGGTGTCCGCCGATGCGAGGCGGCTTGCGGCGGCGGACCAAAGCGCCGAGTAGACCGCCGGTACATCTGGCGTGGAAGGTAACGGGTGAGCACGAGGACCTTCCGCCCAACGCCTAGCAGGTCGATCAGCGCGCCCAGCAGGAATTGAACCTGCAACCCCCGGCTTAGAAGGCCGGTGCTCTATCCAATTGAGCTATGGGCGCAAACACCCAAGGGATACCACGTCACCCTTAGCCGGGGAAAGGTCCACCGTGACGGCGTCGAAGACTGGTGCGAGGCTGACGCTGACCTGTAATTGCCCTGGAGGCTCGCCTAAAGTTTGATGGTTCCGCCGGGATCGTCGGATCCCATGCGTTGGCGGCGAGCGGCGGTATCGTCTGGCGGCGGCGGGGTTCGGGCGACCGAGAGGAGCAGCCACTCGCCTTCGCGCGCATCCTCGGGTAGCAGTGCGCGCGGGACGACGAAGCTGCGTTGGTCGAACAGCAGGGTCGCGCTGTCGTCTTCGATTTCGTCGATGAACAGGGTCGTTGTCTTCTTCGCTTGCTCGATGTTCTGGGTCATGGCGTGCTGAAGGCCTCCGTGCGCGCGCGGCTGCGCAGGGTGAGGGTTTCGCCGTCCATCTCGAGGGCAATCGCCCCGTCCAGATCGGTACGGAAGACGTGCGCCCCGACCTGTGCGAGGCGCGCCAGGGTTTCGGGATGGGGATGTTTGGCATCGCCCGCTTCGGTGCTGATGACCGCCACCAGCGGCCTGACTGCCGTCAAGAATTCGAGCGTCGATGCGTGCCTGCTGCCGTGGTGCCCGACCTTCAAGACCGTGGCGCGCAGCTTCGCGCTGCTGCCGATCAGCCATCGCTCGGCCAGCTCTTCCGCATCGGCCGCGAAGAGCACGCTGACCTTGCCATAGTCGAGGCGGCTGACCACGCTGTTGGCGTTCACATCCGAGTCCGCACCCCGGAGGACGGGAGAGGGCGGGCCGAGGAGGAGCAGTCGGGCGCCGTCGCCAAGCTCGATGATTCGTCCGCGCTCCGCCTGTCGAACCGGGACGTTTCGGCTTTCGAGCGCCCCCAGCAGTTTGGCGTACATCCCGCTCTCGTGGGGATAGGGCGCGTCCAGATACAGGCGCGCGCCACACGACTCGATGACATGCACCAGCCCGCCCAGATGGTCGGCGTGGCGATGGGTGAGCAAGATGAGGTCGAGCGGGCACGCGTTCTTGCCGCGCAGAAACGACACGACCCCTGGGCCGGCTTCCGCCAGGCCGCCGTCGATCAGCACGGTCTTGCCCGTGGGCGAGGTGATGAGGGTCGAGTCGCCGTGCCCCACGTCCAGAAAATCGACGCGTAGCTTGCCCTTCCGCGCAAGTGGCGCGGTGGTCGCAGCGCAGCCCAGCCCCACGCCAAGGCAGGCAAGGACGGCAAGCCTCGAGAGCACGCGGCCATATTTGCGCGTCGACATGGTCAGAGGGTAGGGCGAGAGCTACCGGACAGGCAAGAAAGAGGCAGAGGAACATGCCGTCTTATCGGCGGCCGCGCGCCAAAGTTGCCACTGGCTTCTGGCGCTCTGCGCCTTGAGTGTGCCAATCTCTTGCTCTTTCTGCTCAACAACGCCGCCACTGTGGTGTTCTCGAGATGAATCATGAGCGAAGCCCGCCCCAACGTCGTTCCCCTGCGTGGCCTTGCCTCGGGCGTCGCGCTCGACCAGGGGGATGATGAGCTGTTGATGGCGTTGGCCGCGGGTGGCGCGAAGGTCGCTTTCGCCGTGCTGGTCGAACGCTACCTGCCCAAGGTCACGAAGTACTGCGCCCGCTTCGTCGGCCAGCTCGCGGCGGCCGAGGAACTGGCCCAGGAGATCTTCCTCGAGGTCTGGCTGCGGCGCACGCGTTACCGGTCCCAGGGCAAGTTCGTGGTCTTTCTGTTCACCTTGGCCAGGCATCGCTGCCTCAATCGCCTGCGCGACGATCGCCGCCGTCATCGCCGCGATCTCGACGTCGGCATCGACGGCCTGGTTGCGGGAGGCTGCTCGCCCGACCAACTCGACGTGCTTCTGGAGCGCGAGCGCCAGCGCCGGGTGCAGGCCGCGCTGCTTGGGCTCTCCACCAAGCTGCGCGAGGCGGTCCTGCTGCGCTTCGACCAGGGGCTCGACTATCCGGATGTCGCGCGCATCCTGGGTTGCTCGCAATCGACGACCCGCTCGCGCGTTCGCCTGGCCATGCTGCGGTTGCGCGACGAGCTCGCGGGAGGTTCTTTGCCATGAACAACCCCTGTCCCAGCAACCAGGAATGGTTGAGCCTTGTCGACGGCGAGGCCACGGAAAACCGCGCCGCCGAGTTGCGCGCCCATGCCGACGGCTGTTCGCGCTGCGCGCGGGAGCTCGAAATGCAGCGCCAGTTGGTGCGCGATCTCGCGGCGCCGGTGCCGGTGTCCGCGGACGCGGTTCAATCCGTCATGCGCAAGCTCGAGCATGCCGAGCGGCCGGCGCCCAGATTCGGCTGGCGGCGCTGGGCACTGGGCGGCGGAGCGCTGGCAGCGGTCACGGTAGCGGCACTTCTGATTTTGCCGGCAACCGGCGGCGACCGCGGCGTCTTTACCGCCCGCGGTCACCGCGTGCCCTGGGCGCGCAAGGTGGGTGTGGAGGTCTGGGCCATCGACCATTCGCCGCGCAAGCTGGAGGCCGGCGCGGCGCTGTCGCCCGCCACGGGCATCGTGGCGAGCTACCACAACGTCGACGCCGACGTTGCCTACCTGATGGTCTTCGCCATTGATGCCCGCGGCGAGATCCATTGGGCCTATCCGGGATTCGAGGACGCCAAGACCGATCCCGTGGCGGTTCGCCTGGAGCCCCTGCAGGTGAACAAGGTGCTTCCCGATTCCGTGATGCTCGACGATCTTGCAGCCGGACCGCTGGAGCTCGTCACCTTGATTTCGCACGAGCCGTTGCGTGTCTCTCGCATCGAATCCCTGCCGGTTTCCGACAGAAGCGCGGCCGGTCTGCGCACCCGCTTTTCCACCGCGCGCATCGAGAGCCTGTCCCTGCGCGTGGTGTCTGCCCCTTCTTTGCCCAGCAAGGAGAAGCCGTGAAAACGATCACCTTTCTGCCCATCTTGCTTTTGTCCGGCCCGGCCCTGGCTGCTTCCCCGGATCAGCCTTCCACGATGCTGGTGCTGATCGTGGCCAGCAACCGCGGTCCGGCGCTCGACCGGCCACCCTTGCAGTACGCGGACGACGACGGAGCCAAGTACCGCGAAGTCTTCGCTTCCCTGGCCGGCGAGGACAACACCACGCTCTTGACCGAATTCGACACCGACAGCGCGCGCTTGTTTCCCCATCTGGCGGCTACCGTCGCGACACCCACGCGCGCGCACGTCGATGCGGTGGTCGAGCGCTTCGCGCGCCAAGTGCACCAAGCCCGCGGGATGGGTCAGCATGTCGGCTTCTACTTCGTGTTCGCCGGTCACGGCGACGTGGACGAAGGACGGGGATTCTTGGAGCTCGCCGACGGCGCCTTTACCGCCGACGATCTCGACGCGCTCTTGCGCCGCATCGGCGCCGACGAGTCCCACGTCATCCTCGACAGCTGCAATTCCTTCTTCGTGGTCAATCCGCGCAAGCCGGGCGGCCGGCGCTTCGCCACGCCTCGCGACGCTGCCGAGAAGCTGGCGCACCGGTTACCCAATGTTGGCGTGTTTCTGTCGACCAGCGCGGAGGCCGAGGTCTTCGAGTGGTCCGAGCTCCAGTCGGGCGTGTTCAGCCACGCCGTGCGCTCGGGTCTGATGGGCGCCGCCGATGCCAACCGCGATGGCCGTGTCAGCTACGAGGAGTTGGCCGCCTTCGTCGCCACCGCGGCGGCCGAAATCAAGAATCCGCTCTACCGTCCCAAGGTTTTCGCGCGCGGACCCAACGGCGACGACGAGCGCACGCTCTTCGACCTGGCGCGGACCCATTCGTTGACCTTGAAGGTCGACGAGGGCGCCGATACGCGGCTGGCAGTGCGCGACCACGACGGTCTGCGCTGGCTCGATGCCCACAAGGAGGCGGGGCAAGAGCTTGACCTGCACATTCCCGCCGCGCTGGCCGGGCATGTGGAAGTGGAGCGATTGACGGCAGACGGCGCCGCGGTCGGCTCGGTCGAAGCGCGCTTCAAGCTGCCCGACAGTGGAGAGAACAGGCTGTCTCTGGTGCAGCTTTCGCCCGAGGAGCCGCGAACGGGCCCGCGTGGCGCCCAAGAGATCTTTCGCGGGCTCTTCGTTCGCCCCTTCGGCCCGCGCGCCCTGGCCGCCTATCGCGAAGAGCAGGCGCGCGACCCCGAGCCGGTCTTCGGCATCTCGCGCGAAGACACCGAGCGCATGGGCCTGTTGCTCGAACAGCTCGAGTCTGCCGAGCGCCAGCAGCGTTTGTCCGCGGCAACCATCAGCTTCGGCATGGCCGCCGTCTATGGAACCTATTTCGGGCTGGCGGCGCACGAACACGACCTTGCCAGCAACGAGAAAGGTAGCTTTTTGGCAACAGGCATCATCCTGACCAGTCTAAGCCTGGGGGTGGGATTCTATCGGCTCGGTCACATCCCCGAGCGCGAGCGGGCCTACGAGCGATTTCGCGCGGACATGTCCCGGCCCGACGCAGACCAAGCGCGCGTGGCCGCGGCCATCGAGACGCGCCTGCAGGAGATTCAGGAAGAGGAACACCACAAACGCATACGGAGCCTGGTCGTGGGCTACCTGGTCACGGGTCTCGTCGGCGGAGTCGTGGTCTTGAATGAATTCACCAAGCAATCGGAGGAGTCACGCATTCTCGAGCGCGGCTTCGCACTTGCCGTGACAGGGACCCTGCTGTCGTTGACCTTGCGGGAACAGTTCTCGACCA
This sequence comes from uncultured delta proteobacterium, assembly GCA_963824555.1. GTDB lineage: Bacteria > Myxococcota_A > Polyangia > Fen-1088 > Fen-1088 > Fen-1118. The sequence continues at coordinate 72,996 of CAWGPW010000015.1, read as the reverse complement.
GCGCCACCGACAAGTTCATCGAGCTGTGGCGCAAGGACCCCCGCCATCAGCCGCTCGATCTGTCCCTCGCGCCCGTGGCCGGCGGCGGGATGTTCGCGCTTTCAGGTACGTTCTAGCGACCGACTCGACGGCCGCCAGCGCCCTGGAACTGGATTCGCACAGGCAGGTGCCCTATGTTTCGGGCACATGCCTCCCTCAGACCATAGCCAGCACGAATTGGGCGCGGCGTCGCCGCGCAAGACGCTGATTCTGCTCGCGCTGTTCGCTCTTGTCGGCGTGATCTTCGCCGGGGTGTCGTCCTACGATTTCATCGCCCACCTCGACCGCCAGGTACACGCCATCACCTGCTCCATCGTGCCGGGCCTCGGGCCCAAGGACACCAGCGGCGCGTCCGGGTGCCACACCGTGCTCATGAGCCCGTACTCCTCGGTGCTGCGCGATCTGACCTGGGGCGGAATCCCCATTGCCTTGCCGGCCCTCGGCGTGTTCGCCTTTCTGCTCTTTCGCGCCGTCGATCTGCTGTTGCGCAAGCGCATGGTGCGCGTCGAAACCGGGTTCATGATCGCGGCGACCGCCCTTCCGGTGCTGACGTCGCTCGTCTACGCTATCATCTCGGCCACGCAGATCGGGACCTTTTGCAAGGTGTGCGTCGGCATCTATGCCTCGTCGCTGGGCGTGTTCGTGGCCGCCATCGCGGCCCACGTCTTCACCGCCCCGTCCCAGGATAGGGCCAGCAAGAGCGCGAGCGGCCTCCTCGGCCAGTGGGGCTTCTACTTCGTCGAGGGTCTGGCCATGGTCGCCTTGCCGGTGCTGCTCTACCTGGCGTTCAAACCGGCCTACGCGGATTCGCTGCTGCACACCTCGGGGCTGCGCCATCCCGAGGACAAATACGGCATCATGCTGGATCTGCACGGTCAGGGACAGGTGCCCGCGATCGAGGTGCTGGATCCCCTGTGTCCCGCGTGCAAGGGCTTCTCCGAACGCCTGGCGGCAAGTGGAATGAGCGATCGATTGCACATCAAGCTCGTGCTCTTTCCCCTCGACAAGGAGTGCGACTGGATGGTCGGCGAGTCGCTTCACCCTGGCGCGTGCGCGGTCAGCGAGGCGCTGCTGTGCGCGGGCGATCGGGCCGGTAAGGTTCTGGATTGGGCCTTCGCCAACCAGGCGGATCTGCGCGCTCGCGGCGCGAGCAGCGCGTCCGCGGTTTATGCGCGCATCAAGCAGGACTTCCCCGACCTCGCCAGCTGCGTGGGCCAGCCCGCGGTGCGGGCGCGGGTCAACAAGGGGTTGCGCTGGATCGTGGCCAATTCGCTGCCCGTGTTGACGCCCCAACTTTTCGTACGCGACCAGAAGGTGCCCGACGAGGATACGGATCTGGGGCTCGACTACGTGCTGTCGCGCGTGCTTGCCCAGGGTGCGAATGCGGGTGAGGTGCGACGATGAACACGGGAAGGACGCATCTGGTGTTGCTTCTGTGCGCCTTGGCAGGCGTCGGGCTCGCGGTGTCGTCGTGGACGCGCGCGGCCGGGGTCCGGTTGGCCGAAACCCAGGGCAAGGCGCCCGAGGTGGCGACGGCCAGCGCCTCGGACATGGGCTACTGCTCGGGCGAGCTCAAGGTGATTCTCAAGCGCGTGCTGACCTCGTGCGGTCTCGTGGCCGGGGGAACCTCGCGCGGTTGCCAGCCCTTGCAAGCGCGCCAGGTGGCCGCCATGTCGGGCGGCGATTTCAATGCGCTCTTCGCGCCGCTGGCCGAGCGCGCCGCCATCCTGCAGTTCGACAAGGACAGCGCCGATCTCGATGCCGCTGCCGCCGATCTGCTGGAGAAGACCTTCGCCGACCGTCGTGGCGCCTCGTACTTCTTCGTGGTGTCGCGCGCCTCGCCGGAAGGCTCGACCGAGCACAATCGCGAGCTCAGCCATCGCCGCGGCAGCGCCGTGCTCGACCACATCCGGGCCAAGTTCCAAGACCCCGACATCGATCAAGAGGTTGGGCTTCTGTGGCTGGGCGAGGAATTCGCCCAGCTCGATAAGCAGTTCTGCCAGTGGAGGCGCTCGCGTGCAGGCGACGCGTGCGGTACGCCGGAGCTGAACCGTTCGTCCTTCATCGCCTGGATCGACTGTCGGCTATGAAACACGCACTGTTGGCCTTGTCATTCTTGCTTTGGGTCGCTTGCAACGAAAAGAGCCCCCAGCCCATGGCCTCGTCCCGCTACGAGGCTGTCAAGGCGGTTTCCAACCTGGCGGCGCACTGGTGCGACACCTCGTTTGCCGGCGCCGCCGCTCCTCGCCTGACCCTGCCACCGCTGGCCGCGCCCAAGCCTGGCGCCAGCCAGGTTGCGCTGCCCAAGGGTAAGCGCGTGTGGGTGAATCTGTGGGCCACCTGGTGCGAGCCGTGCCTGCGCGAGATGCCGCTCTTGCTCAAATGGCGGGACGATTTGCGCAAGGACGGCGTGGACGTGGACGTCCTGTTCCTCTCGCTCGACGAGGACGCGGGCGCCTTCGACGAATTTCTGGCCCACCACAAGGACATCGCGGCGGCCAAGGTCGCGCGCGTGGCGTCCCAGCACGACTACGAACAGTGGACCAAGGCTTTCCTGAAGGATCCCGCGACGCCCATTCCCATCCACATGCTGGCCACCGCCGACGGCAGCCTGCGCTGCATCCGCAGCGGCTCGCTTCGCGAGGGCGACTATCCCGCGGCGAAGTCGGTCCTGCGTTAAGAGACAGTGCCGGCCGTCGGGCTAGCCGGCCGGCGCCCCACGCGACTACAATGGGGGGATGCTGGCACTGCTCGCTTTGTTTGGCCCCAAGCAAGGACTGCGGATTCCACTTGCTGGGCGTCTGACGCTTGGCCGTGGGGCGGATGCGGATCTGCAGCTGGTGGATGGCAAGGTTTCGCGCGAGCACTGTCGCATCGACGCCATCGGGGTGCGGGCGATGATCGAAGATCTCGGCAGTCAGAACGGTACCTATGTCAACGGCGAGCTCATCAGCCGTCCCACGCCGGTTGCCGAGGGTGACGAGATCATGCTGGGCGACACGCTGCTACTCGTCGCTGGCGACCCGATCGAGGTTGCGAACGCGCGCTACGGCGCGGGCACGCTGCTGGTCTCGTCACGGGGACGCGCCAGCACGGCTGTGAATCCCGGCTCGCCTCTTCCCGAACAGGCGGGCAGGGACGGCACGCGCGAGCTCGGTGCGCTGGCGGCGCGGCTGGCGGCGGCGGGCAACGAAGAGGATGTCGCCGCGGCCGTGCTCGACGCCATCGAAAGCGAGCTTGCGCCGAAGCGCGCGACCTTGCTTTTGCGCGTATGGCAGGGTCAGACCAAGGAGCGGGTCGTGGCGCTCGCCACGCGCGGCGAGGGAGCGGTGTTTTCCATCTCGCGTACGCTGCTCGAACGGGCAGCCACGTCGCAACGCGGAATTCTCGTCGAGGACGCCATGGACAGTCGCGAGTTGCGCGGCGTGCGCAGTGTGGTTCTGCACACCTTGCGCTCGGTGATGGTCATGCCCTGGGGCCCGCGCGGGGATGGTGTGCATAGCGAAGGTCCGCGCGGCTTTATCCATGTGGATCGAGCCCCCGAGCGTCCCTTCACGTCGTCGGATCTTGCCTGGCTGGAGGCGGTGGGGCATCTCGTGACCCTGCGCCTGGGCGAGCGTCCGAGGCACGCGCCCGCCGCGACCGCGGAAGGTCCCGTCGGAGCAAGCCCCACCTTTGTCGCCGCCCTCGGTTTGGCGACCTCGGCGGCGCACGTGGATTCGACGGTGCTGCTGCTGGGCGAAACCGGAACCGGGAAGGAAGAGATTGCCCGCCTGATCCACAGCCGCAGCCCGCGCAACCATGGTCCGTTCGTGGCCGTCAACTGCGGGGCCGTGACCGAGAGACTGGCCGAGAGCGATCTGTTCGGCCACGAAAAGGGCGACTTCGCCGCCGCCACGCGCCTCGGTGCCTTCGAGGCGGCCGATGGCGGAACCCTGTTCCTCGACGAGATTGGCGATCTATCGTCTGCCATGCAGGCCAAGCTTCTGCGCGTGCTGCAGGAGCGGGCGGTGGTGCGAGTCGGCGCCGGTTTGTCCCGGCAGGTAGACGTGCGCATCGTGGCCGCCACGCACCGCGATCTCGCCGACGATGTGAAGGAGGGGCTCTTTCGCGCAGACCTCTTCTCTCGGATCAACGTTCTTGCCATCACCTTGCCGCCGCTGCGCGATCGACGCGACGACATTGCGCTGCTGGCACGGGTGCTCCTTGATCGCATCGCCGGGCGCCTCGGCCTGCGTTCGCCTGGCCTGACCGCCGATGCGGAGACCGCGCTCGCCGCCTGGGAATATCCCGGCAACGTGCCCGAGCTCGCGAATGTGCTCGAACGCATTCTTGTCCTGCGCGATTCGCGGGATCCCGGCTCCATCGATCGCGACGATGTATTGGCCGGACTAGGTCGACCCATGCGCCCGCCTGCCGGCCCGGCGGTATTTCCCGGGCAGGATGCCCACGAGGGCAGGCTCGCGGACGCGGTGGCGCGGCTCGAAAAGGGCAAAGTGGAAGCCGCCCTTCGTCGAGCGCGCGGCGTGAAAAGTCACGCAGCACGGATCCTCGGTGTCAGCCGACCCGCACTCGACAAGAAGATCGCGGATCTGAACATCGACATTTGGGCTAAGGAAATCGGCAACGTGTAGGTGGCCTACTCCCTATGCCCCTTAGCCATATTGAAAAGTCATAGATTCACGACGGCCAGCGCGTATCTGAGCACGGTCAATGACAGCAACAAGAAGGCCATCCTGTTGGCCACCGATGGCGAGCCGAACTGTGGACAGGGCCAGTCAAGCAGCACGTCCGACTTGCCCAATACCCTCACCGCGCTCGCAGCCGCGAATGCCGCCTCTCGGTCGATTGGGTGAGCCCTCGTGCTGACCTAGCACCACCTTTCCAGCATGAAGGTCATTTGCCCCAAGCTGTTCCCGCTGTCCCTCTGCACCCTGGGCTTCGTGGCTTGCAGCAACAGCTCCCCTGCGGCCCGCTCTGATGCATCCGCGACCCCGTTCGACGCAGCCGTACAAACTTCGGGAGGGAGCAGCGGGAGTGATGGACTTGCCGCGTTTGGGGGAACGAGTGGAAGCCTGGGATCCGGCGGATCGACCGGGAGCACCCCTATCGGCGCGACCGGGGGTATGGGCGTGACGGGGGGAGCGACGAGCGTCACCGGCGGATCGAGCGGCGAGCTCGGAAGTGGCGGGTTCGCCGGCGGCACAGGTGGCAACATACTAGGCACGGGTGGAGGAAAGGCTGGTACAGGCGGGACCGTCGCGGGAACGGGTGGCCAGGCAGATGGCGCGGGCGGATCTGTCAGCGCCACGGGTGGCACGGGCGGCAAGGTCGGCACCACCGGAGGAGCCGGAGGAACCACCGGCGGGATGAGCACAGGTGGCGGCACAGGAAGCGGTGGCAGCGTAGGAGCCTGCGGCGCGGGCGACGCGAATCTGCCTGCCGAGCCCATCATCCCGCCGGCTTGCGCTACCCTGCAAGCCACCCAGAACGTCGCCGCGGGCGGCCTTCCGAGTGAAACCAGCCTCGACACCTCGGCCATTCAGAAGGCGCTCGATGCTTGTTCTTCAGGGCAAGCGGTCAAGCTCACGACAAGCGGTGCAAACAATGCCTTCATCACCGGTCCCTTGACCCTGCCTTCTGGCGTGACTCTGTGGGTGGACACAGGAACCACCCTCTATGCAACCCGCGACACCACGGTGTGGGGCTCGGCTTCCGCGCTCATCTCCGTTTCTGGGGCCAATTCCGGCATCGTGGGCGACGGCATCATCGATGGCCAGGGCGGCGAGCCCAACCTTGGCAGCACGCAGTCCTGGTGGGATCAAAACGCAGGCAGCAGCGGTAACAGTCCGGCGCTCATTGCGGTCCGGGGTGCGACCAACTTCACGCTCTATCGCATCACCTTGCACGATTCCCCCAAGTTCCACGTCAAGATGGGCGCGGCAGGGTTCGTGGCATGGGGGGTGACCATCAAGGCGCCCTCGAAAGCGACCAACAGCGCCGGCACGGCGCTCAACTACACCAACGCGCACAACACGGATGGCATCGATCCGGGTGAGGCCGCGAGTGATGGATTCATCGTGTGCTGCAAGATCAGCACGGGCGACGACCATGTGGCTATCAAGGGATCGAGCAGCACCGGCGTCAAGAACCTGGTCATCGCACACAATCGTTTTGGCGCTGGCCATGGCATGTCCATCGGCAGTGAGTTCACGGGTGGCGTCTCGGACGTCAAGGTTTACGACTTGTCCATCGACGGACAGAACATGGGCACGAGCGGTGGCAGCTCCAACGGAATCCGTATCAAGTCGGACTCGAGCCGAGGCGGACTGGTCAACAACGTCACCTACAGCGATATTTGCGTTCGCAACCTTTCCAATCCCATCCTTCTCACGCCGAAGTACTCAACCGCCACGGGGACCTCCATTCCGCAGTACACCGGCATCAAGATTCAAGACTTTCACGGTCTCAGTGGCGGCTCCAATACCCCCAAGGTCACCCTCGATGGCTACGATGCCTCCCACCTCAACAGCATCACCCTCGACAACGTAGTCCTCGACGGCATCACGGCTGCCAACGTGACGGCCTCCTACACCAACGTGACTCTCGGTCCTGGCAACGTGAACTTCACCCCATCCGGCACTGGCGTGACCGTCACCTCCGCCACCTCCGGAACCAGCACGCCCAATCCCTGTACGAACAAGTGGGTCACCTTCTGAGTCTGTTCTGATCGCGCCTACGCCATGGACTCGTGCACGATGGTGGTCAACTCCTCGTCGGTAAGGACGACGGGATTTCCTCGCATGCTGCTGGCGACCTTGGCCTTCTCCACCAGCAAGGGAACGTCGTCCGGGCGGATGCCGAGGGCGCCGAGCTTCGGGATCCCAAGCGTCGAGGCAAGCTCGGTCGTCCATAGGGCGGCATCGCCACCAGCGGCGAGCAGGTCGTTCAGTTCCCGATAGCGGCCGAGGACGGGGCTTTGCGGATCTCGCCGGGCAAGGGCCGCGATGTTGGCGCGCATGACCGCGGATAGAAGGGCTGCGCAGACGGCGCCATGGGGCGCTCGCCACCTGCCACCGAGGGGCGCGGCGAATCCGTGCACGGCTCCAAGTCCGGAGTTGGCCAGGCAAAGACCGCCGAACAGGCTGGCCACCGCCAGGTCTTCCCGACGTTCAGGGGTCAGACCATGCTCGAACGCAGGGCGCAGCGAGCGGGCGACGCGGGCCATGCCTTCCCTGGCCAAGGCCAGCGAAAAGGCGTTGGCTCGAATCGAGACGAAGGACTCGAGCAGGTGAGAGAGGGCGTCGAGGCCTGTGGGCGCGAGGACGGACCTGGGCATGCCGTCGAGCAGATCGGGGTCGACCAGGGCAAGCACGGGCAGCAAGTGCGGGCTGCGCAGGCTGGCCTTCACCTTGGCCTCGGGCGAGGCCAGCACGGAATTCTTCGTGACCTCGGCGCCCGTGCCCGCCGTGGTGGGAATGGCGATGCAGGGCAGGCCGGGCCGGGGCAGCGGCTGCGCCTTGCCGACGATTTCCATGTAGTCGAGAAGATCCCCGTCGTTGCCGGCCAGCGCGGCGATGGCCTTGCCGGCGTCGACGGCGCTGCCGCCTCCCAAGGCAACGACGGCGTCGCATTTCTCGCGGATGGCCAACGCGCGCCCCTCGCTCACCATGTCGAGCGTGGGCTCGCTGGGAATGGGCCAGGCCACGGTCGGCAGGTTCAGCTTGGCACGAAAGGCATCGCTGCGCCGACCGGATCGCCCGGTCACGAGCAGCACCCGCTTGGCCCCGAGCGCGCGCAGGGCCGGGCCCGCTTGCGCCACGACCCCTGCGCCGAAGACGGTTCTCCCGGGCGCGGCCAGCTCAAACACGGTTGCGGCCATCGCTCTCCCACATCGCCGACGGTGTGATGGTGGCGTAGGATTTGTTGGTGCGCGGCTCGGCCATCATGGGCGCCACGGTGTCGCGCCAGGTTTCATAGTGTGCGGTCTGCTTGTGCGCCACCGCACCTTCCTGCCCACGGTAGACCTCGAACAGCACGAAGCGGGTGGGAGCGGTGCTCTCCTGCATGACCTCGAAGCGCACGACGCCGGGTTCGCGAATGCTGGCCGCCGCGTTCGCCAGGCTGGCCGCGCGAAACGCCTCGACCGATTCGGGCAGCACATGAACGTAGACCAATACCGCAAGGTGCGAATCCGACATAGGCAAACCTTACTGGGAGCGACCAGCAATGCCAAGCCTGCGAGGCTCGGATTTTCACCACAGAGGACACAGAGAGCACAGAGACGGATGAGAAGTGAAGGGTTCGGATCGAGATCCGGAGAACCCTTCCTTCTGCGGGCCTCTGTGTTCTCCGTGTCTCTGTGGTGAATTCACCTAGTACCCGAGCTTGGGCGACAGCAGCCGCTCGGCGTCGGGAACGCTGATGCCTTTGCGGGCGGCGTAGTCTTCGACTTGGTCGCGCGCCAGTCGTCCGACGTCGAAGTAGCGCGACTCGGGATGGGCTAGGTAGATGCCGCTTACGCTGGCGGCGGGCCACATGGCGAAGCTCTCGGTCAGGGTGATGCCGACGGCGCGCGCCTGCAGAAGCTCGAAGAGCTTTTGCTTCTCGCTGTGCTCGGGGCAGGCGGGGTAGCCGAAGGCGGGTCTGATGCCGCGGTACTTTTCGGCGACGAGATCCTCGTTGTTCAGGTTCTCGACCGCGCCGTACCCCCATTCTTTGCGAACGCGGGCGTGCAGGCACTCCGCGAAGGCTTCGGCCAAGCGGTCGGCCAAGGCCTTGACGATGATCGAGTTGTAGTCGTCGCGCGCCTGTTGGTACTTGGTCGCCAGCTCGTCGGCGCCGATGCCCGCGGTGACGGCGAAGGCACCGACATGATCGGCAAGTCCCGACTCGCGCGGGGCCACGAAATCGGCCAGGCAGCGGTAGGGCGCCTCGCCCCCCTGTTGGCGCAGCATGGGGAAACGAAGCAGCTCGCGGCCGCGACTCTCGTCGGTGTAGAGCACGATGTCGTTGCCCTCGCTGGCCGCCGGCCAGAAGCCGTAGACCGCGCTTGCGCGGATGAGCTTGCCCTTCACCAGCTCGTCGAGCTTCTTCTTGCCGTCGGCGTAGAGCTCGCGGGCCGCGGCGCCGTACTTTTGGTGATTGAGGATCGCCGGGAACTTTCCCCGCAGCTCCCAGGCCGTGAAGAAGAAGGTCCAATCGATGTAGGGGACCAATTCTTCGAGGGGTTGGTCTTCGATCGCCCGCCGGCCGACGAAAGCCGGCGCGGGGATGTCACTGGCCTTCCACACGATGGCGGGCTTGCGGGCGTTGGCCTCGGCGAAGGGAAGCAAGGGACGCTTCTTCTTGCCGGCGAAGAGCTGGCGCGCGTCTTCCTGTTCTCCCCGGTTCTTCGCGTCGAAGGCGGTCTTCTGTTTCCCGTCGAGCAGGGCGCTGACGACGGGCCCGGCACGCGAGGCATCGAGCACATGCACGGTGCTGGCGTGGTACTTGGGCGCGATCTTCACCGCCGTGTGCTCGCGGCTGGTGGTGGCTCCGCCGATGAGCAGCGGCAATTCGAGCCCGCGCCGTTCCAATTCCTCGGCCACATGGGCCATCTCGTCGAGCGACGGCGTGATGAGACCGGACAATCCGACGATGTCGCACTTCTCGGCGATGGCGGTGTCCACGATCTTCGCGGTCGGAACCATGACCCCGAGATCGACGACCTGGTAGTTGTTGCAGCCGAGCACGACCGACACGATGTTCTTGCCGATGTCGTGCACGTCGCCCTTCACCGTCGCGAGCAGAATCTTGCCGCGCGGCTTGCTGGTGGCGGTCTTCTCGGCCTCCATGAAGGGCAGCAGGTGTGCCACCGCCTCCTTCATGGCGCGCGCGCTCTTCACCACCTGGGGCAGGAACATCTTGCCCGCGCCGAAGAGATCGCCCACCACGCCCATGCCGGCCATGAGCGGCCCCTCGATGACGTCGATGGGCTTGCCCAATTTCAGCCGGGCTTCTTCCACGTCCCCGACGATGAAGTCGGTGATGCCGTGGACCAGGGCGTGCGCGAGCCGCTTCTCGACGGTGTCTTCGCGCCAGCCCAGATCCTCGGCGCGTTTCTTGCCTTCGCCTTTGACTTGTCCGGCGATCTCGATCAAGCGCTCGGTGGCGTCGGGCCGGCGGTTCCAGATCACGTCCTCCACGCGCTCGCGCACATCCTCGGGGATGTCGGCATACACCCCGAGCTGGCCGGCGTTGACGATGCCCATGTCCAGCCCGGCCGCGATGGCGTGATAGAGGAACACCGTGTGCATCGCCTCGCGCACGGGATCGTTGCCGCGAAACGAGAACGACAGATTGGAAATGCCGCCCGAGATGTGCGTGCCCGGACAAGCAGCCTTGATGCGCGGGATGGTCTCGATGAAATCCTTGGCGTAGCCGCTGTGCTCTTCCATGCCGGTCGCCACGGCGAGCACGTTGGGATCGAAGATGATGTCGCTGGCGTCGAAACCGGCTTGCTCGATGAGCAGACGATAGGCGCGCTGGCAGATCTGCACCCGGCGCTCGCTGGTGACCGCCTGGCCTTCCTCGTCGAAGGCCATCACCACCACGGCGGCCCCGTAGCGTCGCACCGCCCGCGCCTTGGTCAGGAATTCCGCCTCGCCTTCCTTGAGCGAGAGCGAATTCACGATGCCCTTGCCCTGCATGCATTTGAGGCCGGCCTCGATCACCGACCACTTCGAGCTGTCCACCATGATGGGCAGGCGCGCGATCTCGGGCTCGCTGGCGACGAGATTGAGGAATTGGGTCATGGACTTTTCGCCGTCGAGCAAGGCCTCGTCCATGTTGACGTCGAGCACGTTGGCCCCGCCACGCACTTGGTCGAGCGCGATGGCCAGACCCGCCGCGAAATCGCCGGCCTTGATGAGGTTGGCAAACTTGCGCGAGCCGGCCACGTTGGTGCGCTCACCGATCATGATGAAGTTGGAGTCCGAATTCACGGTCAGCGTGTCGAGTCCGGCCAAACGTAGATTGGTTGATGCATTCTCGGGCAGCGGCCGCGGGCGCACGCCGTCCACGGCCTTGGCGATGGCGGCGATGTGCTCCGGCGTGGTGCCGCAGCAGCCGCCCACGATGTTGAGCAAGCCGTCTTCGGCCATTTCGCGAATGAGCCGCGAGGTCAGCTCGGGGCTCTCGTCGTAACCGCCCATGGTGTTGGGCAAGCCCGCGTTGGGGTAGCAGCTGATGTGGCTTTGTGCGATGCCCGCGAGCTCGACCATGTAAGGCCGAATCTGCGTGGCCCCGCCGCCGCAGTTGAGCCCCACCGAGAGCGGCCTGGCGTGCGCGATGGACGTGTAGAAGGCGTCGAGCGTCTGGCCGGAAAGAATGCGCCCGCTCTTGTCGGTGATGGTGCCTGAAACCATGACGGGAAGGCGCACCTTCTTCTCGGCGAAGACGCCCTCGATGGCACACAAGCACGACTTGAGCGACAGCGTGTCGATGACGGTCTCGGCCAGCAAGAGGTCGCAGCCGCCATCGATGAGGCCGCGCACCTGCTCGGCGTAGGCGTCGCGCATCTCATCGAAGGTCACCGCCCGGTAGCCGGGATCCGTGACTCTCGGCGAGAGCGACAGCGTCTTGTTGGTCGGGCCCATGGCGCCCGCGACCAGGCGCGGGCGTTCGGGCGTGCGCGCGGTCCACGCATCGGCGGCCCTGCGCGCGACCTGCGCGGCCGCGACGTTCAGATCGTAGACCACGGATTCAAGTTGGTAGTCGGCCTGGGCGATGCGCGTGGAGCTGAAACTGTTGGTCTCGATGATGTCCGCGCCGGCCTGCAAGTAGGCGCCGTGGATCTCCTCCACCATGGCCGGCCGGGTGAGGACGAAGATGTCGTTGTTGCCGCGCAGCTCGTGGCCGTGCCGGGCGAAGTGCTCGCCGCGGAAGTCCGCCTCGCCGAGCTTGTGGCGCTGGATCATGGTACCCATGGCGCCGTCGATGACGAGGATGCGTTGAACAAGTGCGGCGTGTAGGTAGGCGATACGTTCTTCGCGGTTCATGGTGTTTCCTTGGCGGGTGGAGCAAGCTTGGAAAGACTGTCAGGTTTGCGAGCGAAAGCACTGATCACGGCGAAGTGGGGCGGTCGCTTCTCGCGCGAGGTGATCTCGCAGCGTTCGACCGCGAGCCCCGCCTCGCGGGCCAGCCAGCCTTGTAGCGCGCTTGGCCGGTATCCCTGGTTCACGTGACCGTAGGGCGCCGTGGTCTGCTTGTGGTCGTGGCGGGCCAGGGTGCTGATGGTGAGATCGCCGCCGGCGCGCAGCACGCGCGCGGCCTCGCGCAGAACCGAGACCGGCTCCTTGGTGTAGGTCAGAACATTGAGCAGGAGCACGTGGTCGAAGCGTCCCTCGGGAAAGGGCAGGGCGTGCAGATCCCCGGACGCGAAAGCCACATTGGCAAGCCCGGACAGTCGTCGCTGGGCGGCCTGCAGCACCTTCTCGCTTCGGTCGAGGCAGGTCACGCTTCGGCAGCGCGGGGCCAGCACCGCCGCGATGGTGCCGTCGCCCGAGCCGGCGTCCAGCACGTCGCCCAGACGAATGAAGGGCAGGAATCCCAACATGGTCGCCTCCCAGGTCCGACCGGGCGAGTAGTGACGATCCATCTGGCCGGCCACCGATTCGGGCCAGCTTCCCGGCTTTTCTCGGGCGCGCAGCACCTCCTGGCAGCGCGCGCGGTCGGCGCGCAAAAGCGGCTCGTCCCGCGTTTCCGCGACCAGATTCCACAGGCGTCGTACCTGCCCCGGCATGGTGGCTTCGTTCATGGCGTAGAAGGTGGAGGCGCCTTCGCGCCGGTCGCGTAACACTCCGGCCTCGCGCAGTTTGCCAAGGTGAGTCGACACGCGAGACTGCGGCATTTCCGTGATCTGCGTCATTTCGGCGACCGAGAGCTCATTTCCATCCAGAAGTGCGGCAAGGCGTACCCTTGTCTCGTCGGCAAAGAGCCTCAGCATATCAACTGTTTCTGATATCTGTACCATCTGTTAATCCGGATTAAATGATTATAGAACGAGTGTAGCATAAAATGAGCTTGAAACTTCTAAAGGGGCACTAACGTATGTCGATATGTCTCCTGTGACACCGAGCACGCCGGGGAGCGGCACGCGCTTTTCGGAACGCTATGAAATCAAGAACCAGGCCGGGATGGGCGGCATGGGGACGGTGTACCAGGCGATCGATCGGGACAGCGGAAATCTGATCGCGCTCAAGATTCTTCATTCGCGCAGCACCATCGAGCAGGCGCGTTTCGATCAAGAGGCACGCGTGCTCGCCGAGCTATCGCATCCGGGCATCGTGCGCTATTTCGATCACGGCGTGACGCCGAATGGATCGCCCTACATCGCCATGGAGTGGCTCGAAGGCGAAACCCTCGAAGACAGACTCGGACGCGGAAATCTCGGCCCGGCGGCGGCGGCGCACATCGCGCGGTTGGTGCTGGAGGCGTTGTCGGCCGCGCACGCGCGCAACATCGTTCATCGCGACATCAAACCGGGCAACATCTTCTTGGTTGGCTGGAAGCTGTCCGAGATTCGCGTGCTCGACTTCGGCATCGCCCGCCGGGTTTTCGACGTCAAACGCCTCACGCGCAAGGGCTCCACCGTGGGCACGCCTCTGTACACCTCGCCCGAGCAAGCCCGCGGCCGCGCCGACGTGGACGGGCGCGCGGATATCTTTTCCCTCGGTTGCGTGTTGTTCGAGCTGCTCACCGGCGAGCCGCCGTTTACGGGCGAAACCCCGCTCGAGGTCATGACCAAGGTTTGCGCCGGGCGCGTACCCGAGCTGACGAGTCGCCGTCCGGGAATTCCCATGGCCGTGTCCTCGCTGGTGCACGGGATGCTCTCTCCCGATCCGGCCCACCGTCCGCAATCGGCTGCGGCGCTGGCCATCGAGTTCGCGGAGGTCGTGAAGGTGCTGGGGGGGATCACCGGGGAAAGCGCCGCGGCCACCCCGCCGTCGAGCGTGAAGCGCGCCAGCATCAGCGAAAGCGAGGATCATCTGGCATCCGCTATTTTGGTGTCGCTCGGCAAACGCGAGTCGGAGAGCGAGACCGGTGTATCCACGGAGGATCGCCGAAGGGGCCCCAAGGCGGCATCTATCTTCCCATCCATCGCAGAGCGTCCGGGCAAGAACGCGGAAGATGCCCGGCTGGCCGAAATCCGACGCTTGCTCGAATCCTATGCGTGCGAGATGGATCGGCTCATCAATCGCACCTTGCTTCTAACCGCGCCGACGGTGTCGACCGCGCAAGAGCAGGCCATCCAGCTCGCGTCCGCCGCGTTGGCGCTGCGGGCTATCGAGCCTGACGCCAAGATCGCCGTCGCTACGGGACGCGCCAGTTTTCTCGGTCGCTTGCCCGTCGGACGACTGATGGACTGCTTGCCCGCGCTCATGGACGGGCAGGAGGCGGGCACCATCCGTGTCGACGACACGACTTGGCGGCTCCTGCCCGCACGCTTCGCTACGGGCGGACCGGCGGGCAGTCGGCTCCTTCTCGACGAGGCCAATTCGCTCCTGGACGAACGACCGCGCGAATCCGAAGGGCGCGTCAGCCCATTCCTTGGCCGCGAACGCGAAATCGCCTCGCTGCAATCGCTGCTGGAAGAAGCCAGGGACGAGAAAGTGCCACGCGCGGTCCTGCTTCTTGGTCCGCCCGGCCAGGGCAAATCCAGATTGCTGCGGGAATTCCTGACCTCGAAACCGGATGCATCCTTGCAGGTTGCTCTGGCCAGGGGCAGCCTCTTGCGCATCGAGCGGCGCTATCCGACCCTTGCCTCGATGCTCGTCGCGGCGGGTATCGACGTGCAGGGCAAATCGAGTCTGCATGTGGAGGAAGCGCTGGCGGCCTGGATCGAGAGCCGCTGCACGCCCAGCGGGTTCTTGTTGGTCATCGAGGATTTGCAGTGGGCCGACAGTCCCAGCCTGGAGTTGGTGGATTGGTTGATGCACCGGCTTCGCGACAGGCCCCTCATGGTCATCGGCGTCGGCCGCGACGAGGTCGAAGACAGGTTCCCGGGGTTGTGGAGCGCGCGTTCGGCGCGGCGCTTGCGGCTACGCCCGCTGTCGCCCAAACAAGGGCTGAGCCTGTTGCATTTCTGGATTTCGTCGGTGTCGCGGACAGCCGCGGACTTCATGCTCGACCGCTGGGAAGGAAACCCGCAGTTCCTCGAGGAGATGGCGGCGAATACCGCCGACCGAGGCACGCTCGCCGTTCCCGCGGTGGTTCATGCCGTCGCGGAGGGCCGGCTCGAAGGTGTGGAGCCTGACGTGCGTCGAGTGCTGCGCGCGGCGAGCCTCTTCGGCGACAAACCGTTCTGCGTGGACGCCCTCATTTCCTTGCTCGGCGAATCCGCGCGCAAGGGCATCGCCGAGTGGCTGGAAGTTCTGGTCATGCGCGACTTCATCGAGCGCGACGTCAGGGCGGGCGAGGCGAGCTACCGCTTTCGCGAGCGGCTGGTGCGGGACGCCGCCTACCAGATGCTCACCTCGGCGGACCGTGTCCTCGGCCGTCGACTGGCAAGGGCGTGGCTGGAAAGCGCGGGCCGCACCCTGCCCGAGTTCTTGGCCAATCCCACCGTACACACCGGCCACATCAGTGCCGCCGGCGGATAGCCGCCCTAGTCTAGGGGCACTCGGTCGGCGCGCCGGCGTCGGGATGGCGGGCACCTTTCATCGGACTCGGATCGTAGGGGGCGAACGGTTGATGGGAAGAGCGCCGCCTGTTCATGGCCAAGAGCTCGGTGGGGCGATAAGCCATCTCGCTGCCTTCGGGGAAGGCCTCGCGGATGATCGACAAGATGGTCGCGCGGGCCATGGCGCCGTAGTCCGTCGTCGAGTCCGACTCCTCCATGCACTCGTCCCAGATGGCGAAGACAAGCTCCCGACGCTGCGCCGCGAACAGATCCGCGCGCGCGGCGATGCGTCTCACCTTGGTCGACAACGTGAACAGTTCCTGCTTCCGCCGCTCGCCCTGGTAGCGCCAGGCCATGCACAACCTCCGTTCTCGGGTCTCCTCGGCCATCTTGCTTTTGACGGCCGCATAGGGATCCTGGCCCGCGAGCTTCATGACCTGATCCGTGACGTCGAAGTGCCCCGACACGCCCACGCCCACGCCGGAGCCCACGGCCTGGAAAGGCGAATCGTCCAGGACGATGCCCTTGGAATCGTGGAAGCGAATACTGCCATCCTCGGCGACGTTGGCGGTCACCCCCGCGCCTCCGTGAATCACCCTGGGCAGCTCGCGGGGCTGCGACCCATTTCTCGCCACGGGTGGGGCGAGCAGATCGCGCGGCTTTTCCGCTGGCGGGGGGAATGCCATCGGCCCGTTCAGATCGGGATGCGCCGGCTGGAAGGTGGCCAATCCCTCGGCTTGCCCATGCGATGAAACACCCGGTGTCCGGACGGCGCCACCACTGCTTGGCGCAGGCACTTCCGTGGCTTCGACCGCGCCTTTCGCCGTGGCACCACCGGCAACCTCGGCTCTCACTCGCGACGGGGACGAGGACGGCGGTGGGGAAGTGTCCGACGGAATTCCCGTGGGTGTCGAGGGCTCGGGTGGGACCGCGGGCTCAATTATCTCGACGGCGATTTGCACTGCCTCGGGAGCGGGCGTGCTTTTCGCGGGCGCCCGCAAGAAGAACAGCCACGCCAGCGTCGCGTGCACCGCGAGCGACCCGAGAAGAGCCCAGCGCACGCGGGCAGCGTGTTGTTGCTTGCCAGAGACTTTCACATGCTCGGCAGGTTGCATGGAACGCCACCCCATGATGACGATTCTCTAGCACGAAGAGGCGCGGGATACCTCCCCTTCATCATCGCTGCCGCAGCAGTCGTCTCAACTTGGCTCCAAGTCGAAGCAGCAAGACGAGCCCGATCACCAACAGCGCGCTCCCCGCGATCACAAGCACCCGCCATCGTCTCGGATCGCACTCCATGTCGGGATTGCTGAGGCACAGGTCCAAGGCCTCCCTGCCTCCGTGGAGGAGAAACCGCCGGTCGGCCAACCCGGAGTAGCCGAGGGCCAGGCCGAGCGCGGCGGTGCAGGACGCAAGGAAGGACAGGATCGCGTAGGCGACGATCTTCTTGCGGGCTCGATAGGGATTCATGGTGGTTCGCGCCCAGCATAGTACGAAACCACCGACGGCGGACGCCGTCCGTCGATTAGCCCATGGCCGCGGCGAGATCCTTGGCCGGGTCGTTGCCCGCGGGTGCTGCGCAAGCTCACCGCTGCCGGCGTGGTCGAGCTGGTCAACGAGAAACGCCTGCGGGTTGGCGCAGATACCTTCGGTCGAGAGCTACGCCGCCACGAGCACGGAACTGATCCCGACCTCGCAGGGCTCGGTGTTTTCCGCCACGAGCTACGTGCGCGCGGGTTGTCCGCCGTAATCGCCAGTCTCGACACGCTCGCTGGCCCGCGCCGAGGGCTACTTGGTCTCAGAAAATCACCGATATCCACAGCCGGAGAAGCCCAGTCGGGACGATCTAGAAATCGAGGCTCAGCACGATGCTATCGGAGGAGCCCTGGGAGCGGAACGGTGCCAGCTGTGCGCGGCCCCTGATGGTTCCTCTCCTGATGGTAATGATCCTACTCGATTCGGCTGAAAAGGCGTGTGATCCAAAACTCAGGCATGGTGCGAGCCGAAAAGGTTAGCATGATGCTTTCGGCGGGCAGGTGCTTGGTCGAAGGCAGCGATTGTGTCGATGGATCCGTCCTGTATGGTCAATGCAGCGGCGGAACCTGCGCTTGCGGCGGCTTGAACCAGCCCTGCTGCCCCGACTCCTCGGGCGAGCCAGACGTCGCCGGGCATTGTTCGACGCGCGCGCTAGGTTGTTCCAGCTCGAACGGCATGGTTCAGGGAACGTGCCTAACCTGCGGCAAGTTGGCAGGGCCTTGCTGCGATTACGAAAAGTGCGAGGGCAACGGGCTGCAATGCACGTACGATGATAGCAACTATCCCTTCGGCAACCACTCCTGCCAGAAGTGCGGCGGGGTGGGCGAGGCTTGTTGTGAAAGCGACTACGGCGCGCAGACCTGCAACGATCCCGGCACGCTCTGCGACGATTCCACATCGCCGAGCACCTGCGCGGTTTGCGGCGTCGAAGGTGGACCGTGCTGCTCCGGCGACGTCTGCCCTGACTCCAGCATGACCTGTTTGTTTCGCCGCTGCTTGAAGTGCGGCGGCGCCGGGCAACCCTGCTGCGCAGGGGGCGCGTGCTCGTAGCTGGCAGCCCTGGTTCCTCATCCATCCCGAAGTCAAAATGCAGCCCGGCGCCACCGTCACTGCAGTCTGGCGTTCGAACGAAAACCACCTCGATCTCTTCGCCACCGGGACCGACGGCGCAGTCTGGTCCACCTGGTGGGAGGCCGCTCGTAGTTGGCAGCCCTGGTTCCTCATCCATCCCGAAGTCAAAATGCAGCCGGGCGCCACCGTCACTGCGGTCTGGCGTTCGAACGAAAACCACCTCGATCTCTTCGCCACCGGGACCGACGGCGCAGTCTGGTCCACCTGGTGGGAGGCCGCTCGTAGCTGGCAGCCCTGGTTCCTCATCCATCCCGAAATCAAGATGCAGCCCGGTGTCACCGTCACCGCTCTCTGGCGCTCCAGTCAGACTCACCTCGATCTCTTCGCCACCGGGACCGATGGTGCAGTCTGGTCCACCTGGTGGGAAGCCGCCGCCGGCTGGCAGTCCTGGTTCCTCCCCCACAACGAAATCAAAATGAAAGTCGGCGCAACTGTCACTGCTCTTTGGCGCTCCAATCAGGCTCACCTCGACCTCTTCGCCACCGGCACCGACGGCATCGTCTGGTCCACTTGGTGGGAAGCCGCTTATGGTTGGCAGCGTTGGTTTGGCATCTATGATGCCACGTTTAACAACGTCAAAATGCAGCCGGGTGTCACCGTCTCCGCCCTGTGGTGCTCCAATGACACTCACCTCGACCTCTTCGCCACCGGCACAGACGGCGCTGTCTGGTCCATCTACTGGGAACCGGCCATCGGTTGGTAGCTCGTTTCCTGCGAATCGGCGGGCGACCTCGCGTGACGCCGCGAACGGACTGCAAAAGCCGCATGGGCGTTCCAACCAGAGGGGAGAGGTGAAGCTGGATTGGGCGTAGCGGGACTGGCTTGGTCGAGTGAACCCTTCCGTGCGGACTTGGACCGCCCTGGTCCTCACCGCAGATCCAGGAACTCAAGATAGTTCCTTCTGACCAGACGGCCGATAGTTGCTTTCGCGACCCGCTGTAACCCGGCATCGCCGGTGGCCTTGCAGGCAGTGAGGATGGCCCAAGCGGCGGAGCGCAGGTCGAGAATGGCCCATCCACTCTCGTTGGCCTTCACAAGAAGCTCCAAGCAGGAGGCAGCCTTCGCGAGATGCTGTGGAATGAGCTCTGCGAGCCGCTCGCCGAGCTTTGGGGCGTACTGCGGTGATAGTGTGGTCCCATCGAGCTTCTCGAGCGCACGCAGGAAGTTGTCGACGGCCCAACCTTCGTCGAAACATCCCGAGGAAAACCACCAGCCGAATTCAGCCAACTCTTCCAGGCGCCCGACGGCTTCGCGCCTGGCCCAGAGAGCCTTCAGTCGAGCGAGAACCTCTTGGGTGGGTTGGCCATCGATGTGGAGCCAACGACCAAAGTCCTTGATGAGCTTCCCAGTGATTTTGGCAGGGGCATCGGCGAAGAACCGATTGAGCAGCTTGTCTCTCTCTCCGAAGCCGAGCTGCCCATGCCAGTAGAGTTGGCCGAGGTTGTTCGCGACGCGATGGACCAACTCTTGGCTGCGATGGTTGAGTTCGGCCTCCGGCCGCAGCTCGTCGACAGCCGCGCCATACCGCCAACGAAGCAGATGGAACACGTCGAGAGTGAGCCGCTCGTAGTGCAGGTAGGTCTCCCACGCCAAATCTCGCCCCTCTTCATTCGGCTTGAACAGTGTGCGCAGGTGCGATTCGGTCCAGGAGCTATCGAGATAGGCCATGGTGCCGATTCGATCGGCAAGGGCTACGCGAACGGCAACGGAGCCTGCCTGCAGCTTCTTCTCTAGCGCGGCCTTGACCTCCGCGGGCAAGCCCTTCGCGGAGGTTCCTTTCGCAACCCACAGCGCATACTCGACCATCGTCACCATCGCGAGGCCCTGCACCCGGTTGAGCAGGTGGTCCATGGGGCGGTCCTGCATTCTGCCGAGCCCTTCTGCGTCGTCTGGATCGTAGAGGGTGGGCTCGATGGCAGACCAAACGGTGCTTCGTAGCTCGACTGGAATGGGCGCGGTGCTCGAGGTGAGGCCCTTTGACAGGAGCAACAGTACGTGGTGTCGTGCGTGGCCCCAATGGGCGTCGAACCCGAACGGCGTCTCCTTGCGCCCTGAGATCTGTCGAGGACGCGACACGATCCAGGCGCAGAGGTCCACCACGGGCTTCCAATCGAAGACGTGGCCGGCCAGCGCCGCGGAGCCCAAACCATTGAGGAAACCCCGGAGGTAGGTCGGATCCAGGCGTTTGAGATCTTCCGTGGCTACTGCGTAGGTGTCCGGCTTCTGTTCAACGAGCGAAGCCAGCGTGCGTGACAGTCCCTCCGGCTCCGGGCTACCGAATTCTGAAGATGGCGGCCAGGACTGCATCTTGGTCACCAGCTCAGCCGGCGTCATCTGAGCGAGCGCCTCGTTTCGAAATGGGGAAGTTGGACCGATAAAGAGAGTGTCACGTGATGGCACCTCGTCCACTGCTGGTACATCGCCGACCTGGGCCTTCAAAGCTTCGTGCTTGCTACGCCAAGCCTCCGGTAGAGCGTCCGCAATGGTGCGGAGCCAGCCCATCTTCCAACGGTCGGCATAACCAGAAGTATCGGATGGCGCGAGAAACTCGGGACCGTGGTCGATCCACGAAAGAATCGTTCTTCGTTGATTCTCGTGCAGATGCGCAAAGTTGCTCCGTAGCAAGCGGGCGTACTCGGGCCCTGGCAGATCGAAACAGGAGCGATCAACTAGTCGTGCGGCAACAAGGTCCAAGGAACCGGACGGATGCTTGTGCAACAGGAAAAGGGCGAGACGGCGGAAGATGCCCCACCGCCGTTCCTCGAACGAGGTGACGATCTTTGAAAGGGACGACCGTCTCGAATCAACGAGCCGAAGAGCGGTATCGCGGGTCAATGAAACGAGGTGGGCAAGAAGGTGGTCGGCATAGTCTGCCGCATGGGTTTCTATGTCGGGACACCAATACTGCGAATCGTCCTCCCGCTCATGCACCCAGGCCCCACCGGTTAACTCGAGCGTCTGGTCCAGCGACTGCTCCACCACGTCGAGCCCGGGTTCGCCGAGAGCAAGAACGATGGGTGAGAGTCGTTCCACAGTGTCTCGCAGATCCCAAGTGGCCAGCCGGCTCTCCGGCTCTCGGCGCTGATAGCCGCCATTGTCCCCAGCTTCCGGAAGCGTGGGCTGCAAGACGACGGCCAATATGCGACATGCCGCCTCCCCGGACCCCTCGGCCACGAGCTTTTCCAGGAATCCAATGATGTTGTCCGTCAGGCGGTAGCCGACCGCAGGATCCGCCTTGGGCGTCAGCCAATCGCCGACCTTGTCCGCAAAGGGCTCTGACCGTCTTGCTGGCAGCGCTCGGGCAATTCCGGCGATGGTCGCGCGGACCTCAATGTTCTCCGTCGGCGGAACCGCAAGGCGATTCGGGCGACAGCTTCAGGGCTCTGTGGAGCTATGCGAGAGAGGTAGTAAAGCGCTGGCCAGGAAGGGAATTCCACGCTTCTGGAATCCCGGATAGGTTCGGGAGGTTTGGAAAAGAAGCCGACCTTGTCTAGTGGCTCGATCCAAGTTGAGTCGCTCAATTTGCCGAAGAAGTAACCCAGCGCGACCGGCGTCTGAGGGAGCGTGCCCCGCAATGTCTCTGCGTCTTCCTTCTTGGGCGAAGCCTTCGCGACAAGTTGGTCAAGTCTGTCGAAGACGCTCGCATAGCGCTTCTCGAAGGCACCAAGAACCGCGTCTAGGATACCTTCGAACCCCTCCCAGAAGTCCCAATCAATCGGTCGTGGTGGTCCAAGGTGTTCCCGATGTCTGCGTTTGTGAAGACCCGCCTCGTTGTCCTTTCCGACCAATCCGAGCCAGTCTCGGCCAATACGGCCATCGCCAGGAATGTCGAGCCATGCGAGAGCCCTTCGAATTGAGTTTGCATGGCTGTCCCCTTTGAGCAGTCTCTGGCCACACTGCGGGCACCGCTCAATGCTTGATCGATCTTCTGATCCGGCGGCCTCGGTCACCATCACGGCGGCGATTACGTGTCTGACCGACGAATCGATCTCATTGGCTATATGGGCAACGAGATGACTGGTTGCCTCTACTTGCGGATCGAGCGACAGTAGCCTGATGGCGCTACGGTAATATGTTGCAGTGCCTGGGCTGATGTTCTTGGTCAGCGCCTCCACGATTCGCTGGCGCCGCGGCTCGTCCAGCGAGAACCGTTTGGATGTCACTGAGTCGCCCGCAGGAAGCATCAACTTGCGCAGGTGCTCTTCGGCCAATGCACGGTCGCGGGAACGGCCAGCCCGAATTGCATCGATGAGACAAAGCGCTTCGTAGAGCTTGGGATCCTTCTTGGCGGCTCGGGGGACTGACGGGTAGAGTGGCTCGAACGATTCGCCACGGACGGTGCCGTCGGGATCCGGCCAGACCGGAGGTGGCTCAGCTGTCGAGCCAACAAGTCGATCAAGCGGTGGTGCGCCATGAGCTGTCGGCATACCTCGTGTGAGCGGGCCGCGCTTGGGCAGGAAGGCGCTGCTCACGCCCTGAACCAGGAAGTTGAAGAGGACGGCCCGGTTTGCCTTTCGATTGTTGCTGACGAGGCCGGCCGCCGTGGCTCGTCCCACGGCGCCATGGACTTCGGAAAGGCTCAGCTCAAGGGCGGCCGCAAGCTCGGGATAGGTCGGCTTTCTCCCCCGTGCGGTGAGGGCAAGTTTCACCGCTACAACCACGTCCTGAGGCCTTAGTTACATGTATTCATTATAGTTTCGCGTTTCGCGAAATGCAAAACTTAGTGCGAGATGGTCGGCTACATCCGAGCAATTCGGCGGAGTCGCGCCATCAGCCTCGGAAGCCGAGCCTGGCTCGCGTTGTCCCCCTGGCAACTGGCCGGGTAGGGAGTCAACGAACGGCTCTGTGGCCAGGAGCTTCGCGACCTCATGAGCCAGGAAATCTTGGACCTCGGGAGGTTCCGCCTCGGTATCCATCGGCGATGGTGGAACGCCCGTCGACAACTGCGATCACGTCCTCGATGTCGTGACTGCTGAGATAGTCACCCCTACCGCGGCCGGCGAAGGCCTCCAGCTTGGTCGCCAAGAAGCAAGCGGCCGAGATTAGCCGGATGCTCGGACCCGCGGGAAACTGGTACGGCTGCGCGTGCGCAAACGCGGCCGGATGCCAGCGATTGCTAAACCCAAAAATCGTCGAGGTCGTGGGCATGATGTCCACTTTCGTCTCTTCGATTGTCCAACGGCAGATCACGCCCTCTTCTGGCGACTCTTTGAAACCGCGGGACAAGAGCTGGGTCCGAAATGTATTGTCGAGGTATTCGAGCATCGTGATCTCCACGATGAGATCTACGTCCCTCGTGGGTCTTGGTAGAGGCGCCCCGGGCTCGGTGATGAGCAGGCCGAGCGTGGCGCCGCCGAGAAAAACCATCCGCCCGTTGAGCTCAGCCAACCGTTCGGCTACAAGTCGAATCGCCTGGACGCTGTCCGATATCATGGCCAATCCGCATGAAGCCTAGCCTGCCAACGCGTTTTTCGAAACAGGAAGAATGAACGCCTCCCATGAGCCGAGCCATGCCGGCACCTCGTCCGCTTCTGGGATTGCCTACCTTACGCAGCGAGGTGATCTCCACGCCGACCGCGCACTCCCCCTCAGGTCACGATCTAAAGTCGGCGACGGTACTCGTGGGTCAACTCGCTGTCGCCCGACTGATCGAAGATGGCGAGCATGGCAAGGCGTGCGCCGTCGTCGCGGAATTTTCGGCTTCGGGACACCAGGTCGAGGAATTCCTCGAGGGCCGAGGCGAAATCGCGGCGGGCGGCGTGCGCGCTTGCCAGTGCCCAGCGCGCCTCGAGGTTGCAGCTGCCCTGCCACCGACCAGCGGGGCATGCCGCGCCCTCGGATAACTGTGCCGCTGGCGCGGTGGAACCGTAACCGGCTCATGTTCGGCACCAACCATCTGCCGCATCCAACCTGCTGCTGCTATTGTCATGGGCCATGACTCGTGCGCGGCGTCTTCAAGTGGTCCCCCTCATGCTGCTTGGCTGCGGAGCTGGCTCGCAGGCTCCCACTCCAGCCGCCGATGCCAGCGGTCCCGCAGCACCGCGGGATGGACCTTCGGTCGAGAGCTACACCGCCACGAGCACGGAACTCATCCTGTCGACCTCCCAGGGCTCGGTGGTTTCCGCCACGAGCTACGAGCGCGCCGGCTGTCCGCAATAGGTCAACCATCTCCGAGGTTCCCATGGCCCACAACAATCCCTCCAGTGACCGTCGAACCCACCTGCTCTTGCTCGCCCTAGCCGGCGCGATCGCGGTCGCTTCCGCGTGCGGCCCCACGCCCCCGCCCTATGACCACGGCGCCGGAAGCACCACGGGCACTTCCTATTGCACGGGGTTTCTTCGCTTCGCGCACATGTCCGCGGCTGCGACCACGACCCTCTATCTCGTCTGTATTTGCCTGGCCGTGATCCTCGGTTTTCTGGCTGCCCAGCTCAGCAACGATCCGAACGAGAAGGCGCTGCTCAAGAAGCATCGCTCGACCTTCCTTTTCGTCGGGGCCGCCACCGCCGGCATTCTTGGCGCCTACTTTCACGCCCGGGCGGATGCCGACTCCAAGGCCGCCGCGGACATCGAGAGCGCGCTGACCACCCACAGGGACTGGACGAAATACAAGCTGTGCCTAGACGCCGCCTCGCGCTGGGACGGTTCGCGCTCCGATTCGCTCGCCGCCGCAAGCGCGATGGCGTCCGAGCTGAGCTCGAGCGGAAACACCCAAGCCAAGGATTCCGTGACCAGCGGCACCGCCGCGAGCGAGCAGGTGAGCAAAGCGACCGACAAGGCGGTCAAAGCCCTGCACGACGTGTCGGCCGTCATCGACGAGCTGTCGAGCACGCAAGCGGGTGGAAAAGCCGCCAAGGAAAAGCTCGCGGTCGCCCGAGAAACCATGAAGGACGCCACCGCGGCCGTGGAAGCGGCGAAGATCCAAGCCGCCAGCGCTTCCCAAACCCTGCGTAGCGCGAAGCAAGCCCTGTCGGCAGCAACCGGCGACGAGCCCGACCAGCCCGCCTCGACCGGGCCACCCGTCCCTGCCCCCGCGGGCAGCAAATGACTGGCGTCCCCAGCTTAGCTGCGCGCTCCGCGGTACTTGACCTGGCCGCGTTCCAGAACCAGCAGGTGACTTACGCTGGCGGGGATTTCGTCGGGGTCGTGGGTGACGTAGATCATGGCGGCGCCGAGGGACGCTACGGTCGCGGCCATGGCGGCGGCAAGGGTGGCCCGACCTTCGGGATCGAGGCCTTGGCAGGGCTCGTCGAACAGCAACAGGGCGGGCGCGTGGACCACGGCTCGGGCGAGCAGAGCCAGGCGGCGTGTCTCGGGGGCCAGGTCGGCCAAGGGTATGTCGGCGTCCGCGCGCAACCCGAGATGCTCCATCCAATTCAGCGCGAGGTGCGTTTGCTCGGGGGTGCTGCTCGCGTGCACGCCGAGCGAGCTGGCGAAACCCGACAGCACGACATCGAAAGTCCGCGCATGCGCGGGATAGTAGGTTTCGAGCTCGGGCGACACCCAACCCATCCACGACTTTTGATCCCAGATGCTGCGCCCCGGACCGAGCTTCTGCCCGGCGACGCGCACGTCGTTGGCATAGACCTGGGGATTGTCAGCCAAGAGCAAGCTGAGCAAGGTGGATTTGCCGCTGCCGTTGGGACCGAGCAGCGCCCAGTGCTCGCCCTGGGCCACGCGCAGGGTGATGCCGTCGAGCAGGGTGACCTCGCCGTGGCGGACGGTCACGTCGGTCATCTCCAAAATGGGAATGTCCCTCGGTAACCGCCGGGTCTCGACCTTGGGGATGGTAAAGGAGGGCCTCGCGGTTTTTCGGGAAACCGAATCTTTGCGGCACGGCTCGACATCTCGAATTGCGCCGGCGTCCACGCGCAGCACGTGGGTGATGCCGGCGGGCAGATCGTCTTCCCGCTCGGTGGCCAACACGGTGCCCATCCCTTCCGCAGCGAGCTCGTCGAGAATCTCCAGCAGGCGGCGCCGACTGTGCTCGTCCAGGCCTGCGCTGGGATCGTCGATGAACAACAGGCGCGGTTGGCGCAAAAGGGCTCGCGCCAGAACGAAGCGGTGCAATTCGCCGTTCGACAACGCCACCACCGGGCGGCGGAGCAGGGGCTCAAGCTCGAATCGTGCGATCTCCCGCTGCCGTGCTCGCTCGAAGTCCTGCGCGCCCGACTCGTCTAGCACCGCGAAGGGATTGCGCTGCTCGACATGGGCACGCTCCAGCAGGTCGAACACCGTGGCGGTACCCCACGACAAAGAGCCGTGCCAGCGGTATTGATGGAATTCCCGCGCCAGCAACCATTGTCGGTGCTCCTTCATCGAGGCCAGGGCCAGGGAGCCTGGCGGCAGTACGCCGAACACGGAATCCACGAAGCGTGGATTGCCTTCGAGAAAAGGATGTCGAAGCTGTCCCCCAAGCAGCCCCAACTTGCCCATGAGCCCGGCGACGAGCAGGCCCTTGCCGCTACCGTTGGGACCGAGGATCGCCCAACGCTCGCCAGGCCGAATGGTCAGCGTGCAATCGGCGAAGATGGGCCCCCGCGGCCCGCGAAAGGTCGCGTTCTCGGTCTGCACGTAGGCCGGCGGTTGGTGGGTGGTCATGGGATGCGCGGACACAGTCTACCGCACGCGCACGCCCGAGCCCGCGCACCGTCCTCGAAGGTCGCCCGTTAGAGCAGCGAACGGTTCGATTTTCTCGAAGAATCCGACTGCTGAGTCTCTGAGCACAGAGACCGGAAGAGAAGGGGTTCGGATTCCAAATCCGGATCCTCTTCTTTTCTTTCATCTTTGTGTTCTCTGCGCCCTCTGTGGTGAAAAATTCGGAAAACACTCGGGTTTCAAACCGTTCGGTGCTCTACCCCTTCGTCTTCTTCTTTTTCGGCTCGCCGTTGTCGGCTTTGACTTCGTCCATGGTGGTGCGCAGGGTGCCGCCGGTGTCGTTGGCTCTGACACCGGGCGGGCGCTCCCACGGGATGTCCTCGAGTGGCTGGCCGGCGGTGACCTCGTAGAGGTAGCGCGCAGTCATGGGCACGGTGAGCATGTAGGCGGCGTCCTTGAAACCGAGCGGGCGCTCGCGGCGGTCGTCGCCGATCCAGGCGGTGGTCATCCAGCGCGAGGTGTAGCCAATGAACCACGTATCCATGGTCGCGCTCGACGTGCCGGTCTTGCCGCCCACGAGAAGGCCCGAGCTGCGCAGGGCGGGGGCGTGGCCCTTGGTCACCACATGGCGCAGAAGCTGCGAGGTCAGCCAGGCGGTGCGCGGCGGAATGACGTCCTGGGTGCGCACGCCCGCCAGCGCCACCATGCGGTCGAGGCGCTCGTCCGGGGCGCCCATGGGATCGGACACGGCGGTGTTGTCTTCCAGCACCTGGCCGCCGCGATCGCGCACCCGTCGAATGGAGACCGGCTCGGACAGCGAACCGTTGCGGGCGAAGGCCGAGAAGGCGCGGGTCAGCTCGTCGATGCGCGTACACGAAGCACCGAGGGCAAGCGCCTGATCGGGAATGATGGGGGTGGTGATGCCGAGACGGCGCGCCCAGGCCTCGACGTCCTTGCCGCCCACCAGCTTGAAGAGCTGCACCGACGGAACGTTCTTCGACCAGATAAGGGCGTATTCGAGGGTCACCTGGTACTCGACGGTGTTGTTGAGGTTCTTTGGGACCCAGACCTCTCCGGTGATGGGATCGACCTCGGCCCGTGGGGTATCGTTGAGCAGCGAGGCGTAGCCGTAGCCGCGGTCGAGGGCCAGCGAGTAGTAAATCGGCTTGTAGGTCGAGCCGGGCTGGCGGCAGGCTTGCACCACGCGGTTGAATTCCGAGCGGTCGAAGTCCAGCCCGCCGACCATGGCCACCACGTAGCCGGTTTGATGGTCGTAGGAATAGAGCGCACCTTGAACCTTGGGCGTCTGCTCCAGTTGCAAGGCCACGGGCCCGGACGGCGGCTTGCGCTCGGTGTAGGCCGGGAGCCAATGCACCTCGCCGGCGCTGTCGTAGGTCCAGTCGGAGAAGCGGCGCAAACGCGAGCGATGCATGGGCGTCACCCACACCACGTCGCCGGGGTGAAGCACGCCGTTGGTGCTGGTCAGGGTTTTGCCGTTGGTCGAGTCCACCGTGCTGTACGGAAACGCCCAGTCCATGCCCGCCGAGGGCAGCGGGTAGATTTTGTCGCCCACGCGCACCTGCGCCTTGCCGCCGCCCGTGCTCTCGACCAGACCCAGATACAGCTCGCCTTCGATGGGCGGCGAGGCGCCGTAGCGCGCGCTCGCCCGGCGCCGGAATTCGTCGGCCATGGGGCCCGAAAGGTGCGCGAGCGGGCCCCGCCAGCCCTGGCGCTTGTCGAGCTTGCGCAAGGAGAAGTCGACGTTTTCCTGCGCCGACTCGTCGATCCACGGCACGAGCGTGGTTTCGATGTCGAGGCCGCCCTCCCAGAGGGCCTTGTCGCCGTAGCGCTTGGCGATGTCCCGGCGCACGTGCTCGGCGAAGTAGGGCGAGCGCTCGCGAAACACATCGGGCGGCTGGTGAACGGCCAGGGGGCGCGCGCGCAGGTTGTCGGCCGTGGCCTCGTCGATGACGCCCGCGGAGGCCATGGCGGTAAGCACCTGGTCGCGCCGGGCGCGCGTGAGGTCGGGCGCGAGGAGGGGCGAGTAGCGGCTGGGTGCTTGCACGATGCCGGCGAGGGTGGCCATCTCGTCCAGGTCGAGCTCGCTGACCTGTTTGTTGAAGTAGCGCCGCGCCGCCGCCGCCACACCATAGGACTGATGCCCGAAAAAGACCTGGTTGAGGTACAGCGCCAGGATCTGATTCTTTTCGTACCTCGCCTCCAGGCGCCGGGCCAGGATGGCCTCGCGAATCTTGCGCTGGATGGTTTGCTCGGAGGTGTGCAAAAACGAGCGCGCGACTTGCTGGGTGATGGTCGAGCCGCCTTGCACCACGTGCCCGGCGCGGAGGTTGGCCACCAGGGCGCGCAGCATGCCGCGGTAGTCGATGCCGCTGTGCTCGTAGAAACGGCGATCCTCGATGGCGACGAAGGTCTGCAGCAGCGGCTTGGGAAAGGCTTCGAGCGGGAGGATTTCGCGCCGCTCGCTGGCCAGCTCGGCCAAGTCCGTGCCGTCCCAGGCATGCACGCGCGTCGACTCCGCGGCTTCCAGCCGATAGCGGGCGAAGTCAGGCAGGGACGGCAGGGTGCTCGCGAAGTAGGCATAAAGGCCGATGCCACCGATCAGCCCCAGGCCGACGAGGCACAGGGCCGCGAATGCATAGAATTTGAAGAGCCAGAACCAGAACCCACCGTCGGAAGGATTGATGACCTCGACGCGGGCCGCCTCTGGCGAGGTTGGTCGCCAACGCACGGACCGAATCTAGCACCACAGAGGGCACGGAGAGCACATAGAGCGCGGGAAGGCATGGGAACCCTCATGGTCGCGCCGTCAGGCGAAGGTCCACTCCCCGCTCGGCTCCGCTACGCGGGGCGAGGTGTTTCAGATCAGGGTTCCCATGATCGCGTTGGCGGAGCCGGGCTTTGCCCGGCGGAGCCATAGCGCGGGAGGGTTTGGGAACCCTTTGAGGGTTCCCATTTCTTTGAGGGTTCCCATTTCAGTAAATCGCGACGCCGGCGGTGAACATTTCGGTTGCGGCCCAGCCGCCGCCGGGGGCGACGTGGGCGGAGGTGTAGTCGGCGCGCGCGGTGAGGGCGAGGCGCGTGGTCAGGGCCAGCTCGACGATGAGGCCGCCTCCGAAGGCTGCGCCCTGGCGCGTGCCGGCGCTGGCGTCGTCGGCGTACTGCACGCCCCCGTGTCCGAACCCGCCCAGGTGCAGGCGCCAAACGCTGACCGGAAAGACCTGTGCTTCGAGGGCCAGGGTGTGGCGATAGTACGACTTGCCGTCTGCATCCGAGCCGCCCGAAAAGGCCCACCCGGCGAGCAGGCCGAAGGCGCGGTGGGGGAAGTAGCCGAGCTGGAGGTTGGTTGCGAAGCCGTTCGCGGAGAAGGTGGAGGTGGACGCGTGCAGTGCGCCCAGGTCCAACTTGAACGCGAAGCCCTGGCGATCGAGCGGTCGGCGCCCGAGGCGCATGAGGCCCCAGCCCTCGTCGTCCATGACCACGGCCTGCGAGGTCGACGACGCGTCGGCCGGCGTGAGCTGGGCCAGCGGAACTTCGCGTTCCTGGCCCCCGGCCTCCTTCAAATGAAGGGGCTGCCAAGGATACATGGCCACGCTGCCATCGTAGCGCGCGCCCTCGGTGGCGACCATGCCGACGGTGGCCACCAGGGCGGCGGCGATGATCACGGCCGCGAGCTCGTTCTTGCTGCCGCCCCCTCCGCCGAGCTTGCTGCCGCCCGAGCCGGGTGACCGGGGACCATGGGGCGTCGTGGGCGCGGCGCGGCCAGGAACACCACCGACGGGACCACGCGGCCCGGGCAGGGCGCGCGGGCCGACGCCGGGCCCCGGATGAGGCCCACCGAGCGGCACGGGCGGGCCGGGCGCGATGAGGATCCCGACGCCCACACCGACGTGCGAATCCGGACCTTCCTCCAAGTCCCCTTCGGGCGCGTATCCAGCGGGCGGCGGCCCATAGGCCTGGCCTTGCGGGTATTCCTGTGGTGGCGGCGGCGGCTGGGTCGTGTCGATGGCTTCGCCTCGACGGTCGCCGATGTTTTGCACCACCTGCACGCGCTGCCCGCGCTGCTCCGGCGGCAACTGCGCCAGGCGCAAGAGCTCGGTCTTGGGGATCACGTATTCATTGGAAAGACACCCACCGCACGCATAGGCCAGGAACGCGGCGAAGACGAAGACAGTGGGGATCTGCCTGCCCCGGCGGAATCCATCGCCGGGGCGGAAAGCGACTTGCGTTCGCATGTCGCCTGACGGTAGCAGCTTTCGTGCCGCGTATGAACGCGGCGAGCAAGTGACTCCTTTCGCGGAGTTGCGTGTCGGCGCCAGCGAGCGGCCGGGAAACCTGTGGCGCGGAAGTCACGCCATGTCTTCACGGCGGTACAGCGTGAGAATTCGCTGAAGCAACCATGATTCCTCGCCGGCGGCTTCTTGCGAGGCTTGCTGAACGAACGTATAGTGAGAGTCAGGTGACGAGCAAAACTCAAGGTTGGGAGGAACCATGGGAATTGACGTACGCGTGGAGACCGAATCAGGCGAAGTTCAGGACGAAGTCCTCGACGACAACAACCTGACCGAGAAACTGCTCCCCGACCGGGAAGACGGCACCTCGCCGTGTTTGCGCTTCGTCGATCCGTTCGGCGACACGCTCTTCAACCAGGTTCAGATTCCGTTCGTGCTCACCGAGCTCGAAAAGCGCCTTCGCGGATCCGCCAAGCCCGAGGTGAAGTCGCACTGCGAGGCAATCATCAAAGTGGTCACGGCCACCGTCGGCGAAGAGCACACCTACGTGCGTTTCTCGGGCGAGTAGCTTGAAAACGGGTACCGCCGATCTGCCCCTGCACGGCGGGCGCGTGCCGATGTGGCTGGCCTCGCGGATGGCGAGCCTGGGGAGGGTCATCGTCGAGGCCCTGGTTCTCGAATACGGGCGCGACGAGGTTTTGCGTCGGCTTGCCGATCCCTTCTGGTTTCAGTCCCTGGGCTGCGTGATGGGTATGGACTGGCACTCGTCCGGCATCACCACCAGCGTTCTCGGCGCGCTCAAGCGCGGGCTGGCTCCGGTGGCGGCCGAGCTTGGCATTCACGTGTGCGGCGGGCGTGGCCGACACTCGCGCCGCACCCCTGACGAGCTGCTGGCGCTCGGCGAGAGGATTTCCATCGACGCTCCCGCCCTCGTCCGCACAAGCCGACTGGTGGCCAAGGTGGACAGCGCGGCCGTGCAGGATGGATTCGATCTCTATCTGCACGGCTTCCTGGTGACCGACGACGGCAAGTGGGCGGTGGTGCAGCAGGGGATGAATCCCGACAAGCGGCAGGCCCGGCGCTACCACTGGTTGTGGGAGCGCGCCGGCTCGTTCGTCGAGGAGCCGCACAACGCGATCGACGGCGAGCCGCAGCCGTTTCCCATCGTCAACCTGACCGATCGCGCGGCGGCGGAGGCGCGTACGCGGACGGTGGAGCTTGCGCTTTCCGATCCCGCGCTCGTGGTCGCAGGCGTCGAGCGTGTGCTGACCATGCCAAGTCACCACGAGGTGCGCGCGGAGAACCTGGACCTGCGTCGTCTCGGCGCGGCCCTGCAGGTCGCAGCCAACCTCGGGCCGGCGAGCTTTCCCGAGCTTTTGCTCACCCCGCAGATCGGCAAGCGCACCCTGCTGGCATTGGCCTTGGTCGCCGAAGTCGTGCACGGGGCGCCAAGCCGGTTCACGGATCCGGCGCGCTTTTCCTTCGCTCACGGCGGCAAGGATGGCCATCCCTTCCCGGTGCCGCTCAAGATCTACGACGAAACCCTGCGCGTGCTTCGTCACGCGGTGGACCAGGCGAAGCTCGACCAAGGCGCCAAGCTCATGGCCCTGCGGCGACTCGACGAGCAGTGTCGGATTTCCGAGGCCGCGTCCGAGGGACGACCGCTACCCATGAATAGCGCATTTGGGTCATGCTGGTCGAGCTTGGTCGAACGTGAGAGACGCGCGTCACCGTCGCTGGACGGCCGGACTTGTTCGAGCAGCGTCCCAAAGGCGCGTCCGCGCCAACTGGCTTTGCCGTTCTAGCCGTTCCCGGCTCGAAGGGGATGTGTCGCGCCTGACGGCGCCATGGGATAGGCGTGCCTAGCGCTCGCGAAGCGCCTTGACCAGGATCTTGAGAGCGAGCCGCTGTGGGCTGACCTTGTACGTGCCATTGGCGACCAGCTGTCGCAGATGTTGAACTCGCATCTGCCGAGCAACCGCGTCGGCATTTACGCCGAGCGGGGCTTTCGCGGGCGCTTTTCTTAGCTGGAGATTTTCCGAGGGTGCCATACACAACCACATCGGTCCCCCCGCCAGAAAACTTAAGCCGTTTGTTACACTTTCGTGAAAGCTCAATGATTGCGCGGCCGATCCGCAACCACGGACGGCGCTAGGCCGCGACTGCGTCCTCGATATCCGAGAGGGATTCGCGCAGGCGGCGGGTCGCCTCGCCGTGGATCTGACACACGCGTGATTCGGTGACGCCCAGGATTTCCCCGATCTCCTTGAGGTTCATGTTCTCGCAGTAATAGAGCGAGAGGACTTGTTGCATCTTCTCGGGCAGATCGTCGATACCGGAAACCAGACGCGCCAGCGCCTCGCGGTGGGCGGTGAGCTCGAAAGGATCGGGCGAGTTGGTGTCGCTCGTGCGATCGAGAAAATCCGGGCCCGCGTCGTCAATGCCGACCACGGACGAGCCCGAGAGCTTCTGCTGGCGCGTGTAGAGCTCGTCGACCTTGAGGCCGAGGGTCTGCGCCAATTCGGCCTGGTCGGGCGAGCGGCCGAGCTCGGATTCCAGCTTGCGCGTGGCCTCGCGCAGCTCATTGGACAAGCGGCGCATGTCGCGCGAGAGCGTATCGCGCGCGCGCAGATCGTCGAGCATCGCCCCGCGAATGCGGAATTCGGCGAAGGCCTCGAAGCGATCCACGCGCTTGGGGTCGAAGCGCTCGGCGGCCTCCATGAGCCCAATCACGCCAGCCGAAACCAGATCGTCGATCTCGACGTGCGCCGGAAGTCGGCGCGCGAGACGGCGGGCAACCTTCTCGATGTAGGGGAAAAACTTCGCGGCGTAGGCCTTCCGCCGACTGGCCAGTGCCTTGGCGGAAAGTTTGCGCGCGGGCTTCTTGGCTTTGGTGAGTCCCGGACGCTTTCGCTGCTTTCCAACCTGGTTCCGCTTCGCTTTTGGCATGCGGGAGCGGAGTGCAGGGGCCGTGCCACCATCCAGGTCGAGCTAAGTAGGCCATCTTCCTGGCCCTTGGTTTTTTGATTGCTCTGGATCGTCAGCCAAATGACATTTGCTCGGCGTACAAACCGTCAAGCAGGTGACGACGGGCCAGGAAAACGTTATGGCGCTGACGATCGGGGAACAGAGCGATCAGGCCACGGTTCTTCTGCGCAGCTTTTCAACCAGCGTGGTTCGATTCATGCCGAGAAGCTCGGCGGCGCGATTCTTGTTTCCGCCCGTGCGTTCGAGAGCTTGGCCGATGAGCCTGTCCTCGAGCTGGGTGAGCAGCAAGCGCAGATCGACGCCATGGGGTGGCAGATCGACGATGCCGGTTCCCAGCGACTTCACGTCCGTGCGCAAGCTGGCTGGCAGGTCGTAAAGGCCGACGCCACGATCCTTGGCGGAGGCCACCAGGCGGTCCACGACGCTTTCGAGCTGGCGCACGTTGCCCGGCCACGGACACTCGCTCAGGCGCACGAGCAGATCGGGTGGAAAAGGTGGGGTGTTTCGGCCGTGAAATGCGTTGGCTGCTCGGCGGAAGTGCTCGGCCAGGATGGGAATGTCCTCGAGACGCTCGCGCAAGGGCGGAATCTCGATGGGAATGATGTTGAGCCGGTAGTACAGGTCTTCGATGAAGGTACCTTCGCGCACCGCCGTTTCCAGGTTGCGCGACGTGGCCGCGACGATGCGCACGTCGGCACGGGTGCGAGAACCCGGATCGCGGACCAGGCGCAGGAGGCCGATCTGCGACTCGCGAGAAAGGTTCGAGATTTCGTCGATGAAAAGCGTGCCGTGCTCGGCTTGCGCAAGCTTGCTCGGGCCTTCCTTGGTGAACCCGTTGTCCGACGCGGATGGGCCTCCGAACAGATCGCTCGACGTGGGATGGGCCTCGCCGCCCGACAGGCGAACCGTGACGAAGGGGCCGCCGCGGCGAGCGCCGCAGGCGTGGATGATGCGAGCCACGACTTCCTTGCCCGTTCCCTCTTCGCCGCGGATGAGCACGCTGGCGTTGGAATCGGCCACTTGGTCGACGCGTTCGAGCACGACGTGCATCGCCGGGTGCTCGCCGACCAAGGTGACGCCGCAGGTGCGCAGCGGCGACGAGGCACGGCTGCGTTCGGCCAGGGCGTGCTCGATGACCTCGCTGCACAGCTGGTCGTGGAAGGGTCGTGGCAGGAAGTCCAGTGCGCCCATGCGGAAGGCGGAGACGATCTCCCTGACCGTGTCATTCGCGATGCGCGCCACGACGGGAATGGGTCTTCTTCGCGTCTGCGTGGTGGCCAGGATGTTGCGCACGGCCTCCGCGGGCAGCCCCAGCGAAACCACGCACAGCTCGATGGGCTTTCCCGAGAGAGCTTCCTGGGCTTGGGTGACGCTGTCAGCGGGGACGCCCTCGTAGCCGAGGGACATGACGACGCGGATGAGGGCCGCCTGGGTGCCCTGGTCCTCGTCTGCGATGAGAATCCGGATGTGCATTCTCCGGCTGGTAATCGGCGGAAGGGGTTCCGGCCTGAAGGCTGGCCTGAAGGCCGCCAAACGACACTTCCGCCGGCCTGGCAGGAATAGGGTGCTTCCGCTTGGCTTGTCGCGCCTCCCCGATCTATACGAAGGGGGATGTCGCAGCTTCTCGTGGTCACGTTGGGTGGAGCGATCGGCAGTGGAGCGCGCTATTTGCTCGGCACTTTCGTGCAGGGCGTGTCCGGCACGGCCTTTCCCCTGGGCACCCTCGCGGTCAATGTGATCGGCTCGTTCCTCATCTGTGCCATCATGCATGTGGGCATCACCGCGAATGTCATCTCGCCGACCCTACGTTTGTTCCTGACCACGGGACTCATGGGCGGGTTCACCACCTACTCGACCTTCGACTACGAGACCTACCGCTACACCCAGCAAGGGGCCTACGCGCTGGCCGCCCTGAATGTCGGGCTGACCCTCGTGGTGTGCTTCGCCGCGGGGGCGGCCGGGGACGCCGTCGCCAAATGGGTGTTCGGAAGTTAGGTCTGAAACAGGCGCGCGACGGTCTGCTAATCGTCGCTGCCTTGGTCTTGGTCGTGGTGCGCCAACGATCTCCATCGCGATGTCGTGCCCATGGGAGTTGACGTACGGCCTTTCGCATCTCAAAGTGCTGTGCCTAGGCCAATGGCCCTCGACCTCTCCCCCCAAACTCAGCAGTCCATCAACCGGGTGCGCGGGCGCTATCCCAATTCACAGGCTGCGCTGATCCCGGTGCTTCACCTGATCCAGGATGAGGTTGGTCATCTTTCCGACGAGGCGCTCGACTATGCGGCCCGGCTGCTCGACCTACCCCCGTCGCACGTCTTCGGCGTCGTGACGTTTTACACGATGTTTCGGCGCACTCCGCCCGCGCGCCATCGGTTACACGTGTGCAACAACATCGGCTGCATCGTGCGCGCCGGCTACGATGCCATGGAGCACGTGCACCGGCGCCTGGGCATTCGGCCCGGCCAGGCCACGGCCGACGGCTTGTTCAGCCTGGACGAGGATGACGACATGATCGGGTGCGAGGGCGGCGCCTCGCTGGTGGACGGACACGCCCGGCACCAGCACCTGACCGTCGACAAGTTGGATCGCCTGCTCGACGATTTGAGCAAGGCGCCGGCGCCTGAAGGCGCGCACCCGAACGGCTTTCCGCCCATCGACGTGCTCGGCGCCTTTCGCAGCACCCCGGGCGAGAAAATCGTCACCAAGAACATCGGCGTGCCCGAGATTCGCAAGCTCTCCACCTACCAAGCGCGCGGCGGCTGGCAGGCCTTCAAGAAAGCCCTGGGCATGCAGCGGACGGCCCTGGTGGACGAGGTCAAGGCCTCCAGTCTGCGTGGGCGCGGCGGCGCGGGTTTTCCCACCGGCATGAAGTGGGGCTTTCTGCCCAAGGACGCCAAACAGGTGTACCTGGTGGTCAATGCCGACGAATCCGAGCCCGGCACCTTCAAGGATCGGGTCCTTCTCGTGGGCGACCCGCACCTGCTCGTGGAGGGGATCGCCGTTTCCGCCTATGCTCTCGGCTGTACCCACGCCTACATCTACATTCGAGGCGAATTGGCCAGCGAGGCGAAGATCCTCCAAGCGGCCGTCGACGAGGTCTATGCCGCCGGCCTCTTGGGCAAGCCGCACGAGAGCGTGGCGGGCATTTACACGCTGGAACTCACCGTGCACCGGGGCGCCGGCGCCTACATCTGCGGCGAGGAAACCTCGTTGCTCAATTCGCTGGAAGGCAAGCGCGGCTGGCCGCGCATGAAGCCGCCCTTCCCGGCGGTGCGCGGGCTTTTCGGCCAGCCCACCATCGTCAACAACGTGGAAACCCTGATGAACATCCCCGACATCGTGATGCGGGGTGGGGCCGCCTTCGCCAAGCTGGGCATGGGCCGGTCGGGCGGCACGCGCGTGCTCAGCGTCTCGGGCCACGTCAACCGGCCCGGCGTCTTCGAGCTGCCCATGGGCATTCCCTTTCGCGAGCTCATCGACGAATACTGCGGCGGCATGCTCGGTGGACGGCGCCTCAAGGGCATCATTCCGGGCGGCAGCTCGATGCCGGTGCTCGACGCCAACGAGATTGACGTGCCCATCGAGTTCGACGCCCTCATGACCGACGCCCGCATCAAGGACGTCGAGATCAAGCCCGGCGTGCCCTTCGACATGGGCGGAGGGAAGAAGCTCAAGACCATGGCCGGCTCGGGCGGCGTGGTGATCTTCGACGAGACCACCGATGTGGTCGCCTTCTGCGCTACCATCATGCGCTTCTACGCGCACGAATCGTGCGGCCAGTGCACGCCCTGCCGTGAGGGCACGGCCTGGCTGGCGCGCGTGTGCTCGCGCCTGGCCGAGGGCGAAGGCCGGCCGGGCGACGTCGACCTTCTGGCCAACGTCGCCGGCGGCATCGCGGGCAACACCATCTGCCCTCTCGGCGAGGCGGCGGCTTGGCCCATGCTGGGCTTTCTCACCAAGTTTCGCGCAGCTTTCGAGGCAGCCGAGGCCAAATCGAAAGCCGGGAGGGCCACGCCGTGAATATCGTGCTCGCCGGACCCAGTATCCTCGAAAAGATTGCCTTCGTGGCCTTCGCCTTGGGGGTGCTGGGTGGCGCTCTCGTCACCATCACGCGCAAGAGCGCGGTGGCCGCCCTCATCGCGCTGGTCGGTACTTTCTGTGCCCTCGCCGGCCTCTACGCGACGCTGTCGGCGCACTTCCTGGCCATTCTGCAAATCCTGGTTTACGCCGGCGCCATCATGGTGCTGTTCATCTTCGCGGTCATGATCGTCAACCGCGACGACGAGCACCCCATCGCCCTGCGCGGTCTCTTCGTACGCGCCGCGGGCGTGCTGGCCACGGGATACCTTTTCTACCGCGTGGCCTGGATCGTGGTGCGCGAACGGCACACCGACGTGCTCGGCACCACCATCACCTTGCCCATTCCCGGCTACGGCAGCGTGGCGTCCATCGGACGGCTGCTCTTTTCGGACTTCCTCTTTCCCTTCGAGGCCATCTCGCTGCTGCTTTTGGCGGCCGTGGTCGGCGGCGTGCTGATCGCCCGGCCGTCCCGGCCGGAGACTGGCGCAACCCACGACAGGGGCACCGCCTGATGCCCGGCCATTACTACATTCTCGTGTCGCTGGCGCTGTTCTTCGTCGGGACCGCGGGCGCGCTTCTGCGGCGGAACGCGCTCTTCGTGCTCATGAGCCTGGAGCTGCAACTTGGCGCTGGCAGCCTGGCCCTGCTCACCTTCGCGCGCGGGATGGGCGACC
This sequence comes from uncultured delta proteobacterium, assembly GCA_963824555.1. GTDB lineage: Bacteria > Myxococcota_A > Polyangia > Fen-1088 > Fen-1088 > Fen-1118. The sequence goes on along the minus strand of CAWGPW010000015.1, from coordinate 34,036 downwards.
AGCGGGGCCACGTGGTGGCTTTCTTCGTCATGGCCTTGGCGGCAGCCGAGGCCGCCGTCGGCCTGGCCATCGTCGTTTCGGTCTATCGCTCGCGCAAGAAGATCGACCTCGACGCCATCAGCGAGCTGCGGAACTGAGCATGTTCTCGCATCTGCACATGATTCCGCTCCTGCCGCTCCTCGGTGCGGCGTACCTGATTCTGTTCGGCCGGCGCCACTCGCGTTCGGTGGTGCAGACCATCGCCAGCCTGGCCGTGTTCGCCTCGTTCGTCGTTTCGGCCGACGCCTTTTTCTCGGGGTTGCCCGCCTCGGTCCACCAGGGCGGCATCTCGGAGACGGTCTACAACTGGTTTTCCGCCGGTAGCGTCGATGTCGATCTGGCGCTACGCATGGACGCGCTGTCGGGGCTTCTGTGCCTGGTGGTGACTTTCATCGGGACGCTGATCCACGTCTATTCCGCCGGCTACATGGCCCACGACGAGGATTACCCGCGCTTTTTCGCCTATCTCAACTTGTTCTGCGGCGCCATGCTGATACTGGTGCTGGGCGACAGTCTTCCCGTGGTGTTCATCGGCTGGGAAGGCGTGGGCCTGTCGAGCTACCTGCTCATCGGCTTTTGGTACAAAGAGAACGCCAATGCCAGCGCGGGCAAGAAGGCCTTCATCGTCAATCGCATCGGCGACTTCGGCTTCTTGATTGGGATGTTCCTGCTCTTCCGTGCCACGGGCACGCTCGACATCCCCGCGATTCTGGGCTCGGCCCACCCGGGCAGCGCGCTTGCGGCGCCGCTTTGGCTGGGGCAGTCGGTCGCCTTCTGGGCCGGCGCCTTTCTCTTCCTGGGCGCGGCGGGCAAGTCGGCGCAGATCCCACTTTATGTGTGGCTGCCCGACGCCATGGCCGGTCCCACGCCGGTGTCGGCCCTGATTCACGCCGCGACCATGGTCACCGCCGGCGTGTACCTGGTGGCGCGCATGTCCGCGGTCTACATGCTGGCCCCGGCGGCACTGGCCATCGTCGCCGTGGTCGGCGCGCTGACCGCCCTGTTTGCCGCCATCATCGGCTTCGCCCAGAACGACTTCAAGAAGGTGCTGGCCTATTCCACCGTCAGCCAGCTCGGTTTCATGTTCGTCGGCGTGGGTACCGGCAATTTCGCCGGCGGCATCTTCCATCTCTTCACCCACGCCTTCTTCAAGGCCGGGCTCTTTTTGTGCGCCGGCTCGGTCATGCACGCCATGAGCGGATCGGGTGATATCACCAAGATGGGGGGCCTTGGCAAGAAGCTGCCGTGGACCACGCGGGTGTTCCAGATCTGCTGGCTCGCCATCTGCGGCGTCCCGGTCTTCTCGGGATTTTTCTCGAAGGACGCCCTGGTCGACGGAGCCTTCGCGACCGAGGTGTACGGCCACGGCCTGGCGTGGGTGGGTCCCTTCGTCGGGGTCGCGCTTCTGGTCGCCGCGTTCGGCACGGCCTTCTACATGTCGCGCCTCTATTTCCTGGTCTTCACCGGTCCCTGCCGCGCCGACGAGGACGTCCAGCACCACATCCACGAATCGCCTATCTCCATGGTGTTTCCCCTGGTGGTGCTGGCCGCGGGTGCGCTGCTTGCCGGCTTCGTCGGCGTGCCACCTGCCCTGCGCGAGCTCTTCGGCAAGCACGGCGAAAGCACGCTCGCGGTGTGGCTGCAGCCCGCCGTCGGCGCGCCCTTGGAGGTGGCCCGTCGCACCGAGTGGATGGCCATGGGATTCTCGACGGCCATCGCCCTGGCGGGCATCGGTCTCGGCTACGCGTTCTTCGGTGGTGGCTACCGTGCACCGGCGCACGCCTTCGCACGGAAATTCCCTGGCCTCTTGTCCCTGGTACGGGACAAGTTCCGCATCGATGAGCTGTACGGGTTTCTCATCATCCGCCCCGTGCAGGCTACCTGCCGTCTGGTGTTCCAGGTCATCGACCGCATCCTCATCGACAAGATCCTGATTGGCGGCTGGGCCTTTCTGGCCGACATGGCCGGCCGTGTGTTCCGTTTCTTCCAGGCCGGCGACATCCAGCGCTACCTGGCGGTGTTCGCCATCGGGCTTTCGGTCATGGTGTGGATGGCGGCCCGCCCGGCCGCACCCGACGAGGTCCGCCTCCTGGTCGAGGGCAACACCGTGGCGGTCAGCCTGGTCGATCCCGAAGCCGCCCGCGGCGACCTGACCTACAGCTTCGATTTCGACGGCGACGGAATAGCCGATCGCCAGGGCAAGAGCCCGAGCGCAACCTGGACCTTCAGCGGACCCGGCCGTTATACGATCCATATCGTCATCGAGGATTTGCGTTGGCACACCCGGCGGACCCTCAAGCGGGACACCGAAATCCGATAAGCCAAAGACACGTCAATGACCAGCCTTGCTCTCACGACCTTGTTGCCGCTCGTCGGCGCCCTCGTGGCGCTTGTACTTCCACGCAACCGTCAGAAGCTGCTGCGCGGTTACGGCATCGCGGTGGCGCTTGCGACCTTCCTGCAGTCGCTGTTTGTCCTGGCAGCTTTCGAGCCCGGCCAGGCAGGATTCCAGCTGGAAACCAATTGGGCCTGGGTTCCGACCCTGGGTATCCGTTTTCACTTGGGCGTCGACGGCATCTCGCTGTGGCTGATGCTGCTGACCACGTTGATGGTCCTTTTGACCCTGCTGTCGCCGCAGGCCACCGGTTTCGTGCGCGATCGCAACCGCGGCTTCATGGCTGCCATGCTGATGCTCGAATCGGGCATGATCGGGGCCTTCCTCGCGCTCGACATGTTCGCCTTCTACGTGTTCTGGGAGCTGATGCTGATACCGATGTATTTCATCATCGGCATCTGGGGCGGCGAGCGCCGGGTCTACGCCGCCATCAAGTTCATGATCTTCACCCTGGCCGGCTCGCTCTTGATGCTGGCCGCGATCCTGGTCATGGCCGCCACGGTTCACAAGGTGACCGGGCAGTGGACCTTCGACTACACGACGTGGTCGAAACTGCTTCTACCGCACGATGCGCAGCTCCTGTGTTTCGGCGCCTTCGCGCTGGCCTTCCTCATCAAGGTGCCGCTCTTTCCGCTGCACACCTGGTTGCCCGATGCCCACGTCGAGGCGCCCACCGGCGGCTCCGTGATTCTGGCGGCGGTCCTGCTGAAGCTCGGCGCCTACGGGTTTCTCCGTTTCGCGCTGCCGCTCTTTCCGCTGGCCGCCGACGAGGCCGCGCCTCTCATTGCCTGGCTGGCCGTGATCGGCATCGTGTACGGGGCGCTCATGGCCTACGCCCAGGACGACATCAAGAAGCTGGTGGCCTATTCGTCGGTTTCGCACCTTGGGTTCGTGGTGCTCGGGATTCTCACCGTCACCGCGACCGGCGTCCAAGGCGGCCTGTACCAGATGCTCGCGCACGGCATCTCCACGGGCGGGCTCTTTCTCGCCGTGGGCATCCTGTACGAGCGGCGGCACACGCGCAAGCTGTCGGACTTCGGCGGCCTGTGGGCGCGCATGCCGGTGTTCGCCGCGTCTTTTCTCGTCATCGTCCTCGCCTCGGTCGGCCTGCCCGGTCTGTGCGGCTTTCCGGGCGAATTCATGGTGCTCATCGGAACCTTCAATGCCGGCAAGGTCTGGCACGAGCTCGGACAGGCGCCGCCCTTCGCCCATCCCGCCCTGCTGGCCGCCATCTCGGCCACGGCGGTCATTTTGGCCGCGGTCTACCTGCTCACCATGTTTCAAAAAGTCATGCTCGGCCCCCTCGACAAGCCCGAGAATCGCGATGAAAAGGTGCGCGACCTGTCGTGGACCGAGAGGCTGGTGTTTGCCACCATCGTGGTGCTGGCACTGGGCATGGGCATCGCGCCCGGCCCCATCTTGAATCGCAGCGCGGCCTCGGTGGACGCGACATTGGAAAGCTATCGCGGGCGTCTCGCCGCCGCGCGCAGCAACCCCGAGGCGCCGGCGCGCATGTTCGGCCAGACCGCTTTGGGGCGGCCATTCGGACCGCCAGCCGGGCGTGACATGCATGGGAGGCGGCCATGACCGGCGCCATGAAGGGTGCAATGACCGGCGCGATGTCGCCGACGTTGGCACTGGCGCCGCTTGCCATCTTGGGCGTCGCGGCTTGCGTGCTGTTGCTCCTCGGCGTGCTCGTGGGTGCGCGTGCCCGCGCCGCCGTGACCTGGTTGTCGGTGCTCGCCACGGCGTCGGTCGTCGTGGTCGCCGCGTTGGCGCTGCCCCAAGCGGCTGACGCGAAACCCATGTTCTCGGAGATGTGGGTGGCCGACCGCATGGCCCTGGTTTTCGATCTCATCATCGCCGTCAGCGCGGGTATGACCCTGATCGTCTTTCGCCCCTTTGCGCGCGAGCACGCCTTCGAGCAAGACGAATTTCCGGCGCTCGTGCTCTTTTCCGCCGCGGGCATGGTCATGGTGGTTCACGCCTGCCATCTCTTGTCGTTGCTCATCGGTATCGAAACCATGTCGCTGGCCGCCTACGCGCTCGTGGCAGGCCGCTACCACAGCGGCAAGGGGGCCGAGGCCGCGCTCAAGTATTTCCTCATGGGGGCGCTGGCCACCGGGTTCTTCGTCTACGGCATGGCCCTGGTGTACGGCACCACCGGCGGCGAGCTTTCCCTGTCGGGGATCGCCGCGCGCGCCGGGCAGGCGGGGAACAACCCGCTCTTCACGGTCGGGGTCTTCCTGATTCTGTCGGCTTTGCTTTTCAAGGTGGCGGGCGTGCCCTTCCACATGTGGCTGCCCGATGCCTACGAGGGCGCGCCCACCCCGGTGACTGGATTCATGGCCGCGGGGATCAAGGCGGCGGCCTTCGGCGGCCTTGTGCGCCTCTTCGGCTCGGCGTTCGTGGGGCCGCACGTGGCGCTCGGCCACGCGGGCTGGGCACCCATCATCGGTCTGGTGGCCTTCGCCAGCATGACCCTCGGCAATCTGGCCGCGATCCGGCAGGACAACGTGAAGCGCATGCTGGCCTACTCGTCCATCGCGCACGCCGGCTACCTGCTCGTGGGTGTGGCGGCGGTGGGGTTCGGCGTCGCCTCGGCGAAGCCGGCGCTGGTCTTCTATCTGGCCGCCTACGCGGCGACGAACTTGGGCGCCTTCGCGGTGGCGTCCTGGGTTGGCCGCAAGGGCGACGAGTGCCTGCACGTCGATGACTGGTCCGGGCTTGGGCGCAAGCGCCCGGCCCTGGCCCTGGTCATGACCCTGTTCCTCCTCTCGCTCGCTGGCTTTCCCCCGACGGGCGGCTTCTTCGCCAAGTTCTACCTCTTCCGCTCCGCCGTCGAACGACCCGAGCTCATCTGGTTGGTGGTCGCGGCCGTGCTCAACAGCGTGGTCAGCGTCTATTACTATCTGCGTATCGTCGTCGCCATGTACTTCCGCGACCGCACCGACGCGCGCGAAGGCTATCCCTCGCTGGCAACCGGCGTCGTGCTGGTCCTGCTCGCGGTGGTGGTGCTCGGCCTGGGTATCGTACCCGTGCCGATGATGACGCTGGTTCAGTAGGCCACCGGGCGTATCGCGTCTTGCCCAGGCTCGGGTAGATCGGCGCGAGTCGGCGTGCTACGGATCGTAGCCATGACGGTGGCTTCCACGAACGCTCCAGCCCTCCTTGTCGAAGGTCCGGCCTTGTCGAGCTTCTCGGCGGCGGAGAGCTCGTCGCCGGTGAGCCTCGGCGCGGTGGCACGTGTGCTGCGCGCGCACGCGCTGGCGGCGGCCAGCAGCTTTTCGGAGCTGCTTTCGCCGGCAACTCTGGTCGGCGTGGACGCCTTGCCGTACCAGGCCGAGACGGTTCGTCGCGTGCTCAAGGTGTTTCGCGGCCGCGGCTTGCTGGCGGATGAGGTGGGGCTCGGTAAAACCATCGAAGCGATCATGGTGCTGCGTGAGTACCAACTGCGGGGGATGGTGCGCCGGGCGCTCATTCTCGTGCCGCCGACCCTGCTTGGGCAGTGGGTTGAGGAGCTGGGTACCAAGGCGGGCCTCGTGGTTCGCCACACAGCCGATCGTCAGTTGCGTTTGCTGGGCGATGACTTTTGGCAGGGTGAAGGCGTGGTTGTGGCCTCGGTGGCGCTGGCGCGCAGCGCGCGCCACATGGCGGCGGTGCAGGCTACACCGTGGGATCTGGTCATCGTCGACGAGGCCCACAGGGTGAAGAGCCGCGGCTCGGCCGGCTTTCGCCTGGTCAACGGCATCAAGAGCCGCTTTCTTCTCTTGCTGACCGCGACGCCAATCGAAAACGAGCTCGAGGAGCTGTACCAAATCGTCACGCTCTTGCGGCCCGGTCAGTTCGCCACACCGGCTGCCTTTCGCGCCGCCTTCGTCGACCCGGCCAATCCCACGTCGCCCAAAAATCGCGAGCGGCTACGCTCGCTGCTCGGCGAGGTCATGGTCCGAAACACCCGCGCCCAGTGCGGGCTCAAGTTGCCGCCGCGTTTCGTCTCCACGGTCCTCGTCGATCCATCGCCCGAGGAGCGGGCGCTCTACGAGCGGGTGCTTGCTCTGTTTCGCAAGAACGCGGACGTGCCGAGGGCGCGCTTGGCGGCAACGACCCTGCTGCTCGAGGCGGGTTCCAGCCCCCAGGCAGTGGCCGCGACCATTGAACGCATGGAGGAGAAGTGGCGCGATCGGGATGAGGACGATGCCGCCATCGACCCACGGCTGCTCGCTCTGGGGCACGATGCTGTCCGGATCCTCAGCACGCGCAAGACGGAGGTATTGCTCGAGATCTTGTCGGCACAGCCGGGAAAGACCTTGGTGTTCTCCCGCTACCGCGCCACCCTCGATCATATCGCCAGTGAAATCGCGTTGGCCGGCCTGGATGCGACCGTGCTGCACGGTGGGCTCGCGCTGGACGAAAAGCAGGCGGCACTCGATCGGTTCAAGGCCGAGGGTGCGATTCTCCTCGCGACCGATGTGGGCGCCGAAGGGCTCAATCTGCAGTTCTGCCGCTCGCTCGTCAATTTCGACCTGCCCTGGAATCCCATGGTGATCGAGCAACGCATTGGTCGGCTGCACCGCTACGGCCAGGAGGGCGCAGTGACCGTTCGCAATCTCTGTGCACGCGGCACCATCGAAGAGCGGGTGTTGGCGGTTCTTCACGATCGCCTGCAACTATTCGAGCTGGTAGTCGGCGAGATGGACATGGTTCTTGGCAACCTTACCGACGAACGGGATCTGGAAGAGCGGGTTCTATCGATCTATGCCAAGGCGAATAGCGACGAGGACGTCGGCCGCGGCTTCGCCGAATTGGAAGCCCAACTACTTTCCGCCCGCGGCCACCACGAGCAGGTCAAGGCCCTCGACGAGGCGCTTTTCGGCAAGGATTTCGCCCAGTGACCGTGTCGTCGGCCACCTTGGTTACGCCGTTCGAGCTGCTGGCGGAGTACCTGGCCAGCCTTGGAGCACTCGTGGAAGGCGGTCCCGACCGGGGCTTGGCGCTGGTGCCGACCGCCGTGGCGGCGACGCTCGGGATCGGCGAGGAGGTCAGGCTTGCCGAGGTGCCCGCGTCGTCGGACGAGATGGCGTGTGGTTTCGGCAGTCCGCTGCTCGACACCGTGCTCGGGCAGCTGCGCAGCCAGGTGCCGCTCGCCGAGGCGCAGGTTGCCGGTAAGGCCCCCGGCGACGCGGCCTGCTCCGCGGCGCTGGCGCACTTCGTCCCGCGCAACGCGGTTGCAGACGTTGTTGGAGTGGCGCGCGGCAAGGCGACCTACATCGCGGCGTTCTTCACCGTCACTGCCGAGGCCGACGATCGTTACGATACGGTCTTGCGAATTGCGGCCGACGCAGCCACCGCGGCCGAGCCGGACACGGGATTCGCCGATTTCCTCGATCCGGGATACGGCGCCGGGCGCCTGTTGGCCGCGGACGCGCCGAACGACGACATCCCCACCGCGCTCCATGTTCCAAGCGCCATCGTCGCGCGAGCCCAAGCGCGGGCAACTTCGGCCGTGGCCGGTTTTCGCGCATCCGTGCATCGGCGCCGCGATCGAGATCGGGAGCGCATTGGCGAGTATTTCGACTCGCTCGTTGCGGACGCGCAGGCCTCGCGCCGGACGATTGCCACCGAAGTCCGACAGGCGCGCGTCGATCACCTGCAGGCCGAGCGCGAGCGAATGTTGGCTGATTTGGAGACACGCTATACGGTGCGCGTGCTCTTGGCTCCAGCAGCTATCGTGCGCGCCACCACGCTCGTTGCGCGCGTGACCTTGCGCATCCGCCGCCGCAAAGTCGCGGGCGACTTGGTGCTACAGATCCCGGCGGACACACGCCAGATCGACCGACTACCGTGCGCGGGTTGCGCTCAAACCACCTTGCGACCAGTCTTCTGTGACGACCGTCTTCACGTGCTGTGCGAGGCTTGTGCCCCGTCGGCCCAGGGACGGCCGCGTTGCCCAGCCTGCTCGCCGCCGAATCAACGCTAGAACCGCTTTCACCGGGCTGAATGGGCGGACTCGCTTGAGTACCCGTGGTGTCCGGAAATCGGTCGCACACGCAACATCGCCTTGCCGCGCACCGATAACGGGAGGCAGTGGCAAGCTGCGCGCATGGGCGACGGCCCTCTGCCGAGCTCACCGCCGCAACGGGGCGGGGGCCACGGGTGTACGAGAAACACGACCCCTTTGCCCAGTCCTTGCATCGGGTGGTGCGGGAAAACCTGGCGACGTTCTATGCGGCCATCGAAGAGGGATGGCAGAGCGAACTACCGAAGTGTCGACGAGTGTCCTGCATGTGGGGGCCGGATGAAACTGCGCGCTCTCGTTCGCGACCCCGAAAGCATCGAGCGCTTCTTGCGCCACCAAGGCATCTGGTCGCCACCACAAGACATTGCGCCAGCGCGTGCGCCACCCTACCACCGCAAGGTGACCCGCCTTTCGCCGACACGCCAGCAAGATCTCTTCCCCGAGACATGAGCTTGGCCCGGCCTGCACGACAAGCGGCGCCCGGCTACCGGGCGTAGCCTGCCCTGCCGACGCCAAAGGCAATCTGGCTTACACACACGTTCCACCCCAATCAGCCAAATCCGCCCAGCCGCTCTCCCGTGGCCCCGGTGAACCGAATGCCCACGACCGGCTGACCCGGCCACCAGATCTTCATTAATGCGATGTGCAACGGCTCAAATCGATTACGGACAAGCACAGTGACAATCGTCAGCATCGCTTGACTTTGATAGTGTTCTTTAGCCACGCTTGGCCTTCAAGCGACTACCCTTGAACCGGCGATAGGAGAAGCTATGCATCGACCTCAATTTGCGCAAGCCTGGGCTTCGTTTCAGACCGTTCTCGGAAATGGCACGGTGGCAGCTGTCGGGAATCTTATTGGTGGCAAGGTGAAGGCGAATATCGATGCGAAGATCTTCACCAACGCCTGCGCCCTGCGAATGAGCTACGTCTTAAATCGAACAGGTGTGCGCATTCATCCGCACGCGAACCAGACTGTTTCCGGCGGCGACCACGATCACTACTACTTTCGCGTGAAGGATCTGCTTGAGTTTCTGCGCCGCACCTTTGGCAAGCCCGACGCCATTCTTCCTGGTTCCAACACGACGGCCCTGACCAGGAAGAAGGGACTACTCGTTTTTGAAGTCGCAGTTTGGCGGGACGCTACCGGCCATGCAACCTTGTGGGATGGTGTCTCTTGCTCGGACCATTGTTACTTTCTTGAGGCAAAACATCTCCTGTTTTGGGCCTTGTCATGATGCGTGTTTTCGTCGGAACGATTGCTCTTCTGCTTGCCCGGCCAACCGTGCCTGCCGATAGTTCCAAGCCTGAGGTGCCCAAGTATTCACAGGTGGAGCTGCTCAAGAATTACGCGACAGCGAGATGCCTAAGCCGAGCTTTTCCTGGCTCGGTCCTCGAACCTGATGCGGCCGCAAGTGCCGCCGGATACCTGGAACGAGGATCGGTAAGCGCCGATGCCTATGTCGAGATCGCAAAGCTTGCCGATACGTTTTTGGCGCGGAAATATCCCAGCCAGTCAGGCCAACCCTTGCAGACGATGAAATGCATCGATCTGTTTCAGAGCAAGGATCTGAACCTCGTCGTCAAACGGTTCGCGGGGAAGCGATAACGAGACAATCTTCGGCCTCAGGACGTGTGATGGAGTCTCTTTCTGGCTGACGGTGGTGATTCCGGCGCATGCGGAGGTCGTCAATCGACGAGCCGGACCATGTGTCCGCCGCAAGAACTCGGTACAGGTCGAATCGACGCCAGCCTTCATCGGGATTGCTGGGCGACGTGCCGGTCGCGGTGTGGGAGCTGCGGGTGGTGCCGTGGCGCGTGGCGTACGCGGTGGAAGGGCGTGTCGTGCATGTGCTGCACGTCTTTCGCAAAGACCAGGAGACTACGGACGACGCTTTGTCGTAGAATCCAGGCAAGTGACGCGATGAAGTCCCGGGCAATCACGGAAGATGCTGCAAAGAAGAAGCGCGAGGCGCTGGAATTCGCCCGTGGTGCGCGTTTCTGGCTGAACCTGCGATCGAGCCTGGACGAGAGCAGGACGCGCGGCATCCCCCTGGCCGAAGCGAAGCGCCGGCTGGAAAAGCGCCTGGCTGCCGAGGAGAACGGCGCCAAGAAGGCGCCCCGCCGACGGGCAGCGCCCTGAGCGCCGGTCCAGGGGCTTCCCCTCTTCAACTGCTCTTGCCGGCTTCGAAAGTACTGCGGATCGCCCTCTGTCGCTTTCCCAGCTTGCGCCTAGCGAGCGTTCTCGGGCGTCCAGCCCTTGCGTGTCCCCTATCCGGGCGGCGTGCGCGCTTCTGGCGTGAGCTGGATTGGCTGTCCGTGAGCTGGATTGGCTGTGAGCTGGATTGGCTAGCGCTCACCTCGAAATGGATCTACCGTGCGGGCCATGGCCCTGCTTGCCCTTCCCCTTCTCTGGCTAGGACTCATGGTGGTGTTTTTCGGCTCCTGTCTGGCGGCGATCCACTTCGGATTCGGGGCTGGCTCTCCAATTCCACCATGGGCTTGGGGTGGAGCCGCGCTTATCTCAGCCGCGACGTGGCCAGGGTTACCCGCGGGGGCGTGATGGCGGTGCGGTAACAAAGGATCTCCACGCGTTGGCGCTGGGCCCAAGCCAGGGCGCGGGCGTAGGCGGGATCGCGCTCGTGACAGGCGCGCACGCGATCGCCGAAGGGACGGTTGGCCAGAAAAAGCAGAACTGCGCGGTCGCCGGCCGCCACTCGTCGCGCCAGCTCGCGCAGGTGCCTGCGGCCGCGCTCGGTGACCGAATCGGGAAACGCGAGTGCCCCGTCGCCGCCCGGCCACGTGGCGTTCTTCACCTCGACGTAGCAGGTCGGTAAGCTCGGGGACGTAAGCAGGAAATCCACTCGGCTGTGCTTGCCGTAAGGCACTTCGGCGCGCACGTCGTCGTAGTCGGCCAGCTCGGGTATTTGTTTCCTCCTCAAAGCCTCGCCCACGATGGCGTTGCTGCGCTGGGTGTTGATGCCGATCCATCCGTCGGGGCCATGCATCCATTCGGCCACGTGCGACAGGCGGCCTTGGCCGGTCTTGGGCGACGCCAGCACCTCGGCGTCTTCATCCAAGCACCCTTCCATGCTGCCCGAGTTCGGGCAATGAATCGTGACCACGCGGCCGCCGCGCACGCGGATGTCCATGAGGAAGCGCTTGTATCTCGCGACCAAGCGGCCACGCAGAAGAGGTTGGGGGACGATCATGGGGGACGAAAGTTGGCCGAGTTGGATTCGGGGCGGACCCGCGAAGCTCGCATGCTAGCCTAACACCTTAGGGCAAAATCGATGCCGCGAGCGCCGGGCTCTGTCGCTGAAGTCTTGGGCGATCTGTCGAAGGTGGCCCCATACAAAGCTGCGCGACAAGAGCTCGTGCGATGATGGGTTGGTCATGGTGTTGCTTCTGCCCGGGTATAGGGATGATGTTGGCGACCGCGGAACCAACCCGCGATGCTGTGACGGGGTTTCTTTGCCGCCAGCACCTCGTGCGGAAATTCTTCGCTCAGAAATAGTACCATGAGGCCTGGCTTGGGCAGAATTCTGGTGATAGGGCTCGGGTTGCCGGCCCGGTAAAGGAGCAACTCGCCGTCGTCGGCCGGGGCCCATTCGTCATGGAGGTAGACGACCGTCGACAGCAGGCGGTTCTTCTGGCCGCTCAGGGTGTCGAGATGCCGGTCGTAGTGGGCGCCGACGCCATAGATCGCGTAGTGGCATTCGTAGTGAAGCAGCCCCAGGAAAAGCTGCTGGTTGAGGCCGGTGCGCAACTCTTCCATCGCGGTCAGAAACGAACGGTCGGCGGCCTTGCTGTCGTCGAGCCAGCGAATGACGTCGCCTCGGATGCCTTTGTCGTGCGTTCGCTGCCCGCCGCTTCCCATGCCGGCGGGGGCGAAGGCCGCGCTTTCGTGGCAGCCATCGTCGAGACGGGCGCGCACCGCGGGCGAAAGCGAATCCTCCACGGTCACGAAACCGCCGGAGCGAAGCTCAGCGGCGATGGCATCGACATCCATGATCCCGCGACTATCCCACGCCTGCGTCGGATGCGCTTGCCGCGGCTACGGGGGGCTGCGCACCCGTGATAGAATTGGATGATGGTCTCACGAGCAGCGCTCGGACTGTGCCGCGCTGTTGGCAATCTGGCTTGGTTGGCCTGCTCCAGCTCGCACGAGAGCTGCCCGGCGATCTGCGAGCAAATCACCCCGACGGGGCCAACGATCGAAGTCGCACCTGGTGGTCCTTCCATCGCCGCCATCGAGACCCTGTCCAGCACAGCGAATTTTCCCGGGTGCGTGGTGGGCTGGGGACTCCACTCGCTCGTTATGAAATGCATCATAACGCGTTGGCGACTGCTTCGACGCTTCGCTTTGTCTCACAAGTGCAGTGCATCGAAGAGTCCCTAGATATGTCACTGCACGGTGCGCTGTCGACAGCATGAAGTCCAGAGCCATAGTGCGCCGAGCAGAGCGGAATGGCGCGCATCATGCATCAAGGTCACCAGCCACCTGCAGATCAACCGTCGTCACCGTCGGGAAACTGGCAGCGCGGATGAATACTTGGCGAGGGACACCGGCACGAAAGCCGCAGCCCCGTCTTTCTACTGCAGGTTGAACGATTCGTCGGTCTCCTCGAAGAGTGTCGTTCCGTTCTTCTGGGCTCGGAGGACGAGGTAGCATTTCGTTCCCGAGGCGGGAGCCGTAATGTTGATCGACTTGGTCACCATGGTGGCGAACGGAACATCGACGGTCAGCGTTCCCGTAGCGCCGAGTGTCCCGGTCGCACTGTCCGCATGAACCTCCCAGGTGATGTCGATGGACGTTCCCGAAAAGGTGTCGTTGAAGATGAGGAGAGTCGTCGCGCGAGCAGCGCCTTTCGCGAGGCTCGGTACCGTCGCGGGCCAATCCCCGTTGGCATTGGACATCTTGTTGGACTCCCAGTAGTCCTTGTCCGCGACGAGCACGGGACTGAACCCGTGCTGGACACGCGTGATAATTGGGCTCGACCACGGATCGGGCAAATTGTCTTCGCCGAACACCGGATTTCCGCCTTGCTCGATGGTCATCGTGGTTCTCGTGGTTCCCGGGACAAAACTAGACCAGCCCGACAGCAGCGTGTAAGGCCGCACGTCCGACGCATCCTGCCTTCGCATCGCCATCGCCGACGTTCCAAACCACGTCAATCCTTGACGGGTATTGTCCTTCGACCAGATGTACTCGCCCTGGCCGTAGGGATTGTTGTTGTTGGCGTTCACGTCTTCGGTATACACGCCGAGGCCGCCGATATAGTGGCCGACGACTGCGAAGTCCGGGCTTGGCAATCCATAGTTCGTGCCGGTGCCGAAGGGATCCGTGCTGATTGGCCGCGTACCGTCCAGTTTAGTGATGGCATTGAAGAGGTCGGTCTCGAATTGAGCCGAATCCGTGCTGGCACTGCCCGCCTCGTTGCTTTGGCTCCAGCGAACGATCGCAGGGTGGTTGCGATCGCGAAGCACCATCGCCTGGGCGTGGCCGACCATGTTGTCGTGTCCCGCAACGAAGTCTTGGGTGTTGTTGCTACCCCGAATGGCGGTTTCGCCCATGAGCATGAGGCCGAGCTCGTCCGCCGTGTCGAGCATGTAGGGTGCGGCGAGCTCTTGATGGATGCGAATGAAGTTGTAGTTCAACTTTTGGTAGTTGCGCACCGCCTGCGGCCAACCCGCATTTTGTGCTGTGGGCGGCAGAAAGCCTGGAAGCATGTCATAGGCATCGCTCTTGCCGTTGTTGTCGATGCTGTCGTAGTTCGCGCCTTGTAGATTGTCGCCCCGGTAGTTCACTCGGATGCCGTTCAGGTAGTAGTAGACGTGCGAAGTATCGGCTCGGAGTCTCTCGCTTTGTCGAAAACCGAAACGGACGACCTTGCTTTGGATCGCCTGACCGCCTCGGCTCAACTGAAGCTTCAAGTTGTGAAGACGGGCCTGGTAATCGGACTGGTACGGAACATTTGGCCACCAGTACGATGTGGTGCCGAGCCCCCATTTGATCGGGCCAATCGTCGTGGTAGTGGTCGTGCCTGGGGCCGCGGTGACAGGTGTATCGGGAATGGTTGGATACGTGAACGTGTCGCAGTTCCACGAGCTGAGGGCGCCCGACAGTGTCACTTGCTGGCTCGTGGTACCCGTATTCGTGATCGATACATCGTAGGTCAGGGTGTCGTTGGTGACACTCGTTCGCACGAATGCGTCGCTGATGTAGACGTCGGGATAGACGTGGAGGAGCGCCGTGCGGAAGATGCCCTGGGGCACGTTGGGCGACCAGTCCGCCGCAATGGGCACGAGGTACTTGCCGTTCGACATGAGCGCCTTTTCGCCCTTGACCAGCACGGAAATGGCATGCTGCTTGCCCGGCGTCACGAACTTGGTGACGTCGAAGACGGATGGGGTGAACGAGGTCGTATTGGTTCCGACTTCCTTGCCGTCGACCGAGAGGGTCGACTGGAAATTGGCCGCGCCGAATTCAATCAGCGTGCTTTGTGCGGCGCCAGAATCTGGGATCGTAATCTGGGTAGCGTAGGTGCCGCTCGATGTCGTGATGCCTTGCTTGAACCAGCCACCGCCCGGGACCGTGATGGTCCGCTTGGCTCCGCCCGAAGGGGTGAAGTCCCAGGTTCCGGCTATCGATGTCGTCGACGGATCCGTAGCAGTCGACGTTGCGCATTGGCCGCCTGTCGAACCACCGGCAGCTCCGGTGGTTCCGCCAGAGCCTACCTGGCCACCAGAACCCGTCGATCCTCCGGCGTTGGCGCCACCCGAGCCGCTCCGCCCGCCCGCGCTATTCGCGCCACCAGAGTTGGTCACGCCGCCCGTGCCAGTCCTGCCGCCAGAGCCGGTCGCTCCGCCCGAAACGGTCGCGCCGCCCGAGCCGCGGCCACCACTACCGGTCGCACCGCCCGAGCTGGTCACGCCGCCCGAGCTGGTCGCGCCGCCCGAGCTGGTCGTGCCGCCCGCGCTGGTCGCGCCGCCCGAGCTGGTCGCGCCGCCTCTGCCCGGGGTGCCGCCATTGGCGCTAGCGCCTCCTTGGCCGGCAGTACCTCCGGTTCCTGAGGAACACCCGAGGAACCCAAGAAAGAGTGGGAGAGCGACCGCATTGAATCGTGCTACGCGCATGCAAACCTCCAGGTCGAAGCCATCGTGCTCTGCACGGAGCGCGCGATGCACTCCTCGCCGAATGCCAACGCGACGCTGGCGCACCAAACCTGTTCATGACTACTCTGCAGAAGAACTTCATCGCTCGTGCAGTGGCGCGAGCGTCGCGAATCCGTCTTGGCCCCCGATCCCCAATCCGAGGGTTTCCCCGATCCCTTTGAGAATCGCGATGAACGCCTTCGAGAACAGCGGGTCCCGATCGTGGATCAAGTACCCTGCCCTTCGCAGAAAGCCATCCACAGAATCTGTCAAATTGCGGTCTACCTGCTTCATTCACTCTTCATCCGGGTCGACGGTGGATAGTCGGAACAAGTGCCATTTCCCTTGGCCAAAACAACCGACGCAGCGATGTCCGATAAGCCGCATTCGGTCACCTTCATCCTCCTACCCGAGCGATGGTTATTGCCCGACGCAGTTCTCCTGCATTGCCTTAGACGCGCATGGCATACCTATGCAGGCTGGCATCCGATTTGATCAATCGAAGAACGAAGCGAATCACAATTGATTGCGCGAGCGTCACTGGGCAATGCAGTCTTGCTGCATGATGAGCCAGATCTGGTCCGCTATGAGGTTGGCGCCGGCGTCCGAGGCATCAATGCCGTTGGCAGCCGTGTATTCGGGATGGCTCGGCCAGAAGTCCTGGAGATTGAGAAAGTGGCAGGGCGTGAGGCTAGCCGCGCACGCCTGCTGCACGCCCGGCCGCAAGGCGGCCACTCCCGAGATGGTCGGGGAGCTCCGGATAGAGGAAGTAGACAATATGCTGAACGGTTCCATCGCTCGCCACCTTGGCCAAGTGCTGCGTGAAGGTGTTGACCACCCCGGTAACGGAGGCATCGGAGCCGCCCGCCAGAATGGTGTCCCAGCCGCCTCCGTCCATGACCAAAACCTTGACCTTGGTCGCGCCTGCCTCCTGGGTGTTGTACTGGCTCGCGATGGTGGCGATGGTCGTGCCACCGGCGGCCAGGTCAACGTAGTCCTCGGTCGGGCCGATGGCACCGGCCGCACGCGCGAGATCCCGCACGCGGGTATCGAGCGGTTGGGTACCGGGAATCCGAACCCACGAATCGCCGACGAAGAGAACCTCATTCGCCTTCACCAGACCGTGTTGGCAAGTGCCGCCGCCATCTGCTCCGCCGCCGCCATCCATGCCGGTCGCGCTTCCGCCGCCCGTTCCGGTGGTTGCATTCCCCAAGCGGATAACCTTGCCGCCACAGCTTGCGACGGCGATGAAGGCGACCGCCAGTCCGGCGATCCACACGACAGATGCCGATGCCCGCATCCCACAATGGTACCATGGGGGCGATGACCTCGGGCAACGCCCTGCTGGTTGCGCTTCTCGTCCCGATCTCGATCGGCATGGCCCAGGCCGCGTCCGAGGCGGCGATGACTGCGGCGCACCTCGAGGTACACGCCACTCCGGACTGCACGACGCGAAGCGATCTCGCAGCGCGCGTCGCGGCCCGTTCGAGGCACATCCAGTTTGTCGATGACGACAGCGCGCTTGCAGTGGAAGCTGTCTTTGCCGCCGGGCGGTCGGGTAGCGTGGTTGGCGAGCTTGCCCTGTCCGGGCCCGGCGGAAAGTTGTTGTCGCGCCGCCTGCGCGCGCGCTCTTGCGCCGATGCGGCCGACGCCGTGGCACTCATCATCGCGGTCACCCTCGATCCTACTTTCGCCGGCGACAGTCGTGCGCTGGCGGGCGTTCAAACAGAAACCAGGTCGCTCGCGGACCCGTCTGCTAGCCCGTCCACCGCTCCGAGGGCGCGTCCAGCGGCCATCTCAGAGCCCATTGAAAAGCCGGTCAAGCAACCTGCAGAACGTGCGCTGGAGAAGGAGGTCCCTGTCACGGCGAATCCGCTTGTGGCTTCTTCGCCCACGCCACCCGTGGTCGCGCGTCGCCGCGTCGGCGTCCACCTGGCGGGGCAGACGATCGTCGGTCCCGCTCCGTCGGTGATGCCTGGCGTGGCGGTGTACGTCATGGCGGGGCTCGATCGCGATGCCTTGTGGTCGCCCGTCATCATGGTGGGGGTGACCCACGCTTGGAGAAACGGCCTCGCTGAACCGGGTGGAACCGCGTCTTTCACGCTCGACGCCGCCAGTCTCGATGCCTGCGCACTCCGCTTGCGACTCTTCTTCATCGAGGCTCGCGCCTGTGGCTCGGCCTTGGTCGGACGTCTCTCCACCAGCGGTGACGAGACCAGTGCGCCAGCGACCGTCGCGCGTCCTTTCGCGGTTGCAGGAGCCGCCGTCGTTTTGACCGCCGGCCTTGGTTCGATGGTCGAGCTGTCGGCGCGCCTGGGGGCAGGGCTGACCCTGTTGCGCGACTCGTACGAATTCGCGCCGACGATCTTTCATCGTGCCGAGAGCATCACCTCGTCCGCCAGCCTTGGCCTTGGCGTGCGCTTGCCGTGAAGGCGCCGGTCCGCCTTGGCGGCGTGCAAAGTAGCTACGGCTGCGCGAGGCCAGCGACGCGCGCCACGCGGTCGGCGAGAGGGCTCTTACCGTATTCGGCGACGAACCGCTTCGCCAGCACGCTCGCCTCCGCGTGCCGGCCGAGCTTGGTCAGCGCCTCGACTTCGAGCGCGGCTGCCTCGGGCCGGAAGCTTCCTGCGGGATACCTGTCCTGGTAGCGGCGCAGGAGCTCGAGTGCGCGCTCCCCTGCCCCCGCTGCCAGCGCGGCACGTGCCGCGTCGACCATCACGATCTGGTCTCGCAGATCGCTTGTCGCAGCGGCGGCCGGTCGACGGTGGGTTGGCGCAGTAGCAGGAACGCTGGGTGACGATTCCGTGACGGCCGCGGGAGCGAGCTCCACCGGCGAGGGGGGTGTTACCGGGGAGGGTGTGCTCACCGACGGAGACGCGGGACGTTCTTGCCGAACCGAAGTCCTCCAGGCGCGCGTGCCGACTACGGCGCCCACGACCACCAGGCCCAACACGCCGAGGGAGATCCACGGCAGCAGGGCCGTCGATCCCGCGGCCGCCTTGGGCGCAGCAACGCCAGTTCCCAGTGCCGTGCCAGCCCCGGCGGCACCGATCGTTGTTGCCGAAATGGCTGCCGAAATGCCGATCCCTTGAGCGATACGCTCGCTCAGCTCGGGGGATGGCTGTTCGTTCGCGGTGGCTTCCAGCAGCCGGCGCTCGAGCTCCGTGGCGCCCAAGGCGCGCAGCCGCTCAGGGAACCCCGCGGCGTCCCGGCTCATGATTGCCCCTCGCGTTGCATGGCTCGCCCGATGCGCTCGACCACCTCGCGAAACTGCTCGCGCGCGCGGCGCAGGCGGGACGCCACGCTGCCCATGGGAATATCCAGCAGTGCCGCGATCTCGCGCGAGGACAGCCCTTCGATTTCGTAGAGCACGAATACCTCCGCCAGCTCGGCGGTTTACCCTGGAGAGCGCCAGGTCGCAAAGCTGAATGTCGGCGCGCGTATCGCCAGCGTCGCGAGCGCTGGACACCCGCTGGTCCATATCATCGTCCAGTTGCCAACGCACGGTCTTGCGCCCAAGGGTGTGCGCCACTTGCAGCGCGGTGGCGACCAGGAAGGCTCGTTCGCTGTCCTGGCGAATGTCGCCCAGCCGCTCGGCGGCGATCAGGAAGGTTTCCTGGGTGGCGTCGGCGGCGGCATCCGGGCTCAGACCACGGCGGCGCAGGGTACGCCAGACCGTCGCGTGGTGGGCCGCGAACATCTGTTCGAGGCGGGTACGATCCGTTAAAGAGCGCACCACCGGATCGCCGCGTATTGCCATCGTCAGATTATCGACCATTCGCCATCTTCCAAGGATGACCTGTACAAGTATGCGGGTTGAGGGTTCCTTTGATCAAAGAATCTGAAAATGGCGCTCGAAAAGAGCGCGACGCTATTCGGATAGCCCCCGATCGCTTTCATTGATCAAATGGGCGGGTTGCCTGCATGTAGGGTCACAGAGGATCTCACCGATGAAGAAGACGCACGTCACCACCGGATGCAGCTTGGTAACCAGCCTGGCGGCCCTTATGCTTTTCGGGTGCAATTCGTCAACCGGAGGAACGGGAACTGGAACCGGCGGACACGTCGCTGGCGGCGGCGGCACGAGCTTGGGCGGGTCAGGCGGCGGATCAGGTGGCGGATCGGGTGGATCGACTGGGGCTGGAAGTGGCGGAAAGGTCGGCAGTGGCGGCAGCACGAGCACGGGCGGCATGGTCGGCAGCGGCGGGAGTGGTACCGGCGGCACGAGTGCCTCCGGCGGAACGAATGGTACTGGCGGCAAGACCGGGAGCGGTGGAGCCAGCGGAAGCGGCGGCTCATCCAGCAGCGGAGGCGCAGTTGGCTCGGGCGGTACAATCGGCACGGGCGGCGCCACGTTTGGTACGGGCGGCAAGGCCGGCACAGGAGGTACCAGCGGGACGGGCGGTACCAGCGGGACGGGCGGTGCCAGCGGCACGGGCGGTGCCAGCGGCACGGGCGGTGCCAGCGGCACGGGCGGAGGTGGAGCCGGATCGGGTTGCCCTGGCACGCTCAAATCTGGCGATTCGACCCAGACCATCACGTCGAGCGGCGCGTCCCGATCATTCATTGTCCATATTCCGACGAGCTACACAGGAAGCACCCCGCTGCCGGTGATTTTCGATTTTCATCCGCTCGGCGGCACTGGGTCGAGTCAGGAGAGCGCTAGCGGCTGGGGTACCAAGTGCGACAGCGTGGGTTGCATCGCCGTCTTTCCCAACTCGGCGACGAACGGCGGCAACGGGTGGAATGTGGGCTACTGCTGCCAGGGTGCCCAACAGAATAAGGTCGACGATGTCCAGTTCACGCGGGACATGATCAAGTGGCTCGAAGCCAATACGTGCGTCGATCCCAAGCACATTTATGCGAGCGGGTGCTCCAACGGAGGCGGCATGGCCTACATGGTTGCCTGCAACGCCGCCGACGTGATCGCGGCGGTGGCGCCCGTCGACTTCCGGTGCATCACCGGCACGGAGCCGGCGAGCGCTTCATCGTTGACGCCCACGAACAATACGGCGTGTACTTGCAAGCTGCCGCGACCGATCTCGGTGCTGGCGTTCGACGAGGGCCAGGATAATTCCATCGTCCCCTACAACGGCGGCACGACGGCGGTCGCCGCGGATTGCCCGCCTGGAGGCACCTGCAAGGCGTTCGTCTTCCCGAGCGCGCAGGTCAACGTCGATACCTGGGCGAACTTCGACACATGCAGCGGTTCAGCGACCACGGACCCGAACAACTCGATATGCAAGGTATATACGTCATGTAGCGGCAGCACGCAGGTTGGCCTGTGCACGGCGAACAGTGGTAGTCACTGCGGCAGTTACGCGGCGTCGAAAATCGTCGACACGTCTTGGACCATGTTCCAGAAGGCATCGCTACCATAGAGCGTAGCTACGAAGGGCTCAGCAGCGGCGGGTTCGATGCGCGCATTCAAGATAGTGGGAAGGGCCGTCCCTATCGCGACCACCCGGCCATCAAGGACTTCTTGCCCAAATAGGAGAAGTCGCACCGAAGACGAATCGAACGTATCAGTCGGTCCATTTGATGGGCCCCTTGATGGATGTGAGCGGGGTGAAACATCCTGTGCGTACGAGGTCTGCCGCTCGGTGTGGCACGACTGTTCCCGACTTGGGGGCCGCCAGTGGAACGATGCCAACCCAAGCGTTGCGCCCATTGTGTTTCGTGGCGTACAGGCAGGCGTCAGCGACCGCGACAATCTGTTCCCAGCCGAAGCTGGTGGTGTCGCCGGGCACGAGCGGAAAGACGCTGAAACCGAGTGAGCACGTGCAGCGGAGCAACTTCTCTCCGTCGAGGTCGAAGATGTGATCATCAATGGCGTGCCGGATGCGCTCGACGAGGATGGCAGCATCTGCCCGGGCTGCGTTGCGGGCAACAATGAGGAATTCCTCGCCTCCCCAACGGGCCACAGTATCCGTGCTTCGTGTGACCGCGCGCAGGATCTCACTGAACTGTTGCAAGATGCGGTCGCCGGCCTGATGGCCGTGCTGATCGTTCACCCGCTTGAAGTGGTCGATGTCGAGCATGATGAAAACGACGTCGATATTGAGCTTGGCGCGTTTGGTCTCGCCGCAAGCGACCTCGCGCTGTTGACGTTCGACGGTCGCCACCCACTCGAGCATCGAGGAATCCAAGAAGCGTCGGTTGCGCAATCCGGTCAGCGGATCAGTGAGACTCTGATTGCGCAAAGCTTCGTTTACGGCGGCCAACTCGCGCGTGCGCGCTTCCACCAGCTGGCTGAGTTGCAGGTTGCGATGACGTAACACGCGCATCCGAATGCGGGCCAATGCGAAGAACAGCAACAGCACGCCTGCAGTAAATAGCCCGCGGAACCACCAGGTGGCGTGCCACGGCGGTAGCATGCGAATGCGTAGCTTCAGATCGTCGCGACTCGGAACGCCATCGCAGTTCGATGCATGCACAGAGAGCAAATAGTTGCCCGGTGGAAGAGCGGAGTACGTGACGCCGTGCCGATTGCCGATCTCGTTCCAGCCCTGATCCAATCCATCCAGGCGATAGGCGTACTGATTCTGATCCGGAGCCGCGAAGTGAAGGGCTGCGAATTCAATCGAAAACATGGACTCATCGGGCGGCAAGACGATCTCCGGAATGCTCTTGCCCACGTAGGCTGCGTCCATGCGCGCGCGGAACAGCAACGATTGGTTGCGTACCCGGAAGTCCGTGAACGCGAGGACGGGCGGAATCGAATTGGGCACGATGTCGTCGGGGTGAAACACCGTCAAGCCATCGTTGCTGCCGAAGAACATCTCGCCGTGCACACCCAGGTGAGCGGCATTCCAGATGAACTCGGCCCTGCGTAGCTCCCGTTGGAACGTAAACGTCGATGCCTTCAGCGTGCTCGTGTCGAAGCGGCACAGAGCACGGTGGGTGGCGAGCCACAGCTCTCCCTTGCTGTCGGGGAGAATGCTCATGATGGCACCCTCCGGCAGACCTTGGGCCTTCCCGTAGGCTGAAAACCGCGGCACGGGCCCGTCCCATGCTGGAACCTCGGTCCGATTGAGACCGCCACTCTTGGTGCCGATCCACAGAGTGCCCGACGGTTCCAAGTAGACCGTATTGATGAAGATGTCGTTGAGCGTTTCGGGTCCGCCTGGCAGGTAGGCGCGGAACTCTTGGGTGGCGGAATTGAAGCGATGCAAACCAAGCTGAGTCGCGAGCCACAGCGTACCGAACCGATCCTTCACCATGCGCATCACATTGCCGTTCTTGAGGCCGCGCGGCCCGTCGCCTACGTCGAAGTGCTTGGACTTCCCAGTCTTGGGATCGAAATGATTCAGCCCTCCACCACCATCACACGCAATCCAGAGGCCGCCTTGCCCGTCGTCCACGATATCGCGGATGAAATCGCTTGAAAGACTGTCGGGGCTGTTCGGATCGTGTCTAAAATGAGTGAACGTCGGATGCGCTGCAGCCGACACTTGGTCGACACGGATGAGACCACCCAGATACGAACCAAGCCACAGTTGCTTCTGAGAATCGAGGTGAGTCGTGAGTATCACGTCGGTCTGGAGTGCGCCCGGGGTGCGTGCCGGATCGTCACGAAAGCGTTCGAAAAGGGCCGGCTCGTTCGGAGCTTTGGGCGCGGCAAGCCGGTTGAGACCGAATCCGTCGGTGCCGACCCACAGATTGCCAAAGCGATCCTCGCCGATCGCCGAGATGGTGTCGCCACTCAGGCTCCACGGGTCGGCGGCATTGTTGCGGTACTGGTAGATGGAAGGCCGCTCCCGATCGTGGAGATTGCCGGGATTGAGCACAACCTTGTTCAAACCGCCCTGGTAGGCGCTGACCCACAGCATGCCCGAGGCGTCTTCAAACACGCACTGCAACCCGTTCCGGCTGAGGCTGCCCGGGTCTTTGGGATCATGCGCGAAGTGCCCGAACTGGATTGCGTCGTCGCGATGTTGGCGCGGCAACGCTTTGAACAGTCCCAACCCGTCACCCGCTACCCACAACGTGTCCTTCGTGTCGCGCAGGATATCCGTGACTCGGCCAACCCCCGTCTTGAACTGGCTGGACGTCCATCGTGTGAAGCCGGCCGAAACGGGATCGAAGATGTACAGGCCATCGTCGGCGCCCAGCCAAATCTTGCCGAAGGCGTCCTCCCCAATCGCATTGACCATCGCAGGCGATGAGCTATCTGGATGGTTCGGATCGTGAGTGTAATAATCGAAGGCCAGGCGGGCACCGTGGCGGTCGGAGACGAGGTGCCCCAAGCCCCGCTCGGGAGAGGCGAGCCAAAGACCGCCAGCATGATCGAGGAAGAGCGCGCTGACTCGATGATTGGGATCGTCCTTGCTGCTGTTCGAAGACAGGATCCGCTCGAAGCGCGGTTCAGCTGGCGGCGCCCAACTCTTGTCGACACGGAACAAGCCATCCGACTCAGTTCCGATCCACAGCGTGCCGTCGCGATCCTCGAGAATGGCGTTGACGGTTCGTGCGGGCAGCCCGCCAGGTTGAGTGGAAATCGGGATCTGGACCATGGCCAGACTTTCGGGATCGAGGAGGGTCAGTCCCGCGTTCCGCGCGGCAATCCACAAGTAGCCATGCCGGTCCGGTACGATTTGTTCGATCCAGTCCCCGGCAAGGGAATGGCGGTTGTTTTCGGGGTGGAACGTCTGAAAGCGAAATCCATCATAGCGGTTGAGGCCCGCGTCCGTGCCCATCCAGAGAAAACCCATCTTGTCCTGGGCAATGGTGTGGACCGAGCTCTGCGAAAGCCCTTGTTCGACGGAGATGTGCTCGAACGCAGGCGAATAGGCCAGAGAAGTCCACGGCCGAACCGGGGACGCCGCTTGCGTGGAAGCGCTCCATGCGAGCGCTGCCGCAACCAGCAACTGGAGACTGCCAACACGAACGCGCGGCCGGCAGCGCAAACCTTGTCTGCGCATCCGATGTGAATTCCGTCCTGTTCCCTGGTCGCAGTTCAAGGCGCGACTCTGTCCTCGACAGAAACGGGTGGCGCATTAAGCCGGCGCGGTCCATCACGACCTCTTGTAGGTCCCTGTTCGCCGCAATAATGCCGATCAATGACCGAACGCCGTCCCAAGCGGCTGCCTGGAGCAGTCACGGTGGGGGCAAGGGCAGGGCCTCTTGGGGGCCAAGCTGCGCTGCGGTGGTGGCGAACTGATGCTGGTCATCGGTGATTTGGCTCCACGTCGCTCCAGCGTCGTCTGAGCGGAAAATGGCATGCACGCCATTCACCGTGCCGGCGAGGAAGAGCGCCGGGTAGCCATTTCCGCCGGCCTTGGCCATGCCGAACCCGATGGCCTCGGCGGTGGTTACGTCCGCGATTTGCGTGAAGGTCGTGTCCGAATCCTTGCTTCGCCATACGCCGCATGTCGTGCATAGGGTCGCGCCGCCACTGGTTGCCGGCCGTGCCCGCGCTGGGATCGAAGATGACCCACGGGATGCCGATGGCGTGGTTGAGGTAATCGTTGCTAGCAAGGCGGGTTATCCCGTCAAGGTGTGCACGTTCGATGGCGCACACACTCCGTCAGCCGTGGATGACGGGACCAATGGCGGGGATGATGGCCTGAAGGCCTTTATTCCACCGCTGGCCTGGGCGTTCATCTCGCAGTTCTAATCTTGCGCCTCTCTTCTTATCCAGGCGTCGTTCGCGTCGTCGCTGGGTATAGGGGCCGCGTAGGCAGGCGCAGTTTACGGAATCTTCTTCATCGCAGCTACGCTCTGGACTATGCTTCAGCGAAGGGAAATAGGCCATGCAGGTGGTGCTGCAGGAGTTGATATACGACTCGCTTCGCGAAGGCGCGGTGTGGCCGTTCGACCGGCGCTATATCCGGCCGCCCCACTTCCACGGCCAGCTCGAGTGTTTGCTCATCCGGCGGGGCAGCGCGACGCTTTACGTGGCGACCCAGACCCAGGTCGTCCGCTCCGGCCAACTGTGCTGGGTTCTGCCCGGAGTGCCCCACGTCATGGGCAACTTTTCTCCCGACTTCGACATGTGGGTGGTGGAGCTCGACTCCGCCCTGGTGGACGAGTGTTGGGCCATGATTAAGGCGGTCGGACCACCAGGGGACTACGCACCTTTCGAGTCTTGGTCCCTCCCCCTGGGTGAGCAGGTCGCCGGCAGACCGGTGGTGGACGTCTCTGCCGAGGTAGCCGAGTTGCTCGACGACCTGGCAGCCGGGGTTTGGGCGGCGAGGCTCCCCGCCCAAGCGCGTTCCGGGCTGGCGGGCTTCGGCCTGCTAGCGCTCAGGACGACCCTTGGGAACTTCGATACGCGGAGGCCGAATTCGGTTGGCCAGCTAGCATCATGTCTCCTGCTGGCCTCGCCGACAATGAGTCGGGCAGCGGCGGCCGCAGAGTTGGGGGTCAGCGAGGGCTTTCTCTCCCGTGCCATTCACAAAGATCTGGGCGTCACCTTCGTCGAGCAC
Organism: uncultured delta proteobacterium; assembly: GCA_963824555.1. GTDB lineage: Bacteria > Myxococcota_A > Polyangia > Fen-1088 > Fen-1088 > Fen-1118. Next base: position 7,998 of record CAWGPW010000015.1, on the reverse strand, counting down.
CGGGCACGCACTCGAGTCGCGCACTTCCTGGCGCTCATTCAGGCCAAGGGGACCAATTTCCTCGACGCGGCTCTGGCCGCCGGCTTCGGCAGCTATTCGCAGTTTCACCGCACGTTCAGTCGGGTATCGGGATCCCGGCCCCGCGATTACTTTGGTCGCGGTCGCCGGCGCTCCCAACTCTTGGTGGTCGACGACTCCGATTCGTTCGGGCAGGGCGTGGTGTCCATCCTCTCCGACGGGCAGCGCCAACTGGCACCCCTTTAAGGAAACTGGCCGCAGTCACAAACTGCGAAGACACGTGTCGAGCTCGAATGCTATGGCTCCCCTGTACATCCCACGGAGTCTTCATGAACACGTCTCTCTCGCATTGCTCACGATTTCTTATCGTGCACGTCACCGGCTTGCCGAAGACCCCGCAGGGCCACGAAAGACCCCGGGCGCAGAGGCCTAAGCGATCAGCAGCAGGATATCTTGTGGCTCTTGTGATAGTGCTGCTGCCCTGGGGCTGCGCCTCGCCAACCTCCGACAGCAGCGGCACCGGTGGCCAGCGGGGAGGCTCGTCGGGCGCGACCGGTTCCGGCGGTCTTGCCGGCGCGGGAGCCGCATCCGGAGGAGCGACCGCCAACTCCAGCGGGGGTGCTGGAGGCTCGAGTGACAGCTCGTCCGCCCATGGCAGCGGCGGATCAACCGCTGGGAACGGCGGTCTTTCTACCGGTGCCGGCGGCGGGCTGACCGGCGGGAGCAGCGGTCTTTCTACCGGTGCCGGCGGCGGGCCGACCGGCGGGAGCGGCGGCGCGCCTGTCGGCGCCAGCGGCGGAGCAGTCGGGGGGCGCGGTGGCTCCGGTGCGGGCGGATCGACGACGTCAGGGGGATCAACTGGGACCGGCGGTTCCGCCGGTGCCTCCGGTGGCCAGGCAGGGTCGGGCGTCGGGGGCACGTCTGGAAGGGGCGGTCAATTGGGAACAGGGGGCAATGCCGGAACCGGCGGCGCCGGCAACGGTGGCAACACCGGGACGGGCGGCACATCAAACGCCTGCACGCCGGGGGCTCCCTGGACCGGCGGTCAGCAGTACACCGCAAACAGCGTCGGAAGCGCAGGCAACGGCTACTCGTATCAATTGTGGTTCAGTGGAGGATCCGGATCTATGACCGTCGCTGGTGTCGACGCCAAGTTCAGCGCCACATGGAACAATCCTACCGATTTTCTGGCTCGTGTCGGCCTCACATGGAGCTCGACCCAGACCTTCGACCAACTCGGGACCATTTCGGCAGACTACGCGCACACCAAAACGGGGTCTGCCGGCTACTCATTCATTGGGATTTACGGATGGTCGGTGAACCCGATCGTCGAATACTACATCGTCGAGGACTGGTATGGCTCGCCGCCTACTGCTGATGGTGGCACGAAAATGGGCACATTCACAGTCGACGGAGGCACGTACAACATCTATCAGCACACGCAGGTGAACCAGCCGTCGGTTACCGGCGCCAACGCCACGTTCCCGCAATTCTACAGTATCCGGCAGACGGCTCGCCAGTGCGGACACATATCCATTACCGAGCACTACAAAGAATGGGCCAGTTTGGGTCTGACGCTTGGAAAAATGGAAGAAGCCAAGATGCTCGTGGAAGTGGGGGGCGGGGGCTCAGGGAGCATCACTTTCACCACGGCAACGATAACGGCCCAATGAACGGGACCGCACCTCTCCTCCCACCATGTGGCGGCCGCTTGACGGAGCCGCTGGGTAGAGGGACGGTTCGGGCGTGTAGGGTGGGAATAGGGACAGTTTCTGGAATGTAAGCTCGCCCTTCCGCACGCCTCCTGCGACCCCAGGGGAAGGAAGGTCCCGTGGCGAGGCCCAAGCGGCGGACTCGCCCGCCGGATCTCGACCTTCGTGTTCCGGCACGACGACATATGCAGACGGTCCGGCAGCCCAGCTCCACCGATGGGGCAGTGAACGCGGAGGAGAAGTTAGGCCCACGTCGCTGCGGCCAACCCTAGGTGGAAGCGATCGCCTTGAACGGCGCCATCACGATTGAGTGAAGCGCGGCCCCGAAAGGCTGAATTGCCTAGATTTCCAGGCCGATGTCGAGAACAGCGATCCTGCTCAACGCGACCGTTTCCCCGCTTTTCGGCCCGATTGTCTACCGACCAAGCCGACGGCGGCACGCTGCCCAGCGCCATCGCCGACGAGCCGCACGACTTTTTCACGTAATCTTCCTCGATGGACTTTGAGGGTCCCTCCGCGATGTCTGCCCTTCAGGTGGGCACAACACCTTGTTTTGTTCCCAGCGCCACCGGAATTCGTTGCCCAAAACGCCAGCAAGCCATCTAGCATCGACTGAACTCGCAAGGTGATGGGGTAGACTGGCGACCGCACGTCATGCGCCGGTCCTCGATTTCCTGCAGATCCCTTTCAAGGATCCTGACTAGGCTGCCTAGTCGCCTCCTCGGGGTGACCGGCATCGTTTCCTGTGCCCTGCTCGGGTGGGGCCGACCCGTGGCAGCCGAACCGTCGGCCACATTCAGGTTCAGCTGGACGGCCCCCGAGGAGTGTCCTTCGCAACAGCAGGTCCAAGCAGAAATCGCGCGTTTGCTCGGCGGCGACATCCAGCTTCACGAGGGCGATCTGGATGTAAAGGCCACGGTTGTGCACGGCCCGTCGTGGTCCGCGGACCTGTCAACCCAGCTTGCGGGCCAGGCCGGGCACCGGAGCATCGAAGCCCCCTCGTGCAAGGCAGCGGCGGACGCCGTCGCCTTGATCGTGGCTCTCTTGATCGATCCTGATGCGGTGGCCTCCCAGCCGACTGCGCCGGAAGTTCCTTCTGCCCCTGAGATACCTGCATCCAATAGGCGGGGACCGAAATTTCTTGTCGGTGTGCACGCCCAAGGACGCATCGGCACCCTGCCTGGAGCCGACATCGGGCTTGGCTTTGGCATCGGCGTGGCAGGTGTGCGCTGGCGAACGGATCTGCGTTGGAGCTATGGCTTGAGGCGCGATCAAGTCGCTTCGCTGCCTTCTGGCGCGTCCGGCCGATTCAACATCGCGTCCGCCTCCGTGACCGAATGTTTCAACCTGGGTCAGACGCGATGGAGATTTGGACCTTGTGCCGCTCTCGAGGCGGGCAGAGTTTCCGTGAGTGGCTTCGGCGCCACAGCCGGATTCTCTAAAGATGCTCTCTGGTTAGCTCTGGGCGGCGGCGCGTTCTTGTCCATCGCGATGGGGCAACACTTGCACGCCTTGATAGAGGTGGATGTCGTCGCGCCTATGTATCGTCCCGACTATGTATTCCAGGATGTGCCCGGGGTGGTCTTCAGAGCCCCTGGCATAGGTAGTCGGGCGCTGGCCGACATTTCGTGGCACTTTTAGCAAAGAATCCCGGCTGCGTCGGGAACCAAAGTCGTAGATGCCGTTCACAGCAGGCAACACCGCCAAGGATCCAACCGACGAAAGCATGGGCGCGATCCATGCCGGCTTCGGCGCGATCTATGAGAGCATGGTGGACTATGTCTGGAACGTGGTGTGCCGCATGGGTGTGCCCCAATCCGACGCCGAGGATGTCGTCCAGGAGGTGTTCGTCACCGTCTACCGCCGGCTGGGCGAGTTCGAAGGGCGCGCGCAGCTCAAGACCTGGGTGTTCACCATCGCGGTGCACTTGGTTCAACACTACTTTCGAACCCACGCGCGCAAGCCAGGTGACCGTGCGTCAGCCAAAGGGACAGAGATCCAGGCCCTGGTCGACCAGCAGGAAAATGGGCCGGCAAACCAGGTCGAACGCATGGAGCGCTACGATGCGCTTGACCGGGTGCTGGGCCAACTGGATGAGGGGAAACGGCTGGTCTTCGTACTGGCGGAGCTGGAGCAGTTGACCTTGGTCGAGATCGGCGAAATCGTCGGGGCCAACCCGAACACAGTCGCGACCCGACTGCGGGCGGCTCGGCAAGCCTTCGAAAAGGCCTTGGCACGTTTTCAAACGCGAGAACTGGGGAACGAAAAATGAACGAGCTTGGCCCTACAGCGAGAGAGATGGTGGAGACGCACAGAAGGGGCAAGGTGCTGGCCCGCGCCGATTGGGAGCGCATCAAGCAGAAGCTGATGCTGCGGGTGGCGACCCTGGGGGCGACAACGGCGGCGACTGGCACGGCGATGGGCATGTCCCTGGCCTCCAAGATCGCTTTGGTGGCGCTCGGGGTAACGGCGGTGGTGGGGGCCGGAACTTTTTCCATGTGGGCGTTGCGCGGGCGAGCGCCCGCGGGCGTGACTACGCCGACCCAGTTTTCCCTGCCCCTGGCTCCCGAGACCATCAAGCCGGCGCCAGAGGCATCGCCCGAGGATTCTTTTCTTCCTGCCGATTCGGCCGGTCCTGGACGCATCGAGCACGTGAAGAAGGCCAGCAAGCGTCCTGCCGTGGCCGCGGCCACCCCAAGCCCTGCCGCGGTCCCGGCTGCTCCCCTGGATCCTGAGCCAGAGCTGCGTGTGCTGCGTGAGGCACGGGAGGACCTGCGTGCGGACCGCTCCGAGAGTGCGTACCGGCGCCTCGACGATTACGATCGCCAGCGTAGCGGGGGAATGCTGGCGCAAGAACGGCGAGCGTTGTCGGCCATCGCGCTTTGCGAGTGGAAGCCTGGTCCCGAGGCGCAAACCCGTGCAGCCGATTTCCTGCGGACTTCCCCCGAATCTCCCCTGGCCAAACGGGTGCGTTCGGCGTGCGACATGATCAGCAAGCCGCCGCGATAGACAAAGCCAACGGTGCTGGTAGCTCAGAGCATGGCCGGGATGTCCAGGCGATTGGTCGCAAGCGGATTCGCGCGCCTTGGGGCCATCTTGGTCTTGCTCGGGGTCTTGCTCGGGGGGTGCACCGGCGACCGCGTGGTCATCGGCGCGCAGATGTGCCCTGACGTCTCTGGTGGACCGCCTGGTGTCGGGCCCTTGCCCAGCCCCAAGCAAGTCGCGCTTCAGCGGTTTGAGCTCACGGCCTACCTCCACTTCGGTCTGGCCACTTTCGACCCAGGCACGACGCCTCCGGCCTCCTCGTTCAATCCCACCAGCCTCGACGCCAAGGAATGGGTGAGCGAGCTCAAGAACGCGGGTTTTCGCCAGGCGGTTCTAGTCGCCAAGCACGAGAACGGGTTCTGCCTTTGGCCGACGGCCACCACCGACTATTCGGTGAAGAGCAGCCCCTGGAAAAACGGGCAGGGAGACGTGGTTCGCGAATTCACGGATGCGGCGCGCGCGGCAGGTATGCGTGCGGGACTTTACCTGTCGCCCGTGGACCACTATTTCCCGAGCACGAGCGCCGCCTACGAGCCCTATCTGCGCAACCAGCTGACCGAGCTTCTATCGAACTACGGCCCCATTTTTGAGATCAAGTTCCCCGGCGATAACGCGCCGGCCACGGTGGACTGGGCGGGCATCGCACAACTTGCCCATGAATTGCAGCCCGACACGCTGGTTTGGATAGGGCCCGAGATCGCCACGACTGGATCCGACTCTCGCTACGCCGGCATTCGCGGGACGCGCGCGACATCGAGCGTGGCTGACGTTCCCAATGGCGGTCCGACAAACGTATGGTACCCGGCGGAAGTCGAGGTGCCCGATCGTCCCAACAATCAGTGGTTCTGGAGACTCCACCATCGCAGAGATCTCCCTGAGCGAACTGCAATCGATCTACTTCACGTCGGTCGGCATGAACACGACCCTGGTATTCAACGTGCCGCCTTCACCCACCGGCCAGTTCGACGCGCAGGAAATTCAATTGTTACGAGGTTTCGGGGACTGGTACGACTCGCTCTACCGGACGAACCTGGTGCGCGCGCAACCGATCACCGCCGACAGCACCTGGGCCAGTCCGGGTTTCGATGCGGCCAAGGCCGTGGACGACGACATTTGCACCAGCTGGGCGGCAGCCAGCGGGGCGACCTCGGGGCGGCTGGAGGTGACGCTGCGTTCGCCGGTGACGCTTCAGGTCATCAGCGTGCGTGAGCCCATCGAACGGGGCGAGCGGGTCACCGCCTACCACGTCGAGATCAGGCAAAACGGGACCTGGGACCGGGCCCCGATGGATGCGTCGGGGGTGACGATCGCTGGCTCGGTCATCGGTCAGCGCCAGCTCTGGCAAACCAACCCAACCACCGTAGACGCCATAGCCTTGGTGATCGATGCCGCCAGGGGCGAGCCCGCCATCGCCGAGTTCGGCGTGTATTAAACCCTCACCTGACCAACGAATCGTGAACGGGCCGGGAACTAAAGGCCATGGCCCACAGAACGAAGCATTTTCTTCTCTTCATCATCCTCGTGGTCTTGCGGCTCTTCCGATCGCCGGTTGTGGGAACGGGAAATAGCGCTGCTGGCACGGGCGGAACGCACTCTGCGTCCAGCTCGCAAGGCGGGCAATCTGGTTCGGGCGGAACAGCGGGTTCAGGAAGTACCAGCAACAGCGGTGGAACCTCAGGCGGTGCGCATGTCCAGCGTCGGCGGCTCCAGTGCGACGGGCGGCTCGTCCAGGTGGGCGGCACACCGGGACGGGAGGCTCCGAGCACGGGCGGCACCGCAGGCAGGCGGAGGCGCCGGGGGAACTTCGACGGGCGGCGGCGCGGGGCAGGCGCAGTGGTAGCCACCCTGGGGCGGCTCGGACCGCCATCCGGTGGTCGACCGGCAGCGGGGCGCCGGCGGGCTTCGCGGGCGATGGCGCGGGGGCAGGCGGCAGTGGTGGCACGCTGGGGGCGGCTCGGGCGCCATCCAGTGGCCAGACCGGCGGCGGCGGATCGTCGAGCCCCGGCGGAGCCCAGCCCGCTGTCCGGCTGACCCAGAACTTCAATCAATCCTGGAAGTTCAAGCGAGCCGATGTCACGGGGCGGAGGCGACGGCCTTCGACGATTCGTCCTGGAGCAACATCGGCCTGCCGCACTCGTTCAACCTGCCCTATTTCGTCAACGCAAGTTCTACGCCGGGTACGGCTGGTACAGGAAGCACTTCACCGTCCCGGCGTGGTCCGGCAAGAACGTGTTCCTCGAGTTCCAGGCTGCCTTCGACCAGGCGCAGATCTACGTCAACGGCACGTTGGTCGGCACGCACATCGGCGGCTACAACGGCTTCTCGATCGACATCACGTCCGCGCTCACGACCGGCGACAACGTCGTCGCCGTTCGCTTGAACAACAACTGGAACGCCCAAATCCCGCCCATCACCGGCGACCACACCTTCCAGGGCGGACTCTATCGCGACGTCCTGCTGGTGGTGACGGACCCGCTGCACATCACCTGGTACGGCACCTGGGTCACGACCCCGACGCTGGCGACGAACGCGGGCGCGTCCAGCACGGTGGAGATCAAGACCGAGGTCCAGAACAACCGCGCGTCCGCGGTCAACGCCACGCTGAAGACCGATATCGTGGACAATAGCGGCCAGGTGGTCGCGACCATTAGGTCGCCACAGCAGATCGCCCCGGAGACCACCGTCACCTTCGACCAGACGACCCCCGCTATCACCAGCCCCTCGCTATGGCATCCGGATCACCCGACGATGTACCAGGCGCTTTCGTACCTCTCCGACGGCACCGGGAAGGTGGACACCTTCACGACGCCGTTCGGTTTCCGCTGGTTCACCTGGTCGGCCGCAGGGGTTCTTGCTGAACGGCTCGCACTATTGGATCCAGGGCGCGAATGTGCATCAAGATCATGCCGGTGGGCCAATGGCGTGGCCGATTCGGCGCTGTACCGCGACGTGAAGATGGTCAAGGACGCGGGCATGAACTTCATCCGCGGGTCCCACTACCCGAAGGCGCCCGCCTTCGCCGACGCGTGTGACCAGCTCGGCGTCCTGCTTTGGTCGGAGAACTGCTTCTGGGGCGGCTTCGGCGGCGGGCCCGGGGGTGGTCGTACAACGGCGCCTACCCCAGCACCTCCGCTGACTTCGACGAGTACGACGCCAATGTTCTTGCCAGCCTCACCGACATGATCCGAATCCATCGCAATCACCCCAGCATCATCGCATGGAG
>CAWGPW010000014.1:0-487376 GCA_963824555.1 uncultured delta proteobacterium | reverse complement strand
CACCAGCGCCGCCTGCCTCACCTCTTCGACGTCGCGTTGAAATGCGCGGATGAGCAGATCGTTTCCCTCCGCAACGCAAAACCTGCCCAGGGCGGCAATCTCGGCCCTGCGCACCCGCGGCCACGGCTCCTGCTTCGCTCCGTCGAGGATGGCCTTCGCCGCGGTCTTGTCGCCCCTTTGGCCAAGAGCTTCGGCGGCGGTTTCGCGCACCCGCGGATCGGTGTCGTCGAGTGCCGCGCGCAAGGCGGGGAGGACCGCGGCACCTTCGGCATTGGCCAGCTCTCCGACCGCAAGGCTGCGCAAAACCCCGTCCGGGCTGTGGGCGCGAACCTCGACCAGCTCGTCGTTCGCCGCGAGGTCGCGCAGCAACCCGAGTCCTTGGATCGCCCGAGCCTGTTCCTCGAAGGGCGCGGCCTGTTGCAGGGGCATCCGCAAGGCGGCGAGAGCGGCGGGACGCGACGCCGTCTCGCGTTGGCCTGGTTCGCGGCAATCAGCAAGAGGTCGGCACGACGACCGATTTGTCCGGCAGGCGTGGCGTCCAGCGCGGCGAGCGAAGTGGCGAGCGCCGGGCTCTTGATCTCCGAGACGACCGCTCGCAGACCTTGCGTAGAGCCGGGCTGCCGCGCCCGACGGCGAGAAGCAGCTTCGTCCGTGCCTCGGCTTGGCCCATGTTCGCCAGGACGCGGGCGGCGCGGGCGCGGTCTTGGTCGGGCCGCTTTTCATCGGCGAGAACGTCTGCGATGGCATCCACGGGAGCTTCCGGCATGGCGGGCAGCAACTTGAAAATGATTTTCTCTTCTTCTCGGTGGAACGGTCGAGAGCCGCGACCAGCGCGGCGGCCGCCCCGGCGGAAGGTTGCGTTCCGGCGGCGATGAGCGCGGCCAGGGAATCCACCAGGCACTCGCGCCCGATGCCCGGGCCGGCGTGCACGATGGCCGTGGCCACAGCCGCCAGCGCAGGCGCGCCCAGACGCACGAGCAAGGGTTGGCGGGCCACGCAGGAGGTGCCTTGCGCCAGGTCGGTTACCAGCCGATTCACCGCTTGCGGCCCGTCGAGCGTGGTCATCACCTCGGGATCCGCGATCGAGAGTGGACCCTTTTCCGACGTGGGCTCGCGAATCACCACGGTCACGCACGTCGAGGCCACGGGTTTGGGCAGGGCGACCCAGTACGGCTCGCGGAAACGCCGGACACCGCCGTCCGCGTCCTCCACCAGATCGACGTCCACGTTCTGGGCGGCGTCGCGGCCGAAAATCAGGCCGAGGCGGCGCGGCTTCGCGCTTGCGCGGAAGGTCTTCTCGCTGCTCGTGTCGCCGTTGAGCACGCGCAGCCCGGTGATGGGAAAACCGCCGCTCGATCGCGCGGTCAGGAGCTGTCCACGGCCGTCGCCGTCGAGGGTCCACACGGTGGCGGGATTCCGTCATTCACGGCCCGGCGCTCTCAGCCTGGCGGCATCGCGTTCCCCTCCGGAAGCACCGGAGGCCGCGTTGAAGAAGAAACCGCCCAGGGGCCTTCCGGGGCGCCGCCGTCGGCGCGCCTGCAGCGTGGTGCTCGCGCGCGGCGGAAGCTCGGGGGCGCGGCGCGGAAGCTGCGGGTGGCGAAGTCGCAGACGCGTCGAAAGAGCGGTACGGTCGCGCCGTCGCACCGGGACAGGCGCGCGGCGGTCTGGTATTCCTCGATCCCCCGATCCGAGACCCTCAGCACCAGGGAGGTCTCGCCGTCCGCATCGCGCGCCCCGGCCAGGCTCCACGCAATCACCGTCACGCCACCGGCGCTGCGTCCGGCGATCCAGACCTCTTCGCGTTTGGGTCCGTCGCCGAGAAGGGGAATCCGAGCCTCCAACAGGGCGTGGCCCGATGCCGTCACGGCGTGCAGGGTGGCCGGCCCGCGCTGGGACTTCGCGGTCTTGGGGACGAAACTGGCCACGGTTTTGGGGCCGTCCTTGAGCACGATGAATGCGTCGCTTGGTCGACCAGGGTCGGCTCGCCAGCGGAAGACGGCGACGCATGCACCAAGGCAGCCCCGAGGACCGCAACCGCGACGAGCGAAGGAGAGATGCCCACGATGTCTCTCGATACTGCCGCCGGCACTTGGGCGTCAAGGTCAGAACGCGCGTCCCAAGTACAGGGCGAGGCTGGCTTGGGTCGGGTGAGCGTCGTGGCCGCCAGCGAGTCGGAAAGGAAAGTAGTCGACCCGCGCGAGCAACGACGTGACGAGGTGTCGACTGAGCAGGTAGTCGATTCCGAGCCCCAATTGTCCGCCCATGCGCCAACTGGTGGCCAGCCCACCGCCACGAATATCGGCGACCGCGATGCCCATGTCCGCGAATGGAACCAGGTTGAGCACGTCGGCGGCCAAGGTCAACCCAGCGGCCTCGGCCGTGACATGGGCCGAGGGGCTCGGCCGTCGGTCGGATACCACGCGGTCTGCACGCCCAGCCTCGCTGCCCAGGAATCGCTGATTCCGCGCAGCAGCCTGACGTCGGCCTGGGCTCCGGCTCGGGTTCGCGACTGAATCGCGACGGCCGCACCGAGTCCGCCGGACAGCGAAGCTTCCCCCTGACCGAGCGCGAGAGCCGAGATGGGCATCCACCAAACAAGGACAAGGGCCAGCCAGAAACGCATGCGGCGAGTGCACTCTACGCGAAATGCCTCCCCGCTCCCAGTGCCGTGACCGGGAGGCACGTGACGGGAGCATTGACCCGCGGAGGTGCCTCTGTTATCTCCACTGTCCGTGGCAAAGGCACTCTCCAAGCAACTCAAGCAGCCTGACGAATTCGTCAGCTTTTGGACACACTTCGGGACCAAGCTGTCCCAGCACCGCGGCAAGGTCATCGCAGCCCTCGTCGTGGCGGTGGTCGGGCTCGCCGCGGGATGGGGGATGGTCCTCTACCGCAACGCCCAGGCGGCCAAGGCCACGGTGGCCTTCGAGCGCATCGACCGCATCGCCGCGGCGGAATTGCTTCCCGAAAAGGCACCCGAGAGTGCCAAGGAGGCCAAGCCCGAGACAAGCGATGAGGACGCGGTGCCGCGCTTCAAGACGGAGAAGGAACGCCTCGAGGCCGCGATCAAGGAGGCCGACGCCTTCGTGGCCGCCTTCGGCAGCGGCGGCCTGGGCCGCAAGGCGCTCTTCGGAAAGGCCAGCCGATTGCTCGCGCTCGACAAGACCGACGAGGCCGCGACTATCTACGACACCCTTGCGGCAAGCGAGCACGATCCCGAGCTGCGGGCGATGGAGATGGATGGCTCCGCGGCGGCCAAGGAGGCCGCCGGCAAGCTCGACGATGCGCTGCGAGCCTTCTCGGCTCTCGCCGACGAATGCCAGCGCACGGGCAGCTTCTACCTGGACCGGGCGCTTTACGGCAAGGCGCGCGTCCTGGAAGAGCTAGGCAAGGGCAAGGACGCAGAGCAGGTCCTGCGCGACATCCTGACCAAGGTTCCCAAGACCTCGTTGCGCCCGCAGATCGACAATCGCCTGGCCGTCCTCGGCGAGAAATAGCCCGTGGTCGTACGCTTGGCAGTGGGGAAGGGAGCAACCCTGCTCGCGGGTATCATGTCCGCGTTCTTGCTGTCGGCCTGTTCGACCGCGACGATTCGACGCGACACAACCCCGCATCACGACTATCCCGCTGGCGTTGCGCAGATGCGCTGGCATACGCAAATCCACGCCTACCCGCTGACCGAGGCCCATTCCGAGGAATGCGCGACGGGCGCGCTGGTTGGTTCGCGGCTCGTGCTCGGGTCGCGCGGAGGCTCGGTCGTCGGGGTGGACGTGGGGTCCGGCGCGGTCACCTGGTCGACCCCCATCTCGGGCGGCGTCGACGGCGATGCCCGCTACGACAAGGAGCGCGGACAGGTCTATGTCGGCAGCGACGACGGCTATCTGTACGCCATCGACCCGGCCAAGGGCGCGATTCGCTGGTCGAGCAAGCTCAAGGGCGCCATCGATCGTGGCCCCGCCATCGGCAGCTCGGGGCTGTTCGTGGCCACTGCCGCCGATCACGTCTTCGCCGTGGATCCCGGCGACCGGCAAGACCCGCTGGCAGTACGAGCGCGAGACGCCCGAGGGGTTCACCATCCACGGCAACGCGGTTCCGCTCCAGCACGGCCCCATGGTGTACGCCGGGTTCAGCGATGGCTACTTGGCGGCCCTGCAGGCGGAGTCCGGCGACTTGCTCTGGTCGCGCTCCCTGGCCGCCGCCTCGGATCAGTTCGTCGATGTGGATGCGAGCCCCATCATCAAGGGCGACAAGCTCTTCGCGGCCTCGTTCTCCGGCGGCCTCTATGCCTTGCGGCCGAAAGATGGCGAGGTGGTGTGGCACCTTCTCATCGACGGCATCAACGCTCTCGCCATGGGCGCGAGCAACCTCTACGCGATGTCGTCGCGCGAAGGCCTGGCCGCGATCAGTCCTGCAGGGCAACATCCTCTGGCGCCAGGGTTTGCCCGTGCGGGCGACCTGACGGTCCCGTGGAGGTCGGCCCCTATCTCGTGTTCAGCGGCAGCCGCCTCGGTCTCTTCATCCTCGATCGGGGCAGCGGAAAGCTGCTTCAGATCTTCGATCCGGCGCGCGGCATGTGCGCGCCGCCCACCGTCGATCGCGAAGGCAAGAGCCCTCTACGTGCTCGCCAACAGCGGCACGCTCTATGCCCTGGACTTGCTCTGGTAGGGCGAGAAGACCGGATTTTTCACCGCAGAGGCACGGAGAGCGCAGAGGAACGGAGCACAAGGGGACGGATTTACGAATCCGGAAACCTCTTCCTTTCCGGGCTCTGCGCCCTCCGCGTCTCTGTGCCCTCAACACCAGTGAGCCTGCCGGGGGCGATGTAGCCCGCGGAGGTCAGGCGGCGGACCAGCTCTTTGATCCGCCTGCCACCCCCGGCGTCCCGCGCGCGCCACTCGATGCCGAAAACATTTTCCTGGCCCGCCTTTCCCTGTCCAGGCGACGCGGCCGATGAACGCCATGGGTACCTCGGCGCCGGGCGGCGCGATCTCCAGCACGACCTGGGACTCGTAGGGCACGGTGGCCGTGGAAAGCACGAAGGCGCCACCGCGACCCACGTCGCGCAGCTTGCCCTGCAGTCCCTCGTTGCTGCCGACCGGATGCCAAGTGATGGCGAGATCGACCGGAATACGCTCGTGTCGGCGACGGCTGCGCACGCTCGCCCCCGAGCGCGCCATCTCGAGCAGGTATTCGCACTTGGCCTGTTCGCCAGGCAGGAATTCGACCCCGACGCCGGCGCGAATCTTGAGCAGGTGTTTTCCAGGACGGCGCCAGGCCACGCTACCGTAGACCATCATGGGTGGCTGTCGCCTTCCGAGACGGACCTTCACCGCCACCGGATCGCCAACCTGCAGCTTGCTTCGCGTTGGACAGAACACCCCGCCGTTGCCGCTCGATGGTTGGTATCCGGCGTGGAATTCCCGCACGTTCTTGATCACGAATTCGGTCGGCGAATCGGCCAACCCGGTCGCGTTGCCGCTTTGCTTGCGAGGGCTTGCTTTTGTATTGGCAGAAGGCATGCTGAACCGTGGGAGTGGAAAGTTCCTGCTGACTGACGATTTCGACTATGAGCTGCCCGAGGGGCTGATTGCCACGCAACCAGCATTACATCGGGATGCGTCGCGACTGCTCATTCTTAGCAAAGATGACGGCGAGCGCAATCACTGCTTTTTCCGTGAGTTGCCCAAGTACCTGCGCAGCCGATCGCTCGTCGTCCTGAACGACACGCGGGTGATTCCGGCTCGCCTCGCGGCCAAGAAACCGACTGGCGGGCGTGTGGAGGTATTCCTGGTCGAGCGGGTTGCCGGGGCCAGCAGCGAGGGCTCGTCAGAGGCGCGCGCACCGGGTGTCTGGGCGGAAGACTGGCGCGTGCTCGTACGTGGCCTCGGGCATTGCCCGGTGGGAACCCCTCTCGCCTTCGCGGCTCCCTTCACGGCCGAGGTGCGCGAGCGCGGCCTTCGTGGCGCCGCCCTTTTACGCTTCGTGGGAGTTGGGCAGGGCGGGCTGCTCTCCGTGGCCGAACCTGCTCGGCGAGGTTCCGCTTCCGCCCTACATCGAGGCGGCTCGGCGGAAGAGCGCCGCTCGGCCGAACGTGGACGACCGCGTTCGCTACCAGACCGTCTACGCGCGGTCGCCGGGTGCGGTGGCGGCGCCGACCGCTGGCCTGCACTTCACGGACGAATTGCTATCCAGGATCGAGGCCGAGGGCCACGAGGTCGTTCGCCTGACGTTGCACGTCGGCCCGGGCACTTTCCGTCCGGTGACCGCCAGCGATCCATCGCAGCATCGGCTGGACGCCGAGCGCTTCGAGGTCAGTCCGGCGGTTGCGGCCAGCATCAGGCATGCGCACGACGAGGGCCGTCCCATCGTCGCGGTCGGCACCACGGTGGTACGCACGCTCGAGACCTTGGCCAGGCGCGGTCCCGTCGAGGGCGCGACCGGAGACACGGATCTCCTGATTCTGCCGGGCGATCGCTTTCAGTTGGTCACCGATCTCGTCACCAACTTCCACCTTCCGAAATCGTCGCTGCTGATGCTGGTGTCGGCCTTTGCCGGCCGCGAGCGCGTGCTTTCGGCCTATGGCGATGCCATCGCGCGCGGCTATCGCTTCTACAGCTACGGCGATGCCATGTTCATTCGCCCGGGGAAGCTGCCACCGTGAGTGGACATTTCGAGGTTTTGGCCACCTGCGGGACAAGCGCGCGCGGGCGTCCTGCGCACGGCCCACGGCCTGGTCGAGACGCCGGTCTTCATGCCGGTCGGCACCCAGGCCACGGTCAAGTCGCTGTCGTCGGGCGATCTGGAGGCCTTGGGGGCGCCCATCATCCTGGGCAACACCTACCATTTGGCCATGCGGCCCGGCCACGCGCTGATTGGGCGCATGGGTGGCCTGCACAAATTCATGGCTTGGCCGCGCGCCATCCTGACCGATTCGGGCGGCTTCCAGGTCTTCAGCCAAAGCGGTCGACGCATCATCGACGAGGACGGCGTGACCTTCCAGTCCCATATCGATGGCAGCGCGCAGCGGCTCACGCCGGAATCGGCCATGGAGATCCAGGCCACCCTGGGCAGCGACGTGGCCATGGCTTTCGATGAGTGCCCGCCCTCGGACGCGGACGGCGCGGTCGTTCACAAGGCCATGGAGCGGACCACGCGCTGGGCGCGGCGGTGCCTGGAGGCGCCACCCCTGTCCGGCCAATTGCGTTTCGGCATCGTGCAAGGCGGGACGAGCGTGGAGCTTCGCCTGGGACACCTGGCCGAGATTGGCGCCATGCCTTTCGACGGCGTGGCCCTGGGTGGGTTATCGGTGGGCGAGCCGCCCGAGGTGATGCACGCGGTGGTGGAACAGGTGGCGCCGAAGATGCCGGCCACACGCCCGCGCTATCTCATGGGGGTGGGGCGGCCTCAGGACTTGCTGGCGGGCATCGCCTCCGGCATCGACATGTTCGATTGCGTGATGCCCACCCGCAATGCTCGCAACGGGCACCTCTTCGTGCCGGCTGGCCACCTCAACATCGCCAACGCCAGCCACAGGGACAACCCCAAGCCGATTGACGAATCGTGCCCGTGCGAAGCCTGTCGACGCTATAGCCTGGGCTATATCTCACATCTATTCAGGTCTAAAGAAATCCTTTATTACCGCCTGGCTACACTTCATAACCTCCAGTATTACTTGAGTCTTGTTCGGGGCGCCAGGCAGGCCATTCTCGAAGGCCGTCTGGACGACTTCGTGGCCCACCGACTCGCGGGTATGGAACCGGACGAGACGCGCGAGTAACGGCCGGCCTTCGTGCGGGGGACTTCAAGTCCATGGTTGGCAGTGGCCGGCCTTTCTGGTAGCGGTGTCTGCATGGCAACGCGAGTAGGAGTGGTTCTTTCAGGCTGCGGCAATGCGGACGGCTCCGAAATCAACGAGGCCGTTCTTGCCTTGTATTGGATCGAGCGAGCCGGGGGACGGTCCATCTGCATGGCGCCCGATGCCACCCAGACGAGCGTGGTCGACCACCTGACCCGGTCGCCGGACCCGACGGGCTCGCGCCGGGTGATGTCCGAGGCGGCCCGCATCGCGCGCGGCAAGGTGCGCGACATCGCCAGCGTGCAGGACAACGAGCTCGATGCACTCGTCTTTCCCGGCGGCAACGGCGTGGTCACGGTGCTGTCGAACTACGCCGAGAAGGGTGTCATCTGCGAGGTGCATCCCGAGGTCACCCGGTTGCTCAAGGCCATGCTTCTTCGCCGGCGTCCCATGGGCTTCATCTGCGTGGCGCCCATCTTGGCGGCGCGCGTGCTGGGCCCCGCGGCGGGCGTGCGCATTACCTTCGGATCCAAGGCGTGCGAGGAAGCCAAGCATGCGGCGGTGATGGGCGCGGACGTGCGGCCCTGTCCCGAGCGCGAGATTTTGGTCGACCAGAAGAACCGCGTGGTGTCCACGCCGGCCTATATGTACGACGATGCCCGCCTATCGGACGTGGGCCTGTCCATCGAGCGCCTGATCCGCCAAGTCATCGCCTTGGCTCGGGATCGCCAGCCGAGGCCGCAGCAGGGGCCTGGTCAACCTGGAGACATGAAAGCGTCGGCACCCGTACGCGCACCCGAGGGCGGGGTCGTGGTTCGCCGTCCAGGGAGCAGGCGCGGCAGCCGGCCCGTCTAGCAGCGGCCGGGCCGCCTACTCATCCAGCCGGCGGTTCTTCTTGATTTGGTCGAGTGCCTTCTGGTACTCGACCTCCCAAGTCGCCGTCCCCTCTTCAAGGTTCTTGATACGGCGGCGGACCTCGGCGTCAATCTCGTCGTCGATCTGCATGTGCTTCTTGAGGATGTCGGTCATCCGCTTGCGCAGGGTCGCGTCGTCCGCAAAGACTTCCTCGACGTGCGGCGACTGCATGAACGACTCGATCATTTGGGTGGTCATCCAGTCGAGTCCCTCGTCGCCCAGCCCGAAGCCCTTTTCCTTGGCGATCTGACGCTTGATCTTGCCGAAGTGTTCGTAGGGAAGATTGCGCTTCTGTAGGAGATCTTTGGCCTTTTCCGTGCACTCCCGTTCGAGGCGCAAGTATTCCTTGAGCACCGCCTGGATGTCGAGCTCGGCCTCGCCACGGTCGAGCACCGACAGCTCGTTGCCATCGATCAGGGCCTTCACGATTTCGGCCGCAATGACTGGGATCTTGCCCGTGTATAAGCGCATTCTCTCCGCGGCTTCTATCGGAGGGCAAGCGGTCAGTCAAGGACGACGGAGCGCCTTCGCGCTTGTCGCTTTGTCGCGAACGGCTCTTGACAGGAGTCTCGCGGCAAGCAAAATCGCCCCGCGCTTTCGGCGGTTCTTCCGGGATCGATCGATGGCGTACCCTTGGCGGGTTAGCTCAGCTGGTTAGAGCAGGCGTTTCATACGCGCCGGGTCCTCGGTTCGAGTCCGAGATCCGCCACCATGCAGAGGTCCGCGGCGGTTCACGAGAGTCCGCGCCATCAAGCAAAATCAGCAACTTAGAACTGTTTTTACTCCGCTTGTGTCCGGTTGCGTTCGTTGACAGCCGGCTAAAGGTGGGGGTATCGTTGGGGATAACTCACGGGACCAAAATCGAGTTACCCCCACGGACGTGGGTTCGGTTCCTGGGTCGAAAGGGACCGCATGCTGACCGACACCGCTTGCAAGAAAGCCAAGCCGACGGGGAAGCGGACGCGCCTTTACGACACCGGCGGGATGTATCTGGAGATCGCGCCCGCGGGTGGAAAATGGTGGCGAGTTAAGTACCGCTTCGCCGGCAAAGAAAAGCTGCTTTCGCTCGGCACTTATCCCGAAGCGACCCTCGCCGAGGCGCGCACGAAGCGGGACGAGGCACGCAAGTTGCTTCACGATGGGATCGACCCAAGCGCGCACCGGAAGGTGCTCAAGGCATCCCGTGCCGACTCGGTGAACAGCACCGTCAAGGCCCTCGCCCAAGAGTGGCTGGCCAAGTTCGAGGGCACTTGGGCGCCCTCGCACACCAGGGGGGTGAAGCGGCGTCTTGAGAATGACGTCTATCCATGGATTGGCTCGCGACCTATCGCGGAGGTCGCCCCGCCCGAGGTCTTGGCCGTGCTTCGTCGCATCGAAGGGCGAGGGAGGCTCGAAACTGCCCATCGCGTCCGGATCCATTTGTCGATGGTGTTTCGCTACGCCATCGCAACCGGGCGCGCGGGGCGAGACCCTACGGCAGACATTCGTGGTGCTCTGCCGGCCGCGAAGGCCAAGCACATGGCCGCTGTGACCGAGCCTGCGAAGCTGGCGGACTTGCTGCGGGTCATCTGGGGCTATGACGAGGGCACGCCCATCGTCGCGGCGGCGCTGAAGTTGGCACCCATGCTATTCGTGCGCCCTGGCGAGCTACGCACGGCCAGGTGGGCCGACATCGATCTGGCCAAGGCCGAATGGCGCTTCACCGCCAGCAAGACCAAGCAGCCGCACATCGTGCCCTTGGCCAAGCAGGCGGTCGCCATCTTGCGCGACCTGCGCCCGTTGACCGGCTTGTGCCCCTACGTTTTCCCGTCCCAGCGCAGTCGGGACCGGCCGATGTCTGATGCCGCGGTCAACGCTGCGCTTCGCCGCCTGGACATCGACAAGGCGACGGCGAGCGGCCACGGTTTCCGCGCGACCGCCCGCACCTTGCTTGACGAGATCCTCGGCTATCGCGTCGACCTGATCGAGGCCCAGCTTGCCCACGCAGTCCGCGATCCCAACGGCCGCGCCTACAACCGCACCGCCTTCCTGCCCGAGCGCAAGGCGATGATGCAGGGATGGGCCGACTACCTCGGCAAGCTCGCCGCTGGGGACTCCTCCCAGCCTGTCCAGCAACCGCAGCCAGGAACGGGGGCAAAGTGAGCCGCGGCCCGAGGAAGAAGACGGCAGAGGCGGCGCTAGCCAAGGCGTGGGCAGGGCTACCGGCTGGAAGCCGTCTCACTGTCGCGGTTAAACGCATCGCGGTTGCTGGTGTCCAGGAACAAGAAGTCCCCGCCATCGAAGCCGCAATGTATGGGGAGATTGACATGCCATTGGACGAGGCAAGGGCAATCGACGGGATCTATGACGAAGTTCCCGGCTCGCACGACGGCGGCGTAGCGCTGGCCCGTGCCGCTCTGGAACTCATGAGTGGCTTTCAGGAAGTCATAGCCGCCGATGCGCGCTGGGCCTGCTCACGTTCGCACAAGGAGTTTCAGGTCATCGCTCAAGGAATGCGCCTAACTGAGGTGCTCTGGCGGACAATGCAACTTGGCATCATCGCGGCAAACTGGAACGACCCGCCGACGTGGCATAAGGAGGTGCTTCGAGATGCTGCTAAGATCGCGCAGAAGGCGGTTCGCAATCTCGAAAGATTCCTGCCGCGCGAATTGGACCGGAGATGGCGAAAACTCTCCAACGCTGGCGAGGTGCTCGACTGTGCGGATGCCTGGCAAGAAGCCCTGCCTCTCATCAAAGAACCCACGCGTCTATCGCGCACGGAAGCCGCTGTCCGCGCCGTAATCGTCGCGAAGCCGGAACTAGGATCGCGCTTGCGCCTGGACGATGCGATCAAGAATTCAAAAACCATGTCCGTCGATGTCTTCAACCACGTTCGCTCATACTGGGGAAAAGGGAACAAGCTCGTTCGAGTGCCCCGGAGAGAAGTGGCCCACGAGCTGACAGCCCTAGCTTGCGGAGTGGACACCGCCAATAGCGTCCACCACTTGTGCGACTTTGCAAGAGCGGCCAACTTGGGAAGACAAACACTCGTTTGACCCTGGAAATTAGGGGCGAGGCGCGCGCCCCGCGAAAGTGGCAAAAACTCAGGGCGTTCGCAAAGACGTAGGTGAGCAAAGCTCCCTACATGTCGCGAACTCAATCAGGACTGATCGCCCCTCCACCCTCGGTGGCATCGGCAGTCCGCCGTCTCTATGCACGTGAGGGACTGGCGCGCACCTGTCAGCTGCTCCGTGTCTCGCGCGCGACCGTGGACCGTCTGCGCGGTGGCGTCCCGGTGCATGTCGGCACGCTACTCGTGGTCCGCGCGGCGCTGGCCCCCATCGACCCGGCGGTGCGGCCATGACCGAACAGCTCGCAGCAGCCACACCACTGTGCTTGCTACGCCTGCCGCAAGTGATCGAGCGCGTCGGCCTGCGACGGACGGCACTCTACGATCTGATCAAACGTGGCACGTTCCCAGCGCCGATCAAGCTTGGACGCCGATGCGTCGCCTGGCCGTCCGACGTGATAGACGCGTGGGTGCGCGAGCGCATCGCCCAAGCCGATAAAGCGAGGGCGGGACGATGACTGCCGGGCAAAGTCTCCTGCTGCAGAGGCTCGAACCCTTCAAGGTGAGACAGACGGGCGCGAACAAGTATCTATCGCTTTCACCAGCACGCCCTGACGAGCAAAGCCCTTCACTCAACATCGAGTTCCGGGGCGACGGCATTTTGTTGAAGGATTTCGGCGGACCGACCGAGGCAGTCTTGGAGGCACTGGATCTCGCGTGGCCGCAAATACTCCAGCCCAAGGCTGAGGCGCCCAAGCGCAAGGGCCGCGGGCCACTCGTCGCCACCTACCTATACGAATCGATCTTCGGCAAGCTCGCTTTCAAGTCGTGCCGCTACCAGTTTCCCGGATCGGCCGACAAGACCTTTTTGCTTTTTCGCCCAGACGGCAAGGGTGGATGGATTGCCGATCTCAAAGACGTGGAGCGCATTCCCTTCGGCCTGCCCGAGTTGATGGCGGCCGGACCGGACGAAACGATCTTTGTCTTGGAGGGCGAGAAGATCGTTCTTCTTGCACGCGACAAGCTGGGCATCATCGCGACCACTTCTTGCGGTGGCCACGGCCAAAGAAATCAATGGAAGCTCGCGGCCTTCTCCAAGGCCATGAAGGGCCGACACGTCGTCATTCTTCCGGACCACGACAAACCCGGCGAGGAGTACGCCGCGACGGTCGCGGCTTCCATCGTCGGCGCAGCCAAGTCGGTCAAGATTGTGCGCTTGCCCCTGAAGAATGAGGGCGACGATCTCGAAGAGTGGCTCGATGCCGGCGGCACGCGCGATCAATTACTTGCGCTCGTCGAGGCGGCGCCACTGTACGGCGCCGAGGATGCACAGCCAGAGGAGCCCGAGTCCACCACCCTGTCCACCGTGGATCCCATCCGCGTCGAGTGGCTGTGGCGCGGCCGGATCGCCGTCGGTCGAATGACCGTCATCACCGGACGTCCCGGCGTCGGCAAGGGGCTCCTACTCTGCTACGTGGCCGCCCACGTGAGTACCGGGCGGCCGATGCATGGAGACCGCCTCGCGCAACCAGCGGGCGACGTGCTGTGGATTGCGACCGAGGACACTCCAGCCGAGGATCTGACGCCACGATTGATAGCGGCGGGCGGCGACCGGGCGCGCGTTCACGCGTGGAACATGGATCACCCGGTGTCTTTACCAGATGATGCCCGTCGAGTGATCGCGGAGCTGCGCCGACGGAATGCGCGTCTACTGATTATCGATCCGGCGCCCACCCTGCTCGACAAAGACCATTCGTCCAACAACGACGCGAATGTCCGCCAGTCCTTCGCGGAATTGTCGGCGGCGTGCCACGATCTGGGCTGTGCCCTAGTGCTCGTCCGGCACACGAACAAGCGCACCCTCGGCGATGCCATGGACCGCGGCGGCGGCAGCATTGGGTGGACGGGCATGGCTCGCGTTGAGCTGATGCTGGGCCGCCGGCCCGTCGAGGAAGGCGCCAGCGTGGCGGACGCCTACGAATCAGTCGTCACCCTCGCAATAGTGAAGTGCAACAATGGGCGTTGGGCGCCCTCTCTCAATCTGGCGATCGTCGAGGATGGCGAGTCCGCACGCATCGAGGTGGTGGGCGAGACAGAGGCGACGGCGGACGATCTGTGCGCCCTGTCCAAACCTCACATCGCACCCAAGACCGGCGAGGCCGAGGAGACGATCCGCCAGATCTTGGGCGACGGTCAGTGGCACCGGCAGCGCGAGATCATGGCCGCGACCGCGGCAAAGAAAATCAGCGAGAAGACCACCAAGCGCGCCAAGAAGGTGCTGAACGTGGACACCGCCCAGCGATCAGACGGGTGGTGGTGGCGACTGCCAGAGGGCCAAGGGGGTGTGGCTATGTCCCTGTGTCCCCCTGGCCCTGTGACTAACCATGTCCCTATGATAACTAATAATAATAATAGGTTAGACGGGCAGAGGGTCATGGGGCCCCCCACACACACACCTGGCCCGGTGACCCCAGGGGGCCACGCTGCGGACTCCACACAGACCGCCTTGCCCTTGGTCAAACCCGAAGGCGAGGACGTCTGATGACTCCCTACGACGTGCTGTGGATGGCCGAGCGATTGGGCGTGGTTCTTCGCCGTTCCCCTGATGGGCAGTCCATCCGCATGATAGGTGCCTCGGCCGCGCGGGACAACCTGCGGCCCTTCGTGGCGGCCTTCAAGGTGCAGCTTCTAGAGCTATTCCGGCTCACCCGCTACGACCGGCCGGCGGCCGCCCCCGGCGAGCAGTGGGAGCGCGACCACCGCGGCGTGCTGGTGAACCTGGCCGGGCTGCGCGAACCGAGAGGCGGTGCGCAATGAGTCCGTGCCAACTTGGCAAGACCGCCTCGAATGGCCGCGAAAGGACAACATGACCACCGATATCTGCGACAACTGCGGCCTTCCCCTCGACGATGACGGCTCTCACTTCGCCGTAGGCAGGACCTGGTGCCGGCGGTGCTGGTCGGGCCGCAAACCGCCCGTGGCCATGCCGCCGAACGAATCCCAGAAGGCCGCGATTCGGGCATGGTTGGCCCCGCGTGCGCCGAGGCAGGGAACGCTTCGCCTTGGGCCAGCGGCGCAGCGACAAGGGGTGCAGCGTGGAAGTTGACGACAAGCCCACCTTGCGCGTGGTCGATAGTGGGCGATCTGACGCAACCCCGTCCGACGGTGACGACGCGTTCAACGCCAAGGAACTGGCCTTTATTGAAGCACTGGCCGAGGGGCAGACGATTCGCGAAGCGTCCAACGTCTCGGGCATCCCGTACACCTCGGCGAGACGGCTCCGAAAGCGTGTGGACGTGCAGGCGGCGATTCGCGAACGTGCCCGCGAGGCGATTCAGGCTGGCACCCTTGCACTGGGGCAAGGTGCAGCGGACGCGGCAAAGTCCCTTCGCGAGATCGCAAGGGGCAAAGAAGCCGCCGAGGGACCGCGCGTGTCGGCTTGCCGCTCAATCCTGGAAATTGGCTTGCGTGTGGTCGAGCTCGAAGACGTTCAGGAGCAGCTCGACGAAATTCGCGAACAGCTCGCCGCTCTACCCGGCGGCAAGAGGAGATTCCAGTCATGAACCTTTCAGCACTCCGAAACCAGGTCCGACAACTCCGCGAACAGATGCCACCACTCAAGGGCAAGGACCCTGTGTTTGTGCTCGCAGCCAGGGGACCACGCCCCGCCGGCGCGTCGGCCGACACCGATGTGGTCAAGCATTGGTTCTACGCCGACCTTGGCGAGCTGGAAGAACTGCGCGCGCGGTTCCAGCGCGAATACGAAGACACACGCGGTCCCGACGATGTGCCGTGTGTATTCGTCCGGCTGACCGAGGCGGCGGAGATTTTCGAGGAACAGCACCGCGGCGGCCCCGTGTCCGACGTGGTGATGTCATGAACTTGGCGCGCATCCGCACCGAGCTGGCGAAGCTGCAAGAGCTTGCGGCCGAGCGCGCCCGCCGGGGTGCCAAGCCGCTGACGATCATCATCTTGCCGTCGGGAGACGGGCCAGACCCGGACGTGGCCGAGCCACTGCCGCGAGTTGCCTGGCGCAACCATTGCGCGGTCTGCATCGTCTACTCGGAGGCAGTTGGGCCGCCCACGGCGGAGGCCATCGGACGCCTTGTCGAGGGCCGACCATGACCGCGCAAACCTCGCTGCCTGGAATCGCGGCGCCGACGGCGAGCCACGCGACGCTTGAAAGCGACCTTCATGGAGAGGTTGCACTTGCGATCATGGCCTTCCTGACGTTCGCCGAATTCCACGGCGGCGCGGCCCCACTACTGGACGGCACCGTTGACCGCTGGCTCTGCGCTGGCAAGCCCGACGATCCGCAGATTGCACGCTGCCTGCTGAAGCTACGCTGCCAGCTTGCCCGATACTTGGGCGGAGGTGGCCATGTTCCCGCGTGGTTCCCGGCGTCGCTGTTGAAGGCGCTCGGCGAGCCATGCTGCGCGTCCGAAGCCCTTGGAGCGCGTGGGTAGTCGAAGAAGTCACCGAGTCACAGCCCCATCAACAAAAGGAACAAGCGACAATGCCCAAATCTGAAGACCTGCAGAAGCGAATCGCCGAACTCGAAACCGTCGCCGCCACTGCCCGCAGCAACGAAGAGCTCGCCCGCACCGAACAAGCACTCACTGGGAAAGTGAACCCGTCGATGGTTCAAGCAGCCGCACTGTTACTCCAAAGCCGGGGGGCCGTGCGCCGCGATTCGAGCGACGCCATTGTTTTCAACGCGCCCGGCATGCCGATGAACCTTGGCGAAGGTGTCGCCGCGTGGACAAAGACCGCCGAGGCCAGGGACTTCTTGCCACGACCGAAGCGGCTCACGGGGCAGGAGCGCGTCCGCGAGACCTTCTTGAGCGACTTGAGCCATGTCTCGGACGAATAGAAATGAAGCACTTCGCTCCCGAGACGAAGCACTTGCGGGCCGCGGTTCCCATGGTCGGCATGGTCAAGCTGATGGAATCGAGAAAGGCGGCGCTCGAAGCGATGATCGCGGAGAAGCACAGGCAGGCCAGGGAAGAGGACAGCGCACCAGCGGACGTGAGGCAGCTCTCGGCGACACTCCGCGCGGTAAAGCGCCAGATCGAAGTCGCGCGCGGGCATGGAAAGGCGGTGTAGCGGATGGCCAATCCGATGCCCTACCACGACCGCCACCGTCGGGAAACGGCCAGAAAGGCGCGCCGCTTCGTGGCCAAAGTCGGCCGAAAGTGCCCCCGAAATTCTTTGGATGCGCTACGAATCGGGACAGGGATCGAGGCGCCGCCTGTGTGGGTTTGCCGTAGGGAGCGAATCGCGAGATAGTGGCGGCATGAAGAAGGCACCTTGGCTTGCGCTTCCACTGCTGTCGCTGTCGCTTTATGCGTGCGCAACTCTCTCCCCCGAGGAGGCTGCCGAGCAACGGAGGGAGCGGGACGAGGAAAATCAGCGAGCGGCCATGCAGCGGGAACGCTTCAACCAGTGCCTTCAGGGAATGCCTATCCTTCGCGCGGAGCCGCCTTACCCTTACCAATACCGAGTGATACGAGTGATCGAATCCCAGGACGAAAACGAAATTGTGCAGGCCGCCTGCATAGAAGGGGCCGATGCCGTGCTCTCAACCTTTACGGAAAATGAGGAGACCACTGCTACCGTTGGGGGCGGTCCCTATTTCGCCGCCGGTCACACAAAGACCAAGCACACGACGATGTTCGTCGGCCGGCTCATCAAGTACAGGCGGTGACAGGGACGCACGGAAATCGGCGTGGATCAAGAGGCGCGTTTGACAAGAATCTGAATGGGGTGACGATAGGTAGATGCATCGACCTAGCCTCGGTGAATGGCTCATCCCGATCGTCATCTCAGGTTTTGCGGTCGTCACCGCATGGGCGGGCCACCGGATGGAAATGAAGCTCTGGGTATCCGTGGTGGCTTACGCCATTTTGGTTGGGCTTGCATACGGTGCCTATCGCTATCGACTACGGGAATACCGAAGATGGCGCGACAGAGATCGCGAAGAAGCGATAGAGCACGAGATGAGGTTTAGAAAGAAGGTCGAGGAAATGATGAAGGCGGAGGAACTTCCAAGGAAACAGGAGGAAGATCGTAGGTACGTGGAAAACGTGATGACGATCCTTAACCATTTCTACGGACCCAACACGGGCCTCGGCAAGGCCCTCGGATCTGGGATTAGGACGCGCGCGGAAATAAAAGAGCGTGTCCGGTGGCATTCTCGTTTAATTCGCACTGCAAACGTCAATCTCCACCCCGTGTTTTTGGGAAATGACTGGGACTACACAGTCATGCTTCCAATTGATTGATGCGATCAGTTATTTTCGCGCGAGCCCTTAGTCCTACTTCAACAAATCCACGATCTCCCCGATCTCCCAAACGTGATCCGTGACTCCGGCTGCCGTCGCAGGCGTCACCCGCAGAAACTGACGAACGGATAGCCGCAAGCCTCTTTCGGTGTGGCCAGCCGATGCTCTACCCGCTGGCCAGCAACGGGAACGGCCCAAGAAGGAGTGGGCTGCTACTTCGCCGACGGCGGCAGGATCTCCCGCGGTGGCACCTTGAACGCCTTGGCCAGCTTCCACATGGTCCGCAGCGTGATCGACCGACCCGCTTCGATGCGCTGGTAGTGCCGCAGGCTAAAGCCAAGCTCCATCATGTCCTCTTGGGTGAGGTCGCGAGCTTCCCGCAGGGCGCGCACATGGCGCCCGAACGTCCGGCAGAAGCCTGAAAAGTCTGTGGCCACCGAGGTGCGACGCTAGGGGCGCGCGGCCGTCCTGACCACGGCTCAAAATGTCGTAACGGTTGCGGAGAATCCCGAATGGGGCGACCATCGCCAGCATGGTCGCCAGAATCTGCATCTTGGTTGCGTTCCTTCCTTTGGCGTTTGCGGTTGGCTGTAGCAAAGCTACAGACTCACCCGCTGCCACGGGAAGTGATGGCTCCTCTGTGACTGACGGGATCGTGGGCATGGGCGGTATCAGCGGGATGGGTGGAATGGACGCGCTCGCTGCAACTGGTGGAGTGGATGGCAGCGACGTACCGATTGCGACGGGAGGATCGAGTGCAGGCGGGAGTGCAGGCACAGGCGGAAATTCCGACCTGCCGATGGCTGCGGTTGATGCTCAACAGCCAATCGACATGCAAGCGTTCGTTGACACCCTGCCGCTTGGATGCCCACCGGCTGTTGCCAACGAAAGCGGAATGGGCAAGCCGTGTACCCTTACCGGAACCGAATGCACCGGCAGCCTGCAGTGTTCGTGCAAGAGTTGGTTTGGCTACTCCATGCCGGCGAGCATGCCTTGCTACTGCACCTCGGTTACCTTCGGAAGCACTTGCTCGTCGTGCGGAACCAACGCCACGTGCTGCACGTACAGCGTTCCAGTGAGCTCGACCACGATTACAATAAGTGAATGCGCCCCGTCCGTTTGTGCTCCAAACAACCAGTGCCCTTCGATCACACAGACCGCGAATCAGACGGACGGTGGCACCGGCGGTGCTTCCTCGACGTCTGGTAGCGGCGGGGCTGGTGGGGCTAATCCCTTCGTGGGTGGTGCCGGGGGAAACGGCGGCGCCTCCTCCTTGTCAAGCAGCGGTGGAACCGGCGGGGCCGGCTCCTGCGACCCGTTCTCGAACTTGGGCTGTTCGAGCGACCAGAAATGCATCGCCCTGCAAAGCGGAAATGCGCTGGGCTTGGGCTGCGGCAGCAAGGGCAGCCAGTCCGAGGGCGACACCTGCACCCCGGTCATGACGGGAGGCGCGCAAACCGGAGACGATTGCGGCGACCAACTGGCCTGCTTCAAGTTGAACACAGCCTCGGCGTATACCTGCCATCGCATCTGTCCGACCGCCGGCAAGGCCAACGCCTGTCCGGGGAGCGAGACCTGCAGCCTTGTGGTCAGCGGGCTGAACGGGCTTGCTTTCTGCCAACCCACCACATCGTGCCAGCCGCTCGAACAGACCGGCTGTCCTTCGGACCAAGCTTGCTATTACGGCACCAAGGGCGCGATCTGCGCGGGGATCGGACCTGCGCAGCCTGGTGAGACATGCGTCAACGCCAACGATTGCGCCAAGGGCAGCACCTGCCTGACGGTCGGCTCGACGGGTACCTGCTCGTCCTTCTGTTCGACCGCAGACGGCGGAACACCAGGTTGCTCGGGATCGAGCACGGGCGGAACGATCTGCTCGGTCTTGAACTCGGGCACTGGCAACGACGAAAACAACCTTGGTGTCTGTCGGGTTCAACCCTAGCCCCCAACTGGGTTGACCTACGGCCGCCTTGGCACCACGCTGGACTCTGGCAGGCGACTCGACGGCTGATTCCCTAGGGCTGGTCCGCGAGGCATCTTCGGCGGGCCCGGAGCCAGCAGCGCCCGCCAGTACGTCGGGCATCCCGGCCGGCCCGACGTGCCCCGCGCCGCCGTGGAAATGGGTGTGGGGCAGGAAGAAAGGCCCACGGCACGGATGTTCTCCACCACGGTTGCGTGCGGGCGAAGGCACTAAAAACCCAAGGCCATGCGAAAGCCGCCAGACGTCAACCCAGATGCACGCTTGCAACCTGGTACACTTGGGCTTGTGACCCTTTCCATCGAGATACCAGAGGCGACCCTTCGGGCGCTGGGGCCTTCGCCATCCGAGGCAGAGGGCACGGTGCGCCTTGCGGCGGCCATGAAGCTACACGAGCTGGGACATCTGTCGTCCGGTGCCGCGGCTGACCTGGCGGGCATCACCAGGGTCGAGTTCTTGGATCGGCTAGCGGATTTCGGCGTCGATGCATTCCGCATGACACCAGAGGAATTCAACCGAGACCTGGATACACTGCGCCGGTCGCTTGGCTGACCACATCGTCGACACCTCGCCGCTTTACTACCTGCACCGCGCGGGCATTCTCCACGTGCTGCCCGCCATCTTCGGCCGTGTGATCGTTCCCGGCCAGGTGGTGGCCGAGCTGAGCGCTGGCCGCGCGCGAGGTCATGACCTTCCCGACCCGCTTGTCCAGCCTTGGGCAGACGTGCGAACGGTGTCGGCTCTGTCGCCCGAGTTGGAGTCGTTCGTCCGTCTCGGGGCAGGCGAGCACGCGGTGCTGACGCTGGCGATAGCGATCCCTGGCTCGGTGGCCATCCTCGACGACTTGCTCGCCAGAAGGGTGGCGGAGGGATTCGAGGTGCCGGTTACAGGCACCCTGCACGTGATTCTGGTTGCCAAGGAGCGCGGCCTTGTGCCGGCGGTGCGCCCGCTTCTAGATCGCCTGCAAGAACTGCGATTTCGTATGTCCACCGATCTCCGCGATGAGATCCTGACCTCGGCGGGCGAAGGGTAGGGTGTGGCACCCGTAGGCAGGGCCAAGGGGGCAAGGCGTGGGGGTAACTGTGGGGGTATCTGGCCATGGGCATCGACAGAAATGCGAGTTGTTCAAGCTATTTAGGCCGTCAGTTCGATGGCGAGATCCGCCACACAAGCCCTACTTGGCCGCGAGCCTGCTGCAGAGCTGCGTCCCAGTCTGGACCGGCCGAGGTAACCAGGATGCCCGCGCGAGCCGTGAAGCGGGGATCGATGTTCTCGGCGGTGCTGCAGTGGACGATGATGCCCGAAACCTTGATCTCCTGGGGTGGGTCGTCGAGCTGAACCGTCACGTGGATCCGGGTTCCGACGGGTCGAGCGTCAGGCATGACCAGGAGCATGCCACGGCTGCTGGCGTTGACGATGCGCGAGTGCATCCCTGGTCCATGCAGGTCCAAATGAATAAGCGCGGTGGCGTCAAGCGCCATCCGCGGTCCGTCCCAGCGTCGGTCGAGCTGCAGTCAGGAAGACTTCTCCGGTAGCTGAGCCGTCACTTTTTGGGAGAGTTTGCCGCGGGTTTGGGCCCCCCGCGTGATGCCGCATCCGCCGCCGCCGCCGCCGCCGCCGTGTCGGCGTTCGCGGGTGGGGCCGCCGCCGCACCACCACCGCTCTCTTGGGCGACGGGAAGGTCGGGACCGCCCTCTGGATTGCGTTCCCACTTGTCCACACGGCCGGAGCCCGTGGTGTCGTAGCCGACGCGATCCAAACGTCCATTTTCGTAGTATTGCCACTCGTCGATCTTGCCGGAGCCCGTGCGGTCACGTTCCACCCGCACCAGCTTGCCACCCTCGTAGAACTCGAAGTAGTCGGGCTTGCCGTCGAAGTTCATGTCCTTTTCGGCCCGGACCTTCTTGCCATCTTGGTAAAACGTCCGGCCGTTGAACTTTCCACTGTAGTCCATGGAGTATTCGTCCATGAACAGCTGGCCGTCCGGACCGTAGTACTGGACGAGGTCGATCTTACCGTCGAAGTCGAGGTCGGTCTGCTTGCACACGAGCTCTTGAACCGTGTGCCCGTCTTGAGTCACGGACTGGAAAAGCTTGATGACGTCGGGCTTGCCGTCACCGTTCGCATCCAAGGACACCACTTGCTTTCCCTTGTCGTCGCAGCGCGACCGATCGAATTTGGCCCCGAAATCATTTGCCGAAACTTTCATGTCCAGGCCGGGGTCGGCCAGCTTTTGCTGGCCCCCGCAGGCAGGGAAGACGGCAAAGACGGCAACGATACAAAACTCGAAAAACAAGATACGCCCGAGGCTCGCACGGGCGCGGTCGGGAGAAGGTGGCAGAGGATCCATGAACGGTAGGCTAGGCCAAGTGAGCGATTGCGGCAAGTGCCAGTCGCTTCTTGTCCTCGATGACTCGAATCGCGTCGACACCCGGGTTTCCTGTCGTACCGGCCGCGTCAGGCCAATCCCACGTTGACTATCGACATATGGTCATGCATGGTCCTGCCATGGCACGGAACAAGATCTCGACCACCGTGTACATCACTCCAGAACAGAACGAGCAGCTCAAGCTCCTGCACCACAAGACCAAGGTGCCGGTCGCGGAATATATTCGCCAAGGAATCGATTTGGTGTTGGAGAGGGAAAAGGGGCATCTTCCCGGGCAACTCACTCTCGACGTCATTCGCAAGTAGCCACGGAAGCAGTCACGCAAGAAGGCAAGCCAGAGCCTATGAAGGTTTAGTGAAGTGCCGACCCCGACCAGCCTGATTCGTAATTTCTCTGTCATCGCCCACATCGACCACGGCAAATCCACCCTGGCCGACCGCCTGATTGAATTCACCGGCGCCCTTACCCAGCGCGAGCAGAAGGACCAGTTCCTCGACAGCATGGACCTCGAGCGCGAGCGTGGCATCACTATCAAGGCGGCCACGGTCAGGCTTTCCTACCGGGCGCAGGACGGGCAGACTTACGAGCTCAACCTCATCGACACGCCGGGGCATGTAGACTTTCACTACGAGGTGTCGCGCTCGCTGGCCGCGTGCGAGGGAGCGCTGCTGGTGGTGGACGCCTCGCAGGGCGTGGAGGCGCAAACCCTGGCCAACGTGTACATGGCGACGGAGCACAACCTGGCTATTGTTCCGGTCATCAACAAGATCGATCTGCCGTCCGCGGATCCGGAAAACGCCAAGCGCCAGATCGAGGAAGTCATCGGCATCGACGCCTCCGGGGCCATCCTGGCGTCTGCCAAGGACGGCCGCGGTATCGAGGAGATCCTGGAGGCCGTGGTGGCGCGCATTCCGCCGCCAGTCGGGGACGCGCAAAGACCGCTCAAGGTGTTGCTGCTCGACAGCTGGTACGACAGCTATCGTGGCGTGGTGCTGCTGGTGCGTGTGGTCGACGGAAGCCTGCGTGCGAAACAGAAGATTCGCTTGCTCGCCGCCGGCCGCGACTACGAGATCGTCGGGTTGGGGGCCTTTGCGCCCTTTCCCAAGGAAATCGACGAGCTGGGGCCGGGCGAGGTGGGGTTCATCACGGCGGCCATCAAGGAAGTGGCAGACGCGCGCGTGGGCGACACCATCACCGAGGCCAGCAAACCCTGCGAAAAGGCGCTGCCCGGCTTCCAGCCCGCCAAGCCCATGGTGTTCGCGGGCATCTTTCCCACCGATCCGGCGCGCTACGAGGATCTGCGCGACGCCCTCGATAAACTACGGCTCAACGATGCCTCGTTCAGCCGCGAGCCCGAGGTGTCGGCCGCGCTAGGCTTCGGCTTTCGCTGTGGCTTCCTTGGCCTTCTGCACATGGAGATCGTGCAGGAACGACTGGAACGAGAATACGACCTCGACCTCATCACGACGGCACCCACGGTGCGTTTTCAGGTCGTGCGTCGTGATGGCAGCATCCTCGAGCTCGACAACCCGGCCAAGTTCCCTTCCGAGGGAGATATCGAACGCATCGAAGAGCCCATCATCGGCGCGACCATCCACACGCCGCCCGAATTCGTGGGCGGTCTCATCAAGTTGTGCGAGGAGCGGCGCGGGACGCAGACCGGTCTCAGCTACGCTGGCGAGCGCCGGGTGATCATCCGCTACGACGTGCCGCTGACCGAGGTGGTTTTCGGCTTCTACGACCGCATGAAGTCCATCTCGCGCGGCTACGCATCCCTGGACTACGAGCCCAAGGGCTATCGCGCCGCCGATCTCTGTCGGCTGGACCTGCTGGTCAACGGCGACCGCGTCGACTCGCTGTCGGCCATCGTCCATCGCGACACCTCGTACATCAAGGGCCGCGATCTGTGCATCAAGATGAAGGAGCTCATTCCCATGCAGCAGTTCGAGGTCGCCATCCAGGCCTCCATCGGGTCGCGGGTGATCGCCAAAACGGTGGTCAAGGCCCTGCGCAAGAACGTGACCGCGAAGTGCTATGGTGGCGACATCTCCCGCAAACGCAAACTCCTCGAGCGCCAGAAAGAAGGCAAGAAGCGCATGAAACAGGTTGGGAATGTGGAAATTCCGCAAGAGGCGTTCCTCGCCATTTTGAAGGTCGATTGATCATGTTACTCGGTATTTGGAGATCCTGGCGGGCACACCGGCAGTGGAGTCATGCCAGCGCCGAAGCCAAGCAACTGGTGGGCGAGGCCAAGCGCATTCTAAGGAAAAAGCGCTACCGCATTCCCGAATCGGTCGCGACCACCATGACGGCTGCCGTGGCCGAGGTCGAGGCGGCTCGCAAGGGCAAGGAGCTCGATCGGCTTCGCCAGGCCATCACGGATATCGACGGCAAGATGGACGAGCACCTGGCCTTTGCCCGCAAGTCGGCGACGCGCCAATACGCCGAATCCATCGGTCTGGCACTTGGCGTGGCGCTGCTTCTGCGCGCCTTCGTGGTCGAGGCCTTCCAGATTCCATCGGGTTCGATGATCCCGACCCTGGATGTCGGCGATCACATCTTCGTATCCAAGTTCGCCTACTCCATCGGTATTCCGTTCACCAACGCCAAGATCGCCACGCTGGGCAAGCCCAAGCGCGGCGACATCATCGTGTTCAAGTACCCACCCGACCAGAGCATCGACTACATCAAACGGGTGATGGGGTTGCCGGGTGAGACCTTGCAGGTTCGCCACAACGAGGTCTTCATCGACGGAACCCCCTTGGCGCGCGAGCAGCTGAACGAGCCCTGCTTGACCAACGACAGCAGGGACTTCGACGGTGACGAGGACCGCCACCCTTGCGAGGTGTGGCTCGAGCACCTCGGGAACAAATCGCACGAGGTCCACCAAGAGCCGATGCGATCGATGTCGTCCGATTTCGGACCGGTGAAGATTCCACCGGGGCACTACTTCGCCATGGGCGACAACCGGGACAACTCGAAGGATTCTCGCGTGTGGGGCTTCGTGCCCTTCGATCTCATCAAGGGGCGCGCCCTCATCATCTGGTGGTCGCGCGATCCCTCGCGCGGGGGACTGAGCCCATCGGGCATCGTCGACTGGTTCGAGTCCATCCGCTGGCACAGGTTCTTCCAGCACATCGAATGAAGCCTAGGAGGCTGGTGTCAATCGGCTCCCGTCGCTTGGCGGGCTGCGGGCCCCGCCCGCTTCGTTGCTCGTCGGTTGAAGACGTCCAGTATTCGCCCTCCTCGCGCCTCGCGGTCGGGATTCCTCGCTCCGCCAGGACTCGGTCCCCCGCTTAACACCAGCCTCCTAGGCGGTCTTGATGCCGGCGGCGGTCTGCAGTTTCAGCTCTTCCACGGCGATCTCGCGCATCTTGTACTTCTGGATCTTGCCCGTGACGGTCATGGGGAAGGCATCGACGAACTTCCAGTAGCGCGGGATCTTGTAGGTGGCGATCTTGCCCTTGCAGAAGGCGCGCAGGTCGTCGCCGCCGAGGCTTACGCCGGGCCGCAGCTTGATCCACGCCATGACCTCCTCGCCGTACTTGGCGTCGGGCACGCCGATGACCTGCACGTCGGCAATCTCGGGCTTGGTGTAAAGGAACTCTTCCACTTCGCGCGGGTAGATGTTCTCGCCACCGCGCATCACCATGTCCTTGATGCGTCCGACGATGTTGACGTAACCGTCGTCGTCCAGGGTCGCCAGGTCGCCCGAGTGCATCCAGCGTGCGGCATCGATGGCCTGGCGTGTGGAATGGCTGTCGTCCCAGTATCCCAGCATGACCGAGTAGCCGCGCGTGCACAGCTCGCCGACAGTGCCGCGGGGAACGACATGACTGGTGGACGGATCCACGATCTTGATTTCCAGATTGGGGTGTACGCAGCCCACGGTGGCGACGCGCTTGTCCAGCGGATCGTCGACTTTGCTTTGCGTGGACACGGGCGAGGTTTCGGTCATGCCGTAGCAGATGGTGATCTCCGGCATGTGCATGTCCTTCTGCACGCGCTTCATGACCTCGATGGGGCAGGGCGAGCCGGCCATGATGCCGGTGCGCAGGCTGGCGAAGTCGGTCTTGCCGAAATTCGCGTGCTCGGTTTCGGCGATGAACATGGTGGGCACGCCGTAGAGCGAGGTGCAACGCTCCTTCTCGACCGTGGCGAGCACCGTGCCTGGGTCGAAGGCCTCGCCGGGATAGATCATGCAGGCTCCGTGGCTGGTGGCGGCCAGGTTGCCCATCACTTGACCGAAGCAGTGGTAGAGCGGCACGGGGATACAGATGCGGTCCTTCTCGCTGTATTTCAGGGTTCGGCCGACGAAGTAGCCGTTGTTCAGGATGTTGTGGTGAGAAAGGGTCGCTCCCTTGGGGAAGCCCGTGGTACCGCTGGTGTACTGGATGTCGATGGCATCGTCGGGATCGAGTGTTTGTTCGCGAAGGTGAAGCTCCTCCTCGGAGACGTGCTTGGCGTCTTCCTTGAGATCGCTCCATTCGTCATCGATGACGATGGCCTTGATGTGCTCTGGCAGTCGACTCTCTACGTCCCGGAACATGGAAACGTAGTCGGTCTGGCGGAACCCGCGCGCCAGGATGAGCAGGGCGCAACCCGACTGCTTGAGCACGTGCTCGAGCTCGTGGCTGCGGTAGGCCGGGTTGATGTTCACCATGATAGCGCCGATGCGCGAGGTGGCGTACTGGGTGACCGCCCATTCGAAGCGATTGGGCGACCACAACCCCACGCGATCGCCCTTTTTCACCCCGCGGGCCATCAGCGCGCGGCCGATCACGGATGTTTGGTCCCAGAACTCGCGATAAGTGGCGCGATAATTCTGGTGGCACGACACCAGCGCCTCGCGCTTGCCGAACTTCTCGACGGTACGCCGCAGGTTCTCGCCAATGGTGTCGCCCAGCAAGGGCACGGACGTAATCCCGTGGGAATAGGAGGGCTGCATGGACAATATGGTAGTGCCGAGGGCCGGGGCCTATCAAGCGTTTCGGGGCCGAATAGCGGGCGGAATGTAGGCAATAGGGAGAGCAGTGCGGCCGCGGCATGCGGCCGCCGAGGGGCAGCCCACGGCGCTAGCTCGCAGCAGCCGAGCGCCGCTCTCACGAATGCTAGATACACAAAGGGCACGGTCAGGTCGCCCTGCCGTGCCCTTGGAATGAATGCGCTTGCTCGAAGCGGATCGCGTTGGCGGAGGCGGGCTTAGCCCGCCGTAGCCAGAGCGCGGGAGGGTTTGGGAACCCTTCCAGGGTTCCCATTTAGATCGTCAGGTCGCCCTGCCGTGCCCTCTGCGGTCTCTGTGCCTCTGTGGTGTTCTTCTAGATCTAGCTCATCAACCGTAAATCTCTTTGCCGTGCCCGGCAGACCCGAGCACGTTCTTGTTCTTCTCGATGATGAGCGACTTGCAGCTCGTCGCGGGCGGGGCCGAGGTATTTGCGCGGGTCGAACTCTTTCGGGTTCTCGGCGAAGGCCTTGCGGATGGCGGCGGTCATGGCCAGGCGGCCGTCGGAGTCGATGTTGATCTTGCACACGGCCGACGTGGCGGCGCGACGCAACTGCGCCTCGGGGATGCCGACCGCGTCTTCCATCTTGCCACCGAACTTGTTGATCATCTCGACGTACTTCTGCACGACCGACGAGGCACCGTGGAGCACGATGGGGAAGCCGGGGATGCGCTTTTCGATCTCTTCGAGGATGTCGAAGCGCAGGGGAGGGGGCTCGAGAACGCCCTGGGCGTTGCGCTTGCACTGCGCGGGCTTGAACTTGTAGGCGCCGTGCGAGGTGCCGATGGAGATGGCCAGAGAATCCACGCCGGTCTTCTGTACGAAATCGACAACTTGATCCGGCGGCGTGTAGACCGATTTGGCGGCGACCACGTCGTCCTCGATGCCGGCCAGCACGCCCAGCTCCCCCTCGACGGTGACGTCGTACTTGTGCGCGTACTCGACGACCTTGCGGGTCTCTTCGATGTTCTTCTCGTACGGGTGGTGCGAGCCGTCAATCATGACCGACGAGAAGCCGGTCTCGATGCACGACTTGCACAGCTCGAAGGTGTCGCCGTGGTCGAGGTGCAGGGCGAATTTGAGCGGGCTCTTGGCCGCCTTGATCATTTCCACCGCGCCCTGGGCCATGTAGCGCAGGAGGGTCTGGTCGGCGTACTTGCGCGCGCCCGAGCTGACCTGCAGGATGAAGGGGGAGTCGGAGGCCACGCAGCCGAGCACGATGGCCTGCAGCTGTTCCATGTTGTTGAAGTTGTAGGCCGGCACGGCGAATTTGCCCGCCATGGCCGCCTTGAACATGGATTTCGTATTAACGAGCCCAATTGCCTTATAGAGAGCATTCTCTGACATAACGTTTCGCTCCTTGGTCCAGTGTTTACTTCTTGTTCAGGATCTTCGCGACCTGCGGGGCCTGGAAGCGGTCCTGGGTCGGCATCTCGCCCGCGAGCGGGCGGCAGTACTTGAGGAAGGCCTCGGTGACGTTGTTGCCTTCGGCATTGATGAAGGACTCGTCCATGTGGCGAGTCTTGGCGGCTACGGCGTCGAGCGGGATCAAGTCATAGGTAACGGCATAATCGCCGATTCTCTTGATAGCCACCGATCCGGCCGTGCCGTGGATGGCCGCGATCTGCACGGCGCGTTGGCCGACCGCGCGAGCTTCCTCGGCGTCGCTCTTGCTGATGCAGCCCAGGAACGATCGCTGCAGGTAGCCCAGGGTGTCGGCGCGAACGCGCTTGATCTTGGTCTTGGCCTTGATGAGGTCGGCGAGCAGATCGCCGAGGGCGCCCGTGCCCGAAAGCTGGACGTTGCCGTGCGAGTCTTTCTCCGAGCCCTTGAGCGAGGTGATGATGGGCGCGCCCGACTTGTCGCTGACGCCCTCGGAGACCGCGATGATGCAGCGGCCGTATTTGTCGTAGACCTTCTGCACGTCGGCCACGAACTTGTCGGCGTCGAACACCCGTTCGGGCAGGTAGATGAGGTGGGGACCGTCGTCCTCGAACTTGCGGCCGAGAGCCGAGGCGGCGGTGAGGAAGCCAGCGTGGCGGCCCATGACCACGGCGATGTACACGCCGGGCAGGGCGCGGTTGTCCATGTTGGCGCCCGCGAAGGCCTGGCCCACGAACTTGGCCGCCGAGCCGAAGCCCGGGCAGTGGTCGGTGCCGCCGGCCAGGTCGTTGTCGATGGTCTTGGGCACGTGTACGCAGACGAGGTCGTAGCCCGTGGCCTTGGCCTGCTCGTTGACGATGCGGCAGGTATCGGACGAGTCGTTACCGCCGCAGTAGAAGAAGTAACGGATGTCGTGCGCCTGCATGACCTTGAACATCTTCTGGCAGTACTCGACGTCGGGCTTGTCGCGGGTCGAGCCGAGACCGGAGGCGGGGGTCACCGCCACGTCCTCCAGGTTCGGCAAGGTGGCCTCGGAGAGGTCGAGGAAGTCCTCCTTGAGCACGCCGCTTACGCCGTGGCGGGCGCCGTAAACGTGGGTGATCTGCGGAAACCTGCGCGCTTCGAGGACGACGCCTACGACGCTTTGGTTGATGACCGCGGTCGGGCCACCACCCTGCGCGACAAGAGCTTTGCCGGTCAACTTAGCCATGGGTCTTATCTCCGTCTGTTTTTGAAAAGAACCCTGGTAGGGTTCTTTGAGCTTCCGCGTTGAGCTGGGCGGGCAAGGCCCGTCGGCGCTCACGCGCTAGCTCGGTACTTCGGGAACTGTTCGGGGCGAGAGAATAGTCGCGCGCAACCTGGTTGACTACTGCAAATTTCGTGGCCGCGGACACCATTCGCGCGGAATTCACCGCACGGCAGCGTCGTCGCTCCGGGTGGGAAAGCGGAGATGGAAAGACGCGAAATGCACCAGGCGGCGGATGCGCTATTCCTTGACCGGCCAGGGCTCGGAGGCGGGGGAACCGCTGGGCGAGGGCTTCTGGATGGTCGATGGAACCTTGGCCGCCTTCGGAGGCGGGATGGGCTCGGGGGCTGCGTTCATCGGCGTGCCGGAGCAGACGCGCTCGCGACTCGGAAACCACACGGTCTTGGGCTCCTGGCACGCGCGATGGTAGCGTTCATCCAAGCGCTTCGCCTGCTTGGAGGTCGAGCTGAGCTTGGTGGGGGCGCACCTGCGGGACGGGTCGCACGAGTAGGCGCCCCAGCCGTCCGAGTCTGCGATGCCGACGGCGAAGACGGTCACGGGGCCGATGTCCGCCATGGGGATGCCGAGCACGTACTCTTGTCCCAGATTGGGGAATCCCTTGGCGATGGCCGTGGACGCGCATTGCCGCGTCTCCTCGGGACTGACGTCCTTGGCCAGAGCCTCGAGTCCGCCCCGGTCGATACAGGGCTTTTCGCCGCCGTGCGCGGTCCATGTCTCCAGACCGAGGGCCTTGTTGACCGCGACGATGGCCTCGGTCATTTCCCTTCCGACCGAGGGTTCGAGCTTGGCCGTGGGGCCACCTGCTACGAGCAAGGTCCAAATGAGTGTTGCCAGCATGCGCGAATCATAGCTCGATTCGCGCCGACCAGGTACAAGGGCAGGGTATGGGGGGTATGGGCGATAGACCGTTTTGCGTCGGGTGAAAGCTCGCGGTCTTGCCGAAGAGTGGTAGCCTGCGTCGCCAGAAGCTGTGGACCGGAACCAGGAACTTTCCAGTAGGTCAACGACCATGCGAATGCCGACGACAGTTGCCTTGCTTCTCGCTTCTATTCTTGCCTTGACCGGCCAGCACGCCTTTGCCGGAAGTCCCAACACAGTGGCCATTGCGGTCGACACCAGCAGCTTGGCCCCGAAAATGGCCGACGTGGTGCAGGACGGAGCCGTCACCCATATCTTGACCGGCCTTGGCCAAGTGATGTCCACCCTTGCCGCAACGGACATCACGCTCACCCCTGTTTCCGACCCGATAGAGCTGGAGCAGGTCTTGGAATGCGAAAGCATCGAGTGTTTACAGGATCTCGCGGAGACCGCCAAGGTCGACTTGGTGGTGCAGGTTCGCGTCCGCGTCAGACAGGGCGTAAAAAAAACATCGCGGCACTCGAAGCCGGACTATCTCGTCTCGATGATCGTCGTGCGTTCGGTGCCCCGGCGCGAAGCGTGGAGCGAAAAGACCGATTGCAAGGGCTGCGAACCGAGCGAGATCAAGCATACCGCTTCCTTGCTGGCCTCGACGATCGCCGAACGCATCAAGCTCATCAAAAGCCCACCTGCGCCCGTTGCCGAGTCGGAGCCGACGCCTGTACCGAGTACCATGGTCACACCCACGCCGCCGCCCGCGCTTGAGCGCAGCCCGTTGCCGGCCGCGCCAAGACCCGAGCTTACGACCGAACCCACGCGGTACGTGCCGAGGTACCTTTCGCTGACCGCCATCGCGGGTGGAGTGCTCTTGCTCGGGTCCGGGATCTATCTCGTTCACATCAACGGCCAAGGCACGTGCGACCTATCGGCTCCCCAGAATCTTTGTGCGCGAAGGTACAAGACCGAGGCGGCGGGAATTGGCTTGATGGCTGGGGGTGGGGTGGCGGCGCTCGCCGGACTTGTCGGGTTGATCGCGCTGTCGCCCAGTACGGGCGCCGCGCATATGGCACTGAACATCAGCGGATCTTCAATATCCCTATCGGGAGGATTCTAATGTCGTCGCGAATGGCAAGGTTGGCGTGTGTGTCTCTCTTGGGTGGCGTCGTCCTCTTCGGTTGTACGGAGGCGACCCCGGATTATTGCCAGAAGTCCGCCGACTGTCCGAGCGGGTGGATCTGCGACGTCGCGCGAGCCGTCTGTATCTCGCCGCTGGATGGGGCCGCCGGGTCGCTCGATGCCACCGATGCACCAGCCGGGGAGGATGTCGGCGGGGCGCTCGATGTCAGCGTCACTGTCGACGTGCCCGTGCTTGACGAAGCCACCGAAGCAGGGATGCCCGAGGACTCAGGTACCGTCGACGTTTTCGTGCCTGATGTCTATGTTCCGGATGGAGGAGGGACGTGCGGCGCGAACAGCGACTGCCTCGATCCGACCATGCCGTTCTGTGTTGGCAACGTGTGCGTTGGGTGCCAGGCCGCCGCTACCACCGCGTGTGGAACGCAGGTCTGCGACGGCGTTTCAGGACGATGCGTGGAGTGCACGGCGGACGGCCAGTGTACGAAGGACGCGGCGAAGGGGTTCTGCGTGGCCAATGCCTGTACCGGCTGTGCAACTTCGGGCGCTACCGGTTGTGCGGCGCGCGGCGACGGCAGGACCACCTGCGCGACCAGTGGATCTGCCGCCGGTCAGTGCGTGGAATGTGCGGGCGACGCCGATTGCAAAGACGCGACGAAGAGCTTCTGCGTGGCCAACGCCTGCGGTGGCTGTCAGACCGCGGCGGCCACGGCGTGCTCCACGCGGCTGGCCAGCAAGCCCGTCTGTTCGACCAGCGGCGATCTCGCTGGTCAGTGCGTCGAGTGTTTCGCCGATGCGGACTGCAAGAATGCGACGAAGAGCTTCTGCGTGGCCAGCGTCTGCGGCGGCTGTCAAACCGCCGCGGCCACGGCATGCTCCACCCGGTCAGCCAGCAGTCCCGTGTGCGCGACCGGCGGGGATCTCGCTGGCCAGTGTGTCGAGTGCTCCGCCGATGCGGATTGCAAGGATGCGACGAAGAGCTTCTGCGTGGCCAACGCCTGCGGTGGCTGCCAGACTGCCGCGGCCACGGCATGCTCCACCCGGTCAGCCAGCAGCCCCGTGTGCGCAACCAGCGGAACGGCGAGCGGCACGTGTGTCGAGTGCTCCGCCGATGCGGATTGCAAGGATGCGACGAAGAGATTCTGCGTGGCCAATGCCTGCGGTGGCTGCCAGACTGCCGCGGCTACGGCATGCTCCGCACGTTCGGCCAGCATGCCCGTGTGCGCGACCAGCGGAGCCCTCAGTGGGCAGTGCGTGGTTTGCCAGGTGGACGACGACTGTACGGTGCCGTCCGCGCCAATCTGCAACGCCAGCAACGCCTGCATCGCCTGCACGGCGGACAGCCAGTGCATCGCCAAGCTGGGAGCCGATCCGGGCGTGTGTATGGCCCATCAGGATGGCCGGTGCGCAACGGATGCCGAAACAATCTATGTCACGACCAGTGCACTGCAGGCGGCTGTGACTTTGATAGGCACCAACACCAGCAAGCACCTAATCGTGTTGCGTTCGCCAGCGGATGTCATCTCGGTGACGAGCGCGATGCAGGTGAGCATCGTGGGCCAGGGCACCGCGAGCATCCATCCCAGTGTGGGGAGTCCGGGCATTACGCTTTCGGGCATGGGGAACCTCTATGCCCGCGACCTCAGCGTTATCGGTGGTAGCGATTCCAACCTCGGCATCTCGGCCGGGGCAGGAACGACCCTGCGACTGGAAAGGGTGAAGGTGCTGAGCAATAGCGGCGGCGGAATTCTGCTCGACGGCGCCGCTTTCGACTTCAGCGATGTATTGGCGTCCGGCAATGGTGTCGGCATCGACGGGACGACCCTTTGGAGCGGCGTCTACGTCAGGGCGTTGCCCAACGCGGGCTCGGCCACGAAATTGAACTTCATCAGCGTTGTGAACAACGGTAGTCCCGGGCTGCAATGCAATTTCGCCGTGCCCACGGTGGCTGGATCGAATGTCAGCGTCTATGCCTCGGGCAACGGCGGGACGGGTGGCGTGGACGTTATTCCCATTTGTGGCCTCACCTCCTGCACGCCCGCGCTCGCGGGTACCTGTGGGTCCAGTCTCACGCCTTGACTACTGGCAGGGCGATATCTTCTTCTCGAGCAACCTGATGCCCGTCAGGGCGAGCTGGTTGCCGGGCTCGATTTCGACGGCGGCGCGATAGTGATTGAGAGCGTCTTGGTAGCGGTGCACGCTGTGGTAGTACTCTCCCAGCGCGAGATGAGCCCGGACGCCGCCGCCCGAGTTGACGGCCTGGATTCCGAGATTGATGGCTTCGATCCGCTTGCCGGCATCGAAGGCAGCCTCGGCCTCGCGCAGCAGGCGCTCGGCGGGTGAGTCTTCCGCCTCACGTTTTGTCGGGCGACCGTCAGGTGTGCCTGATGGCGGTGGCTTGGAAAGTCTCGCCGATGCGATCACGGGATCGCTTGGTGCAACTGGCGCTGGGGTGGACGTCGGCGCTGGAATGGCAGGGACGGGCGGCTCGGTCGGCGGGCTTGCAGGTGGAAGGGCCTGACCCGGAGCCACCGTGGCCATGGTCTCGATGTGCATGGCTTCCGAATGGGCCGGGAGAGGCCGACGATGCGACATCAGCGCGACGCCGCCACCGAGGAGGGCAAGCATTGCCGTTGTCCCGCCGAGCACGGACACGCGTCGGGCGACAGGCCGCACGCGAGACGGCGCGAGCAAGGGGGTCGCGCTGGCGAGGAGCCGCGCTTCGTCACGGGCTTCCTCGTCGAATTGGTCTTGGAAGACATCCTTCAGCCACGCTGCAACCCTTCGCCGGTCTTCCGCGGACGGCACCCTCTCGTGCAGAAATGCTCGCACCGCGGCCGTGGCCTCTACCGCCGAGACGTTGTCTTCAAGCAGGCGCGGCACGAGCTTGGTCAGCTCCTTCGGAAACATCTCGAAGGGCAGGTCGCACAGAATGCCGGCCACGGCCTTCAAATCCCTCGTTACGTGCGCTTCGACTCCGGCGGGAACGTGAAATCCAGGGCGATAGCCGGCGACCTTCACGTCGCCCGAGTAACCAACCAAGATGGTGCGCGCCGTGATGTTGCCGTGGACTCGACCCGCGCCTTCGAAGGTGTGGAAGGCTTCCGCCGCCGCGAAAACATCGTGCGCTACGACCAGGCCAAGCTCGGTCGGGAGCAACACCGCATATTCCTCGGCGCGCTCGCAAATCGCCGCCAACGGCTTGCCACGGAGGTATTCC
The DNA here is from genome assembly GCA_963824555.1 of uncultured delta proteobacterium. GTDB lineage: Bacteria > Myxococcota_A > Polyangia > Fen-1088 > Fen-1088 > Fen-1118. The sequence continues at coordinate 452,101 of CAWGPW010000014.1, read as the reverse complement.
ACGACCAGCCCGCCATCTCGTTCGATCTCGGGCGATGCACGAACCGCCGCCAAATGACGGGAGTGCATTCGGGCGAGTTTCTCGGTTTCCGCCTTGAGCGCGCCGATATCCACGGCACCTTGTCCCTGTAGAGGCAGGGCCTTGATGACCCAGGGCTTCGTCGCGCCACTCAAGGCCGCAAGGTAGACCGGTCCATCTCCTGGGGAAGAGAGGACCTTCAGGAATGCGTAGAGCCCGTGACTGACCGGAAATGTGCCTTGCGTGTTTAGCACGTGACGGCAAAGCTATACCTCGCCAGGCGGAAGGATCAAGGGACGAGGAATCGATGCCTTCCTAGCCCACGAAGACCCTGGCGTTGCGAAACAGGCGCATCCAGGGCGAATCGTCGCCGGCGCCGTCGGGGTGCCACGACAGTTGCACGCTGCGGAATACGCGCTCCGGGTGGGGCATGATGATGGTGGCGCGGCCGTCGGGCGTCGTGATGGCGGTGATTCCCCGCGGCGAGCCGTTGGGATTCTCGGGATAGTGCTCGGTCGGGTTGCCGTGATGATCGACGAAGCGGGCGGCCACCAGCCCCGAGCGATCCAGGGCGGCCTGCGCGTCCGCGGACGCGAATTCGGCGCGACCTTCGCCGTGGGCGACGGCGATGGGGACAAGCGAGCCCGCCATGCCGGCCAGGAGCACCGACGGGCTCTGCTCGATTCGCACCTGGGCCAGACGGGCTTCGAACTGCTCGCTGCGGTTGCGCACGAAGCGGGGCCAATGGTCGGCACCGGGAATGATCTCCTTCAAGTTGGAGACCATCTGGCAGCCGTTGCAAACGCCGAGCGTGAAGGTGTCGGTGCGGGCGAAGAAGCGTTCGAGCTCGGTTCGGGCACGCGGACTGTACAGGATGGACTTGGCCCAACCTTCGCCTGCGCCCAAGACGTCGCCATAGGAAAACCCGCCGCAGGCCGCGACGCCGCGGAATCCCGACAGCTCGATGCGGCCGGCAAGGATGTCGCTCATGTGGACATCGACCGCTTCGAAACCGGCGCGGTGGAAGGCCGCCGCCATTTCGATCTGCCCGTTTACCCCTTGCTCGCGCAGGATGGCCACGCGCGGTCTCGCACCGCTCACGATGAAGGGCAGGGCCACGTTGGCCTGGGCATCGAAGCTTGGCCGCAGAACCAGGCCCGGATCGGCGGCGTCGCAGCGGCTGACCTGTTCCTCGGCAGCGCAGGTCGGGTCATCGCGCAGCGCCTGCATGGCGAAGGTGGTTTCGGACCAGATGCCGCGCAGAACCGATCGTCTCTCGGCGAAAAGGACACGGCCATCCCTGCGAATGGCGATCTCGTTCGCGACCGCCGGTTGGCCGCAACCGCGAACAAGCTCGCCTAGGCCGTGCCGGGCGAAACAGGCGCGCGCTTCTTTGGCGTCAGATTTGCGGACCTGCACGACAGCACCCAGCTCTTCGCTGAACAACGACGCGATCCCGTCATCGCGGCCGGACGGCAGGTCGACGTTCACGCCAACGCCGCCGGCAAACGCCATTTCCAGCAGGGTGACGAAAAGCCCACCATCCGAGCGATCGTGGTACGCGAGAATCGTTTGGGCACCGGCCAATTCCTGAATCGCCGCAAAGAAACCCTTGAGCAGCGAAGGCTCGTCGAGATCCGGTGGCACGTCTCCGAGCTGACCGAAGACCTGGGCCAGGGCCGAGCCGCCCAGACGATTCTTGCCCGCGCCTAGATCGACCAGCAGCAGCTCGGTTTCACCGACGTCGGTGCGCAGTTGCGGCGTGAGCGCTCGGCGAATGTCGGTGGCGGGCGCGAACGCGCTGACAATGAGCGAGAGCGGCGCTGTCACGCGTTTCCCCTTTTTGCCTTCGCGCCACACCGTGCTCATGGACATGGAGTCCTTGCCCACGGGAATGGCGATGCCGAGGGCTGGGGCCAACTCTTCACCCGCGGTGCGGACGGCATCATACAAACGCGCGTCCTCGCCGGGATGTCCGGCCGGCGCCATCCAGTTGGCCGAGAGCTTGATCTTGCCAAGGTCGCCGATGGGCGCGCTGGCGATGTTGGTGATGGCCTCGCCGACCGCCAAGCGCACCGAGGCCGCGGCGTCGAGCAACGCAACCGGCGTGCGTTCGCCCATGGCCATGGCTTCGCCGGTGAAGGTGTCGTAGCTGGTCGCGGTCACGGCCGCGTCGGCCACCGGCACCTGCCAGGGCCCGACCATCTGATCGCGCGCGATGAGTCCCGTGACCGTGCGATCGCCGATGGTTATGAGGAAGGTCTTGTCCGCCACCGCGGGCAGGCGCAGGACGCGAGCGATGGCCTCGCGCAGGTCGATGCCGGCGGTGGCAAACGCCTGCTGCGCGACCCGGGCGCGCTTGACGTCCCGAACCATCTTGGGCGGTTTGCCCAAGAGCACCGAGAGCGGCATGTCGATGGGCTGATTACCGAAGTGTGCGTCGGTGACCCGCAACATCCCCTCGGCAGTGGCATTCCCGAGCACGGCGAAGGGGCAGCGCTCGCGTCGGCACAGTGCCTCGAATGCCTCGAGCTTGTTTTCGGCCACGGCCAGCACGTAGCGCTCTTGCGCTTCGTTGCACCAGATCTCCAGCGGCGACATGCCGGGCTCGTCGCTCGGGATCTTGCGCAGCTCGAAACGGGCCCCGCGCTTGCTGTCGTTGACGAGCTCGGGCAAGGCGTTGGACAGCCCTCCCGCGCCGACGTCGTGGATGGACACGATGGGGCTCTGGTCGCCGAGGGCGCAGCAGCGGTCGATGACTTCCTGGCAGCGTCGCTGCATTTCGGCGTTGTCGCGTTGAACGGACGCGAAATCGAGATCTTCTTCGGATGCACCCGAGGCCATGGACGAGGCAGCGCCACCGCCGAGACCGATGAGCATGGCCGGGCCGCCGAGCACGATGATGACCGCGCCCGGCGGGACCTCACCTTTCTTGACCAACGACCTGCGGATGTTGCCGAAGCCGCCCGCGATCATGATGGGCTTGTGGTAGCCGCGGATCTCGCGACCCTTCGGCCCGGGCACTTCCATCTCGAACGTCCGGAAGTAGCCCGCGATGTTGGGCCGGCCGAATTCGTTGTTGAAGGCGGCGCCGCCGATGGGCCCTTCCAGCATGATGTCCAGCGCCGAGGCGATGCGCGTCGGCTTGCCGAAATCCTTCTCCCACGGGCGAACGGCGTCGGGAAGGCGCAGGTTGGAAACCGAGAATCCGGTCAGTCCGGCCTTGGGCTTGGAGCCACGGCCGGTCGCGCCCTCGTCGCGGATCTCGCCGCCCGAGCCGGTGGCGGCGCCGGGGTAGGGCGAGATGGCGGTGGGGTGGTTGTGGGTCTCGACCTTCATCAGGATGCCGACGGGCTCGCGATGGAAATCGTAGACGCCGGTCTCCGCATCCGGAAAGAACAGCCCGGCCTCCGGCCCTTCCATCACCGCGGCGTTGTCGCTGTAGGCAGACAGGACGTCTGTAGGACTGGCTTCCGTGCTGCGCCGGATCATTCCGAATAGCGACCTCGCCTGGCGCTCGCCGTCGATGATGAAATCGGCGTTGAAGATCTTGTGGCGGCAGTGCTCGCTGTTGGCCTGGGCGAACATCATGAGCCTCGACGTCGGTCGGGTTTCTGTCCAGCGCGCGAAAGCTCTCGACCAGATAGTCGATCTCGTCTGCCGCCAAGGCCAACCCCATCGAGGCGTTGGCGGATTCGATGGCGGCGCGGCCCTTGCCGAGCACGTCCACGGTCGCGAGCGGTTGCGGGGCGGCGTGGCGGAAGAGTCGTGCAGCCTCTTCCTCGCGCTCCAAGACCGATTCGGTCATGCGATCGTGGATGGCGGCGCGCAAGGCAACGTCATTCGTGACCTCGCCGGCCACCGTGTACCAGATGCCGCGCTCGATGCGCTTGATTTGGTGGAGACCGCAGTTGTGGGCGACGTCCGTGGCTTTGGACGACCAAGGGGAAAGGGTCCCGATGCGTGGAACCACGAGCAGTCGTAAGCCATCCAGGTTGTGAGCCTCGACACGCGGGCCGTAGCGCAGAAGTCGGTCGAGGACGTGCCTCTCGTCGCTCGAGAGGGGCTCGGCGATCTCGGCGAAATGAACGAGCTCGGCTGCCGCGTCGTGAACCGCCGGATTCCGCCCTTGAATCTTCCTCAGACGCTTGGCCAGCCGCGCGGGGGTGAATGCAGGTGCGCCACGAAGTACGAGCATGCTCATTTTGAAGTTGCCGTGAAGAGTTGCGCTTCCGGCCCTGGAATGCAACCGGGAAGCGCGCTGCCCGCACGAGGTGGACATTCACACCTGTACGGTGCTACGTGTTGAATTGCCGTGGGGTCCAAACACATCGCGAAATCAGCCCGATGGGGGTGGGGCTCGCCACCCCTCGTCACGATCCATCTTCTGCTTCCCGCTCTGCTACCTGCCTGCCTTCCGCTGGGCCAGACCCAGGCCGTCGGAAACCAGGGAGACAACCTTGCCTCGTGTGGCGCCCAGGGATTGGTCGACGACTGCGAGGACGGCAACAACCAAACCAAGGTCGTGGAAGGTCGCGGTGGGTACTGGTACACCTTTACCGAGAGTCACGGCACGACCGTCGTGCCGCAAGCGGGCGCGGCGGGTGGCAATTTCGCCATGACTCCCGGTGGTGTGAATGGGTCGAAGTACGCGGCGCATGCGCACGGCCGCATCGCCGATGGACAAATCGTGTTCGGTGCCTTGGCCATGAACTTCGTCGATCCCAAGGATCCCTACGACGCCTCTCGGTACAAGGGGATCGCATTCTGGGCCAAGAGGGGGCCGGACAGCTATGGCAAAGTCAGATTCAATGTCCCCGACGTCAGCACCGACCAGGACGGCGGAATCTGCAGGGAGTGTTTCAACGATTTCGGCGCGGACATCGAGCTTGCCGAAGGGTGGCAGCATTTCGTGTTTCCGTGGCGGAAGCTGAAGCAACTGCCTGATTGGGGCTCGCCGCGGCCGCACGCCATCAAGCCGAACAGGCTCTTCAGCTTGCAATGGAAGGTGAATCAGCCCGGGGCCGATTTCGACATTTGGGTGGATGACGTGGAGCTCATTGGATGCGAATAGGAGGGTGTTTTCGTATCGTGGATCCGGGTTGTTCCTTTCTCGGTGCCCGCTGCGCTCTCGGTGGCTAAATTTTCTCCCCACTCTCCGCGCGAGATTTGCCGGAGCTTTTGTGGTATCGATGTCCGGTTCTTTGGCTCAATCGGAGATGACCTTCATGATTCGCATCGCACTGATCGGAACTGTTCTTCTGTCCCTGTTCGCTCGGCCCCTGCGTGCCGAGGAAGTCAAGCTCGGCTACGTGGATTTGCGGCGCGCGCTCTATGAAACCGAGGATGGCCGCAAGGCCCGCGCTACCCTCAAGAAGGATTTCGACAAGAAGCAGAAGGAGCTCGACGAGCAGCAAGAAGAGGTCAAGAAGGCCATCGAGGATCTGAACAAGAAACGCACCTTGCTACCCGCCGAGACAGTTCGCCAGAAAGAAGCGGAAGCTCCAGGAGCGGGTCGGCAAGGTTCAGCAGACGTACATGCGGCACCAGCAGGATCTGGCGGCGAAGGAAGAGGAAGCCACCCAGCCCATCGTCGAGCGTCTGCAGCGGATCATCGGCAAGATCGCAACGGCCGAGAATTTCACCATGGTGCTCGACAAGAGCGCCGGTGTGGTCTACGCCAAACCGCACCTCGACCTGACCAACGAAGTCATCCGCCGTTTCAACGCCGGCGAAGAGAAGGGGACCGGGAGCTCGCCGGCCAAAAAGCCCGCTGATTCCAAGAAGAAGTAGCGCGGGCTCGGGGATCGCCATGGCCACCATGGACATCACAGCCATTCAGGCAGCGCTCCCCCATCGCTATCCCTTTCTGCTCGTAGACCGGGTAGACGACCTCGGCCCGGACCGGATCGTCGCGCGCAAGATGGTCAGCGTCAACGAGCCATTCTTCGCGGGGCACTTTCCCGGCCATCCCGTGATGCCGGGCGTGCTCATCGTCGAAGCGATGGCGCAGGCAGGGGCGCTGCTGGCAGCGCCGCAGGTGGGGTTCGATCCTGTTCGGCAGGCCATTTACTTCATGGCCATCGACAAGGTTAAATTCCGCAAGCCCGTGTTCCCCGGAGATACCCTGCTTCTGGAGGTGATCCCACTGCGCAAGGGCGGCACGGTGTGGAAGATGCGTGGCGAGGCGAGGGTAGGCGATGCCGTCGTGGCCGAGGCCGAATTCGTGGCCGTCATCAAAGACATCTCCGCCGTCTAGGGATGGATCGTCACGCGCCATGAAAGGTTCCTGGATTCGATGGGGCTATTAAAGCGGCTTGGTGCGCGGTGGGGCCGGACGTTCTTGCTTCCGGCCTTGGTCCTCTGCGCGAGCTCGTGCCGGCACCGGCACTTCGCTTCACGCGGGGATGCCGCCGCGGTTGTGGTCGTCGTTCCGCGCAACGATGCAGCTGGGCCGCCGCGGGTGCTTGAGCAGGAGCCCAACGACAGCCCCGAGCAGGCGCAATTGCTGGCCCTCAATCCGGATTGGCCCGTGCTTACCGTCGAGGGGACTCTTTCGGGGCCGGGCCAAGGCAAGGGCAGGGACGTCGACATCTTCAAGCTGCTGGTGCCCGAACATCGCCCCGACCCACAGGCACCCACGGCGCCGGACTCTGCCCTGGTGGACGACGCACGCCTTGCGGCTCGAAAGCTCTCTTGTGAAATCGTGGCGAGCGCGGGCCCGGGCGTCTCGCTGCAACTTCTCGACGACGGCCTCAAGCCCTTGGAAACGGTTTCTGCCGATTCGGGTGACGCGGCCAGCATGCCCAACATGGCCGCGCTGCCGGGGCGAACCTACTACTTTCGCGTGAAGGCCTTGGCCAAGACCGGCAAGGGCGCGGATTCCGAACCGGCCAGCAGCAGTTACAGACTGACCATTCAGCTAGGAAATTTCGAGGTCGCGGAGGAGCGCGAACCTGACGATACCATGGAGTCGGCGCAGCCCGTGGACATGACGGGGGCGGCGGATTATGCGGGCTTCTTTGGCTGGCAGCGCGACCAAGATTTCTACCGAATTCCGGCGCCCGAGGTCGCGTCGGCCTTGGACATCGAGCTCGACGCCGTGGAGGGCGTGGCCGCCGGCCTTCAGGTCCTGGACGGTGGCGGCGCGAGAATCGCGGTCGGTAGGGGACGAAGGGGCGAGCGCCTGGCGCTGCACAATGTATCCGTTCCTGCTGCCGCCGTGGATGCGGGGGCCTCGGCCCGGTTCCTCTACCTGGTCGTTCAGGCCGAATCCGGCCACAACCCGGCCCAGCGCTACGTCCTGCACCTCACCATGGGCATGCTCAAGCAAGACGAAGAGATCGAGCCCAACGACAGTCCGACCAACGCGACCGCGGTTCGTGATGGCACCATCACGGGCTTTCTACCGGTGGGCGACGTCGACTATTTCCGCTACACGGGCAATGGCCAGCGCGAAGTCAGCATCGCGGTCTCTTGTCCGGCACGTGTGCGCTGCAAGGTGGAGATCTTGCGGTCAAGCGACGGCCAAGTGCTCGGAATGGCCGCGGCCAAGAAATCCCGGCAGACCCTCGTGCTGGCCAGCATTCCGAGTCTGGGCGAGCCGCTGCTCGTGCGTCTTTCCCAAGGCAAAGGGGACGGCAATCCCAACGAGCCCTATTCGCTCCGGATTGACAGCACACCACTGTCTATTCAGAAAAACAGTGCCACAAATTCGCCATCCACCCTAAACCCGGAATAGAAAATGACCGATTGATCAAGTGGAGGCTCTTGGCAACGCGTACGTGGCTCGAGCATCCAAAGGTCGAACGGTTATGGTGGCCAACAAACTCTCATCTGCAACGAGGACGCCTCGGAAAACTTTGCGAGGGCTTGCGGCAGCACCACGACACTTGTGTCGCGAATTTTCTGGGTCGGCTATCGAACAATCGATGAACAAAAGGGCCGGAAAGTGCGCCCAAACCTGGAAAGAAGCAAAGTTCGAGCCTAACTTGCGCACGCGTCTTGACTGCGGGGCCGCGATGTTGCAAGCCATAAGCATAGGCCGAGGTCTTCCCATGTTGGAGCCATGGATCATCGATGAAATCCGGCGTCGCGAAGAAGAGCGGCGGCGGGGCGAGCGTCCGCAGCTCGAGCTCCCTCTACCTGAGCGCGATTGGCAGGAAGACGGCGACCTCGGCAATGCCCAGGACGATCGGCAAGGCGACCGCGCTCCCGAGCGTGGGGTCGTCATCATCGGCATGTAGCGTGCGGATCGCGTCGCGTCATATCCTGCGACCTCGTGACGCTAATGGCCATTAACTGATCGAGTTTTTGGCTCTTCGGCGCAAACCACCTTATCAAGGGGTATGACGCTGGAGCGATTGGGTGAGAAGCGGAGCTTTCGGGTTGACAGACTGATCGGCCGAGAAGCGGAGCGGCGTAACTTGAATGCCGCGCTCGACCGCACGCTGCGGTTCGAAGCTCCTCAGTTCGTGACTATCATCGGCAGCTCGGGAATCGGCAAGTCCCGCTTACTTGCCGAGTGGCTCAAGGACGTTGGCGAACGCAAGGATTTCCGTAGCGTCTTCGTCTCCGCCATGGGGGACAACACGCGCTCGGCTCCGGGCGGGGTCATCGGGCACATCCTGCGCGCTCGCATCGGGATCACCGACGACATGGACAAGGACTCCATCCAGGCTGTCTTCCGCGAGGAATTGCAGGCCGTGTTCGGGGATCGAAGGGTGTCCGAAATCGCGGGGCTGCTTGGGGCATTCCTTGGCCTATCCCCAGTGGGCAGCCCGCTCGTGCAGTCCCTGGCCATGCGGCCGGAGCAACAGGCGGACCTGTCGCGCGCGGTGCTGTGTCGATTCCTCGAAGAGGATGCTCGCCAGCATCCCATGCTCTACGCCATCGACGACGGACACCTCGCGGACGACGGGTCGCTGGATTTGCTGACGCGCATGCGCGCCGATCTCGGAGAAACCACCCTGGTCGTGGTCGTGGCGGCTCGGCCAGAATTGCTGGTTCGACGTCCGAACTGGAGCCGGGTGGAGGGCAGTCATGCACGCATGGATCTCGGGGGCCTTGCGCCGTTGGAGATGGACGTCTTCATCAAGAGCGCGCTCGGGGCCGAGGAGCTCGCGCCTGGTTTGGCCGAGCGCGCCGCCATCGAATCGGGCGGTAACCCGTCCCTCCTCGGCGAATTGCTCGGTGCCTATCACGAGCACGGCATCCTGGCCTGCGACACCCGGGACGCGTGGCTCTTCGATGGGGATCGGGCCGAACGCGAGAGCCCGCTGCTCTCCACCGAGGTCGAGGCCTGCGCGCGCGTCTCCGAGCTCAGCCCCAGCGAGCGCGAATTGCTTTCGCGGGCGGCGGCCATGGGGAACATCTTCTGGACCGGCGGGCTGATTGCCCTTGGTCGGCTCGGGGCCGAGCCGTGGGATCCGACCCTGGTCTTCGCGCCCGATCCGTCCATCGAGGAGATCAAGCGCATGGTGGGCGCGCTTGCCGAGCGCGGCTATCTCAAGATGGCGCAATCCAGCTACATGGGCGACGAGACAGCTTGGTGCTTCGTGAACGTGGATGAACGCATGCTGGTCGAGGCCACCGTCGATCCTGAGGTCACGCGGCGACGCAAGCGCTTCGCAGCGCAGTGGATCGAAGCGCGGGCTGGCAAACCCATGTCCTGCGACCAGCTCGAGAACATCGCCGTCCTCTACCAGGAGGGCGGGGCCACGCGCCGGGCCAGCCTTTGCTTCATCACCGCGGGAGACGAGGCTTGCCGGGGCCGCGACTACGAGCGCGCGCGCTCGCTCTATGCCCGCGGTCTGGCGTTGCTCGACAGCGAGGATTCCCTGCTCGAGATCGAAGTTTTGCACAAGCTCGGCGACATCACCGCGCGCCTCGGGCACAGTCACGAGGCGCTGGCCCATTTCGGCGACATGCTGACGGCGGCTTGGCGCCTGGACATGCCCGGCAAGGGTGGAGCGGCCCATGCCCGCATCGGCCGCGTCTACCGGGCGCTCGGCGACTACCGCATGGCGGTTCAGCACCTGGACATGGCGCACCTGCTCTTCGACCTGGGCGGCGACCGGCCCGGCGTGGCGGCCAGCCTCGACGACATCGGCAGGGTCTACTACCTGGTTGGCAAACCCGACGAGGCCTTGCGCTGTCACAAGGCCGCGCTGGCCATTCGGGTCGAGCTCGAGGACGAACGGGGCAAGGCCCTGACCCTGGCGTGGATCGGGTTGGTCGAGGCGCAGATGGGGCACTTGGGACTGGCGCAGCAGAGCTTCGAACGCGCCTTGGCCATCAGCCAGGCCACGCGTGATCCGCACGGGATTGTCTTCACTTTGCTCGACCTCGGCGCCTTGACCCGCGAGGCCGGCCACCCCAAGTTGGCGCAAAAGCTGCTGGCGCAGGCGAGGGGGATCTCGGGTACCATGGGCGACCGCTTGACCGAGTGCCATCTTGCCCTGCAAATCGGCGACTGCTTGCTGGCCCAGGGCGAGCTGGCGGCGGCGGAGAAGGAAATGCGGGCAGCCAAGGAGATTGCGCAAAAATTCGGTGCGCGCCGCCTGGTTGCCGAATCCGATCGCGGCTTGGCCGAGATTCACCTCGCGCTGGGCGACAACCTTGCCGCACGGGATCACGCATCCTGGGCCGCGGGCGAGGCGGAGAAGATGGGCGCCGCTCCCCTGGTCGGGACCGCGCTGCGCGTGCTTGGGACGGCGCTGGCCGCCGGGGCGCCGGGTGATTGCGACCGCGGCGGCCCACGCGAGGTCTTCGACCGCGCCATCGAGTTGCTCGGCTCGTCCGGCGCGGAGCTGGAGCTTGGCCGAGCCTTTCTTGCCTACGCCGATTTCGAGGAGAAGATCGGGCGCCAGGAGGCCGCGGAGAAGCTTCGCGATCGCGCCTTCACCATCCGCCGCGAGGCCGGTCTGCAAGCGCCCGAGCGCGACATCATGGTCACCAGCGAAGCGGTACTCCAGTAGCGGATTCTTTCGCCACGGAGACGCAGAGGACGCAGAGCTCTGAAAGAAAGGGGTTCCGGATCTCGGACCTGATCCTCCTCTTCTTCTTCCGTCCTCGGCGCCCTCCGTGTCTCTGTGGTGTTCTTTCTTCTTACTTCTTCTTGAGGTCGTCGAGCTTGACCAGGATGCGGTCCAGCGACCACTTGGGCACCGTGAAGATGTCCGGTTGGCCGTTGGCCTGGACATAGAAGACGCCCTTTTCACTGCTCTCGCTGCCGACCTTGAGCATGCAGGCGTGCCCCTTGACATTCGATTTCGTGGCGATGATCGCCGAAGGCTTGGCCAGCCCGGTGGCCTTGGGCGAGTCGTCCTCGGCGAAGCCCTGGCCCTTCCAATCGGCGAAAGCCCCGGTGATGGTCGAAACCTTGGAATCGTCGGCGGTGAACTTGGCGGGCTTGGTCGCTTTCCAGGCGCTTCCTTGCTTGACCAACGTGAAGGAGTCCTTGTCGTGGGTCACCGCCACCTCGGTCAGCTCGTCGCTCTTGAGATTGCACAGGGTCTTGTCGCGGAACTCGATGGGACGCTTGTTCAGGCGGTCCAGGTTGTATTTCTTGACCAGGAAGACCTGCGGATTGTCGGCCGATTTGACGTACCACTCGTCATCGCCCTTCTTCTTGCCCACGAGAGCGGTCTCGTGTTTACCGTTCTTGAGATCCACCGTGATGGTGAGCTCGGGCGCGTCGAGACCCGTCTCCTCGGGCTTGGCGCCGTCGGCGAAGTCGTTGGCCTTCCAGTTGGCGAGCTGGGACACCACACCGCTGGCCACGGTCTTGTCGAAGGGCTCGACCTTCACCGAGGATTCCACCACTTGCCATTCCGGAGCCGGTCCGGCGTCGCGCGGAGCGGGCTTGGAAAGCACGATCTTCGCGCCGCTCTTGGTGGTGAGCTGCAGCTTTTCCGCGTCCTTCTCCTCGAACTTGGTGATGGTCTTGTCTCGCCAGGCGGTGGTGTCTTTGTCGAATTGGTACTTGAACAGGCCGGAGACCGACCACACCTCATCCTTGCCTTCGAGACGGACCATGGTCATTTGATTCGTGGTCTTGCCGATGCGCAAATCGGCCAGGATGGCGTCGCCCTTCTTGACCGTGACGCGCAGGCCGTCGGCGCCCAGCTCGAGCTCGCCTTGGCGGCTCTTCTGGTCCGAGACGATGTTGCCGAAATCCATCTTGGTCAGCGACTCGAAGGCCAGCTTGGCCGCATCCTTGTCGGCGGGGAAGGCTATGGGCTTTACGATTTTGTACGCGTCGCCCTCTTTCTTGATGACGGTGGTGGCCTTGCCCTTGGTGATCTCCAGGGTGTCGAAACCGCCGTCAACGAGCTTGGCAATGGGCCGCGGTCCGCCTCCGGCGGGACGGGTTCCTTTCTCGGGTGAGCGCAGCAGGAGCACGGTGGCCAGGATGAGGCCAGCGAAGACCAGGCCGGCAATCAGGGTCTTGCGATTCATCGTCTACCTCGAATGATTAGAGTCGTTGGTTCATGCGGTTGGACTTGCGTAGCCGCCAGCGGCCGACACCGTAGAGACAGAACAGCACGGGCAGGCCAAGGATGTTCACCCACTGTACGGCGCTGGCCTTGGCCTCGGACACGGCCGGGAGCTGCCGGCTATCCATGGTCTTGGAACGCAGGGGGATGAGGGCCTCGTCCTCCACGGTCCATCCGATGGCGTTGTACAGCAGCTGAGCGCCCGCTCCGTACACGGGCAGGAAGCGCGCGAGTTGCGTCCATTCGTCATTGGCGAAGGCCGCGTTGCCGATGACCACCAGACGCACGGGCTTCTGGGATTCGGCAAGGGGTTGCTTGCTGGCCGAGGAGACCGACGCCGGCGGGGCGGTCACGAAAGCGCTCTTGAGCGGCCCCTGGTAGGCATAGCCGAAGGCGTAGGAGCCGGATTCCTTTCCGGGCTCGAACTTCATGTCGGGGCCGATGAGGGCGAACCCGGAGTGCTTGTAGCTGGAAGGCGAAGAAGCAGCCAGGCGCCAAAGCTTGCCGCCCGCCGGCACGTTCCCGGCCGACAGCGGTCCGGTTAGCTCGACGGGGCTGGCGTAGGGGAAGATCACGCCGCGTATCCCCTCGAGCACCGAGAGCCCCGGCGCCTTGTCCGTGGCGGCGGCCACGAAAGCCGGCACGGTCACCAGGGCTCGCCGCCCGCCGCCCACATCCATCACGCCTGGCGCCGCGCCCTGCGGGTCGATGACGATATCCTGACCCACCTTGAAGCCGTAGGTCCCCAAGATCTTGTCCAGGCCGTCGTCGTTGCTCTGCAACATCTTCATGCTCTCCATGCCGCGCGCACCGGCCGATCCTGCGACCATGCCGGGCGCAAGCAGGATGGCGCCTCGGCCGGTCATGAGGAAGCGGTCGATCTCGCGCAGGCCCTTGTCGTCGATGGCCTGGTGCGGGCCGGCCACCACCAGGGCGTCGACGTCGGCGCCGATTTCGGCCGAGGACGGGTTGACCGTGGTGACGTCGTACTCCTGCTCGATGTCCTGCTTGAGCGCCTGCAAGCCCTGGTTGAGGTCGCTCTCGCCATGCCCGGTGGTGAAGGCGATCTTCTTCTTCTTCACCGTCATCTTCTTGATGAGCGACGAGAGCTGGTATTCAAGCCCGGCATCGCTCACGATCTGCGGGATGGCTTCGGTTTTGTCGCCGTACTGCAGACACAGTCCGAGGTAATAGGCGCCGAGCTCGAACTTCGAGTTGCTGACCTTCTGGATCTCGACCTTCTGGACCTTGCAGCGAGAGGCATCTTCCTCGAGCTTCTTGTCCGAGCTCGGGTCGACGGCCTCCCAGCGGAACTTGCCACTCGAGCTCGACCGGTAGTCGTCGAGCTTGTCGCGCACGTCGCGCGACAGACGCTTGATCTCGGGTGGCAGATCCTTCGAGATGTAGGCCTTGACCGAAAGATAGTCGGGCAGGTTCTTGACCAGGTCTTTCGAGGCCTGCGAGAGGGTGTAGATGTGCTTCTCGGTCAGGTCGAGCCTGCCAAAGGCGCGTGTGCTGATGAGGTTGACCAGGACGACGGCGCCTGCGACGAAGGTCGCATAGAGAATGACGTTGGAGGCGAAGCTCTTCTTCTTGCTGGAAATCGACATGACGTTGCCTCTCGGTTACTTCCACTTGCGGGATTGCAGCGACGCCGTGGCGATGACCAGGGCGACCACCATCACGGACACATAGTAGATGACGTCGCGGGAGTCGATGACCCCGCGGGAGAGCGACTCGAAATGGTTGCCCATGCTGAGAAAGGCCAGCACGGGCGCGATCCAATCCGGCGCGTACTGCGTGACCTGACCGAAGATGAAGAGTGCGAACGAGATGGCGAAGGCCAGGATGAAGGCCACGATCTGGTTGCGCGTGAGCGCCGAGGCCATGACCCCGATGGCGACGTAGGAGCCGCCCATGAGCAAGAGCCCCACGTACCCGGTGATGAGGGGCCCCCTGTCCACCGGACCGAGCATGGCTAGGCTGATGGCATAAAAGCAGGTCATGCCTACGATGGCCGCCAGCATGGCCATGCCGGCCAGGAACTTGCCCAGCACCACTTCCCAGTCCTGTACCGGCATGGTGATGAGCATCTCCAGCGTGCCGCTGCCTTTCTCCTCGGCGAGGAGACGCATGGTGATGGCTGGGATGATGAAGGTGAAGATAAGCGGGGTCAGGGTGAAGTAGTAGCGCAGCTCGGCCTGCTTCTCGAGGAAGAGCTGGCTCCAGTACAGGTAGCCCGCGATGAGCATGAACACGGTGACCACGATGTAGGCCACGGGCGAATTGAAGTAGGCCTTGATCTCGCGTTTGGCGACGGTGACGGCGGTACTCATGATCGGTGCTCCTCGCCGGTGGTGAGGTTGCGGAAGACGTCTTCCAGGCTGGCAGCCTGGCGTGTGAGCTCGAGCAAGGTCCACTTGTGGTCCACGGCGGCGCGATAGAGGACCTTACGCAGGTCGTTCTTCGCTTCGCCGTCGATGTTGAAGGTGTGGGCGCCATCCTCGCCGGCGACGCTCAGACAATGCACCACGCCGGAGATCCCAGCGACCGTGGCCTTGATAGCCTCCGGGGCGGCACCATTGGCCTCCACGACCAAGCGGTAGCGCGTGGCCTTCTCGCGGGCGCGCAGCTCGTCCGGCGTGCCATCGGCGACCAGCTTGCCACCGCTGATGATGAGCATGCGGCTGCAGGTAGCCTGCACCTCGGGCAGGATGTGGGTCGACAGGATGACCGTCTTCTCCTTGCCGACCTCCTTGATGAGGGCGCGGATCTCGGCGATCTGGTTGGGATCGAGGCCGCTGGTCGGCTCGTCCAGGATGAGGATGTCGGGATCGTGCAACATGGCCTGGGCCAGGCCGACGCGCTGGCGGTAACCCTTGGACAGCTCGCCTACCAGCTTGCCGGCCACCTCGGAAAGGCCGCAGCGGCCGCCAATTTCCTTTATACGCGAATGCACCCGGTCGCCGGTCATGCCGTGCATGTTGGCGGCAAACTCGAGGTGCTCGAGCACGCTCATGTCCTTGTAGAGCGGGGTGTCCTCCGGAAGGTATCCGACGTGCTGCCGGACCTCCAGCGACCGGTCGAAGACGTCGAAACCCGCGACCTGCGCGCTGCCCGAAGTGGGGGCCAGAAAGCAGGTCAGGATCTTCATGGTGGTGGACTTGCCGGCGCCATTCGGGCCAAGAAATCCGAGCACCTCACCCTTGTGCACGTTGAAGGACACTTGGTCCACGGCGCGGTTCACGCCGTATTCCTTGGTCAAGTTCTCGACCTTGATCATCACGTCTGCCATTGCTACCTCGCTCGATTAGCCGGCGCATTAACATCTGGGCGCGTCGGCTTATTCCCGAAGGGTTGCGGTTTCTTGAGGGGTCTCACGTACAGCGATATGCCAGGAAATGTCAAGGCATCGAAGTGGTCCTCCCAGGGAACGCGAGGGCTAGGGCCTCGGGTAGCCGAGAAGTGGGCCAAGCGGACAGAGGCTGCCGAGCCACCGGGTCGCGACCGCTTGGGCAGGCTCGTCTAGGGTCGAGGAGGCGCTCGATAGTCGAAGCATTTTGGATGCCTGGAATGCCACACTTTCAGGGAGTTGTCCTCCTGAGTTAAAGTTTTGCTTGAACTTATGAACGGAGGCCGTTGGAAGCACGGACAAGGGCGCCATCCCGTCGCCTAGGAGCCGCGCTACCAGCACGGTGCGCGCCAACACGCCTGCGTCGATGCCGGCAGGATCGAGGCCGCGGTCGTCGCCCCCGACCCTCGCTTTGGCCAGGGCTTCGAGCGCCTCCGGCACAAGCTGTTGTGGCCGAACGCCGAGCATGGTCAGCATCTCCACCGAGGCAGCGGCCCGCGAGACCGCCTGCGTGGCGGTGGCAAGATCCGCCAGGCTGCCGAAGGGCCGCTCGCCCAGGGCAGGCGGCGCGTCCAAGGCCCTTGGATAGGCGGGCCTCGTGCGCGATAGGCAAGCCAGGATGTCGCCGTCCTCGGGCTCGAAGATGTCGATGGCCGGCCGGAGCACGGCGAAGGGATTCTTGCCCACGAGCGAGGTCGCCAATCGGCGCAGCTTCCCGATGAGGCTCACCCCCAGCCGGTGCAGCTTGAGCAACGGCACGGTGCGCACGGCGGCGGTTTCGCGATCGCCATCACCACGGGCCAGGAACTCGACCGCGATGTCCAAGGTGGCGGACAGCCGTTCCAGCGCGGTTCGGATGCCGTCTTCATCGCTGGGCGCGACGCGATCGGCGGCCAGGACGCGATTGCACAGGGCGACCAGGGCGAAGTGCAAGTCGGCTGTCTCCTCTCGGGTCTGCAGGCCGCCCACGGCCCGCGCGAAGGGCGCCTTTCCCGACAGCCGCTCCGTCACGACCAAAGGTAGGCGCAAGTGGATGTCGTCGATGGGCTCGCCGCTTGGTCGCAGGCTGGGGGCTGGACTTGCCTCGATGCGCACGGTGGTCGGATCCAGCTCCTGGTACGCGACCAGGGCTTCGTAGAAGTCGACGAACCCCAGATCGGCCATGCGGCCGGAGCGCCAGCGGTAGGCCGTCTCCTCCATCTCGGCGTCGTCCTCGGCGCGTATGCCCACCAGCAACCGCCGCATCATGACCGGCGAATAGCGATATAGGCTGTCGACCAATCGCTGCGTAACCCGGACCTGATCGGGATCGCCGACTAGCTCCAGGGTGAACAGGCGATCGGGCGAATCCCACAGCACGCCCTCCGGATTGTCCGGTGCTTCTTCCAGCGACAGGTCGTAGATACGCGCGCGTTTGCGCAGGAGCAGGGCGAGAAGCTCGACATCGATGCCTTGGGCCCACTTGCCCAGGGTTTCGGGGGGGGCCTCGACCAGGGCCGCCAGCCATTCGTCGGACTTGTCCAGTGCCAGGCGGTCTCGATCCCAGACCGAAAAATCGAGCACGGTCTGTATCTGCTCGGCCGTCCCGTGGACCAGCACCTCCAGCGCGTCTGGAAAGCCCATCTCGTGGATGACGTAGTAGAACTCGTCGGGCGGCAGGGCGCGGATGGCGGCTTGCGGATCCGGTGCGTCCCAGAGCTCGTCGGCCCGGCGCGCGCGCTGGCCCCGCGCCAGGCGGGCGCGATACTGCGAGAGCGCGACGAGATTCTCCTTGGGTTCGTTCTTGCTGGGCTCGGTCACGGCCCCACTATGCCACGGCCCGAGCGGTGGTTCGCCCGCTACTTGGCGAGCGAGGGATCGAGGAAGCCGACCAGAGCCGAGGTGATGCGATCCTGGGCTGCGCGGGCAGCGACTGGCGACGGCACCTCGTTCATCAAGATAGAAAAGATGAGCGGTTTGTTTCCCGGCGCGCCCGCGATGCCGGACAGGCAGCTCACGTTTGCCAGCGTGCCGGTCTTGGCGCGTACATAGCGTTCCGAAGCGGATCCGGCCATGCGGTGGGCCAGGGTGCCGTCGGCGCCGCCCACCGCCAGCGAAGCCAGGAATTCACTGGCCATGCGGAAGTCACGCATGCCCGCCCGCAGGACCAGTGCGATCTGGTCGGACGAGAAACGGTTGGAATCGTAGAGCCCGGAGCCGTTCTTCATCACATAGGTCGCGCGCGGAATGCCGATGCCTTCGAGGTAACGCGCGACGGACTCCAACCCCTTTTGCCAGGTGCCCGGCCGGCCAAGCGTTTCCGCTCCGAGAGTGCGCAGAAGCTGTTCGGCGGCGAAATTGATGGAGCGCTTGCCCATGTCCTGCACCACGACCGCCAGGGGCGGCGATTCGTGCGAGACCAACACGCGCACGCCGTCCTTGGGAGTGCTGTCCATGCGCACCGCTTTATCGATGGTGATGCCGCGCTTGGCGAGGACCTGTTTGAAGGTCTGTGCGAAATAGGTCTCAGGCGTGACCACGCGGCGCTGAATCACGCGCGGTTCGGAACCAAGAAGAATGCGACCTGCGACGGTGACTCGGGTCTGTCCGCTGCCGGCGTCGCCGGTTTCGACCTTGAGCACGGCAGGCCCTTTGGTTGCGGTGGTCACGCTTCCGCTCAGCGCCACGGCCGCCGACGCCGGGTCGAGAATGATCCGCGCGGGCGCGCCGGCCGCCGCCGCGGGCGTAATGACGATGGTGATGGTGTTGCCGTTGAGGGAGGCCGCAGACGAGGGGGCGCGAAAGGCGGCGGAGTCATTCTTCTGTTCGAAAGCCGGGGGCACGGTGGCGCCATCGAAGGCGCTGGTGTCGATGACCAGGGCGCCGCGTACCTTGTGCAAGCCCGATGCGGCGAGACCGGCGGCCAGCTCATTCAAGTCCTGGGTCGACAGCGTCGGGTCGCCCGATGTCTTGACGTAGAGATCGCCGCGCAGCTCGCCGGCGGAAATCGTCTTGCCGCCCTCGGTCGGGATGGCGCCGAGCACCGTGGTCGTCCAGCGGAACTCCGGCCCCAGCAGCGTCAGGCTCGCGGCCTCGGTGACGATCTTCACGTTCGAGGCGGCGTTCAGGCCGGTTTTCTCGTTCTTGGCGTAAATGAGCTTGCCACTCTCGGGATCCATCACCGCGATGGACACCTTGGCGTGCGCCAGGGCCGGGACGCTCAGGATCTCGTCGATACGAGCCTTGAGCCACGCGCGCCGAGCGTCGGGGTCCTTGGGCGGCGCGGGGACCACCGCGGCGGTCGGGGAACCGCCGTCGATGGGCTGGGCAGCGGCCGATCGCGGGGTGAGGGTGAGCAACAGCAACAGCAACAGCACGGCCCAGGGAAAGCATCGAAAGCACATGTTGAGGAAGCGTCCATCGGACGAGGCCGGACGTCAAATACGTTGCGGTCTAAACCGTCCAAACCGCCGATGATGTTCCTCTCTGCGAACTCTCCCATCCTCTGCGCGCTCTCTGGTCCATAATGGGCGCCGTGGATCTCTTCGCACGCGCGGCCGACAAGGACAGGCGAGGGCAACCCCTGGCCGAGCGCATGCGCCCGACCAACCTGGCTGAATACGTCGGACAGGAGCATCTGCTTGGACCTGGACGGTGGTTGCGGCGGGCGATCGACGGCCAAGCGATGACCTCGCTCATCCTCTGGGGGCCGCCTGGCACGGGGAAGACCACCCTGGGGCGGCTGTTGGCCGCGGAAACCAGGGCCGGCTTCGTCGCGCTCTCGGCGGTGATGGCAGGCGTGAAGGAGGTGCGCGAAGCGGTGGCCGAGGCGGCGCAGCGGCGCAACCTGCGCGGGGAGCGGACCTTGCTCTTCATCGACGAGATTCACCGTTTCAACAAGGCCCAGCAGGATGCGCTTCTGCCCCACGTCGAGGCGGGCACGGTCATCCTCGTCGGGGCGACCACCGAGAATCCGTCCTTCGAGGTGAACGCGCCGCTGCTCTCGCGCGCCAAGGTTTTGGTGCTCAAACCGCTCGCCGAAGACAGCCTGCGCGCCATCATCGACCGCGCGCTGGCCGATCCGCACCGCGGGCTCGGTCTTCTGCCCATCGATTGCCCGGACCGCATTCGCGACCAGTTGGCCCGCGAGGCGAGGGGCGACGCTCGGCGAGCCCTGTCCGCCCTGGAATCGGCGGCGGACATCGCGCTGCCGGGCGAGGATGGCCGGCGGCGCATCGACGACAAGACGCTGGAAGAGGCCCTGCAACGCAAAACCTTGATGTACGACAAGGCCGGCGACGAGCACTTCATGGTGGTCAGCGCCTTCATCAAGAGCATGCGGGGCAGCGATCCGGACGCGGCGGTGTACTGGATGGCGCGCATGCTCGAGGCGGGCGAAGAGCCGCTGTTCATCTTGCGCCGGATGGTCATTTTCGCCGCCGAGGACGTCGGCAACGCCGATCCCAACGCCTTGCGTGTGGCCATGGCAGCGACGGACGCGGTCCGCTTCGTCGGCTTGCCCGAGGGCTACCTGCCCATGAGCCAGGCGGCCATCTATCTCGCGGTGGCGCCCAAGAGCAACAGCGCGCTCACCACCTACGCCGCCGCCAAGCGCGACGTGGAACAGTTTGGCGCCCTGCCCGTGCCTATGCACTTGCGCAACGCCAGCTCGGCGCTGGGCAAGTCGCTGGGTTTCGGCCAGGGCTACCAGTACCCGCACAACGTCGAGGGGCACTACGTGGTCGAGGACTACCTGCCCGAAGCGCTGCGTGGTCGGCGCTACTACGAACCGTCGAAGTCCGGGCGCGAACGTGACATCGGCGACTACCTGGCCAAGCTGCGCGAGCGCGAGAAGTAGTTCGGGATTCTTCACCACAGAGACGCAGAGGGCACAGAGGCCGGAGAAGAAAGGGTTATGGGATCCTGGATCCGAACCCTTCTTCCCCTTCCGACTCCGTGCTCTCCGTGCCTCTGTGGTGAACCTATTCTCTAGTCGTAGTACTCGGCGCCGAGGTGGGTAATGAGCTCCTCGCCGTGCAGGTAGCGCAGGGTGTTCTTGAGCTTCATGAGTTGGATGAAAGTGTCGTGCTCGGGGTACACGCTGGGCGGGGTCATGGGGCTCTTCCAGTAGAAGGAGAGCCATTCCTGCACGCCCGAAAGGCCCGAGCGCTGCGCGAGATCCATGAAGATGGCCAGGTCGAGCACCACGGGCGCGGCCAGGATGGAGTCGCGGCACAAGAAATTGATCTTGATCTGCATCGGGTAGCCCATCCACCCGAAGATGTCGATGTTGTCCCAGCCTTCCTTGTTGTCGCCGCGGGGCGGGTAGTAGTTGATGCGCACCACGTGGCACATCTTGCCGTAGAGGTCGGGGTACAGCTTGGGCTGCATGATGTGCTCGAGGGCGCCGAGCTTGGACATCTCCTTGGTCTTGTGCGACTCGGGATCGTCTAGGACCTCGCCGTCGCGGTTGCCCAGGATGTTCGTCGAGTACCAACCGTCGATGCCGAGCAGGCGGGCCTTGAGGCCGGGCGACACGATGGTCTTCATGAAAGTCTGTCCGGTCTTGAAGTCCTTGCCGGCGACGGGAACTTCGTTCTTCTTCGCAAGCTCCAGCAGGGCCGGCGTGTCGACCGTCAGGTTGGGTGCGCCGTTGGCGTAGGGCACGTGGCACTTGAGCGCGGCGTAAGCGTAGATCTGTGAAGGCGCGATTTCCGAGTCGCTGTCGCGCAAGCCCTTCTCGAAGCTTGCCAGGGTGGCGTGCACGGGTGCGGTCTCGCGGTAGGCCTCGGTCGAGCCACACCACACCATGACCAAGCGGTCCACCTTCTGGGTGGTGCGGAAGTTCTCGATGTCGGCGATGACCTGCTCGGCCAGATCCATCTTCGACTTGCCCTTCTTGGCGTGGGTGGCGGTCAGTCGCTTGACGTAGGACTGCTCGAAGACCGAGGTCATGGGCTTGATGCCGGACAGGAACTCCTTGCTCTGCGCCAGGTGCTCTTTGTTGAGCACACCGGCCTTGCTCGCGGCCTGGTAGGCGTCGTCGGGAAAAAGATCCCAGCCGCCGAAGACGATGTCGTCGAGCTTGGCCAGGGGAATGAAATCCTTGATGAGCGGCGAGCGGTTCTCGGTGCGCTTGCCGAGCCGGATGGTTCCCATCTGGGTCAGCGAGCCGATGGGCTTGGCAAGTCCTCTTCTGATGGCGTCAACACCGGCCATGAAGGTGGTGGCGACCGCCCCCATTCCTGGCGTAAGGATCCCAAGTCTCCCGGTGGCGGGCTTGATTTCGACGGGCTTCGTAAGTGGCATCGTTCGGCTCCTTCCTTTTCGGAGCCATCGAATAGCAAGTCGCGGGCCGCGGGTCTATGCCTAATGAAACCGCCCGATTGTCCTTTCGTGGTTGGTGAAATGTGGTAAGAACCTGACTCCATTCAACACCACACGCTGACCGAGAAGGCCGCGCGTGCCGGACGAATCATCGACCGGTTTCGGCCTTCGCAGACGGCAGCGGAGGAAAAAAACGCGAAAGGAAAACATGGAAACGAATGAGACCGGCCTTCCGGCCACCGAAGCCCCTGCCGCAACCCCGACCGAGAACCCCGTGGCGGCGAACCCGATGGCGGTGATCGACACGCCCCTTACCATGCGCGACATGATGGAGGCAGGCGTTCACTTCGGCCACCAGACGACGCGCTGGAACCCGAAGATGAAACCGTTCATCTTCGGCGCGCGCAACGGCATCCACATCATCGACCTCCAGCACTCGGTCAAGGCGTTCAAGCGAGCCTTCGACTTCCTGGTGCGCACGGTCGCCGAGGGCAAGCCCGTGCTCTTCGTGGGTACCAAGAAGCAAGCCCAGGACGTGGTTCGCGAGGAGTCCACGCGCTGCGGGCAGTTCTACGTCACCAACCGCTGGCTGGGCGGTACGCTTACCAATTTTCATACCGTCAAGCTCTCCATCGAGCGCCTGCAGTCCATCGAGAAGATGTCCAGCGACGGCACCTTCGAGCGCCTGACCAAGAAGGAAGTCATCCGCATCACGCGCGAGCAGGAGAAGCTCGAGAAGGCCCTGGGCGGTATCAAGTCCATGGGCGAGCTGCCCGGCGCGGTCTTCATCGTCGACGTGGTCAAGGAGCACATCGCGGTCAGCGAGGCGCGCAAGCTGGAGATCCCCATCGTCGCCATCGTGGATACCAACTGCGATCCCGACCTCATCAACTACGCCATCCCGGGCAACGACGATGCCATTCGCGCCATCCGCTTGTTCGCCAACAAGGTGGCCGATGCTTGCATCATTGGACAGAAGGTTTCGCGTGAGCGCGCAGCCACGGCCCGTGCCTCGGCCGACAACGAGGGCGAGGCGGTACAAACCATCAGGGTTTCCTCGGGTGGCGAGGGCCCCAAGGTCGAAGTGGTTTCTCGTCGGCGCGGCGAAATGCCGGCGCCCGAGGCGGCGGCCACTCCAGAAGACGCGAGCGAGTAGCTTTCATTACGGATTTTCAGGAGACGTTAGCCATGGCCGAAGTTACGACACAAATGATCAAGGATCTGCGCGAACGCACGCAGGCGGGCATGTCCGACTGCAAGAAGGCGCTCACGGAGTGCGACGCCGACATGGAGAAGGCCATCGAGTACCTGCGCAAGAAGGGCATCGCCCAGGCCGCCAAGAAGGCCACGCGCATCGCCTCGGAAGGCATCATCGCCAACTACATGCACGGCTCGCGCATCGGCGTCATGGTCGAGGTGAACTGCGAGACCGACTTCGTTTCGCGCAATCCTGATTTTCAGGTTTTCGCTCGCGAAGTGTGCATGCAGGTGGCGGCCATGAGCCCGCAGTACCTGTCGCAGGAAGAGATCCCAGCTTCCGTGATCGCACAGGAAAAGACCATTCGTATGGAGCAGGCCAAGCTGCAGAACAAGCCAGAGCCGGTGATGCAGAAGATCGTCGATGGTCAGATGGCCAAGTGGTGCAAAGAGGTTTGCCTGATGGAGCAGACCTGGATCAAGGACTCCGAGGGCAAGAAGGACATCAAGGGCTTGCTCACCGACCTGATTGGCAAGATCGGCGAAAACATCAAGGTTCGCCGTTTTGTTCGTTATGAAGTAGGCGAGGGACTGGCCAAGCGCGCTGACGATTTCGTCGAGGAAGTGAAGCGCCAGGCGGGCCAGGGTTAGTCCGCGAGCGCGACGACCGTGGCCACCGGCAAGCAATCGCGTGAGACCCGGCGGGCTTCGCCCGACGGGACTCGTCGCGGGAGATCCAAAGAACCCTCCCAGGGTTCTTTGATAGACGAATCTGAGTCCCGGCGGGCTTTGCCCGACGGGACTCGTCGCGGGAGATCCAAAGAACCCTTCCAGGGTTCTTTGCTAGATAAATCGCGTGAGACCCGGCGGGCTTCGCCCGACGGGACTCGTCGCGGGAGATCCAAAGAACCCTCCCAGGTCTCGGCCGATTCCGTGCCAGCAACCGAGGCCTTGCTAGACGTCGGGGTACGCGCGGTCGCCGCCAGCGTGGCGCCCGGCATGGGGGCTTATGATCGGGCGCCCCTGGCGCCGGGGGTGAAATACCGGCGTATCCTGCTCAAGCTGTCGGGCGAAGCCCTGATGGGCAACAAGGGTTTCGGCATCGACCAGGCGGTGCTGGCCCAGATCGCCGACGAAGTCATCGACGTTCACAGCCTGGGCGTGGAAATCGCGCTGGTCATCGGCGGGGGGAACATTTTTCGTGGTGTCGCCGGCAGCACCACGGGCATGGATCGCGCCAGCGCCGACTACATGGGCATGCTGGCCACGGTGATCAATTCCCTGGCGCTTCAGGATGCCTTGGAATCGCGCGGGGCCAAGACGCGCGTGATGTCGGCCATCGAGATCGCCCGCCTGGCCGAGCCCTACATTCGTCGCCGCGCCATTCGCCACCTGGAAAAGGGGCGGCTGGTCATCTTCGGCGCCGGCACGGGCAATCCCTTCTTCACGACCGATACCGCGGCCTCCTTGCGCGCCATGGAGATCGGCGCCGACATCGTCATGAAGGCGACGCGCGTGGATGGCGTTTACGACAAGGATCCCAAGAAATTCAAGGACGCGCGGATGTTCCGGCGACTGTCGTACATGGACGTGCTCAATCGCCACCTGGCCGTGATGGATTCGACGGCCATCTCGCTTTGCCACGACAACAAGCTGCCGATTCTGGTTTTCAACATGACCAAGCCGGGTAACATCCGGCGCGTGGTGCTGGGTGAGCCTTTGGGAACGCTGGTCGTAGACGAGCGCCGCGAGCCGCGCGAGGCCGGCGAGGTCGTACCCACAACCGAGGAGCAGAACCATGGTGAATGACGTGATCAAGGAGCTGCAGGCGGGCCTGGACAAAGGCATCGAGGCGCTCAAGAAGGATCTGGGGAAGGTTCGGACCGGCCGCGCCAGCGTGTCGATTCTCGACGGAATCCGGGTAGACTACTACGGCACGCCGACGCCGCTTCATCAAGTGGCTTCGCTCAACGTCCCCGACCCGCGTCTTATCACCATCAAACCCTGGGAAAAGTCCCTCATCCCCGAGATCGAGAAGACCATTCGTTCGGCCCAGCTCGGGCTCAATCCCTCCTCGGACGGCGAGATCGTCCGCCTACCCATGCCGCCGCTCACCGAAGAGCGCCGCAAGGAGCTGGTGAAAATGGTCAAGAAGATGGCCGAGGAAGCCAAGGTCGCCCTGCGCAGCGCCCGCCGCGACGCCAACGAGATGCTCAAGGAATTCCAGAAGGACAAGGACATCACCGAGGACGAGGAAAAACAGGGTCTCAAGAAGGTCCAGGACGCCACCGACGCCGCCGTGGTCAAGGTCGACGACATCGTGGCCAAGAAGGAAAAAGAGATCCTCGAGGTGTGAGGAAGTGGTTTCACCACAGAGACACGGAGGGCTCAGAGCCCGGAAGGCGAGGCCGAGCGCAGCGAGGGGGTGGTAGGGCGGGTGGCAGGTGCCGAGGGTTTCCGCATCTTTGGACCCGTCCCCTTCTTCCTGCCCAACCTCCGCGGTCTCAGCGCCTCTGTGGTGAGCTATCCAGCTGGCGTGATACCGTTTGGAGCGTTGCCGTCGTAGGTGACACGCGCTACGTCGACCTGGTTGATGGCGAATCGGATGGTCGTGCCGCGCCCCTTGAGCAGGCCTTCGCGCTGGAACAAGTAGTAGGTTCGCATGCCTTCGCGGACCGGCGGCTCGCCCTGCGCTTGTTTGCCGGGAATTCCGCTCAGGATCAGAATCTTTTCGCCCGGCTGGAGCACGAAACCCGGATCGATCTGGCCCATCACCGAGCCGCGCTTGCCGGGCCGACTGACGATGACTTGTAGCCCGGCGGTGCTGACCGCGGAGGCGCCTTGGTTGGCCAGGACGAAGTACTCTTCGTTGACCTTCTTCTTGTCCGGGGCGGCGTGCGCTTCTTCGAAAACGAGTGGCATGGACAAGCTTATAGACCGAGGAGTCGCGGGCCGACAACGCCGATTTGGCCATCCAGGTCGCCCCAGGCGATCATTCACTCCTGGAGTTGCCGGCTCCTGTTTTTCTGAAACTCCGTGCTAGACTACCTGACGATGAGCAAGCTGGAAGTCGATATTGCCCACCGTCTGAGTCGCGACGAAGCCCGTTCCCGCATCGATCGCGTCACGGAGAAGCTGGCGCGCGACTACAGCGCCGAGTGCAACTGGGACGGGGGAAGCCGCTTGGTCGTCAAGCGCAAGGGGTTGCAGGCGTACCTGGACATCGCCGACGACCGGGTACATGTCGACATGGAGATCGGCCTTTTCATGCGGCCTTTCGCCGGCACGATTCGGGCCGGAATAGCCAAGCAGCTGGCCGACATCCTGTCCTAACTCTCCGGCTGTCTCGCACGATAGGTGCGACGACGCTTTACCCTCGATCTGCGCACTGCTATAAAGGCACTCGCTCGCCCTACGCGGCGCGAGCGCAGGCTTCTGCCGCCCCTTACCCGACGGAGCAAACCATGAATGCCCGACAATCTGCGATTGGCCTGACCCTGCTGGCTCTCACGACCGCGGCTGGCGCGCCGGCGCAAGCTCAAATCGTGAGCGCGCCCATCGATCTCCAGGTCTTCCGGCCTGCCGCCGACACCAAAGGCTACATCACCGTGAACGGCGCGCAGATCCTGGCCCCGCTCGATGTGTCCTTTGGAATGGTGGCAACCGGTGGCTGGCGACCGCTCAACCTGGATCCCGGGAGAACCGTCGCCACCGGGACGATCACGCAACAGTCTCTCTACCGCATGAACTTCATGCTCACGACGACTTTGCAAGGAGCCATCGGCCTCGTGTCCACCGACCACCTCGGCCTGCAGTTCGGTATCGCCTTGCCCATCGGCGTTACCAGCGGCGAGGCAACCCCGTACGACCCCGGTGCGCCCAACGGCGTTCTCTACGACAACCGTACGGTGAACGGCACCAACGACGACACGCACTTCCAAACCAACTACCAGGGCATCGGTGATCTGGCCCTCTTGCCCAAGTTGCGCATTCTCAATCCCAGCCGGTTGCCTGTCGGCATCGCCATCATTCCTGGTCTGATTCTGCCTACCGGCGACAAGACCAAGTTCCTCGGCGAAGGAAAGACCATCTTCGAGCCACAGGCCATCGTCGAGGTGAACTGGGGCCGCTACGGCGTGTTTCGAACCGCGCTCAACGTCGGCATGCGCATCAGCAGCGGCACTTCCGATTTCGTGGACAATGCCGCCAATTTCCCCCGCGCGGTCAGGACGGTCGATGGCAACGGCATCCCCATCAACAACACCTCGGTCGGAGGCGAGAACACCAACATGGGCATCCGGGTCGGCAACGAGTTTCTCGCCAGCCTCGGTGCCTCCTGGGGCATCGTGCCCTTCGTGTTCGACATGGTGGGCGAGCTCTACACCTTCACCGGGCTCGACTCGAAGAAGATCACATTCGATCCCAACAACAATGCCTACTCGTATTCGAGCATGGCCCCGGGCGGCGAGGCGATTCTGGGCTTCAAGGCCTATCTTGCGCCCAACTCGTTCTTCGAGTTCGGCGGCGGTTACGGCGTCATTCCCACGTCCTACGGCACCACGCGTGGCCGGTTCTTCGCCGGCATCGTGTTCGAGCCCGGCGCCGGGGACCGCGACGGCGACGGCTACAAGGACGACGTGGACAAGTGTCCCGACGAGCCCGAGGACTTCGACAACTTCGAGGACGAGGATGGCTGTCCCGATCTGGACAACGACCAGGACGGCATTCCCGACACGCTCGACAAGTGCCCCAACGAGCCGGGGCCGCGCGAAAACGACGGCTGTCCGTTCCACAAGGTCAATGACCGCGACGGCGACGGCATCCCGGACGATGTCGACAAGTGTCCGGACGAGCCCGAGGACTTCGATGGATTCGAGGATGAGGACGGCTGTCCGGATCTCGACAACGACAAGGACGGCATTCCGGACAAGCTCGACCTGTGTCCGAACGATCCAGAGGACAAGGACGGCTTCGAAGACGAGGACGGCTGCCCCGATCCGGACAACGACCACGATTGCATCCTGGATGTGAACGACAAGTGTCCGAACGAGCCCGAAACCTACAATGGGTTCGAGGACGAGGACGGCTGTCCCGACAAGGGCCAGGTCATCGTCACGCGCAGCAAGCTGGAGATTCTCGATAAGATCTACTTCGAGACCGACAAGGACACCATCATGTCGCAGTCCTTCCCGCTCCTCGATGCCATCGCCGCGACCATCAAGGGCCATCCCGAGATCGCGCTCATCGAAATCCAGGGTCACGCCGACGAACGCGGCGACGACGAGCACAACCTGGATTTGACCGATCGACGCGCCCACTCGGTGATGCGGGCCCTGGAAGACCGCGGCGTCGAGCTCGGCCGCCTCAAGGCACGCGGCTACGGCGAGACCAAGCCCATCTGTACGCAGCATAACGAGGAATGCTGGAGCAAGAATCGACGTGTCGAGTTCATCATCCTCAAGCGCGTCGACGAAGCTGTTCTGCAGGACGACGCGGGTCAGTAGAGGCGGAGAAATCTGGGGGCTGCGGCCGAGGGTGGGGCGGATCCCCTATTCCCGCCTCCCAAGCTCGGCCGTGCTCAACCGGCAAGACTTTGTAATCATATGGGAAAGTGCCTCTTGCCCGAAACCTGCAGGGAGCACGAAGGTTCTTCTTGACTCGGTCCCCACGTGGGTTATTAACAACCACCCATTTTGGTTGGGCGCGGGTTTCATTTGCCTTTGTTGCCACGCGAGAAAATTGACGACGTCCGCGATCGTACGAATATCGTCGATGTCGTAAGGCGATACGTTGAACTCAAGCGCGCTGGCACCGGAAGCTTCAAAGGACTTTGCCCATTTCACGCGGAGAAGACTCCGTCGTTTCACGTCCATGAGCAGCGCCAGTTTTTCCATTGTTTCGGCTGCGGCGAGAAGGGGGATGTCTTCTCCTTCCTCGTCAAGATCGAGCAGCGCTCGTTCATGGAAGTGCTGCGTGAGCTGGCCCATCAAGCAGGGGTGGACCTACCCGAGCAAACGCTCACCCCGGCCGAACGCAAGGCCGCCGAGGAAAACGAGTCGGAGCGTGAGCGCATGCTGCGGGCCGTGGAGGAAGCGACGCGTTTCTTCGAGGCGCAGCTTGCCGGGCCGGCCGGGGCAGTCGCGCGTGCTTACCTGGAGAAGCGCGGCATCTCGAAGGCAACCACCGAGCGGTTTCGCCTTGGCTACGCGCCCGCTGGTTGGGATGCCATGCAGAAGCACCTCGCGTCCCGGCAGGTGGAGGTCGCGCTCGCCGAACGCCTTGGCCTGGTCGGAAGCAACGAGCGCGGCCGTTACGATTTTTTTCGTGATCGCGTCATGCTACCCGTGCTCGACCGGCAGAAGCGGCCCATCGGCTACTCCTCGCGTTTGCTCGATCCCGACGCCAAGGATCGCAAATACGTCAACTCGCCGGATTCGCCGCTTTTCCACAAGAAGGAGAATTTGTATGGTCTGCACAGGGCCGTGGACGCCATTCGCCGCGGAGGAACGGCCATCCTCGTGGAGGGTAATTTCGACGTGTTGACCTTGCACGAGGCCGGCATCGAGGAGGCCGTGGCGCCCATGGGTACGGCCCTCACGGTCGAACAGATCAAGCTGCTGGCCAGAATGGCGAAGCGTATCGTGGTGGTCTTCGACGGCGACAGCGCTGGATCGCGCGCGGCCGAGAAGGCCGTGCCCTTGGCCGTGGACGCTGGTTTGTTCTTCGCTGAGGCCGATTCGGATGGGCGCGTGGCCGAGATGCCAGCCGGGGTCGACCCCGACGAATTCGTGCGCGCGCACGGCGCCGAAGCTTTCCGCTCCTTGGTGGCGCAAGCGCGACCCATGCTCGACCACCTCATCCAGCGCGCGGCCGACGATGCCACCATTCCGGGTAAGGCCCATACGGCCAAGCGCGTGGCCGACGTGCTGGGTAAGGTCAGAAATCCCCTCGTGCGTGACCTTTACGTGCGCGACCTGGCTGCCAAGCTGGCCGTGCCCGTGGCGCAGATTATGCGCATGGTGCGCGAGGCGGCATCGCACTCGCCGAGGGCCGAGACTGCGACGACAGTGGGTCCCGCGGAGGGCATCTCGGGTCGCCGCGTGCCTCAGGCGGACGAAGTGGATGCCTTGGCTCTCTTGGTGGCACAGCCGAAGCTTGCAAGCCAAGGGGAGGCGCAGCGGATCTACGACCTTCTGCGGGATCCAGGCATTCGCGAGATTTACGGCGCCGCGCTCGAAACGCTTCGCGCTGGCGGCCGGGCGGATGTGCCGGCTTGGCTCGATAGCGGGCCGGCGGACATCCGCGACCACGTGAGCGCCGCCCTGATGGACGGGCGCTGGACCTCGGTCGAGGTTGTCGATGACGCGATGCGTGCGATGCGCGCCCTGATTCTCAAATTGGAACGCTCGCGCGTTGATGAAGAGCTGGCGCTGGCGCAACGCCAGCACCGCGAGGCGCTGGCGAGCGGGAACGAGGAAGAGGCACGGGCCATTTCCATACGGGAGATGGAATTGATAAGGACCAAGTTGGGGTTAGCCAACCAGAGCAAAGGCATGACGACATGATCGAGGATGCCGAAGATCGTATGACCGACGACAACCAGGACGATGACGAGCTTGAAGAGGTGAGCAAGCAGCTCGCGGCCAAGAAGGGCTCGGCCAACAAGGAGAGTGAGCGCAAGAAGCGCGAGCTCATCACGATGGGCAAGGCCAAGGGTTTTCTGACCTACGACGAGGTCAACGATCACATGCCGGAGAGCATCGTCTCGTCGGATCAGATCGACGACTGGTTGTCGACTTTGGGGGGCGAGGGAATCGAAATCGTCGACGCTTCGACGCAGGTCAAGGTCGAGGACAAGACGCCGCCAGCGGCGGAGGCCGAGGCCGAGGAAGAGGCGGAAGCCGAGCCGGCACCGCGGCCCGCGGAAGCCGAGGAAGAAGAGGAAGACGACGGCTACTCCAAGACCAACGATCCGGTGCGCATGTATTTGCGCAAGATGGGCTCGGTGTCGCTGCTCACCCGCGAAGGCGAGGTCGAGATTGCGAAGCGCATCGAGGACGGTGAGCGGCGCGTGCTGCAAGTCGTGCTCGATTCGCCGGTGGCCATCGAGGAGATCCTCGATCTCGGCGACAAGCTGCGCAAGCAGAAGGTTCGCGTGAAGGAGGTCGTCAAGGACGCCGACGATGACGACGAGGAATTCGACGAGGCTTTCCACGTCGAGCGCGTGTGCAAGATCATCGACAAGGTCCGCCGCGTCTACAAGGATCTGGAAAAGTTCGACGACAAGACGGCCAAGCGTGGCCAGTCCGAAAGCAGCAAGCGCAAGGCGAAGACGCAGATCGCCGGTCTCAAGCAGGATCTGCTGGATACCCTGCAGGAGCTGCGGCTGAACAAGAAACAAATCGATCGCATCGTGGCACGCCTCAAGGGCTTGGTCTCGCGCATCGAGTCCGCCCGGCGAGAGATCGGCGAGGTCGAAAGTCGGGTCGGCATGAGCGAGCGCGAGCTGAAGAAGACCCTGCGCGAATCGCGCGGGTCGACGTTGCGGCAAAGAACGGTCACCAAACGCTTGGGCCTGCGTGTGGAGGAGCTCGAAGAGACCGCCGAGAACATCGCCAACGCGCGCAAAAAGGTGAAGAAGATCGAAGAGGAGGCCGGGCTAGACGAGTCCAGCCTGCGCAATACCGTGCGCGAGATTCAGGACGGCGAACGGCAGGCCGAGCAGGCCAAGGCCGAGCTGGTCGAGGCCAACCTGCGTCTGGTGGTATCCATCGCCAAGAAGTACACCAACCGCGGTTTGCAGTTCCTGGACCTCATCCAGGAGGGCAACATCGGCCTCATGAAGGCGGTCGACAAATTCGAGTACCGCCGCGGCTACAAGTTCTCGACGTACGCGACCTGGTGGATTCGTCAGGCCATCACCAGGGCCATCGCCGATCAGGCACGGACGATCAGAATTCCGGTTCATATGATTGAGACGATCAACAAGCTCATCCGCACCAGCCGCTACCTCGTGCAGGAGCTGGGGCGCGAGGCGACGCCGGAAGAGATCGCCGAGAAGATGGAGCTGCCGCTCGACAAGGTCCGCAAGGTCCTCAAGATCGCCAAGGAACCCATCTCGCTCGAAACTCCGATTGGCGAGGAGGAGGACTCGCACCTCGGCGATTTCATCGAGGACAAGAGCATCGTCTCGCCTGCCGACGCGGTGATTTCGATGAACCTCGCCGAACAGACGCGCAAGGTGTTGGCCACGCTGACCCCGCGCGAGGAAAAGGTCCTGCGCATGCGCTTCGGCATCGGCGAGAAGTCGGATCACACCTTGGAAGAGGTGGGGCAAGACTTCGAGGTCACGCGCGAGCGTATTCGACAGATCGAAGCCAAGGCCTTACGCAAGCTGCGGCATCCGTCGCGCAGCAAGCGCCTCAAGAGCTTCATGGAAAGCTAGCCGCGTGGCGAGCCGGAATTCACCACAGAGAGCACAGAGAACACAGAGGTCGAGGAGGAAGAACGGGTTCGGAGCCAAGATCCGAGAAACCCTTTCCTGACTGCCTCTGCGCTCTCCGGGTCTCTGTGGTGAAATTTTCGGGCAGATTCAAGTCGATAGCGCTGCGGCTAGGAGGTCGGCTAGGTGGGCGATCTCCTCGGGGCCGAGGTCGTTGCTCGGCAAACGGGGCAAGCTCAGCATGGGCAGACCTGGGTCGCTGGCAAGGCCGGCGACGATGCGGTCGGCGTCGCGTCGTCGAGCCGCAAGGACGCTTACGCCAGCCAGGATTCCCGCCAACTCCGAGGGCGGGGCGCTGTCGGTATTCCCGGACAGCACCTTGTCGAGCACAGGATCGGTCGCCTCGACTGGGGGCATGGCATTGACCACCAAAGGGCCGAGCGGCATGCGCAGGTCGCGGATGTCACGTGCGAGCGTGGAAGTTTCCCGCGCCGGAAGCTCCTCGGGGAGGGTCACGAGTAGGATCGATGTTTGCTTGTCGTCCGAGAGCAGGTCGCGGGCCAGGGCAGCGTCGCGCGCCAACGGCCCCTTGGGCATGGCACTCTTGACTGCGTCGGGGATGCGCAGCATCGCGGTGGCGTGCCCCGATGCGGGCCCGTCGAGCATGACCAGGTCGTATTTCGGGCCTCCATTCTCTCGTTCGGTGGTGTGCCACCACGCCTTGCCCAGCATGGTCCAATAGTCGAGCCCGGGAAACGCACCGAGGAAGCTGCGCATGGGCTTGTTCTCGAACACCGCTCGATACAGGGGCTCGTACCGGAGCAGCATGACTCCGTATTCGTGCAGCGACTGCTTGGGGGTCATGTTGACCGCCGAGAGAAGCTCGTCGACGGGTGTGACCAAGGGGCCGATGGCAGTCTTGCATCCCAGCAGGCGACCAAGGCGCTCGGGTGCGTTGGTTTGCGCCAGCAGAACCCGCTTGCCGAGCCGGGTGGCGACCCGGGCGAGCGCGGCGGCCACGGTGGTGCGGCCGACGCCGCCCTTGCCCGCGAGCACGAGGAATCGTCGGTCGAGCAGGTGTTTCATGCCGACCACACCATCCGACGGAGAAAAGCCGTGAAGGCACTTGCGAGCAACATCGGGGACGGGGTCTATAATGCGTCGATGTCCCGCCCACGAGCAACGTCCACGAGCAGCGCCACGTCCGATTCTGATCTAGGCGCCAGTGTTCCGCGCGACTCGGATGCCAAGATCGTGCTGCGGCGTGGTCGTGCCCGACCCCTGTGGTTCGGCCATCCCTGGGTGTACGCCAACGCCGTCGATCGTGTCGAGGGCGTCGCCGAGCCAGGTCGTGTCGTATCGCTGCTCGATCACGACGGGCGCTTCATCGGTCGCGGCATCTACAATTCGCGCTCGCAAATTCCGGTGCGATTGCTTACCCGAGCTGACGAACCCATCGATGCCGCATTCTTCGTTCGCAGGGTTCGCGCGGCCCAGGCGTTGCGTGCGGCCCTCGCGCTTCCGAGCGCTGAAACCACGGCCTACCGCACGGTGAACAGCGAGGGCGACCACCTGCCTGGTCTGGTCGTCGACGTTTTCGGCGACGCAGCCGCATTTCAGATCAGCACGCTTGGTATGTCCCTGTGGCGCGAGGAGATCGTCGCGGCCATCGAAGAGATCCTTGCGCCGAAGACGATCTACGAGGTCGCGGCGGGCAGCTTTGCCGAGGTCGAGGGCTTCGTGGCCGAAACGCGGGTGGTGCGGGGCGAGTCGCGCGCGCAGGTGCCGTGTCTCGAAGACGGTATTCGCCTGGAAGCGGAACCGTTGCAGGGGCAGAAGACCGGTCTTTTTCTCGACCAGCGGCCGAGCCGGGTGCGCGTGGGGCAGCTCGTGCGCGCCATGCCCAAGAAGCTCTCGCGCGTGCTCGACTGCTATGCCTACGCTGGCGGCTTCGGTTTACAGGCCGCTCGCGGCGGGGCAGAGGAGATCACCGCGGTGGACAGCTCAGCCCGGGCGGTGGCGCGCATCGAGGCGCACGCCAAGAGCAACGGTGCCCCTATTCGCGCCGTCGAGTCGGACACCTTTCGCTTCTTGGAAACGGCCACCCCGCGCTCCTATGACCTGGTGATCGTCGATTCCGCCGAAGTTCGCGCGCGCGCGAAAAGACCTCGAGGCCGCCATCAAGGGCTACGAACGCTTGAGCTCGCTCGCTCTCACGGTGTGCGCGCCGGGCGCGCTCCTGGTCACCTGTTCGTGCTCGCAGAACGTGGGCATGGTCGAGTTCGAACGCATCCTGGCCGCGGGCGCCAGGCAAGCTAGCCGCGAGGTGAGCATCCTCGAGTGCCACGGGCCAGGTCCTGACCATCCGTTGCCGCCAGGCTTTGGCGAGGGTCAGTACCTCAAGGTCCTTTTCGCCTACGTGGCGTAGGGTCGACCGAGATTCTTTCACCACAGAGATACGGAGGGCACAGAGGCCGGAAAGCATAGGGTTCTCCGGAACTGGGCTCCGAACCCTTTGTTCTTCACACCCTCTGCGTCTCTGTGCTCTCTGTGGTTCAATTCTTCCGCTACTTGCCCGGCACGACGCCGGTGGGCGAGGTCTGCAGGACCACGATGTAGTAGACCAGCATGGCCACGATCATGGCCAGCGAGACCCACTCCCAGGGAACGCGGCCGAAGAGCAGGGCGCGCTTGCCGAAGAAGCGGCCGCGGGAGCGGCGATTGATTTGCGCCTGCACGTTTTCGAGGAAGCTGACCGGGGCGGTCCGCTTGAGGGCGCCCAGTCGCCCCACGGTGCGACGAAAACGCTCGAGCGACACGCGACACTGCATGCACGTGGCCAGGTGTTCCTCGAGATGGGCACGCTCCGCGGGGCCGAGATCGCCCTCGACGTAGGCGGAGAAAGCTTCGGTGGCGCGTTGGTGGCTGTCGGGCGGGGTCACTTGAGTTTCCCTTCGAGCAGATCCTTGAGCGCCATGCGCGCGCGGTGCAGTCGCGATTTCACGGTTCCTTCGGGCAACCCCGTGATCTCCACGATCTCGTCGTAGGACAGTTCCTCGACGTCGCGCAGGACGACGAGGAGGCGCTGTTCCTCATCCAGGTTGGCGATGGCTGCTTGCATGATTCGTTCGGTTTCGGCGGCTTCCAGAACCACGTCTGGGGCATCGAAGTGTGCTTGCACCGGTGCCTTGCCCTCGTCGGCCATTTCCGTGGCATCGGTGCCGTCGTGCAGTTCCTGTCCGCTGGTTCGCCTGCGCGCAAGATACTTGATGCGATTCTTGGAATGGTTGGTGGCGATGCGCAGGATCCAGGTCGAGAGCTTGGCCTCGCCGCGGTAGCTCTCGATGCTCTTGAACACGGTGACGAAAACCTCCTGGGCAATGTCCTCGGCCTCGCTCGGCGAGCCTACCAGGCGCAGAATCAGGTTGTAGACGCGGTCGCTGTAACTGCGTACGACCTCATTGAAGGCTTCTTCGTCGCGTCGGACCAGGCGGCCGAGTAGAAGGCGTTCGCCGATGCTCATTTGATAACCCTGCCGCTCTCGAAATCCGCGCGACGAATGGGTTCGGTCGGGATCTTCGACGATGCCCGCTCTGGCTGCTTTCGGCAGGGAAGCCTCCACGTATCTACTGACACCGCGGCGGCCAAATAGTTCCTGGGGAATGACAAGCTGCGGAGAGTGTAGCCCGATTACATGCTCGGAACGAAGAGGCGCGCGCTGACGCCGATGACGGTGGTCTTGTTCACGCCCGACACGTCCTGGCGCAGTCCGACATCAAGGGCGCCAATGTCCGCCGACAGGAGGGAGATCCCACCCGACACATAGCCGTTCTTGGTCAGCCCGTCTCGCCCGCCGCCGGCGCGAATCGCGGCCGAGGAAGCAAAGGAGAGCTCGACGCCTCCCATGTAGTACATGGCCCGATCGCGCGTGCTGTCGCCGTAGACCTTTTCCAAGACCGAGTCGAAGACCAGGATCAAGGAGGGCATGGGCAGCACGGCGACGCCGCCCCCCACGGCCTTGGGCGCCCAGGGCGTATCGCGTTCCACGAGGTTGTAGCCGACGGCTCCAATCGACACCTGCGGGATCGGCCGGATCGTCAAGCCAGCGTCGAAGGTGAATCCCTTGTGCTTTGTACTCGTCTCGTCGCTGAAGCTGATGTACTTGGCGCTGCCGCCGAGAAAGATCTTGTCCAGCATGGGAAAGGAAAGCGATCCGCCGAAAAGTTGCCCGGTTCTGCTCACGTCCTCGCTGGGAGAGTCGTGATGGTAGGTGTAGTAGAGCGCTCCGCCGACGTTGAATCCCGAGGTCGAATCCACGGCGGAGATGCGCGCGTCGTGCGAGTTGGCGGCGCTACCGTACTGGTAGCTGCCTTCAAGGAGATAGGCGCGCAGGAGCGAGATCCCGGAGGGATTGAGCTGGGGTCCTGCATCACCCGTGGCGAGGGCGCGCATGGCTCCGCCCGTGCCCAGGGGGCGTGGACTCGGAAACGCGATTCCATCCGCCGCGGCCGGCCTGGCCAAGGCCAGCATGCATGCCGCGGACGCAACAAGAGGGGCAAGGATTCTCGGAACCATGGGCTGATAATAGGGCGTGGGGGATGGCAAGCCCAAAAGCTCTCACGTCGTCGCGACGGGCGCACGGGGAATCAACACCAGCCGCGGCTGGCAAGACTGACGAACCCATCACTGGCAACCACGACATGGTCGAGGACGGTGATGCCGCAAAGCTCCCCCACCTGCCGGAGCCGGGTGGTCAATTCCAGATCTTGGCGCGACGGCGTTGGATCCCCGGAGGGGTGGTTGTGGCAGAAGATGACCGAAGCGGCGGCGCCGCGGATCAGAGTGCGGAACACGTCGCGCGGGTGCACCTCGACTCCGGTCAGCGAGCCTCGGGCGACGCAGGCTTCGAGCAAGACGCGGTGGCGCACATCGAGGGCCAGCATCCAGAATTCTTCGACCGGCGAGGCGCCCAAGCGTGCCCGGTAGTGTGTCCAAACATCGGCTGCGTTGCCAAGAAACCGGCCACGTTCCGGCCGAGTGCCGGTCACCCGTCGACCAAGCTCGAAGGCGGCCTGGATGACGGCAGCACGCGCCGGACCGACCCCAGGTAGGGCACACAGCTCAGCTTCCGCGCTTTCAGCGATGCCGCGCAAGTCGCCTGCGCGGGCCAGTAAATCATGAGCGATTTCCACTACATTTTGTCCCTGACGACCTGAGCCGAGGAGGATGGCCAGGAGCTCGGCGTCGGAAAGGCTGGTGGGACCTTTGGCAAGGAGGCGTTCGCGCGGGCGATCTTCCGGAGCCAGGGAGAGTAGGGCAGGCATGCCCCTACGCAAAGCACGCGACGTGCCACACTCTTGAATCCTTGTGTTTTTTACAAAGGTCGTGCTACGTTAGAGAT
This sequence comes from uncultured delta proteobacterium, assembly GCA_963824555.1. GTDB lineage: Bacteria > Myxococcota_A > Polyangia > Fen-1088 > Fen-1088 > Fen-1118. The sequence goes on along the minus strand of CAWGPW010000014.1, from coordinate 413,885 downwards.
GCGTTTTCGCCAGGCGAGCTTGGTACTTGCCCGAGCGCGGTTGGGTCGATGGCTACCAGGGCCGGCCCCAAGGTAGCTGCGGCATAGGGTTGGGCTCGGACAAGCGAAGGCCGGGACCAAAACGCGATCAATTCACGCTGAGAGAGTCTGGAGAGGAGTCGAGACTGAGTACCCCATTAGATGGCGAGCAGGCTGAAAAAGCCGCTGCCGGCGAGTCTTTGCGCGCGGACACTGACAAAGGTGGCCAGGAGCCCGAGACAGAGAATGGCGATTCAGAGCCCACGCTCGTGATTCACCTTTCCGACGACGAAGGTGCTTCTGATCTTCCCACCCGGCCAGTCGCTGTGCCGCCGGTTTACACGTCGGTGGTGGCGCCCGTCACGGCCGAGCCGGTGCGCGAGTATTCGCCCGCGCTGCGCGAGGCGCTTGCCCGTGCGCGGGCGATTCTGCACATCCGCGATCTGCGGCCTGGCCAGGCCGAGGTCATCGAATCGGTTTTGGCTGGACGCGATACCCTGGCGGTGATGCCCACAGGCAGTGGAAAATCGCTGACTTACCAGCTACCTTCGCTGTGGCTCCCCGGCCCGACGTTGGTGGTTTCGCCGCTGCTGGCTCTCATCGAGGATCAGGTCGGAAAGATGAAGGCCGCCTCGGTGCCGGTGGCGCGTATCGATTCCACCCGCACGGCCAAGGAGCGCGCGGCCGATCTGGAGGCCGTTCGCGAGGGCAAGATCAAGCTCGTCCTGATCACGCCCGAGTCGGTCTGCTCGCCCGCCGTGCAGGAGTCGCTGGCCGGGGTGAAGTTTTCGCTTTTCTGCGTCGACGAGGCGCACTGCGTGTCGCAGTGGGGGCACGATTTTCGGCCTTCCTACCTCGGCCTGCGCCGCGCGGCCGAGGTACTGGGACGACCTCCCATCCTGGGCCTGACCGCCACCGCGACCCCGGCCATCGCCGAGGACGTGCTGGTCCAGCTCGGCATGAAGGATTCCCACGTTTGCCGCGTTTCCTTTCACCGGCCCAACCTGGCCTTCGACGTGCGCAAGGTGGCGGGCGAGGCTGACAAGCTGCGCGTCCTCGGCAAGCTCATCCAGCGCTTGCGCCGCCCCGGCATCGTCTATTGCGCGACGGTGCGCGCGGTGGATGACCTGTATGTGGCCTTGCGCCACGGCAAGATTCCCGTTGAACGCTACAACGGCAAGATGACCGGCGATGATCGCGAGAAGTCGCAAGCGTCATTCATGTCGTCCGGGCGCAAAGTGGTCATGATCGCCACCAACGCGTTTGGTCTGGGCGTCGACAAGCCCGACATCCGCTACATCATCCACTACCAGATGCCGGGCTCGCCCGAGTCCTACGTGCAGGAGGCCGGCCGCGCCGGTCGCGACGGTAAGCCCGCGCGCTGCGTGCTGCTATTTCAGCCCGACGACATCGCGATTCAAGAGCACTTCCTCAAGGAAGCGCACCCAACCAAGACGCAGGCGCGCGCGGTCGCGGAAGGGCTCTATGCTTGGAGCGACGAGGGCAAGGAAGTCTCGGTGCGCGACCTCGCGCTCTCGATGGCGCTGCCCGAGCGCCGCGTACGCGTGGTTCTTTCGGTGCTCGAGGCCATGGGGGTCGCCAAGGAGGTGCGCGCCGCGCGCTGGGCTGGGGTCGAACCTCGCCCGACGCGTCAGGAAATCGACAAGGCATCTTCCGTGTTCGAAGCGCGACGGATCTCGGATCGGCGCCGGTTGGCCGAGCTGCTCAAATACATGAATCTGCAGAGCTGCCGCGTGCAGATGCTACGCAGCTACTTCGGCGAGGATCCTGGGCCCAAGTGCGGACTGTGCGATTCATGCGCCGGGCTCGACAGCGAGGTTTTCGATCCCGGGGATGCGGATGCTCGCCATGGCCTGCATGCGGCCACGGATTTTCACGGCCGCGCGCGCCGTCGCAAGCGTCGTGGCGGGGACAAGGCAGCCGCCGCGCCGGTGGTGCGGCAGCGTCCGACGTTTGCCACCGCGATTCCCGAGGTCATGCCGGCCACCGTGCCGCCCCCCTGGGTTGCGCCGCCCGAGAGCGACGCCACCATCGATCCAACCGTTTGGGAAGGCGAGCCCGCCCAAGGCACGCCGGCCGCGGGCGAGATCGTTCTCGAACCCGGCGAAAGCGATGCCTGGACGGGGAACATGTCAGTTCCCGTCGAGGGTGGCTCCGACCCGGACGCCTTCCTTTCTGGCTGGGCGACCGCGCGCGACGCCAACATTCGTCCCTTCGTGGAATGGATCGTGCCGTCACCGGTGTCGTTGCCGGTCATGCAGGTGAGCCGCAATGGTGGCGGCCAGCCGCGGTTCAATCAAGGCGGCAACCACCACCAGGCTCAGCCCCAGCCGCAGGGCGGGCAGCACGCCGCCGAAGGCAACCGCAAGCGCAAGCGACGCCGTCGCCGCGGGCACCATCGGGGTGACTCGAACGAGGTCAATCACGATCGCGGGCCCAGGCTCCCGGGTGTTTACAACCCGGGCGGGGATTGAAGCGGGATGGGGTCTCCGTACCCCGTGCGGTGAACAATCCTATCTGCCGCCGAAAATGCGGCGAAAGAGGGACCTTCTCGGGGGCGGTGCTTTCCTCTTCAGAGCGACTCGTACGGTTTGGTTCTTTTTACCCGTGGCATTAAAGCGCTTGCTCGCGGGTTGATAGCCCTTCTTCACGAAGGTCACCTCATAGGTAATGCCGGGGCGGAAACGAAGGTTCATCGGCGCGCGGCCGAATACGCGCCTGCCCAGGCTCACCACCGCGCCATCAGGAGTCGAAACCAGGCGTACCGAAACCGGGGCCACACTTGGCTGGTTGGCAGCTCTTACATTCTTCTTCCCGGTGCCCTTGACCCCTTCATCTTCGTCGATGACCCGCTCACGATCGTCGGGCTCGGCGTTCTTGAGCAAGTTCTCCTCTTCCTCATCGTCGCTCGGCGCCGCGGCCGCAATGACCGGCTGAACCGGCTTGGGCAGCTCGGCGTTGGTGTTCGCGCCAGCGTCGATGGCCGAAACAGCCGGCGCATGGCTGACCTCGTTTCGCGCCTCCGGGTTGCTCGCCACGGCAGGATGCTTGGGAGGAGACTCGTGGCCCCGCTTCGCTGGGGCGCGACTGCCGCCGGGAATGGCCAGCCACGCACCCAGGGCGAGAGCCGCGACCATCAGGGCGAAGACGACGATACGCATGGGGATGTGGCTTGGTTTCGGCGCTGCGGGGGAGCTCTGCCTTGGTTCTCTCTTCCGGATTGTGACTGGCGGACGAAAGGCGTTCGGGAGAGGCGGCCACGGTGGGTTGCATGCCGCGTAGGACATCTTCGATGTCGATGACGTTCGACTCGTCGTCGAAGACGACATCCGCGCCTTCCCCGATATCGAGCCCAGCGTCCTCGTCTGCGCTTGCCTGGGGCACGGCCGAGTGCGAGATGGTCAGGCAGTGATCGCGCTGCTGGAGCTCGGCCAACCAGCGCTTGAGCTCGGTCTGGCCCGCCGGTTTGTAGACCGTTCGCTGCACATTCTCGATGTCGAGCAGCATTTCGTCCGCGCTCTGGTAGCGGTTGACGGGCAAGGCCTGCATGGCGCGGTGGATGATCTTGACCAGCTCACGGTTGAGACCGGGCTTGATCGCCTCGGGCGGCGCGAACTTGCACTCGCGCACGCGCATGATGGATTCGAGGTCCGTCGGCGCCTCGAAGGGGCGTCGGTCGGTGAAGAACAGATACAGCATGGTGCCGAGGGCAAAGAGATCCGAGCGATTGTCGAGCACCCAGCCCGAGGCCTGCTCGGGCGACATGAAGGCGAGCTTGCCCTTGATGACGCCCTGGTTGGTGCGCTCGCGGCGGCCCATGGCCTTGGCGATGCCGAAATCAGTGAGCTTGACCTCGCCCTGCTCGCTGACCAGCACGTTTTGCGGGCTCACATCGCGGTGGACGATGGCCAGCGGCTGGCCGTCCCGCGTGCGTGCGTGGGCGTAGGCGAGAGCCCGGCAGATCTCGGCCGTGATGTAGAGAACGATCTCCGGGGGCAGGGGAAAATGGGCATTCGCGGCGCGCGCCAGAATCTGGCTCAGGTCCCAACCGTCGACCAGCTCCATGACCAAGAAGTAGCGGCCGCGCACGTGTCCGAGGTCGAGCACCTGGACGATGTTGCTGTGGTTGAGGCCCATGGCGACGTGGGCTTCGTCGATGAGCATGTTGCGGAACTGGGGATCCGCGACGAGCGGCGCCAGGATGCGCTTGAGCACCACCGGACGCTCGAAGCCCTCCATGCCGTGCTGGGTGCCGACGAAGATCTCGGCCATGCCACCGTCGGCAATCTTGCGCGCGATATGGTATTTGCCGGCCTTCGGCATGCGGGTGCTATCTTACTTCTCGAACAGGCTGCTTGCGGAAACGATCTTGAGGCGAGAGGGCGAAACGGGCAGGGGGTAGGCCTCGATCATCTTGTCCTCCTCGAGCACATCCGCCGGGGTGTCCTTGGTGTCGTAGACCATGGGGGTAGGCCGGCCGGCTCCGAGCGCCGCGGCCAGCGCCTTGACCTTGTCGCCCACCACCACCACCGCCAGGTTCGCCGTCGAAAGATGCTTGCGCACGGCCCGGTCCACATCGTCCTTGGTCATCTTCGGCAGACGGGCCTTGAGCTCGGCGATGACGTCTTTGCCGTAGATGGCGGCGTCGATGGCGTAGCCGAGCTGGCGCGAGCCGTCCTGCGCCCACAGGTTGACGTAGTTGAGCAAAAAGGCTCGCGTGGCCTCGAAACCCACGGCCGGGATGCCGTCGCGAATGAGCTTGTCGGTTTCGTAGATGGCCTCGCGCACGGCGAAGCCCGCGCTGGCGGGCGGAACCGGCCGCAGCCAGATCTCGAAGCTCTGCTGGCGTCGCGGATTGTTCGGGCGCGGGAAGGTCGACCAGCCGTCCTGGATGAAGCTCTCGATGTAGGCGTAGTCGCCGTAGTTGAGCCCGCGCTTTTGGCGCATGTTGATCATCAAGACACCGGTGAAGGTCCGATGCTCGCCCAGGTACGAGGCCGCCACGGCGAGCGGATAGAAGTCGTCGTCGGCGCGGGTGACGTCGATGGCAGAGCCCATGGAAATGGCGTTGCCGTGAGAGGGTTTTTCCACGAACAGGAATTCCAAGCCGTGGCGTGATGGCGGTGGCGGGAGCGGGGAGCGCGCCTTGCCGCTGGCGGGCAGGACGGAAAGGCGGGCTGCATAGGTTTCGGGAAAAGACGCGGGGTAGCCACCCGCGACGCCAAGGATGAGGCGTTCACACGTGAAATGCTCGGCGTAGAAGCGTTTCACATCGTCGAGGCTGATGTTGGCCAGGCCGGCGACCGTGCCGTCCGTGGGGTAGCCGTAGGGATGTCCGTGGAAAAGGACCGTGGCCAGGGCCTGCTTGCCAAGGTCCTCGTCGTCGTTGCCGCGCAGGGTTTTGGTGATGGCGTCCAGGGCGTCGTGCTTGAGACGCGTGAAATCCTCGATGGAAAAACGCGGCGTCAGGATCTGCTCGGCCAGCAGCGAGGCGAACGCCTCCAGGTTGTCGCGGTGAACGGTGCCCATGAACACGAAGGCGTCCTTGTCCCCGTAATATTGGATGTCGGCGGCCATGGGATAGAGAGCATCCAGAACCTCGGACCACGTTCGCTTGAGCGTACCGCCTTCACCGAGCATCGCGGCGGTCAGGTTGGCCAGACCTTCCTTGCCGGGGTCATCATCGGCCGCCCCGACCTGGAAGACCAGGCGAATCGTGACCAGGGGGCTCGACGGCGAGGGCAGACGGACGACGCGGATCGGAGATGCGTCGTGGCCTTGGTCGGCGCGAGCCAATGGCGAGGAGGCGGCGATGGCGATGGAGATGGAGAGCAGCATGGGCAAGAACCTCCGAAGGGTCGCGGGCGATTGGGCGGGCGATTGGGAAGGATGGCTTCGGGGGCTCATGGCTCCCCAGGCTCCAGGACGACGACGGTTCGGTTTTGTGGGGTGAAATACTTGGCGGCGACCCGCTTCACGTCGGCCACCGTCACTCGGCTGAGCAAGGCAAAGGTGTCGTCGATGGTGGATAACTTGCCGGTGAGGGCGAGGAATTCGGCTCCGACGAGGGCAACGTGGTCGGCGGTGGAGAGCTGGCCGGCAAAGGCATAGCGCGTGTGCGAAACCACCTCGGCCAGGGTCTTGTCGTCCGTGCCTTGCGCGGCGACGCGGGCGATTTCGTCGTAAATGGCGCGCTCGACATAGGGAACGTCCTTGCTGTCCTTGACCCGGGCCAGGATGGTGAAGAGGTTGGGATCGACGTGGCGTTCGTCCGAGCCGTCGAGGTGCTCGACTTTTTGTTCTTCGAGCACGAGACGGCGAAAGAGCGGTGAGCGCTCGGCGAAGACCAACTCGGCGAGAGCTTCGAGCGCCACGCTATCGAGGCTCGTCGTCGAGAAGGCGGGCGTGTGAAAGCCGATGAGCAACAGGGGCAAGCTGGCGCCCTTCCACGGGACGGTCACGCGCTGCTCGCGCGTTTGCGGCGGTTCGGTGGGGATCGGCGGCCTGGCCGGTCCCGTGCTCCAGGTGCCGTATTGCTGCTCGATGAGCGGCAGCACCTTGTCGGCCGTCACGTCGCCAACCACCAGGAGGATGACGTTGTCGGGGCGGTAGTAGCGGTCGAAGAACTGGCGCGAGTAGGCGAACTGGTTCGGCATGTCCTCGATGTCGCGCAGAAAGCCGATGGTGGTGTGCTTGTAGGTGTGGGTGGTGAACGCGTGGTCGTACAGGGCCTCGACCATCGGCTGCAACGGATCGGACGCGCCCTTGTTGTATTCCCCAAGCACCGCGCGGCCTTCCTTCTGGAATTCGGCCTCGCTGTATTGCAGGTGTTGAAAGCGGTCCGCCTCGATGGTGACGATGGTCGGCAACGCCGTGGCACCAGCCAGGATGTGGTACACGGTCATGTCGTCCGAGGTGAAGGCGTTCGAGTCCGCCCCCATCGCCTTGATCGTGGCGTTGTACTTCTCGGTCGGGAACCGGGCCGTTCCGCGGAACATCATGTGCTCGAAGAAATGGGCGAAGCCCGATTTTCCCGGCTCGACCTCGTTGCGGCTGCCGGTTCGCACGACGGAGTAGTAGGCGACCAGTCCCGGAGAATCGTATTCGACGACGAACACGCGCAGGCCGTTCGGCAGCGTCCTCTCGGTGGTCGGAAATGGAAAAGCCTTGGATTGGGCGGTCACGGGGGTACCTCTTGCAATGGGCTTGGGTGCGGCGCACGATTGTGCTGCCAGAACGAGGGTGAACGCTGCGATGGAAAATCTGTGTCTCATGTCACGCGACAAGCCATGGAATAGCACGCTCACGGGGATTTTGCGGTATCTTCATGGCCAAATGTTGTCGCGAAATGCAACCGTTGCTTCCGCCATTTGCTTCGTTTTCTGGATAGGTTGCGAGGGCAGGACATCCATGCGTATCTCGCGCGACGGAGGCCCGGTCACGAGCAGCAGCGATTCGGGCCAAGGCGCTGTGACAAACGCCGCTCAATGCCCGGAGGGTACGAACCCGCGGGTGGTCCCTACGGACACACCGGTGAAGCTCGACCTGCTGTTCATGATCGATGACTCGCCGTCCATGTCGGAAGAGCAGGCCAACCTGGCCCGCAATTTTCCCCGGCTGATCGAGGCGCTGAAGAAACTTCCAACCGGCTTTCCGGATCTTCACCTTGGCGTGGTGTCCTCGGACATGGGGGCTGGAGCCGCGACCCTCGCCGGTCCGTGCGGCAACTCGCTCGGGGATCGTGGTGTGTTGCAGGTCCGTGGCGGTTGTGGCCTGGACCCGAGCAACGGTCGCTATTTGATTTCCCAGAACGGCGGTACGCAGAACAACTTCGACGGAGACATCGCGGACGTCTTCGCCTGTCTGGCCGAGCTGGGAACGAATGGGTGCGGATTCGAGCACCAACTCCAGTCCGTGCGCATGGCCTTGTCCGGGTTCGTGACCGACAACGCGGGCTTTCTGCGCAGCGATGCCCACCTGGCGGTGGTCTACATCACCGACGAGGACGACTGCTCGGCACCGGCCAACAGCACCCTGTTCGAGGATTTCTCGGACGGCAGCCAGGATTCCAGTCTGCGCTGTTCGTTGGCTGGACACCTCTGTAACGGCAAGGCGCCACCGGCCCAGGTCTTTTCGACCCCGCTTGTCAATTGCAGCGCCGCTCCCGATGGCGGTGGAAAGCTGATCCCCATTTCGACCTTCATCGACGAAATGAAGCAACTGCGAACGCAGAGTGTGAGCGTGTCGGTCATCGGCGGCTGGCCGGCCGATGTGGCCAGCGCCGACTACGCCATCGGGTACGACACCAGCTCGTCCTACCCCGATCTGCTCACGTCCCTGCCCATTTGCCAGTCGGCCAACGGCAAGGCGGTCGTGGAGCTGCGCATGAAACAATTCGTGGATGCCTTTGGGGCGGCGGGCCAGATCGTGAGCATCTGCCAGGACGACTTCAGCAACGCCATGGCGCAGATCGGGGAGCTGATCAACACCACGGTCGAGTGCCAGTAGGCGGCGCTGAGCAACCACATCAGTTGTCCGGTGCTCCGTTATCGGACAAGATTACAGGTGGCGACCGCTGATTTTCAGACCAGGCACTCGTTCAAAGTGAACCGTGTTGCGGGTTAGGAGTACACCGCCGTTGGCCAAACACACGCCGGCGATGAGGTAGTCCGCCATCCCGATGCCCTGTCCTTCCTTTTCGAGCGCGCGCCGTGCTTCTGCCGCTCGCTCGCTCGCCGCAGCGGAAATGCCAAGCACCGTCAGGGCCGCGAGCAGGCGCGATACCTTTTCCTGCTCCGCAGGGCTCTTCGCACCGCTCAGCAACTCGAAACTGTTGATAGCAGTCGTGGCCAGGTGGCCAGTTTCGATCTCTAGTCTGATTCGCCCAGCCCAGGGTGAGTGGCCACGCAGATAGTCGATGAGGACATCAGAGTCGGCAACCATCATCGCCAAGTGCTCCGGATGCGCATCACCGACGCCAGCAACGCATCCGCCTCCTTGGCCCCCATGGACCCCTCAAGCGCAAGCGCCGCCTTCGCGCGAACCTGCCGCGAATCGTCCTCGGCCAACAATCGGTCGACGGCCTCCTGAACCAAACGAGAAAAGCCCTTTTCCCCACGCCGGGCTGCGAGCTCGAGCAAACGCGCCCGCTGCGCATCGGGGATTTCTACGGTCGTTCTCATGCCCTCAAGCATTTCGTGCATGCATGTGCATGTCAATAGAATAAATGAACTATTACAAGGTATTATATAATGTTCTGGCTACCGTAGCAATCCACAGACAAGGGAAATTCAAATGGGTTTTCGAGGTAGCCCGAGTACCTGGCTGGCGAGAGCCTGGATGCCCACTCCGCGCACGCCGTTGCCCAAGCCGGCATGTCCGGTCGGGCCGGCGCCGGGGCAGACCACGAAGCAATCCAACTGGCGGTTCGTGGCGGATGCGCGTAGACGCAACATTGGCGCCGCCATTTCTGGGCGAAGGGTCTGCGATGCCTTGGCCTCGATGAAGGCCAGGCGGCCTGGCCCGCTCGGCACGATGAAGTCGACCTTCAGGCCCTGCTGATCGCGGAAATGGTAGATCTCGCGGCGCTTGCCGCGGTTGATCTGGGCCTTGACGATCTCGCTCGCCACCAGGCCCTCGAAAAGCGGACCCAGAAAGGCCGAGCGCAGGAGCGAGGCCGCGTCGTCGATGCCGAGAAGGTGGCAGGCCATGCGGCCAGGTTCACCCGCCGGTGAAAAACCTGCCATGTAGGGCCCACGACTTCGAATCCAGCGTTTCGCGGTCGCCCCTTGACGCGGCAACGCCAAAGACTAGAGTTCCCGCATAGCCATGGCACTGCTGGGTCGCGATACCTCGGTAATGGGGCCTCTTCCGACGGGCGTCTTGCTTCTCGAGACCCTCCGTGGCCACGAGGCGCTGGGGCGGCCGTACCGGTTCGAGCTCGGTCTGCTTTCGAAAGAACCGAACCTCGATCCCGACGACATCCTCGGCAAGCCGCTCGCGGTGGTCATCCAGTTGAACACCGGCAAGGAGCGCTTCTTTCACGGCATCGTGACCAGGTTCCACAAAGGTGGGGCCACGCAGCTCCACACGCGCTACGCGGCCGAGCTGCGACCGGTGTTGAGCCTCTTCGACCACACCTTCGACTGCCGCATCTTCAACGATCCCGCGCAGGACGTGCTGTCCATCGTCAAGTCGGTGCTGGCCAAGCGCGGGCTCGGCGACGTCGAATCGGGGTCGATCCAGGACCACGTCTACCGCGCGCGCGAATTCTGCGTGCAGTACCGCGAGAGCGATCTGAATTTCGTGCAGCGCTTGCTGGAAGAAGAAGGCATCTACTATTTCTTCAAGCACGAGGAGAGCAAGCACACCTTGGTGCTGGCCGATGCCATCACCGGGCACGAGGCTGCCGATGGCTACGAGTCGATCCTCTACACCGCGAAAGAGCGACGGGTCGCCGGCTCGGAAGAACACCTCTGGGGCATGAAGGTGCGCCGGGGGCTCCATCCCGGACGCCACACCGTGCTCAGCGGCTACGACCCGACGGCGCCGCGGCTGAGGCAGCTTCGCTTCGGGCAGGGCACGTCGGAGGATTCTGGTGACGGGCTACCCGTTCGAGCACTACGACTATCCGGGCGGGCTCTGCGACCCCGGAGAGGCGCAGCAAGAGGCGACGGTGCGCTCGCAGGTGGGGCGGGTGGACAACACCGTCATCGAGGTGGAAGGTAACACCATGGGGCTGGGGCTCGGCAACCTGGTGTCCCTGCGCCCGGGACCGGATGGGGCCGATGGCGAGCCGTTGTGGAGCGAAGAGGATTTCAGCAAGCAGTACCTGGTGGTCGGCGCGAGCTACAGCCTCAGCGTCGATCAATACGAGACCGGGGATGTGGCCTTCAGCGACGAGCCGTTCAAGGCGAGCTACCAGTTGCTCGACAGCCACACGCAGTTTCGCCCAGCTCGGGTCACGCGCAAGCCGCATATGCCGGGCCGGCAGACGGCCCTGGTGGTGGGCCCGGCGAACGAGGAGATTTGGACCGACAAGCACGGGCGCGTGATGGTGCAGTTCGATTGGGATCGGCTGGGCGAGCGCAACGAGAAGGCGTCGTGTTGGATACGCGTGGCGCAGCCGTGGTCGGGGGCCAAATTCGGCGCCCAATACCTCCCGCGCGTCGGCCAAGAGGTGATCGTGGCGTTCCTCGACGGCGATCCCGACCGGCCCATCATCACGGGTAGCCTGTTCAACAAAGACAACATGCCGCCCTACGATCTGCCGGCCAATCAAACCCAAAGCGGCATCAAGAGCCGCAGCAGCAAGGGCGGAACGGCCAGCAACTTCAACGAGCTGCGCTTCGAAGATAAGAAAGGTCAGGAAGAGCTGCACCTGCAAGCCGAGAAGGACATGTCCACCCTGGTCAAGCACGACCAGACCCTGCACGTAGGCGCGAACCGCGGCCTCGTCGTGGGCAACGACGAAACCAACCTGGTGAAGAACGAGCGCCAGCTCACCGTCGACGCGAACGACAGCGTGGTCATCGGCGGCACGCACGACAAGACGGTGACCGGCGCTGTCACGCAGCTCTACGGCGGCGACCACAGCCGCAAGGTGGACGGCGAGCAAGCCTTCTTCGCCGAGAAAAACAAAGACGAGCACGTGAAGCTGGCCCACAAGCTGACCACCGACAAGAAGTTCCAGCTCAACCAGGGCGCGACCAGCATGACCTTCAAGGGCACCAACGTGACCGTGGACTCGGCCGGCACGATCACCCTGACCGCGGGCGGCGCCACGGTGTGCCTGGACAAGACCGGCAAGGCGACCTTCGACTCGCCGACGGGGATCAAGTTCGTGTGCGGCGCCAGCTCGCTGGCCATCCTACCTGGCGGCGTCGCCATCGCCAGCCCCGCCGTGACCGCCGCCGCCGGCGCCAGCAGCGTGGTGGCCATGGGCGAAGAAACCGCCGCCATGAAGAGCAAGACCGTCACCATCGAAGCCGACGGCGTGTGCACCATCAAAGGCAAGAGCGCGCTGAAGCTGCAGGAGGCGGAGGGGGTGAAGGGGAAGAAGGCCAGGGCGTCTTCTAAAGTGGGGAAGGGGCAGGATACTTCGGCTCGATCGTCGTCACACAACGCGGAAGGAAGCGCGCAGATGACGCGCCCCGCTGAGGAGGCTCTAGTGGAAGAGTACTCTACACAGGCTGCCACTATGTCTGAGGCGAAGTGCGAGCCTGATCGGACGCTCGCGGATCATTGCGATCACGCGAAATATCCAGACATTGAACGTGACACGAATTCTTTCGCTTGCTCCAGTGGGGCTTTCGCGTGGACGGGCAAATTCGATATCCTGTTGAAGAGGGGCGAACTCGAAATTAGGGTAAAGATCAAGCTTGTGAATCGACAAGGCGCAAAGGCAGCGACTGGCACCACTCCACTTCCACCCATTGGCCCCCCGCTGAGTCCCGCGGAGAAGGCGACCATGAAGGCTGATATCGAAGGAAAGTTGGGCGGCAAGTGGCTATTTCATCGAGCCCACTGCAAGAATGGAGGCGGCTGTGGTTGCCCCAAGAACCGGGGCTGCTGCAAAATACCGGTCAAGATTGTCGTGGAGTTCGTGGAGTCAGGACATCACCATGAAGTGAACTTGTTCCAGGGCGCCGGCCGGGCGAATGCGACGAACTGGACCAGGGTCAAGACCCGTGAGAATAGCTACGCGCATGAGACGGGCCATTTGCTAGGGTTCTATGACGAATACGCTGGTGGCGCGGTGGGGAAGCCACCGCGATGGAAAGTTCGGCCCGGTGTAATCATGTCCACTGGTCTTGCGGTTCCAGTCGAGTACTACTGGGACTTCCGCGATTGGCTCAAGACAAGATGCCAGGGCGAGGAGTGGGCGGAACTGTTGCCATAGACCCGTGCGAACCAAGAGACCTGGAAACCACGAGATCACATGCCAACGAACAGGGCGCGCGCGTTTTTCAGACTCCTCGTTGTCGTGCTCTGCGTACCCGCTTGCCGCTGCGGAAACCGCACTACACCGAAAGGAAATATGATGGGGTACAACATCGAATACTGGTCAAATCGCGCCAGCGACGCTCATCCGACACTGCTGACCGTCTCTCTTGCGGACCCCGCAAGGTTGGTGGTCGGAAGCAATGCGGACAATCCGGGACCTGAGCCGGTAGGCACATTCCTGGCTATGCCACCGGCTGCCGAGGCCGATGCTCTCATGCAAGCGGCACGGCGTCTGGTGCACAGCCCAAACCCGGCGATCGGGCCAGCCATCCCGGGCGAAGAGATTCGCAAACTGACCATCGCACTCGATTCAGGCCCCCAAGAGACGCGTCTGGCGACCGAGAGCTCTCCCCCCGATCAACCTTTCTTGGCTGCCGAGACGGCTGCTATCGCGGTGGCGAAGGCACTGCGACTGCATCCCAAGGCAGCGCTTTCAGCTCAAATGACCCTTCGCCTGGATGGAGCAGGCCACGTCGAGGTTGCCCTGAAGGTTGTCAACGTTGGTCTCGATACTGTCACCATTCCCCATCCGGATTTCTGGGCAGACGGCTCGGTGTCCATCCAGGTCGTCACCAGGAGGAACGACGTCGCACTTTCAGAGCTTCCGGAACGAACATCAACAGTTTGTGGGTCTCACCAAGGCTCAGCTCGTCGGCACGAGTCCATCGCTCGCCCCATCTCCAATCATTGCGATCGCGCCGCATCGGGATCTCACGTTCAAGTTCGTGGCTGCCTTGGTCCTACCCAAAGGCAACTACGATGTCTGGCTGGTGCTTGACACACCTCTGATGGATGCGCGAGGTTCGCAGATCATGCAAGCTGAAATCGTTTCGAAGAAGGAGCAGCAGCACCGTATCTTCTGATTCGAATTCGGTGAGCATGGAATCTGCTGGGGAGGGCTTGTCACATTGACACGACTTCGGACGACGACCTCGCTTGGCATTTCGGGAGCAAGGACATTCCACTCGTGAACTCGAACTCGCATGGGTGCATCCACCTTCATCCCAAGGACCGGGATGAGATGATGAGGAAGGGCTACCTCAAGCAGGGGGCCTACTTCGAGGTGAAGGGTTACAGGGAGAAGGGCCCGCCATGACCTGTCATTCCCGGCACAGCCTCACGATCGCATGTCTGGTGCTCGCGGCGATGTCCATCCATCGCGAGGCAAACGCCCTCCGCCTTCCGTCTAGTAGATGCCCGAATGCTGGACTGGCCCAGCAGACCCAGGCTTCGAATGAGTTGGACCAGGTGGACGCGGTCAAAGAGCCAGACTGTACTCTGAAGCAGACTGAGGACGAGGCCGATGAAAGACTCAAGCGCTGCCCCGATGATGAAGAAGCACTGTATGAGCTGATTCGAGCGGAGGAGATGCTGTTGGACTATTTCGCGAGCACAGATGAAGGGGCCCTGCAGTCTCAGGCCAAGATGACCGCCGAGGCTGTCCACCGTTTTCCGACTCGCCTCGGATCGCACTGATGGATGCCCGTGCTCGTCCCGAGCCTGGGCACGTGGCTGCCCTGGTGGCCCGCTTTCCCGAATTTGCTCCGCTGCGAGTGGCGCTAGCCAACGCTCAGCTGGCTGCAGGTGATGCGGATGCAGCCGCGGAGACCATCGCGGCCATCAAAGACCTCAAGTTGGTGTACGGGGCGGGGAAAACTTTGGCCGCCATCCAATTGGCCAAGGGAAATCCCGCCGGGGCGCTGAGGACCCTGGCAAACAAGCGGCTCTGGTACTCGTATCCAGAGGAGGCCGACGCCGGCCATGAGGCCGATGGGCGGATGGGTCGTCTGTTTCGTCAGCAGGCTGAGATCGCGTATCAAGCGCAGCTAGCGCTGCATCACCTCAAGAGCGATGGTGAGCACTACGAGAAGGATTTCGACGACAAGAAGGGGATCATCTTCTTCGCGGACTATTGGCAGCGAAAGAATGAAACGGGACAGACAAGAACAGGCGATCACATCGATCTCTGGGATGACAAAACACTGGCAAGCCTGGGCACATTCGAATCGTTCGTGCGTGTCAACATTGGCCTCAGCATCGACGGGTGGTTCAGCGATTTCGGCAAGGCCAAGCAGGTCTTGTTCTGGGAGATCAAATGATGCGCCGGCCCCTGAGCACACTCGCGATAGCGATGCTCGTATCAACGCGGCTGCTGGCGGGATCGTCGGCGAAGGGCCCGCACTCGAATGCCCTAACACTCAGAAACGCTCCTGCGCCCCGCGCTGGGCACACTGCGATCTGGACAGGGCGAGAGATGATTGTCTGGGGAGGCGACCCATCACTTCAATCATCACGGAGCCCGCTCAACACGGGCGGCCGCTATGATCCCGTGCGCGATGTCTGGCGACCAACTGAAACACGGGGCGCGCCGCTGTCCCGCACCGCCCATTCGGCTGTCTGGACCGGAAAAGCAATGGTCGTCTGGGGCGGCGCAGGGGGCAAGTGGTCTCCTGGGAGACGGCGGCTCGTACGACCCGCGCTCACGCAAGTGGAACCCAATCCCTAGCGTGGGTGCGCCGTCGCCGCACCGAGCGCATGTAGCCCTTTGGACAGGGGGGGAAATGATCATCTGGGGCGGCCAAGGCAAGGATGGCAAACTGAACGATGGCGCGCGCCTGGACCTGGCCAAAGGGCGATGGCTGCCCATCACCACTACCGAGGCACCCGAAGCGCGATGGCGTTTTGCCGCAATCTGGACGGGAACGGAGATGCTGGTTTGGGGAGGTGACGGCGCTCGTGGCGCGCTTGGAGACGGAGCCGCCTACGACCCGGAGACAGACCACTGGCGCCCGCTAACGCAACATGGCGCCCCTTCTGCGCGGTTTTCCCCGGTAGCTGTTTGGACCGGCAAGGAGATGCAGATCTGGGGAGGGCGATCCGAACCCCAAGGCGATGATCTGACGGATGGTGCGGCATACATGCCATCGACAGATCGATGGCGCGCTCTCGCCACGAAAGGCTCAGTACGCCGTGGTGCTCTCGCAGGTGTCTGGACAGGTCAGTCTCTGCTCACGGTAGGCGAAGCTGTCGAGGACAAGGTCTATCCCTTCCGCAAAGCAGGTATCTTGACTCAGGGCAAGGACTCCTGGATGTCCTTCCACGTCGGATTCGGCTGGCACGACGCGACCATCGTTTGGACCGGCAAGGCCGCGCTGCTGTGGGGCGGGTTCGACGGAACCAACGTGGAAAACGCGGGCGTACGAGTTGTACCATAACACTTTCAAGGTTCTTCCTGAAGAGGGCCTATTTCTCTTCAAGCTCCATCACCCCGACAACTTCATCGCTGGGGGAGGCTATTTCCTCCGCCACGTGTTTCTACCGGCCGGTTTCGCTGGCCTGGAAGGCGTTCGGGCGGAACAACGGTGTCGCGGACATGGACGAGTTCCAGGCGCGCATACGCAGGTATCGACGGGGCGATGCCGGCCACGACCCGGTCATTGGTTGCATTGTCCTTGCGCAGCCGTTCTTCCTGGAGCAGCACGACTGGATACCCGTCCCGGAGAGCTTCAAGAAGAACATCGTGACCGGCAAATCCTATGAATCCGAGAATGCCGAGGGGGGGCAACTCGTTGAACTGCTGCGCACGCGCCTGGCCGCACCGGGTGTATTGGCGCGCGATTCCGCCTTGGATGATCAGAATGGATTTGGCGACCAAGAGCGATACGGAAACCCGTCGATGGTTCGTCCTCGGCTTGGGCAAGGATCCTTTCGTGTTCTCGTAACCGAGACCTACCAGCGCCGATGCGCCCTCACTGGTGAGAAGACCCTCCCCGTGCTCGAGGCGGCACACATCAAGCCCTATGCCAAGCAAGGTCCCCACCGTATTCAGGCTTGGACGCCGGGGCTGGGGCCGGCGGCCTCGCGTGAGTTTACCGGACGAAGCTCACCAGGCGACGTGTGGACCACTACAGGCCGGCGGCAGAGATGGCCAAAGAGAGCGCATGGCAGGAAAGGCTTGCCTTGCCGGCGACTACGCCGAACTGGGTGCGGTTGGGGAACTGGGCGCCCTCGGTTGGGGAAATCGGGAACTACCCTCGGTTGGGGAACTGACGGCTCGATGAAGTCGAAAGGCCGAGCGCCGGTCCGAAGATTCCGGTGTGTGGCTATCGCTGCAGGGTCGAGTTGGTGATCGTGATGCTCTTGGCGTTGGTGCCGACAGCGGTGCCGGCGTCGGTCACGCTGCCCGTGGAGACCTGCGTCCAATGACCGCCCGTGTTTCCCGTCATCGTCGTGTCGGTGATGGTGAGCGTCCCGCCCATGTCGTTGCTGGTGAAGAAGAGCCCGCCGCCGAACGCGTTTTTGCCGGCGCTGTTGTCGAGGATTGCGTCTCCGCATAGGGTGATGTTCACCGAGTTTCCATCGCTGTAGAGCGCGCCGCCATTGCCGCCCGATCCGATCTCATTCTGGCCGTTGTTGATGACCGAGCACTGGCTCGCATCGTCGTTGTTGTTGTCGTGGCCGATCGCCGCGTTGTCGGTGAACAGGCTGTTGTAGACGTCCAGCTCTGCGAACAAGCATCCGACCGCGCCGGCGTTACTGGCCTGGTTGCCAGTGAAGGTACTGCCGGCGATGAGGATACCGTTCTTGCTGCCCAGGACGTAGATGGCACCGCCACCCGTGTCCGGTCCAAGCGGAGCCTCCTTGGTTGTTCATGAAGATGGAATCAATCACCACCATGTTGCCATCGCGCATGTAGACCGCACCGCCTTCGCCGTCGTCCCATCCTTGCGAGCAGGGCGCCGGCGCCGTGGGGATGGCCTGGGTGGGCGTGGTCTTGCCGTTGATGAGGGTGATGTGTTGCAACGTCAGCCCGTTGTCATTCGCTTGAAAATCCGGGCTGTCGAAGCGAAGAATCTGCACGGCGTTCCCACCGTCTAAGGTGATCTTGTTGCCCCCGTCGATGACGGTGTTCTTGTTCGTCGGGAGGTTGAGGGTGGCGGTGACGGGAATGGTGACCGGGTCTGGCCCGCAGTCGAAGGTGATGATTCCACCCTTGGTGGTCGCGGCCTTCAGCGCGCTGAAGGTGCAGGTGCCGCTACCCGTTCCCACGACGGTCGTCGGAGCAGAAGTGTCCACGGGCTGCCCCTTGGCGGGAACGCCCGCGCTGCACGAGCCGTCGGGATTTCCCGCGCTCGTCACGGCTCCGCCGTCCACGGCGCCCCCCTGTCCACTTGCGCCGCCCGTGCCGCTCTTGCCGCCGCTGCCAGCGGCGCCTCCAGTGGTCGTGCCGCCCGTCCCGGTGATCGCGCCTCCCGTGGCCTTGCCGCCCGTTCCCGCGACGGTGCTCCCAGCCGCGCCGCCTGTGGCCACGCTTCCGCCCGATCCAAGGCGGCCCCCCGTCGCGCCAACGCGGCCTCCGCTGCCGGAGATCCCGCCCGTCGAGGTCGTTGCTCCCGCGCCAGTGTCAGCGCTTCCCGCACCGCCACCTTCTCCGCCCGTGGTCGAGCTACCACCACTGTCCATGCTCGAGCTGCCGCCGCTCCCGGAGGTACCTCCCGCGCCGGTGTTGTCGGAGCTCGAACCCCCGCATCCGGCCGCAAACAAGACAACAAAGCCCAAGCACCGTCTTGCGCGCATCATGCAAGGGTACCACGGCCGTTTCGCCCGGCTTCGCGTTTTGCAGCTCGGGCGCGTTTGTGTACGACATGTCGGCTGAGCTGCTGGCGATGCCGCTCACGGTCGACCCACGACATTGGCGGCGCCAGCCCGTTGCCTCTGTATCGAGGTGAGATCGTATCTGGCATAATGATCTCGGTTTCGATTTCATCCCCAAGATTCCACATTTCGAGCAACACCGTGCGCGATGTCGTCGGTCTCGCCATGAGGTCGGTTGGCAAGCACACGGCGAGTCCGTAGGAGCAGTTCATGCGCAGTACCCTCACGATCGCTTCGTTGCTTGGTGTGTTGGTGGCGGCGTGCACGACGAGCTCCCCCACCGAACGGCGGAGGTGGGACAGGAGGCCAGGCCGGTGGGGGCGGAGCGACGGGGAATGGAGGAGCTACCTCCAAGGGTGGAACGATTGGCCACGGCGGCACCACTGGCACTGGGGGTGCCAGTGGGGAGGGTGGAACGACCGGCACCGGTGGCACGAACGGTGACGGCGGGACGAGCGGGAAGGGTGGATTGAGTGGCACGGGAGGAACGAGCAACCTTGGTGGGGCGAGCAGCACCGGTGGCAAGGTCGGCACCGGAGGGGCGACCACGGCTGGCGGTGCGAGCGGTAGCGGTGGAACGAGTAGCACGGGCGGTTCGAGCAACGCGGGAGGCTCGAGCAACGCGGGCGGTTCCAGCGGCACCGGGGGCGCGACCAGCACGGGAGGTGTTTCCGGCCTATGCGCATCGGCATTCTTCTCCTCGGACGCGGCCGGCCGCAAGGCCGCCGAATACTCCGCCTGGAAGACCAGCTTCGTTCAAGAGTGCACGAGCAACGGAAGCGCCGTGGTGAAGAACGGCGGTGGCGTGTATTCGGAGGGCATCGGCTATGGAATGCTGCTGGCCGTAAACAACGACGACCAGGTGCTCTTCGACAAGCTGTGGAAATTCTACACCGACCACTATGACACGAGCGGCCTCATGAACTGGTCGATGGACGCCTGCGCGGTCCCGGGCAACAACAACGCCAACGCGGCCAGCGACGGCGATTTGGACTCGGCCATGGGCCTCGTCCTGGCAGACACGAAGTGGGGGGGCTACACCAGCGAGGCGCTGGAGCTCATCGGCAAGATCAAGAAGTTCGAGACCGACTCATGCTCGAATGGCCTCGTCGTGCTCAGGCCCGGCGACAACTGGGGTGGTTGCAGCGATCAGAACAACAAGGGCAAGGTCAACCCGTCGTACTTCTCGCCCGGCTACTACCGCTTCTTCGCCAACATCGACACCGCCAATACCGACTTTTGGAAGCAGCTCGCTGCGGATTCCTACACCCTGCTGGCCCAGTATCAGGCGACGATGAATGGGCTGGTGCCCGAGTGGGGCTTCAACGACGGCCGCGTCGAATCCAGCACTTACGACTACAACGCCTGTCGCACACCCTGGCGCGTGGCCATGGACTACATGTGGTTCTGCACGCCCGAGGCGAAGACCTTCCTGGAGAAGGTCGGTGCCTTCGTCGACGGAAAGGGCGGCGTGACCAAGACCGGTTACGCCAACAACAGTGCCTTCGTCGGCGCCTTCGCCGACGCCGGGATCGCCATCAGCCAGGCCAAGATCGACAGTTATGTTGGCGCGTGGATGACCGCGTCTGGCATGGACGACACGCCCTATTTCCAGGGGACGTTGCGCAGGCTGTACCTGCTGGTCGCTGGCGGTCAGTTTATGTCGGGGCCGTAGCAGAGCGGTAGCGAGAACGTGTTCGGCCAGCGTGTCGCGGCTTGCGTGAGTGCTCACGGGGGTGACGGTGCGATCTCGGAGATCCTTCGTTGCCCTGGCGCATGGTAAAAGGCAGGGTCTCTTTCCCTCTGGGGCTAGCAATCGGTCGTCTCGATGAACGTACGCGAGCATCTTCGAAAGCAACCTTTCGAGCTAAACTGGATCCGCCCGATCTCACGTGTGAGGGCGGTCGCGCTCCGGCTGCGCAGCGCGATCACCGGGCTTCCTCTCATCAGGCATTTCGGTCCCCTTGTTGCGCTTTTTGTCTGGCACGTTGCGGTGATGGAGCGCGGATTGCGTGGCACGGACCGGATCCCGACCGTGGCAATCCCCTACGATTTCTTCAACTCGTACGCTCGATACCTGATCTTCATCTCCGACAGCTTGCGGGCGGGTGCCCTGCCCATTTGGTTTCCCTACGCGCACGCCGGCACGCCCTTTCTCGTCAATCCACAGTCTCAGTTGTGGTCGCCGGTCACCTGGGTTGTTTCCCTGCTTTGGGGATACGACCCCCTGGTTGCACAACGACAGGAGCTTCTGATGCTCCTCTTCGGTTCTTTCGGTGCCTACTTTCTGGCCCACAGCCTGTGGGCCAGACGCTCGTCAGCGCTCCTGGCTGCGATCGCCTTCAATTTCACGAGTGCCCGACTCTGCAATGCCCAGCACATGGATATCATCAATGCCTTCTCCGTGTTTCCGTGGGTCTTCTTGGGCATCAAGAAACTCGCCGACGGTGCCCCTTGGGCGTCGCCTCTGCTCGGGACCATGCTCGGGCTGCTGGTGGTTTGTGGCTATCCGGGCATTGTGCTCACCAGCCCGATATGGTTCGGAAGCTGGTCTGTCTGGCTGTTCGTAAGCCAGTGCAAGGATAGGCCTAGCCGCATGCGTCTCGCAAAGGGCCTCGGCCTAGGTCTCCTGCTCGGCGCCGGGATTTCGGCCGGTCATTGGCTACCCATCGTGACCAACACGGGCGCGTTCACGCGGGGCACGCCGATGACCACGGACGAAGCCCTGGTTCAGAGCCTCTCGCCTGCGGATCTCTGGCACCTGGTCTATGGTGCATCGACCAGGCTTGCATCCGATGGGTTTGTCACCGATATCTCGATGCGTGGGTTGTATTTCGGCATCGTGGCCTTCGCCCTCGTCTTGTACGCCGTCCTCTTCCGCCGCTGTCAGATGACCACCGCCCTGGGCATCGGCTTTGTGGCCGCGTTGCTCATGAGCCTCGGCCGCTTCACCTTCGCGCGCGTGGCACTGCACGACCTGTTCTCGACGTTCAATCTGTCTCGCTTCCCGGCCGCCGACAGTCGGGCCGTGGCGGCGCTGGCGGGCAGCCTGCTGGCCGGCGGTGGACTGGCCCATCTGCGCGAAGACCCCCAAGCGAGGCGCCGGTTGGTTGGCATTCTTGCCGGCCTGATATTGTTGATGCTCGTCGGCCTGCTTTGGCTGAAAAACGTGATCTACCCGGTTACGCCCAGCCTCGACTATTACTTCTCGAACACCCTATACCTGGAGCTGATGGCGCTCGCGATTGCGCTGATTGCCGTCGTTCGCTTCAGACAGCCTAGAGCTGTTGCCATTTCCCTGGTGCTGATTGCCGCGTTTGATTCCGGCACGCACGCCAGCGCGGACGCGAGCCTTTTCGCCGTGGCCCCCGAGGCCAACCTTCGGCGGTATGCGACGATTCACGTCTCCGATTTCGACCCGGCGAAGGCTCTGGTTGCGCGCGTGGATGCTCCCACCATCGACGACCCGGGTTCCAACGACGCGTACTTGAACAAGAATTTCTATCTACCTTCGTACACGCCCTTTCGTTTGAAGCGGCTGGATGGGTTGCTGGCCAAGGGATTTCGTCCATTTCTCGTCGGCGGGCAGCGTGTCATAGGCTTCGTACAAGCGTCTCCCCCGGAGGATGGGAGTCTCTTCCAGAAGAGGGCCATCTCGGTGAAGTTCGAGATATCCCGTTATCTTCCCGACCGCGTGGAGTACGTCGTGGACCTCCCGGTTCGCACCATGTTGGTGTTCAACGAGGTGTATTTCCCCGGCTGGCGGGCACGCATCGATCGTAAATCGGCCGGCTATATGTTCGAAGCTGCCGGGGGACTGCGCGCGCTGGTGGTCGAGGCGGGGCATCACATCATCATGACCCGCTATCTCCCGAACGCATTCGTGGTCGGACTCGTGCTCACGATGTTGTCTTGGTGCTGGGCGCTGGCGTGGACGATCCGTGCTCTCCTCGCCATGCGCAGCACGCGGCAATTTTCCGACTGGTCCGGGACCCGCGGGGCAAGCGGTATCGACGGCTGCCCGCGCGTAGGTGCGTAGTTAAGTGCTAGGCTAGGGCCTGGCTGCGGGGACTCGTTCGCGCAGCCACGCGGTAATGGCTGCGATTTGTCGGTCGTCGATTTACCAGCGCTCTGCGCTAGCTCCGGTAGTCGGCGTTTTCGCTGACGTACTCGTGGGTCAAGTCGGCGCCGAGCACGGTGGCTCCGGCCGCTCCGCAACCGAGGTCGATGTCCAGCTCCACGCAACGCTCATGCGGCGGGAAGTCCACGGCGGGATGGAAAACGCCATCCATGGGCGCCTTGCTGCGATAGAGCTCGGCGCTCCGAAGGTGCTCGACCAGCTGCTTTTCGACGTCGGGGTCGAGCTGGAAGCTGCCTCCCTCGAAGATGGTCTTGGACCCGAGCGCGATGTGCAGGTGGGCCAGATTCGCCTCGGGGGCGTGGAGGCCGATGTGCTTGCCGATGGCCATGATGATGCGCCCCACATTGGGATCGTTGCCAGCCAGCGCGCACTTGACCAGCGGCGCGTTGATGACCGCCTTGCCCAGGGCGCGTGCCAGTGCTTCCGAAGGGGCGCCACGCACGGCAGCGCGCACGACGTGACGAACGCCCTCGCCGTTGCGGACGACGTCCTCGGCGAGATCCGCGCACACCGTGGCCAGGGCGCGTGCGAACGTCTTCTCGTCGTTGCAGGGCACGGCACCCGAGGAAAGCAGCACCACGGTGTCCGAGGTGCTGGTGTCGGTGTCGATGCTGATGCAGTTGAAGCTCGGACCGACGGCCAGCGGCAGCAACCGGCGCAAGCTGGCTCGCGGAATGGCCAGGTCGGTGAGCAGGTAGACCAGCATGGTCGCCAGGTTGGGCTCGATCATTCCCGCGCCCTTGGCGATGCCGACGATGCTTCCCTGGCCTACGCTGGCGCGACGAACCTTGGGGTACAGATCGGTGGTCATGATGGACTGCGCGGCGTCGAGAAGGCTACGCGCGCCGACGGCGGCGGCTGCGGCGGGAACGGCGGCTAGCATGCTTTCGATGGGAAGGCGCCAGCCGATGACGCCGGTGGAGCTGGGCAGAATCTGGCTTCCCGCCATGCGGAGCGCACCGGCCACGCCCGCGCACAAGCGCTCGGCCGTGGCCTCGCCGTCGGGCGCGCACACGTTGGAGATCTTGTTGTTGACCACGATGGCACCCAGTGACGGCTCGTCCAGGCGGCGGCGGCCGATGATGACCGGCGCGCCGGGAAGGGCATTGCGGGTGAAGACCGCGGCGAAGTCCGGGGTCGGCTTGTCGAGCGCGATGAGGGTCAGGTTCATGGCCGCCGGCTTGGGGACTTCGACGGGCACGAACGCGAAGCTTGTGGTGCCGACGCGAAACCCTGCGGGCAAGATGGCCTGGGTGGACAGCCAGGCCCGGTGCGCCTCGCGCGAGGCGAAGGTCAGGGTGGTGCTTGCCATGGCGTATAGCCTAGTAGCTGGAAAGCGGAGGGCACGAGCAAACGAACTGGCGGTCGCCTTGCACGTTGTCGAGCCGGCCCACGGGTGGCCAGTACTTGTGACCGCGCAGGTAGGGCAGGGGATAGGCCGCGCGCTCGCGCGGATAAGGATGGGACCAATCGGCGGCCAACAGCGCCTCGGCCGTGTGCGGGGCGTTCTTGAGCAGGTTGTCCGCGCGCGGCTGCATCTCGGTTTCGATCTCGCGGATCTCCTGGCGGATGGCGATCATGGCGTCGCAGAAGCGGTCGAGCTCGGCCTTCGACTCGCTTTCCGTGGGCTCGATCATCAGCGTCCCCGGGATCGGGAAGGACATGGTCGGCGCGTGGAACCCGTAGTCCATGAGGCGCTTGGCCACGTCCTCGGCCTCGACGCCCGCGGTCTTCTTGAGCGGCCGCAGATCGACGATGCACTCGTGGGCGACCCGGCCCTGCTTGCCTCGGTAGACCACCGGGAAGTGCGCTTGCAGGCGCTCGGCGATGTAGTTGGCGTTGAGGATGGCGAGCTTGGTGGCGTGGGTAAGCCCGGCACCGCCCATCATGCGGACATAGGCCCAAGCCACGAGCAGGATGTTGGCGCTGCCCCAGGGTGCGGCCGAGATCGTTCCGATGGATTGATCCGAGCCGACCTGGATGACCGGGTGTCCTGGCAAGAAAGGCACGAGGTGCGACGCCAAGGCGATGGGACCTGCGCCCGGGCCGCCGCCGCCGTGCGGAATGGCGAAGGTCTTGTGCAGGTTGATGTGACAGACGTCGGCGCCGAGCTCGGCGGGACGGCACAGTCCCACCTGGCCGTTCATGTTGGCGCCGTCCATGTAGACCTGGCCGCCGTGCTCGTGCACGACCGCACACAGCTTCTGAACGTCCTCTTCGAAGACCCCGTGGGTGGACGGATAGGTCAGCATCAGCGCCGCCAGAACGTCCTTGTGTTCTTTGGCCTTGGCCGTGAGATCGGCCAGATCGACGTTGCCGCCGGCGTCGCATGCCACCACCACCACGCGGCAGCCTGCCATCACCGCCGAGGCGGGATTGGTGCCGTGGGCCGACGACGGGATCAGGCATACGTCGCGCTGCTCTTGGCCGCGGGTCTTGTGGTACTTGCGGATCGCCAGCAGTCCCGTGTATTCGCCCTGCGAGCCGGCGTTGGGTTGCAGCGACACGCCGTCGAACCCGGTCACCTCGGCCAGGATCATTTCCATATCGGTCACGATGGCCACGTAGCCTTCGGCATATTTGCACGGCACGAAGGGATGGAGGTTGCTCCACTCGGGCCAGGTCAGCGGCATCATTTCGGCCGCCGCGTTCAGCTTCATGGTGCACGAGCCGAGCGGAATCATGGAATCCGCCAACGAGAGATCCTTGTTTTGCAGGCGGCGCAGGTAGCGCAACATCTCGGTCTCCGAACGGTAGGCCGAGAAGACCGGGTGCTGCAGGAAGGGACTGGTGCGCACCAGCGACGATGGAATGACCGGCGCGGTCTCGTCGAGGTTGGCCGTTGCCGCGGTGTTGGGCGCGATCACGCGGACGATGGCCGCCACGTCCGCCGCCGTGGTGGTCTCGTCGAGCGTGACGGTGAGCGAGGTGGCGGAGTGCTGGCGTAGGCAGATGCCCGAGGCCTCGGCGCGGGCGTGGCAAGCGGCGATGGCGGGCGCGGTGGCATCCACGCGAACCGTGTCGAAAATGGCGGTCGAGGCGACGCGCACCCCCGCACTGATGAGGCCCTGCGCCAGGGTGGCGGTGAGGCGGGCCACGCGGGTCGCGATGGCGCGGATGCCGTCGGCGCCGTGGTAGACCGCGAACATGCTCGCCATGACCGCGGGCAGAACCTGCGAGGTGCAGATGTTGCTGGTCGCCTTCTCGCGCCGGATGTGCTGTTCGCGGGTCTGCAAGGCCAGACGCAGTGCCATGCGACCGTGCGTGTCCTTCGACACGCCCACCAGGCGTCCGGGCATCTTGCGCGTGTATTCCTTGCGCGTGGCGAAGAAGGCCGCGTGCGGGCCTCCGTAGCCGAGCGGCAAGCCGAAGCGCTGCACGCTGCCCAGGGCCACGTCGGCCCCGAATTCTCCGGGTGGGGTCAGCAGCGCGAGGGCGAGCAGATCGGCCGCTACCGCCACGCGCGCGCCGGCGGCGTGGGCCCGTTCGCAGAAGGCGCGGTAGTCGAACACCTTGCCGTCGGTGGCCGGGTACTGCAGCAGGGCGCCGAAGACCCGCGCATCGAAGCTGAAGTCCATGTGGTCGCCGAGCACGACTTCGAGGCCCAGGGCCTCCGCTCGGGTGCGTACCACGGCGATGGTCTGGGGATGGCAAAGCTCCGACACGAAGAAGACCTTGGCGTCATCGCGCTCGCACAGCCCCGCGAACATGTGCATGGCTTCGGCAGCTGCCGTCGCCTCGTCGAGCAGCGAGGCTCCCGCCACGTCGAGCCCGCACAGATCCATGGTCATGGTCTGGAAATTGAGCAGGGCCTCCAAGCGACCTTGCGAGATCTCGGCCTGGTAGGGCGTGTAGGCCGTGTACCAGCCCGGATTCTCCAAGATGTTGCGCTGGATGACCGCGGGCAGGATGGCCTCGGCGTAGCCCATGCCGATGTAGGCCCGCACGCGGCGGTTGCGGTTGCCCAGCCGGCGCAGCTCGGTCAAGGCTTCGTGCTCGGATAGCGGTGGCGCGAGCTCCAGGGCCCGGCCGGTGCGGATGGCCGCGGGGACCGTTTGCTCGATCAGCTCGTCGAGCGAGGCCGCGCGCACGACGCGAAGCATCTCGACCAGATCCGCTGGTCGCGGGCCGACGTGGCGAAGTAGAAACTCATCCTGTGGTGTGGCGGCCATCTTGCGGCTACTAGTCCTCGTTCTCTTTCAAGAAGATCTCGTAGGCGGCGGCGTCCATCAGCTTTTTCAGCTCCTCGGGGTTCGCCACCTCGATCTGGAGCATCCAACCGCCGTCGTAGGGGTCTTCATTCACGTACTCGGGCGAGTCCTGCAGGGTCGTGTTCACCTTGATCACCTTGCCCGAGACCGGTGCAAGCAAGTCGGATACGGCCTTCACCGATTCGACCGAACCAAAGGGCTCGTTTTGCTTGAGCATCTCGCCCTCGCGCGGGAGATCGACCTGGGTCACGTCGCCCAGTTGCTCCACCGCGAATTGGGAAATGCCCACGGTCACCAGATTGTTTTCGGGGCGCGCCCACTCGTGGTCCTCGGTGTAGAGAAGATCGTTCGGATACGTGTCGCTCATGTTCCTTGCTGGCTCCTTGAAAGGGTTGGCATCCTACGCGCCTTGCCGGCGATAGAACGGCCCATTGACAACTTCCGCCTGCGCGGGCTTGCCCCGGCAGTCGATGACGATGCGAGTTCCTGGCCGGGTGTAGCTGACGGGGACGTAGCCCATGCCGATGTTCTTGCCGATCGAGGGGCCGACCGTGCCTGAGGTGACTTCTCCGAGGTGCGCGCCGTTCGACACGTCCGAGATCATGTAGCCATGGCGGGCGATGCCCCGGTCGCGCATTTCGAACCCCACCAGCTTGCGCGCCAGGCCCGCCTCGCGCTCGAGCAGCAAGGCCTGCTTGCCGATGAAGTCGCCGGCATCGAACTTGACCACCCAGCCGAGCCCGGCTTCGAGAGGGGTGGTGGTGTCGGACAGATCGTTGCCGTAGAGGCTGAGACGCGCCTCCAGTCGCAAGGTGTCGCGCGCTCCCAGACCGACGGGCTTGCCCCCGACCTTGGTCGCGGCGTCGACCAAGGCATCCCACACGGTCGGTGCGTGGTCCGGCGAGCAGAAGATCTCGAAACCATCCTCGCCGGTGTAGCCGGTGCGCGCGATCCACGCCGGCCGGCCAGCGACCTGGCGATTCGGGAGAAAGCAGAACGACCGCAGCGAGGCGAGATCAGCATCGGTCAGCCCGGCCAAAGCGGCCTCGGCCTTCGGCCCCTGGAAGGCAATCAGCGCGGTGGCGTCGGATTCGTTGTCGATTTGGCAAAGGGCGCCGGCATTCTTCACGAAGTGTTGGTGATCCTTGTCGATGTTGGAAGCGTTGACCACGATGAGGTAATGGTCGTGCGCGACGCGGTAGACGATGAGATCGTCGACGATACCGCCGTTGGGATGGCACGCCACCGCGTACATGGCGCGTCCGTCCGTCATGGCACCCACGTTGTTGGTTACCAGGCGCTGGACCGCTTCCGGGGCCCGCGGCCCGCGGAAATGGATTTCGCCCATGTGGCAGACGTCGAAGACGCCCACCGCGCCGCGCGTGGCCTTGTGCTCCTCGATGATGCCGTCTGGATAGTTGACCGGCATCAGCCAGCCTCCAAAGTCGATGAGCTTCGCACCGAGTCGTTGGTGCGCACCGGTGAGGGGAGTCTTCCGGGGTTGGCTGTGGGGCTCCATGGGCGGAGGCGATCATGCGGAAAACCTTGGCCGGGCACAAGTGAAACTACCGGGTAACGACAAGCCTACTTTCCGGTGGCGGTTGACGGGCGTCATCGGCGCACCTATTGTCAGGCGCGTACGGTGGATCCCGTGGCGGCGCCGGGGCCTTTTTTGCTTAGCACCTTCCCGCACCAAGTCGCGTGAGGAACTGCGGGCCGTGCCCGAGGTCGCCCACCGCGGGAGATGGTAAGAACCCTCCAAGGGTTCTTGCCCAGGAGGAGATGATGACCAGCGAAGATCCGGAGAACCAAGCCGCAGAGTCGAGCGACGAGCAGATGACGGCCGAGGAATATCGGCAAGTCGCCAAGGCGCTCGCACGCGAAGGGCGTTGGGAGGATTTGGCCGCGCTTTTCGTCGAGCGCGCCGAGACGGCGACCAGCGCCAGCAACCGCGCCCGCCACTTGGTGCGCGCGGCCGAGGTTTTCGAGAAGAATCTCGGCGACGCCGATCGGGCGTACATCACCTTGCTGGCGGCGTTTCAGGACGACCCGGCGAACGAGGAGGCCGTCACGGAGCTGGCGCGAGTGACCACCACGCTGGGACGCTTCCCCGAGCTCTTGGAAGAGTGCATGTCCGTGGCCGCCCAGATCACGCCGCCCGACAAGCAAGCCGCCATGTATGTCGCCATCTCGACCTGGTTCCAGGAGCAAGCCGGGGACGCGGTCTCGTCGGAAAACGCGCTCGAGGCGGCGCTGGCGGCGGATCCCGCCAATCCGACGGCGCTGCGCGCGCTGGTCGACATTCACAAAATGCGCGGTGACTTCACCCGGGCGGCGGCGTACCTAGCGGGTGCGGCGGCCGCCACGCGCGATGTCCAGCTGCGCGTCGGATATGGGTTGGATGCGGCGGACATCTATCGCTCGCGGCTTGGCGATCGCGACGCGGCCGGTGAGCTTTACCATCGTGTTCTCGAAGCAGATCCCACCAACCGGTCGGCCGCCGCGGCCCTGGCCGATTTGGGCTGGGAGGCCAAGGACTGGGCCAGCGTCTTGCCCCTTTTCGAGATGCTGGCCGCAGCGAAGGAGGAGGGGGGTGAGCAGGCCGCGCGCTTGTTCCAGAAGGCCGGCTGGGCGGCCCAGATGCTCGGCGATAACGACCGTGCGCGGGCCAACTACCGCAACGCCCACGGGGATGATCCCGCGTACTTGCCGGCCTTGCTGCGCTGGGCATCGCTGGCCCTGTCCGAGAAGTGGTGGCAAGACGTCGTCATCGCGGTCCCCGCGGTCCTTGCTCGCACCGATGCCGGCCTCACCCGAGACGAACAGGTCGAGCACCTGGAAGGGCTCGGGCACGCCCGGCTGGCGCTCGGCGAGGCAGAGGCCGCGGCCGCCGCCTTCACGCAGGCCCTGGAAATTGCGCCCGACAACAAGTCGTGCCGGGAAGCACTGGCCCAGGCCCACGGACGGTTGTCGGGCAAAGGCCCGGAGACCGCGCGCGCCATCATCGAGCAACAGCGCACGCTCTTGCAGGGCCCGTCCTCGCCCGACGAGAAGTTCGAGACCCTCGCCGGCATCGCCCAGAGCGAGCGCGAGCAACTGGGCGATCTGCACGCGGCGCTCAAGACCTACTTCGAGATGCTGGCGCTGCGGCCCGACGATCCGGTGACCCTGCACGAGGTTTTCGAGATCTACACCCAGGCCCACGACTGGGCGCAAGCGGTGGAAATCCTGGAACGACTGGTGAAGGTGGAAAGCGGCAAGACCCGGGCGCGGCTGCTGGTCGCCATGGGTAACATCCTCAACTACCAGTTGAAGATCACCGAGCGTGCGGTTGAGGTGTACAATCTCGTGCTCGACGAGGATCCCGACGACGAACGCACCTTCGGTCGCATCGAGCGCATCCTGACCGCGCAGAACGGCTGGCGGGAGCTGGCGCGCAACTACCGACGCATGATCAAGCGCATGGGCAGCACGCCGCCGCCCGAGAAGCACGCCCAGCTGCTGTCGGTCTGGCGCAAATTGGGCGATGTCTGCCGTCGCCGTCTACACGAACGCGAAGCCGCCATCGCGGCCTACGAGGTGTGCGTGCAACTGGCGCCGGAGGATCGGCGTCACCGCGAGGTCTTGGCCGAAACCTACGAGGTGCTGGGGGCGGGCAAGCTGGGCCAAGCGGTCCAGGCCCGCGAGGCCGTTCTCGAGGATTCGCAGGACTTCGAGGACATGGCGAAGAACATTCGCGCGCTGGCGCGGCTGTTCGGCAAGCATCAGATGTACGACCGTCTCCATTGCACCAGCGCCGCCCTGGTGGCGATGGGGCAAGCGATTCCGCAGGAGCAGGCTTTCTACGAGCGCACCACGGCGCCCGAGATCCCGCGTGCCCGCGGAGCACTGACCGAATCCATGTGGCAGCGCTACGTGCGCAGCCCGCGCCAGGAATGGTGCGTTTCCCACGTGCTGGCCGTGGTCAGCGCCGGCGTGGCCATGGCGCGCGCGAAGGACGTTACCTCGCTGGGGCTCAATCCCGCGCAGAAGGTCGACCTGTCGATTGACAACTCCTCGGTGGGGCAGATGATTGGCTACGCTTGCCGCGTGCTCGGCGTCGCGTTGCCGCCGGTGTACGTGTCTCCAGAAAGCGAGGGCGAGCTGGAGTTGCGCATCGTGCTCGAGGGGCAGCAGGTCGTGCCGTCCTTCTTGCTGGGCAAGAGCTTGCTTTCAGACCGTTCGGAGAAGGAGCTGGCCTTCTTCTTCGCACGCAAGCTTGCCCGCTTGCGCGCCGATCAATTTCTGCTTTCGCCGGAAGCGGTTTCCTCCCTCGGGGAATTGCGCGTGATCGTGGCTGCGGCGGTGAAGCTGGTCCACCCCGAGTTCGAGCTGGCGGGAACGGACGCGGCTTCGGTGCGCCAGTACGCCACGTACTTGCAGCGAACCGTCCAGCCCCTGACCCTTGCTTCGGCGACGGCCGCCATCGAACAGATCGTGGCCGATCCGGGCCGGGTCGATCTGGACGCCTGGGCCGCCGGGGCCAACCAGAGCGCGGATCGCGCGGGCTTGCTCTTGTGCGGCGATACCGTGTCCGCGGTTCGCGAGGTCCTGCGCTCGGCCGAAACCCAAGGCGGGGACGCGGAAACCGCAGTCAAGAATCTGATTCGCTGGAGCGTGACCGGCGACTACCTCGATCTGCGCGAGCAACTTGGGTTGGCGTCCGAGGTCGCGCAGACGCCCGCCGTGAAGAAGCCCGAGCCATTTCCGCGTCGGCCGTACCGCCCGACCTAGGGGCGGAGAGAGCACAGAGAAAGCGCCGAGGGCACGGAGATGCCTTCATAAAAATAGACGTAGGGGGGAGCGACCGTTAACGTCGGTGGCACGTGGCCAACACCATTCGTTCCTCCGCCAACGTGAGCTTGGCGATCCTCACCTCGCGCATCCTGGGCGTGGCGCGCGATTCGCTCTTCGCGCGCATCTTCGGGGTCAGCGCGCTGACCGACGCCTACGTTGCGGCGTTTCGCATTCCGAACCTCTTGCGCGATCTCTTTGCCGAAGGCGCGCTGTCGAGCGCCTTCGTCCCGACCTTCAGCGATGCGATGGTCAAAGGCGGCCGAGAGCGCGCCTACCACTTGGGCAATCTGGTCCTGGGCGGCCTTCTGCTCGTCACCGGCGCGCTCAGCCTGGCGGGCGTGCTGTGGTCGGAGCAGCTCATTTCTCTCATCACGCGCGGCTTCGGGGGCAACGCCGCCCAGGTCGCCACTGGCGGGCTGCTCGCCCGCATCATGATGCCGATTCTCACCTTGGTCAGCGTCAGCGCGGTGTGGATGGGCATGCTCAACGCCCAGCAGCGCTACCTCGCTCCAGCCTACGCGCCGGCGATGTTCAATGTCACCAGCATCGGGTGCGGGGTGCTGCTCCTGGTAGTTCACTTCTCCGACCGCACGGGCATGGTGGTCTGGAGCATCGGCACCGCCACGGCGGGACTGGTTCAGTCGACGGTGCAACTGCCCAGTCTCTATCGTCTCGGCTACCGCGTTCGTCCCGCCCTGGCCGGGGTCCTGCGCGATATGGACGTTCGGCGCATCCTGCGCTTGATGGGGCCGGCGACCGTTGGGTTGGCGGCCATTCAAATCAATGTCTTCGTCAACACGCAGTACGCGGCGGCCCTCGGCAGCGGGCCGCTCACCTACCTGCAAAACGCCTTTCGCTTGTTCTACCTACCCGTGGGCTTGTTCGGCGTCGCCCTCGCCACCGTCACCACCGCGCGGGCTTCGCACGAAGCGGCCCGCGGAGACAAGGCCGCCTTGATAGAGCGCGTGGCCGACGGCGCCCGCGGGGTGTGGTTGTTGGCGTTGCCTTCGGCGGTCGGGCTGGTGGTGCTGGCCAAGCCGGTGGTGCAGTTGCTCTTTCAGGGGGGAAAATTCCTGCCCGTGCACACGGCGGCGACGGTGCCCATCGTGCAAGCCTACATGCTCGGCGTCTTGCCCTACAGTCTGGTCAAGGTCTTCGCGCCGGCCTTCTTCACGGTGGACCGGCCCCGCGTGCCCATGTTCGCCTCGATGGTCTCGGTGGCCGCGAATCTGCTCTTCAATAGCTTGACCTACCGCCGACTGGGCGCGCCCGGATTGGCCTTGGGGACGACGGTGGCGGCGCTGGTGAATCTCGGAATCCTGCGTCTGTGGTTCGGCCGAGTCCTGGGGCGGCCGCACAAGGCGGGCTGGTTGCGCGACATGGTTCTTCTGATCTTGGCCAACGCCGTGCTCGCCGGCGTGGTCATGGGCGTGTGGTTCGAGATCGCGCGCGCTCTCGAAGCGGTGCCCATCGCCTGGCCGAGGGGCATCTTTCGCGTCGTCCACGGCGTCTCGCTACTGGCCACCATCGCTCTCGGATTCGTGACCTACGTCGGCGTCCTTCGACTGTTCCGCCTGCGCGGCGCCGAGGAGCTGTGGGAGCTCCCGCGCAAGGTGCTCCACCGCATGCGACCCCGCTTGTCGCCGTAGAAAAAATTCACCGCAGAGAGCGCGGAGTCGGAGAAGAAGGATAGGGGCTCCGGAACCCAGATCCGAACCCTTCTTCCCTCCGTTCTCTCTGTGCTCTCCGTGTCTCTGACCTGAAACACCTCGCCCCGCGTAGCGGAGCGAAGCGGGGAGAGGTCGCCGAGCGCAGCGAGGCGGGTGAGGGGCTGTCATGTTTCATGCCCGAAGGATCCAGACCTTCGGTCCGGCGGCGGAACTGTGGTGAATTCTCACTTGCGCTTCGGCCGGCCGCCCGCGCGGGCGAAGAAGGCGACCTTTTCGAGAGAAACCGTCATGTCGATGTTTTCCACGTAGATGCGCTCGTGCAGGCGCAAGACGATGGGCGCGAAGTTGAGGATGCCGGTGACACCCGCCGCGACCAGCTGTTCGGCCGCGTGTTGAGCCTGCTCCGCGGGCACCGTGATGATGCCGATGTCGATGCGCTTTTCGGCCAGCACTTCAGCCATCTGGCGAACCGAGTAGCAGTGGACATCGCTGAAAGTAAGACCGATCTTATCCAGATCCACGTCGAACGCGGCGGCGAGGCGGATCTTGTGCGACCGGTTGGTGAGGAAGGCCGCGATGGCGCGCCCCAGGTAGCCCATGCCCACGATGGCGACCGCGCGGACCTCTTGGGAATCCAGAAACGCCGCCAGGGACGTGAGCAGGCGTTTGACGTCGTAGCCACTGTTCGGGTTGCCGCTGTAACCGATGGCCATGAGGTCGCGGCGGACCTGGGCCGCCGTGAGCTGGCATGCGTGGGCAAGTTGGTGCGAGTACACGCTGGGCCCGAATTCGTGTCGGCCGTGCAAGAGGGCACGGCGATAGATGCTCAGGCGCTCGACGCTGCGGGTGGAAATCTTTCGCTTCTTCATGGTGTGTGTCGGGCAGCTCGGAGTGGGGAACTCTACGCGGCGGTTAAATCATACCGACAATCTCCGGTTTAACAAGGTGGGCCGGCGCATCCCTCCAAGACTGATTTGCCAAGACTGATTTGCCAAGACTGATTGGCCATGACCGATTGGCCACCCCCGCTAGCGCCGGGAGCCGAGCAGGCGAGGCAGCCCGGCCAGGGCCTCTTCGAGGTTTGCGGATTCATCACGCTCGCGCGTGCGCAGGCTCTCTACGTCTTCGATTCGACTGGCAAGCAGGCGGGCCCGGTCGGCCGCCAGACGCACACCCTGGTCGTCGATCCAGGTGCTCGGATCTCCTTCCAGTGATGGAAAGACCTGAGAGGGGCGCTCCTGGGCTGGGCTCGAGGGAGTGATGGGGACACCGCTGATAGGCGTGAAGTGCGGCGGAAGGGCCTTGTAGTCGAGGAGTCGATCGAGCAGGGGCTTGCATGCCGGAGCCACTTGCAGGAACTGCACACCCATTCCGTGGGCACGTTGGGGCTCCTGCGGATCGTACTCGCGAACCCACGTTACCCTGCCCGTGCCGTGCACAAGTGGTGGCCCTTGCGTGAGGGCGACTTCGAAGGCGATGACGGTGCCCACCGGATGGGGCGCGCGACTGGCGAGAAAGATTCCTCCTCGGGTCACGTTGGGCGCGAACCTCTGAATGAAAACTCCCTCGTCGGGATAGCGAAGTTGGATGCGAACGATGGGAATCTCTTGGGTCGACACGAACGCCAGTATCGAATGCCTGGGGGCGAGGGTCAACCCACAGGCGGGTCGAGATTCAGATTGAACAGCCGAAACGCGTTGGCGGTGGTCGTTTCGGCGACCTGGGATGGCGCGACGCCGCGGATGCCGGCCAGCGCCTCGAGGGTCTGCGCCACGAAGGCCGGTTCATTGCGGCGCCCGCGATGGGGAACGGGCGCCAGATAGGGGGCGTCGGTTTCGACCAGAATGCGGTCGGCTGGGGTAAAAGCCGCGGCGGCGCGCACATCCTCGGCCTTCCTGAAGGTAATTACGCCCGAGAATGAAAGGTAGAGCCCCATGTCGAGGTAGTGGCGCGCCCGCTCGACGTTGCCGGAGAAACAGTGCAGGACGCCACCCGCGGCGGGGATGGGGCCCGCGCGCAGAATCTCGACGGCATCCTCGTGGGCGTCGCGCACGTGACAGATGACCGGTTTGTCGACCGACGCCGCCAGGACGAGAAAGCGCGTGAACACCTCGCGTTGTACCTGCCTGGGCGAGTGGTCATAGAAATAGTCGAGGCCGGTTTCGCCAATCCCTACCACGCGTGGCGCCTTCGCCAGTTTTTCCAAGACCGGCCAGAACCCGGGCAGAATCTTGCCCGCGTCGTGGGGGTGAATGCCGACGGCGGCGAAGACATCGCGCTCCTTGGTAGCAAGGTCAGCGGCGCGTTCGGCGGTGGCCAGGTCCCCGCCCGAGCCCACGCACACCATGGCCACGATGCCGGCGCCTCGGGCGCGTTCGATCACGGCAGGGAGATCCTCGCGAAAATCCTCGAAATCGAGGTGGCAGTGCGAATCCACGATGGGCGTCATGATCGCCTTGCACGTTAGCTCGAATTGGCGTTGGCGCTAGGCACTAGTCGACGATCTCGATTCGCCGCGGAACCTTGTGCGGGGCCAGCCGCTTGGCGCAATGGTCAAGCATCGCATCGGCCTTGCAGCGACCCCCCGGCGTGATGCGAACCACGATATGCGTAGACCCGGCGTCGTCGTATTCGACGTGGGCCTGGGCGGCTTTCACATGCGCCAGGCCTTCCAGGCAGCTTTCGATTTCACCCAGCGCCACCGACTTGCGGTCGACCTTGACGATATCGTCCTCGCGGTGGCTGAGGCGCAGGCGATTCGCTCGGTCGAAGTGGCCCACGTCGCCGGTGCGCAACCAGCCCTCCAGCAGGCCGCGTCCGACCGCGATCTTGTCGCCGCGCACCGGCAGGGTCGGCAGGAAGGTCGTGGCCACGCCCGCGCCACGCACCCAGATGGGTCCAATCGTGCCGGCTGCCAGCCCCGAACCATCGCTGCTCGCGATGCGGATCTCGACGCCGGGTAGGGGCGTTCCCACGCTCTCGGGTGCGGTTCCGTCGAGATCGACGGCCGCGGGACCGGTTTCGCAGCCGTGGTAACAGGAAAGAACTCGCACGCCATAGCGATCGTGGCAGGCGCGTGCCACGGACGGGGGCAGGGGAACGCCGGAACAGACCAAACGGGTGGCGCGTTCGCGCAGGGACTTGGCATTGACGACCCGGGCGAGCTGGGCGAAGTCGCGCGGCGTGGCCGCGTACAGATCGATGGCCTGGTCGCTGAGGGTCTTGGCCAAGCGCGGTCCGGCGGTTCCATCGTCGAGGTACAGGGTTGCGCCGTGAGGAAGCGCGGCCAGCAGACCGAAGTCGAACCCCTGGTAGTCGAAGAGCGGCGCCGTCCCGAGGACTTTGGTCTCGGACGCCAGCGAGAATGCGGTGCCGAGGGTGCTGGCGATGCCGCGAAGCTGGGTCTTGCCGCGTACGACGGCCTTCGGATCCCCGCCTGCGTCGAGGGTGAAGAGCACCACCTCGGGAGCTTCGGCGGCGTCGATCTGGGGCCGGGTCCAGGGGTAGATCGCGCAGGTCAGCAAGGTGCCTGAAATGCGATGGCGGCTTTCAGCGGCCATCCGAGGCGCGTGCGGCACGCTGCCCAGGCGCAGGGTTCCCGACGGGGCGGCCAAGGGATCGATGGCGTTCGGTCGGGTGACGATGGCACGCAGCGGGGACGCATCGAGGATCATGTCCAGATCGCGCCCGCCCGTCGTCGGGTCGATGGGCACGACCACGGCGTCGAGCTTGGATAGGGCCAGCGCCAGCACGACGAATTCGGGATCGTTGCCGAGCATGAGTCCCACCCAGTCCTGCGCTTGGATGCCCATGGCTGAGATTTCGCGCGCCCGTCGCTCGACGCGATGGAGAAGTCCGCGCCAGGAGAGATAGGTGTCATGGTAGATGATCGCGTGCCCCGAGCCGCTGGCGGCGGTTCGACTTTGCACGGTATGTTCCAGCCACTCGAACAGCAGCGACATGGGATCCTTCACCCACGACTCGGGTGAAGCATTGTATCAGTCTCACTGCGAAAGTGACACAACTAGCGGTGGGCAAGAAGGCGACCGTGCTTGCCCGCGCTCCCCGGACTTGGGCTCACACCTTCCGTGGCCAGGTAGTCGGCGACCAGACTGCGAGCCACGGAATGGGCCCTGAGCTGGGAAGCAACTGGATTGCCTAGCAGCACAGCAAAGGCGATCTTGGGATGGTCGACCGGCGCGAAGCCGATGAACCAGCTGTAGCCGAGCCCGCCGGCCTCGAGAGTGGCGGTGGAGCCGGGCAGGATTGGATCGTGGGCGCGCCCACGGTAGAACAGCGTGCCGGTCTTGCCCGCCACCTCGATGGGCAGCGTGGGGCGGCCTTTGCGGTCGCGGAAACTGTGTCGCGCGGTGCCCATGCTCGTCGTCAGCCGCATCATCCGGCCAACCTGCTCGGCAACCGCTCGGTCGAGCACGCGGTGGGAGGCTGCCTTGGTCAACGCCACCGGGACGCCCTGTGCGTTGACGGCCTTCTCGATGAGGCGGGGCGCCGGCATCTCGCCATGGTTGGCGATGGTGGCGGCGAGCAGGGCTCCGTGCAGCGGCGAAAGCGAGCTGTGCCAAAAGCCGGCAGCGGCGCGCGCGAATTCGAGTGGCTCGCGCGGGATCTCGACCTCGGACGGCTCCATGGGGGCGTCAAAACTGAGGTCTTGGCCAAACCCGAACGCGGCCGCCGTGCGCTCCAATTGTTCCGGGCGCAGATTGCGCGTGGCCAGCTTGGCGATGATGGCGTTCTGGGACTTGCCGATGCCGTAGCCCAGGCTGGCGCAGCTGCGGTCGATGGCGGGCATGTCGACGAGGTTGTCGCGCAGCACGGAGGAGACCCCGGCGTGGTAGCACACGCGCGTCTCGGGATCGACGTGTCCCTCCTGTAGCAGCGCCGAGGCGGACACGATCTTGAATACCGACGCGGCCGGCGCCCACGGGCGCAAGGCCAGGGTGGTGGCATCGAGGGTCGGATCGGCCTTGGAGGTCCCGGCGAGTGCCAGCACCCTGCCGTCCGGAATCGAAATCACGGCGATCGCGGCAAAGGGAAGGTGGTGCGAGGCCAGTGCTTCTTCGACGGACTTCTGCAACGCCGGATGCAGTGTCAGCTGAGCCAGTCCGCCGCCTTCCAGATCGGCGACAAAATGCGAGCCGCGCAAGGCCGCGGTATCCAGCACCACCATGGGGCGTAAGGGATTGGCGTATTCTTCCGGAACATCCTCCTCCTGGGCCGTCGCTTGACTCGCCCCAATTCCCCCAATCGCAAGGGTCAGCAGCGTTGCAAGGGCTTTGAAGGAGGTCCCAGAAGTGCTGCGAATGGGCGCCATGGTTACAAGGTCATACATGTAGGCAAAGGTGTCAAATAACCCTTCTTCTTTACCGCGCAGCAGTCCTGACCTACCCTGGACTGGCAGCCTTGGCCCGTCCCCCTTCCAAACGCGATGACACCACGCCTGATCTGGATCGCATTCGGTCCAAGACGGTGGTCACCAGCATCAACCGCATCACCGAGCATCCGCCCGCCAAAGAGGCGTGCTTGGTCGTCATCTACGGTCCAGAGCTGGGGCGCAAGTACGGCCTCGAGAGTCCATCCATGACTCTCGGGCGTTCGAACAAGTGCGACATCCAGATCGATCAAGAGTCGGTCTCGCGCGCCCATTCCAAAATCGT
The DNA here is from genome assembly GCA_963824555.1 of uncultured delta proteobacterium. Taxonomy (GTDB): domain Bacteria; phylum Myxococcota_A; class Polyangia; order Fen-1088; family Fen-1088; genus Fen-1118. Next base: position 374,653 of record CAWGPW010000014.1, on the reverse strand, counting down.
CAACGCCGGCCGCTCGGTGCGCATTCGCGATCTGGGGTCGACCAATGGAACCTACGTCAATGACGAGCTGGTCGAGGAACGCACCCTGGTCGACGGTGATTTCATCAAGATCGGCCGTACCATCTTCAAGTTCTTGTCGGGTGGGAACATCGAACGCGCCTACCACGAGGAGATCTACCGCCTGACCACCGTCGACGGCCTCACGCAGATCTTCAACAAACGCCATTTCTCCGAGGCGCTCGCACGAGAGATCGCGCGCGCCAGCCGGTACCGGCGTGAGCTGTCCCTGGTGATGTTCGATCTCGATCACTTCAAGGATGTCAACGACACCCACGGCCATCTCGCCGGCGACGCAGTGCTCAAGACCCTCGCGCTCACGGTCAAGGCCAAGATTCGAACCGAGGATATCTTCGCGCGCTACGGCGGCGAGGAGTTCGCTATCATTCTGCCCGAAATCGACGGCCACAACGCGCACCAGTTCGCGGAAAAGGTTCGCCGCATCGTCGAGACCACCGAGTTCCGCTTCGAGGCCACCAAGATTCCGGTGACTATTTCGATGGGCGTGGCGACCCTCGATTTGGAAGAGCCGACCTCGGCGGCCCTCATCAGGCGCGCCGACGAACGGCTGTATGAAGCGAAGTCCGCCGGCCGCAATTGCGTCCGGGGCTAGGTCGCGGTGGGCTTTGATTGCGGCGGAAACCGTGCTGTAGTCTGCCCTTTGCCCGCCAGGTTGGCGGGTTCCCCCCATCAAGAATGGAATGCCGATGAATCCAGGCAAGATAGCTCTCGCGCTCGCAACCTTGGTCCTGTGCTTTGCCCTTCCGATTGCCGCGCGCGCCGAGAGCGAGGCCGTGAAGAAGCAGCAGGCCAAGGATCACTACGAGCGGGCGACCCGCCTCTACGACGTGGGCAAGTATGGCGAGGCCATCGCCGAGTACGAGCAGGCCTATCTTCTCGTCGAAGACGCCGCCCTGCTATTCAACATCGGGCAAGCCTATCGGCTGTGGGATCGGCCCGAAGATGCCATTCGCGCCTACAAGAACTTTCTGCGCCGTCGTCCCGACGCGAGCAATCGCGCCGATGTCGAGAAGAAGATCGCCGATTTGGAGAAGACCGTCGAGGACCGTCGGCGTGGCCAGCCGGAGCAGCCGCCGCTGGCGGCCGGACAACCGTCCCCGCCGATTTCTCCGCCGGTCCTCGGTGCGCCCCCCGGGGCCGAGTGGCCGGCACCCGCGCCGATGGCACCCGCGCCGATGGCGCCTGCGCCCTTGCCACCGGCCGCTGCTCCCATGCCTGAACAACCGTCGAGCGGTGTGGCGTTCCAGCAGCCACCCCCGTCTGAACCCGCTGCGCCGAAGCCGAAATGGATCGCCTACTCGCTCCTGGGCGTGGGCGGCGCGTGCCTTTTGACCGCGGTCATCGCTGCAGCCGTGGGGGCGAGCAAGGCGAATACGCTGAAGGATGCCTCACTGAATCGGCAACCGTTCGATCCCTCTGTGGAATCGAGCGGCAAGAAAGCCAATGTCGTCGCCGGCGTCACGGCCGTTCTTGGAATCGTCAGCGTGGGCACCGGCGGATACCTGCTGTGGAGATGGCGAGGTACGATTGCGCCCTCCGTCTCGGTCGTGCCAGTCGCCGCGTCGACCTTCGCCGGTGGCTCGGCTTTGCTAACCTTCTAGGATGGAGCAGCCCATGACCAAGATGATCGTACGCGTGCTCGGGCTCTCTGCCTTGCTTGCAATGGCCGGCTGCTACAAGACCGACGACGTCAAGAACGGCGGTCTGGTCTGTGGCACTGGAGGCACTTGTCCATCCGGTTTCACGTGCCGCAACGACGGCCAGGTAGGGGCGGCCGGGCACTGCTGGAGGAACGGAACCCCGGCGGACGCCGGAACCAACGATGCGGAACCTGGCTCCATCTGCGCGGTCGCCCCCGCTTCGGGGCTTGGTCCCTTCACCAACTGCAGCGCGAGCCAACCGATCCCGAACAGCACGTGCGATCCAATTTGTCAGGCCGGTTGTCCGTGCAACCACCGCTGCGTTCTCGACGACCAGACCAACACCTCATTCATCTGCGAGGCCACCGAAGTGCCGGCGAACACGACCTTCGTCCAGCCGGTTGGCGCGTGCAACAGTCCCGCGACATCGCTGTGCGCGCCAGGATCGGTGTGCATCTACGACGACCTCTGCCAGAACATCTGCTACAAGACCTGCCGCAACGACCTGGATTGCGATAGCAACAGCCGCTGCACGGCAAGCACCATCGTGGATGCCGCGAACCAGGCGGTGAAGAACCTCTTTTTCTGCTCGCCTCCCATCGAATCGTGCAATCCCACGGGAAGCGCGCTATGCGCGAAGGCGCAAAGCAACTTCAACTGCGTATTCCTCGCCGGGCTCACCGGGGTTGGCAATACCGACAGCACGGTGTGCGACTGCTCTTCGTTGCACTATGTGGCGGTAGGCCAGTCGTGCACCACCAGTCCCGACGATTGCGCACCAGGCTCCGTGTGCGTAAACGGCGCCTGTCACACGGTGTGCAGCTTGAAAGCCGCGAGCTCGGCGTGCCCGAACGGGGGCGGCTGCAGCGCCGTCTACGGATCCCAGAACTACGGTTACTGCCGCTAGATCTCCCCGCTCCCTCGCGTCCTTCGGACGCGCCCCTCGCGCCTCCGCCCGAGCGCGCAAGGCTATGGGAACCCTTTGAGGGATCCCATAGCAAACGCGTGCGAAGCCTGCCGGTGTGAGCGAGAGCGAACCAAGCCCCCGTAAGATAGAAGGGTATGGGAACCCTTTGAGGGTTCCCATTGCAATAGGGTTGACCTGAGAGGCTGGGCAGGCTAAATCCGCCCATCCAATGGCTTCGTATGACACATCCGACATCCGCAAGGGGCTCAAGGTCATGCTGGACGGGAATCCGTTCACGGTGGTCGAGTTCCAATTCATCAAGCCCGGCAAGGGCGCGGCCTTCACGCGCACCAAGCTCAAGAACCTGCTCACGGGCGGCGTGATTGAACGCAACCTGCGCTCGGGTGAGAAGCTCGAGCCGGCCAACGTCGAGACCAAGTCGATGCAGTACCTGTACAAGGAAGGCGACTCGTTCGTGTTCATGGACACGAGCACCTACGACCAGGTTCACATCCCCGACGAGACCGTTGGCGACGACGCGCGCTTCATGCCCGAACAGATTGTCGTCGAGGTGTTGTTCTTCAACGAGCGGGCCGTCGGCGTCACGTTGCCCAACTTCATCGAGCAGAAAGTGCTGGCGACCGAGCCCGGGTTCCGCGGTGACACGGCCACGGGGGTCACCAAGCCCGCGAAGATCAGCACGGGCGCGACCATCAACGTGCCGCTGTTCATCAACGAAGGCGACACCATCAAGATTGACACGCGCAACGGGGAGTACCTCGAGCGCGTCGGACGTGCGTAGGCGCGCGCAGGCGAGTTGCGGTGGGCGTAACCGTGGACGTGGTCGTTGTCGTGGCCGTGGACGTGGCCGACGAAGAATACTCCGGCCACGGCCACGGCCACGGCTACGTCCACGACCTTCGGCAACTGTCGCAGGAGTAGGGTAGGCGCGCGTGGACGAGAGGTCGCGACTCGCAGCGCGGGCGCCTGCCCTTGTCGCGCGGGCCGCGATCATGCGGGCGGTGCGGGGCTACTTCGAAGCGCAGGGGTTCCTGGAGGTGGAAACCCCGGCGCGCGTGATGTCGCCGGGGCAGGAGCTACACCTGGAGGCGATTCCGGCAGGCGGCGGACGGCATCTCATCACGTCGCCCGAATACCACATGAAACGGTTGGTGGCGGGCGGGCTTGGGCGCATCGTACAGTTCTGCCGTTGCTTTCGGGCCGATGAAATCGGGCCTTTTCACCAGCCGGAATTCACCATGATCGAGTGGTACCGCGCTGGCGGCACCATGGCCGAGCTGATGCGCGACTGCGAAGCCATCATCGAAGTCGCCGCTCGCGCGCTGGGTACGTGGCCGAAAGCCTCCGTGCCGGACAACCGTCGAAGCGCGTACGGCGCCAAGGTCCTGGCGCTGGATGGAATGTTCGAGCGCATTACGGTTCGCGAGCTCTTCCTGCGCCATGCTGGCGTCGAGCTTCGTGGCGACGAAAGCGAGGCCGACATGCGTGCTCTCGCCGTGCACGCAGGCTGCAAGGTCGGGCCAGCCGCTGCGTGGGACGATGTCTTCTACCAACTATTCCTCGACCGAATCGAAGCGCGCCTGGGATGCCAGCGGCCGACCTTCGTGCTCGACTGGCCCGTGCCGCTTGGCGCGCTGGCGCGGCGAAAGTCCGACGATCCGCTCACGGTGGAACGTTTCGAGCTTTATGCCGGGGGGGTGGAGTTGGCCAACGCGTTCGGCGAATTGACGGATCCTGTCGAGCAGCGCGCCCGGTTCGTCGAGGAAGCCCATCTCCGACGCCGGCGGGGCAGGGGTGTCTACCCCATCGACGAGAAACTGCTGACGGCGCTTGGCCACATGCCGTCCACCTGCGGAATCGCCCTTGGCTTCGACCGCTTGGTCATGTTGATACTTGGCGCGTCAAGCATTCGCGACGTCCTGGCCTTCGCCGATGACGAGGCGTAGCAGCATCCTTGCTTGACCCGAGATCCCCCCTCTGGTAAGCGTTTGCCCTCGTGACTCAATTTCTATGTTCATTGGCTCAAGCAGCATCTACGTCCCAGGGACAGCCGTCCGGGACGGGCGGGCTCTCACAAATGCTCGTTCCCATGCTGCTCATCTTCGGCGTCATGTACTTGCTGGTCATCCGGCCCCAGTCCAAGCGGGCCAAAGAGACGCAGAAGATGCTCTCCGAGCTCAAAAAAGGGGACGAGGTGGTCACTACCGGCGGCATGATTGGCCGTATCTCCGGAATCAAGGATACCGAGATCACGCTCCAGGTGCAGGAGGGTGTGCGCATCAGGATTCAGCGCAGTGCTGTGACCGGACGGCTCAAGACTTCGTCGGAGCCACCCAAGACTGAGGCCAAGGCCTCGTAGCTCTACAAGGAACACTCGATGGAACGATTGTGGTGGTGGAAGGCTGCGCTCTATGGCGCGGCAATCGTGCTGGCAGTGCTTTATCTCGTGCCCACCGTGGTGCCCGAAGACAAGCGGCCCGCCTTTTTCCAGAAGTACTTCAAGAAGAAGATCCAGCTGGGCTTGGACCTCAAGGGTGGCTTGCATCTCGTCTACGAGGTGAACATCGAGAAGGCGGTCGCGAGCAAGGTCGACCGCTTGGCCAACGAGGTGGACGACGCGCTCAAGAAGAAGGGCGCCGATTTCACGGTCGTGCGCAATGGGCGCGACGACATCGCCATCACCTTCAAGGTGCCTGGCGAAATGGCCAAGCTCGACGACGATCTGCTCAAGCCTTACCGACGCGACCTGGACGTCGTGAGCCGCGACCCGGCCACGGGCACGGTGAAGCTGAAGTATGATTCGGACCGCGTGGCCGAGGTCGAAGAGCTGGCGTTGCGCCAAGCCATCGAGACCATCCGGGGTCGTGTGGATGCCTTCGGTGTGGCCGAGCCCACCATCATCAAGAAGGGCACGGACATCGTGGTCGAGTTGCCGGGTGCCAAGGCCAAGGACTTCGAGCGCATCAAGGGCATTATCGGCCGCACCGCCCAGCTCGAGTTCAAGATCGTGGACGATGGTTCGGAGTACATGAAGAAGGTCGCCGCGTCGGTGCCCAAGGGTGGCCCGATCAGCGTGGTCCCCGAGTCCTGGACCGAGAAGCACAGTGGGGCGCAGCACGAGGACATCTACCTGCGGGTGAAGGAAAAGGACAAGGACGAGCTCACGAAGTTCATCGCCGGTCTCACTGGCGATCTGGCGGTCCCGAATGATCGCGAAATCGCGCTCGAGCTGATGAGCCCGCGTGAAGCTAGCGAAGGCACGCCTGACAGGTTTTACCGCACCTACTTGCTCAAGAAGCGCGCCGGCGTCACGGGCGAGTACCTGTCCAACGCCGACGAAAGCTGGGACGAGATGGGGCGCCCCGAGGTGTCGTTCACCATGAACCGCCAGGGCGCCAACATGATGGAGAAGCTGACCGGCGAAAACGTAGGCCGCAAGATGGCGGTGGTTCTCGACGACAAGATCACCAGCGCCCCGGTCATCGAATCCAAGATCGGCGAGCGAGGCCGCATTACCATGGGCGGCTACGGCGATCCGTTCAAGGTTCAGCAAGACGTCAAGGATCTGGTCGGCGTGCTGCGTTCGGGAGCGTTGCCGGCGCCTCTCAAGAAATCCTTTGAAACCCAGGTCGGCGCGACCATGGGTCAGGACGCCATCGACAAGGCCGAGTTTTCCATGGGCATCGGCGCCCTGGCCGTCGTCCTCTTCATGCTCATCTACTACCGGGTCGCCGGCTTCATCGCCAATATCGCCATGACCCTCAACATGCTCTTCATGATGGCGATCTTGGCCGCCTTCGAGGCTTCGTTGACCCTGCCTGGTATCGCGGGCTTGGTGCTCACGATTGGTATGGCGGTGGATTCCAACATCATCATCTACGAACGCATACGAGAGGAACTGCGTCTGGGCAAGTCGCCGCGCACGGCGGTGGACGCCGGCTTCCAGCGCGCCTTCTGGACCGTGTTCGACGCCCACGTCACCAACTTCGTGGCCGGCATCGTGCTTTACTCGTATGGTTCCGGGCCCATCCGCGGGTTCGCCGTGACCTTGCTCGTCGGCATCGTCACCAACCTGCTCACCTCGGTGTGGATCTCGCACTGGATGTTCCAGCTTCTGGTGAACCGTCGCGGGACGGTCAAGGCCACGCTTTCAATCTAGCAGGCAGGAGAAACACCGATGGCGGAGCAACAGAAATTCTTTGAAGTCATCAAGTCGGGCACCGACATCGACTTCATCGGCACGCAGAAATACTGGATTGGGACGTCGATCTGTCTCGTCCTCCTGACCTTCGTCATGTTGCCGATCAATGCCTACGTCCTCAAGGACCGCGGCCACATGCTGAACTGGGGCGTGGATTTCAAGGGCGGGACAGAGCTGGTGGTCGAGTTCAACAAGGCCGTGGACGCGTCGCAGGTGCGTGACGCCATGAGCGCGGCGGGGCTGCACAACCCCGACGTGGTGAAGTATGGCAGCAGCGGAGCGACTGCCTTCATGATTCGCCTCGGCGCCGTGTCGATCATGTCGCCCGAGCAGGCCAAGAAGGTCGAGACCGCCATCGCGCGCGTGGGCGACGCAAACCTGCACAAGCTCGAATCATCGGAGGGCGGAGACAAGATCTACCTGCGCTTCGATAAGAACGTCGAGCCCGCCGCCATCACCGCGGCGCTCAGCGCCTCCGGGACCGAGTCGACCCAGATTCAGGCTTTCGGCCCACCCGAGGACCACACCTATGAGGTCACCCTCATCGGCATGGACAGTGTCGTACGCAAGGCCCTCGACGCCAAGCTTGGCGCGGGCACGGTGAAGGCCATCCCCTCGGTTTCGTCGGTGGGTGCCAAGGCCGGTAAGCAGCTTCAGATCGACGGCGTGCGCGCGCTCCTCGGCGCCATCCTACTCATCGTTATCTACGTGGCCTTTCGTTTCGACTTCCGCTACGGTCCCGGCACCATCGTGGCCTTGCTGCACGACGCGGTCATCACCGTGGGCGCCTTTGCCATCACCTACAAGGAATTCTCGCTTACCACCCTGGCCGCGATTCTGACCATCATCGGCTTCTCGATGAACGACACCATCGTCGTTTTCGACCGTATTCGCGAGAACGCGGCCAAGTACCGCGATCGCAAGTTCGACAAGGTGGTGAACCACGCCATCAATGAGACCCTGTCGCGTACCATCCTGACCAGTGCCACGGTCTTTTTCGTGACTCTGGCCATGAACATCTTCGGCACCGGCGTCATCCGCGACTTCGCCTTCGCGATGAACGTTGGCGTAATTGTGGGTACGTACTCGTCGATCTTCATCGCCAGCCCGATCCTCATCTGGCTCAACGAGAAGTACGTCGCCATGCAGAAGCGGCAGGCCGCGCGTCCCGAGCGCAGCGTACGCAAGCCAGCCCGGCGCGACGAAGAAGAAACCGCCGAAACCTAGCCCAGGCCGGCCATGGCCGTTGCTTGGCGTCTCAGACCCGCCGACGAGGACAGCGCGAGGGGACTCGCGGTCGGTCTTGGGATGCGCGGGCTGACCGCTCGCATTCTCGCCGCGCGCGGATTTTCGACCAGCGAACGCGCTTCGCGTTTTCTATCGCCGCGGCTTGCGGAGCTGCGCCCGCCCCTTGGCATGGCGGATCTGAATCGCGCCCTGGATCGTATCGCCCGGGCCGTTCGTGGCAGCGAAAGGGTTGCCGTGTTCGGCGACTACGACGTGGATGGCATTACCAGCGCGGCTATTCTCAACCAGTTGCTGCGCTCCTTGGGCCTGCAGGTGGCGACCCGCATGGCCAAGCGAGCCTCGGGTTACGGTTTCTCCCTAGGCGATGCCACGGCTTTCGTCGAGCGAGGCTGCACCCTGGTCCTGACCGGTGATTGCGGCACCAGCGACCACGATTCACTGGCCTTCTGTCGCAGCCGCGGCGTCGATGTCATCGTCATCGACCACCACCACGTGCCGACCGGCGAGAGCGCGGCCTACGCGTTGCTCAATTCCCATCGGCAGGACGACACCTTCGCATTCAAGGGTCTAGCCTCTTGCGGCGTGGCATTCTACCTGGCGGCGGCGGTGCGCTCGCGCCTGCGCGCCGAGGGGGATAGTCGGGGCGACAACCTCGACCCGCGCGCTTGGCTGGACTTGGTCGCGCTGGGTACCATTGCCGATTTGGTTCCGCTCGTGGACGAGAATCGTATTCTGGTGGCGGCCGGCTTGCGCGAGCTTTCTGCGCTGCGACGGCCGGGCATGGCCGCGCTTGCCGGCATCGCGGGCATTTCGTCCTCCGAGCTCGGCACCGCCGATATCAGTTTCCGCTTGGCTCCGCGACTCAACGCCGCCGGCCGTCTCGGCGATTCGCAGCTTGCCCTCGACCTGCTCTTGGCCGGCGATAAGGCCGAGGCAACCCGGTTGGCAACCAGCCTCGACGACCTGAACCGCGAGCGTCAGCGCATCCAGGAACGAATCTGGGGGGAAGCGGTTGCGCAGGCCGAGCAGCGCGGCGACGACGCAGCGCTGGTCCTGGGGGCGGAAGGATGGCACCAGGGCGTGGTGGGCGTGGTGGCGGCGAAGCTGGTCGAGAAATATCGCAGGCCCGTCGTGATCGTCGGATTCGACAAGGGGCAAGGCAGGGGATCCGCGCGCACCCTGGGCGGCTTCGACCTGTATCAGGCGCTGCGCCAGTGTCGGGAGCATCTTTCGGTTTTTGGCGGTCATTCCATGGCCGCTGGTCTTGGTCTGCCATGGGAGAAGCTGCCCGATTTCCGTGCCGCATTCGTGACCGCCGCGAGCGCGCATTTCGCGTCGACACCTACGGAAGATACCGTGGAGGTCGATGCCATCGCCACCTTGTCCGAGTTGGACACGATTCAAATCGAGGAGTTGGGTCGGCTCGCACCTTTCGGAAACGCGAACGGCGAGCCGCTCATCGTGGTGCCAGGGGTCGTCGCCCGAAGCACGCGAGTGGTCGGAACGTCGCACCTCCAGCTCACCTTGACCCATGGTGCCTCGGTCAGCGAAGCCATCGCCTTCGGCATGGCCGACCAAGATCCGGGGCAGGGCGCCCGGCTGGACGTCATCGGAACGGCGGAACTTGACGAGTTTCGCGGCCAGCGCAAGATTCGATTGCGCCTGCGGCACTTGATGAGGAGCGTGTCTTGAGCGTGGTTCCCGATGACGACGATGGCGCGAAGCGGAAGGACGAGGACGAAATCCCTCGTCGTGGGATTCTTTCCACCATTCCCAAACGCACCTTCTCTCGCGTCCTCCTGCTGCTTGCGGCGTTGGCCGGCATCATCTACTTGCGCCAGCGAACCGGATCGATCGCGAGCTGCATGGCGACTGCATTCAACCTTCCTCCGCCGGCGAGGCCAACCAGGGCCTCGGCGCCGATGAGGGCGCGTGTGGTCTTGCCGGCCGAGCCAGCAAGAGATCCGCGCTGATGAGCTCGGTCGGAACGCCCCTGGTTTGGGGAGTTTTTGCGCTGGTCGTCGCGCTCGCGCTGGCTGCGGACCTGGGGCTGTTCCACCGCCAGGCTCGTGAGCTTGGGATGCGCGAGGCCTGCGTTTGGGTCGGGCTTTGGGGCCTGCTGGCGGCTGTCTTCGGTGCCGTGGTTTTCCTGCGGTTCGGAACGGCGAAAGGGCTTGAATTCATCCAGGGCTATCTGCTGGAGCTGGCCCTGTCGACCGACAACCTTTTCGTCTTCATTCTGATCTTCTCCTACTTTCGAGTACCTCGCGCCTACCAGCACAGGATTCTTTTCTGGGGCATCTTGGGCGCTGTACTGACCCGGGGCACGTTCATCTTTGTGGGCGCCGCCGCCATCCAGCGCTTTCGCTGGATCCTGTACCTCCTCGGTGCCTTCCTCATGTATGCGGCGTTCAAGATCGTCTTTCAGAAAGAACCCGAGATCGATCCATCGCGCAACCCGGTGTTGCGAGTGTTCCGGCGCCTCGTTCCCGTGGCCGACGATGAAAACGGTCCACGCTTTACCGTGCGCCGGCAGGGAAGGCTCCTGGCCACGCGCTTGCTGGCGGTGCTGATTGTCGTCGAGGCGGTGGATGTCACCTTTGCCGTGGACTCCATCCCGGCCATTTTCGGGGTGACCTCCGACGTGTTCATCGTGCTGACCTCGAACGTGTTCGCCATCCTCGGCTTGCGCTCGCTCTTTTTCCTGGTCTCGGGCCTGGCCCAGAAGCTCGCCTACCTGAACTATGGCATCGCCGCCGTGCTGGCCTTCATCGGCGCGAAGATCATTCTCCAGCCCTTCGTGACCATCCCGGTCTTGCTTTCTCTGGCCATCGTGGTGGGCGTGCTGCTGCTGGCCACCGCCGCTTCCTTGGCTGCGCGTTTCAGCGGCTGAGCAGATAAATCACGACGCCCACGACCATGATGATGGCGCCGATGACGATGGCCACCCGCTTGAATTCGTTGCGGGTGGCGCCCGTGTCCAACGAGCCGAAGCTCTCGTCGATGTGCTGACGAAGCTCGTCGGTGCCGGCGTGGCGATCGTCGCGCGACTTGGCGCACATCTTCTGCACCAGCGCGTCGACGACCGGCGGAATTTCCGCCTCCGGCTTGAGTGACGAAGGAGCCGGCGGCGGCGTTTGCAAGTGATACTGAATGATTTCGGTCGTACTCTTCGACTTCTTGAAGGGCAGCTCGCCGGTCAGCATTTCGTAAGCGACCATCCCCAGGGCATAGATGTCCGAGCGGCCGTCGAGCGGCTTGCCGCGCAGTTGCTCGGGCGACATGAACTCGAGCGTTCCCACGGTCTGGCCGATGGCGGTCAGCGCGGGGGCGTCCTTGGCGCCATCGCCGGACTTGATCTTGGCGATGCCGAAGTCGAGCACTTTGACGAAGTCCTCGCCCTCGCGAATTTCGACCATGACGTTCTCGGGCTTCATGTCGCGGTGGACGATGCCCTTGGCGTGGGCTTCGCCCAGAGCTTCGGCGACCTGGTCGAGAATTCTCAAGCAGCGGTCCACGGGGATGATGCCCGACGCGCGTTGGATGTCCTGCAAGCTTTGGCCTCGCACCAGTTCCATGGCCAGGTAAAGCACGCCATCCTCGGTCTGATCGAAGTCGTAGATGATGACCGTGTGTGGATTACGCAGTTTGGAACAGGCCTCGGCCTCGCGGCGGAAGCGGGCCACCACCGTCGGATCGGATACGCTTTGCGGATGGAGAATCTTCAGCGCGACCGGCCGCTCGGTGGCGACTTGCATGCCTTCGAACACGGCGCCGAAACCGCCTTCACCGATCTTGCGCTTGACGAAGTAGCGATTGTTCAGCGTGCGTCCCACCAGGCTGTCGAGGGAAACCGCGACGGGCTCGCGCGAAAGCGGGGACGGCGTGGGCCCACTGACGGATCCCGAGCGGGCCGCAGCCACGGGAATGGGCACCCCCAGCGCCGGACTTGCGTGCGGCACGGCTTTGGGCATTCCGGAAACGCGGTCCAAGAGCTCGTCGAGATGGCGCGGCCTTCCCGGTGGTGGCGCTGCTGCGGGCAGCGCCGTTCCGCACACACCACAGAAGTGGGCGTCCGCATCCGCGGTGGACTTGCATCTCGGACAGGTGAGGGGGGCTGCCATGGGTTAGCGCGGATTGGGGGACGAGTCTGAATTCGGAGTTTTTGGTGCGGGTACAGGATTCGCCGGCACCGTCGTGTGGGTTGGGACGGAGGGTAGGTCGGGCGGGCTGGTTTGTTGGAAGGCCAGAAAGATGGCACCGCCGAGGGCGGCGAGAAGGGTCACCAGCACGAAGGTGAGAAACGGTCGCGAGGTGGATTCCTCGGCAGGCCGGACCTCGGGCCGGACCTCGGTGTTGGTCGAGGGGGTCGATGCGGTGGGGCTGACAAGGGTTGTCGGCAAGGCGCCCGGGCTGGTGGCTTCGATGGCGTCGAGGTGGACCGGGACCTCCTCGGTGATTTTTTCCATCGGGGGGTGCAGAACACGCCTGGGAGGCTCGGGATTGTCCGGGTCCTCGCCCGGATCGAAAATGGCGAACCCGAGATCGGCGTTCGCGTCCGGTTCGGGCAACGCATCGCCGTCAACGCGGGCGATGACCACGCTGATGTTGTCGGGCCCTTCGCGTTCCAGGGCCTTGCCGATGAGGACCTCACAGGCCTTCTTGGGATCGGGCTCGCCGAGGAGGATGTCTCGCATCTCTTCGTCGGCGACTGGACCGTGCAGCCCGTCCGACGAGAGCAGAACCACGTCGCCGCGACAAAGCAGGACGTAGGACAAGACCACATCGACCTTCTCCTGCACGCCAAGGGCCTGCAGGATGATGTTTGCGTGCTCGAAGCTCTTGGCTTCCTCGACGGTCATCGCGCCAGCCTCGATCAGCTGCCAGGCCAGGGATTGGTCCTTGGTGACCTGGACCAGCTTTCCCGCGCGCAAGACATAGCAGCGCGAGTCGCCGATCTGACCGATGAGCAGGGTTCGATCCACCAGACCCGCGGCGGTGCAGGTGGTGCCCATGCCGCGCTCGTTTTGATTGATGCGCGACTGGATGTGGATCTTCTCGTTCGCGTTCTCGATGGCCCGGCGCAAGCTGCGGGCATAGCGCTCGCGCGTGGTTGCGGCGCGATTCTCCATGTCACTCGTGATGGAGTCGACGGCCATGGTGGAAGCCACTTCGCCAGCGGCCGCACCGCCCATTCCGTCGCAAACCAGGAAGATCGCTCCCTTGGGGCCGAGCGTGAATTGGAGAATCTCGTCGGGGGTAGAAGTCCGCAGCCCCGTCTCGACGTTGGCCAGAAGAAAGTTGTCCTCGTTGTGTTCGCGGATGAGCCCCACATCGGTCTTACCGAAAGCGGTGATCTTGATTTCGGAGGAACTTTCCATCCCGCTAGCCGTCATTCAGCCTGGTGCAGCGTCGCAGCGCTATAGTAACACCAACTTCGCTCTAACCTGGCTCGAAGCGCAAGAGCTCATCGCCGAGGCGGATCATTTGGCCTGGGTCGATCACGTGTTGTCCCGTCAGGCGGACGTAGGTACCGTTCGAGCTTCCTTGATCTGAAATCATGGCGCGGCTGCCGCGGAACTGCAGCAGGGCATGCCGACGGGACATGAATTCGTCGTCCGAAAACACGATGTCGCCCTGCTCGCGCCCGATGATGAGGTCGCTCCTCGTCAGGTGGAAGATGTCGCGGCTGGTTCCTGCGGCCGTGATCTGGCGCAGCCTGCCCCATGGCGACTTGAGCGGCGTGCCGAACAGGATCATGCCGTGTTCGACGGCAGGATGAAGGGTTTTCTCGGCATCCGGGACCGCTTCGAAACGCAGCACTTGCTTGCCTACCAGGATGTAGTGGCCATCGAGCAACTCGGTGGGAACCGTGATGCGGATGTAGACGCCGTTGCGGTTCTCGAGTGGGGTGATGACGTATTGACCCGCGCGGAAAGTGATGCGCGCGTGCCTCTCCGCCAGGTGTCTGTCGTCGAAGCGCAAATCGCCCTCGCTGCGGCCTATGTCCATCTGCTCGCCCAGGATGGAGTAGGATTCGCCGTCGGTACCGTCGCGCCGCACGGCGACCAGGCGCGCACCGCCGGCCCTGGTCGCCGCGGCCAGGGAAGGGCGGGCGGCGACGGCGGCAGCAAGGGCGACCGAGGCGTCGGCGCTCATGGGCGTGGTGTGCCCCAGCCTCCTACCGCAAGCGAAGCAGAAGTTGGTGTCGAGGGGGTTGCGGTTGCCGCAGCCCGAGCAGATGAGCGCCGAACCCGCGCCTGACGCGTTGGCGATGGGCGCGCCGCAACGCTGGCAGAAGGCTGAACCGTCTGCGACCACGCTACCGCACTGAAAGCAGGTCAACATCGTAAATCAGGGTTGGAGGCTATCCCAAGTTTGACCCGCGGGGGATGAGAAGGGGAAAGATTGGGCATAGACCCAAGAAGCATTGCAAGGCGGTCCATCCTCTACTAAAAGTCTGGCGGCAGCATCACCGCCTTTCCGGGATCGGTTGCCCGGCCATTCACAGTGTCTCTATACCTACCAGCGATTTCGGAGAGCGTCAATTTCGCGCGGCGGTCAGCGCCGAGGCGGGTTGCCGAGGGATGTCGTACTCGTGAATGCGGACGGGCCGCTCTGTTCGCGCTGGTCGCACTGGCGCTTCTCGCGTCTTGTGGTCCCTTGGTGGAGAAGGCACCGTTTGCGGTTCGCCCGGACACGCTGCAGCCTGGCGATCTGCTTGGGCCCTTCGATGGCCTCGTTGTCGACGCCGAGACCCTTCGGCCGATTGCGTCGGCGACGGTGACCGGCTCGTGGGCATTCGAGCGAGGCATCGGCATGTTCGGTCCAGCGGGCATGCGTGAATTCAGCCTGGAGACCAGTGCGGACGGGCGCTACCAGATTCCGCGTCCCGAGGATCTGCCGACCGGCGAGACGATGCGTTTGCGCCGGTTCACGCTCATCGTCTACCGGCGCGGCTATGTCGCGTATCGCAGTGATTTCAAGTTCGGCAGCAACGAAGCTCGCCATGACTTCAGCCAGCACGCGAACAAGGTCCGGCTCGAAAAATGGCAACCCGCCATGGAGCATCGCCAGCATCTCGCCTTCCTGGGCGGTGGACAGGCCATTGCCAAGGCGGCGGGGTGGGAAGCCCAGCCCGCGAGTCTCGAATACGAGGGAAGGGCCGCCCCCCACATCGCGGAGCAGCAAGAGGAGAAGGCAGTCGCCGCAGCCGAACAGATGCTCGACGTCTCGCCCCTGTTGTCGGTGGAAGAGGTTCGCGGTGTCACTGGTTTCGCAGGCGAGCTCGAAGTCGGACGCATGACAGACCACGTTCGCAGCGACGTCTATGATAGCCGGCACTTCAAGGCCAAGGGCAAGACCGAGGCCTTCGACGTCGGAGTGCGCGCGTGGGCACTTGGCCCCGCGGCGGCCGAAGCGCAGTTCGGGAGGCTGGCAACGGAATTGCCTGCCGCGCACGCAACCGAGGAGATCGGCGACCGGTCGCTGCGCGCGCGCGGTGGCGACGTTCTGGGCTTGGCCTTCCTGCTGCGGGAGAAGGGGCTTGTCGTCCAAATAAGCTGCGGCGTGTCCCAGTGCACCGAGCCGGGCATGGTGCTCCGTCTGGCCAAATTGGTAGAGAGCCACGTGGGCGAATTGCACCAAGCCAATGGGGGCCGGAAGAAGACGGACACCACTCCCGCCGAGACGCCAGCGGAGACAGAGGGCAAGCCATGAAGTTGCGATGCCTGCTTGCACTGGTGGCGCTCCCCGCTCTTGGGGTTTTGCTGCCGCAACGGGCGCTGGCCTGGGATCCGGCGACTACGCATGCAGGACTGACCGAGCGAGCCCTGGCCGCGTCGAAGCTCCACGCCACGCTTGCGCATCAGCTCGGCCGTCCGCTGGGCAGCCTGGAACCCTTGCGCCTGGACGCGAGCACGCTCGACGCGGATGTGGCTCGGGATTTGAGGATTCGCTTGCACGCCCTTGATTCCGCTGGCGGCTATTGCCCGAACGCGGAAGGAATCGCCACCGCTTCGGCGTGGGTGCGGGCAGGCGCCGTGCTCGCGAAGACCCCACCCGAACGTGGCCGCAATCATTTCATCGAGCCACAGACGCGCACCGGACTGGACGACGGTCCTGGCCTCTCCGGCACGCTGCACGCGCTTCGGTTGACGTTCGACGACGGCGCGACCGTGCGCGATAGCGCGACCGGCCTGGCCTTCGACCTCGAAGGCATGTCTTCGCTCGAATGGCTGCACTCGCCGCGCAACGACCTCGGCTTGAACGCTTTCTTCGACAATTGGGCTCTTGCCGTGAGCGCGCCACGAGCCGACCAGCGCGAAACCGCGCTCGCCCGGGCCTTGCTGGCTCTGGGCGGGGTGTTGTCCATCCTAGAGGATGCGGGCCAACCCGCGTTCGTGCGCAACGACTTTCGCGGCGAATTCCTGACGCATGATTCAGGTTCTGCGCTCGAACGCTTCGTAGCGGATCGCTACGGCTCGGTGACGCTTCCGCGGGCGCAGGCGCCGGTTTCTCGGCCCGATTTGGACAGCTATCTCGTCGCCTCGGACGGCAACGGGCTTGCCCAGGCGACCCAGCGTCGTTTCTTTTCCCCCGGAACCTTGCCGCAGGACTTCCGCTGCGATCCCATGCAAACGCCGTCGGAGCTCGCTGGTGAGGCCAATCGATCCCTGCGCTTTGCCGAGCCCAAGGTGACGACCCTCGACGTTCGTGACGCCGGTCGCACGCGTTACGTAGTTCATGAAGGCGCACGCGTGCTGGCCTATCAACGCAACGGGGATCGGCTGCACTTCTTCCTGGACCAAGCGGTGGCTGCGGATCTCGCGGTTGAGTGGTTGCCACGGGTGGAAGCCTATGCGGCGGGCATGGTCGATCAGCTGCTTCGGGCCAAGGTTCAGATCGTGCTCGGGGAAGACAAGGCCGACGCAACCCTCACGGGGCTGGTCGCGCCTGTCGAAGCAGGCGCCGCGTGGCACATCTACTCGGAGGACGAGGCGGGCGTCAGAACGGAGCTCCCGACCCAGGGCGGCAGCGACGTGCGAGCGTCATTCGTGGTGCCCAAGGGCGCGCGCAAGGTCGCGGTCTACGTGCACGGGCACGATGGCGCAGGAACCTTCGTCGCCGTCGCCGAAACGCGCGTTCCGTAGCACCGGACAACGCTCTTCCTACGAAGGTTCGCGCGCGGGAGCGGAACCTTTCACGCAGGACTCGTCATCTGGCATACCGACGTCTTCTTGGGCGGTTGTCGTTGGACGAAGGGCGGCGAGCTTCCGTGAAGGAGATCGCACGCGCTCGCGTTTGTGCTCGCTCATACACAACAATATTCGTGTGAAAAATGCTTGCGGTTGATCCTCGTCGCGCTTGAATTCATGTGCCAGACTTTGGCCTTCCGCTTCGGCAATCACGGACTGTGATTGGTTTTGTGTTGTGGCGGTTGCGTGCGATTCGGTCACGAGGGTGAAACAGAGTTGTTTCGAAAACGCATCGCTGGCTACAACTTCTGTTCATTATCTTTCAGCGTGGAAGACATAGAGGGAGGCGAACATGACGGATCCATCTCTGACGACGGACGAGCAGAAGGCGAAGATGCCCAAGGACGTCTGGATTTTCCCTGAGGATGATGATGACGAAGACGATGCCGACTACGACGACGCCGACGATGACGAGTTGCCCGAGGCGTGGCAACGCGTGCGCTGGCTGTCGCGACCGGATTTCGGCTCGCCCGAGTGGTGGTCCCGAACCTGATCCTTCGCCTCGACGAAGTGCTCGCTCGCCGTGACGGAAGACGGTACTCGCGCGCTACTGCCGGTTCAAGATCTCGGTCGGGATGGAGCTACCCGCCGCCGAAAGCTTGGTCGCGAGCGCGGAGCGAGCCCCGGTCACCGTGAAGGATCCCGCGTTGTCATCGCCGGGGATCCAGGTCAAGAGCGCGTGTGCCGAAAGCTGTCCATCGAGACTGGCCTTGAGCTCGGCGATCTCGACGACCTTCAAGGAGCCATCCGACAAGGCCGAGGCCTGGACGATGAGGTCGATGCCGGTGGCGACGATGTCCGCCCCAATGGTGGCGGCCGAGCCCTGCGTGCTGCTCAGCAATTGCATGCGGTGAAGCGCATCATGGGTCGATCGGGCCACGATGGCCAGGATGACACCCTCAAGGCCCAAGTTGCACTCGGCCAGCACTTCTCCGGCTAGTGCGCTGTGGTTCGCGTCCACGATCAGGTACTCAGGCTGCATCGCGACGGCGGCCGTCACCAGGTCGGTGGCCTCAGCCTCTGGCTGAAGTCTGATCCACGACGTCGCGCTGGCCGGTGGCACAATCGAGTCGGATAGCAGGGCGACCCTGGCTACCCGGTCCACGGACCAAAGGATGGCGCGCAGGAGGCTGTCGCACGCCGCACGGTCGCCGGACACCAAAATGTTCTGCCTGGTCGCGACGCATGCGTCGAGTACCTGGCGCATTTCCGGAGAAATAACCTGTTCCTCGACCAGGTCGTCGATGGTCTTTCCGCTGGCGACGGGACGCCGGATGGCCACGCACAGGCGGTCGGCGACGGGCGGGAAAATGGCGGCGATACGCATGCCGTCTGGCAGCGCAGTGTTGACGGCCGTGGCATCCGGTGCCGGCTTGGGCGAGCCCTTGTTGACCAGTTTTCGAATCACGGTTGTCAGCGCGGCCAGGTCCGAGGCTGGCACGGAGGCCGCCTCGCGCCGGCCGTTGCGTTGGATTTCGGCCTGGTTCGTTCCCGTGAAGAAAGCCGCGGTAACGCCTTCGCCTTCGAGCAGATGGGCCAGCCATTCGGGAACGTCGCGGTCGAGCAGCCGTGAACCGTGTTTGGCCGCTGGATGAGCTGCTGCCTTGCCCTTGGGGTGTGCCGTCGCCCTGGCCGGTTCCGGCGCCTTGTGCGCCGAATGGGGACTCTCGGTTCCGGTGGCCGCGAAAACATCCTCGGGATCGGGGGGCAAGTCAGTCTGGTCGTCGCCGCTCTCGGCCGGAGCAGCTGGGGCTGGCGGCGGGCTATTCTCCATGTCCAGCGTGGTGCCACCGCGGGGTCGTGCTGGCGCCGGCGTTTCGATCTTCGATCCGAGGGGGGAATCGTCGTCTCCATGCGCAGGTTGCACGGCGGGCTTGAGGGGCGGAACCGTGAAATGAGGATGGGGCGTGCCGAGTACATCGTCCTCGTCGTCCAAATTGATGTCCGACGGCCCCGAAGGGGGCGGGAACGGGTCGGAGGCGGCCGGGATGACTCGGCTCTCGCGCTTGGGTGGCGCCAGTGGTGGTGGCGGTGGTGGTGGAAGCGGGGCACGGGCCGAATGGGACGGCGCCGGAGGCTTGGGTGCCGAACCCGGTGCGTCGTCGAAGATGCTGCTGCCACGGGCGGAGGGTGGCGGAGGCGGGGGACGGCGCGGGATCGCCGAGCCGAGCGAGCCGGCCTCGGGGGGACCTGGAGGCGGAGGCCGCATGGTCTCCATCGAAGAGGCAAGCGAAGTCAGCCGGATGATGAAGTCTCCAACGAAGATCTTGTCGCTCTGGACGACGGGCGTTGGCTCGGCAATCTTCCGCCCATTGACGTAGGTGCCGTTCGTGCTGCGCAGATCCTCCACGAGGATCTCGCCGTCGCGAATCAACAACCGACAGTGGTGCTTGGACACGTTGCCCTTCGGCAAAACGATGTCATTGCCCCGAACTCGACCGACGGTCACTTCCTCTTTGTCGAAGCTGAGGTCGTTGGTGCTTCCACCTTTCTCGGTCAGCGACAGGTTCACCATGACCGAACGCTATGCAAAAACCGGCGCCTTGTCCACTTGCTCGTCGAGGAATTGTCAAGGTGCTGCACAACCGGGGAGCGCGATGGCCCGAACGCTGCTTTGCCTGGTACCCCGTTCGTGGTGCAATATCCTATGTCCGAGAGCGGACCGCTCGGACAAGAACGACGAGAAGGAGCCCCGATGCCATATTTGCGAACCACCATGCTCGGAACCGCCGCGCTTGCTACCACGTTCATGGCGCTCTCGCCCTCCGCGCTTGCAGCCAACGCAAAGCCGAAGTATTACTTTAAGATTTCCAACATACAGTCTCAAGATGCTAAGGTTATTCCGCTAGCCAAGGAGATTCTTGAAAAGGAGGTCGCATCTCGCCCGGAGTTCACCATGGATCTCGGTGGCGCGCAGAGCGAGGACGACCAAATCGCCGAGATCCGTAGACAAGGTATGCAGGGCTTCCAGGTGTCGATGAGAATCGACAGCCTGAAGAAGGACATCAAGCCGCCGGCACCTGGCAAGCGCGACCAGCAGATGTCCATCGAGGTGAAGGTGGGAATCTACGGCCACACCATCCCGGGCAATAAACTGCTCTTCACCGGAGACGGCAACGCGTCCTTGACGGGTGATTTCTCCGAACGACTCAAGGAGAAGGAGGAAGAGCGTTTCACGCGAACGGCTTTGGCGGGCGCCATCAAGCAAGCTGTCAGCACTGCTGTTGTCAAGCTGACCACGACCACCTTGGAGAACAGGAAGTCCGGCAAGGGCAAGTCGGGCAAGGCCGGCAAGTCGGGCACATCCAAGCGGTAGGAGAAGCGAGCAATGCATAGAACGGTTCTCTGGGTTCCTTGGCTGTCGCTCATCGTGCTCGTCGGCGGACTGGGACTCGGGTGCAAAAAGAGTGTCCCGCCCATGCCTCTGCGAACGGCCCAGGACAAATTGCCCAAGCTGGAGGTCAGCAAGGATAGCCCGCTTCTTTACACGTACGTCGAGTCCAAAGGAACCTTCGCCACCACGGACAAGGCGGATGACATTCCCGTTAACGCGCGACGACTGGTTCGCGTCGTCGACCCCGCGAAGGCGACCGACAGGCGAGACGCGACCCGCGTGTACGTCGTCGACCTTGGTGAGATGCTCGGAGTGGGCAAGGTGACAGCGCGCGTGATGTCGCGTGAGGCCTTCGAAACTGGCGCGCTGGCGCAACTGCCACCGGGGGAATCGAGCCTGCTATCGGGTCCGCACGGGCCGGCATTGCCTGGTGTGCCCATCGCGGGCGCGGATGGCGGCGTGGGTGGACCGCTCGGGCCACCCGTGGTCATCCTGTACGGCACGCCATGGTGCGGGGCCTGCAAGGCGGCGAAGCAGTATCTAGCGGCCAAACACATTCCGTACGCGTACAAGGACATCGAGAATGATCCGGCGGCCGCGCGCGAGCTGCAGGTCAAAGCCTCCCAAATGGGGATCCCGACGGACCGCGTGCCCATCCTCGACGTGCGTGGCCGACTGCTTCTGGGATTCGACCGCGCCCGCCTCGACGCGATGTTGGGCGACGCGAGTTAGTGTGCCCTTTGCAGAAGTGACCTTCTTACCCCTTGCGGGAGGCGCCACGACGTGGCTAGCTTCGCCTGTCATGGAAATCGGTCCCCTCCGCGAACGTGCTAACAAGCTGTCTGGCCGCCTCGAGATCCTCCGGGGGCATCTTTGACATCGCCGGCAAGAAATCACGCATAGGCGAGCTGGAGGTTGAGGCCAGCCAACCTGACTTCTGGATCGCGAATGAAAAGGCACAGGCCACCTTGCGCGAGCAGGCGAGGCTGAAGGCCGCCGTGGACGCTTTCGAAACACAGCTCAAGGCGGTCGAGGACGTGCGCGTGCTCATCGATCTGGCGGACGAGGCCAAGGACGAGCCCACGGCCGTCGAAGCCAGCTCCATGCTGACGGGGGCCGAGGATGCCGTCAGCAAGATGGAATTCGCGCGCATGCTGTCCGGTCCTTACGACCAGCAGGGAGCGCTGCTTTCCATCAATGCCGGCGCGGGCGGTACCGAATCGCAGGACTGGGCCGAGATGCTCCAGCGCATGTACATGCGTTGGTGCGTTCGCCGTGGCTACAAGTGCGAGATTCTCGATCTGCAGTCCGGCGACGAGGCCGGCATCAAGAGCGTCACCCTCGGCATCACCGGCGAGTGGGCCTACGGCTACCTCCGCGCGGAAAACGGCGTGCACCGGTTGGTGCGCATTTCGCCTTTCGATTCGCAGGCGCGGCGGCATACGTCCTTCGCCAGCGTGTTCATCTATCCAGATATCGACGAGAGCATCAAGCTCGACATCGACGAGAAAGACCTGCGCATCGACGTCATGCGTTCGGGTGGCGCCGGCGGGCAGCACGTGAACAAGACCGAGTCCGCCGTGCGCATCACGCACATCCCCACCGGCATCGCCGTGCACTGCCAGCAAGAGCGCTCGCAGCACAAGAACCGCGCGGTCGCCATGCGAATCCTGCGTTCCAAGCTGCTTGAAGTGGAAGAGAAGAAGCAGGAAGAAAAGATGGGTGGTTTCCACGCCCAGAAGAAATCCATCGAATGGGGCAGTCAGATACGATCCTATGTTCTTGCTCCCTATCGCCTGGTGTCGGACCACCGGACCGGGCTCAAGGTTGGCAAAGTCGACGATGTCTTGGACGGCGACCTGGATCAGTTCATGGTTGCCATGCTCCTTGTCCTGGCCGGCGATCCGTCAGCTACCCCACAGTCCAGCGCCGACGATCTCGATGAAAAGGATCTGTGATTCCCTGTGGGCAAACTCGGGAAGGTTCCATGTTTTCGCGAGGTTGTCTAATGCCCTTCTGTGGATGAATCGTGGAGAAAGACTAGCCCATGTCCGATGAACGAGAGCTGATCGCCGATCGCGAGCGCAAAGTCAACGTGCTCCGACAAGCCGGCCAGAACCCCTACGCCAACGGGTTTTCGCCCACCCACACCGCACGCGACGTGCACGCCTGGTTCGCCGCGGGCAACGTGCCGGGCGCAAATCCACTCGGCGATGAACCCAAGGCCGCGAGGTTTTCCATCGCCGGGCGCATCGTGGCTTTGCGCAGCTTCGGCAAGGCCGCCTTCGCCAAGGTGCGAGACCGCTCGGGCGAAATCCAGGTGTGGGTCAAGCAAGACGCCGTGGGGGAAAAGTCCTTCGATCTGTGGCGGTCGATGGAGCGCGGAGACTTCATCGGGGCCGTCGGCCCCGCGGTCATCACCAAGACTGGTGAGCACACGATCTTGGCTGAGTGCCTGGTGGTCCTGACCAAGGCTATCCGTCCTCTGCCCGAGAAGTTCCACGGCCTGCAGGATCTGGAGATTCGTTACCGCCAACGCTACGTCGACCTGGTGGCCAATCCGGAGGTGCGCGAGGTCTTCCTCAAGCGCACGGCCATCATCAAGCACTTGCGCCGGTTTCTCGATGCGCGGGATTTCGTCGAGGTGGAGACCCCTTCGATGCACACGGTGCTGGGCGGAGCCGCCGCTCGGCCGTTCCGCACCCACCACAACGCCCTCGACATGGATCTCACCATGCGCATCGCGCCCGAGCTTCACCTCAAGCGCTTGGTGGTGGGCGGCTTCGATCGCGTCTACGAAATAGGCCGCAACTTTCGCAACGAGGGGCTATCGCGCCAGCACAACCCCGAGTTCACCATGCTGGAATTCTACCAGGCCTACGCGACCTACGAAGACCTGATGGCGCTCACCCAGGAGCTGTTCGCCGAGCTGGCGCGCGAGATCTGCGGCGGCCCGGTCATCAGCTACGGCGGAGCGCAGGTCGACCTCGGCGCGTTCGAACGCATCCCCATGAAAGAGGCCATCGTCATGGCGGCGGGGAAGGGGATCCTGCCCGCGGGCCTCGAACGTCCCATGCTCGACGACGAGGCGGCGCTCTTGAGGTGGATTGCCGATTCAGGCACGCTCGAGCGCAAGGACGAGCTTGCGGCGGTTCTGCGCAAGTGCGAATCACACGGCCATCGCGTGGGGGCGCTCTTCGACTACGGCGGAGAGCTGGCGCTGCCTCCCGAAAAGCCGGTCTTCGTGGTCGAATATCCGGCCGAGACCTCGCCGCTGTCCCGGCGCAACGACGCCGATCCCGGCAAGGTCGACCGCTTCGAGCTCTTCATCGTCGGTCGCGAGCATGCCAACGCCTTCTCCGAGCTCAACGACCCGGCGGACCAGCGCGCACGCTTCCAGCGTCAAGTCGAGGCCAAGGCCAAGGGGGCCGAGGAAGCCATGGACTACGACGAGGACTACTGCCGTGCCCTGGAGTATGGCCTTCCGCCCACGGCCGGCGAGGGCATCGGCGTCGACCGACTGGTCATGCTGCTCACCGATCAAGCCTCCATCCGCGACGTGATCTTGTTTCCGCTCATGAGGCCGGAATGAGCATCCCTTTCGACGGTTGCGCTCGATGAACGGGCTCGGCTTCGAATGGTTCGTTGCCTGGCGCCACCTGCGCGATCCCGAGCGACGTTCGCGCCGGGCCATCGCGCTCAAGGTCGGGCTCGGCATCGTTGTGCTGGCCGTCGCGGATCTCGTATACCTCAAGGTGCACGGCACGCCCATGCATGATCCCAACGGGTTCTTCACCGCGCACCCCGATCCGCTCTACGAATGGCTACACGTCGGCGGGGTGATTGGGGTGATCGTGGGGGGAATCATCACCTTCCTGGGTATGTTGCTGGCCAGCTTCACCGTGTTCACTGCCATCTCGGTCTTCGGTGTGTTCCTCGGTACCTCGGCGCCCATCCTGGCCCTGTCGGTCATGTCGGGTTTCGAGGCCGACCTGAAAGGTAAGATCCGCGGCGCCAAGGCCGATGTGGTGGTGACTGTTCCCGACGATCGGCAGTTCCTCGACTGGCAGGTCGCGCGCAAGAAGATCCTATCCGTGCCCGGCGTCAAGGCTGCTACGCCATTTCTCGAGGCCGAGGTCATGATTCGCTCGGGAGCATCGCCGGCGGGCGTCGTCTTGCGCGGCATCGACCCGGCGTCGGCCGCCTCGGTGCTGGACCTGGCGCACACCACGCGCGAGTGCAACCTCGACGATCTGGCCCATCCTGAGCGGGTGGAGCGCGATGCTCTGACGCCCGAAGATCAGGAGAATCAGAAGGAGGCGCCAACCATCATTCTCGGGGAAGAGCTGTACATGCGGACCCTGCGCGTGTTTCCCGGCAGTTTGGTCGACGTCGTGTGCCCCCTGTGCAAGATAGGACCCTCGGGGCCCATGCCCGGCCTCAAGAGCTTTCGCGTGGCGGGGCACTTCTACAGCGGCATGTACGAGTTCGACTCCAAGCTGGCCTACGTCGCGCTCAAGGAGGCGCAGTCTTTCCTGCGCATGCCCGGCGAGGTGACCGGCATCGACGTGCGGACCTCCGATCCCGACGATGCGCCTCAGGTCGCCACCGCGATGCAGGCCACGCTCGGCGGCGGCTACGAGGTCGAGTCCTGGCAGGACCTGAACAAGGGGTTGTTCATGGCCCTGCGCCTGGAAAAGATAGCCATGTTCGTGGTGCTCACCTTCATCGCCTTGGTGGCTTCCTTCTCCATCATCTCGACGCTCATTATGATGGCGACCGAAAAGGCGCGCGAGGTGGCCATTCTCAAGGCCATGGGGGCCGAGGATGGCGCCGTTCAACGGGTCTTCGTAGCCGAGGGAATCTACATCGGGCTCATCGGACTTCTCATCGGCGTCGCCACCGGGATCGCGGGTTGTCTGCTCATCAAGCGCTACGGGCTGCCGCTGCCCACGGACGTGTATTACATCACCCAGCTGCCCGTCGTGATGCGTACCGGCGAGATCGTCACGGTGGCCGCCTCGGCCCTGGTGCTGTGCTTTCTCGCCACCGTCTATCCCGCCTGGCTGGGCGCACGCATGCGGCCGGTCGACGGATTGCGATACGAGTAGACATGCCATTCCCTGCGTTGACAGCGGAGGAGCCCATCGGTACGGTGCGAATCGCAATGGCTTCGTCCGAATCGCCAGCACCAAACAAACCAACCGCCAAGAGCGGCGGGGCGCGGGTGGTGGTTCGCGACCTGTGGAAGGTCTTCAACCACGGTGGTCGCCGCATCGAGGTTCTGCGTGGCATCGACCTCGACTTGCAGCCCGGAGCCCTGGTGTCCATCGTCGGGGCCTCGGGCGTGGGCAAGTCGACGCTGCTCCATCTGCTCGGCACCTTGGACGAGCCCAGCAAGGGCAGCATCGCCTTCGACGGCGTCGACGTGACCTCGCTGGCGCCGGGGAAGCTGGCCAACTTTCGCAATCAGTCCATCGGTTTCGTGTTCCAGTTTCATCATCTCTTGCCCGAGTTCACCGCGCTCGAGAACGTCATGATGCCCGGCCTCATCGCGCGTCTCCCGCGGGCCGAGTCCGCCCAGCGGGCCGAGGCCATGCTGGCGCGGGTGGGGCTGGCCGAGCGCCTGTCGCATCGGCCGGGCGAGCTTTCGGGCGGCGAGCAGCAACGGGTTGCCCTGGCACGGGCGCTTCTGCTTTCGCCCCGCCTCCTGCTCGGCGACGAGCCGACTGGAAACCTCGACACCAAGACAGGTCAGGCGATGCACGACCTGTTCTTCGAGCTCAACCGCGAGCTGGGCATGACGCTGCTTCTGGTGACCCACAACAACGAGCTGGCTGGCCGGGCCTATCGCAAGCTGCGTATGATCGACGGCCAGGTGGTGGAGGAAAAGTGAAGCGAAGGCTACCGGTTGTTTGTGCCTTTTGCCTCTTCGTGTCTTCGGCCGCGGCGCGCGCCGAAGACGATGGCGAATCGGCCGCGCCCACGCGCCTGCGGGCACCCGATCTCTCCACGACGGAAAAGGCCCCGGTGGGCGTCGTTTTGCCCAAGCTGAACGTCATCCGTATCCATTTTCGCGGCAATCGCAAGGTCGAGGACGACGCCCTGCGGGTCAATCTCAAGCTCAAGCCCGGCATGCTTCTCAGCAAGGAGATTCTCCAAGAGGACGTGCGCACCATTTGGCGCCTGGGCTACTTCGAAGATGTGCAGGTCGAAACCGCCGAGGCCGAGGGCGGGCTGGTGGTGACCTTCGTGCTCAAGGAAAAGCCGGCCATTCGCAAGATCTACATCTCCGGCCACGACGAGGTCGGTCTGACGAAGATCAACGAAGTGCTCGACCTCAAGAAGGAGCAGGTCCTCGACCTGGCCAAGGTCAAGAAGAACGTCGAGAAGATCCGCGAGCTGTACTTGCAGCGCGGGTTCTACATGGCCGATGTGGACTACGAATTGCACCGCGACAGCCCGGGAGAGGTCGACGTGTACTTCCGCGTGCATGAAAACAGCAAGGTCGAAATCCGGCGGGTCAACTTCACCGGCAACAAGGCCGTCACCGACGCCGAGCTGCGCAGCGTGATGCTGACCCAGCCGGGCGACATCTTCTCGGCGCTGACCTCGTCGGGAACCTACCGCGAGGATGTCTTCCAACGCGACATCATGCTCATCCAGAGCTACTACTTCGATCGCGGCTACATCAACGTCAAGGTCGGCGATCCGCGCATGGAGCTGTCGGCGGATCGCCATTCCATGTATATCACCGTCGCCATCGAAGAGGGACAACAGTTCCGCATCGGCAAGCTCGACGTGAAAGGCGAGCTCCTCGATAGCCGCGAGGCCTACCTGCGGCGCTTGCAAGCCAAGCCCGGCGACGTCTTCAACCGCACCGAGGTCGCGCAGGATGTGCAGAACATCGCCGACCTGTACAAGGACAAGGGCTACGCCTACGTCAACTCGACGCCCGAGACCCGCGTCGACGACAAGCAGCGCCTCGTCGACCTCACCTTCGACATCCAGAAGGGACCGCCGGTCACCATCGAGCGCATCAACATCCGCGGCAACACCAAGACGCGTGACAAGGTCATCCGGCGCGAAATGCGCGTCTACGAGGGGGAGCAATTCAATCAGCACGCGCTCGACTATTCCAAGCGCCGGGTCAACGCCTTGGGCTTCTTCGACAAGGTCGAGCTTACCACCAAGCGTGGTTCCAGCGACGACACCATGGACGTGAACGTCGAAGTGGGCGAGCGCCAGACCGGCGCTTTCCAAATCGGCGCCGGTTTCTCGTCCGTCGAATCATTCATCTTCCAGGCGCAAATCTCCCAGAACAACCTTCTTGGCCGCGGTACATCGGCCACGCTGCAGGCGCAGGTGTCCGGGCTCCGGCAGCTCTACATGTTCCAGTACGAAGACCCCTATTTCTTCGACACCAACTGGACCTTCGGTTTCAACCTATTCAACCAGCAGACCTATTACCTGGGTTTCACCCGCAAAGCGACCGGCGGCAGCCTGACCTGGGGCTACATGCTGACCGACACGATTCGGCTGTATACGACCTACACCCTGCAAGACGTCGGCGTCGAGACCTCGGGACGGAGCAACTTGTTCACCGGCGGCCAGCGCAGTCCTCTGCCGGCTGGCTCGCTGGCCAATCTACTTCACTCGGGCATTGTTTCCTCCTGGCGCGTCTCCCTGGCGCACGATACGCGGGACGACCGTATGTTCCCGCACAGCGGTTGGTACAACACCGCGTCCGCGGAATTCGCCGAGCCGGCCTTTTTTTCCGCAAGCCAGTTCACCCGCTACGAGGGAGCGCTTCGCTACTTCTACCCATTGCCGTTGGGGATGACCCTGCGTCTCAAGGCCGAGGGTGGCCTTATCACCAGTCGAGATCCGCAAGGCGTGCCCATCTTCGAACGCTACTTCGTCGGGGGCATCTATGACGTTCGCGGATTCGCCCTCTATTCGCTGGGACCCAAGATCCGCATCCCGGCCACGCAGGATCCAGATTCGTCGCTCAATACTTTCTCTGTCGGTGGCAATCTTCGCACGCTAGGTAAAGCAGAAATCGAGATCCCGATCTTCGAGAAGATGGGCATTCGCGGCGTGGTGTTCACGGACGCCGGCAACGCCTTCAACCTGGAAGACCAGTACTGCCGGCTCAAGCCCGCGTGGGCGGATGTGTCGGTGGATCCCTGTGTGAAGTTCTCGCTCGCCGCCCTACGCACCAGCTGGGGCTTCGGCTTCCGCTGGTTCTCGCCCATCGGCCCCCTGCGTTTCGAATGGGGCATCCCATTCCACACCCTGCCGGGCGAAGACAGTATTGTCTTCGAATTCACCATCGGCAACGACCTGTAGGAAAGGGTGCCATTGGGGCACAGAGGCGACGACGGCCGACGATCCGAGCCGCTGGCGGCGTCGGGGCTGCGCTTCCGGTCCTCAAGTACATAAGTACATTCCGGTCCGGTTCTCGCCCCTCCTTGCCAGCGGCTCGGCTTGTCGGCCGGATGCTAAGGGACGCTCGCGATTTTCGGTCGTCATTGGCGCAGCCGGCACAACGGGAATCGGTGTTTTGATCATGGCGCGATATCTCACCCGCACCGATTTTCTCCAGTCTGATGCTCCATGTGCAGCCTTGCCCATCTTCGCGCCACGGAACGTCCTGCGAACGACGTTGCCTTTGTGCTCTTGTGCGTGATAGGGCGAGGGGCATGGCAGCCAAGATCATTGATGGCAAGGCGCTGGCGGCGCGGCTCCGTGGCGTCATGGCGGACGAGGTGAAACAGCTGGTGGCGCGTTCGGTGCGTCCAGGCCTGGCCGTGGTGCTGGTCGGGGACGATCCGGCATCGCAAATCTACGTGCGCAACAAGACCAAGGCCCTGGCCGAGGCCGGGTTCGCGTGCTTCGATCACCATCTGCCGACGGACACCGCCGAGGACAAGCTCTTGGGGCTGGTCCGCGATCTCAACGCGGATCGCGCGGTCGACGGCATCCTGGTCCAGCTACCCTTGCCCAAGCACATCGATAGCAAGCGCGTGCTGCTGGCCATCGACCCGGCCAAGGACGTGGACGGCTTTCACCCCGAGAATCTCGGCCGTTTGCTCATCGGCGAGCCGCGCTTCATCGCCTGCACGCCCTTCGGGATCATGAAACTTATCGAGGAGGCCGGAACCACGGTGCGCGGCGCCAGCGCCGTGGTGGTTGGCCGCTCCAACATCGTGGGCAAGCCGGTCGCGGTACTCTTGACCAGCGTGGACGCCACGGTGACCGTGTGCCACTCGAAGACCAGGGACTTGCCGGGCGTGATTGGCGGCGCTGACATCCTGGTGGCTGCCATCGGGCGTGCCGAGATGATTCGCGGTTCGTGGATCAAGCCGGGTGCCACGGTCATCGACGTGGGGACGAATCGCCTGCCGAACGGCAAGCTGGTGGGCGACGTGGAATTCGCCGGCGCGGTCGAGCGGGCAGCAGCCATCACGCCCGTTCCAGGCGGCGTGGGCCCCATGACCATCACCATGCTTCTCGCCAACACCCTCGAGTCCGCGCGTCGCCGCGCCGAGGGCTAGTTTTTTCACCACAGAGACACTGAGGGCACAGAGACGGATGAAGAAGAAGGCTTCCGGATCTTGGCTCCGAACCCTTTTCGTGTTCGTACCCTCTGGGCTCTCTGTGCCTCTGTGGTGAATTCCTCGGGCTAACTCCCACCTCGAAGTCGCTGCAAGGCCCAGGCTGCGGCCTCGGCCACCTGCGGGTTTGCATCGTTGCGCAGGCACTCGAGAAGCGCGCGCGATTCCTGGACCTGATGACGATTCATGGACAGGCACGCATTCCTGCGCAGACCGTGGTAGCCGATGCGCCGCATGGGCGTGCCTATCGCTAGCAGATCGTACTCGGCCTCGGACAGGGCGGCGATCTGCGCGGCGGTCATGTGGCCAAGTGGGCGCGGGGCTTGTCGCGGGTCGGCGGGCGGGAAATCTCCGCGGTTGAAAGGGCATGCCTCTTGGCAGATATCGCAGCCAAAAACCCGGCCGTGCAGCCGATCGCGCACATCTGTGGGCGGCATCTTGTGGTTCTCTACGGTGTGATAGGCAAGACAGCGGCGCGAATCCACGACGCCCGGAGAGGGAAAGGCCTTGGTTGGGCACGCATGCAAGCATTTTTCGCATGTTCCGCACAGGCGTGGATGGGGCTGGTCGTACACGTCCACGGCACGGGCTAGAATCATGAGACTGAGGGTGAACCACGAGCCGTAGTCGCGGTTGATCACGAGCCCGTTCTTGCCGATGAATCCCAGCCCCGCGCGTTCGGCCCACACTTTTTCCATGGCCGCGCCCGAGTCCACGCAGGCGTAGGTGCGCAACCCAGGCGCGAGCACGAGCAGGTGATGGCGGAGGGCTCGCATGCGATCCCGGTGGGCGTAGTGGTAGTCACGGCCGCGGGCGTAGCGCCCGATGGTGCTCGGCTGGACGCCTTTCGCTTCTCCGGGACCGTACGGGATGCCAAGCACCAGCACGGTCTTTGCATTGGGCACGATGACCCGCGGATCGAGGCGCTCCTCGATTCGATGGTACATGGACGCTTGTTCGGCGGCATAACCGCGCTCGATCCATTCCCGCAGAGGTCGCGGGTCGAGAGGTTCGGCTGGGGTCATGCCCACCAGGGGAAATTGGCATGCGTGCGCGGCCTCGCGAACCGCCTGGGCCGAAAGGATCGTGGTGACGTCAGAAAGCGCCGGCAAGATCCAGAACCTGTTCGGCGTCGGCCGGCGATTCCGTGATTTCGCCCGTCGCTCCGTCAAGGGTGGCATTCTCGGTGGCATCCGCCACGGCGTTTTCCGGGATGTCTCCAGGGCTGTCGAGGCCGCTGGCGTCGATGGTGCTTTCTTCGGCGCCGAGAGCGGCATCCATTGCGCCGCCATCCAGCCTTTGATCGGCCGGGGTTGGAAACGAAATGGTTTGCACCGGCTGGTCGAACACGACCTGGTGGTGAAGAGAAACCGCGCTCGACTTGGAACAACAGCTTCCGTACGGACAGCACGGTTGCTGGAACGTGCTAACCGTGACCGAAGTCGTCACCACGACCGTCTGGCCATCGGGCGATGTCAATTCGACGAGGCACAGTGGTGGGACGTCGACCGAACCGTTGTAGGTGACCTGGACCGCGGCGTAGCCGGTGATGACACCGGCTTCACCCTCTGAACCAACGAGAAGGTGAGAGCAGGGGCCGCTCACAACCTGGGCGCTTGCCACGGCAGCCGAGCCGGCATCGACTTGATCGACTTGAATGGTCATGGTGGGGTGGATGCTGTCGATCGGACAAAGCCCAGGGCAGTCGTTGCTGCTGCCGCTGCAACCGGCCGCGGCGAGGGTTCCGGCCAGCAAGGCGAAATTCCAGCGAAAAGGCATGCGCGAAAACTACCACGGGGCCTGCATCATGCGCGGGGATCCGAAGTCGGGGCAGGGGCGAGAGCTCGGCAACGCGGCAGGAAAACCGAGGCGGAAAGGTTGTCATGCACCCCCGACAGGTGTGCTAGATTCCGTCGCGGCTTTCGGACAACAGACCAGGTGCCCCGCACCTCACATAGGAGCAAGAACAAGATGGCTACCAAGATCGCAATCAATGGTTTCGGACGCATCGGCAGGCTCGTGTTCCGCGCGCTGTGCGACTCGCCGAAGTACAGCAAGGAGCTCGAAGTCGTCGCCGTCGGCGATATCGTTCCCGCTGACAACCTCGCCTACCTGCTCAAGTACGATTCGACCCAGGGCAAGTTCAAGGGCACCGTCGAGTCGAAGAAGTCGGCTCCCGACAAGGATGCCGACATCCTGGTCGTGAACGGCAAGGAGATCAAAGTCGTCAGCGCCAAGACCCCGGCCGAGTTGCCGTGGAAGGCCCTGGGCGTCCAGCTGGTCATCGAGTCGACCGGCCTTTTCACCGCCAAAGAAAAGGCCGAAGGCCACATCCAGGCTGGCGCCAAGAAAGTCATCATTTCGGCCCCGGGCAAGAACGAAGACATCACCATCGTGCTCGGCGTGAACGAGGGCAAGTACGACCCGGCCAAGCACCACGTGATCTCGAACGCCAGCTGCACCACCAATTGCCTGGCGCCCGTGGTTCACGTCCTGCTCAAGGAAGGATTCGGTCTTACCGAGGGCATCATGACCACGGTGCACTCGTACACCGCGACCCAGAAGACGGTCGATGGCCCCTCGAAGAAAGACTGGAAGGGCGGCCGCTCGGCGGCCATCAACATCATCCCGTCCTCGACCGGCGCCGCCAAGGCCGTGGGCCTGGTGTTGCCCGAGGTGAAGGGCAAGCTGACCGGCATGTCGTTGCGCGTGCCGACCCCGACGGTGTCCGTCGTCGATCTCACCTTCAAGACCGCCAAGGAGACCAGCCTGGTCGAGATCAACGCGGCCCTCAAGAAGGCCAGCGAAACCTACCTCAAGGGCATCCTCGGCTACACCACCGACGAGGTCGTTTCCAGCGACTTCATCCACGACGAGCGCTCCAGCATCTACGACGCCGGCAGCTCCATCGAGCTGAACAAGGGCTTCTTCAAGCTCATCAGCTGGTACGACAACGAGTGGGGCTACAGCAACCGCACCGTCGAGCTGGCCTCGATGATCGCCGCCAAGCTGTAACCCGACCTATTTGGATCGGCAGACGGGGCCTCGGAGGAATCCGGGGCCCTTTCTTCGTGGGTATGCCCATCGGCCCCTCGCGGAGCGCATCGGAATCCCTCGATAGTTGCGGCGCGTCTGTCAGAGCCTGGAATTCGCCGCAGCCCTCGGCCGGAATCGCAGCAGTCCCCTTGATCCTCGACGGGGCTTAGCGCAATCTCATGCATCATGATGCGATTACTGAGGGTTGCAGCGAGCCTGCTTGTGGGGGGAACTGTCTTCGCGGCAACGGCGACGAGGACGGCCTCCGCGCAAGAGCAGGCCGCACCCGATCCAGCGCTTCAGGAGGCCAAGGCTGCCTTCGAGGAAGCCCAGACGCTCTATACCAAGGAACAATTCGAGGACGCCGCCGGCAAGTTCATGGTGGCTTTCGACAAGAAGCCCTTCAGCTCCTTTCTCTTCAATGCTGCCGTGGCGTACGAGAAGGCCCTGCAATACCAGAAGGCTGTCGAGGCATTTCAAAGGTATCTCGAGCTCGATCCGCAAGCACGCGACGCCGCCGAGGTCAAGGCCCGGATTGAAAGCTTGAAGTCGGTGCTGGCGGCCCCCTCGGAGGGCGGCAAGACTGCGCCTGAAAAGGCCGCGGCGGAGGTTCTGCCGGCGATCGCGACCAAGGGCCTGGTCATCATCGAGTCCAAGCCCCAAGGAGCGAGCATCTATTTGGACGACAAATCCAAGGGCGTTTTCGCCACGACGCCGTGGCAGGGCTCGCTCGAACCCAAGCCGACCAAGGTGTTGATCGAAGCCAAGGGCTTCAAGCCAGAGGAGCGCGAGATCAGCCCGCGCACGGACAAGATCCTGGAGCTGTACCTCTCCTTGTCCGAGCAGCATTTCTTGGGTTGGATCGAAGTGATTTCCAACGTGCCGGGGGCCGATGTGTTCATCGATCGTCAAGATATCGGGGCCATCGGCAGGACGCCTTACACGGGCCACCTCAAGCCGGGCAAACACAAGTTGTGGGTGCACAAAGCCGGGTACGAGGTCGCGACGAAGGATATCGACGTCGAGCCCGGCACCGCGACCACGCACACGCTGAATCTGGATCTCGTCAGCTACGGTATCTTGAGGGCCGGCAGCAAGGCGACCGAAGGAGGCAAGCTCTTTGTCGACGGCGCGCAGGTCTGCGTGCTGCCGTGCGAGCAACAACTCAAGCCCGGCGACCACGTGCTCAAAGTGCAAAAGGAAGGCATGGAGAACTACGACGGAAGGATCACCGTCAACCGCGCCGACACGACCTTCATGGATCTCAACTACTCGCCCAAGCCGTCGCGGGCGAAAGCCTGGACGGAGGCGGTCTTTTCCGCCGCCCTGTTCGGGGGCGGCATTTTCCTCGGCGTGAAGGGGAATCAGGTCAAGGACGAGATCAACAAGGACATCAAGGACACCTCCAAGCTCGTCAACAGCGGCGACACGCGCAAGAACACCGGGAAGTACTATTACATCGGTGCGGATGTCTGCCTGGGTCTGGGCCTGGTCACCGCGGGACTGTCCGCCTGGAACTTCCTGGAATCGGGACCACCCAGCACGGCTACCATCAAGACCACGAACGTCGCCAATCCGACCGGTGGCAAGCTCGGTTTCGCACCCATGGAGGTCCCCAATGGGGCGGGCCTGGCCGCGACGGGGAGGTTCTGACATGCGCTTCACGACGAAGATTCTCCTCGCCACGTTTGCAGGTGCCGGTCTCACGGGGTGCAATCCCAGCGACTTCAACACCATCCTCGACAAGGCACCGGTCTTGGACCTTGGCACGCCTGGTTCCAGCACCGGGTCGCTTTTCGTCTTGCCTATGCCGGCGCCGGCTCCTACCACCCTGGTCGCGGCGCGCATGTTGGTCTCGCGCAAGGACAGCAACTACCTGGCTTTGGCGGACTACGACATGAAGGGCAAGGCGACGCTGGTCGAGGCCAGCGACGTCGAGGCTGGTCTTGGCTATCCGGTCTACAGCTCAGCCTTGGGGGCCGATGGACAGCACGTCATTTTGGGCACGCCAAAGTATGCCGGGGGAGCGACCCCGGCCGGCCGGGTGAGCATTCTGACCATTGGCAGCAAGCCTGATGGCACGCCAGCCTTTGGACTCGCTAACGGCAACCCGGGCGACAGTCGGCTGGGGATTTCGGTCGCGACGGGCAACGTCACGGGGCCGCTCTCGGGGGACTTCGTCGCCGTGAGCGACAACTCCGTCCAGCTGCTCGGCACCGACCCGACGGTGCCCATCGCAATCTCGCCCGTCTCTTGTCAGGCCCTCCAACTGGGCAGCGCGACGGATTTCTACGCCTTCCGGCCCGTGGTGGTGGCGGATCTGCTGTCTCCTACCCCCGGCGGGGCAGGTGCCTTCGACGAGATCGTGCTCGGCGGGCAGGGCCGGGTCCTGTTTGTCCAGTTCGATGGAACAGCCGTTCTCCCTTGCCCAAGTGAGGTGCTTACGGACCCGAGCGCGAAAACCCCGTTGTTGCTGGCGGCCAGCAGTTTCGGCACATCGTTGGCTATCGGCGATTTCGATGGAGACGGGCACATGGATCTCGCGGTGGGCGCGCCGCCGAGCCATGTCTACGTCTACTTCGGACCGCTCAATCTCGGCACGCAAGATGCCCCGATCAATCCGAATCCGGATGTGGATATCATCTCCACCACGTCAGACTCGGCGTTCGGGAAGAGCATCGCAACCTACTACCTTCCAGGTCAGGCGAGCGCGCAACTCCTCGTAGCCGACCCCGCCGCACCTTCACCGGGCGGCGTGGGGCAGGTCATGCTCTTCAACGTCCATCGAGGTGCTGCCACCGCTGCGCTTGCCACGCTGTTCGATTCCAACAAGGATTCGGATCCCGGTCTTTTCGGTCTCAACTTGGGCGGTTTGGAGTTCAACGCGGGCCTTTGCGGCCCCACCGGCACGACGCAGCTCGTGCCTTGGGCATCGCTTGGTCCCGACATCCTGACCTTCTTCGCGTACAGCGGCGGCTTGGCCGATCCGCGCTGCTTTGGCCCATAGTCTAGTCGCCGCGCACGGCTTTAACCAATGCCTCGACGCTCGCGATGGGCGTTTCGGGGTAGATGCCGTGTCCCAGGTTGAAGATGTGCCCTTTGCCGCCGCCCTCGCCGAGAATCTTCGCCACCTGGTGGCGCAATCGCTCCTCGGGCGCAAGCAAGAGCGCGGGGTCCAGATTTCCCTGCACGGCGAACGGTCCGGCGGCTCCCGCCTGCAGCCGAGCGCGCGCCTCGCCTAGCGGCAGGCGCCAGTCGATGCTGTAGACGTCGGCGCCGACCTGGGCGATGCGCTCCAAAAGGCTTGTAGCCCCGTTGGGGAAGTAGATGACCGGAACCCCGGTGGCCTTGATGGCTGCGACGAGCGCCTGGGTTGGGCCGCACACGAACTCGTCCCAGTCTTCGGGGGAAACCACTCCGATCCAGGAATCGAAGATTCTGAATCGCCTGCGCGCCGGCCGCGACCTGGGCCAGCAGATAGGAGCGGGTGGCCGATTCGATGGTCGCGAGCAGGCGGTGGGCCGTCTCGGGCTCGCGGTGAAAGAGCTTCTTGGTCTCGATGAAGTACTTGCCGGTCTTGCCCTCGATGGCGTAGGTGGCCGTGGTGAACGGCGCCCCGGCAAAGCCGATGAGGGGGGTGTCGCCGAGCTTGTCCTTGAGCATGCGGATGGTCTCGTACACGAAAGCCGTGCTCTCCCACGGATCGAAAACTCGCACACGAGCCAGATCTGCGGCGCCGCGAATCGGAGCGGGGAGGGTGGGACCGAGCTCGGTAAATACGACTTCGAGCCCCATGGCTTCGAGGGGAACGAGCAGGTCCGAAAAGAGGATGGCGGCATCGAAGCCGAAGCGACGGATGGGCTGCAAAGTGACTTCCGTCGCCAGGGCCGGCGTTTTGCACAATTCCAAGAAGGTCACATGGTTGCGGATGTCGCGGTACTCGGGCAGGTAGCGGCCGGCCTGGCGCATGAGCCAAAGCGGTGGTCGGGCAGTCGATTGGCCGCGGCAGGCTGCAAGGAAGAGCGATTCCATGCCGCTTTCTACCTCAGCCTGAACGCGTGTCGACTTCCTTCCCGGAGGGAACAAGCAAATATTAAAGTGAAACTTGAGCTGAGAGCGCCTTACCTCCTGAGCATCAGGGGGCTGGTGGCTTGCCGCAGACCGGACAACGGTTGTCTTCACCGATCACGCCAAGGCAGGTGTCATCGCCGCAAAGGCGTCGGTTCGGGTCGAATCCGGATGCCGCGTCGTCCTCGGGACCAGCTTCGTTGGCTTCGACCTCGGGGTTATCCGAGGCGTCGCCATCGAGCACGGCTGGAGATTTCGACGCGTCGTCGCCAGCGTTGCCCGCTCCGCAGACCGTGCACTTGCCGTTGTCGCCGATGATGCCAACACAACTGCCATCGGGACAGAGCGGGCGCCGCGGGTTGAAGGTTGAATCGTCGTCGCTTGCCGATGCCATGCTTTAAGGACCTCTTCGGGCCAAGGTTGGGTCGCTGTTCAGGTTCGTGCCGTTGAATCGTCTCATGATCGCATCGCGGGCCAAGTTAGCCAAGAGGTCCAACACGAGTCCGGATGTCGGTGACCGTGCCGGGCGGAAGCAAGGCGGCCATGCGCTGCAGAATCTCGCCGCGCAGAAGGGTGAGGTGATGGGCAATGGCCGAGCTCGAGGCGCGCACGAACAGAGTCCCGTCGCGCAGGGCGTCGGCGCGGGTATGCTTGCGCAGGAACTCGCCCCCGATATCCGCATACACAGCGAAGACCCGGTGCTCACGGCCGCGCCAAGTCCCTCCGATGTTGCCGACCACCGCGGACACCAACGCCGAGGCCGGCTCGGGCTCGCTCTTGCGGCGGCGAGGTCGCGGAGGGAAGGACACGGCGGCAACGTATACCCCAGTGTCAACACGGAGAACACAGAGAACGGAAAGACCCCAAGGAATGGGTTTTCCGGATCTCATGTCCGAGCTCTTTCGTTTCCACCGGACTCTAGGGTTGGCAAGCGCGGCGGTTGGGCGGTATCGTCGCGCCATGCCACTCGAAATCATCGCAACGGAGGCCGCGCCCAAGGCTATTGGTCCCTATTCGCAGGCCGTGGTCGCATCTGCTGGCCGGCTGGTCTTCTGTTCGGGCCAGATCCCCATCGACCCGCAGACCGGGGAGTTGGCCGGCGCCGGGGATATCCGCTTGCAAACCCACCGCGTGATGAAGAATCTCGAAGCCGTTTTGCTGGCGGCGGGTGCCTCGTTCGCCGCCATGGTCAAAAGCACCATCTACCTCGTCGACCTGGCCAACTTCGCCGTGGTGAACGAGGTCTATGCAACCTACTTCGCCAGCGCGCCTCCGGCGCGTGTCACGGTCCAGGTAGCCGCCCTGCCGCGGGGCGCCCAAGTTGAAATCGACGCTATCGCGGTGCTCTAGGCAGTGCAAACTCGCGTCGAAACCAACCCGTGGCCCGACGGGATGTGGCCCTATGTTGCAAGTCGCCGGTCAGACGACCTTGGCGACCTTGCCGGAACGCAGGCATCGCGTACAAACACGGATGTGCTTGTGCGATCCACCGGCCAGGATATGCACCCGCTGCAGGTTGGGCCGCTGGATGCTCTTGGTCTTGATGTTCGAGTGGCTAACTCGGTTGGCCACCTGTCGCTGTTTGCCGCAAATTTCACACTGCGCTGGCATGGGTTCTCCGAAGGGGGCTAGCATTAGCACCTGTTGATGCTCTCCGCAAGCGCGCATTCAAGGCTATCGATGGCGATCCTGGGTTTGGTCGCTTGCCTTGCGTCGGGATGTCGGCACAAGGCGTCGCCGGCGCGAACGCAAGCGTCGTCGCCCGATGGCAACCGAGGTCTCACTGCGCGGGAATCGGCGCCGGTCAACCTCGAAGGTGTCGTGCAGGACAGGCGGGGCACACCTTTGCCGGACGTTCTGGTGATTGCCTGGCCCAAGGGAAAACGAGGGCAGGCGGTGGCGCAAGCGCGCACCGGTGACGATGGCCGCTTTGTGCTTCCTGGCTTGCGGCCGGACCGCTGGAAGCTACTGGTGGAAGCGGCTGGGCTCGGCACGCTCGAAACCGAACGCCAGGTGCCCGAGGACGGAACCCCTGTGCTCATGCTGGAAGGCGAGAGTCGGACGCTCACGGGCGTGGTCACCGATGGGGCCAACCGGCGGCAACTCGGCGCTCGCGTGACCCTGGGCGGTCCCGGCCTTCGCTGGACGCGCGTTGCCGACACCGATGCCAACGGAATTTTCGACGTGAAGGGGCTGGGGAATGGCCGATTCACTCTGCGTGCCGCGCTGGGAACGCGGGCTTCGCCGCCTACAATCGTGGTTCTCGAGGATGCGCTGCCGTGGCCTCCGCACGTTCGACTGTCGCTCCAGCCTGGCGTGTTCGTGGAGGGCAGGGTTGTCGACGACACGGGGCGGACGCTTGCCGGCGCGACGGTCGATGTGATGGCCATGCCGTCCGACGACTTGCCGGTGTCGGGCCAATCCGGCCGCGACGGACGCTACCGGCTTGGTCCCGTTGCCCCCGGCAAGTATCAGGTACTGGCCAGGTTGGAAGACTACGTGCTCTTGGATGCACCCGAGCCGCAACTGGGGGCGAGGGAGAGGGCATCGTTCGACCTGCGCCTGGCGCGCACAGCGCGCGTCGCCGGCCGGGTGATGGACGAGGATGGTCGTCCGATGGTCGGCGTGCACGTATCGGCGATTTCGTTGATCGGCGGCCACGACGATTTGGTGGTGATTCCAGGCGCCCTTCCGCTGGCCGCCGAGGCGGCCGAGTTGCCGGTGGGCCGCTTGCTTCGTCCGGGCGGGCTTCGTTCCAGCCCGACGGACAAGGCCGGGCGATTCGATATCACCGGGCTCTCGCCGGGCCGCGCGCGTATCGAGATCCTCGCCCCGAACAAGCTTCCCTTTCGCCATGAACCCTTGCTGCTTGTCCCGGGCGACGTGCGCGACGTTGGCGATCTGACCCTGCTGGCCGGTGCAACCTTGGCAGGCAAGGTGCTGGATGACGTGGGCCAACCTGCTACCGGGGCCGTGGTCGAGGCCCGTCTGGCGGGAAGGCCGGCGCGACCTCCGATTCGGACGACCGCGGACAGCCGCGGCGAGTTCTTCATGCGGATTCCGCTGGGTCACTACGCCCTCACCGGCCAAACCGAGAATCTCGTCTCAATGGCCCCGCTCTCGATCCAGGTCCAGGCGGATGCGTCGGCCGATTCCTGCGTGCTGAGGCTCGCGCCGCGACCGTCAAGAGTGCTACGGCGATGACACCCTGACGTCGTCGAAGACCGCGAGCGCGCCGCCGTAGACGCCCAACGCGACGGTGCCGACATCTCCATTGAGAGAATTGCTGGTATCGGTCGCTGCAGCCAGCAACTTGCCGTCCAAGTAGCCCTCGACGACCACATTGTCGGCGGCACCTGTCACCCTGATCTTGAGATCGTGCCACTCATTTTCATTGACGGAAACGTTGGCCAAAGTTCCAAAGGCGGCGGCATTCCTGCGCAACCCCAGCTTGCCGTCGCCGCTCAACGCCACGGCATAGAAATGCGACGGATCTTGATAGCGGGCGTAGAGAACGACACGATTCGTGCTCGCATACTGACCAAAGGAAGTCACCATCACCCCGGCTTCCGCGGTCATGTCCTGCCAAGCACCCGATGGGACACTCGCGATGCTGGAAACCGAGGTCGTTGGACCAAATACTGCGTTCGCATCGGCGTCGCCATTTTCCGAGACGGACGCCCATGCCCCTCCGGTTACGGTCCATTGGGAGGCGCCATCCTCGAACCCATCGCAGAACACGTAGTTGGCCCCCAGGCACGGGTCGGACCCCTCGTCATCACCGCCATCGGTGCCCGGCACAGCCGGTGCGTCCACACTCGCCTGGTCTTTGCTGTCCATTCCATCGGCGCCGGCTCCTGCGTCCAGCACCGTGGTTATCATCGCGCCTTCGCCGGTCGCGGACGTATCCTTCGTCGCGCTCAGACCATCTCCAGCCGGAGAGTCGCTAGCGGCGGTATCCATGGCAATCGAATCGAGACCAGGGCTCGCATCCACGCCGCTTGAACCACCCGTGCCGTTCACCACCGCGGGCGTGCGTTGGACGACATCCGCCTCGCCAAGCTGACAACCGAGAGCAGCGGCGAGAAGCCCCAGACCGGCCATGGCCAGCAAGTTGCGCGCAGGCGAAATGGGGAGCAGGACTGTGTTCATGGCAAAGATGCGTCGGAGTCCGCACAACTATAGCTCCGAGTGATGGACTATCCAACCTTCGGGCGTGTGCGCAGGAAGGCCAGGGCAAGCACCAGAAGACACCCCATTCCGCTCAAGATGGGTATCGTCCGGGGGTGATGGGGCATGGTGGTCGCGAGAACGCTGCAGCCCCCATCCGATGGCACGGCCGGGCAGACATCGTGCACGTGCGGGTAGATTTGGCAAATGCCCGGCTCATCGTCCGCGGTAAGCGTTCGCCGAAGCGTGTCGGTCAGCACCACGGAGGGATACATGGTCGCTTCGGCGACAGTGTCAGGGGGCGCGGGATTGTAGCAAGCAAGCCGGCTACCAAGCAGACCGCTGTAGCCAGGGATGGAATCAGGCGGCGAGCACGTGCCATTCCAACCCGAGACTACCACTAATGAGCGTCATGCGTGCCGACATCCTGGCTCAGGTCGCGCAGGACGAGCTTGCTCGTGCGTGCTGTGGCTAGCTCCTCCGCCGACAAGCGACCGTGGCGTTTCATCATCCCAAGAAGATCGTACAGGCGCTGCTGCCATCCCTCATCCACCTGCCCATCGCGAAAGCGTCTGGCCAGCACGTGCGGGTTCGGGGTCAGGGCGGCGAGATGGGCGGATTCCAGCGGCGTCAGCTCGGCTACATCCTTGCCGAAGTAGACGCGCGCGGCCTGCTTCACGCCCCGAATTCCAGGTCCGAGCTCGATGATGTTGAGATAGAGCTCGAGCACGCGATCCTTGCTGAGAAGTCTTTGCAGCCGCCAGGTCAGTACGGCCTCCTCCAGCTTCCTGGCCAGGGTCCGCCGGTATGTGAGGAAGAGATTTTTCGCCAGTTGCTGGGTGATGGTGCTGGCACCTCGCTCGAACGAGCGGTTTTCCAGATCCTGAGCAAGCGCGTGCCTGATCATGTCCACGTCGAAACCATGGTGATGGAAGAACTTGCTGTCCTCGGATGTCAGGAAGGCGGAGGGCAAGTGCTTGGGCATCTGCGCCAGGGGAACGAAGTCGGGGTGAATCGAGCCGAGGGGCAAGGTGGTCGGGGCCTGATCTTTCGTCTTCGGTCTTAGCAGGACGGGGAGGAGGGAGGCGAGCGCCGTGGCTTCGTGTTTGACGTGGCACCGAGGTGCCACGTCGACATCCAGGCCGAGGTCCTCCCACGCGCGGGCATCGAATTCCACGGCCACCCGGAAGCCCAGCTTGCCCTCCACCTCGAGACCGGACAGCGCCTGCTTCACCGGGTCTGGCTGCGCCGACAAGAGCGACGCACAGGACAGCGGCGCGTGCGGGGGGGTGGACAGAACCAGGGATCCGCGCGGCGTGTGCGAGGCTTCGATCCAACCCGAGAAGGCCAGAGGAGCGGAGAATGCCCGCAACTCACCTCTTTGAATGTCGACGCGGCCGGTGAACAGATCGGCGTGTCCGCGTAAATGAAGTGTCCCGGCTTGGTTGCGCCATGGCTGAACATCGACGGCGGGGTGCATGATGTCGACCCCACCAATCTCTCCGTCAAGCTCGAAGTCCGAAATCCCATGGTCAACCGCGATGGACGCGTGCAAGGACCCTTGGGCGTTGTCCAGGCCAACGGCGTGCCTTGCGCTCACGGCGCCGAGCGCGCGCAGTGGCACATCGTGCGCGTCCACCGCGATGTCGAGCCTGCCTGGTTGCCAATGTCCAGCCAGCAGCGCTTGCTTGTCGGGGAGATCTCGGCGCTGGACTTGGATGTCGGCTTTCCCCGCGCCGAGGGTTCCCGTAAGAACCAGGTTCTCGAGCAACGTCCCTCCCCCTGGGATCTCGATGGACACGTCGCCGCCGCTGGCAAGGCGCAAGCCCTGTCGGTCGTATTCGCCGGAAAGCTCGAACACTCGCAACG
Source organism: uncultured delta proteobacterium (assembly GCA_963824555.1). Lineage (GTDB taxonomy): Bacteria > Myxococcota_A > Polyangia > Fen-1088 > Fen-1088 > Fen-1118. The sequence goes on along the minus strand of CAWGPW010000014.1, from coordinate 331,204 downwards.
AGCCCCAACCCTCGCTATCGACGACCAAACGTTCGATCGTCGACCTGACGGTTCCGTCGGAACCTCGCTCGAATTCCGCCCGTGGAATCCGGAGCTCGATGCGGGGGAGGTGGGCCAATGCCACGCTGCCGTGCAGATGCACGTTGCGCGCGACGATCTTGGGGATGGCGCCGGCGCCAGTATTCCGGTTGGACGCGAGTCCTCTTCTGATGGGCAGCCCCGGGACGTGCAGGTTGTCGCCGGTGGCTGTTCCCAGGTACTCGATGTCCAGACCGTCGATCATGACCTCTGCTGGGCTGAAAAATCCACCGGGGCCGCGCAAATGCACCACAACCAGGTCGGCGCGGGCCAAGGTCTGGGAGTCGAAGGGCGGTGCTCCGACGATGCGGACGTCGTGAAGCACGATCTCGAGCCGATGGTTCAGCCCGACCCCACCGATGCTTGTGCGATGTCCGGTGAGCTGTTCCAGTCGCCGGCGGACGATGGCGGGCGCCTTCCACTGCCACAGCAGCGCGGCGGATGCGCACACGAACGCCAGGGCAAGGGAGACGAGAACGAGAATGAGTCGGCGCCGGGCGGACAAAGCAACCCATCGTAGCACTACTCCATCGAATTCGGACCGAGCCCTCGCGTCGCAAGGAGCCACTTCCGCGACGGTGCTGCACCCAACGAAACGTGCTTCAGTGCGCTTCGGGCACGGCGGTGGCGCGCCGATCGGGGCCTTCGAATGGGGCCTGGTCTACGCGGCGGTTGCTGCGGTGTCCGTGAGCGCGCAGGCGAGCCCCGCGCAGGATCGCTTGGATGAAGTCGCCATACTCGAGGCCGGACTGGCTGGCGATGATGGGCAGCGGGCTGGTGGGTAGGAGAAGGGGAGAGGTGTCGATATCGACGATGGTTTCGTTGAGCCGCTCGCTGACCAGCATTTCCACGCAAGCCGGTCCCTCGCAGCCAAGGGCATCGTAGGCTTGTGTCGCAAGACGTAGCACCGAGTCGTGCCGCTCGCGCGAGAGCCGGATGGGCGAACACGACTCCTGTCCGCGCATCCCGACCGATCGCAGGCCGGCCCAGGAGGCCACCCGCGGTACCTCGACGATACCTAGCGCAACGCCGTCGAGGATGCCCACTGAAACCGGGCGCCCCTGAATGAACCTCTCCACCAGTGCGCAGTCCTCCAGGCGAAAGATGTCGTCAAGGGCGCTTTCCAGCTCCATCTCGTCGCGCGCCAGGGTGCCTCCCCAAAGCAGCGAGGCGCTCACCGGGCGCACCACGACGGGAAAGCCGAACGAGCCGTGCATGTCGGGCAGATCGCCCTCGTGGTCGCTGTGCAAGACGTAGCCAGGGGCGACCGGCAGGTTGAATAGGCGCAGGATGTCCTTGGTCTTGGCGCGATTCATGGCCAACCCGCAGGCGAGCACCGCCGAGCCGGTGTAGGGGATGCCTTGCAGTTCCAGCAACCCCTGCAAGCAGCCGTCGGCGCTGTAGCGTCCGCGCACGGCCAGGAAGGCGACCTCAATCTTGGTTTGCCTCAGCGCCACGTCGATGTCACGGTCGACGAACATGCAGTGGGTTTCGTGCCCCATGTGTCGCAAGGACGTGGCCACGGCTTCCCCGGCACGAATCGAGGCGTCCCGTTCAACCGAAAGCCCGCCCAGGAGAACACCGATCTTCTTGTTGGAAATCATTCACCACGGGTACCTTTCATCTGGGTCAGCGTCAAAAAAACGCTCCAAACCGGCGCCCGCGCCCGCTCTTCCCCCATGAACGGGCGGTTTGTGGTAAAGAAACGGCTCCATGACATTCCTCGAAGCGGCGCTGGAGATTCTCAAGCGCGAGCGGAAGCCCCTGCACTACAAGGAGCTGACCGAAAAAGCCATGGAGCGTAAGCTCCTGACCTTCGTGGGGCGCACCCCGGAGGTCACCATGCAAACCCAGCTCACCAGCGCGGTGAAGAAGGCTCCAGGTGCCCCGTTCGTTCGGGTCAAGCCAGGCGTGTTCGGACTTCTGCGCTACCCAGAGGCCGCTCCCGAGCCCGTGGTGGTCGAGGAGGTGGCGGCCGTGGCTGGCGAAGAGAAGCCTACGGAGACAGCCGAAGCTCGCGGGCGGCGGCGACGACGGGGTGGACGGGGCCGACGCAGGGATCGCCGTGGCAGCGACGATCCGCGTACGGAGGGTGCGCAGGAAGGGACCAAGGCGGGAGCCGTCGAACGCCAAGATGCCGACGGTCCAGGCGCCGCGAACGGCGACGAGCAAGACGGCGCCGAGGAGCCGAATATCGGCTCGCTCTCCGCCGAGGCGCGCGCTGCAGCCCTGGCCGAAACGGGCGTGCTCGAGGGTGATCTCGAGGAGGAGGATGCGGACCTCGATGCTGGCGCGGCTGGCGAGGAGGAAGCCGAGGACAAGCCGGGGCAGTCGGAGCAACTGGAAGACGATGTTGTGCAAGACGACGTCGGAGCTGGTTCCGCTTCGGCATCTTCCGACGCCGTGGAGTCCACGCCTACTCCGATTTCGGAATCCGAACCGACTCCAGCCCCAGTCAGCGCCTCTTCCGGGGCACAACCGTCAAGCGGTGCGTCGGAAAGCGGTGGCCAAGGCGGCCGCAAAGTCATGTCGCCCGTGGATGCGGCCATCGAGATCCTCAAAGGACAGAGTCCTGGACGTGGCGTGCACGTAAGACAGATCGCGGACAGTGCGGTTCGGCGGCGGCTTATCCATGGCGAGCCCAACGAAGCGTGGCGGGTCATGCGTGCCGCCCTTGCTTCCGAAGCCAAGGAGCGCTTGCGCGCGGGCCTCAGGCCGCGCATCAAGTCCGCCGGCAGCGGGCTCTTTGCCTTGTCCAGGCGCAGCCCCGACGCAGATTTGGAGAAGGCGGAGTACGTCTTCGGCGAAGCCAGACGTGCTTTGCGCGAACGGACGCTGGCCGCTCTGGAACAGCGCCTAGGCGAGCTCACGCCGGCTTCATTCGAAGCCATCGCCCGGGTTTTGTTGCAGCGCGAGGGCTTGGGCCCCGCGACGTTCGTCAAGCGTGTCGAAGGCACCATCTACGTCGAGGCTCTGCGCGGGCGAGGCTTCAGGCCCTCCCGTTGTCTTGTCGCCTTGCGCCCCGGCGTGACGTCCGCGGGTCGGCGAGCGCTGGGCGAGCTGCGCGCGGGAATTCGCGCGCGCAACCAGGACGAGGGTCTGCTTCTTCTCGCGGGACGGCTGGCCGACGATGCCATCAGCGAATGGAAGCAACCTGGTCAACCGATCGAAGTAGTGGACGGTCCGGCCATGGCCGAGACCTGCGTTCGTCACGGGATCGGTGTGATCGGCGCTGCGGTTGCCGTCGACCTCATCGACGCCGACTTCTTCGCCGAGCTGTCGGAGGGTTAGTCTTCGCGTTCCGCGCGAGTCCGGTGCTTTCGCACGAGCCACAGCCAGGCGAATGGGCATGGCTTGGGCGCATGCCTTATGCCGAGGCGCTGCGTTTGCAGGAGCAGCTTCGAGATCAGGTCGCCGAAGGGCGGGCGACCGACACCCTGCTTCTGCTGGAGCACGAACCTGTCATCACGCTGGGCCGAAGCGCGGATCCGGCGCACGTGCTCGCGTCTCCCGAGGAGTTGCACCGTCGATGCATCTCCGTGATCCACACTTCGCGCGGAGGGGACGTCACCTTCCACGGCCCCGGCCAGATGGTCGGCTACCCGATCTACCGCTTGCGGCGGGGCGTTCGCGCCCACGTGATGGCCATGGCCGAGGCGATCATCGCCGTTCTCGGCTTCATGGGCATCGCGGCCCAGTGGCGCGAATCGCAGCCCGGCATCTGGGTAGGCTCCGACAAGATATGCGCCGTCGGCGTCCATGTTCGCCGCCGCGTGGCCATGCACGGCTTTGCCCTCAACGTGAACAACGATCTCGCGGCCTTCCAGACCATCGTGCCCTGTGGACTTCGCCAGGCTGGCGTCACGTCGATCGCGGCACTTCTTGGACACGCGTGCGACCTGCCTGAATTGGCCGAACGCCTGTCGCGCGCCTTCGAGCGATCATTTGGCATGGACCTGGTCCGAATTTCTGCATCCTCTTCGCGATTGCAAATCGCAAACGGAAATCTGTAAGATAGACTCATCATCGTGAAGGTACGGAGCAGGCCGCGCATCGTGGTCATCTACAATCGCGACTTCGAGGGAGCCGAAGCGGACCCCGAGAACAAGGCGCGAGAGGACGTCAAGGACGTCGCGAAGGATATCCTCCGTATTTTGGGAATGGGCGGCTTCGAAATCGCCGAGCTTGGCGTGACCAGCGACGTTCCTGGTGCTATTTCCACCTTGGTCGATCTGAGGCCGAACGCGGTCTTCAACCTGTGCGAATCGATCCACGGCGACAATCGTTTCGAGTCGCTCATGCCGCTGCTCATGGATCTGGCGAACATCGCCTACACCGGTTCGTGTTCTTTTGCACTCGCCCTCGCCTTGCGCAAAGAGAAGGTCAAGGACATCTTGCGCGGCTGCGGCGTTCCTGTCGCGCGCGGAGGCATCGTCAACGTGGTAGAGGATTGCGCGCGGATGGAGGTCGGTTTTCCCGCCATCGTCAAACCCTCCCGCGAGGATGCCTCGGTCGGGATCTGCAGCGCATCCGTCGTGCATGACCAGAAGGCGCTTGAGCAACGGGTGGTCTATGTTTTGGAGAACTACCGCCAGCCAGCCCTGATCGAGGAGTTCATCGAGGGACGGGAGATCTACGTTTCGATTCTCGAGCGCATGGACGCCGATCCCATGGTCTTTCCCTTTTTCGAGATCGACTTCTCAGACATGCCCGGCGACCGTCCCAATATCGTGTCCTTCGAGGGTAAGTGGGTGGAGGATTCGGTCGAGTACAAAGGCACGCGTCCGGTGCGATGCGAGGGCTTGTCCGCCGAGTTGCGCGCCACCCTCGCGCAGACCGCGCTGCGTGCCTTCCGGGCGGTCGGCCTACGCGACTATGGGCGCATCGATTTCCGACTCTCCACGTCCGGCGTTCCCTATGTCATCGACGTCAATCCCAATTGCGATCTGTCGGATCTGGCCGGCGGATACTCGCGTGCGGCCAAGGCGGCTGGTCTTTCCTACAAGGAGCTGATTCTAAGCATCGCCGAGTTGGCCATGACCAGGCAGGAACGCCTGAATGCCATCGCAAGGTTCCCCGCGGCAGTGGAGATGGCCGCAGATGGTTCCGGCGTGGCGACGCTGCCGACCAAGGCCCGGGCCCGATCGCCCCGAGGCGGTGCGGACACGGTCTGAATGACCGTGCGGAAGCCGGAAGCGTTCCGGCTTCTCGAACAGGCCAGTGTGCGCCGGCGAGGAGATTGGCGATGACCGAAAAGCGGTACGCGAAGATCCTACTGGTTGCGGCGCTTGTCTTCTGTGCCTTGCTTGCCGGCTGCAAAGGGTGTGGCAAGAAGAAATCAATCGCCTCGGCCGAACGGCCCAGCCTCGCTGAAGTCACCGTGAAACCGATCGCTCCGACCCATTTCCGTGGGAAGGAGATACAGCTGGACGATGCGGTACTCGCCGCCAAGGCCAAAAAGATTCTGGAAGACGCGGAGGTCTTCGCCTCCCCCGAAGCGAATCGTCCGACCGCCAGGGTCAATTTGGAGGTCGAATTGGTGAGTGCCGCCGAATTCAGTGAGCCCGAGCTCGGAGCGAAGGTCCGCTTGCGCGTCGCGGTTCACCCCAGCGTGACGCCGGCCAGATTCGCCGAAGACGTGGCCGCCATGGGACAGGCGCCGCTTGCCCAAGGTGAGATGGACGAGGCACGTGTGGTTTTCCAGCACCTGGCCGAGCATACAATTGCAGATCTCCTGTATGCCTACTTGGCCAGGCAGAAGTTATGGGACGACGGCGAGCAGCAGATCGCCGTGGCTCTGGGCTCGACCGATAACGACCTGCGCGTGGAGGCCATGCGCATTGTTGCTGCGCGAAATCTGCGCGGCGAGATTCCCACGGTCTTGCGACTGCTTTCAGACGACGACGAGGACGTGAGGGACGCCGCCTTGGGCACGCTGGTTGCCTTGCGCGAGCGCAGCGCCGTGAAAGCCCTGGCCAAGTCGCGACCGATGCGCGACACGCGTGAAATGCTCAAGATCCTGGATGCCATCGCCACGCTCGGTGGACGAGAAGCCCAGGACTACCTGAGCTTCGTGGCAGAGACGCACGACGATGAAGAAATTCGCGCCATGGCCAAGGCCGCTCTGGAACGACTCTCGCGGCATCCAGAGTCAAATCGGCCAACAAAATAGTCGAATTGTAAAAAACATAATAAAAACATATAATCATCCTATTGGTGTCAGTCAATCAAGTTGTCAATACTGGACGCGGAGCCGCTCGGGATGAACCGTCCATCGGGCGCTACCGGCAGATCCGCCGACTTTCGGGCGGCGGTTTCGGAGAAGTCTACCTGGTCGAGGACCCTTCGAAACGGCGTCGATACGCGCTGAAACTGCTGCCCTTGCACACGGCATCGCGTGGCTTGCGCGCAGAGTTTGCCCGTCTCACCGAGCTTTCCCATCCGACTATCGTCCGCGTGATCGATGCGGGCGTTCTGACGGCCGGCGATCTTGCCGGTCGAGCTTTTCTGGTCATGGATTACGTCGCCGGACGGACACTGTCCGAGTCGCTCGCATTCGTTTTGCCGGGCGAGCGGTTCGGGCGCTTCGCCAGTGCGGCGGAAGCGCTCGTCGACGCCCTCGCGTACTTGCACGGCCGAGGAATCGTCCACGGCGACATCAGCCCGGCCAACATTCGCTGCGATGAAACCGGACGACCGGTTCTCATCGACTTCGGCCTTGCCCGGCACCTGTCCCCACCCGGCGAGGCTGGATCTCTGGGCGTCTCGGGTACGCTTGGCTTCCTTGCCCCGGAGGCCCTACTTGGCGAGAGCGGTCCGGCTGGTGATCTCTTCGCTCTCGGGGCCGCGCTCTATGATGCCTGGACCGGGACGCCGCCGTTCGGTCTAGGAATGGAATCCGTTAGACAGATTTGGCAAAGCCCTCCGGTCACACCCTCGTCTCTGCATTCGGGGCTGCCGCCAGCCTGGGACCGGCTGTTGCTCGGACTGATGGCCCCCGCCGCGGAAGATCGTCCGGCCAGCGCACGAGAGGTCTTGCAGGAGATTCGTCGGGAACTGCCGGATAGGACGCATGCGGTGGAGTCGGATCTGGGCGTCCCCTTTCCCGCGGGCGATCCGTTGGCCGGCGTGGTGGTGGGAAGAACGGATGAACAAGCCAAGGTGAGGCGTCACCTCGCGGAGCTTGCGGACGGTTCCAGTGCGGCGAGCGTCCTGTGCATCGTCGGAGCGCCCGGGTCGGGGCGGCGCACGCTCGTCCGGCGCGCTCTTCGCGAGGCTCGCCTTGCCATCCTCTCGCAGACCTTGGAGGTTTTCGATATCGAGGAAGGCGAGTGCACCGACATCTTCAGCCGGAGCGAAACCTCGCCCCTGTCGGGGTGGACGCTGCTGCAAGAATCGACCAGCCACGTGCGGGCGAGCTTGGCCCGCGTCGCGGGCGAGCTGGAAGCGCGCGCTCTGGTCCGGCCCCTGTGTCTGGCCCTGGCCGGTTCGCCCGAGGACGAGGCGCTGGCCAGGGCCGTCGCTGGCAACATGCCAAGCGGACGCTTGTTGGTCCTCTTGCCCTGCGAGCGAGAGATTGAACGGCCAGGGTGCGTCTCGGTCAGGCTGTCGCCGCTGTCGCGCGGATCCATCGCCGAGCTTGCCCGCCGCGGTGCTGGCTGCGATCCGCCACCGGAAATCCTGGATGAAATCGCCGTCGGGTCGGCTGGGTTGGCCGGCGCGAGCGCAATCCTGGTTCGCGGCTGGATCGCACGGCTGCGCGGAGGCAAGCCGCCGGTTGGCAGCTTGGCCGAGGGCGACCTCGACATGGCCCGCTTGCTCGACGCCAGTTTTGCATCCTTGAGCGAGGCCACACGTGTCTGCGTGTTGACGAGCGCTCTTGCGCCTGCAAGCGAAGGAGTGCCGGAAGACACCGAGGGTGGCGGAGGGGCCGAAGCCGAGGCGCAAGCCGCCGGCTGGATGCTTGCGGACAGCGCCCGCATACCGAGCACAGCGCACCTCTCGGCCGTTTGGCGCGCGCTCGCCGGGGATGCCGACCTGCAAAAGATCGCGCAGAAGCTTGGCGACGTTCTGCCGGAGGTCGACGAGCGCAAGGCCGAAGTGCTGCTGGCGATGGGTGAGAAGGGGAGGGCTGCGGCCGGTTTCTGGCAAGCAACGCGTGCTGCGCTCGCGAGGATGGCGTGGAGCAAGGTCGCCCAGTATGGCCTTCGTGCGTGCGCGGCCGATGCCGCGAGCGGAACACCCGAAGATCGGTTGGGTTTGGCCAGCGCACTCGGCATCCTGGGGCGTTACGACGAGGCGCTCGATCTGCTCGCGATGTGCGCACGACCAAGCACGCCTGCCGAGGTGGCGTTGCTCGCCGAGCGCAAGGCATGGCTGCTCGGCAGGCGCGGCGATCCCGAGGCCGCACGCGGCATCCTCGAGGATGCACTTTCCGACCTCTCGGCCGATGATGAAGCCGGCCTGCTGCTGCGCTCGCGCCTGGCGCGCGTGCTGGTGACGAGCGGCCGCTTCGACGAGGCCCTCACCGTCGCGGAGCCGGCCATGGCTGTGCGATCGAGAACGGCCTTGGCGGCTCGCGAATCGGCGGTACTCGCGCTTGCCTATTCGGGCAGATTGGAAGAGGCGCGCCGGATCCTCGATGCGCTGACTGCGGATGCACGCGAGATCCAGGATTCGTCGCTCCTGGCTCGCGTGGCCGCGCTGGATGGACTGGTGGCGCAACTCTTCGGTCGTCCGGCGCAGGCCGCCACGGCCTATGCGCTGGCGGTGCGCGAATACGAACAGATCCGGGATCTGCACGGCGCCGCCGCCGCTGCCTTCAACCTGGGGTGCTCCCTGGCCGAGATAGGCAATTACGCCGGCAGCATCGAGGCCCTGGAACGGGCCACGCGCGAGCTCGGGCGGCTGGGCGCCGTGACCGATCACGCGTTGGCGGTCTTCAATGTCGGACAATTGTTTTTGCAGCTCGGGGATCTGGAAGCGGCGGCGAGAGCGGCCGGGTCGTTGGCGGAAGAAGCTCGTGCCTCACGTGTCGAAGCGTTCGACGGCTATGCGCGTCTGCTTGCCGCACAGGTCCAGCGCAAGCGGGGAGCCCAGGGAGACGCCATTCGTGGCTACCAGGCGGCGGCGGACGTCTTTTCGAGGCTTGGAATGCAGGCCATGGCGGAGGTCGCAGACCTCGAGAGGGCCGAGTTGCTTGCGCAACAAGCGGAGATTCTCCGTGCCAGGGAGATCCTGTTCCATGCCGAACCGTCCGGGCGGGGTGCAGCACGAGAAGCGGGGAATGCTTCGGCGGTGCCCAGGACGGAAATGCTTGCCTGCACGCGCGCTCGCGTCGACTTGGCCGATCCGGCGTCTACCGGCATCGAGCGGGGAGCCCTGGCCGAGTCCCTGCTTCGCAGCGCCGTCCATGCCAAGGATCTCGGGCGGCTTCCCATGGCCTGGCGCTTGGCCAGCCTGGCGTCGCAGCTCTTCGCACGCGAGCGCGACGAGCGCCAACAGCAGGCCCTCGACATCGCACGCACTTGCTTTCGGGAGGTGAAGATGAAAACGCCCGCCAAGTACTGGCCCGGACTCGAGTCCGACAGCGAAGCCAAGGTCATTGACCTGCACGCCAGCGAAGGCAAGAGTGCGGCGGGTCTGGTCGAACGCGCCGCCGTTCTCGAAGGCCGCCTGCGCCGCCTTCTGCGCATCAACAAGAGGCTCAACAGCGATCTCCGGCTGTCGCGCGTGCTCGAAACCATCATCGACACCGTCATCGAGCTGACCGACGCCGAACGCGGCTTCCTCTTGCTCAAGGACACGGGCGGCGCGCTGGTGGTGAAGGTCGCGCGCAACATCGACCAGACCACCCTTGAAGGGACGAGCTCTTCGTTGTCTCGATCCATCGCCAAGCAGGCCGCGGACAGTGGCGAACCGGTCATCGCCGTCGACGCCGCGGGGGACAGCCGCTTTTCCGAATTGCTCTCGGTCAGCGATCTTCACCTGCGCTCCGTTCTGGCCGTGCCACTGGCCGTGAAGGGGCAGGTCGTGGGAACGATCTACGTCGATCACCGCTTGCGCAAGGGCGTGTTTGGGGACGACGAATTGGCCTTGGTGCTCGATTTCGCCGAGCAAGGTGCTATCGCCATCGAGAACGCGCGTGTGGTCTCCGAGCTGCGCCGCCGGGAACAGCAGGTGCAGTCGCTCAATCGTCGTCTGGAACGGGAGCTGAAAGCTCAGGAGGCGGCTCTGAGTAACGCGAGGGTCGAGCTCAAAGAGAGCCGTCAGGCCGCGGCCTTGCGCTACGACTATCGGCAAATTGTCGGACAGTCGCCGCCCATGTTGGATCTGTTTCGCCTGCTCGATCGGGTGACCGACACCAGCTTGCCGGTGATCATCGAGGGCGAGAGCGGTACGGGCAAGGAGTTGGTGGCTCGGGCGATTCATTTTCACGGTCCGCGCAAGGACCATGCCTTCGTATCGGAAAACTGCGCGGCCATTCCCGAGACGCTGCTCGAATCGGCGCTGTTTGGGCACGTGCGTGGCGCCTTCACCGGCGCCGATCGCGAGGCGCGCGGACTGTTCGCCATCGCCAACGGCGGCACCTTGTTTCTGGATGAAGTGGCCGAGATGTCGCCAGCCATGCAGGGCAAGCTCCTGCGCGTGCTTCAGGACGGCGAGTTCCATCGCGTCGGCGGAGAACGAGCTGAAAAGGTCGATGTTCGCGTTCTGGTGGCGACCAACAAGAACCTTTCCGACATGGTGGAAAGCGGAAGGTTCCGCAAGGATCTGTTCTATCGCCTGAGCGTCGTGCGCCTGCATCTGCCACCCTTGCGTGAGCGGCGTGAGGACATCCCGTTCCTCTTGCGTCACTTCCTGGAGAAGGCCGTGCCGCAAACCGGCGGCGTCGTGAAAAACATCGAGCCCGCCGCACTGGCCAAGCTGTGCCGCTACAGCTGGCCGGGCAATGTGAGGGAGCTTGAAAACGAGATCGCCAGGGCGGGTGCCTTCGCCGGAGCAAATATCGGAGTTTCCGATCTTTCACCCCATATTCAAACCGGACAGGACCCAAGCGAGACCGTGCGCAACGAGCCTGATAGCCTGCGCATTAGGCAACGCGTCGAGCGCCTCGAGAAGCAGCTCATTCGAGAGGCCATGGGACACGCACAGGGAAATCAGACCAAGGCCGCCACCCTTCTGGGACTTTCCCGCTTCGGCCTACAGAAGAAGCTGCGTCGTTACAACTTGCGTCTCTAGGCCGAAGTTCGGTCTAGGCAACGTTGTTGGCGTTGAAAGCATCCGAGGTTGGCAATTCGGTGAGCAAGTCGAAGGGATTTCGTGGCAAAATTTCGGCCCGATATTCGCATAGGCACAGAATGAGGGTTTCCATGAACCGCGGACCAAGAGGCAACCGGCTGATGAGATGGCTGGCTGGCGTGATCGCTGGCGTGTCCTACCTGCTCATCTTTGCCTGCAATTCACCCTTCATCCCCATTCCACCGCCGAATCCTACGTTCACCGAGAGCGCCGCCACGCCTGGCGAGTGGGAGGTTTCGACGCCGGCCGACCCGCGGGCCAGCGGCGCACTCTTCTACATCTACAACGTAAAGACCGGCAGCGGCCTCATTCAGCTCGCAGCACCGGATGGGTCGATGTATGCCTTTCCCTTGCAAGGGCAGGCCGGCGATCCTATCCAGATCCACTGGGAACGGTCCGTCGCCGATGGAAGCTCGACGATATGCAGGCCTCTTGGCGCCGGGCTGGTACAGCAGAACTGCTTCTAGTGTCGGCTAGGCTTGTGACCGGGTGTCCGTGCGGGCTGGCAAGACCAGAGGAGCTTCAGCCGTGACGTCGGCATTGGGTGGGATTGCAAGCCCAGAGGTGGGCATGCGCTTGACTTCATCCCGCGCGATTCTCCAGGCGGCCTGAATGATCCACGACACGGACCTGTCTTGGCGAATGGCCTCTTTCTGCGTTTCCGCCAACATGGCGGAATTGAAGTAGAGCGTGACCTTGCGTTTCTGAGACACGTCGCTGTTCCGAGGAAGGCGCAGAAGACCGGAAAACCGGCCTGGGCTTAGCGGCTGATCTTCGCCTTGAAGGGGACGAAGAACTGGAAATTGAGACTGAAGATCCAGTTGTTCGTCCATTCCAGATCGTGGGTGTCGGTGACGCTATCCCCGTTGACGTCCCGGCCAGAAGCGTTGTTCTTGTAGAGGAGATCGCGAAACTCCAGATTCAGGGCCAGCCAGTGGGTGAGAAAGGCATGCGCGCCGACGCCGAAATTGCCGGTCACTTCGGTCGTGGTGAACGCCTGGCACAGAGGAGGCGATCCGGCACAACTCGCTGGGGTCGGATCCTTGGCAGCCAGGTTGACGATTCCACCGCCAGCGAGAACGTAGAAGTCGAAGTAGCTGAAGAGGCTGCTGAGCAGGGCTATCTTGCCCGAGAGTGGAATGAACTCGACCTGTCCGAGCAGCACGTACCCGATGTGGTTCATCGTGGCCTGAGCATCGGGGGCGTAGGGCGACTTGATCGTCGCTCCGCCAGGAGGGGGAAGAGCACTGTTGATGTCGTTGTTGAACGAGCTCTTCCAACCTGGCGTCGCGTTGAACCCGCCGACCCCGGCCAGCGAGATCCAATCGGTGAAATGGTAGGAGAGCTTGGGCATGAGCAGCAGGGCATTGTAGAAGTCCTGCCCGATGCTCACGCCCGCGCCGACGCCGAACTCGAAGCGCTTGTCGCGTAGCTCAAGGCGCCTGCGAATGACCGGAGCGTCCGTGAGGGGACTCTTGCGTTCCTTCTCGGCGCGGGCCATCGTTGGCAGGCAGACAAGACCGCCCACGAGCAGCGCGACAACCTTCCGCATGACTTGTGTCTTTTTCATCATGACGTCAACTCGCTAGCGGGGCGTTCGGTAGGTGAAGGAGGGTGGAAGATAGATTCCGATTGAGAAGAACATCATGATGTTCTGCACAAACTGGCTCTGCGAATTCTGCGAATCCGTCTTTATCTGCGCGAGGGTTTCGCCGTTTGCCTCCCTGGCGTCTCGGTCCTTGATCTCGAAGACGTCCTTATACATGTAGTCCCGGAAGGTCAGGCTGAGGGTCAGCCAGTCGAGAACGAACAGTCGAACTCCGAGGCCGACGTGCCCAACAATATCGTCGTTGGTGAAGGAGGCGGCGCCGAAGGCGCGCGGGATGATCTCGGTCTTGATCATGCCGAGGCCGAGGGCGAAGGTCAGATCCCAGTGCACGATCCATTTGTTGAAGAGACCGAACTTGCCGTACCCGGGAACGTACCCGAAGGCAAGTGCGTAGTGGTACTTCAGCTTGTTGAGAGTGGGGACCAGGTAGTATTGCAAGCCTACCAGCGATTCGCGCTCGGACAGCTCCTTGATGAAGTACTGTCCCTCGAGCCCTACGGAGAGCACGTCGGTGATGTAGTAGTTGAGATCCGCGCCGAAGGAGTAGTGGCGGATGAGCGGGTCGTTGAGGGTGATCCCCGTGAATGGAGCGAGCTCCAAGCGGTGCTTCTTGAGGAAGGCTTTGCGCGGGACCACGACGATGTCTTCCCAGGACTTTCGCGGAGCCCCGGCCGCCTCGGTCGGCTTCTTGGCCTCCGGCGTCTCGGGTCCCGTGATATCGCCCAGGTCCAGATCGAGCCCGGCTGTCGGATTCGTGTCCGCCGGAGCGGTGGTGTCCGCCGGAGCTGTTTGGTCGCCGCCAGCCTTATCAGGCGCCGCTGCCTCTGGATCTTGGGCCAGAGACACTTTTGCGACGCCTAGGTTGGCAAGAATTACGAAGAGGCCAAGGGCAAGTCGTTTCATGCGTTTCCTTGCTTGGGGGCCGCCTTCACCCCATGACAAAAATCGCTTTGATTTCAGAGGCTTGGCTATGAAGGCAGAGCTGCGGGCAATGTAACACAGGGAATTTCTGCAAATCAACAAAATTTCAGTCGCTGTCGAATGTTTCGCTCGTCGAGAAGCTTTGTAGTCCCCTTCTACCCTTCTTCGACGTGCTCGAACAGAGCTTCTACGAATTCTTCCGCATCGAACTCGCGCAAGTCCTCCACGCGCTCGCCGACACCGATGTATCGCACCGGGATCCCGAGCTGGTCGGCGATGCCCAGGATGACGCCTCCCTTGGCGGTTCCATCCAGCTTGGTGAGCACAATCCCGGTGACGGCCATGGCCTGGGTGAAGATCTGCGCCTGCGCGATGGCGTTCTGTCCGCTGGTCGCATCGATGACCAGCCAAGTCTCGTGGGGGGCGCCCGCAAGCGCTTTGCCTGCAACTCGGCGAACCTTCTGCAATTCCTCCATGAGGTTGGCCTTGGTGTGCAGCCGACCGGCTGTATCTGCGATGACCACGTCGACGCCCTCGATAGCGGCGCGCTTGATGCCCTCGAAGATCACGGACGATGGGTCGCTCGCTTCCTTACCGCGAACGACGGGGGCGCCAACCCGAGCTCCCCAAACCTCGAGCTGCTCGGCGGCTGCAGCGCGGAAGGTGTCGCCCGCCGCGAGCATAACGGACTTTCCATCGGCCTTCAGCTTGGAAGCCAGTTTTCCGATGGTCGTGGTCTTTCCGCTCCCATTCACGCCGATGGTGAGCAGCACGAAGGGTTTTGCCCGTGTGAAATCGATGACCGGGGCTTCAACGCGGAGGAATTCGGTGCTGCGCTTGCGCAGGTAATCCCAGACTGCGTGGGGGTCCGCCAGCTCGCGCTTGTCGAGCGAAACCCGGATTTCCTTGAGCAGCTTTTGGCTGGTGCGCACGCCGATGTCCGCCGTGAGCAGCACCTTTTCGATTTCCTCGACCAGGGAGGGATCGATTTCGCGCTTGCCCACGAAGAGTTGTCCGAGCCGTGAAACCCAACCCGCCCGGGTGCGAGCCAGACCAGGCGAAAGCGCAGCGGCATCGCGAGCCTTGGCCCGGGCTGCGGGCTGCAATGAGCGTGGCTTTTCTGTGGGAAGTGGGTATTTGAGCTGCGCAGCCGGTGATAGCGCGGTCGGCTGCTGTTCCGGCTGCTCGATGCGAGCTGGGGCCTGAGCTGGCCTCGCGATCGCCCCTGCTTGTTCTACGCGGCCAGAGAGAGGCGAAGAGGGTGCTGCTTCCTCTCTCGTGACTTCTTGCGGCGTCGAGGGGGCTTCCGGCTCGACATCCTCGGCGCGAAGCGCGGCTCTCTTGGGCTTGGCGCTGACCGTTGGCCGGTCCTCACCGGCCTCATCGATCTGCCGTTGCCGGCTCTTGCGCGCTCGCCGAATCGCGTAGATGAGCAGCAGGATCGCTGCGACAAATCCGCCTGCAATGATAGCTGCCGTGAGTAGGTCCGGGCTCGATCCCCCTTCCATGGGCTGGGGACCTTAACAGGGTCGCGGGGAAACTTGCGATCTTTTTGATATTTCCAGGAATGGTGGCAGAGAATCAGTCCATGAGGTGACAAAGGCTTTACAGGCTGGGCACCAAATGGTACCAATCTGGTGTCACGAAGTGGCTAGTATGGTCACGTAATGTCACGCCACCAGGTGGTGCTCGATGCGGATAAAGCGGCTCGAAATCTGTGGGTTCAAGTCATTCGTCGATCGGACGGTCCTTGCGTTCGACGACCCTATCACAGGCGTGGTGGGGCCGAATGGGTGCGGCAAGTCGAATATCGTGGACGCGATTCGATGGGTCATGGGGGAGCAATCCGCCAAGCACTTGCGCGGGCGAGCCATGGAAGATGTCATCTTCAGCGGCTCCGAATCGCGCGGTCCAGCGGGACTTGCCGAAGTGTCTATTACCTTCGATACGGCAGCGCTCCCGGGCGATGTCGCACCCGGCGGCGTGCCCTGGGGCGCGGCGGGCCCCGCGGACGTGGTGGTCACTCGGCGCCTCTACCGTGGTGGCGAAAGCGAGTACCTCCTCGGTGGCGTCCCCTGTCGTCTGCGCGATATCGTCGAGTTCTTTCTTGGAACCGGGGTCGGCTCCAAAGCCTACGCCATCATCGAGCAAGGGCGGATTGGGTTCATCGTCTCGTCACGCCCCGAGGATCGGCGCACTCTTATTGATGAAGCCGCAGGCATCACCAAATACAAGGCCAAGAAGAAGGTAGCCGAACGCCGCATGGAGGCCACCCGCCAGCATCTGCTACGCGTGACGGACATCATCGGCGAGATCGAGACCAGACTGCGCTCCCTGAAGCTGCAAGCGCAGAAGGCCGAGCGCTACAAGCGCTACAAGGCCGAGCTGAGGATCTCGAGCTCGGCCTGGCCACGCAGAAGCACCTCGGGCTCCTGGCCGAGCAGAAGTACCTCGTTGTGGCCCATGCGGCACTGCAAACGCAACACGCCGATGAAACCGGGTCCTTGGTCGCCGAGGAGGCCAGCGTCGAAGCCGAACGTTTGGCTCTGGCGGAAGATCTCGCCGAGCTTTCCAAGGCCAAGGAAGAGCTCTTCGCGCTCGACAACAAAGCGCAATTGTCCGCCCAGCGGGCGGAGCACTACCAGGACGAGTCGGCGATGCTGGTCGTACGTGCCGAGCACGCTCGCAAAGAAAGCGATGGGCTTGCCCAGCGCGCGGAACAGAACACGGAAACGCTCGCCGCCACCGAAGGCCAGGTGGCCATGCTGGACGCGGAGGCGGATGCTCGCATTCACGCCCTGGAGGCGATGGAGCAAACCTGTGCGGAGGCCAAGAGCGAATTGGCCACGGCGCGACGGCAGCTCGATCATGCCGTGGCAGGCGCGGGCGCCGCGCGAACACGTATCGCTCGATTGGAATCCGACGTCGAGTCGGCGCGCGTACGTGCTGAGGATTTGGCCCACCGACTGGAAGAGCTCTTGCGCGACGAGGCCACGTCCGGCGAGGTCCTTCTGCGCATGTCCGGCGAGGCGGCCGAGGTGGGCGAGCGGGCCAGCGAGTTGCAGGCACGCGCCGAGACACTCGTCGAGAAGAAATCGCAGTACGAAGACCAGGTCTCCACCTTGCGCGGCGAGGTTGCCCGCGGGGAGATCGAGCTTGAAACCCTGCGCGAGGAGGCGCACCGCCGACGCTCGCGTTTGCAGTCCCTGGCCGAAATTCAGGAGCGCTACGAGAGCTTCCAGCGAGGCGTGCGCGCCATCATGCAGAAGGTCCGCGAGTTCAGTGCCTTGCCGGCAAGCGAGCGGGGCGGCGATGGGGAGGGCGAGAGCAAGACGTGGACGACCCAAGGGGTGCGCGGTCTGGTGGCCGATATCGTGCAGCCGCCGCCGGAGCTGGAAACCGCGCTCGAGGCCGTGCTGGGCGAACGGCTTGGCAACATCATCGTCGAATCCCACGAGGTCGGCGTCGAGGCCATAGACTTTCTCAAGGCGCAAAGCGAGGGGCGATCCAGCTTTATTCCCCTGTCGCTGCGTGCGTCGAGTCCGTCGGGGGCGGTCGTGTACGATGCCACGGGTGGCGAGGCGATCGAGGCCGCCAGCATGGTCCCGGTGTCTGTCGCGTGGCCGAGCGGCGAAGGCGTGCGCGGGCCGATGCTCGAGCTCATCGGATTCGATCGGCACTACGACCGCATTGCCAGCTATCTGCTTGGCGATGTCATCGTGGTCGAGGATCTCCACAAGGCGCTGGAGCTTTGGCGGCAAACCAAGACGCAGAAGACGCTGGTGACCCTGGACGGCGAGGTTATCGATCCCCACGGCGTCGTGACCGGTGGCTCGCGCGAGTCGGCGACGGCCGGAGTGCTTTCGCAGAAGCGCGAGATGCGCGAGCTCGAAGAGGTCGTGGCGCGTCTCGACCAGGACTACAAGGCGACCCTCGATCGTCACGTGGGCAACAAACAGGCACTGGCCGAGACTGTCACCGCGTTCGACGAGACCGTTGCCGCCATGCGCAGCGACGAGCTCGAGCTGGCCGCCCAGCGGAAAGACGCCGATCGTCTGGCGCGCGAGCAGATCCAAGTGGAAGCCCGAAGGGTTCAGCTGACGAACACCATCGCGAGCCTGCGCAACTCGACGAGCCAGAACCAGGCTCGTATCGAGGAAGCAACCACGCAACTCGCGACGGAACAAGATGTGGCGCTGGAGCACGAGGTCCGAGGCGAAGGGCTGCGCTCGCAGGTCGACATCCTTGCCGAGAAGGTCGACACCCTGCTGGCCGAGCTTTCCACCGTCAATGTGGCCGCCGCCCAGGCCGGCGATCGCAAACGCATGGCGCGCGAAAGCGTGGAACGGCTGCGTCGGGAAATCGCCGATTCGCAGACCAAGCGCGCACAGCTCGACGAAGACGCGTCGAGGGATCTGTCCCGCGCCGACTCGTTGCGCTCCCAGGCCGAGGAGCTCCGCCAAGAAGCCTCGTTGCTCCAGTCCGAGCTCGCCGAGCGCTCGCGCGGTTACGGTGAACGCCAGGGCGCGAGCGAGGAACGCAGCGGTGTGCTCGCTCGGCGCGATGCCGATCTCAAAGCCGTTCGCTCGCACGTGGCCCGGCTGGCCCAGGAAGCTCGGCTCTCTCGACTTGCGCTGCCAGCAGGTTGCGATGCGTATCGACGGTCTTGACGAACAGATCCGCGACCGCTACCCCGAAATCCTCAAGGTGGCCGAGGTCGTAACCGACTTCCACTTGCGCGCGCTTTCCGGCGAGACCGAGGAGAGCCGCGTGCGCGAATTGCGTGGGTTGGTCGAGCGCATGGGTGACATCAATCTGACCGCCATTGAGGAGTCCGCCGAGCTGCAACAGCGCTACGACTTCTTGACCACGCAGAAGGCGGATCTCGAATCCGCCATGAGCAGGCTCGAAACCGCCATCGACAAGATCAATCGCGCCTCGCGCAAGCGATTCCGCGACGTCTTCGACACCGTGAATGCCAAGTTCCAGGAGGTTTTTCCGCACCTTTTCGGGGGTGGCAAGGCACACCTGGCACTGACCGACGAGAGCGATCTGCTCGAGACCGGCGTGGAGATAGTGGCCAACCCGCCGGGCAAGAAGATGCTTCAGAATATCGAGCTGCTTTCGGGCGGCGAAAAGGCGTTGACTGCGGTTTCTCTGCTCTTCGCGATCTTCCTGGTCAAGCCCTCGCCGTTCTGCGTGCTCGACGAAGTGGATGCCCCACTCGATGAGGCCAACGTGGGCCGCTTCAACCACGCCGTTCGCGAGATGACCGACCAATCGCAGTTCATCATCGTGACGCACAACCAACGCACCATGGAGATCGCCGATCGCTTGTGTGGCATCACCATGGAAGAGTCCGGTGTCTCCAAACTTGTCGCCGTCAACCTGCGCGACAGAAAACGGGCGCCAGCCCCAACCGAACCTCCGCAGTCGATGATGCCGCCAGACGGCGCCGATCTTGGACAACCCGCGTCGGCATGATGGCTGGTCTGAGTCGCGGACGGTTTTTTGATCGCCGAGCCCTCCAATCCATCACGCGGGGTTGACGGCCCCTGACTCTCTCAATACACTCACCACGTTTTTGACGGGCTCCGCGTTCGCGGTCAAACCGTCGCTTTGAAAGGAGCAACATGGCTACCCACATTACCGACGAATGCATCAACTGCGGCGCTTGCGAGCCCGAGTGCCCCAACGACGCCATCAGCGAAGGCGACAGCCTCTACATCATCGACGCCGCTCGATGCAGCGAGTGCGTCGGGTTCTTCGATCACGAGGCGTGCCAGTCAGTTTGTCCGGTCGAGTGCTGCGTGCCCGACCCGAACAACAAGGAAACCGAGGAGGCCTTGCTTGCACGTGCCAAGCAGCTTCACCCGGACAAGAGCCTGCCCGACTTGGCGGCCCTGCCGGCGAATCTATCTCGCTTCCGCAAGGCGTAGGATCCGTAGCAATCGTTTCATGGACTCTGAAACCGGGTATCGGTTCAGAGCCCTCGTTCGTTGTTGGGCAGGCGATCCAGATGCGTTTCCACGCGGTGGAGCCGCGCGAGCTTGATCGTGTATTCCAAGAACTGCTGACGGCGCCAGCGCTCGAAGAATCCGGCCGCCAACTTGCCGCGGACCTGCTCGAAGCTGATGTTTTCTGGCGGTCGCTCGCCCATGTAGCGTGCGATGAAGCCTCCGTCGATGTCCACCACGAGTGGTGTCGTGTCTCCGGGAGCGTGTAATTTGCTGACCTCGGCGCCAACCGCTTTCGACAGTGGCCTGTCGGTACCCTGCAGCATGTGTCTGAATGTGACGTGCCGGCTCGACCACTTCGGATCGCGCGCCAGGGCCGAGAATTCATCCAGCGCCTTGGCCGGATGGCTTTTCAGGAATTGGGCCAGCTCCTTGGCCGTTTGCTCGCGCGGCTCCCTGAATTGCTCGGGCATCGCGGCGCCGGTGTAGACGGCCAAAACCCCGATCTCGACCAGCCTGGGATGAACGAAGGTGTCTCGGACGCGATTGTAAAGTGGCAGTAGGTCGCTGTCGGGTATGGACTCGGGACGAAGGTTGGGCTCCAGTTCCTTCTCCAACAAACGCTGAACCAGGGCACTTCGTACGTCCGGATCCGAAGAACCGGCAATGGGGTAGTTGCGCTGGCGCGCGGCCTCGGCGAGAAGATTGGAGTCGATCAGATCTTGCAGGGCCGATCGGACGGGAATGCCTATCTTCTTGGCCTGTGCCTCGACCTGTTTGGCGAAGATTGGAACCTGCCCGACCCGGGCCACCACCGCGCCCAGGTCGGGCGAGGGTGCAGGTGTCCATTCGCTTTCGGCGATTTGCCTCGGCGAGGAGCAATTCGCGAACGCGAGCGCGACGAGAAGTGGGGTGCGGCGGCGCACGCAATGATGGTACCAGAATCAGTGATTCCGCGGGCGGCCAAGCGTGGATCTCGCGCTTGTTCGCTGGTAGTGTCCGGTCCCCGATGACCTCAACACCTGCACCCTATTTCGTGGTTGCGATCGACGGTCCTGCGGGGGCTGGCAAGTCGACGGTGGCCCGCGCCCTGGCGAACCGTCTTGGCTACACCTTCCTCGACACGGGTGCGCTGTACCGAACCGTCGCGCTCGTGGCCAAACGCAGACTGGTTCCGTGGAACGATGGTTTGCAACTGGGTGCGCTGGCCAAGGCGCTGGAAATCGTCTTCGCGCAGGGTGAGGGTCGATCTCGCATCATGGCCGACTCGGAGGAGGTCACGGACGACATTCGCAGACCCGAAATCTCCGAAGGTGCATCGCAGGTGTCCGCACTACCCGAGGTACGTGCGGGACTGCTCGATATGCAGCGGCGCGTAGCGAGTCGGACCAATGTCGTAGCCGAGGGGCGGGATGTCGGCACCGTCGTCTTCCCGTCGGCGCAAGCTAAGTTCTTTCTCGTCGCAGATCCGGAGACCCGTGCGCGGCGGCGTACCCTGGAATTGCAGGCTTCTGGCCGTGCGGCCGTCTTTACCGATGTCCTGGCGGAGATGCAAATCCGGGACGCGCGGGACAGCGGACGCGCAGTGGCTCCGCTGCGTCGTGCCGACGATGCGGTGGAAATCGACTCCTCTCTGGCCACACCCGATGAGGTTCTCGAACGCATGATTGCCGTCATTCGTGCCCGGGGCGGCTAGCTCAGGACCGATGACGTCCAAGGAAGCCAGGAAAGCAGGAAGAAAGAGAACAAGCAGTACCTCCAGAGTCCGTCTACGCCAAGCCAATGCTCGAAATCAAGCGCGTCATTGCCTTCCAACGGGCAAACCACTCATTCCGGGCTTCCTGGTTTCCTTAGAGGCCTCCTCTGCCGTCAAGCACCCATCCTCCCTTCACCCGTTGACATGCGGGATTGGCGGCGGTAGTTTTCGCCGCCCTTCGCTCATCCCGATGGTCGGGACGGGCGATGAGAAAACAGTTGCCGGGTCGCGCGAGGGGCGCCGCTGCGATCCGGACCAGCCGACTCACGCGAGTCGCGTTGTTAGCGTCACAAAGGATACTCATGGTTGCTGTGCCTTCGTCTTCGGATACCACCTCGGACATGGAAGATAGTTTTGCCGCGCTTTTCGAGGAGTCGCTCAAGCGCGATGAGGTGAAAGAAGGCGAAATCGTCAAGGGCAAGGTTATTGCCATCGGCAAGGACAATGTCGTCGTCGACATTGGCTACAAGTCTGAAGGCACCATCGCCGCCTCGGAGTTCATCGTCGACGGACAGATGACCATCAAGGCCGGCGACATCATCGACGTCTTTCTGGAAAGCCGCGAGGACGAAAACGGTCTGTGCATCGTTTCGAAGGAGAAGGCCGACCGTCTCAAAGTCTGGGACGAGATCTCGGCCGCATGCGAGCGCGACGAATTGATCGAGGGCACCATCAGCACGCGGGTGAAGGGGGGCCTCTCGGTCACTATCCGCGGCGGCGTGAAGGCGTTCTTGCCGGGTTCGCAGGTCGACCTGCGCCCGGTGCGCAATCTCGACAACCTCCTTGGTAAGAGCCACCGCTTCAAGGTCATCAAGTTCAACAAGAAGCGCGGCAACATCGTGCTATCTCGTCGCGTGCTCCTGGAGAAGGAGCGCGCCGAGCTCAAGGGGCAGACGCTCGAGAAGCTCAAAGAAGGCCAGGTCGTCGAAGGCATCGTCAAGAACCTAACCGAGTACGGCGCCTTCATCGATCTCGGCGGCATCGACGGCCTGTTGCACATCACCGATATGTCGTGGGGTCGCGTGACCCATCCGTCGGAGCTCTTCCAGGTGGGCGACCATGTGCGGGTCAAGGTACTCAAGTTCAACACCGAGACCGAACGCGTGTCCCTGGGCCTCAAGCAGATGATGGAAGATCCGTGGACCCACGCCCAGGCCAAGTATCCGCCGGGAACCGTGGTGCGCGGCAAAGTCGTGTCGCTCAAGGACTACGGCGCGTTCATCGAGATAGAGCAGGGCATCGAAGGACTCATCCACATTTCCGAGATGTCGTGGACGCGCCGAGTTAAGCACCCGTCCAAGATGTTGGCCATCGGCGACACCGTCGAGGCGGTGGTGCTGGATATCGATCCAACCCAGAACCGCATCAGTCTCGGCATGAAACAGCTGGAGCCCAATCCCTTCGCCTCGCTCAAAGAGAAGTATCCACCCGGAACCGTGGTCAAGGGCATCGTGCGCAACATCGCCGACTTCGGTATCTTCGTGGAAATCGAAGAAGGCATCGACGGCTTGGTGCACGTGTCCGACCTTTCCTGGACCCAGCGGGTGAAGCACCCGTCCGAGCTCTACCAGAAGGGCGACGAGGTCGAGGCCGTGGTGCTCAACATCGAGTTCGATGGCGAGAAGCCCAAAGTGTCGCTCGGTATCAAGCAACTCGTGCCCGACCCATGGGATCGCATCCCGTACGACTACCCGGCGGGCAAGATCGTCGAGTGCAAGGTCCTCAAGGTGCTCGACTTCGGCGCCTTCGTCGAGATCGAGCGCGGCATCGAGGGGCTCATTCACGTGTCTGAATTCTCCGACGAGCGCGTGGAGGATCCCAAGCAGTTCGTCAAGATTGGCGACGTGCTGAAGGCCGAGATCATCTCGGTGGACGGCGCCGAGCGCAAGATTGGTCTGTCGTTCCGCGGTGCTACCCGCGCCGAGGAAGTGGCGGATGCGCAGGGCTTCAGTGCGGGCGTCCCCACCGCGACCCTGGGCGATGTCATGCGTGAGAAGCTCGCGGGCCTGACGCCCAAGAAGTAGTTTGTCGTCTAGATGGGAACCCTGGGAGGGTTCCCAAACCCTCCCGCGCTCTGGCTTCGCCGGGCAAAGCCCGGCTACGCCAACGCGTTTTGGATGGGAACCCTGGGAGGGTTCCCAAACCCTCCCGCGCTCTGGCTTCGCCGGGCAAAGCCCGGCTACGCCAACGCGTTTTGGATGGGAACCCTGGGAGGGTTCCCAAACCCTCCCGCGCTCTGGCTTCGCCGGGCAAAGCCCGGCTACGCCAACGCGTTTTGGATGGGAACCCTGGGAGGGTTCCCAAACCCTCCCGCGCTCTGGCTTCGCCGGGCAAAGCCCGGCTACGCCAACGCGTTTTGGATGGGAACCCTGGGAGGGTTCCCAAACCCTCCCGCGCTCTGGCTTCGCCGGGCGAGCCCGGCTACGCCAACGCGTTTTGGATGGGAACCCTGGGAGGGTTCCCAAACCCTCCCGCGCTCTGGCTTCGCCGGGCAAAGCCCGGCTACGCCAACGCGTTTTGGATGGGAACCCTGGGAGGGTTCCCAAACCCTCCCGCGCTCTGGCTTCGCCGGGCAAAGCCCGGCTACGCCAACGCGTTTTGGATGGGAACCCTGACCTGAAACACCTCGCCCCGCGTAGCCCGCGTAGCGGGGAGAGTCCCGATGGGGCGCGGTGGCCGCACCCCCAAGCATGGAAATGCGCGGACTTACGTCCGCACTTCCATAGCAGGTCGCCGAGCGCAGCGAGGCGGGCAAGGGGCTGCCACGTTTCTGCCTGAAAGATCCGGGCCTCAGCCCGGCGGCGCCCTGAGAGGGTTCCCAAACTCTTGCGCTCTGGCTCCGCCGGGCGGCTTTGCTCAAAGGGGGCCAAATCGGCCGAGCCGTTCTCCTATTTGCTGCCGAGGAGCCACGCCGAAACATCGGCCAGCACAGCGTCGGCTTCGGGCTCGAGGAACATCTCGTGGAACAGCTCAGGGTAGTTGCGAATCTCGACCATGGCCCCGGCCTCGCGGGCAAAGGCGCGGTTGGCGTCGTTGGCCACGATGCGATCGCCTCCAGCGAGAAGCAACAAGGTCGGCACGCGGAGATTGTTGGCTAGTAGGCGGATGCGAGCTTGAGCACGCAAGGTGGCCATGAACCAACCCGCCGTCGCCACGTGGTGGACCAGGGGATCCTTGTCGAAGCCGGCCAGCACCGACGGGTTGCGCGAGAGGTTTTCGGCACTGAGCCCGTTTGGCATGGTGAACGTCGGTATGATCCGCGCGGCAACATTGGCCGCGGCCCGCTTGGGGACGGAGACGTTCATCTTCAACTTCAACCAAGGCGCCGCAAGCACTAGCCGGCCAGGCTCTTCTCTTCTGTTTCGATCCAGAACGAAAGCCAGGGAGATCGCGCCACCCATGCTGTGGCCGAGCAGTGCCCAGGGCTTCCCCGGATCTTGCTGCCGAGCCCAGTCGACGACCATGGCCAGGTCGTCGACGTACTCGCCGAAATCGACAATGTGGCCACGGCGACCGCTGGAACGTCCATGACCGCGGCAGTCGAACTGGGTGGCGGCCATCCCGGCGGATGCGAAGGTCGCCCCTACGTGACGATAGAGTCCGCAGTGCGAGGAGTAGCCGTGGACGGTGACCACGGTCAGCCGCGCCTCACCCCGCGGACGGTAGTGCTCGACGTGAACCTCGCACCCGTCACGGTGCAGGGAGGTCTCGATGTCTGGGGGCGGTCCGGGCTCCACCGCGCGTGAATAGCATGGACTCCGCCCCGCTGGCGAATCATAGTCCCTCGCCGAAAGCAATGCGCATTTCGGAGATCTACGCCAGCATCCAGGGTGAGTCGCAGTACGCGGGAATGCCGTGCACGCTGGTTCGCACCACAGGGTGCGATCTTCGCTGCGTCTACTGCGACACTACCTACGCTTTCGTCGGTGGCCAAGACATGTCCGTCGATGAAATCGTGGCGGAAGTGAAACGACTGGCTTTGCCCTTCGTGCTCTTGACCGGGGGCGAGCCCATGTTGCAAGCGGAGATTTCTGCCTTGGCCGAACGCCTCTTGTCCGAAGGCCATCAGGTGGCCATTGAAACCTCGGGAGCCCACTTGCTCGATAGCCTGCCGGCAGCCGTGTTCCGCATCGTCGACGTCAAGACGCCATCGTCGGGAGAATCTCGGCGCATGCAGTGGAAGGTCCTCGATGGGCTGCGGCCGTGCGATGCCGCCAAGTTCGTGCTTTCGAACGAGAGCGACTACCGTTGGTCGGCCGACCATGTGATTCGGCTTGGACTCGCGGCACGGACCGAGGTCCTCTTCTCGCCCGCTCACGGCCAACTCGATCCCAAGAACCTGGTGGCGTGGATCATTCGCGATCGACTGCCGGTTCGTGTCAATCTTCAGCTACATAAATATGTTTGGGGAGCGACCACGAGGGGGGTGTAACCGAGCGCACCGAGGTGCTAGGGTGCGCTCTACCGTTGCCGTCAACCTCGATCCACAGACTCGCTCCAAAACCTGGCGTGACCAGGTCTCTTGCGCGCGCTCATGCGGCTTACTTTCGGGTTGACTTGGCTCTGTCTATCCTGTTAGCGTCCGGCCGCGTCTCGTGGGCTAACCTATCGAGAATGCTTGGAAAAGGCAAAAGAACCAAAGTCGGTTTGAAGGGAATCCTCATCACAATGGGTACTTGCATCGCGGTGCTGTCGGCCCCCGGGTGCGCCACGCGCACCAAGCGGAATGCCGATCAGTCCCAGGTGCGCTACCAACTTGCCGTCGGAAATTTCCAAAACCACCGCGACGAGGCCGCCATCGCGGAGTTGCAGAAAGCCATCGCAGCCGACCCTCAAAACGCGGAAGCCTACAACATGCTGGGTCTCATCTCGCTCAAGCAAGCCTACGACTACGGCTCCCAGGCCGATACGGTTTCATGTCTCAGGGGCACCGACGAGCAAGACGTGCGCGGCGAGGAGAACAAGAAGCTTCGTGATGCCGAGTCGCGCTTCCGCAAGGCTGTCGAGCTCCGCCCCAACTTTCCCGAGGCCTGGAACAGCCTTTCCGCCGTTGCGCTTCTTCTCAGTGAATGGGACGAGGCCATCGCCTCGGCCGAAAATGCGTTGAAAGATCCGACTTACGATTCGCCGGTATTTGCCCGCGCCAACCTGGGCTGGGCCTACTTCCACAAGAAGGATCTGCAGAACGCGTGGAAAGAGCTTTACGAGGCCGTGTCAGGGGCCTCGGCGTTCTGCGTGGGGCGCTACAGGCTTGCCAAAGTGTACCTTGAGCGGGGTGAGCTCGACCAGGCAGTCGAAGTCATCGAACCGCTCATCGCCGATGCCAAGCATTGTCCCATTCAGGAGGCTTTCCTGTTGGGCGGGCTGTTGCACGAGCGGCTCAAGAATCCAGGAAAGGCGCGGGACTTGTTCCGCACCTGTGCGGAGATGTCCCCCAGAAGCTGCGTAGCCGATGAATGCAGACGCTACGCACAGATGATCCAGTGAGGAAGGTTCTGGCGAATGGAAACAGTGAACTTCGGCACATTCCTCAAGGAAGAACGCGAGAAACGGCAAGTCTCGTTGGCGGATCTCGCGAGGACGACCAAGCTGTCGGTTTCCGCGTTGAAACTGATGGAGGCGGGTAATCTCGACGACTTGCCCCCAGATGTTTTCGTTCGCGGTTTCATCCGCTCGTACGCCAAGACCCTGGGGATTTCCAGCAGCGAACCGCTCGGCCTTCTCGACCAGATTCTATCGGAACGGCGCCGTGCCGACGAGCCACCGCCGGTCATTGCCAGCCGATCTGTTCGAAGGCAAGGCTTGCAGAAGACCGCCTCCTCCGAAATGCCCGTCGAGCCAGTCGAAGACGAAGGCCAGGTCCCGCGGCATGGCATTGGGCTCGCGGTGTTCGTGATCATCGTGCTGCTCATCGCAACCATCACGCTCTCCCTGTTCCTGCGTCAGCAACCCCAGTCCGGCGAAGGGCTTAGCCTCGACGACGGACCTGCGTCCTCGCTCACGGCTGTTCGCCGCACCTGACAGCCACAGCGTCTCGCCAGTGCAATTCACCACAGAGGCGCAGAGAGCACGGAGAATGCGGAGAATGAAAGGGCTCGGATCCGGATCCGAAAGCCCTTCTTTCTCTCCGGCCTCTGTGGCTCCGTGGTGAAAAGCTCGGTCGTTACGCCCGCCATCGTGCTTCGTCGCGTGGACTACGGGGAGGCGGATATCGTGGTCACCTTGCTCGGTAGCGAGACCGGGCGTGTCTCCGCGTTGGCGCGCGGAGCAAGAAAAAGCTGCCGCCGGTTCGCAGGCGGGCTCGGCATGGCCACCACGGGCGACGCCAGACTTCGCGATCGCGCCGGGGCGGATTTGATGGTGCTGGAGTCCTTCGACGTGCGCGACGACCGCGTTGGTCTTGCCTCGGATCTCGCCAAGACAGCTCACGCCGCCTACGCCATCGAGCTGTGCGACCGACTGTGTCCGCCGCGCCAGGTAGAGAACGTGGTTTTCGCGTGGCTCGACGAGTTTCTTACCCGGTTGAATGTGGAAGTGGCGACGTCCGAGCGACTGCGGATCTTCGAGCTTGGCCTTCTGCGCGGGCTCGGCCTTGGGCCGTCGTTGGATCGTTGCGTGGTGTGCGATCGCGGCGATTTGGAGGGGGAAGACGTGCGCTGGCACCCTGAGCGGGGCGGCGTGGTCTGTCGCAATTGCTCGGGACGCGGCGATCTCATGAGCGGACACCTCCGCCGCACCTTGCAACGGATTGCGACGACCCGTCTGGCCGATGCCGAGGGGCTCGTCCTTGACCGCGATGTCGGGGCAGGGTGTCGCAGGGCCGTGATCGCCTTGCTGCGGGAACACGTGCATGGGCCCCTGCGCTCGCTCGATTTCATCGAAAAGATGTCCGGACGCATGTCGGGTTCCCGTTGACTGCCGACACCATCTCGCTAGATTGCCGGCTCATCATGCCAGCGACCTCCCTCGACACCATCGTCAGCCTGTGCAAGCGCCGCGGATTCGTGTTCCCTTCCTCGTCGGTCTACGGCGGACTGGGCAGCACCTGGGACTACGGGCCGCTGGGGGTCGAGCTGAAAAACAACGTCAAGCGTTCCTGGTGGCGGTCGGTGGTGCACGAGCGCGACGACATGGAAGGGCTCGACGCCGCGATTCTGATGAATCGCCTGGTGTGGAAATATTCGGGCCACGAGGCGACGTTCTCCGATCCCATGACCGATTGCCGTGCGTGCAAGACTCGTCCGCGCGCGGATCACGTGTTCGCGTCGCAGAAGGGCCGCGATCCCAAGGGACTGCCGGAGATCAATGCAGCCATCGAGGCCAAGGAGCTCGCCTGCCCGAAGTGTGGTTCGAAGGATCTGACGCCCGCGCGCCCGTTCAACCTCATGTTTCGCACCAGCGTCGGACCGGTGGATTCCGGCGACGATTCGGGACTGGTCTACATGCGGCCCGAGACAGCACAAGGGATCTTCGTCAACTTCGGCAACGTGCTCGACACCATGCGCAGAAAGCTGCCGTTCGGCATCGCCCAAGTCGGCAAAGCCTTCCGCAACGAGATCACCCCGGGCAACTTCACCTTCCGCACGCGCGAATTCGAGCAGATGGAGATCGAGTATTTCGTGCGTCCGGGCGAGGACGAGGCCGCGCACGAATCCTGGATTGCCGAGCGAACGAACTGGTACCTGAAACTGGGTATGCGCCCGGAAAACCTGCGCGTGCGCGAGCAAGAAAAGCACGAGCTCGCCCACTACGCCAAGCGCTGTGTGGATCTGGAATACCGCTTCCCCATGGGGTGGAGCGAGCTCGAAGGCATCGCCAATCGCACCGATTTCGATCTGAAAGCACACAGTCGATCGGCTGAAAACCCCGACGCCGTCGGCGAGCTCAAGTACTTCGACCAAGAACTGAAGAAGCATCTCGTGCCCTACGTCATCGAGCCCTCGGCGGGCGCCGATCGCGCCACGCTTGCGTTCTTGTGCGACGCCTACGAGGACGCCTTGGTCAAGGAGCCGCCGGTCGAGGAAACCTCCAAGCTACGCGAGCTGGTCGAGAGCTTTGCCAAGTCGGTCGGACGCCGCGAGGGCATGGCTGCCGATGTGAAGCTGCGCTTGGTGGGGGCCGCCGAATCCATCGCGGCGGGCCTGCCCGGCACGCTTCCACAGCTCATTGGCTTGATGGTGGACTCGGACGCCGCCGCCATCGAAGTCATGAAGAAGGTGCGCGGGGTAGGGGAGAAGATCGCCGAGGAGCACACCCGGACGGTTCTCCATCTCCACCCGAGGCTTGCGCCGCTGACCGTGGCGGTGTTCCCGCTAAAGCGCAACGACCCTCGCTTGGTCGAGATGGCGCGTGGGCTCAAACGCGAGTTGCAACGCGGTGGCGTGCGCGCCGTCTACGACGACACTGGCGCAATCGGTAAACTGTACCGTCGGCAGGACGAGATTGGAACGCCGTGGTGCGTTACCGTGGATTTTCAGAGCCTGGAAGACCAAACCGTTACCGTTCGTGACCGGGACAGCATGCAGCAGGAGCGCCTCAAGGCGACCGAGCTTCCGCTCACCATCGCCGGCCGCCTGACCTGATTTTCCAATCGACCGCGTTTGCATGTCTGGCAACATCGACGGGGCTTTCAATCCCCGTCGCTCCCTGATAGAAACCCCACCGATGCCAACCAAGAAGAAGACTGGAAGCAAAGCCATGAAACCGACCAAAGCGCGAGCCTCCAAGGCAACCAAGTCCAAAGCCAAAACACCAGCAGCCGGAAAGCGCATGAAGCGCGTGTATTTCTTCGGCGGCGGCAAGGCCGAGGGTAACAAAGACATGAAGAACCTGCTCGGCGGCAAGGGTGCCAACCTCGCCGAGATGACCAACATCGGCGTGCCGGTGCCTCCCGGCTTCACCATCACCACCGAGGTGTGCACCGAGTTCAACCAGGCCGGCGGCAAACTCCCGAAGGATCTCGATGCCGACGTCAAGCTTGCCGTCGCCAAGATGGAGAAGCTGCTTGGCAAGAAGTTCGGCGATGCTTCGAACCCGCTTCTCGTCTCGGTCCGCTCGGGCGCGCGCGCCTCGATGCCGGGCATGATGGACACGATCTTGAACCTCGGCCTCAATGACGAGACCGCCGCGGGTCTGGCCCAGGCCTCGGGCAACGAGCGCTTCGCCTACGATTCCTATCGCCGCTTCGTCGCCATGTACGGCGACGTCGTGCTCGAAATGAAGCCCGAGCGCAAGGAGGATCACGACCCGTTCGAGGTCATCCTCACCGCCAAGAAGAAGGCCGTCGGCGTGAAGGTCGACTCGGAGTTGCCGGCCTCGGCGCTCAAGGAGCTTGTGGGCGAGTTCAAGGCCGCCATCAAACAACACAAGGGCGTGGACTTCCCGACCAACCCCCTCGACCAGCTCAACGGCGCCATCAAGGCCGTGTTTCGCAGCTGGGAAAACGACCGCGCCAAGGTCTACCGCAAGCTCAACAACATTCCCTCGGATTGGGGCACTGCGGTCAACGTGCAGGCCATGGTATTCGGCAACAAGGGCGAGGACTCGGCCACCGGCGTGTGCTTCACGCGCAATCCGGCGACGGGCGAGAACCTCTTCTATGGTGAGTTCCTGGTCAACGCCCAGGGCGAAGACGTGGTCGCCGGCATCCGTACGCCGCAGAAGATCGTCGACCTCGAGAAGGACTTCCCGGTGGCCTACAAGGAGCTCTACGAAATCCGCAAGAAGCTCGAAAAGCACTACAAGGACATGCAGGACATCGAGTTCACCGTCGAGAACAAGAAGCTGTTCATGCTTCAGTGCCGCAACGGCAAGCGCACCGGCTTCGCCGGCGTGCGCATCGCCGTCGAGATGGTGGACGAGAAACTGATCGGCAAGGACGAGGCCCTTCGCCGCGTCGAGCCCGAAGCGCTCAACCAACTTCTGCGCCCGGTGTTCGATGGCGCCGCCAAGGCCGCCGCCGTCAAGGAAGGCCGTCTGCTCGCCAAGGGTCTGCCGGCCGGTCCCGGTGCGGCCACAGGTCGAGATCGTGTTCTTCGCGGAGGACGCGGAGACGTGGGCCGCGCAGGGCAAGACCGTCATCCTGTGCCGACACGAGACCAGTCCCGAGGACATTCGCGGGATGAACGCGTCGCTCGGCTTCATCACCGCTTTCGGAGGCATGACCTCGCACGCGGCGCTCGTTGCCCGCCAGATGGGCAAGGTGTGCATCGTCGGCTGCGATGCCCTCTCGTTCGACTACCACGCGCGCACCATGACCGTGAATTCGGCCAAGGGGACGGTGGTGCTCAAGGAAGGCGACTGGGTGTCGCTCGACGGCTTCACCGGCGAGTTCATCAACGGCCGCATCAACACCACGCCGTCAGAAGTCATCCGCGTGCTGATCGAGAAGAACCTCGACCCGAAGCAGGCGCCTGTGTACCAGCAGTACAACAAGCTGATGACCTGGGCCGACGCCGCGCGCAAGTTGAAGGTGCGCGCCAACGCCGACCAGCCCGATCAGGCCGAAGCCGCCGTATCCTTCGGTGCCGAGGGCATCGGTCTTTGCCGTACCGAACACATGTTCTTCGGCGAGGGCAAGATTGGTCCGATGCGCGAAATGATCGTGGCCGAAAACGAGAAGGATCGTCGCGCCGCCCTGGAGAAGCTGTTGCCCTTGCAACGGGACGACTTCGCCGGAATCTTCCGCGCCATGGGCAGTCGCCCAGTGACCATCCGGACCCTGGATCCACCGCTGCACGAGTTCTTGCCCCACGATGAGGCAGGTGTGCGTGAGCTCGCCCAGGCCACCGGCCGCAGCATGGAAGCCATCAAGGCTCGCATCGCCGACTTGCACGAGTCGAACCCGATGCTCGGCCACCGTGGCTGCCGTCTCGGCGTCACCTACCCGGAAATCACCGAGATGCAGGCCCGCGCCATCCTCGAGGCGGCCGTCATCGTCAACAAGGAAGGCATCAAGACCGAGCCCGAAATCATGATTCCATTCATCGGAACCAAGAAGGAGCTCGACCTGCAGACCGCCGTGGTCCGTGAAACGGCCGCCAAGGTCATGGCCGAGAGCAAGACCAAGGTGAAGTACATGGTGGGCACCATGATCGAAATCCCGCGTGCCGCCATCACCGCCGACAAGGTTGCCGAGACCGCCGAGTTCTTCTCGTTCGGTACCAACGACCTGACCCAGACCACCTTCGGTCTGTCTCGCGATGACGTTCCGAAAGTGCTCGCGTCGTACCTCGACAAGGAGGTCTACAAGGTGGATCCCTTCGTGTCGATCGATCGCGAGGGCGTCGGCTACCTCATGAACCACGCCGTGATCGCCGGCCGCAAGACCCGCAAGGATCTCAAGTGCGGCATCTGCGGCGAGCACGGTGGCGATCCGTCGTCGGTCGAGTTCTGCCACGAAATCGGTCTCAACTACGTGTCCTGCTCGCCGTACCGTCTGCCGATCGCCCGTCTGGCCGCGGCCCAGGCCGTACTGAAGAAGTAATTGGTCCCGATCGTTCACCACCGGAAGCGGGCAGCGGACAGGGGAGCTTCATGAGAGGATTTCCTGTCTTTCCCGCTTCCGCGTTCTTCGTCTTTACTGTGGTGGCGATTGGTGGTGGGTGCAGTTTCGGTGAAAGCGGAATTGCACCTCCCACCAATCGAGTCTTTCTTCCCACCGGACTTGCCCCGGATCCCGACGACGATTTCCTCTACGTCGTCAACTCGAACTCGGATCTGCGTTTCAACGCGGGTACGGTTGTGGCTGTCGACCTGGCCCTGGCCGCCTTGGTGCGAAGCTGTGCTACCGCCGCTAGCGCTAACGCTAACACTGGCGCCCCCCTTCCGGCGGCATGTAAGACGGATCCCGCTCTAGGAAGTCTACGCCTGATGTGTACCAAGACGCGCTTCTCGCGAACCGAGCCCCAGCCGGACAACTACTGCTGCGTCGACATGATCGACAGCAACATCCTCAACTGCAACGAGCCACAGTTCATCCAGAGCAATGCCACCATCCAGATCGGCAGTTTCGGCGGTGCCGTCCAACTCCAACGCTACTACCGCGACCCCAACGTTCTTACCAGCGAAGTCATCCGCCGCCTGTTCGTCGCGGTTCGCGCCGAACCCTCCATCACCTTCGCCGACGTCACGGTCGCGGCGAACCGTGTGGTGTCGATGCGATGCAAGGGGCCACGGGTGAATGGTCCGGTGCAACCCGAGCAAGGATTCTGCGACGACAATTGGAAGGTTCGTCGCTCCGCTGGGGACACTCCAGGTGCGCTGGACCTGCCTGAAGAACCGCACGTGATGGCCATGGACAACGCGCTCGGGGCGCTCTACGTCGGACATCTGACGGTGGCCGCCAACGCGGTCATCCAAGGTGGTGGAGTTTCGACGTTGGATATTTGCAATCCCCAAAGCGAATCGTCGGTGCGGTTTGCCGGCCTGGCGAGCACGACCTTCATCCCTTCGACGCTGTCACAAGCCGTTGCGGCGTTGTCGCCGGGCGATCCCGCCTATCCGACCACGCGTCTTTACGCCACGGCCAGGTACTCGACGGCCATCAGCGGCATGGTCCTGCGAACGCCCACGGACGCCACCTGCGATGAATCGTTGCCGGCCCCGATCGAACGTGATCTCACGCTGGTAGCAGGCGAGAGCTTCTACTCCTCGGCCTTCTACCCTCGCGGAGCGGATATCCGAGGCATTCTCTTCTCGGCGGATGACACCCAGGCCTACGTTCTCCACCGCAACGATGCGAATACTTCGGCCAATCCGGCTGCCCTGGTCGTGATCGATCGTCTCCCACTTGGAACGCCGGCCAATACCCCCGTTGACGTCCTGGAGGTTTGCGGGGGGCCGACCGCGATGCAGATGCACGACGCTGGCCGTGGCAACCGCATCTATATCACCTGCTATGATGATGGCCAGATCTACGTCGTGGATCCCGTTGCGCTCGTCGTGACCTCCATCATCGACGCCGGGGCTGGGCCCATCGGATTGGTGTTCTCGCCGAGAGATCCCGGCGTGGGCTACATCGCCAGTTACGCCAACAGCCATCTCTCGGTCATCGACCTCGTCCCGGGGAGCCCCACGGAGAACCACGTCGTCATGCGTATCGGCTTGCCACACGGATACGGAGAATGAGACTTTCTCTCGCCATTTTGGCCTTTGCGCTGTTGGCCGCGACTTGCTCGTCGACCCCGCCGGTCATTCCGACCAGGAATCTCGAACACCCCTCCGACATGGCCTTCATCTGTCTGGGACAGGAAGAGGTGGTCGTCAACGGTCAGCCCCAAACCCAGCTTTCAGGACAATCCATGGATGCCTGCCACCTGCGGGACCAGAGGGATCCCTTGGTGACGCAAAATGGGCAACGAAGCCTCGGGACCTTTGCCTTTGTCGCCAATCCAGGCCGAAACGAGATCGCGGTGGCCGACATGGATCACTCTATCTTGCTCGATCTGACGCCCTTTGCGCCTGGCTACGGCATGTTGCCGGCCGGCGGGGATCCGGAGGCCATCGCCTCGAGCTCGGACGGTTGTTGGGTCGCGACGGCCAATCGAACGAGCTGCGACTTCACGCTTATCGATCCGGCGCGCTTGCTGGCGCCGACCTTCTCGACCGCCTCGGCCCCGGCCCAGCCTTCCACCGCAACAGGCGAAGCCTCCGGAACAGTCGAAGCCTCCCGGCGCATTGCCGTCAAGACCGCCAGTGGCCGAGCTCTTTACGCTTCGACCGGCGAGATCGCCTTTCTTCCCCCGTCCTCCATCCCTGACCCGAACCTTTGTCAGGCCGATGCGACGCCAAGGGCAGTCGTGACTTTTCCCGGCTGCGACATGGTGGCCTTGCTGGATTTCTCATTTGAAAACCAAAGTGCCACCATTGTCAGCGCGTACTACATCCGGCCCGATCTGCCCGGCGGATTTCTGGACGCTGGCGACGAGCCTGTGTGTCCGGTCGACTGCGGACCACTCGCCGACACCAGCGGGATGGCGGTGGACGCTGGGAGCGAATCTGTCGACGGCGGTGCGGGGAGTGTCACGGGCGTGGATGGTGGAGCTATCGCGGGAAGCGAAACCTCGTATCTGCAGCCCCTGGCGCTCGTACCGGATGGTACGCGGGTCTACGTGGGAAGCCTATTTGACACGGCCATCACCTCGCTGGACATCAGCGCGACGGGCTTGGGGAATCCTGCGCGCTTCAGTCTGGCCGAGAATCCCATCGGTGTGTCCCGCTTGCGCTTGGCGATCGATCCCTATCGTGCCGCCACTGCCCCGAACGCCGACGGCACCACGGGCGGGCCGTTCTTGCGGAACCGTGGAAAGTTTCTCTACGCGGTCACGCGCGATGATTCGATTCGCGTCGTCAACCTGGACCAAGCAACGCCGGTCGAGTGCGACGCGAACATCGTCACGACGGATCCGTCCGTGGCCGATCCTGCGACGGGCTGTTTTCCCGTGGGGGCGAAGCCGCGGCGGCCGCTGGCCCAGGGACCTGGCATCCATATTTTGCCCAACACCCTCAGCCCGAATCCGGATAGTCCGCCACCGCTGCCACGTGACATTTCGTTCACCGATCTGCAACCGGTGCCTGGGGACGGCAACTATCACTCCCTGAGCGGCCAGTTCGGATTCGTCGTCGCATCCGACGGTCAGGTCTACGTGCTCAACCTGGATCCTCTCGGCGAGGATGGAAAACATCTGGCTCCGGACGGGAAGACGCCACTTGCGGCGACGGCCACCCACTCCTTCCGAGAGATTCGCGACGTGGGCCAATGGGTGCGAACGCCGCTGGCGCTTTCCATCGCTCCTCAACGGCAGGTGATCATCTCCGATCAGGCCTTTCCCACCACGGCGACCTATTCGGCCCTCGATGGGCCTCTGGTCAGGTCTTTTTCCCCCGACAATGGAACGACCACGGAATGGTTGGACTATCCCGATCCCAACACGGTCATCTCGCGATCCTGGAGCGTGATATGGGAGGGCACTCTACCCTATACAGCGCGGACAAGTGGCATCGTGCAACCCGCGCCGCCGGGCGGTGCCGGCGTGCTGCTTGATTCCGGTGCCGACTTCTGTAGCAGTGGTGCCGAGCCAGGTGACGTGCTGATGTTTTCCGGGTGTACACAGAACCTGGATTGCCAACCCGACGACAAGTTCACTTGTCAAGTCGCGGTCTCCGGAGCACGCGGGATGTGTCTACCCATCGACACTGCCGCCAGCGCCAAGCTCATCGATCACTGCGGTCAGTTCATGGGCAGTCGCATGCGCTACGAGATCGCGCAATCGACCCGGACCTCGCTTCTGCTGCGACTCAAGCTCGACGAGGTGCCCACCACGCCCTTGAATTCGTGCACCAAGGAGACGGAGAGTACGGTGTGTCGCCCCGACGTGGATCACGGCAAACTGGCGAGCGCACCGGCGGACGGCGGCATCGTGCGCGCGTTCGAGTGTTTGCAGGTCTACCCGGGGGACCAGGCCTCCCGCTGCGTGAAGAGATGTACCCTCGACAGCGACTGCAGGGCAGGCCACGTTTGCGAACCTGTGCCCGGAGCGGATCCGTCGCTCGGCAACCTGTGCGTGGAAGCACCACCCATCGATCCAACCTGCTTTCCACAGCCCATGACCAGCTACAGCGTTCGCGCTGGCCACGCCTTCATGGTCTACGGGTCGTCCATGCCGACGATCTCCTCGGTGCGGGCTGCGGCCGATGGGACCTGTCAGCCGCAGGCGCCCTCGGATACATCGCTGGTCGCGCGCATTCCCCTGTCGGCGCCCACATGTCCGGATGGTTTTCTCGCGCAGGCGACCGGCAACCCCACCGTCCCGCCCGCGTTCGTGCAGAACCTGACCGCCCAGGCCGGAAGCAATCCCTGCCTGTACCAGGGCACGCACCCCGACGGAGATGAAGCGGACACGTCTGGCGACCACGTTCGTGCCTTTTTCCAGAACCCGCAGATTCGCTTCGTGCTCGCCAATCTCGACCAATACGCTGGCGATCTTCTGGCGATACATTTCGAGTTGCAATACGGGTACATCCCGCTGACCGTGCAGATCCCGAGCTACGAGGTGCTTATGACCATGGGCACGCGGATTATCACGGGGCCGCTCAAGACGCCGGAGAGCCCGATCGTACACGACTTGACCCAACCCATCAGCTATCCCTATCTGTATGTCGTGGACCAAGGTCGAACGGCGCTTACCCCTGGCAGCCGCGGGCAGGTCCTCCGAATCAACCCGCGCGCCGGCAGCAACGAGATCGCATCCTTCGACACCACCTTGTCGGGCAGCACGCCTTTCCAGCTGCAGTAACCCAACTTCGGGCAGCGAAGTTGACAAGTGGTAGGGTGTTAACCTACATTGTAGGCAAATGAGCGATAGCGTTCGCAACATTGCACGGCAGTTGCTTCACCAGGCGGTCAGGGCCGCTCAGGCGGAAGGCCTCCTGAGCGACGTCCCCGACCAGGTTCCGATCGAACGACCCAAGCGTCCGGAACATGGCGACTACGCTACCAACGTGGCCTTGGGTCTCGCCAAGGCTGCTGGCAAGCCACCGCGCGTGCTGGGAGAGGCCATCGCCAAGCACCTGCGACTGATCGGCGATGTGAATTTGGCGGAAGTCACGGTGGCGGGGCCGGGTTTCGTCAATCTGCGCTTCTCGGACGCATTCTGGCAAAAGCGGCTCCTCGACATACGACAGGCCGGACGAAGCTGGGGCAGGGGAGAGGCAAAGGCGTCGCCCAAGCTCTGCGTCGAATACCTTTCCGCCAATCCCACCGGCCCGCTGCATTTTGCCCACGGTCGACACGCGGCGGTCGGCGATTCGCTGACCCGGCTTCTGCGTTTCGCCGGCTACGACGTGGTCCGCGAGTTCTACCTCAACGACGCCGGCAACCAGGTCGGCATGCTTGCGCTCTCGGTGTGGGCGCGCTACATGGAGGCGGCCCGCGCCATCGACGCCAGGGTGCCCGAGGCGACCTTTCCCGAAAACGGCTATCGCGGTGACTACATTCGCGGCATCGGCCAAAAGCTTCTCGACCGAGACGGCAAACGATGGATCGCCGCCGAGCCACCCGCGGACATCGAGCCGATCCGCCTGTTCGCCATCGAGAGCTGTCTGGCCATGATTCGCGCCACGTTGGCCCGATTCGATGTTGATTTCGATGTCTGGCAGAGCGAGCGGGCCCTGCACGAGGCGGGCGACGTCAAGGTGACACTGGCAGAGCTGGACAAGGCCGGCTTCATCGAACGGCGAGACAACGCGGTCTGGCTGCGCACCACGGCCTTGTGGGGCGACGACAAGGATCGCGTGGTGGTCAAGTCCGATGGCCTGCCGACCTACTTGCTGGCGGACATCGCCTACCACAGGAAGAAGTTGGCGCGCGGATTCGATCAACTGTGCGATATCTGGGGCGCCGACCATCACGGACATATTCCGCGCATGCAAGCGGCACTCAAGGCTCTGGGCGCCAATCCCGACCAGCTCTCGGTCATTCTCATCCAGATGGTCAGCCTTTTGCGCGACGGCAAGCCAGTGGCCATGGGTAAGCGCGAAGGCGAATTCGTGACCCTCGATGCCGTGGTCGACGAGGTGGGGCGGGACGCGACCCGCTTTTTCTATCTCATGCGCCGTCACGACACGCCGCTGGAGTTCGATCTGGAGCTCGCCAAGCGGCAGTCGATGGACAATCCCGTGTACTACGCGCAATACGCACACGCACGCTGCGCGTCGCTGCTGCGGCGCGCACAGGAGCTCGATGCCCCGACCCACGCGGCAACACCCGAGCTGCTTTCCTGTCTGTCGTTGCCCGAGGAGATCGCCATCTTGCGCCGCCTCTCCGATTTTCCCGACTTCTTGGCAGACGCGGCGGCAGCCCGCGAACCGCACCGCCTGGTGCAATACATCCAGGAATTGACGAGTGATTTCCAGAGCTACTACACGCGGCTGCAGAAGGTGCATGGCGACAGCATCCTGCCCCAGCAGCGGCAGCGCGTGGGGGATTGGCGCGCGACCTGGAACTGGCGGCGGACCGCCGCTCGCCTGGCCTGGGTCGAGGCCATTCGCCAGGTGCTGGAGACCGCGTTGTCGCTCCTGGGCGTTTCCGCCCCGCAGGAGATGAAGCGCGCCGAGAGCGTCGAAGAGGCCGAGCAACCGCAAGAGGAACCGTAACAGGGGACCCTACTCAATTCATCGCCCGATTTCGCCGAGGAGAATGCCATGGGATACACTTCAGGAACTGCGATGGAAGATCGAGGCCTGCGTGACATCGAACGTTGGCGCGACAAGATCGAGGTGCGCCTCGACAATCGCCAGGTCTTCTTCCTGTTCTTCGGCAGTGCCCTGGTGGCCTGCATGCTCTTCGTGCTGGGGGTCATCGTGGGCAAGCGGTTGGAATCGCGCGGACGCGCGGTCTCGCCCGCCATCGAAGATCCGCTGGCCTTGCTGGACAAGGTGGCCACGAGCCCGCGCCCGGCCCAGTCCGGGGTGACCTTCCCGCAGGCGCTGTTCGGTCCCGTCAACAAGGCTGCCACCGACAAGCACGTCAGGAAGAACCCGCTGTTCGCTGCCGGCAACGCCGAAGAAGATTCGGCTTCGCACAGGACTCTCGTGTTGGCCAAGCCCGGCGAGGGTGTTGTGGCTGCGGCCGCGCCGACCAAAGCGGCTGACAAACCGGCCCAGGTCAAGCCTGCCGCCAAGGCGGAACACAAGCCCGAAGTGGTCGCCGAAGAGAAATCCGCCCAGCCGGCGCCGAGCAAGACCAAGCAGGGCGAAACCAAGGAATCCAAGCCCGCGATCATTCCAGTGGTGGCGGCGGCAGGCGATAGCAAGAGCAAGGGCCGCTATGCCTTGCAGCTGAGCTCGTTCCAAGACAAGGGCGAGGCCGAAGCCTTCGCGCAGAAATTCGACGGCGAGCACCCCTACATTGTGGTGTCCGAGATCCCCGGGAAGGGCACCTGGTACCGCGTGCGCGTGGGGGACTACGCCACGGCCAAGGACGCGCTGGCCGCCAAGCAGTCCTTCGAAAAAAAGCACAGCGTGATTGCCTACGTCGCGCAAAAGTAGGGGTCCTTCACGAATGGCCCGGCTCGATTCGCGGGTCGCTCTTGTCAAAACATCAAGCCGACATTGAAATGCGTCCGCCAGGTATCGTCCCCTGGGTGGCGGTTGAGGGGGATGGCGAAGGAAAGACTCAGGTCGCCGACCGGCAACTTGATCACGAGAGGTGAGAAGCCGATGCCGTGGCGGAAATCGGCGACGGAAAGGTTGTCAAGCGAGTAGCCTACCATGCCGCTGTCCCAAAACACCGCTCCGTAGAGCGGTGGTGCGATGGGGAATTGCAGATCGATATTCTGCAGGATGCGAAGATTGCCGCCGACGGGAAGATACTGGACGTAATTGAGCCCGCCCACGCCCGGCACGCTGACGGTCTCGGTGAGCGCATAGTCGAGCTGGTATCCGCGAATGCTGGTGTCGCCGCCAGCGTAAAAACGTTCGACCTTGGGCAGCAATGCGGCCCCGCCGAGCGGGACTCCCTGGTCATAGCGGATGGTGTAGCGCAGGCTGAGCCAGGACAAGAGTGGAACGACCGACAGGCCGTCGGCGTAGAATTTGACGAAGGTATCCTGTCCGACGTCGAAGGACAGCGCGGGGAGGGCGACCTCGACGCCGGCCGCGACCTTGAATCCACGCGAGGGGACGAGCAGTTGGTCGAGGCGATGCCATTCCACGCCCGTGCTCAGACTGCTGACGAGGGTGCCGATGCGAACCGTGCTCTGATCTTGAAACGGGCCGGGCTCGGCGCTGCGCATGAGCAGCTCCGTCCGCGATGTGTTGCGCAGGTTGTAGCGAATGTTGGCGTCGATGCCGGGGTACATCTCGCGTGAAAAGCCGAAGGATCCGCTTCCCGAATGAACATCGCCGAGTCGCAGGGTGGCTTGTCTCAGGTAGCCCGCGATGATCTCCATGCGAAAGAGCGTGCCGAGAAAGCGCGGATTGAGAAAATCGGCGGTGTAGTTGGTCAGGGAAGGGCCATAGGCGAGCTGCGAGGTGAGGGTCCAACCGTGTCCAAAGAGGTTGCGGTGCTCGTAGCCGGCCGTGGCGTAGATACCGAGGTAGGGAAAGGAAGCGCCCGGGGGCGCTTGGTCGGTCGATGCGCCGCCGCCAAGCTTGATAATACCGAAGTGGTCGTGCCGTTCTTCCACCTCGATCAACATGGGAACGATCGGATCGCTCGCGCCCAGGCTGGGGAATCTTACCGGGTTCGGATTGTTGAACAACTGGATGAGGGCCAAGTTGCGTTGCGCTCGCTCCATCCCGCGCGTGGTCAGGACGTCGCCGGTTCGCAGCTCCGCCCAGGTCAGGATCGTCCCTTCGGTGGTGAGGAAATTGCCGCGGAGGAAGATGGGGCCGACGTGTACCTGCGGGCCCACCTTGATTCGCCACACAACGCGCATCTCGTTGCCGTGGCGTTCGCTCTTGGCCTCCACCTGGGCGTAGCGGTAGCCATCGTCGCCGAGCGCGCGCTTGATGCGGCCCTCGTCGTGCTTGATGAAGGCCGGCTGGTAGGGCGCGCCTACCACCGTGCGCAGGGAATCGATGTAGAAATCCGGATCGTGGGGCAGTGTCTCGCCTGGGACCACACATTGGAACTCCATGCCCGCGACCCACACCAGCGGCGCTTCCTCGATGAGAAAGGTGACATACAGGCTCTTGGCGTGACGCCACATCGCTTCATCTGCAGCATCGATGGTGTCTGAAAGCGGGCGCCACAGTCCGGGTTTGGGCGCGATCTTCGCGCTCACCTTGGTGCCCGGATAGCCAACGGAGGCGTAATGATCGGTAAGGGTCTGCACGTCGAGCTCGAGCTGGCGCAGGCTTGCGAACCCGCCTTCGCCAAGTCCCAAGTCGCCAAGGAGAGGGAAGACGCGCGTTCGAATGCGATCGGCGAGCACATCGGAAGAGATCGCACGATTGCCCTCGAAGGAGATGCCGCGCACTTTGAGCACGGGACCTTCGTCGATGACGAAGACAAGTCGGTCGGACTGCTCGGAGATGCGCTCGCGCCGCCAGGTCACCTTGACAAGCATGTTGCCGTGCTCGTGGTAGGCGTTCTCGATGGCCTCGGCACTGGCGTCGGCCTCCACGTCGTCGTAGGCACCGTGGGTGCTCAGTGTCAATGCATCGGTCAGCGTCCCGTCCGAGCGGGTGCGGTTGCCCTCGAATGCGACTTCAATGTGCCGTCTCTCGCGGATGTCGATGGTAAGCCGGACGTCCTTTGCCTGGCGATCCAGACTGGTGGCGGGGTCAAAGTCGTTCTGGATGCGGACGCCGGGAAAGCCGATACGGCGGTAGTGGGCAACCAGATCGGAGATGTCTTGGCGCAGGACGGACCGCCGAAACGGCTGGGGCAGAGTCCACGCCGAGTACCATCTCCCGTGGTGGAAGCCGTCGGCGATCTGCTCGACAGGCAGGGCGGTCGCACCTTTCACCGTCAAGGGGCCAAGCGGGTAGGGAGGTCCCAGTTTGACACGCACTAGCATCCTGACCTCGGTTGGCGATTTGCCGTTGTCGTGCAACTCGATGTCGACCCTTGCCTCCCAAAAGCCCTGCGAGTGCAGAAAGTCGCGTACGTTCTCGGCCTCGCGGGCAAGAAACGTGTCCCGGTCAGTTCCCGCGGGTGGCAGTTGCATGCCTGGACGAAGGCTGAGCTTTCCGATGATGTCTTCCTGGCGCACGCCTCCGAGAAAGTTGGGCTGGTTGCCCGAGACGAAAATCTGTCGCACGCGATCGAAGGCATGGAGTCGGACGCGTAGCTTGATGCCATCGGCCTGTGCCAGGGGAGTGATCTCGGCCGTGTAGCCGATGACCTGCAAAAGGTGCTTGAGCCGAGGAATGGTGCCGATGGGGATGCCGATGCGATCGGCCTCGCCGGACGCCACGAAGGGGGCCCCCTTGCCCGCGAAGTCTTCGAGCAGGGCCACGACACGCCCCGGAGGATCGATGCTGCCTTCGACGACGTAGCCGCGCAAGGTAGGCGCGGAGGTAACGTTCGCGGGCATGGCCACGTCCTGCCCTTGCGCGTGGCTTTGCGCGGCCAGGACGAGTATTCCTGCGAGGATTGGGGCGAGGGTTGGAAGCCGCAGCACGTGGGGAGACTCAGGGTATCAGGCGGTCATGGATTCGGGAATCGCACCTTAGCTGCTCACCATCCGAAGATCGGAGCGAAACCGCGGATGGGGTATTCGAACGTCAGCTCCAGCTTGAGAATGTTCATTTGGATGGG
The DNA here is from genome assembly GCA_963824555.1 of uncultured delta proteobacterium. Lineage (GTDB taxonomy): Bacteria > Myxococcota_A > Polyangia > Fen-1088 > Fen-1088 > Fen-1118. The sequence continues at coordinate 287,315 of CAWGPW010000014.1, read as the reverse complement.
CAGGCCCTGAAACGAATAGGTCAGGCGGTCCCCGATCAGGCTCCCGGTGAGATAATCGTGGATCCATGCCAGCCCTTGCGCGCGGTAGTGCTGTTGGTTCTGGAATCCGCGCAGATAGGACAGCTCCAGGTCGAATTCGCGGGTGGCGTGCGCCTGCGCCGTAATCTCGACTCCGTCCGCGCCCACGGCGGGTCGCAGGTTCCATCTTTGCCCGGTGAGCATTTGTAGCGTGTCGTCAATATAGGGCTCGACGAGGTTCGACACGGTATCGCGCGAAACCTGGCCCAGCATGTCCAGCCCGCTTTGCTGGTTCATCCCGAAGACCTGTCCGCTGTTGCCGCTGAGGTTGTCGGTGGTGCGACCGGCGAGTAGCAGCAGCATGGTCTGATTTCGATCCATGCCGTCGGTGGTCGACAGGTCGATGGTGGCCATGTTGATGGGGCCATTGATCTTCATGATGACGACGTGCTCGGTTCCCGAGGCATCCACCACCGTGTTCTGCGCCTCGATGTTGAGCTCCGGGGTGTCGCCGGTCGCCAGGGATTTGGTGGGGATGAAGGTCACGTGATTGACATTGGGAGAAAGCTCGAAATTGCCGCGCAGGCCGATGATGTGAAAGCGCCCATCCGTGGGGCGGATCTCACCCGAGAGGGTGGGCGACGAAAGCGTTCCCCCGATCCCGAGATCGATGGCGATGATGATCTCCGGGGCGAGGTTGTTATGGACGACGAACCCGTCGCCGTCGGTGCGGACGCGAAGCGAAAGCGCAAGATCCTCGAGCAGGGGATGGCCCGCCCAGAAGGGCTTCGAAGAGGTGGACTCGTTGATGCGCGGGGAAAGTACGAGGTTGCGCACGTTGAAGTCCTGCAGGTAGCGGCCAGAGATCAAGCGTACGTCGCCCGAAAAAGTAAGCCCGTCGGTGGGATCGCCCTTGAGCTCGGTGCGAAGCGAGAGGTCGTCGATCTCGATGCCCTGGTCGCGATACCCCAGGCGATTGCCGGCGAGGGGAAAGTCGATGGCGTCCCACTCGAGCTTCGGCCACAGGCTGCGAAAGTGCACGCGGCCAGACCTGACGCCCTTGGCGCCGATGAGCAATTCGCCTTCGTCGTCGATGCGAACCTTCACGTCGGTCAAGAGAAGCTCGTGGCTGGAGAGCTCGACGATGCCACTTTGGACCGCGATGTGACGGCTGACCCCGCGCAGTCGCATCTGGATTTCGCCGAGATCGATGCGCGCGGAGATTTGTGGATTGTCGAGCTTGCCCGATACCTTGGCCGAAATGGCAGCCTTGCCCGAGACATCCGAGACCGCGCTCGGCGCGATGGATTCGAGCAGGCTGGCACTGACCTCTCCCTTGGCGCTGAGGGCGACGGACTCCGGGGCGAAAGCAGGACCGAGGTTGACCTTGCCGCCGAGCTTCATGGTGGCGTCGCCGATGGTGACGGCCAGGTCGCTCAGCTCGACCGAGGACGAGCTGAGTCGCACCGTCCCCGACGGAATCAAGAGGGACTGCTCGAAGCCGTGCGCCTCGGCCCGAACCGGCCGCAGGATGGAGATCCGGCCGCTCACATCGGGCTTCTTCACCGAGCCGCCCGCATGAATCTCTAAACCAATGCCGCCACCGAGGGTGGTGAGCTTGCGCGCCAGGAGAGGTTGCAAAAATTCGAGATTGAGCTTTCCCCCTACGTCCGCCTTCACGGCCCGGTCCACCACCTCGCCCTTTCCGTCCTTGATGGGGTTCACCTCGGCGGACAAGGTGAGCTCGCCGCCCCGGGTGATGAGGCGGGCGGGGTCCACCACCACCTTCTCGGTATCGGTGACGACGTGCAGGTCGTTGGCGTTCTTGAGCCAGAGGGTCTCTTTCCCCGTGCTGCCATCCTCTCGCTCGATCTCGCGCGTGATCGAGGCTTCGATCTGCGAGAGCCTGACATCGATGTTGGGAAGGTAGCCCGGTTGCATCTCGAAACCGATTTGGCCGGACAAGGCAGTGGCGATGCCTTGCTCCTTGAGCGCGGGTAGCAGGCTCTCGGCGTGCAGGTTGTGGAACGAAAGCATGGCCTTGGCCCGGGCGCCTTTGGGGCCGTAGCCTCCCGTTGCATCCAGATCCACGAGCTTGAACAAATTTCCGCCTACCGTCACGCCGCCGCCGGAGGTCGGCGCCAGCGCCAAGGTTGCGTTCCCGAGGTTGATGTCGAAGGCGCGCACGTCGGCGAGGGTAATGCTGCCCTCGACGGCCGGTTTCTCCACGTTGCCTGTCACGTGGAAGTCGACGGACAGACTTCCCGAGACCGGCGCATCGACTTTCGCGGTGGCCAGGATGGCGGCGATAGGAAGGTCGAGGATCTTGATGGTCCAATCGATGGCCAGCGGCTTCTTGGCCAGGTTGACGTGTCCCTCGATTCGGATATCGCCGCCTGCCTTCGCGGCCACGTGGCACAGTTTCACCACCAGCATGTCCTTGTCGACTTCGATGTCGATGCCTTCGAGTAGCCAGGCCTGGCCGAGAACCTCGATGGTGGTTCCGGCCGGCACCTGAAAATGCACCTTGGGTTTCTTGGCCGTGCCCGAGGCGGTCAGGTCAAACGAGACCTGTCCCGACACGACGCCCGAAGCGATCAGGTCTTGCAACGAGAGCTGTTTGCCTTCGAGGTGAAAATCGAGAATGGGCGCGGCCAGCATCTTGCCCACGCTCTTCTCGAACAGCTTGGCGCTGCCGCCCCCCTCGACTGCGCCGCCCGCAATGCCCGCGCTCAGAGATTCCACGCGCAGCGTCCCGTCGTGCAGGCTGAACCCGCTGGTCAGCTCGCCGACGGCGGGAATGCCGGTCTTGCCGCCGCCGATGCCCTTGACTTCGACATGGCCGTTGGCGCTCGGGTGGTCCATGCTGCCAGTCACGTCCACCGCCAGCGCTGCGCTCTGGGCCAAGGGGCCTAATTTCATTGTCGAAAGCACCTTGGGAAGATCGGAGGCGCCGACGCGCAGGCCGATGTCGAGCAGCTTCTTGGCCAGCTCCACCTTGCCGCGGATCTCGGCCGTGGCTCCTGGAATGGCGATGTGCAGACCGGACGTGCTCGCGGACTCGGCCGATGCCTGGGCTCGGCCCGTGATGCGGACCGAGCTCGGAATCGCGTTCTGTCTAAACAAGCGGTCGTAGCGCAAGTCGAGGTCGGAAAGCCGCACTGCCTTCTTGTCCCCGATGTTGGCGGCGATGCCGAGGTGCCCCTGCACCTTGCCCGCTGCGAGCTTCTTGAGACCTTGGGGCAGGTAAGCCTCGGTGCCGAAGTGGTCGAAGCCGAGCCGGGCGGTGATGTCGTCTCCGGCCATGGTTAATTGGGTCGAGAACTTTCCGCCCGACGGCGATTGCAGCGACAGATTCTCGACTTTGACGGTCATGGTGGGCGCGGTGGTGGCGAATTCCAGGCCGGCCTTGAGCGAAATCCGTCGTGCCTCGTAGGTCTCGAAAACGGCATCCAAACCGCTGATGGCGGCTTTGATTTTCAAGGTGTCGTAGGGATCCCACAGATCGCCGACCACCTTGGCGTCGTTCCCCGACAGACGCAAGCCGGTGATGTTGTGTGGCTTGGCCACGGCGGTCAGGGCATCGACGGCATGCTCGAACTCCGCGTGGATCTTGATGCCGCCAACCGAATTCGCACCGTAGATGCCGGTGAAAAAACCCTTGCCGACGAGCTTGCTGCGCCCAGTCTTGGCCTGACGCAGGTCCAGGAAGATGTCGTCAGACCACTCTCGCGTGGTCGCCACGCGGTTGACGAACACCTGGTCGAAGGGCAGCACCTCGGACATGACCTTCAAGTAGCCCCCTTCGCGCGCCTCGAGGTTCGTCACGTCGAATCCCACGAACCCTTCGCCATCGACCAGCAGGGAGGCCGGCGCATGGATATCGCGCAGGTCGAGCCCCCACGACCCGGGAAAATCGAAAATCGCGCGGAAGCCGTCCAGGTTCGCGTTCACGATTTGAAACACGAAGCCCTTCTCCTTCTTGGCGCCGGGCGGTGGTGGGGGAGGCGGCGGTGCCGGGTGCTTGGGATCGAAGGCGGAAAGAAAGCCTATGCCCTTGAGCTTGATCATCTTCGAGAAGCGCCAAACCGACTTGTTCGGTCCCACATGCAGGTCGGAGAGAATGATGCCCCCGCCGCCGATCAGCGTCCTCAGGCGAACGCTCACCTCCAGGTGGGGAACATCGAGCACCGTCGTGCCTTCGGGATCCTTGATGATCAACCCTTCCACGACCATGGGCGTGGCCCCGTCCGTCAAAAGGTCGTAGAGCAAGCGGGGCTTCCAGAAAATGGCGCCGAAGTGCAGCGAGCCTTTCATCTCGGGCAGCACGCCGTTCACGATCTTGGCCAAACGCCCGCCTTGGACGAAGAGGATCGCCCCGAGCAAAACGACCCCCACGAGGGCGAGTAGGCCGGCCAGGGCGTAGGCCACGGCCTTGGCTATCTTTCGTCGTAACTGCGCGGTCACACCAGTGCCAGAGTACCCCGTCCACACGCGCCTCGCCAAGCGCCGTAAGAGATCGCAGGTACGCAACTTTTCGAGGGCGGATCCGACAAGGTCTGTGTGTTCCTACACCACCTTTTCCCCATCCTCTGGCCTGCCCGCTGCGCCGGGTGCAACACCCTTGTCGTCGAAGGGGTTGGTTTCTGCGACGTGTGCGACCTCACCCTCGTTCCGCTCGGTCCCGGCTGCCCGGGCTGCGCGATTCCCAACGAGGGCGGTCAGCTTTGCGGCGGCTGTCGGCGAAGGCCTTTTCCCTTTTCGCAGGCCTTCGCGGCCGTCGCTTACGGGGGCGCGCTGACCCAAGCTATCCTGCGTTTCAAGCATGGCGGCCACCGCCATCTGGCCCGCCCGCTGGCCGCCCTGCTAGCGCCGATCCTGCGCGCGGCGGGGGAACAAGGACTCGACGCGATCTTACCTGTACCCCTGCATCCTCGGCGGTTGCGCCAGCGCGGCTACAACCAGGCGCTTGAGCTTGTGCGCGCCACGGCTGGGCAGGGCATGCCCCTGGGCGTTCGCGTCCTTTGCGGCGCGTTGTCGCGAACGATCGAAACCCCAACGCTGGGGCACCAGTCGCCCGCACTGCGCAGAAAGATCGTGGCCAACGCCTTCGTCGCGCGTCCGCCGGTGGTGACCGGCAAGCGTATTCTGGTCGTGGACGACGTCATGACGACAGGGGCGACACTTGCCGAATGTGCCCGCACACTTCTGGCCGCTGGCGCCTCCAAGGTCATGGTCGCTGCCTTGGCGCGCGCGGTTTGAGGTTGCTCTTCCTTTTGCCCACGCGATTCGTGATTCCACCCTTGACACACGATTTCGGATCGCTAAGGTAGCCGCCCTGGACAAGAACAAGGCACAGGCATGTAGCTCAGTGGGAGAGCACTACCTTGACACGGTAGGGGTCGGCGGTTCAATCCCGCCCATGCCTACAGGCTCCCAAGAGGAAAGCGGGGAAAGCCGAGCAATTCAAAGTGCGGAATGCTATTCTGCGCAGCCATTGTTTCTCCACCACCCAACTGCCTCGACCCTTTTGCGAACCCCCGGCCCCGTCGCTTGCACGAGCGCCGATGACGGATCTTCGCGCTCGGAGACCATGAACCGTGAGTGAGCCTGTTCGCCCCCGTGACAAGGGGGATGTCCCCGACGATCCTCTGTCCCGCTTGCGCCACTCGGCGTCACACGTCATGGCCGATGCCGTCCGTCGCCTTCGCCCGGATGCCAAGGTGACCATCGGCCCCGCCATCGAACACGGTTTCTACTATGACTTCGACACCGAGCCGTTCGCACCCGAGGACATCGAACGCATCGAGGCCGAGATGGCCAAGATCGTCGCGCAGGATCTGCCATTCGAGCGCAAGGTCATTGCGCGCCAAGAGGCCCTGGCGATGTTCGAGAGCAAGGGCGAGACCTACAAGGTCGAGATCATCCGGGGGATCCCCGAAGGAGAGGAGATTTCGCTCTACCAGCACGGTGATTTCGTCGACCTGTGCGCCGGTCCGCACGTGCAGCGCACCGGCGAGATCAAGGCCTTCAAGGTCCTTTCGTTTGCCGGTGCCTACTGGCGCGGCGACGAGAACAACCAACAACTTCAGCGCGTGTACGGAACGGCTTTCTCCTCCAAGGAAGAGCTGGTCGCGCACCTCGCCCGCCTGGAAGAAGCCAAGCGTCGCGATCACCGCCTGCTGGGCAAGCAGCTCGATCTGTTTTCCTTTGACGAGCTGGTCGGGCCGGGCTTCGTGCTCTGGCATCCCAAGGGCGCCATCCTGCGCCAGGTGCTCGAGGACATGATTCGCAAAGAGGTCGTCCGGCGCGGCTACCAGGCCGTCTACACGCCCCATGTGGCACGCGAGCAGTTGCTCGAAAAGTCGGGCCACATGGCGCACTACAAGGACAACCTCTTCGGCGGCATGGAGCTGGAAGGCCAGCGCTACCTGGTCAAGCCCATGAACTGCCCCTTCCATGTGGCTATTTACCGCTCGCAACTGCGCTCCTACCGCGAGCTTCCGATCCGCTACGCCGAGCTGGGTACGGTCTATCGCTACGAGCGTTCGGGCGTGCTGCACGGCCTTCTGCGCGTGCGCGGATTCACCCAGGACGACGCGCATTTGTTCATCACCGAGGACCAGATCGAGGCCGAGCTGGCCGCGTGCGTCGGGTTCGGCATGGATCTGCTCCATCTCTTCGGTTTCGAGGACGTGAAGTTCTTCATGTCCACGCGTCCCCAAGACTTCATGGGCGAGATCGAGTCATGGAACAAGGCCGAGGCCGCGATTCGTCGAGTCCTGGAAGCCAGCGGCCACCCGTTCGAGGTCGACGAGGGCGGTGGCGCTTTCTATGGTCCCAAGATCGACCTCAAGATTCGCGATGCTCTCGGTCGCGACTGGCAGTGCACGACCTTCCAGCTCGACTACCAGATGCCCGAGCGCTTCGCACTGGAGTACGTGGCCTCCGATGGGTCGCGCAAGCGCCCCATCATGATCCATCGCGCTTTGCTGGGCTCCATCGAGCGCTTCATCGCCGTGCTCATCGAACATTTTGCGGGCGCGTTCCCGATGTGGCTGGCGCCGGTGCAGGCGCGGGTGATCTCGGTCAGCGAAAAGGCCGAGGCCTATGCCCGCGAAGCCGAGGGCGTGCTGTTGGCCGCCGGTTTGCGCGTGGACGCCGACCTGTCGGCGGACAAGCTCAACGCCAAGATTCGCCGCGCGCAGCTGGAGAAGATTCCGTACATGTTGGTGGTGGGCGAACGCGACATGGCCGCGCGGGTGGTTTCGCCGCGCACGCGCGAAGGCAAGCAGTTGCCTGCGATGCCCCTGGATGACATGGCCAAGACCTTGGTTGCCGAAGCGGCGGTTCCGTCGCTGGGCGACGCGGGCGCCAAAGCAGTGTAGACGACAGTAGCAGGAGGAAAGACCATCCCAAGACCAGGTGGATACCAAGGATCGCGCGGCCCGGCCAGCGCAGCAGACAACTACCGCGTCGGGCGGCGTATTCGCGTACCCGAAGTGCGCGTGATTGGCAGCGACGGCAGCCAGGTTGGCATTTTGCAAACCCACGAAGCGCTGAGGATGGCGGAGGAGTCGGGGCTGGACCTGGTCGAGGTCAGCCCCCGCGCCGTGCCGCCGGTGTGCCGAATCATGGACTTCGGCCGGTTCAAATACCAAGAGTCCAAGAAGGAAAAGGCCTCACGCAAGCATCAGTCGACGGTCGTCATCAAGGAAATCAAGTTTCGGCCCAAGACCGACACCCACGACCTGGATTTCAAGCTCAAGCACATCCGCCGCTTCCTCGGCGAAGGCAACAAGGTTCGCCTGATGATTGTGTTCCGCGGGCGCGAAATCGTTCACCCGGAAACCGGCCACGCCATGTTGGACGTGGTGTCCAAGGAAGTCGCCGAGGTTTCCGTCATCGAGCAGAAGCCGTCCATGGAAGGGCGGCGCATGGTCATGGTGCTCGGCCCACGCTCCGGCGTCATTCGACCGGTGGTTGCGCCGCAGGCGCTTACTCCAAGCACCCCGGTTTTGCGTTCCGCGCCAACGATCGATGAGCCCGCAACGCCCAATGCGACGGGTTCAGCCACGCCGAAGGCGTGAGCTTGCTGTAATTGCTTGCGTGGGCGTTCGCCCTGGATATACTGCGCGCCTCTCATGCCCAAGCTGAAGATGAAGACGAAGAGCGCAGTGAAGAAGCGCTTCAAGCTGACCGCAAATGGTCGGATAAAGCGTAAGCACGCTTACCAGAGGCACATCCTCACCAACAAGAAGCCAGGCAACAAGCGCAAGCTGCGCAAAGGCGCCTACATCGCCAAGAGTCAAGAGCACCAGATCAAGGCGATGATTCCCTACGGACTATAGAAGTGGGAACCCTGGGAGAGTTCCCAAACCCTCCCGCGACGGTTCTAGGCTGGCAAAGCCGACGGGTTCCCAACGCGAAAGAAGTTTAGGAGTTACACATGCCCCGCGCTAAAGGTGGATACAAGACAAAGCATCGACGCGACCGCATTCGCAAGGCAGCCAAGGGCTTCCGCGGCGGACGCTCAAAACTCTGGAAGGCGGCCGTAGAAGCCGTCCACCACGCGTGGCGCTTCGCCTACTTTCACCGCCGCAAGCGGAAGGGCGATTTCCGTGGCTTGTGGATCGTGCGCATCAACGCCGCTTCCCGCGAGATCGGCGTTTCCTACTCCAAGCTCATCGCCGGCATGGCCAAGGCGAACATCGCCATCGATCGCAAGATCCTGGCGGATCTGGCCATCAGCGATCCGAACGCCTTCAAGAAGATCGTCGAAGCCGCGCAGGCGGCGTAACCTTTCGCTCGAGCCGCAATGGCTAGCGAAGGAGCAGGAACGGGCCAGGATCTCGTTCGTTCGTTCGAGAGCCTGAGCGCTGAGCTCGCCGCCGAGATAGCGGCCGTTTCCACCGAGCCCGAGATCCGCCTCGCGCAGGCGCGCTACCTCGGCAAGAAGGGCAGGGCCACCGAGCTCATGAAGTTGCTCGGCCGCATTCCGCCCGCGGATCGGCCGATGGTGGGCGCGGCGGCCAATCGCGCCCGCGAGGCCATCGAGAAGCTGGTGGAAGCCAGGCTCGCTAGCTTGGCCGAGGCGGCGCTGACATCCGAGCTTTCCCGCAGCGTGGACGTAACCTTGCCCGGCCGCGGCCCGCGCGCAGGGACCCTGCACCCTCTTACCCGCGTGCGCATGGAGATCGAGCAGATCTTCCATGGCATGGGCTTCGAGGTGCGCACGGGTCCGCTCATCGAAACCGAGTGGAACAACTTCGACGCGCTCAACACCCCGGCCGATCACCCCGCGCGCGACATGCAGGACACCTTCTTCGTCGAGGGTGGGCAGATTTTGCGCTCGCACACCTCCCCGGTGCAGGTGCGGACCATGCTGGCGGGCCCGCCGCCGGTGAAGATCATCGCCCCCGGCAACGTCTTTCGTCGCGACGACGATGCCACCCACACGCCCATGTTTCCCCAGTGCGAGGGCCTGCACGTCGACAAGAACGTCAGCTTCGAGGATCTGAAGGCCACCCTCATCGTGTTCGTGCAGCGCTTCTTCGGCCCCGAGACGGACATTCGTCTGCGTCCCAGCTTCTTCCCCTTCACCGAACCTTCGGCCGAGGTCGATGCCTCGTGCTTCTTGTGCCAGGGCAGGGGGCCGGCGCGTTCGACCTGTCGTCTGTGCAAGGGAACCGGGTGGCTGGAGATCGGCGGCTCGGGCATGGTTCACCCGAATGTCTTCGCGGCCGTGGGCTACGACAAGTACGACGTGACGGGGTTCGCCTTCGGCATGGGACTGTCGCGTATGGCCATGCTCAAATACGGGGTCACGGACCTGCGCCTTTTCTATGAAAACGATCTGCGTTTTCTTCAGCAATTTCCAGCAGGATAGGGACAGCTCATGAAGATCTCCTTGAACTGGCTGCGTGAGCTCGTCGAGCTTCCTCCAGGCGTCGACGCCGAGCGGGTTGCCGAAGCGCTCACCGGCCAGGGGTTGGAGGTCGAAGGCATCGAGCGCAAGGGCCGCGAGCTATCGGGGGTGGTGGTGGCCGAGGTGCTGGGTATTCGCCCCCACCCCAAGGCCGATAAGCTACGCATCGTCCGCGTGCGTGCGGGAGGCCGAGAGGAAGACATCGTCTGTGGCGCCCCCAACGTACCTCCCCCTGGCAATCGGGTGTGCTGGGCACAGCCCGGTGCGTGCCTGCCCGGAGGGAAGACGCTGTTGGCGCGCGAGGTGCGCGGGGTGATGTCGCCGGGCATGCTGTGCAGCGAACCCGAGATGGGACTCGGCGAACAAGGTGACGGAATCTTGATTCTGTCACCTTCGGCGAGACCAGGCGACGACCTGGCCACTTCCATCGGTGCTGTCGACGACATTCTGGAAGTGAACGTCACGCCCAATCGCGGGGATGCGCTCTCGCACCTGGGCGTTGCGCGCGACTTGGCCGCCCACTTCGGCACGCGCGTTCGCCTGCCCGCGATCGACCAGGTTCCGGAATCCGACCGCGGCCCGACCACGGCGATCGAGATTGCGGACGCGCAAGGTTGCCCACGGTACATGGCGCGATTCCTCACAGGCCTGACAGTGGCGCCGAGCCCCATTTCCATGCGCTTGCGCCTCGCCTACTGCGGGATGCGCCCCATCTCGAACCTGGTCGACGTGACCAACTACGTGCTGCTGGAAACCGGAAACCCCTTGCACGCGTTCGACTTCGACAAGCTGCAAGGGCCCATCGTTGTGCGCCGCGCGGGACGGGGCGAGGGCATGGAAACCCTCGATGGACAAAGGCGCGACCTTCTGCCCGAGGATCTGTTGATCACCGACGCGCGAGGACCGGTGGCCATTGCGGGCGTCATGGGGGGCGCGACCAGCGAGGTTTCGCACTCCACGCGCCAGGTTCTGCTCGAGGCCGCCACCTTCGACCCGCGTAGCATTCGCCGCACGGCCAAGCGTCTGGGCATTCCCTCGGAAGCCTCGTACCGCTTCGAGCGCGGCGTGGACGCCCATGGCATTCCCTTCGCGTCGCTGCGGGCCGTCTCGCTGATGGCCAAGCTCGGCGGCGGCAGCTTGGTGCGCGCCGTGGTCGACCAATTCCCCCACCCGCCCGCCATCAAGAACGTCGTGCTGACGCTCGCACGGCTCCGGCGCGTAAGCGGAAATGACTACACCCTTGCCTTCGCGGCCGAGCAGCTCACCCGACTGGGCATGGTCTGCGAGACGTCGGCGGACAGGGTTTCGGTGACCGTGCCGTCCTATCGGCCCGATATCGCCATCGCCGAGGATTTGATCGAGGAAATCCTGCGCATGGGCGAGCTCGGCAAGCCCGCGCGCAAGGAGCGCGTGGCCAGCAACTCCACCGAGGTGGCGAATCCGGAAGGACCGGCCGATCGCGCTCGTTTGCTGCTGGCCGGGGCTGGGCTGTCCGAAATCGTGACCTGGGCCTTCGTGCCCAAGGCTGCGCTTGCCGCCATCTCCGGCGACGGGAAGGATGCGAGGCTCGGACACGGGATCGTCCTGCGCAACCCGATCTCGGCCGACTACGAGGTGATGCGCACGTCGCTGCTTCCGGGCTTGGCCGATGCGCTCAAGCGCAATCTTTCGCGCGGCCTCGCGGGGGCGTGGCTTTACGAAGTCGGTCCCATCGTGCGGCGGACATCCGACGACGATGCAACGCCGGTGGAAAGCACACACGCCGCTGGGCTCATCGCGGGCCACCGGCCGGGGTGGCTCAAACCGGGTGAGCCGCTCGACTTCTATGATCTCAAGCACGTGGTCGAGACCTTCCTGCGCGGCTTCGGTCTGCTCGAGGTCGACTTCGAGCCGCCGGCGCCGTTGCCCTTCGTCCATCCGGGTGTCTCAGCCCGGATTCGCACACCGGAAGGCGCGCATCTTGGCGCCCTGGGCGAGCTCCACCCGGTGGTGGCACGCAAGCTCGGCATCGAGGCCGCAGCTTTCTACTTCGAAATCGAGGTGGCCGCGCTCGCCTCCGCGTCGCGTCCGCTGCGCACCTCGTCCCCGCCGCGCTTCCCCGCTGTCTCGCGTGACATTTCGTTCTGGATCGATGTGGCGACGCCCGCGGCGGCCCTCCGCGCGGCCTTTCTGTCGGCGAAAGAGCCGCTGCTTTGCGACCTCGCTGTGCTCGAGGACTTTCGCGATCCCAAGTACGCCCCGCCCGGCAAGAAGGGCGTGCTGTGGTCCATGACCTATCGGGCCGCCGACCGCACCTTGACCGATGCCGAGGCCGACGAAGCGCACCAGCGGGTTGTCAAGACCCTCGCGTCGGCCTTCGCCATTCAGATCCGGTAGCGCTGTTCAAGCCTTTGACAAGACTCGTGTTTGTGGGAACATAGCGCCATGACCAAGGCCGACATCGTCGAGACTGTCTACGAGAAGGTGGGTGGCTTTTCCAAGAAAGAGGCGGCCGAGATCGTCGAGACCGTCTTCGACACGATAAAGCTCACCCTCGAACGCGGTGAGAAGATCAAGATTTCCGGTTTCGGCAACTTCGTGGTTCGGGACAAGAATTCTCGTACCGGACGCAATCCGCAGACGGGACAGGAAATCACCATCACGGCACGCCGAGTGCTGACCTTCAAGCCCAGCCAGGTCTTGAAGAACTCGCTGAACGGCGAAGCCGTCTAGTCCCAGAGCTCCGAGCGAACGCGAGGACGCTGTTGCCCAGACGCAAGGTCGTGCCAGTCGATCCGAACGCGATACCGGACAAGCCCTTCTTCAAGATCGGCGAGGCTGCACGGCTGTGCGCGCTCAAGCCCTTCGTTTTGCGCTACTGGGAAACCGAGTTCCATTCCATCAGGCCGCAGAAGACCCGTTCCGGCCATCGGCTTTACCGCCGGCAGGACGTGGAGTTGCTTCTGCGCATCCGCAACCTGCTCTACGATCAGCGCTTCACCATCGAAGGCGCGAGGACCCGGCTGCGCGAGCTCGGTCATGAGGAGGCCGCGCCGCCGCCGCTGCCGCCTCCGGATGTGGACGTCGAAACCATGCGCAAGATCAAGCTGGCTGTCGTCGAGCTAATTGGGCTTGTGGAAGAGCCCTAGGTCCACTACATTTCGCATCCTCTTTCAAAACATAGCGGGGCGTGGCGCAGCCTGGTTAGCGCACCTGACTGGGGGTCAGGGGGTCGCTGGTTCAAATCCAGTCGCCCCGACAAATGTTTGGGAGGGTGGGGATCCCACACCTCCTCCTCCCATGTCCATGTCGGTGAAGCCGCTCATTCTTCTCAGCAACGACGACGGTGTCCGAGCGCCTGGGATCCAGGCGCTGGCGGGAGCGCTGGCGGAGGTCGGCGAGGTCATCCTGGCGGCACCTGATCGCGAGCGCAGCGCGGCCTCGCATTCCATCAGCCTCGATCACCCGCTGCGCGTCGACCGCGTGGAGCCGAATGTCTACGCCATCGATGGGACGCCGGTGGACTGTGTCTACCTGGCGCTTCATCATTTGGTTCCACGCAAACCGGATCTCTGTCTGTCCGGCATCAACAACGGCTTCAACCTCGGTTCGGACGTTTTCTATTCCGGTACCGTCGGCGCCGCGCTGGAAGCTGCGCTGCGTGGCGTGCCCGCCATCGCGCTTTCCTTGGAGCGTCAGAAACCGCAGGACTTCACCCATGCCGCAGTGTTCTCGCGTGACCTGGTCTGCGACATCCTCGCGCGCGGTCCGGACGCCATCGAGCCCGGAACCCTGCTCAACGTGAACCTGCCCTCGGGGCCGGTGCACGGACTGCGGCCGACCAGCCTAGGCCGTCGCATCTACCGCGACCAGGTTTCGGTCCGCCAGGATCTGCGGGGGCGAAATTACTACTGGATCGGCGGACCCGAGGAAGAGGGCGAGGACATCCCCGGCTCGGACTGCACCGCGGTCCATGAAGGCCTGGTTTCCGTGACCGCCATGGGGCTCGACCTCACCCACAAACCCATGCTCGACCGGCTGACCGCGTGGTGGCCGGGCGAACGCCTCGGCAACAGCCAGTAGACTGTCGCCCCGGGAGGTTGTAGGGGTTAGGAAGGCATGGTCCCCGGGCAAAAGCGCGTCTGCCTCTTGTCGTGCGTTCTGGCGTGCGCCCTGGCCGCACTCGGCTGCGCCGCCACCCATGGTGCGGGCCGCCCTATGCACCCGGACCATGTGCCGGGCACGTGGCACGTGGTAGCGCCGGGAGAAACCGCGTGGTCGATCGCGCATCAGGCGGGGATCCCGCTCGAGGATCTCTTGGAGATCAACGGGCTCAGAAGGAGCGAGACGCTGGCGCCCGGACGGACGCTGTTCATCCTGGGCAAGCCGGGGGCGCCATCCAGCACGCCCGAGGCGGCGTCCGCGCCGGTCGCGACCGCAAGCCCGCCGCCTGGCGCCAGTATGTCTAATGCCCCCCTGCGCTGGCCGGTGAAGGCGCCCCGCCTGACCTCGCCGTTCGGCACGCGCTGGGGCAGAAACCATGAAGGCATCGACATGGCCGCGCCCATCGGTACGCCGGTGTACGCCGCTGCGCCGGGGGATGTGATCTACGCCGGGGATCAGGTTCGGGGCTATGGCAACATGGTGGTGGTCAAGCACAGTGGCGACTTGGTGACCGTATACGCGCACAACTCGCTCTTGCTGGTCCACACCGGGGATCGCGTAGCGGTCGGACAGGAGATTGCGCGGGTAGGGGACACGGGCCGGGCCACTGCCCCGCACCTGCACTTCGAGGTTCGCCGCAGCGAGGTTCCACAAGACCCCATGCCGTTTTTGCCGCCTTTGAAGTAGAACCTGGGCATGTCTGCAAGCGATGCCTCGAAAGCCGACCTTCGTTCCCTGATCCGTGACATTCCCGACTTTCCCAAGCCGGGCATCCTGTTTCGCGACGTCACTCCGCTGCTCGGCAATGGGCCGGCTTTTCGTGCTTGCATCTCGCAACTGTGCGCGCGCCTGGCGCCGTATAAACCGCAGTCCATCGCGGGTATCGAATCGCGAGGGTTCATCTTCGGCGCCAGCGTGGCGGCCGAGTTGGGCATCGGCTTCGTGCCCATCCGCAAGCCGGGCAAGCTGCCGTGGAAGACGCGCAAGGAGAAGTACGCCCTGGAATATGGGACCGACGCCATCGAGGTGCACGAGGACGCGGTGGCGCCCGGCACCCGCGTGGCCCTGCTCGACGATCTCTTGGCCACCGGCGGAACCGCGGGCGCCGCCATCAAGCTGCTGCAAGGACTTGGCGGACAAGTGGTCGTCGCCGAGTTCGTCATCGAGCTGGCGTTTCTGAAAGGTCGGGTGGGGCTGGGCGGCGTGCCGGCCGAAGTGCTGATCACGTACGCGTAGGATTCTAGAAGATTCCTGTGATTGCGCAGTCGAGGCCGCAGCCTGAGCTGAGCATCCCGTTCGCCGACCCAAGATCGCAATTCTCACGGGGGATGTCGACGATACCGTCGCCGCAGTAATGCGCACGCGTACAACCGGGCGTGCATCCGCCGATATCACCGTAGCCTGCCGTGTTGCCTTGGCCGAGGTCACACTCTTCCGGGCCGTTGACCACGCCGTCACCACAATAGACGGACATGCACTGGGTGCTGCACCCGCCATACGCCGAGTCACTGTTCAGAGCCCCGTCGTCGCATTCTTCTGCGCCGGAAACGATCCCGTCACCGCAATAGAGAAAGCCACCATCGACAGGCTGTCCCCCGTCGATGGCCGAGGAGACCAGCACGCATATTCCGCTCGTGCAGTCCCAGCCCGGCTCGGTCAGGCAAGTGGGCGAACAGCCATCACCGCTGGCTGTGTTGCCGTCGTCGCAGGTCTCGCTACCCTTGAGGAGCCGATCGCCGCAGATAGGAATGCACCGGTGTCCTGTCCAAGGGCAGCGCCAGCCTTCCTCGACGGTCTGACAGTCACCGGAACAGCCATCGCCCGAGGTGATGTTTCCGTCGTCGCAGGTCTCCGAGGAATCGAGCACGCCATCGCCGCATACCACGAGGCGGCACGGAGGCGTCGGGCATCCCGGCGGCCAGTCCGACTCGATCTGACAGAGTCGGGAACAGCCGTCGCCGGAAAGCATGTTGCCATCGTCGCACTGCTCACCAGGGTCGACCTTCCCGTTGCCGCACGTGGAAATCGGCATGTCCAGCGAGTCCGTCGTCTCATCCGTCGACGCCGAGGTATCGGGAGCCGCGAGGACATCAGGAGGCGAGTCGAGGCCTGCGTCTGCTTGGCCGAGGATCCGGAGGGCGTTGCGACCCGAACAAGCCGATGCAATGGCTACGAACAGCAGGAGCGGCCATGGC
Organism: uncultured delta proteobacterium; assembly: GCA_963824555.1. Taxonomy (GTDB): domain Bacteria; phylum Myxococcota_A; class Polyangia; order Fen-1088; family Fen-1088; genus Fen-1118. The sequence goes on along the minus strand of CAWGPW010000014.1, from coordinate 271,031 downwards.
AACCTCGGCGCGACGTCGGCCAGCATGGTGGTTGATTCTACGCCGGACCGAGGAAAAGCAGTCACGAGAAGGCGTGGCTCTAAGCGTTGGTAATGCCGCGAGAGTGTCGCTATAGTGCAGCGCGAATTCAGCTCCGAGCGAGGCCAACGTGCAAACCCAACCCGACCAAGCCAACCCAAGCCCGAACAGAATCACCACCCGTCGCAGCCGTCGAAAGGGACCCTTGCTGGTCCTGCACCTCCTGCTGACCACGGCGATTGCGGCACAGACGCTCGTGCCGGCGAACCAGGCACAGGCGGCTGGCAAGAAGCGAGTGGACAAGCGCGAGGTCGAGGCGCGACAGGCCTTCGCGGCCGGGCAGTATCAGCAGGCGCTCGACCTCTATGCGCAGCTCTACGCGGACAAGGTTCACCCGACGTATCTGCGCAACATCGGACGGTGCTATCAGAACCTGCAAGAGCCCGACAAGGCCATTAACGCCTTTCGCGACTACCTTCGGCAGGCCAAGGACTTGTCGTCCGCCGAAAAGAGCGAGATCGATGGCTACATCGCCGAGATGGAAGCGATGAAGGCACAACAGGAGGGCGCCGCACAGGCCAGCGCTGCCAAGGCCGCCGCTGCGCAACAGCCGGCTCTGCCTCCGGCCAACCCGACGGTCGCCCCGATCGCTTCCAACACTTCGGCGACGAATACGTTGCAGCTAACCAACCCCACGCCTGAGCCCCTGGCGCAACCGACGCCCTTTTACAAGAAGGGATGGTTCTGGGGCGTGGTGGGGGTCGCCGTCGTGGGCGGCGTCGTCGGGGGCTTGTACGCGGCCGGTACCTTCTCCAAGTCCTCCATCGGCTGCTCGGCCCCGGCCGGCTGCTACTGACCCGAAAGGACAGAGCCTTCGCCATGCAACACTTCAGCTTCGCAAAGAGCGCGCTTCTTCTGGGAATCCTCGCGGCCGCCTGCTCCTCGAAGGATGAGCGCGCGCTGGTCGTGGTCGACGTGCAGTTGGCCTCTGGCGTGACCGCCCCCGACTCGGTCCATCTGAGCGCATCGAATGGCGGCACCGAGGTGAAGGCCGCCGACGTGCCCTGGAGCAAGGCCACCAACGGCGTGCTGGAGGTCGGCCTGTTCATCCCCAGCGGCGTGGCGGGTCCCGTGACCATCATGGCGAAAGGGATGGTCGGCGGTGTGCCGGTGCTCGACGGCTCGCTTTCCCAGGCGGTTTCGCTGACAGTGGGCGGGAGCGTAGGTCCCTTTTCGCTCGTGCTCAACGCGATTGTCGGGCCGCCCGTGGGCGACGATGGCGGCGTCGATGGTGGTGCTCCCGACAGTACCCCGGATGCCGGCGCCCCCGAGACCGTGGCGCCGGACGCGGGTCGTGACGACGAATTGCCCGATGCGCTGATTTCGGAAGCAGGTTCTGGGGATGTCGCCAATCCGCCCGATCTGGCGGTGGTGGATGGGGGAAGCGCGGACACGACGTCCGCCCGGGATGTCGCTGACGCGAATCCTGTCCAGCCCGACGGTCCCGAGGTTCAGGCTGACGCCACAGACGCCAGCGAGGCTGGCCACGTCCTCGCGTGGGAGCCGGCGCAGAATATCGAAAGCGACATCATCAACGCCTCGTACTATCCCTCCGTGGCCGTAGATCCCGTGAACGAGCACGTCTACGTGGCCTGGGAAGAGAGCACGGCCATCAAGGTCAAGCGTTGGAACAGGCTCACGGGCGCATGGGAGAAGACCATCGTGGTCGAAAGCCGAGGTGGTCCGCAGAGCCCGACCCTTGGCGCAGACTCCAAGGGAAACGTCCTCTTGCTGTGGGGTCAAAGCTCCAGCACGGATACAACGCTGGTGGGGCTTTGGGCATCGCGGACCACGGACGGGCTTGCATGGAGCTCGCCGGTTCGCATCACCTCCGACTACACCTGGAACCTTCAGCTGGCGGTGGCTCGGAATGGAACTGCCCGCGCGGCCTATTCGAAACAACCTGCCGATGGCACCTGGCCGCTCTATTCGGCGTACTACGATGGAACCTCTTGGTCGGAGAACCCCACCATGGTGGCGCCGAATACCAACTATGCGGAACAGGATCCGCGCCTTGTCGTCGATGCCTCGGGCAATGGCATCCTGGTTTTCTACAAGGAAGACGACAACGGATACACCGGCGTCGCTGCAACCGTCCTCACCGGCCAAACCTTCACCACGCCCACCATCATGGACCCGAGCTATGCGACCGCCCAGCCCGACAGTCGGGCCATCGCGATGAACCGAAAAGGCGAGGGTGTGCTCGTGTGGTCCGAGGCCACCGGATCCACGGTCGGGCTCTCCGCCAGGACCTATAGCCCGACCGTGGGGTGGAGTGCCGTGACGCCCCCGATCCTTTCCTCCGACACCATCGGTGCGCTGGCCGTGGCCATGGATGAGCAGGACAACGTCACGATCCTCCTTCAGCAGCAGATTGCCTCCGGTGGCATGAACGTCATGGGTATTCACGGTACGGTGACGGGGACCTGGAGCGACGTCACGGTGCTCGAAACGGACAACGTTGCGGGCTACCTGATCGACGAATACGCCGTGCCGCAGCTGGCGATCGATGGGAGCGGGGATGTTCTCGCTGTCTGGCGCAAGGATCTGAGCACCTCGACCACGACGACCTACGGCGCCTACGCCAGCCGCTTCGCCGGCGGAAGTTGGCTGCCCCAGTTCCAACTTGGCCTGAAGACGGGTCTCGAGGTCCCGCTCGTCAACGTGTCGGTGGCGGATTCAGGCTTCGGTGCCGCGACCTTCTACTTCCGGTCGGACAATACCACCGCGGATCCGGACGCCTACAACACGATGGTGGCGTTCTTCCGCTAGCTGGTCTAGCTAAGCTAGTGAATGACAGGAGTCGCCATGGAAGCCGTCCGTGCCGATACGAGCTCGATTGCGCGCTGTGGCCTGTACTGTGGGGCTTGCCGCAGGCTCCTCAAGGGCAGCTGCCCTGGATGCCACCAGAACACGAAGGCGGGCTGGTGCAAGGTGCGCAGCTGCTGCCAGGAGCACGGCTACGCAAGCTGCGCCAACTGCGAAACACACCAAGACCCCCGCGCCTGTCGCAAGCTCAACAACGTCATCGCCAAGCTGTTCGGCTTGCTCTTCAACTCCAACCGCGCCGCGTGCGTGGACAAGATCCGCGCGCTTGGCCCCGAACAATACGCCGCTTTCATGGCCACGAGGCGCCTTCAATCCCTACCCGGTCGCGGGCCCCAGCCCGTCTGACTGGTTTGTCCGGGGGGGGCGTCCGGGATTCGGACGAGGCGGTCCAATGGTAGTTGGTTTCAAAGGACGGGCCATCGAGCATGAACGCGCGCAGGAGCCACGCAAGAAGCGCTCCTGCAAGGACGGTCCCCACGGCGACGGGGAGAAGACGGCGGCGGAACATCCAGAGCGCCCAGCCCGATACCGTCATGAAGGCGAGGGCAAGTCCGACGACGAAGGCCCATGAGACGAAGCAGAAGTCGATTTGGTGCGTTCCGTGCGGGACGAAGATCGCTGGAAAGAGGGCGTTCGCTTTCGCGACGGGAACCCTGGTGCCATCGATCGTGCAGGTGAATCCGGAGAGCCAGGGCAGACCAAGGACGAAGTATCCGTCCGCATCGGTGGCCACGCGAAAGACGAAACGGTTCGAGGTGTTGTAGACGAGATCGACCTGGTCATGAGTCGCGACGATTTCTCGGGGAAACGGCTCAATCGGGCGGTCGACGAAGAGCGGGAGCTCGGCTTCGTGCTCGCGCAATCGGCGAAGAACCTCGGTTTCGGAGTGCGCGCGCTCGACATGGTGCCGAATCACGCCGAGCGCTTGACCTGGCTTCAGCCCGTGACGGAGATACGCCGTGATCGATGCCATTTCCATGCCGGCGCCAGGATCCGCCTGGGTGGCGACCGACGCCTTGTGCGCCGCCGCGAGGTGCGCGAACGACGGGGTTGGGTGCTTGGGCTCGACCCAGGTTCCAAAGCGCAGACAGAGCCATGTCGTTGCCACGACGGCCGCCACCGAAAGGGCGGCAAGTACGCGAAAGAATCGCCGTTGAACAGCCGCCCAGCCGAGAAGGATGGCGGTTGTTGCCGAGAGGATGAGCACGAGCAGGTCAAGAGAGGAGGGCAGCCCTTGCGCCGCAATCCCGTGTGGGGAATACCTCTCCTCCGCGGGTAGCCAGTCCTTCATCCAAAGTCCGTTGGATGCGCACAAGAGAACGCTCATGGCACATGTGGCGGACAAGGCAGCGCGATTGGATTCGCGCAATAGCCAGGCCCAAAGCGGGAAAGAGAACAGCGGAATCCACAGCGTGAGACGCCCGGGAACTCGAAAGGCGCCGAAGAAGGGAAGTGTCTTCACGAGCCAGAGGTGAATCCACGCGTCCTTGCCCACGGCGAAAAGGAAGGCCAGCAGTCCAACGGCGTACACCACCCACAGAACCCTGGGAGGTCGCCTCACCAGGGCGGCCAGCGGAAAGAGCGCCGCGATTGCAAAGAGCACGCATCCCCCGAATGCCCCGTGCACGTCTGCATGGAAGGGCAGCAGGAAGTTGCTCAGCTCGCCGAGGATCGAGTCGGCATTTTGGAGCGTCCACGCGTAGTCGTTCGCGAGGCGGCTTTGGTTCGTCTTGAAGTACTCGACATAGAACGTGAGAAGGTACGGCGAGGCGAGGAGCAGGCCGGTTGCGAGCCCGAGGGCAAGCCTCCTTCCGTAGTGGACGAGTGTCACCACCGAGGGGGCTTCGATGTCCGTATCCAGGGCCTGCGCGAGCCAGGGAAAGTTGAGCGCGAAGAGCACCACACCCAGCAGTCCGAAGAACGACCACTGCGGGTGACCGCTGACCACGAGCAGGAACGTGCAGGCGCCGAGCAGGACGACGGGGCGTTGGGAGTTGCGCTCGAGATACAGGAATCCCGCGGCCGACGCGGCCAGAACCATGCCCACGTAGGCATCCACAGACGCTCCATAGCGGAAGCTGTCCAGCATGCGGAGGTTGTAGACCACGGGAAACGTCAGCAGAAACGCCGGTAGGGGCTGGATACGCAGGCGACGACAAAGCTTGTAGAGGACGCCGTGGGCAAGCCCCAGCGAGAGCAGGCGAAAGAAGGTGTTCCATTCCAGGGCCAGTCCGTCTCCGTAGCGCGGCATGAGGCTCGAAATCCACGACAACGGATGGTAGAGCTGCCCCAGCGTCATCGCCGCGGTCGAGTGGCCCCCGGCGAACCCAGGCATATAGAGTGGGAAGGTTCCCCTCCACACCGCCCACATGAGCTCAATCTGCTGGCCAGGACCGAAGATGGCATAGTCGTTCCCGAGCGTGACGCTGGAGACGAAGGGCAGCAGCCAGGCGAACATGCCGAACGGGATGGCCAGAAACAGAAGCCAGATTGACCGGCCAGTTATCCGAGAGTCCCGATAGTTCACCGATTCACTTGGCTCCCCAATGCGTGGGGAACGCAGAGCGGATTCTAGGGGGCGGGCGGCATTGGATGCCAGTGAATTCACCTCCGCCGAGCGGCGACGAAATCAGGGCAGCCGACCGGCCTTCTCCGTGGCATGAATCGGGCACCCATCTCGGAGCAAGGAGCAATCTCATGACCCATCCTCGCAAGACGACCAAACTGGGACAGACCGGACCGGAGATCTTTCCCTTGGGCCTCGGATGCATGGGTATGTCCGGCGTATACGGGCCGACAGACGAAGCAGAATCCATCGCCACCATCCAGGCCGCGGTGGACGCTGGCGTCACCTTGATCGACACCGGCGACTTTTATGGCATGGGTCACAACGAAATGCTGGTCGGTCGAGCCATCGCTGGCCGGCGCGACCGCGTGCTGGTGTCGGTCAAGTTCGGCGCGCTTCGCGGTCCCGACGGCGCTTGGCTGGGCATCGACACGCGCCCCGTCGCCGTGAAGACCTTCGTCGCCTACAGCCTGAAACGCCTGGGTGTCGACGTCATCGACATCTACCGTCCCTCGCGCCTGGATCCGTCCGTGCCCATCGAAGACACCATCGGCGCCATCGCGGATCTGGTCAAGGCGGGCTACGTACGCCACATCGGGCTTTCCGAAGTCGGCGCCGAGACTGTCGCGCGCGCCCAGCGCGTGCATCCCATCGTCGATCTGCAAATTGAATACTCCCTGGCCAGCCGCGGACCCGAACGAAGTATCTTTCCCACCCTCGGGCGGCTCGGCATCAGCGCGACCCTCTATGGGATCTTCTCGCGCGGCCTTCTTACCGGCAGCAAACCCAATGGCAAGGGGGACTTTCGTGCCTACCTGCCACGTTTCGCAACCGATCACAGTGGCCAGAACGACGCCGTCGTCGCGGGCCTGCAGCGCTTCGCCGCCGACCGAGGCATGAGCGTTGGACAACTGGCCATCACCTGGGTGCTCGCGCGCCAGCCCGCCTTCGTACCGGTCGTCGGCGCCAAGACGCGCGCCCAGCTAGCCGACGCCCTCGGTGCCCTGGACAAGCCGCTGTCGTCGGGCGACCTCGCCGACCTCGAAGCCCTTGTCCCTGTGGGCGCTATCGCCGGCACCCGCTACGGCGCCGAGCAGATGGCTCACTTGGACAGCGAGAAGTAGTCCGCAAGGCGAGACGTGAGCTACCCGACTTTCACCACCGCCGCCCCTTGCAGCACGCCCGTGCGCAGGTCCCGGAGGGCGTCGTTGGCTCGTTCCAGGGGGTAAACCGTGTTTTCCGCGCGAATGGAGATTCCGCGGGCCATGCTCAAGAATTCTTCGCCGTCCTTGCGCGTGAGGTTGGCGACCGAGCGCAACACCCGCTCGCCCCACAGAAGCGCGTAGGGAAAGCTGGGGATGTCGCTCATGTGGATGCCGGCGCAGACCACGGTGCCGCCCTTGCGGACCGCCGCGAGCGCACGCGGAACCAGCTCCCCGACGGGCGCGAAGATCACGGCCGCATCGAGCGGGACAGGAGACGGGTCCTCTGCGGCGCCGGCCCATTCGGCCCCCAGGTGGCGGGCGAAAGCCTGACTGGCCTGGTCGCCCGCACGCGTGAAGGCGTAGACCTCACGCCTTTGCTGGCGCGCGATCTGAGTCAGCAGGTGGGCGGCGGCCCCGAATCCGTAGAAGCCGAGGGTTCGAGCCTCGCCCGTCATGCGTAGCGCGCGGTAGCCGATGAGTCCTGCGCACAGCCACGGCGCGACGGCGGTGGCTTCTTCGCTTTCGGGGATGGGCAGGCAGAATCTCGCGTCGGCCACGCAGTGCTCGGCAAACCCACCGTCGATGTGGTAGCCGGTGTAGCGCGCGCGATCGCAGAGATTCTCTTGTCCGCCTCGGCAAAATCCACATTCGCCGCAGGCGCCGCCCAGCCAGGGGACACCCACTCGCTCGCCGAGGCGGATGCCCTGGACATCGGGGCCCAGGCCGTCGACGATGCCGACGATCTGGTGCCCGGGCACGAGAGGAAGCTTCGGATCTTTCAAGTCGCCGTCCACCACGTGCAGGTCGGTCCGGCAAAGCCCACACGACTCCACGCGCAGCCGTACCTGTATCGGCCCGGGCAGGGGTGCAGGAATCTCCCTCAGCTTGAGCGGCTGTCCTTGTCTTTCGAGAACCATGGCGCGCATGGGGCATTCACCGCGGCTGTCCATCAGGTTACCGCTACGGCGTGGGGCTGCCAATGCGTGCGCTACACTTTGCCCACTCGGATTGGAGGCAGGGCCGGTCGGTAACAAGGTGTTCGCCATCGACGACCTCTGGTCAGGCTTGCGCTTCGTGGTTCGCCTGGCTGACCGATAGCGCGGCATGAGAGCTGAGGCGAGCAGCTAAGGACCCGCGCCCGGCTGCGTTGCTCCTCGTCGCAATACCTCGAGTATTCCTCCTCGTCGCGCCTTGCCGTGCGGGCGCCTCGTCGCCCAACTCAAGACATTTATCTTCGAGCGGGTCCTAATCCCCGGCCAGCGCTCCACCGCGAGCTTGCAGAATGAAGGTCACCGGGCCGTCGTTGACCAGCTCGACTTTCATGTCGGCGGCGAAGCGGCCGGTGGCGATAGGGACTCCCTCGGCGCGAATACGCTCAGCCATGCGCTGGTAGAGCTTCTGCGCCAGGGCCGGATCCTCCGCGCGATCGAAGCTCGGGCGGTTGCCTTTGCGGGTCGAGCCGGCAAGGGTGAACTGGCTGACCACCAGGCAGGCCCCGTGAACGTCCTTGATGGAAAGATCCATGGGGGTGCGGCCGGGGAAGATGCGCACGGCGCACAGCTTGCGCGCGAGCACGTCGGCGTCGGCTTCGCTATCTCCGCGCTCGATACCCACCAGAACCGCCAGCCCGAGCTCGATCTTGCCCACGACCTCGCTTTCGACGCGAACCTCGGCGCGCGACACGCGCTGAACCACGACGATCATCGTTGAAGTTCCCCGGGCCTGGCACACATTCTCGTGACCCCGGCCTGATTCGAACAGGCGACCTACGGTTTAGGAAACCGCCGCTCTATCCACCTGAGCTACGGGGCCAAGGGTGGAACCATTAAATAGTCTGTTTTGTGGCGGAGATCCATCCTCGGATGAGGCATGTTTCCGATCATTGCTTCGGTTTCGCGGGGGGCGACGGGGTGGGGTGCTCGAGGCCGGGGTCGGTGGGTGCATTGTCTCCCGGCACAAGCGGGGCGCCGAGATCCACGGGAGGTTCGTCGCCGATGGTCATGGGAAGGTCCAGGATACCTGCGTCCTGTGTGACGGGCGCCAGCGCGCCGCCTTGTGGCGGAGGCGGCAAGGGTGTGGCCAGGGAGGCAGGGAGGACAGTTTCGGAAAGCTCCGGCGACAATGGCCTGAGGCTCATTGTCAGCCTGCCGGTCCGCGCTGATCCCGGCAATACGGTTTGCGCGAAGGCAGGGGAGCCCGGGGAAATCAGGTCCACGATGGGCGTGTCCTCGAGAGAGATCTCGATTCCGGCCGGTGCCTTGGGCTCGGCAGGGGGCGCGGTGGTGGGCCCGCCGCTCGCAGCGGGGGGGTGGAAGACCGTGGCGGAAGTCGCCGCCGCATTTGTGACCGCTCCCGATGCGCCGGGGCCCTTGGCCATGTAGGAGGCGGCGTCGTCGACCTGCCGTTCGAGAGCGCGCGACACGAATTCCTGCCGCCGCTCCCACACCAGGTTGATGGTCATGTCGTGAACCTTCGCCTTCACCACGTGGTAGGGCCGATCGACGGTCATTTCACGCGCGCTCACGCGGATCACGTGGAATCCCTTCTGCATCTTCAGCGCGACCCTGCCTTCCTTGCCCGTGGCCGCGGCCTTGGCCCGTTCGTCGTCGAGCCACACGCGCGCGCCTTCCACCGGACCGCGATCGTCGACGACGAGAATCTTGAACTCGGCTTCGGCGGCCTCGAGGACATGGGCGACGAAGGCCGTCTTGCGCGCTTGCACTTCCACTTCTTGGGGCGGCTCGCGCAGCAGCATGGTCTGGCGGCCTCGGGTGTAGATGCCGTACAGATGAACGTACCACTTGCCTCGCGGGATTCCGCGGAAGGTCGTGTTCTGCTCGATATTCCAGGCCTGGAAGCGCCGTTTGCGCTTTCCCAACCACTCCAGCTTCTTGCGATAGACGGTCAGGTTGTCGATAGCGGGCGTGTGTGGCGAGTGTGCAATCAGAATCGAGAACAGCTCGTCCTTCGCGTCCGAGTCCCACTGCACCCTGACTACGATAGTGCCCCTCAGCGAGAGCAAGACGGCCCAGGCGAGCGTGCCCAGGAAGGCCAGTGCGACGAGCACGATGAGCAGCGGGTTCAGCGCCATCAGGCCGGTCGATCGGCCGACCAGGGAGGTCTCGATATGGTCGAATCGTTGGTGTGTGACGTCGTACAGGACGAGCTCGAGCGTCACCCAAGGCGCCAGACTGGTGGGCCGGATGCGATAGAGCAAGAGCGCGCTGCACCCCATATCGCGGGCCAAGGTGGCGATGCCCTCGTCGGTCAGGCGCTCGGGTGGTAAGAGCTCGGTCTCAATCCTGGCCGGCGTCGCTTGCAACTCCCACGGCGAACGTCGCAAAGCCTCCAGCAAACCTTCGCGCATGTGCTCCTTGCGCACGAGAAAGGGCCAATAGAAGGGCTGGCCGCTGCCAGGCAGGGCGGCGATCTGGATGGTCGAGAGGGCAGGGTCGTAGAGGCTGTCGAAGCCTTGCAGCACCTGGCGCAGATTGCGTGCGAGCGGGCTAGGGGGACCGCTTGGTCTTTCGGGCCCGGTCTCTGCGGCGATGGCCTTGACCTCTTCCTGGCGTGTGGCGAGCTTCTGCGACAGACCGGCCGAGGCACTGTCCGCCTCCGCATCGAGGCGTGCGCTGATGGCCTTGACTTGATCGGCGTTGAGCTCCTGGACCTCAACCAGCGAGGCCACTTGCCGTGCCTGTCCGCCGGCCGCGAGCGCTCTGGCCGCCAGGGTCGAGGCCAGGCCAGGTTCTTGGGACGCGAGCTTCTCGGCCGCCGCCAACGCCGCGGCTTCCATCTTGGGACCGAACGTACCGGGCGCCGTGGCGGCGATGATGGGTAGAAGCGGGCGCCATTCCGAGGCTGGCCTGCCCACCAGCGGCGCCAGGGCGGCGTCCCGGTTGTCGACGGGGTCGCCACGCGCGATGGCCAGGGACACCGCCGCCAGCGCGATGGCCGATGGGTTGCGCGACCCGCGCAGCAAAGTTAGCTCGGCTTCGGCCGCGGGGAAGCTCTTGAGGGCAACCAGGGCGCGCACCTTGGCCGCGCGCAAGGCAGCGTTCTTGGGGTCGGTTGACAACCCCGCATCGGCCAGCTGGACGGCGACGGCCGATTCGCCAAGCAACAGCCTCGCCTGGGCTCGGGGTAGGGCGGGCAGGGCCGGATCACCAGCCAGAGCGAGCAGAATGTTCCTGGCGCCCGCCAAACGGGCGACCACCGTGGGCAGTGCGAGAATCGACGGCTCGCGAGGCCGCGACCGGGTCGCTCGACACCATGGCGGACTCGGCCGCGACAAAGGGGCGCACGTCGGCGAGGCCGGCCTCGGCCATGTCGCCCAGGGTGACACCGATGGCCGGCGCGATTCGCTTGGCCAGTCGTCGGGCGAGCTCAGCCACGTCACCCGTCGCCGCCGAGGCGGAAATGCGCAGAAGTCGCTTGCCACCCGCTCCGATCATGGTGCCAGCCACGGTCGTCCCCTTCTGACCGACCTGCAGCTCCCACACAATCAGGGCATCGCTCGCCATGCGCTCGATGAGCCTAGGCCCAAGCTCGCCGGACACGGTCAAGTTCTTGCCAGGCGTCTTTCCCGTCAGCGCTTCGATGGCCAGGGCCAATTCGCGCCTGGGCGCGATGATGCGCTGGCCAGTCGTGAGGTAGGATCGCACCAGCAGCGAGACAGCTCCGGCCAGTTCGCCTTGCTCGGGCACCGCCGTCGGATCGGGAACGACGAGCGTTTCGGCGGATACCTCGGCGGACAAGGCGAGAGCCCATGCGCAAGCGACCCCGGCAGCCAGCGCTCTTCCCCTGGACGCACCATGGAGCGGCGAAGGCGAAAGGGATGGGCGCGGACACATGCGGGCATTCTCCCAGGATTAGGGTAACGCGGTCGTAACAGTTCAGAATATCCCGCGCGGCCCTGGGCTTCTCTCAAGTCAGGGTGTGGCGATGGTAGAGTGCCCGGCCATGCGAGATCTCCGTCTCTTCTACAGTTCTGTGTTTGCGATTTCCACTGCCGTGTTTGCAGCGGGCTGCCATTCCGACCGAAGCAAGGTCCTCGCGCCACCGGATTCCTATCTGCTCTTTGTCCCGAGCGCGCCCGGCAGCAACGCGGCCGCGCTCCTGCACGTGGACAAGGCGGACCTCAAGACGCCTGCGGTGCAGCCAATTCCCAGGCTGTTCGAGGATGGGTTTGCCTCCGAGATGTTGCGCACGGTTTATCTGGCGGGACAGTACCTGCGCGATGCCGTGGTGGACGGCCGACGCTTTTCGGATCTTGCTCGGGCCAATGGCAGCTTGCCGGTCTGCCTCGTGGTCGGCGAGGATCGACCGACGTATGTACGTGGCTTGTCCATCACGGGCACTTTTGGCGGCTCCACGGAGAGGCCCAACCTGCCTTGGATTGGCGTTCCCGCCGAGCCGGCGCGCGACAAGGCCCTGATCCAAACCCTGACCGGGCGCCTGGCCGACTACGCGGCTCGATTGGTCGCCACCGGCGGACTGCTCGACGCCGCGCCCACGCCGCCCAAGGCCCTCGTCGATGGCTACCGCATGGCCATGGAGGTGGTGGCCCGCGAATGGCGCTACACCCCGGGGCCTGCGGGGGTGATTCAGACCAGTGAAGGGACCCCGGAGCAACGCGCGCTGTTCGGCAACATTCGCGAGAACCGCTACATCCTCGTCGACGGGAGCGCGGACCTTCGACCGGCTCGCCAGCTTCTCGATTCTCCTGGCGTAGCCGCAACCATCCTTTACCGCATGGCCCAGGATCGGGCGATCGGGCCGCGGGTCGCGCCCGACGCCTTCTACGCTCCCTATGCCGCGAAACGCATGCTCAAGGGGGTGAGCCCGGCGGCGATTCTCGGTACCTTCAGGAACTTCCAGGCCAAGCTGCTGGGGGCTTGGGCAAGCGCGGTGCTGCGCGGAAAGGCGCCCAAGGACATCGCCGATTCTGATCGGGCTCTACGGCGCGCAATTTCCCGCCGAGCGTGCGGAGGTCATCCGCATCTTCGTGGTGACCACCTACGGCGGCACCATCAAGCCCGGTGGATGCTCCATGAAGCCACAGGATGCACGCCAAACGCTGGCCGAGCTGACCGCCCTGGCGGCCGAGGTCGGCGCTGGCCGCAAGACCTTGCGCGACGCGGTTGGCACCGGAGAGAAGTAATTGCAATCTAGCCGACCCGGCGTTTTCCGGGTTATGTAAGCTGGGTGAGCACCATCGATTTCTCCAAGAGCCGAGCCCTGGTTACCGGCGGGGCCGGTTTTCTGGGCAGCTTTCTGGTCGAGGAGCTGCGGGCACGCGGGGCGACGGACATCATCGTGCCGCGCAGCCGCGACTACGATCTGGTTGATCGGCAGGCGTGCCACCGCCTGATTGCGGAGGCCAGGCCGGATCTGGTGTTCCATCTGGCGGCCCGCGTGGGGGGCATCGGCGCCAACCGCGACAACCCCGGCCGCTTCATGTTCGAAAACGCCATGATGGGCCTGCACGTGTTCGAAGAGTGCCGCCTGGCGGGGGTGAAGAAGCTGGTCGCCACCGGCACCATCTGTGCGTACCCTAAATTTGCGCCCTTGCCGTTTCGCGAGGAAGACCTGTGGAACGGCTATCCCGAGGAAACCAACGCCCCGTATGGCATCGCGAAGAAGATGATGCTGATCCTGTCGCAGGGTTATCGCGAGCAGTACGGCATGAACAGTATCGTGCTGTTCCCGGTCAACCTCTACGGTCCGCGCGACAACTTCGATCCGCGCTCGTCGCACGTCATTCCGGCGCTGGTACGCAAGTGCGTCGAGGCGCGGGAAGCGGGCAGGGACGAGATTGTGCTGTGGGGTGACGGTTCGCCCACGCGCGAGTTTCTCTACGCCGGCGACGCCGCCCTGGGCTTGGTCATGGCGGCCGCCAGCTACGATGCCAGCGAGCCGGTGAACCTGGGCACCGGACAGGAGATTTCGATCCTAGACCTGGCCACGCTGATCGCCGAGAAGACCGGATTCTGCGGACGCTTGCGCTGGGACACAAGCCAGCCCAACGGGCAGCCGCGCCGGCGCCTGGACGTGTCGCGGGCACGCGAGCGCTTCGGCTTCGAGGCCAAGACTTCATTTGCCGATGGCTTGCGCGCAACCATCGACTACTTCGAGGAAAACCACAGAAAGGGAGTTCTATGAAACGTGCGTTGATCACCGGGGTCACGGGCCAGGACGGGTCGTATCTGGCCGAGCTGCTCCTCAAGAAGGGCTACGAGGTCATCGGCATGGTGCGCCGGTCCAGCTCTTTCAACACCGATCGTATCGAGGGCATCTACCAGGATCCGCACAGCAGCGACTATCGCTTCCGCCTGGTCTACGGCGATCTCGACGACGCCAGCTCGCTCAACCACATCATCCGCACCAATTCGCCCGACGAGATCTACAACCTCGGCGCGCAAAGCCACGTGCGGGTCAGCTTCGACGTTCCCGAGTACACGGCAGACACGGTCGCGCTCGGCACCTTGCGCTTGCTGGAGACCCTTCGGGAAACGGGCCACAAGTGCAAGCTGTACCAGGCGTCGTCGAGCGAGATGTTTGGCGGCTCGCCACCGCCGCAGGGTGAAAGCACGCCGCTGCGGCCGCGCAGTCCCTACGCCTGCGCCAAGGTTTTCGCGCACCACCTGTGCGAGAACTACCGCGAGGCCTACGGCATGTTCATTTGCAGCGGGATCCTCTTCAACCACGAGTCGCCCAGGCGTGGCATTCCGTTCGTGACCCGCAAGATCACGCGGGCCGCGGCGCGCATCAGCCACGGCCTCGACAAGAAACTGTACATGGGCAACCTGGACGCCAAGCGCGACTGGGGCTTCGCCGGCGACTACGTGGAAGCCATGTGGCTGATGCTCCAGCAAGAAAAGCCCGATGACTTCGTCATCGCGACCGGCGAGGCGCATTCCGTGCGCGAAGCGCTGGAGGTGGCATTTGGTACCCTGGGCCTCGACTACCAGAAGTACGTCGAAATCGATCCGCGCTACTACCGGCCGACCGAGGTCGACCACCTGTGCGGCGATGCCAGCAAGGCGAAAGCCAAGCTCGGCTGGGCGCCGCGGGTGCGCTTCAAGGAGCTCATCGAGATGATGGTGAAGTCCGACGAAGCCGACGTGCGCGCGACCTTGCAAGGCCGGGCACCGGCGGTGTAGGCATAGGCCTACTTGGGCCGAAGGGGACATTTGGACTTGGGCGCTACAACCGAATGTCCGATAACAGATATTATGTCAACTTGACGCCAAGCCAGCGATTGGGACACCGCGCCCTCGCTCGTCCCCATCTTCCACCCGCTTAGCGGGCCTGGGCCTTCAGACTCTCTGACTTTTCGGCCAGCAACGACTTCAGGTCTTCGAGGGCGCTGTCCATGTCGCTCGATTGGCCGTTTTGGCTCTCGATGGCCGCGATGGCCTTTTCGAGTGTATCGGCGTCCTTCACGACGCGGCCGCGAATGGCGTCGTACATCTCGCGGAAGCCGGCGTGGAAGGCCTGCAGCTCGTCGCCCTTGCGCAGATTGCCCATGTCCGAGGGCAGCTTGTTGTCGCGAACCCTGCCAAAGGCGGACCCGATGTTGTGCAGCGGTCCCGCGATTTTGTGGGTCATCCAAATACCCGCGGCAGTCACGGTGACCACCAAGAGCACACCGAAGCCGACGATGCCCCAAACAACCACCCGGTCGTTGGCTTCGAACTGCGCGCGCAGCTCGCGCTCGACGCTGGGGTCGACGGCCGCGGTCATGGTCACGATGCGAGTGGTCTCCTGGGTGGCAACGTAGATGCGATAGCCGAGAAATGCCGTCAGGAAGACCGCCACGGCGATGATGAACACCGTGTAGCGGAGTTGTAGTCCCACATCGAGAAGATAGTTGCGTAGCTTGCGCTTGTGCTGCGGTACGCGCTCTGATTTCGTCATGGATATGCTCCTGTGCCTCGTGCCATCCGTGCCTAGCCCCCCTGCGACTTGAAATACCCTATTAGGCTGTCGCCCAACTGACCCGCGGAAGCCTCGATGCAGTTCCGCCGGGCATTTTGTTTGTCCCGATCCCGTTTGCCTCCTTGAACCGCAGCGCCCGCGCTGGTCCAAAGAATCACGCTCCTGGACGGCCAGCGGGCGACCATCAGCTTGACCTCGCAGCTTGTCTCGAGCGACAAGCCTGCCTCGGTGTCCATCAGCTTGAGCACGTTGCCGTCCACGATGAACGCCGGTCTGCCACCCTTGCCCAGGTTCTTTTCTTCCGCGCCCTCGACCACGACGACGTACGGAAGCTTCTCGAGGGATTGCCGGAGCCCGCTTCGTAACAGCCCGAGAAGGTTCGCGTCCGCGGCTTTGCTTCCGCCGGTAAACGGACCAAACTTCAAGTAAACCTTTCGATCTCTGTTGTCCGGCTCGGCGGGCTTGACCGCAAGCCCGATGGCGGCCACGGCCTTTTCGGCTTGGCCGCGCACGAACGTGTCCGATTCGTGCTGGATCAGCTTCTTCAGCGCGACCAACGCGGCATCGCCCCCCAGCTTGCCCAGCGATTGGGCGGCCATGGCGCGAACGGTCTTGCTTTCATCCGACAAGGCCTGCACGAGCGGGTCGACGCCTGCCTTGTCGCCGAGCTTGCCGAGCAACAAAGCCGCCTGCGTTCGCACCTTGAAGCTGGAGTCGTTTTGCAGCGCACTCGCCAGGTCGTCGACCTTGCCCGCCAGAGCTATTCCAGGGCTTGCGAGTAGGAAGGCCATCGCCGCCAAGCCCACGGCCAGCGCGGGCACAACCCGGCGACATGCTTTCATTCGGACGAGCGCTGCCCCCTGGATGACCAGTGCGACGGAAACTCGATCACGAAAGCGCTGCCTGTTGACGGCGTGTCCTCCACCCAGATAGTGCCATGGTGAACCTCGACGATGACCTTGGCAAGCGCAAGCCCCACCCTGTGCGCGGCTCGCGCCGGCTTGTCCTTGAGATGGCCCACGTAAGGATCGAAGATGCTGTCCCTGGCAGCGGCGGGAATCACGTGTTTGTCGCCGTGAACGTGCAGCCGGCCTATTCCACCCTCGGACGTAGCACGAAGGATGCACTTCTGGTTCTCCGCTTGGCGCAGGACGAAGGTGGCGAGGTTGGTGACCGCCTCTTTGAGGTAGTTCGCGTCGCCGTGAACGGGCAACGAATAGGATGCGTTCTCGACCAGGATTTCTTTGCTCGAGGCCGAGGCCATGGATTCCAGACTCGAAGCCACCGAATGGCAAACGTCGGAAAGCAGAACCTTCCCTTCTTTCAGCGCCACATCCCCAGCCTCGAAGCGCTCGAATTCGAGCACCGTGCGCAGGCTGCGAACCATCTCGCGGAAGGTGGAACGCGTGTCCTGCACGCACTCTTCAAGCTCCTCGCGCGCCTTCCTGTCGCGCGTATCCGGCAGCTGCGCAATGTATTCGAAATTGGCCTGGATGGCGCCAAGGGAATTCTGAATGTCGTGAACCAGTCCACGAACCCAACGGCGCTTGTTGCAAATCGCATTGCCCTGGGCTTCGCGCTTGCCGTCGAGCTTGCGGAAGATGGCCTGGGAACGAAGCAGCGCCCAGAGTCGCGCGCGCCGCTCTTCCTTGCTCGTGGAAGGCGCGAACATGGCGTCCGCGCCAGCGGCCAGCGCATCCAGTCTTAGGAGGTCACTCTGCTTGCCGTGTGCGAAAATGATCACGGGCAGAAAGTGCGTGCGGGTGTTGGCCTTGAGCCTCTCGCACAGATCCACACCGCCCGCCTTGCTGATACGCTCATCGATGAGGACGACATTGGGTCTGTGAAGCAACGCTTCTTCGAAGCCAAGGTCGACGGCGTTGACCACTTGAACATTGACACCTTCGGCGCGGAGAAAATCCACCAAGGGCCGCGCGCACTCTCGATCCGGTGCGACGATCAACCCCTCGACAACTCCAGGTGCCGCAGCGACCACATCTCGGGTCGTCCGTTCATTGGGAAGCATTCGCCGCGCAAGTCCTCGCAACGTCACCGTAACAGAGCCGCGGAAAGGATTCAATCGGGTTCGACTGCAAGCGCAACGACAATCGACGCGGGCATGGATCCTCCCCAATGATACATGAAGGTATATGTAGGTAATTTGACTTCATTGATTCACATGTATTACCTTGTAGGCATGTCGAAAACCCTCTCGCAAACCAGCGCGGTGATGTCCAGTCCAGAGAAACGCCAGCACCTCCGCTTTGACAAGGTATTTCCCGTTCGCGTGGAATCTGTCTTGTTCGGCGAGCTGCCAGGCGTGGCCAGAAACGTTTCGGCCGGTGGAATCTTCATCGAGATGCGCGACCCCCTACCCTTGGGCGCGCGCGTTCGCATCTCCTTCCTCAATCCCGAAGAGACCGCCGAGATCGTGGCGCTCGGAGAGGTCAAGAACCACTACTTCGTGAACTACGTTCAAAGCGGTGCAACCCGGTCGATCTCGGGGATGGCCGTCCGCTTCGAAGGCTTCGAAAACGAAAGCGAGCAAATCTTGAGCGATTGCCTGAATCGCTTTCGCGTTCTCAACTGACCGCCTGTTTCAATTACTCCAGAACGCGCGGACGAACCGTGATCGACTCCTTGAGCGGCACGGTCACATCGGCGTCGATGGGGATTTCAACCTCGCTCGGTCCTTTGACGATGGCCAGCGTCCTGGCTCCATCGCGAATGCTGATCTCGTAACGCCCGGGCAGAATGCCGGCAAACGCGAACTTGCCGTCCTTCTCGTCCAGAGCCGCAACGGCCGGTCTGGGAAATGCCAAGGGCGACGAACGACTGATGAGCAGCACCCTGGCATCGGTGGAAATATGAAAGCCCGCCTCCGGCAATACATTGCCAGTGACCCGCGATCCCTTCTTCTTGAGTGAGAGCTCGACTTCCACCTCTCCGCCTTCGCTGAGCTCGATCTTCTCTGGTGGGTAGGCCAGCATATCGCCCTTACGCGCCCACAGGTAGTAGGTGCCTGGCACGAATCGGTCCTGCGCGAATGTCCCCTTGCTGTCGCTCGTCCAGAAGATGGGCGTCGTCGGCATGCCGGGAACGTCCGAGAGCAAAGCCGCCACGGTGGCATTGGCTTCCGGGTCTCCGCTCTTGTCGCGCACGACTCCGCGAATGACCGTCGCCCGGGCCAGCTTGATGGGGATGCGCGTGCCGGAGCCGGCCTGGATTGCCTTCATCACGATGGGGCGCCAACCGAACTTGCTGACGCGCAGAAAATACCGGCGGGCTTCCAGCCCTCCCAGGATGAAGGTACCGTCGTCGCCACTTCGGGCGCTGCTGCTCGCGATGCCGTCTTCCGCGGTGCGCAGCGCCGACACCTCGGCGCCGGCCACTGGCACCGGCGTGGGCGAATTATCGATGATGCGGCCCTTGATGACCGACTCTGGCCCCAGTCGGAAGACCTTCGGCTGGCCTCCCGCCATGGGAGCAAGTTTTTCCGCGGGGAAGCGCTCGACGATCTCGCTGGCCAGGCCGGGACGGCTGAAACGCAAGGAATAGCTCCAGGGCCCCGGGCGCAGATGGACACGAAAGGTCCCATCCTTGGATGAGACCTCTTGATCGAGTACGGTCA
Organism: uncultured delta proteobacterium; assembly: GCA_963824555.1. Taxonomy (GTDB): domain Bacteria; phylum Myxococcota_A; class Polyangia; order Fen-1088; family Fen-1088; genus Fen-1118. Next base: position 251,779 of record CAWGPW010000014.1, on the reverse strand, counting down.
GTTGGGTGCCGCGCGAAACCCACACGTCGATGTGGGCACCCTCGATGCGGCGCCCGCTTTCGTCGATCAGGCGGCCCGTCACGGGGATCTCCGGACGATCCGAGGTGTCACGATTGAACGCCGCGCGCTGGAATTCGAGCTCGGAACCGAACAGACAGCGAGGCTTGGACGACCATGGCAGCGCGCATTCTGGCGCGAGCGTCGTGCAGAATTCGACGCAGTTGTCCTCGTTCTTGGGATCGCAGATGATGGGGCGCGACTGGTCGGCGTCGAGGAACGGAGCTGCCGAAAAGTCCCGGCCCGTGCAGTAAACGCATCCCTCCTGCTGCTCGATGCAGAGTGCCTCGCGCGGTACCGGCACGACATTGCCCGAAGGCTGGTTGCTCTTGGCGCCGGGGGAACGCTTGCAGGCTCCAGCCGCGACGAGGGGCAAGAGCGCAACAGTGAACCTCATGGCCAAGGATCGGAGCAAGTCTTTACCTCGGGGAGGAGTATAGGACAGGCATCGCATGGCATGGGCCAAGATTGCGGCTGTCCATGCCCAGAAAAAGATTGGTTGCAAGAGCCATCCCTGGCAAGCCATCTTGCTCTGCGTGCGGGGAAAATTTCTGGTGCTCGAAGGTATCGACGGATTTGGGACCACCACCCAGCTTGACAGGGCGGTTGCCTACGTCGGCGGCTTGGGCCGCCCGGCTGCGGCCACGCGCGAGCCAAGCTCCGGTCCCATCGGCCGGCTCTTGCGGGAAGCCCTGCTAGGAAAGCATAGGATGGCGGATGGCGCGGCGATGGATGGCCGAAGCATGGCCTTGCTCTTCGCGGCAGACAGAATCGACCACTTGAAGCGCGAGATCGAACCCTACCTGGCCGCGGGCACGACGGTGATTTCGGATCGCTACCTTCTCTCTTCGCTGGCCTACCAGGCCGAAGAGGCAGACCGCGACTGGGTGCTGCGTTTGGCTCGTGGAATCCTGCGCCCGGATTTGACCATCTTGCTCGACCTGCCTATCGAAATCGCGGCCAAGCGGCGCGAGGCCGCCGGCCGTCCGGTCGAGCGCTACGACGCCGACTCCTACCTGGCCAAGGTCGCGGCCAACTATCGAGACCTCGCGTGCCAGGATCCGTCGGTGGTGACGCTTGACGGTGCGGCGAGCAAGGACGAGGTCACCGCTGCGATGTGTCGGGCTATTGCGCCACTTTTCGAACCGTAGCGCGCACCCTTGTTCGCGCCCACCGGCCGGCCATGAGACAATTCGTCCATGCAGCGTTCTTGGCAGCGTTCTTGGCAGCGTTCTTGGCAGCGTTCTCGGCAGTGTTCTTGGCAGGCCACCCTTGCGGTGGCGAACCTCTCGTTGTTGTTGTCTTCATGTGCCACCAGCGTCGCGCAAACGCCTGGCCCCGAACCGGCGGAAATCACCGAAGTGCCCGCGGGGCCGCCAGATTCGCTGCCGCCGTCGGCACCGCCGCCAGCTTCGCCGAAGGTCGAGGCGGCACAGCCTCGGCCGTGCACCATGTTCGCGAAGCCCGGCGTGTTGCGGCGGGCGGCCTTGATCCATCTGATCGACGCGGGCCTACCGCGCTGGATGCAAGGGGTTGAGGGAGACCGCATGCTTGCCAACCATCGCTTCCAAGGTTGGCTGCTCAAGAGTCTCTATCCCGGCGATCGCTGTTACCAGGAAATCGACTTGCGCAGCGGCGATATCGTGCAGAAGGTGAATGGTAAATCCATCGAGAAGCCCGAGCAGGCCTTCGATGTGGCCGAATCCCTCCGAACCGCACCGGCCATCGTGGTGGAGTTCCTACGGGCGGGCAAAACCCAACGTATCACGCTCGTCATCAGCGACGACTAGCTAGACGCGGAACTAGCGTTTGCGCTTGGGCGACGGGTGTCTGACGGGCACCTTCTTTTTCGCAGGCGCCCTCTTGGCCTGTGCCGTTCCGGGCTTGGTTTCGCCGGTCGCACCACCAAGGCCGGCTTTGGTGGTGCCGCCGGCAGTACCAAGCCCGGGAGCAGCCTTTCCCGGCGGCGCGGAGGAAGGGGAGCCGGCAGGGCTGGGTGCGACGCTTGAATCAGGGGAACCTTGTCCCAGCCCGCCCACCAAGGGCTCGCGCGTTGGCGGGGGCTTTGTCGCCGCCAGCTGACTGGCAGACGCGGAGGTGGGGCTGGCCGAGGTGGTCTTGCCCTTCCCCTTCACCATCATGACAATAACCACAACCAACGCGAGGACCACGATCGCGGCGATCACCAGGATGAGCGTGCGCCGACCGCCACTGATCTCCCCGACGATTTCGCGTTCGTCGATCTTCTGGCCTGGAACCTCGCTGCCCACCGCCGGAACCGAGGTCGACGTGCCACCCGTGCGCAAGGAAAATTTCTTGCGATCCTCGACGGTAACCGATCCATCGTCGACGTATCGGTCTTCGAGTGGTCTTGCGTCTTCGGCCCCGATGGGGCCTTCCGAGGGAGGTTTACCGGTGGCCTGCATCTTGGCCTTGGCTTCGGCCACCATCTGCTCCACATCGCCCTGTTTGAACCACAGGGTTTCACGGAAGGCTGCGCCTGCGCCGCTCTTGGGCGGCGCGCCTTTGCCCGCTTCGCCAGGTACGACGCCGGTTGGCTGGGCTGGCGCCGGCTTTGCGGATTCTGGCAAGCGCCGGCTGAACAGACGCCGGTGCGGCCGGGGCCATTGATGCCTGCCGCGGGACGTGTGCACGCGGAAGCGGGGCCGGGGTGGGCGGATACTGCGCAGGGGGCGGTGCGGACGATGTCATGAATGTCTGCGCTTGCGGTCCCGGCTTGGCGGCCTGGGGAGCGAGGGTGGACGCGACCTGGGCCGGCGCGCGCGCGGCCAGGGGCTGCGCGTATGGGGCGGCGTGAGGCGCCATGGGAGGCGTCATGGCACCGACGGTAATCGTTTGCCCGATTTCCATCGGCCGGGCCTGTGGGGCGACGGGCGGCGTAGGCACCGATGAAGGCGTGGGCTCCCCGGCCGCAGCCTTGGCGGCTCTGGCTTCGGCCACCATCCTGGCGATGTCAGCCTGGTTCCCGCCAAACATCATGGTCTTGGCAAGACCGACTTCACCGGCGGGCTTGGCCGCGCCCACGGGATGCGCCTTGAGTGCTTCGAGCTCGTTCAGGAAAAGGCGCAAGGTAAGGTGTCGCCGGCTGGAGCTCTTGTCGAGCGCCTTGAGCACGAGCTTGTCGGAGTCGGGTGGTAGGTTCGCGCCGGGCCGCCGCTGCGTGGGTGGCAAGACCGGCGTGGACACCTGCATGTCCAGCACCGCCTGCACGCTGGCCCCTTGGAAAGGTGGCTCGCCGGTGAGCAGGTGGTAGAAAATGGCGGCCAGGCTGTAGGTGTTCGAATCGCTGATCGACCGGCTTGCCTTGCACCTGCTCCGGCGAGAGGTAGGCAGCCACGCCGGAAACCTTCTCGTTGATGGGCACGGCGAGGGGGAAATTGATGACCTTTACGTCGCCCGACGCGGACACCAGAATATTCTTCGGGGCCACATCGCGGTGGACCAGGCCCACTTTCTGGGCTTCCAGCAAGGCCTGTCCGACCTGTGCCACGATGGATTTCGCTTGTTCGAAGTCCACGTGCCCCGCCGCGAGGATGCGTTCCAGCGAATCCCCCGGGCAAAGCTCCGTCGCAATCGCAAGACCGCCGATGGGCGTCTTCTCGCAGTCGAGCACGGTGGCGACCTTGGGGTTGCTCACACGCATGAGCTGTCGGAATTCTCGTTCCATCCTCGCCAGCGCAGCGGGCGTGGAGACGACCGCGGGCATGACGCTCTTGTAGGCGACCTCCTGGCCGGTCTGGCTGTCGCGCGCGCGCCACACCTCGCCTGTCCTTCCGCCACCGATCTTCTCGATGGGCTGAAAACGGCCCACCGCTTGGGTGGCCATCAGTTGGAGACGTTGTGGTCCCTCGGGAGTCGCACAAGTCTCCTGCGGACAGAAGTTTGCGTCCTCGGGGTACTGCGTTTTGCAAATTGGGCAGAATTTCATCCGGTACCTGGAGGTGATGTCACTCCGACCGCGCGGAATACCCGTTGCGGGAGCGAAGTCCGGCGATCTTAGGGCAGAGCCCCTCCCAAGATCAACATTCGTGCCGTCGAGAGGCGAGAAACATCTCACCCGAAGCCGCGACGCGGCAATGCAAAACTACTTGGTCGCGCTCTTGGGCGCCGCTTTTCCCGGTTCGCCCAGCCCGGCGAAAAGCTCTGTCTCGGACAACGTCGAGTGGCGGCTTTCCTTGCTCTTGCGCTTATGCCCGGCATTGCCGTGCCGGCGCGTACGCTTCTTCCAAGTCTGGCGAGAATTCGATGCCATGGTCGGGTTCAACTAGCAGAGGCGGGGGGCCAGGTCAAATGAGAACGCCGGCCTAGGTACGTTCTCGGTCTAGCTGGAACCCCTCCCAGTACCGCCGCCAGGCCGATGGCCCGGATCCTTCAGGCATGAAACGTGACAGCCCCTTGCCCGCCTCGCTGCGCTCGGCGACCTCTCTGCCCTGCGGGCACTTCGGGTCCTACACGCCCTACACCTGCCCCTCCCTTCGGGAGCTTCGGGACCTGCCCCACCCCTGCCACACCCGCTCGCTTCGCCGCGCCCTCGCCCGCTTCGCGGACGCTTCGCGGGGCGAGGTGTTTCCGGCCAGGGTTTCCAAATCATAATCTTACCGCCGAGATGACGCCGTCGATGCCCTGGATGGCGCGCAGAACCTTCCGCAGTTGGTCGACGTGGCTGACCGTGACCTGGAAGGTGTTGAGACCGCGGTTGTCCTCGGTGGCCCGGCATTTGGCCTGCGCGATATTCACTCCGTGTTCCATGAAACACTTGGAGAGAGCCGCCAGGATGCCGGGTTTGTCCGCGGAGATGACCTCCACGGCAACGGGGCGGAGCAAGCGGGTTTCCTCGTCCCAGCTGACGTCGACGCTGCGAGCCGGATCCAAGTTGAATGCCTTCGGGCACTGACGGGTATGAACGATCACCCCCCTGCCCCGGCTGATAAAGGCCACGATGGCGTCGCCCGGAACCGGGCTGCAGCACTTGGCGAAGCGAACCACGATGTCGGCCTCGCCCTGGACGCGCACGCCACCGACGGATCGCTTGGGTTCGCGCCTTGGCTGCGCACGTGCTTCCTCTTCGATGAGGGGCAGGTTGTCCGACGTTGCGTCGGGCGTCTGCAACTGGGGGTAGATGGCCAGCGCGGCGGCCTCGGGCGAAAGCTTGCCGTAGCCGACGTGAACGAAGATTTCCTCGGCGGTCCCAAGATGCAAAGCCTCGGCCGCCTTGTCGAGCAGCTTGTCCTTTTCGGCCACCGCCAAAGAGCGCTGATGGTTGCGCAGGGCCTTGGTAATCAGGTCGCGGCCGAGTCGGCGACTGCGTTCTCGTTGCTCCTTGCGCAGGTGGTGGCGAATCTTGGTCTGCGCACGGCTGGTGACGACGAACTTGATCCAGTCCTTCGACGGACGCTGCGTGGGCGAAGTGATGATGTCGATGATGTCGCCGTTGCGAAGCGGGTAGCGAAGCGGAACCATCATCCCGTTGACGCGTGCGCCGGAACAGTGGTCGCCGATCTTCGAGTGTACGGCGTAGGCGAAGTCGATGGGCGTGGCGCCCTTGGGCAGGGCTTTGACGTCGCCCTTGGGTGTGAAGACGAAGACCTCCTCCTCGAAAAGATCGATCTTCACCGTCTGAATGAACTCGGCAGGATCCTTGAGGTCGCGCTGCCATTCCATCAACTGGTGCAGCCAGGCGAAGGTCTTGCGATCCTCGGATCCGATGGGCGATTTCTCCTTGTACTGCCAGTGCGCCGCGATGCCCTCTTCGGCCGTCCGGTGCATCGCGTGGGTCCGGATCTGGACCTCCATGCGTTCCGAGCCCGGTCCAATCACCGTCGTGTGTAGGGACTGGTAAAGGTTGGGCTTGGGCAGCGCGATGTAGTCCTTGAATCGGCCGGGTACCGGCGTCCAGTTCGAGTGAATCGCACCTAGGACGCCGTAGCAGTCGCGAACGCTGTCCGTGATGATGCGAAACGCGATGATGTCGTAGACCTGTTCGAGGTCGCGCCCGGTTCGCCTCATCTTCTGGTGGATGGACCAGTAGCCCTTGGCGCGCCCGCTGACCTGGCCCTTGATGTCGTTCTCGGCCAGCACCTCGGAGAGCTTGGCGCAGACCTCCTGAATGTAGGCGCCGCGCTCGGCTTCCGTTCCCTCCATCTGGGCGCGCAGGTTTTCCCATTCCTGCGGCTCCAGATACTTGAAGGCCAGGTCTTCGAGCTCGACCTTCATCCACTGGATACCGAGCCGATTGGCGATGGGCGCGTAGATTTCGCGCGTCTCGCGCGCGATGCGCTCCTGCTTGTCGCGCGACATGAACTGCAAGGTGCGCATGTTGTGCACGCGATCCGCGAGCTTGACCAGGATCACGCGGATGTCGCGTGCCATGGCCAGGAGCATCTTGCGGAAATTTTCGGCCTGTCGTTCCTCGCGCGTGGTCCAGGGGATCTGGCCCAGCTTGGTCACGCCCTCGACGATGCGCTGAATCTCCTCGCCGAACCTGTCGTGGATGTCCTCCGGCGTGGCGGTAGTGTCCTCCACGCAATCATGCAAGATGCCCGCGCAGATCGACGGCACGTCGAGGTTGAGATCGGCGATGATCTTGGCCACGCTCATGGGATGAACCAGGTACGGTTCGCCCGACTTGCGAAACTGTCCGGCGTGGCTCTCGGCCGCGTAGGCATAGCTGCGGCGAAGTAGATCCAGATCGGCGTTGGGATTTCGCGCCAGGATTGATTCGCAGAGGGCGTCGATGGTCACCATCGCGTGCCTGATGGCCTGCGGGCCGCCGCTTCGGCCAAGAGTGCCTGGGCAACCTTTTCCTGACGCTTTCGTACGCAACGGGCGGCGACGAAGATGGAGCGCAGGTGATCGTAGGCCCGCGAAAGGTCGTCGTTGACCACGAGGTAGTCGTACTCGCCGTAGTGTTCGAGCTCCTTGCAGGCCATGGCGAGACGGCGCTCGATGACGTCCGGCGCGTCCGTTGCGCGGCGTCGCAGACGGCTTTCCAGCTCTTCCATGGAGGGGGGCAGAATGAAGCAAAGCACGCTGTCATCGGGCCACAGGCGGCGAATCTGTCTTCCTCCCTGGTAGTCCACGTCGAACAGGCAGTCGATGCCACCCGCGATGGATTGCTGCACCGTCGCGATGCTGGTGCCGTAGCGGTTGCCGTGCACCACGGCCCATTCCGCGAATTCCCGATTCGCCACCATCTGGTCGAAGCGCTCGCCACTGACGAAGCAGTAGTCCTTGCCTTCGACCTCGCCGGTGCGCGGGCTGCGCGTGGTGGTCGAAACCGAGAAACGGATGTCGAATTCGGCGGCCAGCTGGCGCGCCAGCGTGGTTTTGCCGGCCCCCGACGGTGACGAAATCACCAGGAGCAGGCCGCGTGAGACTTCTTTGGACATTGCCGGAACTATACGCAGGTTCTACTCGATATTCTGCGCCTGCTCACGCAGCTTCTCCAGCTCGGCTTTGCCGTCGATGACCAGCGCCGCGATGGCGGCATCCTGGATCTTGCCGCCCAGGGTGTTGAGCTCGCGGCCGATTTCCTGGACCAGAAAGTCGATGCGCCGTCCTGGCGCGTCTGCGCCCTTGCCCCCGAGAAGCGTCGCAAGGTGATCGAAGTGCGCGCGCAAACGCACGATCTCCTCGCTCACATCGAGACGGTCGGCGAGCTGCGCCACCTCCTGAGCCAGACGGGCAGGATCCAGGGCCGGATTCCCCGCGATCAGTGCGGCCAGACGCTCCTCGAGTCGGCGAGCCGCGCGACCCGGTACCAGCGCGGCGAGATCGGAGATCCGTTCGACGAGACCGCGCAAGTTGGTGAGCCGCAGCCGGAGGTCGGTCGAGATGGCGGCGCCTTCGTGCTCGCGCATGGAACACAAGCTCTCGAGCGCGGTCGCGATGGCGGGCTGCAGAGCCTGCCAACTCGAGGGTGGAATCTCGGTCGTGGGTTCGGTCCCGAACGCGCCCATGAAGGTTCCCACGGTGCCAAGATCGAGCGGCTCGGGCAGTCCCATGTCTTGGCGAAGGGTATCGAGGGCCGCGTGAATCTGGCGCACGCGCGTGGTATCGAGCACCCCACCCTGCCCGCCCGCGGTTTCGTCGCGAAGGCTGATGGACACCGAGCCGCGCGCGAGCGATTGGCGAACCATGCGCAGGATCTCGGTTTCGATCTCGGGCGCGAGTTGCGCGTCGTACGCGCGCAACTTGATGTCCAGGCCGCGGTGATTGAGCGAGCGAATCTCCACCCCCACCGTGCGCTGTCCAAGGACCGCTCGTGCGCGGCCGAATCCCGTCATGCTGACGAGCTTGCGGCTCATGACTTCAACCTCGTGGCAATGGCGATTCGGGGCATGGGCAAAGCGCCTTCTAGCGCATTTTTTCGGACGATGTCATGGACTTCTGGGGCTCTGCTTCAGCCCAGGTCGAGGCGGAGACACCTCGTCGGGAAATGGCAATCCGACGAGCCCCGCGCCGTAGCGCGCGTCCAGGTCGAAGGGCTTGCCGGAAGGGCGCGAAACGACGATACGCCAAAGCCCGGCCGAGTCCTTTTGGGTGGCCAGCGCGACGTTGCACTTCGACCTCGCCACCTTGCGCTTGCCCGGCTGGACCCCGGCGCCCGAGATCTCGACCGAGTCGGCCCGAGCACGAGCCGACAAAGACGCGGGCTCGAGCCGGTCGTCCGACAGCGAAAGTACGCTGGTAATCGACGATGCATCCGTCAGCTTCAGGACCGGCAGCGCGGAAAATGACAATTGCACGCGCCTGACATCGCCGGGAATCGGCACCACCTTGCCCAGCGCCATCGTCGGGATGTCGAGAACGCGCATGGAAAGGCCGCGCAAGAGCGCCTCGTGTCCCGGCGCGCGTACGAGCTTGCCGGCCAGGATATAGGCCAGGCGCCGCCCATCAGCGGAGACGGCGTAGGTCAGCACGCGGCCGTCCTCGACGGTCACTTGCAGATACCGCCCCGTCTCTGGAATCCACACGAAGATCTCTTGGTTCAGTCCCAGCGCGAGAACCCCCATGCCAGCGACGCTCAGGGGTGGCCTGGTCCTGGCCACGAAAAGAATGCCATCGCGCACGAGCTTGCCCCAGCTCGGCGCCGCCTCCGAGCGCGCGGCCTGCACCTTGGCGTAGACGTCTTGGTCCTGCAGGATGCCGAGGTCCGCTGCCTCTCTCACCTCGCGGCTCCACGGTATGAAGGCACGGCGAATGAGGTCGGCGGCTTCGGCGGCGGCCTCGGCGTAGCGGCCCTGGCGCGAGAAGCTGCACGCGACGTTGAGCTGCGCGCTCAGAAAATCGGGGTCGGCGGCGAGCGCAGCCTGGTACTTTTCCCGCGCCTCGGCCCAGTGCTCCCGCCGGTAGAGCTGCTTGCCCTCGCCGTTGAGGCGCATAGCCTCCGCGGCGGGCAGCTTGGCCACGGCGGCAAGACCAGGCGTGTCGGGCACCGGCGCGTCGGTCGGGCAAGTCGCAGCGAAAGCGACGAACAGCAGCACGAGGCTCACGGCTCGACCCACACGGACCGCAAGTCGAGGCGATCCCCGACGGCGGCCAGGCCGTGCACGCGCCTGGCGACCAGGGCGACCACGTCGTGCCGGTACAAGAACAGAGCCGGCCGATCGGCCGCGAGAATGTCGGCGAGCTGCTGCAGAAGAGGGGCACGCGCGGCAGGGGATGGCGCTGTCCGGATACGCTCGATCGCGGCCACGAACTTTTCGGGCCTATAGCCCGTGTACTGGAAATCGCCTTGGCCCCCGAGCAGGAGGCGCGGATCTTCGTCCTTGCGCCCGTCCCAAGTCAGGCCGCACAGATCGTAGTCGCCATGCTCCACCCGTGAAAACAGTGTCGAGCTGTCCAGATTGTTGGTGTCGAGGAGGACTCCGACGCGGCGCAAATCCATGGCGAAGGCGCGAACCTCGGCGGACAGGGTGTGCGAGCCGGCCGGCACCAGGAATGAAAGTCGAATGGGGACGCCCCCGACCTCGCGCACACCGTCGCCGTCGGTGTCCGTGAATCCAGCCTCTTCCATGAGGCGTCTGGCGAACGGCAGATCGAATTTGTCGACCGGCGCCGAACCAAAGGTGGGCGCGCCGATGGGCCGGACCAGGCCGTGATGGAGCTCGGATGCGAAGCGCGACCGATCCCACAGCAGGCTCAAGGCATGACGAAACGCGGGATCCGCCAGCGCGCCCCGACGCGTATTCAAGGCGACGAAGGAATAGCGATGCGGCTGAAGCAGATAGAGATCCATGGCGTCGCGCAAGGTGGCCGGCGAGACCTGCTCGGGAAAGTGAATTTCTGACACGCGCGGCAGAATGTCGATTTCGCCCCTGCGCGCACGGGTCAAAGCACGCGCGGGGTCGACGTCGATCTCGAAGTCGATGCCGTCCAGAATGGGACCGTCAGGCGAGGATTGCAGGCGTGCCCTGACCAGCTTGATGCGCTTGCCTCGTTCCCAAGCCACGACGCGGAAGGGGCCGGTCCCGACGGGCGAGCGGCCGAGCTGGGTCAGCTTGACGCCCCCGGCGCGCAGCGGCTCGGCGGGTAGGATGGGGATCTCGCATAGTGCGCGCAGGGTAAGATCAGAGGGACGTGTAAGGCGGAGGCGAACCATTCGATCGGGAAGGACATCCACGCCTTCCAGATCCGCGATCATGGCGTGCAGCAGCGCCGAGCGATTCGGCGACCGCATCAAGTGTTCCAGGGTGGCCTGCACATCCAGACCCGAAAAGACTTTGTCGTCCTGCCAACGCGCACCCTCCTTGAGGTGCAGGGTAAGTCGCATCCCGTCGCTCGACAGTTCCCAGGTGTCGGCCAGGCCCGGCTGATAGCGGTCGCCGACGCAGTCGATCAGGGTTTCATAGACCAGTCCACGCACCACGCGGTCGATGACCTGAACGGTGTCGAGCAAAGGATCGAGATGGGGCGGCTCGGCCTCCAAATGAACCTTCAGAACGCCGCCGCGTCGGGCGATCTTTGCAGGCGAACGCGCTGCCTCGGGCAGCGACTTCATGGCTGGGGTTGGCGCCGTCTCGGCGCGAGCCGGCTGCGCGGCCGTCCCGCGATCCGGAGGCACTCCGGTACGTTTCGTGGTCTTTTCTCGCCCCTTGCGGGTGCAGGCGAGCCCCACGGCCAGGACCGCAAAGAGACAGAACCCCACGCGCAGGGCTTGTCGCCCCGAATTGCCCGTGTTATTGAGGGACGAGAGACGCGAGCCACATGGTCGTCGTCCGCCATTCTTGGAAGAGGGGAAACACATGATCCGAATCTGTCTGCTCACGGTGTTCGCGCTGGCTTCCCTGCTGTCGGTCAGAGTATTCGCGCAGGGTCAGGAAGTCACCCCGATAAAGGTGAATCTTCCGCCCTCTCCTAGCTTCGCAGCCTCGAATATACCCACCCAGTATCCGACCGGCGAGCTCTCCGTGCTGGGCCTGCGCAAAAACAAAGACAAGTACATGGACAAGGACGTCCGGGTCAAAGCCTATCTGACCGAGATCTACGAATGTCCACCCGAGTTGCGCAAGTGCAATGACGAGCTGTCGGAAAAGACCAAGAAGGAAAAGAAGAAGGCGATGAAAAAGGGCGGCGAGGCCCTGACCCAGAACGTCCAGGTCGACCGCGGCGGTTGCCGTCCCTGCGACCAACCCCACTTCTTCATGGCCGATACGCCCAACGCCAAGAAGGAACGCTCCCTGCTCATCGCCGACTATCCCGTCAAGGACTGGGACACCGGCGACCCCAAGCCGCTCGAAGCGAAGGTGGGCGAGCAGTACATCGTGACGGGCACCTTCTCCATCAACTCGATGACAGGGTTCGCGGCCTCGAACGGCCTCATCATCCACAAGAAGTTCGAGGATCTCTCGGGCAAGGTGTTGGCCGAGGGCAACGCGGTTCTTCCGCCCGAGGCGCAGACCATCAAGCTGGAGGGGCAGGCCCCGGAGCAGGTCGGCTGGGCCGCCCACCAAAAGGATGGCTTGGTCGCCGGCAAGAAGAAGGGCGACAAGGGCGTCCCCGGCGGCGCGCGGAAGTAGTCGCCAGAGACACGAAGGGCGCAGAACCCGGACAGAAAGGGGTTTCGGATTCTCGGATCCGGAACCCCATTTTCTTGTCCGCCCTCCGTGCTCTCTGTGTCTCTGTGGTTTCTTCTAGTGAGCGTCGCCCCAAGACGGACCGGCGTGTACGTCCACGACCAGCGGCACTTGCAGCTCGTAGGCCGACTCCATCTCGTGCTTTACCCAAGGGTTGAATTCGTCGAGGTTTGACTCGGGCACCTCGAACACCAGCTCGTCGTGCACCGTGAGCAGCAATCTGACCTCGGGAAAGCGGGGCAGTCCGCGCGCCACGCGCAGCATGGCCAACTTGAGTATGTCGGCCGCCGAGCCTTGAATCGGGGTGTTGCGCGCAATGCGCTCGGCATAGTTGCGCTCCTGCGGCCGCTTGGAGCCGATTTCCGGCAAGGCGCGGGTGCGCCCGAGCAGCGTGGACACGGACTGGGTCCGCCGAGCCTCGGCGATCATGGCCTCCATGTGCTCGCGCACGCGGGCGTAGCGCTTGAAGTAGCTGTCGATGTACTTGTGCGCCTCGGCGCGCGGGATGTGAAGAACCTGGGCCAGCCCGAAATCTCCTTGTCCGAAGACCAAGCCGAAATTGATGGCCTTCGCGATCCTCCGCTGCTCGTCGGTGACGGCCCCCTCGGCGACGCCGAACACCTCGGCCGCGGTTCGCCGGTGAATGTCGACGCCGGCCCGAAAGGCGTCGAGGAAGGCCGGATCTTGCGAAAAGTGCGCGAGCACGCGCAGCTCGATTTGCGAGTAGTCCGCCGACACCATCTGGAACCCTGGATCGGCGATGAAGGCGTGGCGGATCTTCTTGCCGATCTCCGAGCGAATGGGGATGTTTTGCAGGTTGGGCCCGCTCGACGAGATGCGCCCCGTGGCCGCAACGGCTTGATCGAAGCTCGTGTGCAGACGGCCGGTACGGGGATTGACCAGCGCCGGCAGCGCATCAATGTAGGTTCCCTTCAGCTTGGTCAGGGTCCGGTGCTCGAGAATCTTGGCCGGCAACGGATGCATGGCGGCCAGCTCTTCCAGCACGTCGGCATCGGTCGACGCGCCCGTCTTGGTCTTCTTGATGATGGGCAATCCCAGTTTGACGAAGAGAATCTCGGACAATTGTTTGGGCGAGGCGATATTGAATTCCGTGCCCGACAGCGTGTAAATCTCGAGCTCGATGGCGCGGGCGCTCGTCGCCACCTCGTTGCCCAGGTTATTCAGGTAGCCGCTGTCGAGCCGAATGCCCAAACACTCCATGGCGGCGAGCACGGGCACGAGGGCCAGCTCCACGTCACGGTAGAGGCTTTCCTGATGCGAGGCCTCCAGCTTCTCGTGCTGCCTGCGCGCCAACGCGAGAACAGCCACTGCCTCCGCGGTCAGGTGAGCGGCAACGTCGTCGACAAGAAGTCCGGCCGCGTTCGCGCCCCCCCGGCCAGCGCCCGGCCACGCCGTGCGCGGGACGACGCCCGCGATTTGCTCCTTGGCCGCAAGCACCGAGAGATCGTAGTCGGCGCTTGCGGAATCGAGCACGTAGCCGGCGAGCATGGTATCGCTGGCAACCCCGGCTAGGCCTACGCCTCGAATGCGCAGAAGATCCTCAAGCACCTTGGCGTCGTGAAGGTGCTTGGTGACGGCTTCTGACGTCAGGACGGCGGCGAGCCCTGACAAGATCTCGGCCTCGGACAAGCATGGCGCGGCCGAGAGGAATTGCTGTCTGATCGGCACGTAGGCCCGAAGCCCGGTTGGCAACGCGAAGGCCAGCCCGATGATTCCCGCTCTCACCGGGGCGCCTCCGTCGCAGAACACGGCGATGGCGCATTCCTTGGCGGCGCAAATCTCGGCGGCGAGCTCTGCCAGAGATGCAGGATCGGTCACCACGCGAGCTTGGCTGGCGGCGGGCACGGCCGATGCCGGGGTTTCAGAGGACGCCTGCCCTGGGGGTGCTTCGACATTGGCAGGTACCTTCGGCGCCTCACCTTGCGAGTACTTGGCCAGTAGACGTCCGAATTCGAGCCGGGCAAAGAGGCCGCTGAGCTTCTCGGTCGAGGCTGGCACCCGACGCAGCTCGCTCATGGTCAGGGGCAGCTCCACATTGTCGCGCAACCTGACCAGTTCGCGGGACAGCGCCAACTTCGGACGCGCCTCTACGAGGGCCTGGCCCTTCTTGCCCTTGATTCTTTCGATGTTCGCCAACACTCCGTCGAGAGAACCAAAGGTCGTGATGAGCTCTGCCGCGGTTTTGGGTCCCACGCCAGGAACCCCCGGCACATTGTCGACCGCGTCGCCCATGAGAGCGAGGACATCGCCGAGCTTCTCGGGCGGAACGCCCCACTTCTCCTTCACCTCGGCCGGCCCCATCAGCCGATTCTTGACGGCGTCGAGGAGCTTCACGTCCTCGGTACAAAGCTGCATGAGATCCTTGTCGGACGATCCGATCACAACCGAAAGATCCTCGGCCTTGGCCTGGTGAACCAGCGTCGCGATGACGTCGTCCGCTTCGACTCCCGCAAGCGAAAGGACCTTGTATCCAAAGGCGTCGGCCACTTGGTGGGACAGATCGATCTGCGCGATCAGGTCGGGTGGCGTTGGCGGGCGATGGGCCTTGTACTCACTGTAGAGGTCATCGCGAAAGGTCCGTCCCGGCGCATCGAAGACCACGCATAGGTGAGAAGGTTGATGCTCGCGCTCGATGCGCAGGAGCATCTGGCAGAAGCCGTACACCGCCCCCGTGGGCTGCCCCGCCTTGGTGGTCAGCGCAGGCAAGGCGTGAAAAGCCCGAAAGAGGTAGTTCAGGGCATCGACGACAAATAGGGTGCCGCTCATGACTAACCCTACCCTACCCCACGAATGCGCGGCCGCCTACCTGCCGTAGATTCCGGCGATGATGGACGCGAATTTGCTGGCCACCACGTCGCGTTTGACCTTGAGGCTGGGGGTCAGCTCGCCACTTGACTCGCTGAAATCCGAAGGAAGAATGGCAAAGCCCTTCATGGTCTCGTAGCTGGCCAGGGTGGCGTTGACCTCTGCCACGGCCTTCTCGATGGTCGCGCGCAGCTCGGGCGAGGCGGCGGCCTTGGCGATGTCGCCTTCTCCAAACTGGCGAGCCGCGGGCTCGGACGGAGTGACAAGGGCCACACAATACGAGCGCCTGTCGCCGAACACCACGGCCTGGCCGATCAGCGGCGAATGCGCCTTGAGGGCGTTCTCCAGCTTTTGCGGCGCCACGTTCTTGCCGCCGGCGGTGATGATGATGTCCTTCTTGCGGTCGACGATGCGCAAGAAACCGTCCTCGGACGCGCCGATGTCGCCCGTGTGAAACCAGCCCTCGGCATCGAACGCCTCGGCGGTCGCCTCGGGATTGCCGTGGTAGGTGGAAAAGATCGATGGGCCACGCAGCAGGATTTCCCCGTCCGCGGCCAACTTGAAATCGACGACATCGATGGCGGGACCAACGGTGCCGAAACGGAAGTTGTTCCAGCGGTTGACGAAGGCCGCGGCAGTGGATTCGGTGAGCCCGTAGCCTTCCAAAATCAGCAACCCGGCGCCATGGAAGAATTCCGCAATCTCGCTGGAGAGCGGCGCGCCACCCGAAATCAGGAAGCGGCAGCGGTCGAGCCCCAGACGCTTGCGCAGCTTTGCGAGCACCAGTCTGTCGGCGCAAGCGTACGCCAAACGCAGACCGAGCGTAGCGGTCTTCTTTTCGCGCAGGACGGCCGAGTAGCGAGCTGCCACACCGAACGCCCAATGCACCAATCGTCGCTTGGCCCCGCCGCCCTGCCGGGCGCCTGCTTGGACTGCGGCATGAAGCTTCTCGAAAATGCGCGGCACGCCGGCCATGAAGGTGGGGCGAACCTCGGCAAGATCGTATTTGATGCGCGCCATGCTCTCGGCGAAGGCGACCTCGGCGCCGACGATGATGGGGGCCCACGCGATCTCGCGACCGAGGACGTGCGCCAGCGGCAAGAACAAATATTGGACATCGTCAGGCCTGAGATCGAAGGCGCGAACCGCGCTTTCGCACGAAGCCACGAGATTGGCGTGCGTCAGTACCACGCCCTTGGGCTGCCCCGTCGTGCCGGAGGTGTAGATGATGGTGAAGGTGCCGCTGGGCTTGACGGCATCGGCGCGTGTGTCGAGCTCGCCGGCATGGGAGGCTATCCACGCCGAGCCGGCTTGGCGAAGTTGTGCAAGTGGGCGCACCCCTTCTCGGTCGTCGCCGATCCTGTCAGCCGCCTGTGCGGTCGTCGTGTTCTCTATCTGGACCACATGCAAGGTTGCTCGCAAGGTGGTCAGCTTGGCCACCTGCTCATCGTCCTCGGCGATGACCGCGCGAGCGCCGCTGTCGCCAAGGATGAACGCACACTGCTCGGCCGTGGAGGAAGGATAGATGGGCACCGAAACCAGTCCAGCCATCGCGATCGCCACGTCGCAGAGCAGCCATTCGAGCCGGCTTTGGCAGAGTATCGCCACCCGATCGCCGCAGTCGAGGCCCAGCGAAAGCAGCCCCGCCGCCAGCTCGCGGACAACCTGGTCGGCCTGCCGCCAGGTCAGACGTTCCCAGGCATCCGCCCGGCGGTAGCGAAAAGCCGGGCGATCCGCG
Source organism: uncultured delta proteobacterium (assembly GCA_963824555.1). Taxonomy (GTDB): domain Bacteria; phylum Myxococcota_A; class Polyangia; order Fen-1088; family Fen-1088; genus Fen-1118. The sequence continues at coordinate 235,060 of CAWGPW010000014.1, read as the reverse complement.
AATTCGCGCACTCGGCTTTGCCAGATACCGTTCGCGCTGCGAATTGTGGGGACAGAGGTAGAGCTTTCGCGCGCCGGCGCCGACATGGAACCCACATAGTGATCGTCGCACAGGCGCAGATCAAGGCTCTGTGACGGCGCGGACCCACGCGCCCCTTGGTCCGCAACGGCAAGAGTCAATGGAGCTGCCCCATCGCATGCGCGCAAAGCGTCTTAGGTTGTATCTCAAGTGTTACTCCCGTAGTATCCGGCCGTAGCTTGGGATTTCGGTTCTTCCGCGCCAGGGACTTCAGGGACGATGCTTTCGAAACCCTTGCCAGCACGCTATCGGATTATTGAGGAGGTCGGCCAAGGAGGCATGGCCGTGGTTTACCGTGCCCACGACGAGAAGCTGCGGCGCGAAGTGGCGGTCAAGGTCTTGCACTCCCATCTCCTCGCGGAACCCGAGTCCAGAGCCCGGCTGGAGCGCGAGGCGCGCGCCGTCGCCAAGCTGAACCACGATGGTATTCTTCAGATCTTCGACTACTCCGGCGAGGAAGCGGCGTCGTCGTACATCGTCACCGAATTCATTGATGGGCAGACGCTCAAACAGTTTTTGACCAACCGCAAGCTGCCTGTGCCCGAGCTGGCCGCCCTCATCGTCATGGAGCTCGGCGAGGCGCTTAGCCATGCCCATTCATTGGGCATCATTCATCGCGACCTCAAGCCCGAGAATGTCATGGTTCGCAAGGACGGCGTGCTCAAGTTGATGGACTTCGGGGTCGCCCAGGTCGTGGATCTCGAGCGCATGACGGTGACCGGGCAGATCCTCGGCTCGCCGGCCTACATGGCGCCCGAGGTTCTCGACGGCCGCACCCTGGATTTCCGCAGCGACGTGTTCTCCGTCGGGGTGATGCTGTACCAGATGGCTACGGGCGCCTTGCCTTTCTCTGGCAAGAACCCGCACGAAGTTCTGCGCAAGGTGTCCGAGGGCAAATTCGCCGATCCGCGCACCGTCAATCGGTTGGTCTCCGATCAGCTGGCCCGGGTGATCGCGAAGGCGCTGGCGCGCAAGCCCGAAGATCGCTATGCAACCATTCAGGACATGGTGGACGAGCTACGCGCCTACGCGGCGGATGCCGGGCTCGGCACCGCCAAAGACGAGCTCCGAACCTATCTGACCGAGCCGGACGAATATGAAAAGACCATCGTTTCGCGCATGGTCTCGGCGCTGGTCGAGTCAGGCCTGCGCGAACAGGCGTCCAGGCACCGAGCGCGTGCGCTCGAGCTGTGGAATCGCGCCCTCGCCTTCGAACCGGACAATCAAGCCGTGCTGACCGAGCTGCGACGGCTGGAACGCGGCGAGCGGCTGCGTCGCTGGGTCATCGGTGGAACCGTGCTCGGCATCCTGGTCGCCATGGCGACCGGCGCCCTGTTCCTCGCGCGCAAAGCCCTGGGCGAGAAGAAGCCCGTCCTCGCGGCGATCGCGACCGCACCCGCGCACAACCTGGGCGCCGCCCGCCCCCCCGCGCTGCCGGCGCTGGGATCCGGAACATCCGCGCAACGAGGGCCGGCGCCATCGCACGGCGCAAGCAGTGGCCCAACCCGCGCGGCCAGAGAAGCCCACCACCGCGAGGTCGCCCTTGCCGAAAAGGCGCTTGCGCACGACGAGGAAGCTCCCAAGAGCCCCGACCCCGCGGCCAGGCCGCAAGACGATGACAGCCCCCAGGTTCCGAACATCACCTTGACCTTGGGCTTCACCCCGGCGCGGGTCGAAGTGTGGTTGGACGGCAAGAAGGCCTTCGACTACGGCCCCCAGAGGAACCGCATCGAGATCCAGTGGAACAGGCCGCACAGGCTGGAATTCCGCAACGACAGTTGCTGCAATCGAAAAGAGGTCGTGGTCGGGCCACAGCTCTTCCGGCCACCTGGCGATCACTTGTTCGTCAATCTCGACCCGAAGCCCGCCCGCTTGGCTGTGACGCTCGATCCACCCGTGCCCGGTGCGACTTTGCTCATTCGCGAGGTCAGCGAAAACAAAGCCAACCCCTGGCGTGCCCGCGCCCAACCTGGTGAAAAAATCCCAGTACCCTTTGACGCAGGCGATGAGATGCGCAAGAGTCTGGAGGTGGTGGTATTCAAGGGCGACAAGACGACGATCAAGCAGGTGACGATCACCGCGGGAGAAACTCGTCCAGTCACGATTCATGTGGACGAGTAGCCTTGGGCGCCAGCTTCCTTCTTGCGGCACTTCTTTTCCAGGCGGCACCGACGGCGCCCAACGAGGATTTGCAACGGGGCAAGAATGCCTATGATCGGGGCGAATTCGCCCGCGCGGTGGAAATCGTGCGCCCCCTGCTCTCCCCGGAAATGCGTCTACAAACCGAAGGACAAATCGTCCAAGCCCATCGAATCCTCGGCGTGTCGTACCTTTTCGAAAGACAGCAGGCCGAGGCCGCACGCGAATTTCGCAAATTGCTCCAGCTTGTCCCCGACTATCATTTCGACCCGTTGCTCGATCCGCCCGAGGTCGTGGACTTCTTCAACAACGTGCGCAAGGGCTACGAGGCCGAGCTCGCGGACCTCGAGGCCAGGCGCAAGGCCATGGATCAAGCTCGCCTGCGCGACAAGGAAGAATGCGAAAAGGCCCGGGCAGGCCCCACGGTGATCGAAAAGCGCGTGGGACGAAACTCCTTCGTGGTCAACTTCGTCCCCTTCGGCGCCGGGCAATTCCAGAACGGGCAGCGCAAGAAGGGCTGGGCGTTCCTGGTCAGCGAAACCGTTCTGGGCGCGGTTTCGGTCGGGGCGTTTGCCACCAACCTGGCTGTCTTTGGCTTTCGTCCCCAGCGCTCTTGCCGCTACGACGTCGGCAGCACGGCTTGTCCGGCGGACGCCATCGACCACACCGACGAGAATCGTTCGCGCTGGCTCACGCGGATCCAGGTCGCGAGCGGTGCGATGTTCTTTGGCGCCATGGCCTGGGGCATCCTCGACGCCATCTACTTCTACAAGCCTGAAACCCAGCTTTCGCTCGCAGACCCTCCCCCTCACCCAACCGCGATGGGCACTTTGCGCCTTTCACCCGCTGTGATGGATCGCGCAATCGGGCCCGGTCTTTCCTTCCGTTTCTAGCAAGAACCAGCCAAACTCCCCGCCATGGCGACCCTTCGAATCCACGCGCCCGGTACCGGCGTGAAGGTCTACCACATCTACAAGAAGCTCACCTCGCTGGGCAAAGGCGAAGGGGTGGATGTGCTCTTGCAGGACCCTCTCTTGGCCGATACCCACGCGCACATCCATTTCGATGGTCGCGACTTCAATATTTCGGTGACCGACCGGGACGCAGATCTGCACGTCAACGGCCGGCGTCGCACCAAGCACCGCCTGTCCCAGGACGACCGCATGCGCATCGGCGGCGTCGAGCTGGAATTCTCGCTCTACGACGAACCGGTCACCGATGAGGTGGCGGCCAAGACCATGGCCGAGCTGAATTCGTACAAGCGCTTGTTCGAGTTCTCCCAGAAGTTGATGAACAACTACGAGATCCCGAGCCTGCTCGATGCCCTGCTCGACGTGGTCATCCAGGTCAGCAACGCCGACAAGGGGTTCATCGTGCTGCTCGAATCCGGCGAGCCAGTGGTCAAGGTCGCGCGCAACCTGCGTCGGGAAACCATCTCGGACGCTGTTCGGCACCTGTCCGACTCGATCATCAAACGCGTGGTGGAAAGCCGCCAGCCACTCATCATCTCGGACGCGCTCAACGACACCAGCTTCAAGAACTCCCTGTCGGTGATGAACCTGCGGTTGACTTCGGTTATGTGCGTGCCCCTGCTCGAACGCGGCAACCTCATCGGCCTCATCTACGTGGGCAATGACAACGTGGCCCAGCTTTTCGATCAAGCCGCGCTGGAGATCCTGACCATCTTCGCGGCCCAGGCCTCGCTGGTCATTCGCAATGCACTCCTGGTCAACGAGCTTCAGCTCGACAACCAGTCCTTGCAGGATCGCATCGAACGCATTCGTTTCGGCGAGATCTTGGGCTCGTCGCCGGCGATCCAGGAGGTGTTCCGCAAGGTCGAACGCGTGGCGGGAACCGACATCACGGTCCTGGTCACGGGCGAAACCGGCACCGGCAAGGAGCTCATCGCACGCGAAATCCATAACCGCTCGGCGCGCGCCAAAGGGCCCTTCATCAGCGTGAACTGTGGGGCCATCCCCGAAAACCTGCTCGAGTCCGAGCTCTTCGGCCACGTGCGGGGCGCCTTCACGGGCGCCATCGCCAACAAGGCTGGACGCTTCCAGTCCGCCAACAAAGGAACCCTCTTCCTCGATGAAATCGGCGAGATGCCTCACGCGCTGCAGGTCAAAATTCTGCGCGCCTTGCAGGAGCACATCGTGACCAAGGTGGGCGACACCACGCCCGAATCGGTGGACATCCGGGTCATCGCCGCTACCAACCGCGATCTCGAGGTCGAGACGCGCAACGGTCGTTTCCGCGAGGATCTCTACTATCGTCTCAACGTGGTCCACCTCCTTCTGCCGCCGCTGCGCGACCGCGGCGACGACATCGTGGTGCTCGCCCGTTACATGCTGTCGCGTTATGCTCCCGAATACAGCAGCAAGGTCCGAGGTTTTTCACCGTCCACCATCGTGGCCATCAAGCGCTACCGCTGGCCAGGCAATATCCGCGAGCTGGAAAACCGCATCAAAAAGGCCGTCGTGTTGGCCGACAAGACCATGCTTGGGCCGGACGACCTGGGCATCAACCCCGACGAGATCCCGGCCATTCTGCCCTTGGCTGACGCTCGCGAGCGTTGGCAGCGATCGTACATCAACGAGGTCTTGGGACTGAACGGCGGCAACCGGACCAAGACCGCGCGCGACCTCGGCGTCGACCCGCGCACGATTTTCAGGCACCTCGAAAAGGAGGAAGGCGGCGAAGGCTCAGACGCTCCGCCGTCCTTGGACGAACCCTGATGCCGATGGGTTTAACCAGGCAGCTGCGCGCGGCCGGGCCCGCGCGTCTTGCGCTCCTGATGTTGCTCGCCCTTTCGGGTTGCGTGGTTCCCGTTGGCCCGGAGTGGTCCGACCCGCAAAGCAACTATCCGCCCACCATCCATACCGCAAACCCGCCGATTGGGTCGGTGCTGGGTGGAGACCCCGATGCTGGTGCACCCGGCACTGTCGAAGTCGTGCTCGCGGATCAGAACACCGAGGACACTCTTTACGTGCGCTGGATCATCGACTATCCGCCCTTTGTCGATAACGTCTCGCATGTCGCTCTGTCGCTGGCGCTACCAGGCGGAGACCAAATTTTGCGGCCATCCATCAGCTACGCACCCAACTGCAGCGACGACAAGATCTCGCGCGATTTACCAAGCCATCGACTGCTCCTGGCCGTGACGGATCGCCCCTTCGCCGGTGACCTCGATAGCCCGAGTGGAGATTACCTGGTCGAGGGTTCCTGGGACTTCCTCCTGACTTGTCCATAGTTTTGATGCGGCAATTGACTTCCAGGCTTTTTGCTCGTACCCTTTGATGACCTGCTGGCGCTCCGGCAGAACGCGCTCCTCGCTGGGAGTCATTTTTAGGTGGGTTCGTCCAGGGCTCGCCTCGTTAGTCGCCCTTGTCATCGTCCACCCTTCCACCCAATCAAGAGTTCCACCGCTATCGCAGGCTGGTTGCGTGGACATCCTCGATCCTCGTGGCGCTGGGCAGCCTGTACCTACTCTTGTCGGTCACCGTATCGCTGCAACGACGACGCAACGTCGTGTTGCAAGACCGAATCAGCGTCCAGCTTACGGCCAAGGAGATCAGTGGCTGCTTCGAAGAGCTGCGCGACGTGGCCGTGGGTTTGGAAAAGCACCTCGAAAATGCCTACCACCTCTTGGGTGGCTACGATTCCGAGGAGGCGAGCAGGTGGAGTGGCGAGGGGGAGGTTTGGCGCAACCGCTGGCGGGTCTTCGGCGAGCGCTGCCGCTTGGTCGAGGCGCGCGCGGTGCCTCCCAACAAAGATATGGAAGCGATGGCCGCGGCCTACGAGGAGCTGGGCAGTATCCAGACCACGTACTCGCGCGAGCTTTTGCGCTTTGGTAGCGAGCTGGCACCACGCCTGGATCGCATCAACAAGCGCGTCGATGAAATAGGCGAGCGGCTGGCAACCCCAGGCTCGCTAGCAGGAGCAGACCATGAGTGATCAGGCTACAAGCAATTCCACGACGGGCGAACACGCCGCGCCCGCGGGCGAAGACTCCCCCAAAACGACTTTTGCCGACCTTGGCCTTGGCGAGGCAGTCCTCAAGGCCGTCACGGACATGGGCTTCGTCGAGCCCATGGATGTCCAGCGTGCCACCATTCCGCTTGCCCGCGAAGGCCGCGATATTCTGGTGCAGTCGCGAACCGGATCGGGCAAGACCGCAGCCTTCGCCATTCCCTTCGCCGACTGGATCGCCGACCCCAAGGAAGGATTTCCGCAAGCCTTGGTGCTGCTCCCTACCCGCGAGCTGGCCTTGCAGGTCGCGGCCGAGACGGCGCGTATCTGCGCCAACACGGGGCTTGCCGTGCTTCCCGTCTACGGCGGCTCGCCCATGGGCCGTCAGATCGAACAACTGCGCGCGGGCGCCCAAGTCATCTGTGGAACGCCCGGCCGCATCCTCGACCACATCCGTCGCGGAACCTTGCAGCTCGACCGGATCAAGTGCGCGGTGCTCGACGAGTGCGACGAGATGCTGTCCATGGGTTTTCAAGAAGACATCGAGAACATCCTCAGCGAGACCCCTGCCACGCGGCAGACCCTGCTCTTCTCGGCCACCATTCCCGAAGGCATCCAGCGGCTTTCCCGCCGCTTCATGCACAACCCCGAGACGCTGAAGCTTTCGGCCGATTTCGTGGGCGTGCACGAGATCCGCCACACGTACTACTCGATTCCAGGCGGCCAGCGTGAAGCCGAGCTCTTGCGCGTGCTCGCCTTCGAAGAGCCCGAACGCGCGGTCATCTTTTGCAATACCCGCGAGGAAACCGGCCGGGTCGCCGAATTCTTGCGCAAGCAGGGCATGGTTGCCGAACCCATCTCGTCGGATCTTTCGCAATCGGAACGCGAAGAGGTCATGCAGCGCATGCGCGCGGGCAGCATTCGCTTCTTGGTCGCCACCGATGTCGCCGCCCGCGGCATCGACATCGAGAACCTGCCTTGCGTGATCAACTACACCTTCCCCGAGTCGCCCGAAATCTACATTCACCGCACCGGACGTACCGGACGCGCCGGGCGTAACGGACACGCCATTTCCCTCATCGGCCCGACCGAGGTCGGCTCGTTCTACTACTTGAAGCTACTCTACAAGATCAAGCCCGAGGAACGCACCCTACCCTCGGAGGCCGAAGTTCGCTCGCATCGCGAGGGGGAAAGACTCGTGCATCTGCGGGCGCTGCTGGTCGGCGATCCCGGCCCCGAGTGGCATTCCCTGGCCAGAAGACTCATGATCGCCATCGACGCCGAGCGCCTCATCGGCTCACTCCTGCGCGGCGCTCTGGCGGGCGTCAAGACGGATGTGCCAAAGCCGACACCGGCGGTGCAAGCCGGGCCCCTGACGAGTGTGCCCTTGCCGGACTCCTCCTCACGCGAGTCCTCGCGCGAGGTCGCTCCTGCCCGCGAAGCGACGTCCTCCCGCGATTCGGATCGCCACGACCGCGGCACGCACGGCGAGCGGCGCCCGCGAAGCTACGGCGAACGCGATCGGTCCGGACGCGAACGCAGCCGTCGCGAGCGCGACGGACGAGGAGACGGACGTGACGGCAATCGTCCGGCTCGGTCGGAATCGTCGGCGACGGGAAGAGCCCCCAAGGGCGACGACGGTCGTGAGTTTTGGGAGGTCTGGAGCGAGGAGGTCGGTCGCACGCCGAATGACGGGACCGTGCCCCAGCCCCTTGCCGCCACCGCGCCGGCTGTGGGGGCAGACGCGCCCGCGGTCGCCCCGGTGGCCGCCCTGGCCACGGGGCAGGTTCGCCTGTACGTGAACCTCGGTCGCAAGGACGGAGCCACCGCCGAGTTGGTCGCCGACTTGCTTTCATCGAGTGGCACGGTCGTGCCGGCGGCGGACGTGGAGCTGATGAACACCCACTGCTACGTCAATGTCGTCAAAGAAGCCGCCGAGGCTTTGTGCGCGGGCATGAATGGCCGCAGCCACAACGGCCGCGCCATCCTTTGCGAGCCGGCCCGCCCCCCCAAGCGCCGCTGATGATTTTGATGGGAACCCTGGGAGGGTTCCCAACCCCTTCCGCGCTCTGGCTCCGCCGGGCAAAGCCCGGCTACGCCAACGCGGCGAATGGGAACCCTGACCTGAAACACCTCGCCCCGCGAAGCGGGCGAGGGCGCGGCGAAGCCGCGGGGGCAGGTGTCGGGCGTGTAGGACCCGAAGTGTCCGCAGGCCCTCGGCCCGGCGGCGGTACTGGGAGGGTTCAGCTCTGCACGCGGTACCCGCCAGCCCGCCCCGCCACCCCCGCGCTGCGCGCGGCCTCGCCCGGGAGGTTCGCCGAAATCACAGCTTGGGGAACGGCTTGAGCTCTTCCGGCGTCGTTGGCCTCGGCGTCTTGGACTCCGGCGTCGGCCGCGACTCCGCGGGTGGGTTGACTCCGGGCTTGGCATGACTCGCCGCCATGTCCGGGGCTGGCTTTCCCCTGCGCCCGCGTGTGCCGTGCCTGGCGGGCGACTCTGCAGTTGGTCCTTCCGCCGCGGCGGCTGGCGCAACAGCCGGCTCTTGGGGCACCACCGGCTGCACGGGCGGAGCAGGTGGCGGGGTTGGCGCAACGACGGGCACCGGCGGCACGGGAAGCGGTGCGCTCGCGGTCATTGCGGCCGGGATTGTGGGCAGCTGCGCTTTGCCGTGTGAAAACGCAAGCCAGGCAGCTACTGCGCCGCCTAGGACGACGCCGACGATGATCAGAACAAGGGTTTTGCCGCGCGAGGCCCGTGCAGGCGCCACCCCCATCTCTGCACTGGAGAGCACCGAATCGACGGTCTTGTGAGAAACCCGCGAGGTCTCTGTCGCGCTTCCCTTGGCGCGCAAAATCTTCAGCGCTGCGGCTGCGTGGGCACCGCCCATTTCTACAGTTTGCCCGCCCGGTGGCTTCGGAACGGCGGTCTCTGGACCCGGACAAACGGCGACGGCCTGCAGCAACTCCGCCATGGATTGCCAGCGCTGGTCGCGATCCTTCTCCAGCGACTTGAGTATCAAGGCATCCATTTCCGGCGTGATGACCAGATCAGGCCGGCGCGCGCTGGGCGGCACGGGCTCTTCCATGAGGTGCTTGGTCAGCATGGTCATGAACGACTCGGCCACGAACGGCGTCTGCCCCGTGATCAAGTGATACAGGATGCAGCCGACGGCGTAGATGTCGGCGCGATGGTCGGTGTCCTTGCCTTCGGCCTGCTCCGGCGCCATGTACTCGGGCGTCCCGAAAATCATTCCCGTTCTGGTCAGGCGCGGGCCGTTCGGATCCAGCCCCATGACCTTGGCGATGCCGAAATCGAGGATCTTCACGAAGTGCGGCTGACCCTCGCGCTGAATCAGGAAGATGTTTTCCGGCTTCATGTCCCGGTGGACGATTCCCCTGTCGTGTGCGGCCCGCAGGGCCCGACAGATCTGCAACACGATGTCGCGGGCGTCCTTCCATTCCAAGGCGCCCTTGGAACGCACCATCTCGCCCAAGTCCTTGCCGTCCAGGAACTCCATCGCAATGTAGACCAGACCGTCGGGCGACTGCCCGAAGTCCATGATGTCGATCACGTTTTCGTGGCCGATGCGCGAAGCGCTTCGGGCTTCTTGCAGGAAGCGCGCGACCAAGTCCGCCCGTCGGGCAAGCTCGGGGGCCAGGACCTTGAGAGCGAATTTCTTCTCGATGACGACGTGCTCGGCCAGATAGACCGACCCCATTCCGCCCTCACCCAGCTTGCGGATGACGCGATAACGTTCTGCGACAAGCTGGGAGATAAGGGGATCGGCGATTTCCGGCGGGCTGTCACCAACGCTCATTCTTCTGCACTTTACCACGGACGTCGGTACAATCACTTGCGTCTCGTATGGCCAGCATCGTCGCCTACATGGAGCTACGCGAAGGCGCCATCACCAGCCCCTCCCGCTACGTCGTGGCCGAGGCGCGTCGAATTGCGGACTCCGCTGGCGCGACGGTCTTCGCACTTCTGACGGTGGGCCCGCTGGCACAGGTGGAAATGGACCGCTTGGCGTCCGAAATCAGCGCAGCCGGCGCGGATCGCATTCTCTGCTCGTCGTCCGACACCCTGGGCGAGCCCGCGCTCGATGTGACCCATGGGGCCGTCTTGGCCCAGGTCGCCGAGCACCTGCGACCGGTGCTCTTTCTGTTCCCGGCTGGGGGAACAGGTCTGCAGCTGGGACCACCTCTGGCAGTGAGGATTGGCGCCGCCTACATGGCCAATGCCAGCATCGCTCTTCGCGCAGAAGGCCGTGAGCTGGACCCCGCCTCCAAGAGAGTGGTCCTGTCAAGGTGGCGGGCTTCGCGAGACGGCCTGCGCAGGATCGATGTTGGCGATCTCGAGCGGCCCGTGGTCGCCAGCCTTGTTTCAGGGCCTTTCCCGCTGCCCGTCGGGGAGCCCTATGCCGAGGTCGAGATGTTTCCCTGCCCGGACGCGAAGTTTCCCGAGGCGCGGGTGGTCGATTCGGAGCTGGAACCAGGCGCCGAGATCGAACTGTGCGCGGCTCTCGTCTTCGCGAAGACGGCCGACGAATCAGCCAAGGCGGCGCTGCGAGCCGAGTTGCCCAAGGGGGCGTGTCTCCTCACCGTGGACGAAGCCGAGTCGCCGACCCTTCGAGCGGCCGCGCCCCGGGATTGCTTCGTTCTCCCGTGCGCGCACTCCAAGCTCGGCACACCTCAGTCCCAGCCTTTCTCCGACGCAGCGGTCACGTGGGTTGAACGTTGCGCATCCGGCGCCAAGTCGCGGGACGCGCGTGATGCGGCCGAGACCTCCGACGCGGACATGGCGGAGCTCGCCGCCGCGCTTTGCCGCGTTCGAATGCAAGGGGCGGCGCCTTGATCGTTCTCGTCTGTTTGGAATCGCCGTCGCCCAGCTCGGCCAGTCGCGCGGCCCTGCGCCTTGCCTGTGGCCTGGGGGATCGGGCCTACGTGGTCGTTCTGTCCGTCGGTGCCGAACCCGAAGGTCTGTCGTTCGAGTTGGCTCGTCAAAGCGCCACGGTCCGTCGAATCATCCACCTGCAGGACGCGACGTTCAACGAGGCGGGTTCTTTCACTCTCGGCATGATTCTGGCCGAGGCGGCACGCCACTTGGAGGCGCGTGTGATTCTGGCGGGCGGGCATTCCGACGGCGAAGGACAAGGGATGGTCCCAGCCGCGCTGGCGCATCACCTGAAGGCTCCACTGTTCGCACGGGTTCATGCCGTGCAGTTGCCCGCAGGCGACGACGAGGTGCTGCGCATGGATCTCCGTTCCAGCGGGCGACTTTGCAGGGTTGTAAGCCCGCTGCCTGCCGTTCTGACCACCCAGCCTTCGCCGGCGGGTGAGACATCGCAAGTGGCCTCCGACGCCAAAGTCCCGCTGCCCGTGGAGACGCTTTCATTGGCCCAACTTGGTATCGACGCGAGTCGCATGGTACCGCGTCCGGCTCTCTTGGGTGCTCTCGTGCCGGGCCCGACCGAGATCGTCCAGCACAAGTCCTTCGACGAGGCGGCCCACATTCTCTTGCGAGGGTCGTAGACCGGTTCGCCGCGCCGATGACTGCCGGAGCCTTCCGTGGCAACTGATCCCAGCACGGCGCAGCTTTCGCCTCCCTCACCGTCGCTGCACGGTCTGCGTACCCGCAGGGCACGGCCCTCGACACTGTCGGCGGTGGGGCTGTCGGGCGTGCTTTCGTTCTATGCGCTGCTCAAGCTCTATTCGCTGAACTTCGTCAGCGGCGACGAACACATGTACTTCTACATGAGCCTGCTTGTGTCGAGGGGCGAGTGGCCCTACCGCGACTTCTTCTTCTCGCACCCGCCCTTGCAGCTCTACATCATGGGGGCTCTCTATAGGCTATTCGGTTACTCGCTAGCCCTGTCGAAGGCGGTGCCCAGCCTCGCCGCCATGGTGTCGGGCGTGCACGTGTACCTCATCGGCAGACGACTCGTTGGCCGCCTGGAAGGAGTGCTTGGGACGGCCCTGTTTCTGTTCACGTTCGATGTCTTGCGCGGGTCGTCCCATTTCACCGGCGCCAATTGTGCCTTGGCCTTCGGCCTGATGGCCGCCTACCAGGCCCTGGCCGGACGAGACGTTCTGGCCGGTGCCTTGTTTGCCATCGGGACCTTCATCGGTGTGTACGTGGCGCCGCTCGCGCTCATGCTGGCCGTGCTGCTGGCCCTGCGCTCGTGGAAGGAATCGCTGCGCCTTCTCGCAAGCCTTGCTGCCGGGTGCGCCTTGATCTGTATCGCCTTTGTCTCGGTGGCCGGCGCGCACGCGTTCTGGTACCAGATATTCGGTTACAACCTGCACAAGATTGCCTTTCACTATTCCTGGTTCGCGAAATTCAGGAACGTCGCCTACCTCAATTCGTTGGCCATGATTGGTTTCGTACCCGGGATGGTGTGGGCCGTCTCGATGTGGATCCTGCGCGGGAGGCCTTCCGCAGATCAAGCCCTGCCAGGCAGACCTGGCCGGCTTGCCGCGCGCCTCAACCTTTGGAACGGCGACCGCGTCGCGGCGCAGATGATCCTGGCCACCTTCATCTGTGGGTATTTCTATTTTTACTCGACCCGCGTCGACTACTACTCCTACTACTTCATGCTCATCATGCCCTGGATGGGGCTCATGACCGCGACCGTCGCGGTCGACATCGTCCGCTACCTTCGCCAGCCCAAGCTGTCCACCCCGGTCAGACCTCCCCTGCCCCGCGCTGAACGTCGACGACGCGAGCAGAGCTCGCGAAGACACAAGGCTGCGGCCTCGCGAGCGGCGAACGGCCCGACACGGAGGCTCTGGCCCTTGGTCGTTTGTGCTGCCGCGCTCACGGCCGTGCTGCTTTATCGACAAGGCATCGGCCGCGACAGGCAGGTCGAGGTGGGCGACGAGTCCTATCACTACACATGGTACGACAGCCCCTACCTCCCGCACGCCCTGAATACCCTTGCGCGCGGGGTTTTCTGGTCGCCGACCAGCGACCCGATCCATCCGCCGAACGCGATTACCTACTACCTGCAACACGAATCCATGCACGCGCCGACCATCGACACCTTCGTAGCCGAGGTTCGTGCCCAGTGCCGACCTGGCGAGCGCATTTTCGGCGAATACTCGCTCGGCCCCTTCGCCGGGGCCCTCGGGCCCTGCGTCCTGGGCGCCAATCTGGCCGACACCAACCCGCACCGATTCAAGGTTCACGAAAGCAGGCCCGAGGAATGGGTGCGCGCCCTCGAACAGGATCACCTGGACATCGCGATCGTCGTGCCCGGCATGGCCATGCTGAAGGAGCGCGTCTTACGCGACTATCTGGTCGGAACCTTTCCGCGCATTGTCGCGACCTGGGATGACCCCTACGCAGGCCACGTTGAGCTGCGCCGGCGCACCAACTGACGTGTCTTTCACGGCGGAAAAACACAGAGAATCTTCAACCCTGGTGCGGGGGCTCGAAAGAGGGACTCGACCTTAGGGTTTCTGGTCGTGGCCCGACTGACCTTGCGCTCGCTGTCCGGCCGTGCGTCGGTGGTCGCACAATCGTCGTCGCCCGTGAAAGGTTCCGAGGTATCCGGGTGATGTGGGGATATGACGAACGCGATGGGGAGGTCCCGACGTAGTCTTGCACGTTCTCTTTGGATAGCCTTGTGCACGTGCGCGTTGAGCGCGTGTGACGCCCAAGACTTGAACAGTGGCCTGCTGCTCGATCACCCCGATGGCGCGGAGAGTGGTGGCAACCAATCGATGGACGCGGCGGATGACGTTCCTGTTGTCGTCGGCCCCGTCGGCAGCGGCGGCGTGTTCGGTGGCACGGGCGGAAGCATCCCTCCCAGTAGTGGCGGGGAAAATGGGGCGTCCTGCTCGACCGTGGTGCCGTGCGGGGGCGACGTGGTCGGAGTTTGGACCGTGGCGTCGTCATGTTTGGCGATTTCTGGTGAGGCGGACCTGTCGATGCTCGGGCTCGGCTGCGCGTCGGCGCCGATCGCCGGGGCGCTTCGTGTGGCTGGAACGTGGGCTGCCAAGTCCGACGGGACATATTGGGACAACACGCTCCAGACCGGTGACGTAGTGCTTTCGCTGCCGGCCTCGTGCCTTGACGTGTCGGGGACGCTTACGACCTGCGAGAGGCTGGCTCCGACCTTCCAATCGCTAGGCTATGCGACGGCCAGTTGTGCTCCTGCCGCGAGCGGCGGGTGTACCTGCTCTGCCACGGTCAACCAGACCGGCGGGCTGGGGCAGGTGTCCGTCGACATCTCGACCGAGGGAGCGTACAGCACCTCGGCCAACGTGGTCACAGTCAATAGCGGAGAGAAATACTCGTACTGCCTGTCGGGAGGCCAATTGACCTGGACCCCGCAGACCACCGGCATCATCACGACGGGTGCAGTCGTATTCCAGGACGTCAGCTTGGTCGGAAGCGGTGGTTCGTCGGGGAACGGAGGGGCCGTAGGGAACGGCGGCAGCACCGGCGTGGGCGGATCGACCGTCGTCGGGACACTGCCTTGCGACGTCTACGCTGGCGAGGGCGGCCCATGCGTCGCCGCCCACAGCACGGTTCGCGCTCTCTCGGCCGCGTACGCGGGGCCACTCTACCAGGTCAGGAGATCCGATGGCACGCTCCAGGACATCCCCGTGACGAGCCCGGGTGGCTTCGCCGATGCCAGCGTCCAGGACTCGTTCTGCTTCGGATATTCCTGCACCATCGCGGTGATCTACGACCAGTCAGGCACGGGGAACCACCTCACGAAAGCTCCCAAAGGCGGCGCCAAGTCGACACCAGGAAACGAAGCCGACGCGATGGCTCTCCCGATCACGCTCAGCGGCCACGAGGTCTATGGTGTGCACCTCGTGCCTGGGGTCGGTTATCGGAACAGCAGTGCCGTGGGTACTGCAACCGGCGACAATCCCGAGACCATCTACATGGTTGCCGACGGCAAGTACTACAACGCCGGCTGCTGCTTCGACTACGGAAATGCCGAGACCAACAACAACGACGACGGCGAGGGCGCGGCGGAAGCCGTCTACTTTGGAAGTTGCAACATCTGGGGCCAGGGGGCCGGGGAAGGTCCGTGGGTCATGGGCGACCTCGAAAACGGCCTTTGGCCCGGAGACGTGACTCCTTACGCGGCCAACCCGTCGCTGACATACAAATACGTGACGGCCATGGTGAAGGGTGACGCAGCCGGCAGGAACCACTGGATGATCAAGGTCGGCAACGCACAGGTCGGTGCCCTCGCGGCGGTCTTCGACGGGCCGCGCCCGAACGCGCGATACAACCCGATGAGGAAGGAAGGCGCCATCATCCTCGGGATCGCCGGCGACAACAGCAACGGGGCCCAAGGGAACTTCTTCGAAGGAATCATGACCGCCCAATTCTCGACCGATGCGGCCGACAATGCCGCGCAGGCGAGCATCGTCTCGGCCTACGGGCAGTAACGCGCCCAGTCCATCTCTGGGTCTGTCACTCCCGCGGGTGCCTTCAGCGTCATTTGGCACGGCCTGCGAAAAAAAGGTTCAACCGACCCGAAAGGTTTCCACGCGAACGTGGAATAGAAGAGTTGCATGATAATGGGCTTGAGACGGGTCCATAATGCGACCAGCGCCGTCGCCCTCGACATCGAGACGGCGTTCCGGCGTCGTCGTGGCGATCTCGAACGGTGGGCTGCACGCCTGGGTGGACCTTTGGTCGACGCGGAAGACGTGGCGCAAGAGGTGATGATGGTCGCCCACGCCCGACTGCCCGAGTTCACCCACGAGGCGCAGCTGACCGCATGGCTGTTCAGGACCACACAGAACATTGCCGCCAGACACCGACGTCGCGAACGGCGTCGTCGCTGGCTGTGCGGTATGCCGCTCGACTACGCGGCCGAGCTCCAGGCCCGTGGACCATCGGTTCTCGAGGAGCTGGAGCGTCGGGAAGCCGCAGCCGAAATCTACTCGGCGCTCGACAAGTTGTCGGAAAAATACCGAAGCGTCGTCATCCTGTTCGAAATCGAAGGCCTGTCGGGCGAGGAGATTGCTGCTCTGACCAGCACCAACCTGGCGACCGTGTGGGTCCACCTGCACCGCGGACGACAGAAACTCAAGGCGCGCTACCGAGAGCTGCTGGAGAAGCGAGGCGTGCGATGAATCCCAAGATGTTCGAAGGGATGCTCCAACCGCGCAGGTTGCGCGACAGTGGCAAGCGACCGAGCTCGAATCGAAGGACGGCTCGCTCGCCAGTTGCGCGCTCTGTCCGCACATGCGCCGATGCGACAGCTCCGCCGCTACTCGACGCTGAGTCGACGGCGCCGATACGTCATCGCGGCTGCCAGGATCGCCCTTGCGGCAATCATCGTGCTTGCAGTGTCGGGAGTCGCTGCCGCCATGGCCGGCTACGTCGCGCGCCAGGTCTGGTCGTCTCCGACGACGGTTGAACGCGTACAGCGACCTGCTGCCTTGTCGCAGGAGAAGGCTCGTGGAAAGTCTTCTAGCCCGCGACCGACGGAGGGTTCTCCTCCGGGGCTGCCAGAGCTCGACGTTGATGTTCCGGTCGTCGCCCCGAGTGCCCCGCCGACGCATCCAGACCTTCCGACTCTACGCAGCGCGCAGGAGGTCACTTCAAGTCACGCGGGTGCCGTGGCACCACCACCGCAGCGATCTCCCGAGACAAAACGTGTCGTAGACAGCCTCGCGAGTCCGGAGCTGTTCCCGTCGGGCAGAATCGTGACTGGCGGTTTCGCAATCACACCGCCGCCAGCGAATCCGCCGATCGCGCCGTTGCCGATGCCACTCGTGGCCGATGAGCCTCGGCTGGCGAAAACCGCTCTTGAGCCCGGCAGTCGCATCTCCGTGCGCGCGGACACTGTGACCCAGGAGGCGACGCTTTTGCGCCAGGCTCTCGCCAGCCTCCGCCGCGACCACAATTCCAGGGGGGCATTGCGACTGCTCGACGATTATGACCGCCGTTTTGGGCATGGCGCGCTCGCCCTGGAAGCGACCTCCGCTCGCGCGCAGGCCCTACTGCAACTCGGCGACAACTCGAGGGCACTCGATCTCCTCGACCGGATGCCCCTTTCGCAGGATAGGAATACCGGCGAGCTGCGAGTGACGAGGGGTGAATTGCGCTCACTCTCGGGTCGGTGCCGTGATGCCTTGCTCGACTTCGACGACGTCTTGAGAGCTTCTCCTGGCAGTGGCCCGGCCGAGGTTGCGCGTGCGCTGTTCGGACGGGCGTCCTGCCGTGCCCGGGTCGGCGACGCGGACGGGGCCGAGCAGGATCGACAGCGCTACCTGAAAGAATTTCCGCAAGGACCAGCGGCGCGACGACTATCGTCCCGACCATGAGCCTCTCTGCCATCCTCGCTTTCACATTCATGGCCGTGAATGCGCCACCGGTTCAGGTACGAGGCGACAGTCTTTGTCCGAGCGCCTCCGAGGTCGCGGCGATCTTGGCCGAGGTGCTTCCGCCGAGCGAAGCGTCGTATGCGGACACTGCCTGGGTCGAGGCCGTCGGGCTCGACCTTCGCATCGAGCTACGCTCGCTTGGCGGTGAAATCGTTTTTTCCCGTCGGGTCGTAAGCAGCGGCACTTGCGCGGATCTGGCCACCATCGCCGCCGTGGTCATCGCGTCCTGGACGGCGGAGCGGAATCCGGGCATCTCGCTCTTGCAGCCGGGCGTGTCGGCCCCTTCCAAGCCGGCTGCGTCGCGTCCTCCGTCGACGACGATCACCGAAACGCGCGGCCCGGCGGTGCCTGCGCAGCAAAAGACGCGTGAATTCGAGCTGTCGTTGGCCGTGGGCAGCTCTGAGAGTAGTTCCGGCTTCGCAGGGGCAGCGCGGGCAGAGCTTGGTATGCGCGGACAGCGCCTCGGCCTGCGATCCGCCTTTGCAGCAGAAACCGAGCGAAAGGAGACCATCGCGTCGAAAAGCGTGGTCTGGCGCCGGTACGATCTGTCACTTGGCTCAACGCTGGCCGTCGTGAAGCGACCGGTGATGCTCGAAGCGCGCGCAGAGATTTTCGCGGGGATCACGACCGTGTCTGGACAGACATTCGATGTGAACCGAAACGCCACGGCCGTTGCGCCCGGCGTGGCGCTTGCCCTGCGCCTGGGAACCGCGACGGACAGGGTTCGCCCATGGATCGAAATCGGCGGGCAGTCCTGGTTGGCCGGGCAGGAAATCACCGTTACACGACAAGGGCAGTCAGACTCGAGGGCGCCACTTCCGAGGCTCGAAGGTCGGCTGTTCGCAGGAATCAGTCTCGTACTGTGACCTGCATCGCGCCCTCGGCCTCTTTGGGCCATGGTGGCCGCGCTGCAAGAGGGAGTGCAAGGACAGGAGCACGTGCACCTCGGCCATGGTGTTCTCCACGCTCGGCTGGCCGATGAGCCCGCGCTGGTGCTCGCTTCACCGCAGAGACACGGAAAGCGTCTTCAACCCATGCCGCGCACGAGGGCTTCGAGGGTCTCTCGCCGGTTGAGCTTGGGGTCGTCGAGGACCTTTTCCAGAAGTTGCTCCAACACCTCGCCCACACGGCGGCTCGGGGGAATGCCCAAGACGCGCATGACGTCCTTGCCGTCGATGGCCAGATCGGTCACGCGCAGGGCCGCGTCCTCGGTCGCCACCCTGGCGATTCTGTCGCGCAAGTCGCGCGTCTCGCACTGCGGATCTTCGCCGCGCCCTCGGCTGATCACGTCCGCCTCGCGCAGCGAAAACAGCGGAGGAACCAGGTCCGGCCCCATCCGCTTGACGAAGCGGCGAACGGTTCCATCGCTCCAGTCGGGCGTGTAGTAGAACATGTGACCACCCACCAGAGCACAAATCGTCGTGCGCTCCGCCGCCGAGAGCTTGAGCCGGGTACAAATTGCCTCCGCGATGTCGACCCCGACTTGCTCGTGGTGAAAGAAGGAATACTCTCCGGGCGCGTCCTCGCGCGGAGCCCGGGTCTGGGGCTTGCCCAGGTCGTGTAGCAGCGCGGCCATGCGCACGACGAAATCAGGCCCAGCCGCGTCGACGGTGGCCAGGGTGTGCCGATAGACGTCGTGCTTGTGAAAGCGGTTCTGAGCGCAGCCGATGGTGGGCAGCATCTCGGGTAGGACCTCGGCGAGCAACCCGGTTGCGCGCATGAGCTCGATTCCCTGGGAGGGCGTGGGCGCCAAGAGCAGCTTGTGCAGCTCGTCGCGGATACGCTCGGCCGAGACCTTGCGAAACGAGTCGAAGGTCAGGGGGATCGCGACCTGGGTGCTCGGATCGAGGGCGAAGCCGAGCTGGGCGGCCTGGCGAACCGCGCGCATGGGGCGCAGTCCGTCCTCGGTGAAGCGCAGGATCGGGTTGCCCACGGCGCGCACGATCTTGTGCACGATGTCGCCTTGGCCGTCGAAGGGATCGATGAGCGCACCCGAGGCGGGATCGAAGGCGATGGCGTTCATGGTGAAATCACGGCGCGCCAGATCCTCCTCGAGCGTGGCCCCGAAGGTCACGCTCGACGGCCGCCGCCCGTCGAGGTAGGCGCCTTCGCCACGAAAGGTCGTCACCTCGACATGACGCTGCGCCTTGCCTGCCAGGACGGTCACGGTGCCGTGCTGAAGCCCGGTGGGAATCGCGTAGCGTGCGCCGAAAATGCCCAGGGTCGCCTCGGGCGGCGCGCTGGTGGCTACGTCGAAGTCCCCGGGCGCGCGGCCGATGAGCAAATCGCGCACGCTGCCGCCGACGACGAATGCGGCGTGTCCGGCTTCCCGAAGCCGTCGGCAGAGGCCGAGGACGTCAGGCGGAATGGCCCCGGCGTCGAGCATGAACGCTGGCTAGGAGCCCTCCATGATGGCCAGGGCGCGCTCGGCGGCGTTTTGCTGCGCCTCCTTTTTCGAGTGGCCGAACGCCCGGCCGTATTCCTTGTCGCCGATGAGGATGGCGACCTCGAAGGTCTTGGCGTGGTCGGGGCCCTGTTCCGACAGCACCGTGTAAAGGGGCGCCATCTGCAGCCTGGCCTGGGCGATCTCCTGCAAGCGCGACTTGAAGTCCTTGCTGGCAGCCGAGGGAACCTCCGCGATGATGGGTAGAAAGAGACGCTCGGTCACCGCGAAGGCGGCCGAGAATCCGCCGTCGAGGTAGACGGCGCCGATGAGCGCCTCGAAGGCGTTGGCGAGCAGCGAGCGCTTTTGCCGTCCTCCGGCCTGTTCTTCCCCACGCCCGAGGAAGATCCACTGACCGAGCGCAAGCGCGTCGGCCACGCGCGCGAGGCCCGCCTCGTTCACGATGGCGGCGCGGGCCTTGGACAGGTCGCCTTCGGGCTGCTCGGGGAACCGCTGCATCAGAAGATCGCTGGTCACCAGGGCGAGAACGGCGTCACCCAGGAACTCGAGCCGCTCGTTGTCGGTGCGGTCGGGTTCCTGGCTTTCGTTCATCCACGATTTGTGCGTCAGCGCGGCCTCGCAAAGCGAGGCCGCGCGAAAAGTGTAGGAGAGCTTGCCTTCAAGAACGGCGTAGGGAGATGGCTGTGGTGTAGACGGCATCGGACGGTGGTGAAACAATGATAACCGAAGCCATGGACGGGGCCAGTTTGAGCAGTTTGCGACTTCTGCAAAGATCCCTGGCCATCGTTGCGCTCTTCCTTGGCCAGGGCGTGCGCTGGCTGGTCGGCTGGCTGATTCTGCTGCTGGCCTTTTCCGGACCCGCGCGTCGGCGGGAATGGTTCGGGCAATGCCTTCTCGACCTTTTCCGCCATCTCGGCGCCACCTTCATCAAGGTTGGCCAGATCATGAGCACCCGTCCCGACCTCGTGCCCGAGCACATCACGCACGCCCTCGCCCACCTGCAAGACGATGTGGGGCCTTTCCCGTTCGAGGCCGTCGCGCGAACCATCGCGGAGGACCTGGGCCGTCCCATCGAGCGGATCTTCGCCGAGTTCTCGCCCCACCCCATCGCCTCGGCCTCCGTGGCCCAGGTTCACAAGGCGCGCTTGCTCGACGGCCGGGTGGTGGCGGTCAAGGTGCGGCGGCCGGACGTCCTCGAGCTTTGCTCCTTCGACCTGGCGGTCATGCGCAAGGTGGCTCACCTGCTGGGCAAGATCCCGTCGCTGGCCGCGGTGGGGCCGGAATCGACGGTCGACCAGTTCGGCCGCGCCATCTACGCCCAGCTCGACTTTCGCGTGGAGGCCGAGAACAACCGCCGCTTCCGCCACAACTTCCGTGACGAGCCCGATGTGGTCTTCCCCGAGATCTTCGAGGAATACTGCTCCGAGCGTATCCTGTGCATGACCCATATCGAGGGCATCAAGATCCTCGACGCGCGCAAGGGGCCGAGCGATCCCAAGCGCATCGCCCGCCTCGGCCTGCGCGCCCTGATGAAGATGATCTTCGAAGACGGCTTCGTGCACGCGGATCTGCACCCCGGCAACATCTTCGTTCTCGAAAACAATCGCATCGCCATTGTCGATCTGGGGCTGGTGGGCGAGCTCGCATCCACCCCACCGCTTGATCTTTGCGCGCTTCTTCGCCGCGTGGGCCAAGCGCGACGCCGATACCATGGCGCACCTGCTCTACTCGGTGGCCATCAATCCCCCCCAGGGCGCCGAGGCGTTCGAGCGCTTTCGCGTCGCCGTGGTGGAATTCATGGGGCGGACATGGGGGCAGCGCATGTCCGAGGTCCATCCGGGCAAGCTGCTGCTCGACATGCTTGGCTTGCTCCGTCGCCACCGCATTCGCATGGCACCCGCCTTCACCATCGTCAACATCGCCATCGCCGTGACCGAGGGCATTGGACGCCAGCTCGATCCCGACCTCGACCTCATGGCCGAGGCTATTCCCTTTTTCATGGCCCACCCCGCCCTGTTCCAGGCCAGCTAGCGCGCTTTTTCACCACAGAGGCACGGAGAGCACAGAGGCCGGAAGAAAAGGGGGTGGATCCCAGATCCGAACCCTTCCTTCTCCGTGTCCTCTTCCGCTTCTGTGCCTCTGTGGTTTCTTCCCGCCTAGCGCAGGGTCAAGACCAGTTGGTAGCCGTCGCGGACGAAGACGAGCTGGCCGCCGGCGCCGCGGGCGAGTCGCTGTTCGAGCAGCTTGAGCTCGGCCGTGGTCGCCACCTTGGCCCGCGATCCCGTCACCACATGCGTGATGACATCGCCGGGCTGCAAGGAACCGCTGGCCGGGCTGCGCCGGTCGATGCTCGTAACCTTCAATCCGGATACGCCAATCTCCTCGGCTTCGGATGGCGACAACGGTGCAAGCTGCAAGCCGAGCACGTGCATGCCCGATAGGGCCGGGTTTTCCTCAAGCTTGACCTTGGCCAGCACGCGCTTTCCACCACGCACATACACCAGATCGACCGTCTCCTTGGGTGCACGCGACTGAACGACCTGCTGCAGCCCGATGCTGTTCTCGATGCGCCGGCCAGCCACGTCCGTGATGATGTCGTTCGAACGCAGGCCCGCCAGCGCGGCCGGCGAACCGGGGTTCACCACGTTCACCAGGGCGCCGGCCTCGTAGGGGATGCCGAGCCGGGTGGCCTTCTGCTGGTTCATGTCCTCGGTCCCCACCCCGAGGTAGCCGCGCTCCACCCTGCCCGAACGCTGGATCTGCTCGGCGATTTGCCGTGCCAGGTTGATGGGAATGGCGAAGCCAATGTTCATGGCCACCGCGGGATTGAGGATGGCGGAGTTGATGCCGATGACCTCGCCCTTGAAATTGAAGAGCGGTCCTCCGGAATTGCCCTGGTTGATGGCGGCGTCGGTCTGGATGAAATCCTCGTAGCGGGTGATGCGACCCCCCAGCGTGCGGTTCTTGGCGCTGACGATGCCCATGGTCACGGTCTGGCCAAGGCCAAGCGGGTTGCCGATGGCCAGCACGTAGTCACCCACACGCACTTGCTCCGAGTTGCCGATCTGCACGGGGCGAAGGTCACCGGGGGGATGCGTCAGCCTGACCACCGCCACGTCGGTCGAGGGGTCGCTGCCCACCACGCGCGCCTCGAAACGCCGCTCGTCGGATAGTTGGACCCGCACATCATCGGCACCCGCGACAACGTGGTTGTTGGTCAGGATCACGCCCGACTTGCTGATGATGAAGCCCGAGCCCAGGCTGTGCTGGGTTTCGTGTCGCACCGGCGCCTGGCCCAGCCCGAAGCGCTCGCGAAAGTACTCCATCATCGGGTCCTCGTTCACCACCCGCGGAATGATCTTCGTGCTTTGAATGGTGACCACCGAGGCCTTGACCCGGTCTACGAGCGGGGCCACGGAGGTGCCCATTTCGGCGGGCGTGGGGGCGACCTGGGCCAGCAAGGAAACAAGGACGGCTGCGCTTGGCGAGATCATCTTGCTAGAAGAAGCCCGGACAGACCGGCGTCAAGGACGCTAGCCCCGGTAGACGACGATTCCGCGTGTCGGATTGTAGGGCGTCAAGGCCACGGTGACCTTGTCGCCGAGAACGATGCGAATGCGGTGCTTACGTAGCTTGCCCCCGAGGTGCGCCAGCACTTGATGACCATTTTCGAGCTCGATGCGAAAGTTGCCCGCGGGCAACACTTCGATCACGCGGCCTTGAAACTCTATGTGTTCTTCGCGACCCATCGGGGAGGCCAGAGGCTACTCGCTCACCCGTCGCTGGTCAAATCGAGAATTCAGTCTTTTGGGCTGCTGATACACTAGATTGTACCCTTGTCCCGACCGACCCCCATAGGCTTGCCAGCGCAGGCCCTGCGCTACATCGAGGAGCCGGAAACCCTCCTGTGCAACAACACTGTCCAGCTCCTGCGCAACGGCAGCGAGGCGTTTCCGGCCTGGTTGGCGGCCATCGATGCCGCCCGGACCAGGGTCTCGCTGGAGATGTACATCTTCAACGACGACAGAATCGGCCGGCGCTTCGCGGATGCCCTTTCACAAGCCGCACGACGCGGGGTCGAGGTTCGCCTTCTCTACGATTCCGTCGGCTGCCGCCACGCTGCGCCTGCCTTTTTCGAGGCCATGCGCGAGGCCGGCGTGTTGGCCGTGCCCTATCATCCCTACCGCTTCTGGCGCCCCCATTTCTGGACCCTCATCCGGCGCAACCATCGCAAGACCCTGGTCTGCGATGGAGCCGTGGCGTTCGCCGGGGGCATCAACATCTCGGACATGTGGTTGTCCAAGGAGGAGGGAGGAGGCGGATGGCACGACGCCGCGGTCGAAGTGCACGGCCCCGCCGTAGTGACCATCGAAGCGGTTTTCCTGCGCACCTGGAATTGGCGCGCCAAACGTCGCCTGCGTTTGCGCGTGAGGCGACTTGCCCGCCCAGCCCCGGCCGGCCAAGTGCCCCTTGCGGTCATCGCCAACCGCGAGATCGTCGATCGCTTCGCTATCCGGCGGGCGGCCCTGCACGCGATTCGGGCCAGCTTGAGCCGGGTCTACCTCGCCAGCCCCTACTTCGTGCCCGACCTTGGGTTCCTGCGCAGTCTGGCCCACGCCGCCAAACGGGGCATCGACGTGCGCATCCTGGTGCCGAAGCACAGCGACACCCAATCCGTGGATCTCGCGTCACGGGCGACCTTCAGCCGTCTCCTGCCGGCCGGGGTGCGCATCTTCGAGCACCATCCCATGGTGCACACCAAGGCCCTGCTGGTGGACGATGGCTTCGTCTCGCTCGGCAGCTACAACATCGACCACCGCTCGCTGGTCTACAACCTCGAGCTAGTGGTGAACGCACTTGACCGCGAGCACAACGCCCAGGTTGCGGCCATGCTGAAGGCCGACATGGCCGCGAGCCAGGAAATTCACTGGGATGCCTTTCGCAGGCGCTCGCTGCTCTCGCGCATTCTCCAACGCCTGGCCTACAGCTTTCGGCACTGGTTCTAGTCTTGGGCCTAGACTTAAAGTATTACATTAATTCTGCGATGACAGGTGCGCGGTCCGACGGATTCTTTCAAGTGACAGGCGATTGGGCACATCCACCGAGGCGATCCTGACATGACCCACGTCTGCCACAAGAAAACGCGCCTGCGGATCTTGCACTGCGTCCCCGAACTCTCGAACCGGGTCGCGGGTCGGATCGAGCGTCAGAAGCGCTACGCCGTTGTAGGCTTCCCGCCCGTGGCAGAGAACGTGGTGTCCGGCGGCCTCGATCCCCGTTCTCGGGAATGCTTCGTCCTCCACCTTGGTTTCTTGCATGCACAGGACATCGGGACAATGCTCGGCGAGCCATGGAATAAGGAGATCGAGACGCTTGCGAATGGAGTTGACGTTCCAGGTGGCTATCTTCATGCTGGCAGCGGGAGGGAGAGAAGGACGCCGTGAGAGTCTACGTGGGGAGCGATCATGCGGGCTTCAGTCTCCGCAAGAGTTTGCTCGAGCGCCTGCGCTCGCAAGAGCGCGATATCGTAGACCTGGGAACCGATTCGGAGGCTGCGTGCGACTACCCCGAGTTTGCGTACTCGGTTGCCAATGCCGTGCGCGGCACCCCAGGATCTCTCGGGATTCTAGTCTGTGCCACGGGTCAGGGCATGGCCACCGCCGCGGGCAAGGTGCGGGGCATTCGCGCCGTCGTGCCCGCCACCGTGGAGGCGGCTCGGCTGTCGCGTTTCGACAACGACGCCAACGTGCTCTGCCTGGGGGGCAGGTTCCTCGCCGAGAGCGAGGCCTACGACATCGTGGACACATGGCTGAGCACCGGCTTCGCGGGTGGACGTCACGCCCGCCGTATCGCCAAGGTGGCGGCCATCGAAACCGCGTCCGCGGTTGCGTTCATGACCGAGGGCGAACGCCTGGCGCTGGCGTCTCTTGGCGTGCCGGGACGCATCTTCCAGCAGGATCCGGCGCTGTTTTCGGCCGACCCCAAGGAGCACCCTGCCATCAAGGCCGCGCTTGCTTGGGTATCGTTGCCAGCCGAGATGACGGAAAGATTGCCCGAGCTGACCAACTTCGCCTCGGAGATCCGACAAGCGCGCTTCCGCGATCTCATCCTGATGGTCGAGAATGCGGAAGCTTCACCCGCCGCCGAGGTCGCCCGATTTTGGGGGGCAAGCTCGGGCGCCTTGCGCCTGCACGTGCTGGATGCCACCGAGCCTGCGGCGCTGGCCGTACTGGAAGAGTCCATCCTTCTCGATGCGGCGCTGATCGTCGCGATCGACGGACCAGGCGTGGGCAAGGCCTTCGAGGGCCGGGAGGAGCGACTGTGGTCGACCATGCTCGACATCTGTGCCGGCGACGTCAAGCGGGCCGGCGGCCATTTCGCCGCCATCACATCCAGCGCCCAGTCGCGGCTGTCGCAGATCGCCGAGACGCACCACTATCGCAGGGCCTTCCATGGCGTTCACGGAATCGGGGGAACATTCGCCGTACTTGGGTTCGAGGGCTTGGTACCGGCTGTCCTGCTCGGGCTCGATCCCGTGCGTTTGCTGACGCGAACCAGGGCCATGATCGAATCCTGTCGCGGCGACCGCCTTGAAGACAACCCCGGGGCCAGCCTGGGTGTTCTCATAGGCTCCTTGGCCAAGCACGGCCGAAACAAGTTGACCCTGCTGCCCTCGAAGTCCCTGCGCCCGCTCGCACCGTGGATCGCTCGGGTGCTTTCGCTGGCGACGGGCAGGAATGCCAACCGCGTGCTCACCACGTGGGGCGAGCCCTTGCTGCCGAGCTATCCGCCGGATCGGATCTTCGTGCATCTGCAGGCCGACGACGATTCCCCCGCCATTCCCTCCCAGCAGATGGAGGCCTTGCACCTGGCAGGGCAGCCCTACATCCAGATCGTCGTGCGCGATCGCTACGAGATGGGCGCCGAAGTCTTCCGCTGGGAAATTGCCGCGACGACCGCCGCACTGGTTCTCGGAACGAATCCCTTTCCGCCGTGCAAATAGCTGTCCCGCCGGGCCTGCCGGATCAACTGGTCGCGACCACCTGCGCGACCACCTGATGGTTCGCCGGCCGCTGGCTGGACGAGCGTCCGTAATCCGGCCGGATCGTCTGGGGCGCGGCCATTTCCGTCGCGAAACTGCGGGCTTGCGCAGGCACGCGGGTTGCTCTGGATCGGAGCATGCGTTCATTCATTACCGCAACCTTCTGTCTTCTCAGTCTCCCCTTCTCGGCCCGAGCGGACTTCATTCCGGTGCTGCCTGGTCCGATCGAGCGCGTGGTCGCCACCGGCGAGCACGTCGCCGTGGTGCGCAAGGGTACGGTGTTCATTCTGCACGAGGATGGCAGCCTGCTCGGCCGCATGGCCGGGCCTGAGCCCCACGACGGGCGCGCCGGCACGCGCTCCGGCAAGGAAGAAGTTGAGCACATGCTGGATCTGCTCGATATCGCGGAGATCGATCGCGAAACCGACTTCGCCGACGAATTGCTCTACGACGAACAGAGACTCGCGCAACGGCGCCCGCCCGGCTCCGCTGCGCAAACACCCGAGCATTCCGCGCCGCCGCCGGCCCTGGCGGCGAGCGCCAGCAAGATCTGGCTTGCCAGCACGCTTGGGCTCTTTCATGTGGGCACGGACGGCAGACCCGTGCGCGAATCGGGACGCGAGGGATTGGGTGCTCCGATGGCTGCCGCGGGCGACAGCCTGCTTGCATCACGCGGAAGCAACCTCGCGCTGCTTGCGACGCCGGCCAGTCCAAGCCGTTTCATCCAACTTTCCTCGCCGGTGAGCAAGGTCGCCTTGTCCGAAGGGGGGCGGCGATTGGCTTGGGTCACCTCGTCGGGGGTCTGGTGGTCCATCGATTCGGCCAGCCCGCGCAACCTGGCCCGAGCGAACGCCGTCGCCGACCTTTCCTTTTGCGGTGAAACCCTGGTCGTCCTGATGGCCGATTCCGTATTGGTGTTTCCTCCCGACGGCAGGCCGGAAACACGTGCCCAGGGGATCCAGGCGCAACGGCTGCTTTGCCCCGAAGGGCCGGCCATGCCATGGTTGGTGCTGGGCTCCAAGCTTCTGGCTTCGACGGACCAAGGCCGTCATTGGGAGGCCATCGCGATACCGGCGGGCATGGCACCAATCGATGTGGCGGCCTCCGCCCACCATTTGTGGCTGGCCACGCCTGAGGGTCTCTATACGTCCGTTGATACCGTCGTGCCTTCGCCAGCAAAGCGACCAGGCGGCCAGCGGGCGCGCGTGCGGCATGGCTCCGGGGCGCGTCCATCCTCGTGGCTTTCTTGGATGCCGATGCCCAGGGTGTCGGTGCGCGCGGCCGCGACGTTCGCCCCGGGCAGTCATCAATTGGAGGCGCTGGCCTTTGCGGCCTTCCCCTTGGGCACCCGATCCGTTTCTATCTTGCCCGCGGCGCTACCCGAGGCCGCCGAGTCCGAGCCCGACGAGCCGCCCCCTCGCCCACGTCGAGCAGAGCGCGTCGTCGACCTGCGCGATCCCGACGAGGGCTGTCTGGCGGTGGCCAGGCGCAAAGCCGTAGAGCTGGTCATGTCGGAACCCGAACGGGCGCGTTCCTACGTGACGCGTGCAGGCCACGCCGCATGGTTGCCCGAGCTTCGCGTGCTGGTTTCGAGGCGCTTTGGGCGCAGCGAGTCTATCGATGTCAACAGCTCCTCGACCGCGCTCACTTCCCCGCTTGGGATCGACACCGTAAATGACATACGATATGAGGCGCGAGCCACCTGGGACCTGGGCAAACTGGTGTTCTCATCCGAGGAGCTTGCGGCGCAGAACCAAGCAATGCACATGGCCGAGCTGAGAAGGGATATCGAGACGACCATGAACCGGCTCTACTTCGAGCGACGGGGCCTGGTCCTCGACATGTCCGATGGCCACGGCGATAACCTCCGCCATCACCTGCGCGCGACCGAGGTCGAGGCCGAGCTCGATGCGATGTCAGGCGGAGCCTTCGCCACCTGCGTGTCCGGCAAGTAGGAGCAAAATAGGAGCAAGATAGTAGAATCGATGCACGACCCCAGCGAGAATCTCCGCCGCCACCCGCGCTTCACCGTCGATGTTCAGGCCAACGTCACCACCGTGAATGGCCGAAAGCTGGTCGCTCGAACGCGAGACCTGTCCCGTTCGGGCATCTGCCTGGTCACAGGCGAGGACTTGGGATTCGGCGCGAGCCTGGGCATCGAGCTCGTGCTTTTGCTGGGGCCGAGCTCGTCATCCGAACCCCTCCCCTTGCGGGCGCGGGTGGTGTGGTGCACGGCCATCGCTGGCGCCTATCAGATCGGAGCGATGTTCGACGGTCTGTCCACGAAGGAGGCCTCGTTCCTCGACATGTTCCTGCGCTACCTCGACGGTTCGATCCTGCCCGCCGGCGCGGAGATGGAAGCAATGGAAGAGGGAGACGATGCAGGGGCAGACCCAGAGGAAGGCACGCCCTCTCCCGACATCAAGGACGATCCGTTTCGACCGTAGCTCTGCTTTACCTCGCGCGTGACAGGATTGCTTGCGCCACCCGCGTGCCGTCGATGGCGGCGCTGACGATACCTCCGGCGTAGCCCGCCCCTTCGCCCGCGGGGTAGAGCCCGGACAAGGTCGGCGACTGAAGCGTGACGGGGTCGCGCACGATCCGAACCGGGGCGCTGGTTCGCGTCTCCGCGGCCACCAGCACGGCTTCGTCGTGCAGAAATCCGCGCAGCCGTCGCGTCATGCCTTCCAATCCTGCGCGTAGCGACTCCGTCACGAAAGCGGGAAAGATCTCATCCATGCGGCCAGCCACCGCGCCAGGGTGGTAGCTCGACGCTGGCAACGACGAGCTCGATCTGCGCGCGAGAAAGTCGGTGAGGCGCTGCGCCGGTGCCCGGAAAGCGCCGCCACCCGCGACAAAGGCTGTGCGTTCGATCCGGCGCTGGAATTCGATACCCGCGAGCGGCCCGAGCGACGCCTGGCCGTAGTCCTTCGGTTGCAACGAAACGACGATGGCCGCGTTGGCGTAGGGCGAATCCCGACGCGAAAGACTCATCCCATTGACCACCACGCCGTCGGCCTCGGTGGCCGCCGGCACGATGAACCCACCGGGACACATGCAGAAGCTGTAGACTCCCCGATCTACGCCGTTGGCGCTGACTTCGTAGAACGCAGGCGGCAAGCGCTCGTCGTCTGCGGCTCTGCCGTATTGGAGGCGATTGATCACGGCCTGGGGATGTTCGAGCCGCACGCCGACCGCACTGCCTTTGCGCTCGAGCGCGATGCCGGCGCCGGCTGCCCAGCGATACACGTCGCGCGCCGAATGCCCGCAAGCAAGAACGATGATGTCCGCGGCCAGCTCATCACCATCGCTGGTGCGCACGGCGTGGATCTTTCCCTCGGAGGTGGCGACATCGACCAAGGTGGATGAGAACCTGTAATGCACGCCTCGGCTTTCGAGAAATTCCCGCAGCGCCGAGAGCACCTTCGGCAATTTGTTCGATCCCACGTGCGGGCGCGATTCCACGGCGATGTCGGGATTCGCACCGAAACGAACCAGATCGTCGAGAACGCGATCCACCGCGTGGCGATCCTTGGTGCGCGTGTAGAGCTTTCCATCCGAGTAGGTGCCGGCGCCGCCCTCGCCGAAGCAATAGTTCGAGTTGGTATCGAGTCGACCGCGCTGCACGCCTGCGAGATCATGACGTCGCGGTTGTACGGGTTTGCCGCGTTCGAGAATCGTCGAAGGAAGACCGGCCTCGGCAAGGCGAAGCGAGGCCCACGTGCCTGCGGGGCCCGAGCCCACGACGACGATGTTGGGTCGCGGTACCGAGGCGGGCCACCGAGGCAATGCGGGTACCGGCGCGCGATTCGATGCACGTTCATCCTCGTCTAGAATTTCCACGCGAAGACGATGGCCAAGTGCATGGGCCTTGCGTGCATCGAGCGATCGACGAAGCACGCGCACGTCGTGCAATTGTTCGCGCGGAACTCCGAGCGTACGCGAAATCAGCGCCGCGAGAGACTCATCGCTGGCGTCGAGGGGGACAAATACATCGACGATTCTCTTCATGGATTCTGCTCATGATCGACTGTCGCTAGGCGAATGACCTTATGAGAATCGATCTCTCCATGCCATGCGGAAAAATTTTTGTGGTTGACTGAACGCCGATGGCAAAGTAAAGATAATTTTCGACCGAATCAATTCCCCTCCGGGCTTCGCCGTTGGCGGACCGGTGTAGAGATACAGGCGGCCACGCCGACGCAGCCATTGATACCTGGTTCTTCAAGGATTCTGAGTGCTTCAAGCCTTCGGTCAGACTTCGGTTACCCATGCCATCGCCGCATTCGCTGGCCTGATGGCGATTCCGCTCGCCATCCCGTCCCATGACGCGGAACCGGGCGCCGCAGTGGAAAGCAAGACTGGCGCCACGGCTACGACCGCTTCGGCAAGCGACAGCCCCAGCGCGTCTTGCCTCGCGACCACGATCTGCGAAGTGAAAGATCGCGTGCGCTGGCGGACGCCCGCGTGGAAGCCGGAGTACTGCAAGCAGATCGCGAACGCGGTTCTCGATTCATCGAAGCGGTACGCGCTTTCTCCGTCGCTGATTCTCGCCGTGATGATCAATGAGAGCGACATGAACGAGAAAGCCTTTCGCATGACCCTGAAGTCGGGCCGCTTGTACGCGAAAGACGGCGGGCTCATGGGCATCCGCTGCATCGTCGACAAGCACGGCCACTGCACGAATGGAAACGTGCGCGGGATGGCCTGGTCAGAAATGATGGATCCGGTGACCAATATCGACATCGGCGCGCGCGAGCTCGCGCACTGGCGCGACGGCGGCGGCATCACCGAC
Organism: uncultured delta proteobacterium; assembly: GCA_963824555.1. Taxonomy (GTDB): domain Bacteria; phylum Myxococcota_A; class Polyangia; order Fen-1088; family Fen-1088; genus Fen-1118. Next base: position 203,264 of record CAWGPW010000014.1, on the reverse strand, counting down.
GTAACGATACGAGTGCGCGACAGCCACGGCGTGCTGCGAACCAAGCTGAAGCACGTGCCGTGTACGCACAAGACGCACGCGTATTGGGCCCACTACAACCACGGTCCACGCTACATCGATCGAGGGCCGGCTCGTCACTATCCCCATCGCATCGCAGTTCTGTATTACGCACTTTCGCGGGTCATGAACATGGACACCACCCTGCTGACGTCGATGCGCTTGACGGTCATCGATCCCGGAAAACGCCCGCGCACCGCCGATCGGCCGGTCGAAGCACGCTACGTGAAGCTGTGCCAGGAGATTCGTGGCGTCGGTCCGGTGTGCACCGATCGATCGACCGCACAGCTTCGCCACGATCACGCGAACTAGAACTAGACGAGCACGTCTCTGTCGCCGAAGACGCGAGGGCATGGGTACGGGTACGAATGCGTGCCGACCCGATAGCCCCAGGTACGATGGCTCGGCTCTGCAGACGCCCGCTAGGTCTTCGGCGTGAGCGTGAGCTTCTGAGTAACCACCACGGATTCGCCGGCAAAAGGCGGGAACTTCCACCGCGCCACGGTGGTGCGAACACATTCGGTCATCTCGTTGTCTACGTGAGGAGACAGGTTCATCGTCTGGACGATTCCCGTGGGCTTCACCGTAATCTCGAGCATCACGCCGAGGCCGGACTGCATCTGCAACGCCGAATTCTTCTTGAGCGCGCGCTCGTAGCACTTCTGCAACGCCTGCGCGCCTTGCCTGACCACGCGGCTGGCGTCCTTGGGATTGAGATCCCCTTTGCCCAGCACGATGTCGCCATCGGCACCGCCTTGCCTCCCTTTGATTTCGGCGATGAGATTGAGGACATCCGGATCCGTGAGTTGCACCCGCGCCGGGTTGGCCATGGCTTGCGCGAGCTTCTGCTTGAGCTCGGCGTTCTGGGCCTTGAGGTCGCTCAGGTCCTTCTTGCACGCCACGACTTTGTCGTTGGCTTCGTTGAGTCGGCTGGTCCACTCTTGGCCATCTCCGCCTTTGCATCCGACCAGCGAAAGCATGCCCAAGAAGGCAGCCGTCAGGGTTCGTTTGGGGGTTTCCACGTGTTCCTTTTTCCGATCCGGACTTCTGTGTCCAGGCACTGTCGATCGTACATCGCAACTGGACCGGACACACAGTTTTCTTGTCATCGACGCATCGACGGGTGTCGGTCAGGGCTTGACCCCCCGCTGGCGAGGCGGATGGCAGCCGTCTCAGCCTCGTTCTCTACTTCTGCTTGGCTTCTTCGTCGCTGAATTCGACCTTGCCGGTGTACTTCGGGCCTTTTCCACGCAGCCAGAATTTGGTCTGCGCCAGCACCCGTGTGCCGGACTCGATGGTCATGAGGTACTGTTTGTTGGTGTCGAATTCCGGCTTCGCCACGGTGATGCTGGCCGAGAAGATGCGGCTTCCGCGCTCGCGCGTATACTGCTCGTCGCCGGCCACGTACTTCTGCGAACCGCCGCCGACCTCCCAGAACTTGACCGTGATTTCGTTGTCGTTGAGCGGCCGCGCGAAAAACGCGATGTACTCGAATTTCCATACCGCGACGTCGTTGCCCTTCTCCTCCGTGGGCCAGACCTTGTCGATCGAGGCACGGTGGATGGCCTGGACGAACGCGCCCTCGGAAGAGAAATGCGTCGGCAAACGGTTTTCAGTGATGATGATCCTCCCCTTGAAGACATCCTCCGGTTTTGCCGCCAGCGCTACCGAAGAGACAAGCATCGTTCCAAGGACGACCGCCGTAACACGATTGAACTTCAACATCGATATCCTCGTGTGATTGGTTGTTGGGAGAACAAATCTAGCCGCTTTTTGGGCAGGAAGAACAGGGCTTTTTTGACGGCTGGCCCTGCCCTGCTAGCTTGTTCTTTGATGTCGCGCGCTTTGAAGGCCAAGGACGCACCGTCGGCCGCGTTTGCGGATGGATCGGTTCGCCCTGTCAGCGCCGATTTCCAGGCGGCGGTCGGCGAAGCGCAAAGACTGGCCGAGATGGCTGGACGTGGTTTCACAAGCGTCGATGTCCTACTCGGCATGCTTCAAGCGGGTGGCGCGGCGGCCCGCCTTCTTGCCGAGCGTGGCGTCACCCCGACAGCGATTGTGCTCTTGTCCGCCAAGGTCCGTCCCGACCACGGTGTGGATCCGGTGGCCATCGCGGAGGCCAGTCAGGAGATCGCCCTCGGGCTTGCGGCGAAGCAAACGACTTCGCTCCATTTGCTGCTCGCCCTACTGCGCGGAGAGGGTGCCGCGGCCGAGACCTTGCGCTTGGCCGGTGTCGACCCCGCCAAATTGCGCGGCGTGGTCATGCGCATGCTCACCGGGCCGGGCGGCCTGCACGAGCGCAGACTGGTACGCGAACCGGAGGAGACTTCACCGGGTCAAGCCTCGACACACGCGCCCGACGTGGTGCCGATTGCGGATGCGCGACCAGTCGGTCAGACTCTGCAGACCGCGAGCCCCGATTCAGCCGCGCAATGGGATCTCCTGCCACTCGATCCCCCGCGCATCCCGGTTCTCTACCGCGAGCGTGAGCTGGGCCGGCTGCTCGACCTTCTGCAGGCGAAGACCGCGCGCGTGATCGCCATCGTGGGCGACCCCGGGTCGGGGCGCTCGGCTCTTCTCGCCGCCCTGGCGGCCTCCAGCCTCCAGCCACCCGTCTTTCCCTCCGGCGACCTTGGGGCGCCATCCTCGGCGGGGGCTCTCTTGCAAGGCCTTCATCGTCGCGCTCCGGGCACGGTGCCCGTCGTCCTGGAAGGCGCGTCCTGGCTTGGCCCCGAAGGCGGCGACGGTGTGTTGCAGCTGCTCGCGTGCGCGGCCGCGGGCAGGCGCTGGCTTCTTTGTCTGACGCCCGCCGACCTGCGCCGCATCGAGCTCGGCAGCCCCGATCTTGGCCATGCGTTGGAAACGGTCGTGCTCGCCGCCCCTGATCCCACCATGCTGCGCGAGATGATCGAAACCGGCCTGGATGCGTTGGCGGGCGAAAGTGGCGTCGCATTCGCCCCCGATGTGGCGCTGGCCCTGCTGCGCCTTTCCCCTCGCTATCCTTGCGAGCGTGCGCAACCGGGGCGAGCCCTTGCCATCGCCGAGGTCGCGCTGGCTCGCACCCAGCGCATGTCCGAGTCCGAGGTTTCGGCACGCGCCATCGCCGCCGTGGTGGCTGACGCCTCGGGCGTGCCCGCCAGCCAACTTCTGCGCGATGACGACGACCGCTTCCGCACGCTGGAAGAGCGCCTCGCCGACCGCGTGGTGGGTCACGCCGAGGCGCGGACCAAGATCGCCTCGGTCTTGCGCCGAAGCTACGCCGGCTTTCGCGGCCGCAAGCCGCTGGCGTCCTTGCTCCTGCTGGGACCAACCGGCGTGGGCAAGACCGAAACGGCGCGTGCGATTGCCGACGCACTCTTCGACGGCGAATCGGCCCTGGTGCGCATCGACCTTTCCGAGTACAGCGAAGCCCATTCCATCGCTCGCCTCATCGGCTCGCCCCCCGGCTACGTCGCCCACGAGGACGGCGGCCAGCTGACCGAGGCCATCCGGCGGCGTCCGGCCGCCGTGGTATTGCTCGACGAGCTGGAGAAGGCCAATCGGGAAGTCCTGCTCTTGCTGCTGCAGATCCTCGAGGACGGCAGGCTGACCGACGGGCGCGGGCGCACGGTCGACTTTTCCTCCGCGGCGGTGGTCATGACCTCCAACCTCGGCAGCGAGTGCTACCGCCGCACCCGCACCCCCGCGGCCAATACCATCCTGGCCTTGGCCCGCAGCCGGTTGCCCCCCGAGCTGTGGAATCGTATCGATGAAGTGCTGTGCTATGCCCCGCTTTCCGATGGCGAGCTGGCCGCCGTCGTGGCGCGCATCGCCCGCGATTCGAGCCAGCGTCTGCAGGCCGAGCGCGGCATCAGCTTCGCCATCGACGACAGCGTGATCGCCGAGGCGTTGCGCCTGGAAACCGACCGCAGCCTCGGCGCACGTCCGCTTCGACGCGCCTTCGAGCGGCTGGTGGAGGGACCTTTGGCCAGCGAGATCGTCGCAGGCCGCCTTCACCGGGGCGATCGCTTGCAGGTCGTTTGCAACGCGGCAGGCACGCTGGGAATCAGCAGCCTCACCTGACACAGCCGAGCGTCAGGTCCAGGCCTTCTTGAGCAGCCAGGTCTTTACCGCCTGGGTCAGCGCCACGTAGCAGATGACGGTGACGAAGAGGAACGGCCAATAGAACCCCGGCAGAGGCGTGAAACCCAGCGCCCCGGCGATGGGCGAGAACGGCAAGTAAAGGCCAGCGGCCATCACGAGCAGCGTGGTCAGGCTCATGGGCCAACTGGCGCGGCTCTGCACGAGCGGCAGCTTGTTGGTGCGGATGACGTGGATGATGAGGGTCTGCGTGATCAAGGACTCGACGAACCACCCGGTCTGAAACAGCGACGCGTGCGCCGGATTGTTGGCCCCGAACACGAAGTACATCAGCAGGTAGGTGGTGTAGTCGAACACCGAGCTGCACGGCCCGATGAGCAGAATGAACCTGGTGATATCGTTCATCGACCAAGGCCGCGGACGCGTGGTCTGCTCGGGATCGACGTTGTCGGCGGGAATCGGCACCTGCGAGAAGTCGTAAAGCAGGTTGTTGGTCAGGATTTGGATGGGCGCCATGGGCACGAAGGGCAAAAAGGCGCTCGCGCCCACGACCGAAAGCATGTTACCGAAGCTGGAGCTGGCGCCCATGCGGATATACTTGAGGATGTTGGTGAAGACCTTGCGACCTTCCAGCACGCCGTCGCCGAGCACGAGCAGGCTCTTTTCCATGAGCACGAGGTCGGCGGATTCCTTGGCGATGTCGACGGCCGAATCGACGGAGATGCCGACGTCGGCGGCGCGCAGGCCCGGGGCGTCGTTGATACCATCGCCCAGGAAGCCCACCACGTGCCCCTTGCTTTGCAAGGCCAGGATGATGCGGTGCTTGTGGGCAGGTGCCAGGCGCGCGAACAGGGTGGTGCGTTCGACCACGCTGGCCAGATCGGCGTCGGACATGCCCTCGATCTGATTGCCCAAGAGCACGTGCTCGGTCGGAATACCGACCTCGTGGCAGATCTTCTTGCTGACCAGCTCGTTGTCGCCGGTGAGGACCTTGACCGTCACGCCGTGCTCGCGCAGGGCTGCGATGGCCGGCGTCGTGGTGTCCTTGGGTGGGTCGAAAAAGGCGATGTAGCCGCGCAAAACCAGGTCGCATTCATCCGATTTCGCGTAGGCCAATTTGCGGTCCAAATCGCGATAGGCGATGGCCAACACGCGAAAGCCATCGGCGGATAGGCGCCGGTACTCTTCGCGCAGATCTTCGATAAGGACGGTTTCCATGGGCAGGATTTCGCCGTCGTACTCGAAATCCGAGCAACGCTTGAAGACTTCTTCCGGCGCGCCCTTGCAGATGAGGCGGGTCTTGCCCTCGGGCGTCTCGACGATCACCGACATGAGGCGCCGGCCGAAATCGAACGGGATCTCGTCGACCTTGTGGTGGCCAGGGACCCTGAACTGGTCATGGATCTCTTCCTTGTGGGCCAGCACAGCGCGGTCGAGGACGTTCTTGAGGCCGGTCTGAAAGTGGCTGTTGAGATAGGCCAGCATGAGGACGTCGTCGTCCTCGTCGAGTTGGACGTCGCAGTGCTTTTCCAGCACCACCCGGTCCATGGTCAGGGTGCCGGTCTTGTCCGTGCACAGGACGTCCATGGCACCCAGGTTCTGGATGGAGTTGAGACGCTTGACGATGACCTTCTTCTTCGCCATCGCGATGGCGCCCTTGGACAGACACACCGTCACGATCATGGGCAGCATCTCGGGCGTCATGCCCACGGCCACGGCCAGCGCGAAAAAGAAGGCCTCGTGCCAGTTGTGCCGCGAGAACCCGTTGATGAGGAACACCAGCGGGACCATCACGACCATGAACCGGATCATCAGCCAAGTGAAACGGCTGACGCCCTTGTCGAAGCTGGTCTGGACGCGTTGGCCGGAAATGGCCTTGGCGATGCTGCCGAGGTAGGTGTTGGCGCCGGTGCCGACCACCACCGCGGTCGCAGTTCCGCTTTCGACGCTGGTGCCGAGGAAGCAGATGTTCTTGAGCTCCAGCGGCGAGCCGGCAGCGGTGGCTTCCCTGGCGTCGAACTTCTCCACCGGCATGGACTCGCCGGTCAGGCTGGCCTGGATAATGAACAAGTCCTTGCAAGAGAGCAGGCGCACGTCGGCCGGGATCATGTCGCCCGCCGCCAGCTTGACGATGTCGCCCGGGACCAGCTCGGCCAGTGCGATCTCTCGCGCCTCGCCGTCGCGGACCACGGTCGCGGTGACCCGAATCATGGCCTTGAGCTTCGCCGCCGCGGTATCCGCCCGCGCCTCCTGGACGAACCGCAAGGCCACGCCCAAGACGACCATCAGCAACATGACGATGGCGGCGCGCAGATCGCCCGTGGCCGCCGAGAGAATGGCGAGCAGGGACAGCAGGATGACCAGCGGGTTGAGCACCGCCATGAAGAGCAGGTCGCGCCAGCTGTGGCCTTCCTCTTGTGCAACCGCGTTCTGGCCGTGCTGCTCCAGCCGCTGTTCCGCCTCCTCGGCGGAAAGCCCGCTCGCGGATGTGGCGTGCGTCGCAAAGAGGCCCTCGCTGTCCGCCGCGGAAGCCTCGATCAGGCGCGCGGCGATCCCCGCCGCCACGGCGGCCCGGCCCGGCTGTACCAGACGCTTGGGAAGAATGGATGGTAGCGAGAAGGGATTTCGCATAAGCCACTCGGTAACCTGCTGCGCGGTCCTGTGTTCTTACAGAATCGTGACAATGTGGACCCGTAACCCGCCGCTGCCCCGCACCGAGGTCAGTATATCCATCGCGCCCAGCGCGCAACCAATTTCGACCCGCAAAACGCCACCAGGACGGTCGGCTCTGTGCGGTATAGTCGCCCCGGACTCTCGATGCTCGACCAGAATCATCGTTCGCACGACCATTTCGCCGATCGCGGCGTCGCCGGAGCCGAAAAGAACCGAGTGGCTCTTGTTTCGGTGTTGGCCGCGCTGGTCCTGACCGGGACAAAAGTGGTCGTGGGGTTCTGGACGGGAAGCCTTGGCATCCTCGCCGAGGCGCTCCACTCGGGGCTCGACTTGATGGCCGCTCTCGTGACCTTGTGGGCGGTGCGGGCCAGCAGCCGTCCCGCGGACAACGAGCATGCCTACGGTCACGGCAAGATCGAGAACTTGTCCGCCCTGTTCGAAACCCTGTTGCTGCTCGCGACCAGTGCCTGGATCGTCAAAGAGGCGATCGAACGCCTCTTTTTTCGCCCCCAGGTCCATGTGGACGCCAACCTGTGGTCCTTCCTGGTGGTCGTGCTCTCCATCGCCGTGGACTATTCACGCTCGCGGGCGCTCCTTCGCGTGGCCAAGAAGCACGACAGCCAAGCCCTGGAGGCGGACGCCCTGCACTTCGCGACCGATATCTGGTCGTCCCTGGTGGTTCTGCTGGGGCTCGGCGGCGTCCTGGTGGCGCACGCGTTCGAGATTCCATGGCTGGCCAAGGCCGACGCGGTGGCCGCCCTCGGTGTGGCCTTGGTCGTGGCGCTGGTGAGCGCAAAGCTCGGCAAGAAGTCCGTCAACGACCTCCTCGACACCGTGCCCTCGGACCTGGCGACGCGTATCGCCGGCCTGGCCCAGGTTGCCGGCGCGCGCGAGGTCAGGCAGGTGCGCGTGCGGCGCAGCGGCCCCGAGGTCTTCGTCGACCTGACCTTGGTGGTCGACCGGGCCGAGTCCTTGCAGCGCAGCCACGAGATTGCTTGCGGCGCCGAGGCGGCTATCAAGCGCGAGCTACCCAAAGCCGATATCGTCGTGCACGTTGAGCCCGCCGAAGGGTCGGGCGAGGATTTGCTGAGCTCCGCCCGTCGTATCGCCGCTTCGCACGACGCCGCCGCCCACAACCTTCTTGTCTACGAGGAGGATGCCCAGCTCGTCCTGGAAATGCACCTGGAGATGCGCGCCGAGTTGCCCTTGTCGCAGGCCCATCGCCGGGCGATCGAGATTGAGGAAGAGCTGCGCAAGACGACCCCTCGACTGGCGCGGGTCGTCACCCACGTCGAGCCAGCGGGCGGGGCGCGCGCCACGACCCTGGCCACGCCCGAGGAAGCCGCGCAGCTTCGCCGAGCCCTGGCTTGCATTCCCGAGCTTCTCCGCACGAGGCATCGCGCATCAGACCATCGAAATAAGGCGTTCGGGGTCTGAATTCGCCCTTTCTTTCAGTTGCGCCTTGCCCGGGGCAACCTCGATCAAGGATGCCCACGACTTCACGGAGAAGATCGAACGGGCCCTTCGCAGCCAGGTGCCGAATCTTGGCCGCGTTATGGTGCGAACCGAGCCCCTGGACTAGAGTCCGTCGCTCGGTAGGCGATAAACTTCCGCATCATCCGCTTGCATCCAACGCCTTCATTGTGGAAACTAGGCGCCGTCTTCCGGGCATCGGCCGCAGAAAAAGGAGCGTTCATGTTTCGTTTTGGATACCTCGTCGCTGTTGGTTCATTCGTCGCCTTCTCCCTGTTCGCGTGCGGCGACAAGATTAACCCCAAGGGAAACGCCCCGGTTTCGACTGGAGGGGCGTCGGCCGGCGGAGTCACCGGCGAGGGTGGAGCCGCCGGCGAGGGCGGCACCATCGACGCTGGCGGCATTGACAGTGGCGAATCCGAAGCGGGCGTGGCCATCGACGGTGGGGCGGGTGCCGGAGGTACCACGGGCGGAAGCGGTGGAGCGGGCGGAAGCACGACCGCGACGGTCAGCTATTCCAAGACCATTGCCCCTATCATGGCCGCAAGCTGTGCCACCTCCTCCAGTTGTCACTCCGCCGGAAATCCGTGGGGTGTCGAGCTCGACACCTATGCCGGCGTGAAGTCCAACGCCGCCGCGTCCATCAGCGCGATCCAAGAGGGAAGCATGCCCCCCAGCGGGTCACTCTCCGCCGCCGATTTGAAGAGCTTGCAGGACTGGGTCAACGCGGGCTCTCCCAACAACTAGGTCAACCAGGTCGAAAAATGACAAACATCGCACTCATCGTTCTATCCCTGACCCTTGGCGCGCAGCCCTCGACCGAGGGCTCCACCGAAAAGACACCGGCGGCTACGGCAGCCCCCTCGGTTGCTGCACCAGCCGAGGCACCTGCGATCGCACCCAAGTCCGGCGAAGTCGAAGCACCCGCGGCGGCGACGGCACCGGCGACGGCTCCGGCACCCGCAGCGACTCCGGCGCCAGCGCTCGTGGCCAAGCCCTCGGAGGATGACATCGAGGTCTTGAACGAGGTCGTGGATCTGAACGAAACGCAGGATCCTGCCGCCGGCTGGTATGGCCAGGGATACCCCGAACCGATTCGAATTCTGGCCCTGCCAACAGCGCGCGTGGTGCGCAAGGGTGGCTTCGACTTCGTGATCGACCACCGATCGGGGGTAGCCATCTACAACAAGAACAGCAAGCAGCCGTTCGCTGATATGTGGAACAACTTCCTAGGCTTTGATGGTCCCATGCAGGTAGGCCTGGGTCTGCGTTACGGCGTGATCGACAACCTCGATGTTGGCGTGTATCGCGCGGGCTCGTCCTTTGCTACGGACACCTACGAATTCGATGCGCGCTACCTAGCTCTCCACCAGCAAGACATGGGGATCGACCTGGCGGGGCGCGCGGGCGTGACCTGGTTCTCCCAGCCCGACGCCGAGGACGCCCACGGCTTCTTTGGCCAGCTTTTGGCGACGCGCTTGCTTTTCAATCGCGTGCTCATTTCGGCGGGCGCCCTCTACCACTCGAGCTCGACCAACGCCAGCAAGTACAACCAGGACAAGAAGTGGTCCACCGCTGGCGCCATCGGGGTCGAGGCGCGCCTCGCCGCCCCGGTCTCGCTGGACGCCGAGCTGGTTTCTTGCGTCGCGGGCTACTGCTCGAAAAACCCGGCCTTCTCGGCGGGCGTGAAGTACTTCACCAACCGCCACACCTTTGCCTTGGTATGCGGAAACACCCAGTACATCACTGCCGATGGCTACCTGACCAACACCGATCGGCCGTGGAATCAGCTGGTCATCGGCTTCAACATCACAAGGGAGTACTAGTCATGTCGAATTGTCGCTGTTCGCACAAGCCATCATCGTCGGCGAAGCAGGACACCCCGACGCAGCCTTCGCGCCGAGGTTTCTTCGGCACCATGACCGCCGTCGCCGTCGTCTTGCTGGCCTGGCCCAGAAAGGCCCTGTCCGCGGGCAAGAGCTGGGTCGCGGTGCCGCTGTCCAAGGCACCCAAGCTGCAAAAGGTGGGCGGCTCGATGGTCACCAACATTCGGGGCAAGGATCTGCTACTCGTTCGCGACGGCGAGACCAGCGCGCATGCCTTCGAGGCCAAGTGTCCGCACGAGGGGTGCGATCTGAACTACGATCCCGACACCGTGAAGATCGACTGTCCTTGCCACGCCGCCGTCTTCGATATGACCGGCAAGGTGCTCGAAGGTCCTCCGCCGCGTCCGCTCAAGACCTACCCGGCCATCGTCGACGGAGAGCGGATCCTCTTCAATATCCCGGGTTAGGGCTACCGCCCGAAAAGAGCCGCCTCGGCGCGAGGGTCGGCCAGGTTCTCGAAGACGGCCGTCGGGTCGCATTGCTTGAGCTCGGCCAGGTCGTGCATGCCGGTGGCGACCCCGATGGACTCGGCGCCGATGGCCTTGGCACCGGCGATGTCCTTGGGGGTATCGCCGATGACGACGAGACGACAGTCCTCGATGGGAAAACCCAGCTTGTCCGCGCCGCGGTGGGCGCCCGCCATGAGCAACGTCGGTCGATCGATGGAATCGTCGCCGAATCCGCCGAAGCTGAAACGGTGATAAATGCCCACGCAGCCGAGCTTGATCTCGGCCCCCTTGCGAATGTTCCCCGTTCCTAGCCCAAGCGCGACGTTCTTGCACGCGTCGGCCATGTCCAGCGCGCGCTCCATGCCATCGTGAATGCGGATGCGTGTGCGCGCGACTTCCTCGGCCAGCACACCGATATAGAAACGCAGCATGTCCTCCATCTCGCGCTCCAGCTCGCTTTCGGGCATGGGTGGCCGACCGAGCGCCAGCAGGGCGTTGCGCACGATGGCCTTGTCGGTCATGCCCCCGAAGGAGAAGTTCAGGATCTCCTTCGTTCCGTGCCGCATCTCGAACGCGCGCTCGATCGCGCGCCGGCCGGCGCCACATGTCGTAACCAAAGTGCCGTCGACATCGAACAACAGGACGGTTGGTTTCACGGCCGGTAAGCTGCCCTCCGCCGGTGGAGAATGCAAGAAACAATGACGGTCTTCGGGCCGAGAAGTCAGAGCCGAGCCACGAGGCCGACCACGATCAACGCGGCCAAGACCGCGCCAACCGCGATCGAATAGATCACGACGCGCGAGCGCCGTGGGCTCGCAGGCGTCGAGGACCGGCTGCGACACCTACCCGCGCCCGTCGAGGTGTGCGTCGTCCGCTGTTGCCAGGTGGCGACAGGTTCTTGCGGCAAGGGCTGGGTTGTGGCGGCGCGTGCCTCTGCGCCGGTGCGTTGGCCGCGCCAGCCCGGGCTCTCGGGCCACTTCGCCTCGGCTTCGGGGCGATGGTAGTAGCCGTCGAACTCGCGCTGAACGGCCTCGGCGGCGAAGGGGAACAAGGCCCGGCCGAGCTCGTGCACCGTGGCGAATCGGTCCTTGGGCCGTACGCTCATCGCACGCTCGATGATGGATTCCAGGGCGGGCGGCAAGTCTGCGCGCAGCTCGCGCGGCGGCTTATGACGTCCGTCGGTCACGTTGCGGAGCAGGCTGTAGATGGGCTCGCCCCGTTGGGGCGTCTGCTGGGTCACGCACTCGTACATCACTACGCCCAGGGAATACTGGTCGCTGTGCTCGGTGACGTGGCGAAGCCCGGCCGCTTGCTCGGGCGAAAGGTACTGCGACGTTCCCACGATGTCCCCGGTTTGCGTGAGCCCGCTGCTGGAAATGCCACCCACCTTCGAGATGCCGAAATCGAGCACGCGTGCGGTGGCGTGCCCCATCCAATTCCCGCACAGGTAGATATTGCTGGGCTTGAGGTCGCGATGAACGATGCCCGCCTCGTGCGCGGCGTGGACGCCCGCGCACACCGCCAGCATGATGTCCGCCAGGCAGTCGAACGTCAGAGGTCCGCGCTCGATGGCCGAGGCCAACGTCTCGCCCTGCAAGAACTCCATGGCCATGTACGGGATCGCGCACTCCACATCGAAGTCGAAGATCCTGACCACGTTGGGATGCTCCAGCCGCGCGGCAGCTTGCGCCTCGATGGTAAATCGCTTGGCCGCCTTGCGCTTGCTCTTGAGCGCGCTCGACAGGATCTTCAGCGCGACCTTGCGATTGAGACGCGCGTCCAGTGCCTCGTAGACCGTGCCCATCCCGCCCTCGCCGATCAACCGGATGACCTCGTAGCGTCCGACCTTCGTGCCCGGCGCCAGGACCTCCCTTGGCGGCGCGGCCTCCGCGGCGGCTTCGGTCTTCGCCACCTTTTCCTCTTCGCCGACGTCACCCTCCGCGACCGACTGATAGGCCGAGGTTACACGACGCCCTCGCCCTTCCTGCTTGGTAATACCCGTGGAAACGGCCGCCCTTTCCCGCTCCACTTGTTGGTCCTCGGCCATGATGAGCCTCCGGCAAGTGGGGTCGGATACTATCCACGAGTTTTGGCTCACGCCAGCTTTATCATTGACACGTCAGGTCTAATCCCAGCTCATCAGGCCGGCGCTGCAAGACCAAGTCCGCCAAAGTGCTATCGCCCACCACCCTGGGGAAGCCCGAGAACAGACGGCTCAGACGGCGGCGTAAGAAGCCGCAATGTTTGAGTTCTCGGCCCCTGTCGCATAGCATTCCGGCAGCGGAGACCAGCCATGGAGCACGATCGCATTACCCAGGTACGGATTGCAGGCATGCGCTGTATCGAGAACCTGTCGCTGGACCTCCATGGCCTTGCCGTGCTCATCGGAGACAACGGCAGCGGCAAGAGCACGGTGCTGGAGGCGCTGGAGCTTCTCCGTCAGGCATCCAAGCCGGTCAATTACGTATCGGACATTCTGTATCGCGGGCATGGTGGTTTGCAGAGCCTGCTTCGGCGTGGGTCGAAAGAGCTGGTGCTCGGGGTAAGGGTGGAGGGAGGCGGGCCAGTGTTGGAGTACCACTTTGCCATCGCCGAAGTCGGGGCCACGGCCGAAATTGTCGAGGAGACGCTCGCGGTTTGCGAGAATACGGATCCAGTCCTAGTGGTCATCGAGCGCGATGGCAGAAAGGCTCGATTCTTACACGAGGCTAAGGCTGAGATGGTCGAGAAGCAGATCAGCGCCTCGACGCTGGCCTTGGCAGTCCAAGGCCTGGACGTCCGCCCCGAGGTCGAACGCCTAGCCAATGCCCTCAACGCTATCGAGATCCATGCACCGTTCGAGACGCGTCCGATCTGGCAGCAGGAACAGCTAGAAACGCGCTATGGGCCGCGCAAGCCAACCGTGGTCGATTCCAGCCAGGCCCTCGCTCGCTACGGCGTGAACCTCTCCAACTGCTACCACCAGCTTCGCAATCTCGGCGACGAGGCCTGGACGCGCGTGCGCGACAGAATCCACCTGGGACTTGGCGATGACTTTCGTGACGTTCGGCTTCGTTCGCCGAACCCGGGGCACCTGACGTTGGAGATCGTCTACGGATCCGCGCCAGACAAGCCGGTGCCCGTCGACAGTCTTTCCGAAGGCCAAATCAGCTATCTCGCCTTCGTCGCGCTGGTCGAGCTCAACGCCGGCCGCTCGGTCTTGGCTTTCGACGAGCCCGAGTTGCACTTGCATCCCGCGCTGCTCGCCCGCGTGGTCGGCATGCTGGAAGGAGTCGCCGAATCCTGCCCGGTGATCCTGGCCACGCACTCGGATCGTCTGCTCGATGCTCTCGCCGCCCCGGCGAGCAGCGTGGTTTTGTGCGACCTCGATGATGCACGCTCGACCCGACTCCAGCGCCCCAATCCCGAGCATCTGGCGGAGTGGCTTGAGACCTATCGCGGCCTGGGCAGCGTCAGGGCCGAGGGCTATGAACCCCATGTCTTTTCCGGTGGCCCAATCATCGGCTCTCAGGAGAAGGCACCATGAGGATCACCATCCTGTGGGAAGACAGCCGCGGCGTGGAGACAAAGGGATTCGGCCCGCACGCGCTGCTGGTGGCGTGCCTCGCGGACAAGCTAGGACGAGACCGGAAGGAAGTGGAAGGTCTTGTCGTGTCGGTTGCCAAGAAAGGCGTGGGCAACGTCATCAAGGCCCTTCGAAATGACTTGATGAGGCTGAACAGGGCGGGGCTCGTGTTTGCGGTCATAGACCGGGACAAAGCCCGAGAGATATGGAAGCCAGGTCCTCTGCCCGCGGATTGCATGACGGCTATCCGCCAGCGGGTCGAGCAGGACGTAGGGCGCATCGAATATGAACTGGTCTTCCTGGTGCAGAACATGGAGTCACTCATTGCTGCCTGCGATGAGGGGGCCATTGCTAAAAGTCAACGGCCGAAGCCGACCCCGGACCAGCGGGATCGCATCTTGGGAAGGGCTGCATGGGATGACTCTGCGGCGCGACGGTTGGGGATTCTCTCTGTCTGTCCCAGCTTCGACCGGTTGGTGGACCGGGTTGGCGCCGCGTTGTCGCCCTGAAGCCTCTCGCGTCCGAGTTTCAAGCTTGAGAAGGCGAGCACGCACCGAGGTGCCGATGTGCTTCTAGGAGTGGCTCCGAGTGCTCGCCAAGGGTTCGCATGCAACGTATCAAGGCGCCGGGGCGGGCTGGTGGTCGCCTGCGTGCGGAGCCTGCCGTCTCTGCCGGCAGCGGAGCCTCGCGGGAGGGTTTGGGAACCCTTCGAGGGTTCCCATCACAATCGGCTAGAACGCCCGCCCGTGAACGTGGGTGACACAGGCAAAAGGGTCGAGCAACAGCGGCGAAAGCGCAGCGAACACGACGAGGGTGCGTATCCGCGCCAGCAGGAGGGGCCATGGCCGCTCGGGTTCCTGGTGCCAGCCTAGGCGTTTCTCGGCCAGGACGAGCCCGGCGTGCAGCAGGAAGAAGCCCATGACCGAGACGCTGGGCAAGTGAGAGAGGGCCACCATGCGAATGCCCAGATAGCCGGCCACCAGGCCAAGAATGAGCTGCGCCGGACCTGGGCCTCGGGTCAGCGCCGGGGCCACGCACGTGGCGAACAGGATGCCAAGACGGAGACTAGCTCGCGGACGCGAATCACGCAGCCGCCCTGCCCTGAGGTAAACGACACCCAGCATGACAATGCTGGGCACCAGAAATAGCGAAGCGGGAAAGAGCAGCATGTGGAACGACGGTCACGCGCGAAGCAACACTAGCAGCTGTGCGCTTGGCTGGCCATTCCACGTGCGTTCAGGTGTCCATGGACGCGATAATTCTACCGGAGCTCGACAGGTCGGTCCCGTGCGCGTCGCTTTCTTCCCCCCGCAGCCAAACGCGTCTACATTGGGGATGGAGGCCCTCCATGTCCTACGCGGCCCTGGTGAAACATTATCGAACGCTCTTCCACCTTGGTCACGTTGAATCCATGGCCTCATGGGACGAGGCTACCATGATGCCCGTCGGTGGCGGTGAAGCACGAGGCGAGGCGCTCTCCACACTCCGCGGAGTCATTCACCAGCAGGCGACGCACGAGAGGCTGTCCGACTTGTTCGCTGCGGCGGCCAAAGAAACTGCAACGCTCTCGCCATGGCAGCAGGTGAACCTGCGTTTGATGAAACGGGAGTGGGTGCGCGCGACGGCGCTTCCGCAAGGCCTGGTCGAAGCGATGTCGTGCGCGGAATCGCGGAGCGAACAGGCCTGGCGGAAGCTTTGGCCGGACAACGACTTCGCCGGATTCTTGCCGTTCTTTCGCGAAGTCGTGCGGCTGAAGCGAGAGGCGGCACAAGCCCTGGGCGAGAGACTGGCCCTCAGTCCCTACGATGCTCTTCTCGATGAATTCGAGCCGGGTGCTCGGGCCGCCTCGATCGCGCCGTTGTTTGCGCGCTTGCGCGCATTTCTTCCCGGCCTTACCGCGAAGGCCGTGGAACGGCAGTCCTGCGAGCCTGCCATTGTCTGCGAAGGACCATTTCCGGTGGATCGCCAGCATGGGTTGGCGCTGGAGCTCATGCGCCGACTCGGGTTCGACTTTGACCGTGGGCGCTTGGACGCCGCACCGTCCCCGTTTTGCAGCAACGTGCCCGCGGATGTGCGCATTGCCGTGCACTACGATGTCGATGACTACAGCGACGCCCTGATGGGGGTAGTACACGAATGCGGCCATGCCAAGTACCAGCAGAATCTGCCACCCGACTGGCTCGACCAACCGGTCGGGTGCGTACGTAGCGCCAGCCTTCACGAAGGGCAGAGTCTGCTGCACGAGATGCAAATTGGCCGAAGTCGCGCTTTCCTGGAATTCGTAGCACCGATCATCGGGGAAGCATTTCCCAACGCGCTTCCTCGCCAGGCGTTCGATCCCGAGCATCTCTTTCAACGGGTGACACGGGTGAAGCCGGGATTCGTTCGGCGAGGGGCGGACGAGGCAACCTATCCGTGCCACATCATTTTGCGTTTCGAGATCGAGAAAGGCCTCATTGAGGGCTCGTTGCGCCCCGATGAAGTTCCGGAGGCATGGGACGCGAGTATGCGCCAGATGCTCGGGCTCTCGACCCGAGGGAACGATCGTGATGGATGCCTGCAGGACGTTCATTGGCCAGCAGGCATGTTCGGCCTGTTCCCCGGCTACACGCTTGGCGCGCTGACGGCGGCCCAGATGTTCAGTGCCGTGAAGCGCGCCCACCCTGACCTGGACGAGCAGATTCGTCGCGGCGAATTCGGCGTCCTCGACGGATGGCTTCGCGAGCACGTCTGGAGCCACGGGTCGTTTTGGGGATCCATGGAGCTAATCGAACGCGCCACGGGAAGCCCGCTCGGCACGGAGGCATTCGAGCAACACCTGGAGCGGCGGTACGTATTGCGGGAAGGATGATGCCCGGCCCGCCAAGCCTGACTCTTGCCATCGTCCTTGACGCGTCTGGGTCAAGGACTAGAGTAATCGAGCCATGGCACTCCTGGGTCGCGATACCTCGCTGACGGGGCCTTTCCCGAGGGGCGTCTTGCTTCTCGAAACCCTCCGTGGACACGAGGCACTCGGCCGCCCTTACCGGTTCGAGCTCGGCCTGCTTTCCAAGGAACCGAACCTCGACCCCGACGATATCCTCGGCAAGCCTCTCGCGGTAGGTATCCAGTTGAACACCGGCAAGGGGCGCTTCTTTCACGGCATCGTGACCAGTTTCCACAAAGGTGGGGCCACGCAGCTGCACACGCGCTACGCGGCCGAGCTGCGGCCGACGCTGAGGCTGTTCGACCACACCTTCGACTGCCGCATCTTTAACGATCCCGCACAGGACGCGCTGTCCATCGTCAAGTCGGTGCTGGCCAAGCGCGGGCTGAGCGACGTCGAATCGGGGTCGATCCAGGACCACGTCTATCGCGCGCGCGAATTCTGCGTGCAGTACCGCGAGAGCGATCTGAATTTCGTGCAGCGTTTGCTGGAAGAAGAAGGCATCTACTATTTTTTCAAGCACGAGGAGAGCAAGCACACCTTGGTGCTGGCCGATGCCCTCACCGGGCACGAGGCCGCCGACGGCTACGCGTCGATTCTGTACACCGCGCAAGAGCGACGGGTCGCCGGCTCGGAAGAGCATTTCTGGGGCATGAAGGTTCGCCGAGGACTCTATCCCGGCCGTCACACGGTGCTGAGTGGCTACGACCCGACGGCGCCGCGGCCGAGGCAGCTTCGCTTCGGGCGGGGCACCTCGGAGGATCTGGTGACGGGCTACCCGTTCGAGCACTACGACTATCCGGGCGGGCTCTACGACTCCGAAGAGGCGCAGCAGGAGGCGACGGTGCGCTCGCACGTGGGGCGGGTGGACCACACCGTCATCGAGGTGGAAGGCAACACCATGGGCCTGGGGCTTGGCAACCTGGTGTCCCTGCGCCCGGGACCGGATGGGGCCGACGGCGAGCCGTTCTGGAGCGAAGAGGATTTCGGCAAGCAGTACCTGGTGGTCGGCGCGAGCTACCATCTCAGCGTCGATCAATACGAGACCGGGGATGTGGCCTTCAGCGACGAGCCGTTCAAGGCGACGTACCAGTTGCTCGATAGTCACGTGCAGTTTCGCCCAGCTCGGGTGACGCGCAAGCCGCACATGCCGGGCCGGCAGACGGCCCTGGTGGTGGGCCCGGCGAACGAGGAGATTTGGACCGACAAGCACGGGCGCGTGATGGTGCAGTTCGATTGGGATCGGCTGGGCGAGCGCAACGAGAAGGCGTCGTGTTGGATACGCGTGGCGCAGCCGTGGTCGGGGGCCAGGTTCGGCGCGCAATACCTCCCGCGCGTCGGTCAAGAAGTAATCGTGGCGTTTCTCGACGGCGATCCCGACCGGCCCATCATCACGGGCAGCCTGTTCAACAAAGACAACATGCCGCCCTACGATCTCCCGGCCAACCAAACCCAAAGCGGCATCAAGAGCCGCAGCACGAAGGGCGGCACGGCCAGCAACTTCAACGAGCTCCGATTCGAGGACAAGAAGGGGCAAGAAGAGCTGCACCTGCAAGCCGAGAAGGACATGTCCACCCTGGTCAAGCACGACCAGACCCTGAGCGTGGGCGCAAACCGCGGCCTCGTCGTGGGCAACGACGAAACCAACCTGGTGAAGAACGACCGCCAGCTCACCGTCGACGCGAACGACAGCGTGGTCATCGGTGGCACGCACGACAAGACGGTGACCGGCGCGGTCACGCAGCTCTACGGCGGCGACCACAGCCGCAAGGTGGACGGCCAGCAAGCGTTCTTCGCCGAGAAGAACAAAGACGAGCACGTGAAGCTGGCCCACAAGCTGACCACCGACAAGAGGTTCCAGCTCAACCAGGGCGCGACCAGCATGACCTTCAAGGGCACCAACGTGACCGTGGACTCGGCGGGCACGATCACCCTGACCGCGGGCGGCGCCACGGTGTGCCTGGACAAGACCGGCAAGGCGACCTTCGACTCGCCGACGGGGATCAAATTCGTGTGCGGCGCCAGCTCGTTGGCAATCCTGCCCGGCGGCGTCGCCATCGCCAGCCCCGCCGTGACCGCCGCCGCTGGCGCCGGCAGCGTAGTGACCATGGGCGAAGAAACCGCCGCCATGAAGAGCAAGACCGTCACCCTCGAAGCCGACGGCGTGTGCACCATCAAAGGCAAGAGCGCGCTGAAGTTGCAGGAGGCGGGCCCGGTCCAGGCGAAGAAGAACAAAGGGTCATCACCGGCTGCGGGCGAGAGCCAGGAAGCGCCTGGCGCGGGCAGAAAACCCAGCAAGAGGCCGCAGAAGGAAGCGCAGCCTCAAAGCGCCACGCTGGAGATCCACGTCGTGGACCTGGACCAGAAGCCACAGGAAGGGTTGGCGTTCAAGATCGAGATGCCAGACGGCGGAACCGCTTCCGGCAAGCTCGATAAGGAAGGCCGCGGCCGGGCGAAGAGCTCTTCGCCGGGCGTCTTCAAGGTAACCTTTCCAGACCTCGACGGTGGTGATTGGGATGGCGACGGGGCGCAGGAGGTGCCCGAGGAAAAACGAAGCGAGGCAAGTAGGGTCAAGGCCACTTCGGAGGACCGCGTGCCAGCGTTCGCGGCAGCCAAGGGCTTCGTTAGGTGGCGAACCGTGTGGGAATTCCCCGGCAATGCGGCTTTGAAAGCCAAGCGTGAGAATCCCAACGTGCTGCGCGACGGGGACGCGGTAGCGATTCCAAGCAAGGTCCCACGCGTCGCCGAGGTGGTGGGCGGCGGGGCCGAGTACGTGGTCAGGCGCGAGACCGAACGGATCGTGACGTTCCGCCTGCTGGACTGGGAGCACCAACCGTTGGCAGGTTTGCGATACCAAGCAAAGACAGGCGACGAGGACATAAACCGTGGCATCGTGCCCCAAGACGGCTGGGTGACCTTGGCGATTCCAGTCGACGCGCAGAGGCTCCGAGTCGCGGTGTACCTCTCGGACAACGAAGCCGATGCACCACTCGATCTGACATTCGAGGTTCGCGAGGAAGCGCTAGGCGATTCGCCCGAGCACAAGAACCAGCGTCTGCTCAACCTGGGCTTCGCCGCCGAGCTGCCCGAGGGCAAGACTGGCGGCGAGCATGACGACGAAGCCGACGACGAGGATGCTCGCCTGGCCCTGGCCCGGTACCGCAGCCTGGTCGGCAATCATGAGGACGAAGATGGCGACGTGCTTGATGATGCCACGACCGTGCACGACGGCGAGGACGACAAGGGACAATCGTGACTCAAATTGCGCAGTTTGCACTTGTCCTGGTCGGGGTGGCCGTCGCTTGCATATGGGCCTTGCTGAAGGGCCGTTTGAAATGGTTCCTGCTGATCGTGGGAGCCTTCGTGGCCTGGGTCGTGCTGCCGACGGTGATTCTGAACGGGAAGTGGGGCTACTACCAGGAAGATGGAGCGGCGATGGCAGGGCGGTTGGAACCCACCTTCAACGTGAGCAAGGAATACCAAATCAAACGGGCAACTGATTTTGTATCGGATGTTTGCGGCGATGCAGAGGGCTTTGATATCAAGGATCCCACCCTGCAATCGGTAGCGATGCCCGAGCAGGCGGTAGTCGAGCACTTCTTCTACTATGGCAAGTACAGCAATGTGATCTGGTTGGGGCTAGGCTGGAAAGATCGATTCTGCCTGGCCCGCTACCTGGTGGTGGACAGACGCGATGCATACTTGCACTGGCTTCCAACACAGCTCTTTCCTTACCCTTTCGTTCCGCTGGTGCCCGGCACAAAGAGGCTGGAAGAGCGCCTTCTCGATCGCCTGCCACCTCCGCCCAAGGCCCCGGAAGGCGTGCGTTCCCTGCTTCCGGGACAATGTGTGACCGGCGAGCTCGCGAAGGGCCAGACTGCGCGGTTCCAGGTGCAGATGCGCAATTTCGGCCAGAAGATCGGGCTGGATGCCAAACTGGAGTGCACGTACGGGAAGGACTTTGCCGCACTCGTTCGCTGGACAAAGAACGGCCGCCCCATCGCAGGACTGACGGACGAGAGCGATGGCGGAGGCCTGTATCAGATCACACTTCGAGCGCCCGCCACCGAAGCGAAACCCTACACGGTTGGCGTCTTCTGGGGAGTCCAAAATCTCGACTGCAATTTGCCAAAGGGCTGGTGGAACAGATGTCGGCGAAGCCCGGATCCTGATGCCGGTGGTGAGAATCCGAATTGAGCGAGCAAACGCCGGTACCAGTTCAAGAGAATCGGAGAACGGGAAATGTCAGATAGATGGCTAGATGGATTTGACCCAAGATTCCTGAGAGCCGCCGCATCCTGTGCTCTTCGCGACGCGAGCGCCAACTCCGCCACGCTGGAAACCTACTTCCAAACGAACCTTCGCTACGTCGATCCACTCTTCTACACCAACCTATTTAGCAGGCTGGCCCGAGAAACCCCTTCAGATCCCAGGGTCGTGACGGTGGAAAAGGAGACCACGCAGGCTCTTCCGGTGATTGATTTTGTGTATTTGGATGTTGGTTGCTGGGCTGGGGCCGGCAGAAAGGATGGATGGACCAAGCACCGCGAATTCGGTGTCCTGTGTGGCTACGTGGTCTTGCTCTGTGCCTTCACTTCGAAGGAGAAGCTGGACTACTACGACCGCTACTTCAACCCGCCTGCCTGGCCGCCTGCGTCAGGCCAGCTCGCACCTAGCCCGTTGATCGATGCCACGATCACCCGTCACCCCGACTGGCCGAGGGTTACGTACCTGCTGGATGGGCTGGCAAACTGTGTTCCCGCTTCCGCACTTCATATCCTCGGCGCAACGGCCCTCACGTCCATCTACGTGCCCGTGCCCGCGCGAGGGAAGGCGACTCCCATCACGATCTTCCTTGGCGACATGCACGCGCCAGTCGCGACCAGTCCGGCCAATGCGCACATTTTGGAGGGCGGCAATGAGATGCTGCGTGGTCGGCTGGAGGTCAGCAACTCCGATATGCACTGGCTCCGATCGATTGCCCTCGATCCGTGGCCCGTGTTGGCCGGCAAGGTGGGCAAGCGCATCCTCGACAACCAGAAGGACTTGCAGTGGGAGCAGACGACCTCGCGCGAGTCGGTCGACAACTGGCTTCGTCTCTACCACGTCGAGGGGCAACGAACCGCGGACATCTTCCAAGACGCGGGCAAGGATCTGCGCGCTTTCATCGACGCCCTGGCAGACTTTCACCAAAACACCTGGCCACTCGAGCTCGTGCAACTCGGCGATCTCTTCGACCTCTGGCTCGGGTTTCAGCGTGCCTTTGGCGAGAAGCTCGGAAAGACCCCGGCCTTGGACAACCTGCACGGCCAAGCGCTCGACTTCGCCCGCTTTTGGGTCGAGCGCAGCCTGTTCGAGACCGACCAGGGTCCGCACCTGGTCCACCTGCTGACGCTAGGCGAGCGCGCCGGGAAAAATCGACAGACCGGCGCTCCTCTGCGAACGACCTTCATCCACGGCAATCACGACAACTATCTGAAGCACGGAGGCGGAAAGCTTATCGAGGTACCGTCTGGTCACGAGCACGCGGGCATGAAGATCAATGCCTTTCACCTGCCGTCGTTCGAAGCAAGGACCGGGCTGTGGGCCGAGCACGGCCACCAGCCCGACAGCTTCAATCGCGATGAGAACCCCAGCTCAGGACACCAGTTGACCCAGGCTGCATTTTTCCAACCGGACGTGCGCAATTTCGAGGGGCCAGCGGGCTGGGCGACCTCGATGGGCGACGGCAAGGGCATCCAGCGCGTGAAGAGCATCCGCCATGCCTTGGATCGGTGCCTGCTCAAGCACATGGATAGTGGCCAGCCCTGCCGAGGCGTCTACGTCATGGGGCATACCCATGAGGCCATGCTCAAGCGGGTCGAGTTGTGGCCATGTCCGCCGCACAAGTACCGCTAGCCTGAACTACCGTTGGGAAGCGGGGCGCGGCACCAGAAAACAGCGCGCGGTGACAAGATCGAGATTGTCCTTCGGTCGCGTAGGAAGTTAGATCGTGGTTCGGAGACGATGATGGGGAAGATGTCGAACAGGATAGTCATGGCGAGATCGATTGCGACCGTGCTCGTGGTGGCCACGTTGGTCGCCGCGCCGGCGCGCGCGGCCGACAAGCTCGAGGCCAAGGAGCGCAAGGCGCGGGTGGAGTGCGCGGCGGGCGACTATGCCGAAGGGGTGCGGCTGCTGGCCGAGCTTTGGGTGGCCACGGGCGATGCCACGTTCTTGTACAACCAGGGGCGCTGCTACGAGCAGAGCGGCCAGAACGATCTGGCTGTCAGCCGGTTCCGTGAATACCTGCGCAAGGCCCCGGCCTTGCCGGCGGAAGATGTCCAAGCGGTGAACCGGCGCATCGACGAGCTCCAGCGCCAGGCGGCGGGTCGCGCGGCCCCCGCCCCGACGGTCATCAACCTGGTCTCGCCCGCGGCTCCACAAGCCCAGGCGCCCATACCCGCGGCGGGCGTCGACCGCTCGGCGGAGCTGGTGTCCACGCCTCGGCCCGCGCCGGTGAGCGATTCGCCCGTGTACGCGCGCTGGTGGTTCTGGACAGGCGTCGGCGCGGTCCTAGCGGGTGGCGTCGCGACCGCAGTTCTGTCGCTGGCCATTCCGGTCAAAAGTCGCCCTCTTGCGACCAGGGGGTGCCATGCGTTCATTGAGACTTGGCCTTGCGTCTCTCCTTTGCCTGGCTGCGGCCTGCAGCGGCCAAGACACCGGGCTTCTCGACCTGACGCTGAATGCGGATGCTACCAATCCTCCACCGCATGGGGCGGCAGTCGACCTGATGGCCGCCGGAGGAATTCACCGCAGTTTCGCCATCGCGTTTCCGCCCGACGGCGCGGCGTCGCTGCGGCTGGAGTATCCCGACCTGCCCACCGGCACCATCACCCTCACCGTTCAGACCCTGGACAACAGGGGCTGCGTGCTCGGTGAATCCCCTGCCCCGTTCGCAGTCGCCATCAAGGCCAGCGCGAAGGTGGCCGCGGCGGTCACCATCCAGAAGTCGACCAAGCCCTGCGGGGACGGCGGAAACGCGAGCCCTGGGCTCGACGCGGGCGTCGATGCGGGCCACGCGGACGAAGCTGGAGAACCGGACACAGGGACTGGGCCGGTCGACACGGCTGTCGACCTGGCGACAGATGTTGCGGAGCGCGGCACTCCCGCGATCGACGCTGGGCCGGTCGACCTACCAGTGTCTGATAGTCCTTCCGACATGCCTTTGGCGGACGTTTCGCCAAGCATCGATGGCACGCCGGATGGCGTCGACGCCCCCGTCGCTTCTGGTCCCGCCATCGTCAGCTTCACCGCCAGCCCCGCGACCATCAGCGCCGGTTCCAGCACCACCCTGACCGCCATCTTCAAGAACGCGACCGGATCGAGCATCGACCGCGGCATCGGCAGCGTGACCAGCGGTAACGGCGTGGGCACGGGCGTGCTGAACGCAACCACAACCTACAAGTTGACCATCACCGATGCCGCGGGCGTTTCTGCCTCGCAAACGGTGACTGTCACCGTCGTGCCCCTACCCACCATCACCAGCTTCACTGCCCAGATGTCCACCGTTGCGGTCGGAACCTTGACCCAGTTGGCGCGGCGTTTTCAGCGGAGGCACCGGCAACATCGACAACAACCTCGGCCCCGTCACCAGCGCCATCTGGGTACCAACCAGCGTCCTGACCGCCAACACCGTTTTCACCCTGACGGTCACCAACCCAGCCGGGGATTCGGTCACCAGGCAGACCGGGGTCGCGGTGAGCGCGGCCGTGGGAACCGGAGTGTTTACGGCGACGGGATCGATGACCGTGGCAAGGTCGAGCCACACGGCCACGCTGTTGCCGAATGGGAAGGTGCTCATCACAGGCGGTTGCGCGGATACGCGAGCGGAGTTGTACGATCCATCGACCGGGACGTTCGCGCTCACTGGAACCATGCACATTCCGAGGAATGCCCATACCTCCACCCTGCTGTCGAATGGGAACGTTCTCATCGTTGGCGGCGGAAGTGACGCTAGCGTGGAACTCTACGATCCGGTAGCTGGTACATTCTCCCTAACCGGGACAACGAGCGATTCGTGGGGCTATCACACTGCCACTGCCCTTTCAGACGGAAGGGTTCTGGTCGCCGGAGGCATGGGCACACCGAGCGGCACGCTCGAAAGCGCCGAAGTTTACGATCCGGGGAAGAGCACGTTCACCCCCACGGGATCGATGAGCAATCCACGGCTCTACGCGACGGCGAGTATGCTGTCGAACGGCCAGGTTCTTGTCGCGGGCGGCTTGAACAACACGAACGTTCCGCCCAAGGGGGACGTGGCCACCGCCGACCTCTGGGATCCAAGCTCCGGGCTATTCAAATCCACGGGATTGCTCTTGTACGGCAGAACTTCGCATACTGCAGTTCCACTGCTCGAGTGGCGAGGTTCTCATCGTTGGAGGGGAAACCGACGTGGGCCAGCCCTGTATGCCGAGTTGTATGATCCTTCCAAGGGATCCTTCAGCGTGTCGGGAATGGAGAGCGACGAAAGGTACCGGCACACAGCAACGCTTCTGCCCAACGGTCGAGTTCTAGTCGCCGGGGGAATTGGCAACATGACTAGCGTGGATCTCTACGACCGCGCCAGCGGGAAGTTCACATCAACCGGCGCCCTGACCGTGGAGAGACAGCTTCATACCGCGACACTCTTGCCGAACGGAAGTGTTCTCGTCGCCGGAGGAAGTGGTTCAGACCAAAGTCCAACCAACAGCACCGAGTTGTACTTCTAGCCGTCAAGAGTTGGGTCAGTATTCGTCGGCGCCACAGTCGAGCCCGATTCCTCGTGGGCGCGTCTGTCCGTCGATATCGTCAAAGGGATGGGGAGTCGAGAAGATCCATGATGTGGTCTTTACACTGCGACGATGGCGTCAGGTGGTAGTTGGAGTCCAAGTTCGGTGGACTCACGGAAAGATGCATGGTTAGCGAGGTGGCTGAATCCACGGTGCAGTTGACGGGATAGTACCAATGTTGTTGTACATCAGGACCCCGGTGAGAGTCTGCGTGTCCTTTGTGCATGTAACGCCCGAGGCCTGGTTGTTCACCACGGTATTGAACCAAAAACGATTCGGAAGCCCCGAGCCACTGTTCCCGAGATAGACGCCAGAATAGGAGGCAGGCCCGAGGTTGGCGGCCTGATTGTTCGCAAACACGCTGTTTGCAATGTCGAATCCAGCACCATCGTTAATCAGGAGTCCACCTCCGTTACCTAGCACATAGCACCGGTCGAGAGCAATCGTCGCGCCTGAATCCGCGACAATGCCGGGACTCGTAGCAGTTGCACCAACGCCCTGCACGGTCAGTCCCCGGATGTATACATTGCCACTCGTGACATGGATCCCGGTAGCGGCAGCTCCTGGAGAAATAGTCGCACCGTTCAGTCCAATGACGGAAAGTTGTGCGCCAGACGCAGCTACAGTCCAAACGTCGAGCAGCGCTGTTCCAAGCATCACAACAACTCGCTTGGTCGTCGTAACGGCGTCAATCCCAGCTTGCGGCTTACAATATGGCGACGCCAATGTCCCTGCGCCTCCAGTGCAACCAGAATTCTTCACGTAGATCGTCTCGGCGCTGGTCGCACACCTGGCGCCCGGGCCTTGATGAAACATGCAAATGCCGGGGCCAACGCCCAAAGCTGCACATTGGTCATCGCTTGTGCATGCGCCGCAGGTGAAGGTGCCCGCTGTCGTGTCGCAGATCGGGGTATTGCCGGAACAGTCGCTGCTGCTCGCGCAGCCGACGCATTGGCCAGCTTTGGAGTTGGTGGTATTCGTGCTGGGCACGCAGAGTGGGGTTGCGCCCGAGCACGGACCGGTCGCGCCGCCATCGGCTACGCCTCCATCCGTGGCGCCTGTAGTGGCTGGAACCTAAATCACACCCCACGCACTTGTTCTGCACGCAGAAGGCCTTGCCCGCGGTCGGGCAATCGTTGTTGCCCACGCACTCGACGCAGCTGCCGGACGAGGCACACGCGGGAGCATTGGCTGGGCACGCGCTGCCGCCGTCGGGGCCGCTGACGCCGGCGCAGGAGACGCAGGTGTTTTGCGCCGAGCAGAACGGTTTGCCCGCGGCGTTGTTACACTGGTTGTCGGTCCTGCACGCGACGCACCGGGTGTTTACGCAGTAGGCGCCAGTCGTCCACGCCGACGCAGTCGTTGTCGACCGAGCAGGTTCCAGCGGCGTCGGAAATGCGGGTGTCAGGGGTGGCCACGTCCACGATCGGTGCGTCGATGATGCTCGTGTCCAATCCGCTGGTGTCGAACGGCGTCCCGTCGGTGACGATGGGGGCGTCTTTGGCGTCCCCTTCATTGGCTTCGATGGGCGACGTATCCACGGGAGGGGGGCCATCGACGGCGTTCGTATCCGCGATGCCCGCGTCGGTCTCCGGCACGCACAGGCCAGTCGTGAAGTTGCAGGTGTAACCGTACTTGCAGTCGGTGTAGGTCGTATCGCAGTAGGTGAAGTCGCGGCGCGTGGAGTCACAGCCACCAACCAGCACCAGCAGCAAGGGGAAGACAACGAGTAGTTTGCGCATGGCTTTCATCTCCTAGAACTTCCCTTGCAGGCCCAACGAAGCAGGTCCGACGGCGACCGAGACATTGGATGCCATCGTCCCTGCCCCAAATCACCATGGCCGATCCCGCGGCCAGCGAAACCACGCCCACACCTAGCAGGCTCCAGCCCCACTTGCCGGTGTCACGGACAATGATCGGCTTGCCGCCCAGGGTCTTCTCGACGGCGTTGCCGTCGACGGCGATGTAGTAGATTCCGAACCCCGCGGCCAGCAACCCCACCGCGCCGAACCCGATTCCCATCATGGGCGTGGGCTGGCGCCACCACGGCGGCGTCGTCGAAACTTCCAATCCCGGAGGGCGCTCCGTATCGCGAACCGGAACCATGGCGTGCGGCGGCGGCGGTGGCGGCTGCTCCGCGGCCGGAGGAGGTGCCTGCTCCTGCATGACGCGGGTCCAGAGCTTGCCGACCTTCTCCTGAACCGTCGGCACGAACTGATCCTCGGCGCACAGCTCGCAGTCCTTGCTGTCGCTGCCCAGCGTCCGTCCCGTTTCCCCATCGCGAACATCGAGCGTCAGCCGATAGCCGGCGGGATTGGCGACCCCTTGCACGACCAGGACATGCGTGGCTTCGACCCGCTTCGCGATAGCCGCAAAACAGGCTGCATCGGTACACGCGGCGTCCTCCGCGGTCAGGTCTTCCGGCGGAACCATGGCCACCGACAGGTCGTCGAGGGCGGTGGCGACGGCCTGGCGGATGCCGAGCTTCAGCCTGAGGTTCGCCTGGACGTTGTCCACGACAGCCACCTTCGCGCCTTCGGCAAAGGCGACGGCGGGTAGCAAGACCATCCCAACCAGGACCAAGGGTCCAAACAAGTTTCTTCGGGTGCTAAGCATGGGGGAACGATTGGGGATCATTCACTTCTAGTCAAGAGTCTGGTGCGTCTTGACAAGAAATGTCGGGCTACCTGTGCGCACGGAATGACCCGGCGACTCCGAGGAGGACCAGGCCCGCGCCGGCCAGCGTCGGGCCCGCGATGCGCTCGCCAAGCACGATCCAGCCCAGGAACGCGGCGATCACGGGATTGACGTAGCCGTAGGTGAACACCAGGCGCGTGGGCAGCAGGTGCAGCGCCTTCAAGAACGAGGTGAACGAGATGAGCGATCCGAACACGAGCAGGAAGGCGAAGCCCATCCAGGCGGCACTGGTCGGCTTGGGCATGGGCTCGCCAAAGCCGATGGACAGGGCGGAAACGGCCAAGCCGCCGAACAGCATCTGGTAGGCCGCGCTGACGATGGCGTCGAGGCCCACCGGGCGACGGCGTTGCAGGAGCGAGCCTCCGCCCCAGCTAAGGGCCGCGATGAGCAGCACCACGACGGCAATGGTATCGGCGCGTACGCCGCCGCGCAGGGCCGGATAGCCGATGAAGCCGACCCCGAGAAAGCCGACGAAAAGGGCCACGGCCACCAGCTTCGAGGGCAACCGCCTGTCGATGGCGCTTTCGAGAAGGGCCACCCAGATGGGCGTGGAGGCGATGAGAAGGGCCGCCAGGGCACTGCTCACCCGCTGTTCGGCCACCACCACGAAGGCATTGCCGAACGCCCACAAGAGAACGCCCGAGGTCGCCAGCAGGGGAAGCTCGTGGCGGGTGGGCATCACCCTCAGACCGCGCGCCCTTGCCCACACGATCAGCAGCGGAAATGCCAGCAGGCAGCGCATGGCCGCCAGCGCGAAGGGCGGGAACCCCGCGCCCGGCCGTACCGCCACCCGGATGGCCAGGTAGGTGCTGCTCCAGACGAGATAGACGACGAAGAGGTGCATGAGCCCGCGCCAGGAAACCGCGGGTTGGGATTGCGGGGACATTGCGGCGCGGAAGTTAGCAGATTGGTAGCGCAGGCGGGTACCGAGTGCGCAGCCAACCCTCCCAGTACGCCGCCGGGCCCAAGGCCCGGATCCTTCAGTCATGAAACGTGGCAGCCCCTCACCCGCCTCGCTGCGCTCGGCGACCTCTCCCCGCTTCGCTCCGCTGCGCGGGGCGAGGTGTTTTCAGGTCAGGGTTTCCATTTCAACACGTAGGCGAAGCCGGGCTTTGCCCGGCGTGGCCAGAGCGCGGGAAGGTTTGGAAACCCTCCCAGGGTTTCCATCTCAACGGTAACCCTCGGCTTGCAAAGCGAATAGGCGGGCGTAGCGAGCTCCGGCGGCCAGCAGCTCGGCGTGCGTGCCCTGTTCGATGATGGTGCCGCCCTCGAGCACGACAATTCGGTCGGCCATGCGCACGGTGGGGAAACGGTGCGAGATGAGAATCGTGGTCCGTCCCTCGGCCAGGGCGCGAAAGCGCTGGAAGACCGCGTGCTCGGCTTCGGCATCGAGCGCGGCCGTGGGCTCGTCGAGGATCAGGATGTCGGCCTCGTCGCGCATGAAGGCGCGTGCCAGCGCCACCTTCTGCCACTGCCCGCCCGACAAATCGACGCCCTCCTTGAACCAGCGGCCGAGCTGGGTTTCAAGCCCGGTTGCGAGGCCCGCCACCAGCTCGCGCGCGCCGCCGTGGTCGATGGCGCGGGCCAGGCGCAGGTCGTCCTGCAAGTGGTCGACGCTGCCGAAGGCGATGTTCTCACGCAGCAGGAGCTGGTACTGGTTGAAGTCCTGGAAGATGACCCCGATGCGGCTTCGCAGGGCTTGCTCGTCCCAATCGTCGAGGTTGCGGCCGTCGAGCAGAACCCGGCCTTCGCTCGGGCGATACAGGCCCGAAAGCAGCTTGATGAAGGTGGTCTTCCCTGCCCCGTTTTCTCCCACCAGGGCCAGGCTTTGTCCCTTGGGCACGAAAAGGTCGACGTTGCGCAGGGCCCAGTGCTCGGAGCCAGGATATTGAAAGCCGACCCCTTCGAATCGGATTCCTTCCTCGGTCCGAACCGCCGCCGGCGCGTTCGATCGAATCCGCTCGGTGGGGATGGCCAGGTACTCGAACAGGTTCGACATGTAGAGCGTGTCCTCGTACATGCTGCCGACGGCGGTCAAAATGGCCTGAAAACTTTGCTGTCCCTGCCGGAAGGCCACGAGATACAGGGTCATGTCGCCCAGCGAGAGCTCGCCGCGCACGGTGGTGGCCACGATGAAGGCGTAGCAGCCGTAGAACACGGCCGTGCTGACAAGCGACAGTCCATAGCCCCAGCCCGCGCGACGCACGGCCAGGTGCCGGTCCTCGGCGTAAAAGCGCTCGGACAGGCTGCGATAGCGGCCGAGTAGCAGCGGGCCCAGCCCGAGCAGCTTCACCTCCTTGGCGTGCTCGTCGTTGGCCAGCACGTATTCGAGATAGAGCAGGCGACGCGTATCGGGCGAGCGCCAGTTGCGCAGACGAAAGGCGGCGCCCGAATATTTCGCCTCGGCGATGAAGGCGGGAATCGTCGCTGCCAGCAACGCCAGCACCATCAGGTTCGAGAAGCGCACCAAGAGCACGATGTAGCCGGCCAAGGTCAGGATGCTGCGCAAGACCTGGAAGTTGCTTTCGATGAGCGAGAGCGGACGCAGCGAGGCTTCGCGGCGGGCGCGCGAGAGCTTGTCGTAGAATTCGGAGTCCTCGAAGTGCCGCAACTCGAGGGTTTCGGCCTTTTTCAAGATGGCCAGGTTGACGTCGATGCCCAGCCGCGCACCGACCAGTTGCCTGACCAGCCCGAGGGAGCGTTCGAGCAGCGCCATGGCGGCGACCACGGCCAGCTCGAACAACACCATGCGCGCGGCGCGGTCGCCGTCGCGGGCAACCACTGCGTCGACAATCAGCTTGCCCACGTAGGCCACGAGGGGCGGCAAGGACGCCGCCAGGACGGTCAGCGCGCCGAGGCCCACGGTTCCCATTCGCGACGAACGCCAGACCAGTCCCAGGGTCTGCCGCGAGCGCAGGGCACTGGCAACGAGGCGCCGCCCAAGCCCGACGGGCGCGGTAGGTCGAGGCAGCGGCGAGGTGACCATGACCCGCCAACTCTAGCGCAAAGATCGCGAGCCGACTCGGCATAGCCGACTATCGACCAGCTACCGGCCGACTAGTCGCAGTGATAGTTGGCCTGGACGTGGCAGGCGTCTTCACCAATCGCCTTGCGACAACTCATCTCGAACAGGCATTGCCAGTTCGCCGCAGTGATCTTGGACTGCACGGTGGCATCCGTGCAGGTCGATATGCATTGATCGAGGAGGACAGTATTGAATAGGTCGATGTAGGCGGGATTTCCCGTGTCCTCGGTGCACAGGTGGCCGCCGCAGTCGACCATCCGAGCGCACAAGTTCGCGCAGCTCACCTGGCTGGGCGGAGTTTCATTGGCCCCGTACCCGCTGTCCGGAGGGCCGCTGCTATCGCAACCCGAAACTCCAGGCCCGAGCACGACAACCCAAAGCAACCACGCCGAGCAACACGCGCGCACGATCCGCTCACGCATGTTGCCCAGGATATCATTGCAACCAGGGTCATGTCACTTCGGCAGCAGCTCGGCCAGGGAGTTCTTGCCGAAGCGCTTGCGCAGTGCTTCCGTTCGCGCGACCTACAGGGAGACGAGGCGCAACTGGCGCGCGCGGATGGGGGCAGGCAAGGGAATGGGGTAGTTGTTCGAGAAGCACGCGTCGCACAGGCCGCGGTGCTCCTGCTTGGTAAGCACCTTGGACACGGCGGCGTGAAGACCCTCGATGGAGAGGTAGCCGAGGGTATCGGCGCCCACGAACCGTCGCACCTCATCGACCGAGTGCGAGCTGGCGATGAGCTTGTTGCGATCAGGGGTGTCGATACCGTAGTGGCAGGGGCCGATGGTGGGCGGCGAGCTGATGCGCAGATGGACTTCCTTGGCGCCAGCCGAACGAATCATGCCGATGATCTTACCCGACGTGGTTCCGCGCACGATGGAGTCGTCGACCACCACCACGCGCTTGCCCGCCAGCACGTCGCGCACCGGCGACAGTTTCAGCTTCACGCCGAAGTGGCGGATGGATTCGGACGGCTCGATGAAGGTGCGTCCGATGAAGTGCGAACGGATGAGACCCTGGTCGAAGGGAATACCGCTTTCGCGCGCGTAGCCGATGGCCGCGGCGGTGCCCGAGTCGGGCACGGGGATGACGATATCCGCTGCCACCGGATGCTCGACGGCCAGCCGCCGTCCCATGCTCTCACGTGCGCCGTACACCGACTGCCCCGCGATGGTCGAATCGGGTCGCGCGAAGTCAATCCACTCGAAGACGCAGCGGCGTGGCTCTTCGGGCGGAAACGGCCGCAGACTGCGCGCGCCGTCGTTATCCACGACCAGCATCTCGCCCGGTTCGATGTCGCGAATGAACTCGGCCTCGATGAGCTCGAAGGCGCAGGTCTCCGACGACACCACCCAGCCGTTCTTCTTGTGCCGGCCGAGAGACAGCGGGCGGAAACCCATCGGATCGCGCACGGCAATCATGGAGGATTCCGACAAGAAGGCGAGCGAGTACGCCCCGTGCACGGAACGCAGGGCATCGGTTACGCGCGAGGGCAAATCGCCTTCGCGGGAGCGCGCGAGAAGGTGAAGGATGATCTCGCTGTCGTTGGTGCTTTGGAAGATCGAACCTTCATCCTCCAGTCGCGCCCGAACCTCGGCGGCGTCGACGAGATTTCCGTTGTGGGCCACGGCGATGGAGCCGTGGGAATAATTCACGGCCAAGGGTTGGGCGTTCTTGAGAACGGAATCGCCGGTCGTCGAGTAACGCACATGGCCTATAGCCGAGGAGCCAGGGAGCTGGGCCAGGCGATCTTCCGTGAAGATCTCGCCCACATGGCCCATCTCGCGCACCCAGCGCAATTGCCGCCCGTCGCTGGAAACGATGCCGGCCGATTCCTGGCCCCGGTGCTGGAGGGCGTGCAATCCCAGATAGGCGAGCTTCGACGCCTCGGGGTGGCCAAAAATTCCAATTACGCCACACATGGGCGTGGAAACCGTATCACATTTGTCACGGGTTGCACGACGCGCGTGCGACTACCGCCGCCGAATTTTCTTCTTCGCCCAGGCCGGTGCCGAGCCGCCCACGGTGCCTGCGACGCGCGGAAAGGCGGGAGGAACTGCCGCCGTCGATTCCGTCGCTCGATGGCTGGCAGCGGCATTGGCCGCGGGCGCCACGAGCTTGGTCGCCACCTTGCCCGCGAACACCGCGGTCTTGGGCGTCGGCGCCACGCGTGGCGGTGCCGGGCGATCCTTGGCTGCACTGGTGGCGCTTGCCACGGGTTTGGCCACCGCGCGCGAGGCCACGGCCGCGCGCGCAGCTTCGATGTCGCCCATGTCCACGCGACCGCGGTAGGCCGCGCCTGCGTCCATGATCACGCGAGGTGCCGCGAGATCGCCAACCACGCGCGCCGTCGCGAGCAGGCGAACGCTTTCCGAGGCCACGATGTTGCCCACCAGGGTTCCCGAAATCACCAGGTTGCGCACGTCCACGTCGGCCTGCACGATGGCGCCCTTCTCGACGGTGAGCGCCTGCGACAGGTGAATTTTGCCATCGACCCGGCCCTTGACGACCAGATCTTCCTCGCCGCGGATTTCGCCCGAGATACGTGTCTCGACGCCAATCACAGTTTCTTTGTCAGCCATGGCGACGCCTTACACGTCCATGTCGACGTTGCCCTTGAACGTGGCGCCGTCGGCGACCACGATGCGCGGGGCCTTGGCGTTGCCGACCATCTTGGATTCAGGCCGCAGCTCCAGCTTCTCGCGCGCGGTCACGTTGCCGGTCACCTTGCCGCTGACCGTGACCGTCTGGCCTTCGATGTCGGCCTCGACCGTGGCCCCGGCCTCGACGACCACGCCCTGCGCAACCGCGATCTTTCCCTTGACCGTGCCGAGGATCGTGATGGCCTCTTCGCCACTGATCTCGCCGTCGACGACGATGCTGCTTCCAATGACCGTGTTCGCCATGGGTTTCGTTTCCTTTTCCTTTGCCATGATGGGTTCCGTCCTAGGCTCGGCTATGGGTTTCCGGGTACCACGCCCGCCGGCAGATCGACATCCATTTCGATCTCGCCCGAAAAGCGCGCGCCATCCACGATGGTGACGGAGGGCGCGCTGATTTTGCCGGCCACGCGCGCCGTCGCTTCGAGCACGGCCGAACGGCTCGCCACCACCGGGCCGCGCACCTCGCCCTTGAGCGTCGCGATGGTCGCCTCGACATCGGCCTCGACGAAGGCGGATTCCTCGACCATCAGGTGGCTTTCCAGGCGGATATGGCCTTCGATACGCCCCTCGACCACGAGATCCTGCTTGCCGGAGACCTGGCCCCGGACCGTGGTTTTGCTGCCGATGAAACAAGGATCTTCGCTAGCCATCAAGTCCTCCTCTGCGCAGGCGCACGGCGGAAGTTATCGTTGCCGATCCCAGGTGTCAATCATCATGGGAACCCTGGGAGGGTTCCCAAACCCTCCCGCGCTCTGGCGTTGCCGGGCAAAGCCCGGCCACGCCTACGCGATCATGGGAACCCCCTAGAGCCACCTCGCCTGCGTAGCGGACTGCGCAGCGGAGCGAAGCAGGGAGAGTCCCGATGGGGCGCGGTGGCCGCACCCCCAAGCATGGAAATTCGCGGACTTACGTCCGCACTTCCATAGCAGGTCGCCGAGCGGGCTCGGCGGGTGAGGGTGCGCCGGCACAAACCGGCGGAAGACTGTAGGTGAGCACGATGAACTGACACCAGGGAAACGCAGCAAGTCCTACCCCGGGAGGAGCCCACCCCCGGGAAGCTACCCCTTGCGACGTGACGGGCGACCGGCACGGCGAAGCGTAGGGGGGCGAGGGAGCGGGCCGGGCAATCGAGCCCCGAAAAAGCCTGAAAGGGAGAGTCGACGATGTCCTCACAAGCGGAAGACCAAGGAACGCAACCGACAAGCGTGGGCGTGGAATGCGTTCTCTCCCGGGGTCCAAGAATTCGGCACGTTCAACAATGTCATCCGCACGGGAGCCGGGAGATTGGCGCAAGTCTGCGAGGAAGAGAAGGTCGGCAGACAGAATCGGGAAGGCGAATAGCCGAAAGCCGAGGTAGTGGAACGCCAGAAGTCGGACGAGGTCGTAGTACCGAAGAAGTCGGCGAAGACGAGGGCAACGCCCGTCGAGACGATGGAGGGAAGGACCGAGGCCAAGGGAAAATCTGCTGCACGAAACGCGTCCTCGACACAGGGCGGGGAAGACGCGACCACGTACCTGCAGCGGATCGGGAAGCGAGCGAAAGAGGAAACCAAGGAGAAGTTCACCAATCTGCTGAGCCACGTGAAGGTGCCGCTGCTGCGAGAGGCACACAAGAGCCTGCGCAAGGATGCAGCACCGGGAATAGACGAGGAGACGTGGGCCGAGTACGCCGAGCGGATAGACGAGCGGCTGCTAGACCTGCAGGACCGAATCCAACGGGGCAGCTACCACGCGCAACCCGTGCGGCGGGTGCACATCCCGAAAGGAGATGGGCGCATGCGACCGCTAGGGATACCGACGCTGGAGGACAAGGTCGTCCAGCAGGCGGTGCGGATGGTGGTGGAGCCAATCTACGAGGCGATGTTCCTGGGCTTTTCGTATGGATTTCGCGCCAGGCGGAATCCGCACCAAGCCCTTGATGCCGTCGCCGAGGCGATTGGGCGGAAGGTGAACTGGGTACTCGACGCAGACATCCGGTCGTTTTTTCGACACCATCGACCATGGATGGATGCAGAAATTCGTCGAGCACCGGATCGGGGATCGACGCCTGGTGCGGCTGCTGATGAAGTGGATGCACGCAGGGGTCATGGAGGAAGGCGAGTTGTACGAAGTGACGGAGGGAACGCCACAGGGAGGGGTGATAAGCCCGCTCCTGGCGAACATCTACCTGCACTACGTGCTCGACCTGTGGGTCTGTCAGTGGAGGAAGCGGCATGCGCAAGGCGAGGTGTACATCGTGCGCTACGCCGACGACTTCGTGATGGGCTTCCAGAAAGAACAGGACGCACGCGCGATGCGGACCGCCTTGGCGGAACGCCTCGCGACCTACGGCCTGGAACTGCACCCGGAGAAAACTCGGGTGCTCGCAGTTCGGGCGATTCGCCCGGGAGGATAGAAGCGCGGCTGGGGCTGGGAAAGCCCGAGACCTTCGACTTCCTCGGATTCACGCACATCACGGGCACCACCCGCGACGGCAGATTCCAACTGCAGCGTCACACCTCACGGAAGAAGCGACGACAGAAGCTGAGCCGCTTGAAGGAGGAATGCCAATGGCGAAGGCACGCGCCGGTGACCGAACAGCACAGCTGGCTGTGCTCGGTGCTGCGGGGGCACTACCGCTACTACGGGGTGCCCACGAACTAACGAGCGATGGAATGCTTCAGGGCTGCAGTAAAGGCCATGTGGCATTGGTCGCTCCAACGCAGAGGACAGCGCCGACGCTGGACGGTCGCCGGCAGCCGGCGCCACGAACAGCGTTTCCCTCTACCGCTCACCCCGTATCCATCATCCATGGCCCGATGCACGCTTCGCTACTCGTTGACCCAAGGTGGGAGCCCGGTGCGGGAAATCCGCTCGCCGGGATTCTGTCCGGGGGGCGGCCCGCAAGGGCCGTCCCTACCGGAACGGCTGCCACGTTTCATGCCTGGAAGGATCCGGGCCTTCGGCCCGGTGGCGGTACTAAGAACTTAGAGGGCTGCTTCGCCCTCGGCACCCGCCAGCCCGCCCTGCCACCCCCGCGCTGCGCGTGGCCTCGCCCACGCGACCCATGGTCCACCCGAACGATTTGATGCTCCGACAGCTAACGCAGGCCCATGTTCTTCAGGATGCCCATGACCTGCTTGAGGTCGGCCCAGGCTTCGCCCTTGCGGCTCTCGTCGCGCAACAGAAACGCCGGGTGGTAGGTCGGCATGACAGGGATTTCGTGGTAGGTGCGCAGGTTGCCACGCAGGCGGGTGATGGGCGTGCTCTCGCCGCACAGGTATTGGGCGGCGAACTTGCCCAAAGCCACGATCACGCGCGGCTGCACGATGGCGATTTGCTTGCGCAGGAACTGCTCGCAGGCCTCGATCTCGTCGGGCTCGGGGTTGCGATTCTGGGGTGGGCGGCACTTGATGATGTTGCAGATGTAGACCTCGGACCGCTCGTAGCCCATGGCCTTGATCATCTTGGTCAGAAGCTGCCCGGCCGCGCCCACGAAGGGCTCGCCCTGGGCATCTTCGTCGGCCCCGGGCGCCTCGCCGACAAACATCAAGTTGGCATCGGGGTTGCCCACCCCGAACACGATGTGCCTGCGCCCTTTGGCCAGCTTGCAGCGCTGGCAATCGCCGATCTCGCCGTGCAGGGCATTGAGGCCGCGCCCGCTGTGCAGCACCTGGCCTTCGTCGTAGAGGACGGGCGGCGGCGTCGGGTACGGCATGAGCGGCTCGGAATCGACCTTGGGCGCTATTGTCCCGGAGGCCGCACCTGCCGCGGCGGGCGATGGTCGTCGCGAAACCCCGACGAGCCCGGACCGCCCGCGCGCCTCGAGGTGGGTCCGGAATGCGGCGGTAAGCTCGCGCAGCTCTTGTCGCGGGTTGGACAAGTCAGATCTTTCCGAGAATCGAAGCGGTGGCCATCGCGTAGTAGAACGTGGCGGATGTCTCGGCTGAAAAGCCGGGCATACGGCCGAGCAGGCCCTTGTCGGCACGCTCATCGAGCTCGTCCATGAGCGCCTTGTAGGAGTCGAAGAAGGTCGGGTCGGTCGAGATGGAAAAGGCGTAACCCAGCGTTGCGGCCGCGCACGAATTCCAGGTGTTCTCGTCCATGGGCCGCGGCACGAAGGCTTGCGGAAGAGCAGGCGCAACGCGCTCGCGCAACCACGCGCCTACGAAAGGAATCGGGCCCTCGGCGCCGATCACGGCCAGAACCCGCGTGGCGGTGGTGCACGAGAAATCGAACAGTCCCTCGCGCGCGGCCAGCTCGGCGGCGAAAGGTGGCGGGCTCTTCATGCCGAAGGCGGCGTCGACGAAACGGCGCGCGGTGGCGCTCAGACCGCGGTCGCCGGTGGCGCGGGCGTATTCGCCAAGCGTCCACGCCAAAAAGCCCGGATCTTTGAACTCGCGGCCGGTCAGGTTTTCTAGATCGGTCACGTAGGCGCCGAGTAGACGCGCAGCCGTGGCGACACGCTCGCGGCGCGCGCTTTCGTCGTCGATGACCTTGTGTCCATCGCCGGCTAGCCAGGCGCGCAGAACCATGGCGCAATCGTAGGCCGCTTCGTCGCTGGCGTGCGCGCCCAGCGAGCGCGGAATGAAGTCGCTCCAGCTCGATTCCACGAAGCTCCAGGCCGAGGCGATGTTGAGCGAATAGCGGTCGTCGCCGAGAACCTCTTGTCCGCGCGACCACACCCAAATGGCCGACAGCGTACCGTGAAAATCGCCGTCCCCGGACCCGGGCCAGGGCGGCACGTTGCCGCGCGTGTGTCCGCCCATCTCCTGACGGGACGCGAGCGTGTCGCCCGCGTACTGCAGTCGCTCGACGACCCTCGGGCGATAGGACCCGATCTTTTCTTCCACCAGGGCACTAGGCATGCTTTTCCTTTGCGCGCTTATAGGCTGTCTTAGGTTCTGTCTTAGGAGGTGCTTGGCCGGGGATCTTCCCCGCTGACGCGACGAATTCTTGAGCGATCTTATCCCAGATCGCTCGTGCGAGAAGATCCTTCCGTGCCGGAGGCAGCTCTACGGCGCGGCTGCCGCCAAAAACCAGCGTTACCGCGTTTTCATCGGCCCCGAATCCTATACCCGGACGCCCGACCTCGTTGGCGACAATCACGTCACAACCCTTCTCGGCGAGCTTGACGCGAGCACGGTCGATGAGGGCCTGGCCCGAGACGCCGACCTCGGCGGCGAAGCCGATCAAGTAAGGATGGCTGCCCTTGCGCGCGTGACCGAGCTCGGCCAGGAGATCGGGGTTGGCAACCAACGGAATCGCCTTGGCGGCCTTGGGGCTTGCCTGCTTGCCCTCCCGCCGCGAGAGCTTGCCCAGCACGCGCACGCCGGGACGAAAATCCGCCACCGCTGCGGCCATGACCACGACGTCGGCGCGAGCGGCGGCCTTCTGCAAGGCCTGGCGCATCTCCAGCGCGGACTCGACATCGATGCGCCTGGCGATGGCATCGGGGGTGGCCAGCGCGACCGGCCCAGCGATGAGGGTGACCCGCGCGCCCGCTCGGCCCGCAGCCTCGGCCAGGGCAAAACCCATCTTTCCCGACGAGCGATTGCCGAGGAAGCGCACGTCGTCGACCGCCTCCCAAGTCGGCCCGGCGGTGACCACGATGTGCTGGCCGGAGAGGGTTTCCACCACGCTGGCATGGGACCCCTGGGAGGGTTCCCATTCCCTCCCGCGCTTTGGCTCCGCCGGGCTAAGCCCGTCTTCGCCATCGCGACTCGCCAACCCTGGACCCAGTCGGGCGAGCGCGGCCGCGAGGATGTCCTCTGGATTCACCATGCGTCCTGCCCCCACCCAACCGCAGGCCAGGTCGCCCGCGTCCGGCCCCACATAGGTCACGCGTCCATTGCCCATGCTCCCCAGGCGCGCGAGGTTGTCCTGCGTAATGGGGCTTTCCCACATGTTGGTGTTCATGGCCGGAGCCAGCAGGACGGGCACCTTGGTGGCCAGCACGACGGCGGCCAGCAGATCGTCGGCCATGCCCGCGGCAAAGCGCGCGATGGCATCGGCCGTGGCCGGCGCGATGATGATGATGTCCGCACGGCTGGCCAGCTCGATGTGGCCGATGCCACCCTCGGGAACGGTTGCGAACAAGTCGACCGCCACCTCGTGCCCGGACAGCGCCTGCATGGTGAGCGGTGTGATGAACCGGCAGGCCGCTTCGGTCATCACCACCCGCACCTGCGCCCCCGCCCTGACCAGCAACCGGCACAGCTCCGCGGCCTTGTAAGCCGCAATGCCGCCTGTCACGCCGAGCACGACGGTCTTGCCAGCCAGATCCGGGGTCATGGTGGACGGGACTTTAGCATCGAATTCGCGCCCCTGTGCGCCTGGCACGAAACGCTGCGCAATTTTCGTTACTAAGGTGAACCTCGTCCGGTGTCTTATCCCGCAATGGAGGAAGACGGCACGCCACGGGCCCTCGACCGCGGCGACATGGACCGCCTGTACCGCCAATACGGCGGGCTCGTCTTCCGTCGCGCGCGCAAGATTCTCGCCGACGAACAGCTGGCCAAGGATGTCTGCCAGGACGTGTTCGTCCAGCTGCTGCGCACCGGAACGACCTGGGAGCTCCCGTCGCGAATCGGGTGGCTCTATCGCACGACGACCAACTGCTGCTTGAACCTCATCCGTGGCTCCCGCCGCCGACAGAGCTTCTTGCGCTTGCTGCCCCCGCCGTCTGTGGTGATCCCGTCGCTGCCGACGCAACTCTTGCTGCGCGGGATCCCCGAGCGCTTGCACGAAATTGCTATCTTCTACGGCCTCGATCGAATGAGTCAGCAGGAAATCGCCCTCGTGCTCGGGCTTTCGCAGAAGACGGTCTCGAATCGCATTCGCGAGCTCAGAACGTGGCTTGCGGATGACGAGACCAAGGCGCGGGAGAAACAGAAATGACAAACGGATCGTCCTGTCCATCGGAATTCGCTCTCGAGCGGTGGCGTTCGGGCGAGCTTGCCGGGGCCTCCGACGAGGCTCCGCTGGTCGCCCACCTTGAAACCTGCGAGACCTGTCGCAGTCTCCATGCCGAGATGGCCGAGGTCGCCCCGCCTCCTCTCGACGCCGAGGCGCTCTGGTCGCGAGCTTCGGCCGGCGAGCAGCTCACGTCGCCGGGGCAGCGCAGGGCTTTGCCCATGGTTCGATGGGTCGGAGCCGCCTTCGCCGGGGTCGCGCTGGCCACTGCCCTGTTCCTGGTTCTTCGCCGCGCGGAGCCTGACACGCTCACCAAGGGTAGAGACTTTCAGCTCGGCGTGATCGCGAAGACACGCGACGGCTCGGTTCGGCGGATCGATGCCTGGGCGCCGCTTTCACCCGGCGACCGCCTGCGTTTCGAAGTCTTTACCCGCTGGCCGAGGGCGGACATCGCCTTGGTCATGCTCGACAGCGCCGGGAACGTCTCGCGCTTGGCTCCTGCCGAAGACGCATCGCTCGCGATTTCCGGGGGCCGGCGCGTCCTGCTGAACGAAGCGGTGGTGCTGGATGGCGCGCTCGGAGCCGAGCGCATCGTGCTCGTCGCCTGCAATCGTTCGATGGCGGTTCCCGAGGTGGTTGCGTCGGCAAAGCGAGCCCTGGCGGCGGCCCACGGTGACCCGCGACAGGTGAAGGGCTTGGGCACCGGGTGCCATGAAGAAACGTTCTGGATTACCAAGGTGAGCAGATGAACAACCGCTTCCTCGCAATCATCGTCATCTTCCTGGGCTTGTTGCTTGGCCCGAGAAGCGCGGGCGCCGACCAGCGTCGCTTCGCCGTGCTCGTCGGGTCGAATCTCGGTGATCGCCACGAGTCGATCCTGCATCACGCCGAGGACGACGCGACTCGGGTGGCGCAGACTCTGCGAACGCTGGGCGATTTTCCGCCAGACCAGGTGCTTGTCCTCAACGGCGCGACCGCGACCGAGCTGCGCGATGCCATGATTCGCCTCAACGTGCGCGTGCACGAACAGCACGACGCGGTCCTGGTGCTGTTCTACTCCGGGCACGCCGATTCGGAATCCCTGCACCTGGCCGGGACGCATTTCCCGCTCGCCGAGCTCAAGGCGCTGTTGGTCGGCTCGCCGGCGACTTCGCGCGTGCTGGTCGTCGATGCCTGCCGGTCGGGATCGCTCATCGAATTAAAGGGGGCGCAACCGACCCAGCCCTTCTCGGTCGCGGCGCTGGACGAACCGGCGCCCGAGGGATTCGCCGTGCTGACCTCCAGCACGGCCACCGAAAACGCGCAAGAGTCGGCTTCTCTCGGCGGCTCGTTCTTCACCTACTACTTGAACTCCGGCCTGCTCGGAGCGGCCGACCAGAATCGCGACGGAGCGGTCACGCTGTCCGAGCTCTACGCCTTCGCATCGACGGAAACCAGGGCCGCGACGGTCAGCAGTCCCGCGGGCCAGCAAACGCCGACCTTTCAGTTCATGCTGGGTGGCAGGCACGATCTGGTGCTGACCCGACCTGGCCGGCGCGACGCGCGCGTGGGGATCCTGGAATTCGCCGAGCCGGGCCGCTACATCGTGCAGTTGTGGGACGCCGGTGTCCTGGCGGCTCCCCTCGCCGAGGTGGCCGCGCACGAGCCGGGCGCCAGGTTGGCCTTGCCTCCCGGGCACTACCACGTCACCCGCCGCGGC
This sequence comes from uncultured delta proteobacterium, assembly GCA_963824555.1. GTDB lineage: Bacteria > Myxococcota_A > Polyangia > Fen-1088 > Fen-1088 > Fen-1118. The sequence goes on along the minus strand of CAWGPW010000014.1, from coordinate 160,367 downwards.
GAGCGGGACATCGCCGAGCGGGATGCGGATATCGTGGGCGGAGAGAGACACCGTCGTCGCCGCCGCCACCATGTCTCGCGTGGATCTCGGCCGGGTGGTGCGCAAGGGCGGGCTCCGCCGCTCGGCCACGGGATTCGCCGTGGCGGCTGGCTGGCGTACGGACGAAGTCGCCGGCCAAACGCTCTCCATGGGGTCTGGGCCTGCGCTGCTGGCAACCCTTCGCCATGACCGAAGGCGATTATCCTTTGAAGCTCGCATGGGGCTGGAGCGGGAAGTGGTCAGCAGCTCGACTTTCCAGATCGAGAACCTGGGATTGTCCCTGACCGCTGCCGCGCTCTTGCCAATCGACTTCAGGGTGGTCACGCTGTCCTTGGGAGTCGAGGTCGGGTGGGTCTTGATTCGACAAGGCTACTCCACGACCGGCGACGAATGGATCCGCGACGGTCTGCCCGCCACGCCCGCTCTCATGCACCCGAGGTGGTCGGACGGCTTGCAGCTCGGCCCGTTGGCCCAGCTGGATTTCCCCGTGGGGGAGAAGGTCTACCTGCGTTTCGAGGCAGCCTTTCCCTATCGCCAGTTCAAAGGCGCACCCTCAGGACAGTGGCCCCCGTCCCCCCACGGTGGCCATCTGCAAATGGTCGCGGGCGCTGGTTTCTCCTTCTGAAAAGGGAACGACACATGAATCGCAAGGCGTTCGTCATTCTTGCTGTGCTCCAAGGCGCTTGTTCCGCTGGTCCTGACCAGGCCAAGAACTATTACGGACCATCCGTCACCCTCACCGTTCATATTGCCGATCCTCCCGCGGCCGAGGTCGGCTATGCGGAGATCTCTGTCGACGCAGTCGACTATTGCACCCCGGCGTATTCCCAGCAGCCGGAGATCAAAGAGATTCCCGCTGGAGCTGAAGAGGTGTTTCCTTGGGTCGGCGAGACCGCGCAGGTTCACTTCTTGGCAGGCGGTGGAAGCCATTGTCCCGCCAGCACCTTCTATGGACAGCTACGATTCTTCAGAGTAAGCGCCTATCTTTCGATACCAGCAGGCCCAGACAGTTGGATCGGCGCGGGCACTTGGGCACCCATTGGATACGACCTGGTCTACGCACAAATTTCCACGACTTTCAGTCCGTATGGCCCGAGCGGCCCGACGGTGACGTTTCCAGAAGGGTACTCCTGGTTTCGGCGTGCTTGCGGAACTGCCGCTGGTGAGGTCGAGATGACGGTGGTGTCTACGGACGAAACCGTGGATTTCCACAGTGCGGGGTTCACTTCGCCGAGAGAGATGTGGACCATCGAGTTGTCAGAGCAGACCTTGGTCGAAAGCTGCGGGGCGAAGGTGCCGCCCCCGGATCTGGGCTCGCACATCTCATTCGATCGCGCCCAGTCACTCGTCTGGTCGGCGGACGGAGCCAGCATCGACTACTTGTCGCCAGCCGATCCATCGGACCCGAGTCGGTCGGTCAGCTTGCGTCAGTTGCGCCTGGCTGATGGGACCACCTCCGAGCTCGTCGCGATTCCATTTGGGCAGGGGTTGCAGAGCGACGGCGCCGGAAATCTCTATGTGGGCGGCGCCGACAACCTGCTGCGAGTTGACACATCCAGCACCCTTCCCGCTCTTGTCGCCATTCCGGCTTCACCCTACGGCGTACTGTCCCCCGACGGGCGCTGGCTCGAATACGGCGAGGGGCACGTATGGGATCTCCAATCCGGCGTCGATGTGCTCACCGTCAATGGAGGGTTCCTTGGATGGTCTCCTGATTCCAGCCTGGCGTACTGGTCGTGGACCGACCCACCAACCTTCTATGTTCTGTCGCCCGCCGCTCCTGACCAGGTCAAGACCTATAAAACCTTTGACGATTCAAGTCTGACGGTAGCTTGGAGCGCGGAAGGTCCCCTTCTCGCCCACCGGCCCCTTGCTTGGTCGGTCCAGAGCGGCACATACCCAGCCTGCGCCGAGTGTTTCGGCCTCACTTTGCAAGACCCGGTCACGGGAACCGAGCGCCCGGTCCTGGACGCATCGGCCGGGATGCTCGACATCGTACCCACGCGGCCGCTTCTCGGTTTCATGCTGGTCTGGGCTCGGACCTGCCTCGGTCTCTACAACACCGTCTGTTCGTATGCATTGATTCGCGTGGATTTGGCGGATGCAACCGCAAGGCAAGTCGCCGTGTCTCCAAACGAGGTGCCCGTGGCGGTGTCGCCAGACAATCAGCGCATCGCCCTGGCCACCGCGAGCGGGATCTACGTCAAGAGCCTGGCTCCGTAAGTGACCAGTCTCACCCCGCCCAAGTTGCACGACGAGGCGAGACGGGGCAGGCGGTAAGGAATGGGCTCCTCGCGGTATAAGGGGATTGTCCCCCATGCACCCAGGATCCTCACGCATTCTCCGCCTCTTGATTGCCCTCGCTTTGGGCGCGCTGATTTTGGCCATCGCAAGCTGTGGTTTCCACACCGCCCTTGACGTCAATTCGGACCGTGGCACGGCCACACCTTCGACCCAAAGGTCGGCCACCGGGCCTGCGACTTTGGCTGCTTCGGTGACTGCGACGCTCTGGCCGTGATGGAAACGCCGGTTTACCCCGCCGCCTTCAGCGCCGGGGCCGCCACTTCGCGCACCACCTCGCCGTGGCAGATGGTGCGGTTGCGGCCTGCGTGCTTGGCGGCGTACAAAGCCTTGTCGGCGCACGCGATGATGTCCTGCTTCGCCTTGCCATCATCGGGATAGACCGCCACGCCGAGAGACAGCGTGGCTCTGAACGGTCCCTTGGCCGATTCGAAGGCTTGCGCCGCGACCTCTTCGCGGATGCGCTCGGCGAGCTGGCGCGCCCCGGCCCTGTCCGTGCCTTCCAGCACCAACGCGAATTCCTCGCCGCCGTAGCGGGCCACGATGTCGATCTTGCGCGCGCTGGCCTTCAGGATGGCTGCCACGCGCTTGAGCACGGCGTCGCCGATGGGGTGGCCGTAGGTGTCGTTGACCTTCTTGAAGTGATCGATGTCGGTCAGAAGCATGGCCACGCGGAACTTGTGGCGGTCGGCGCGGCCGAGCATGGCCGAGAAGCGCTCTTGGAACGTGCGGTGGTTGACTAGGCCGGTCAGGCCATCGGTGGTCGCCTGCTCTTCCAGCGATTGCACCATGCGGCCGTTTTGCAGCGAGATGGCCACCTGGTTCGCCACCACCCCCAGCATCTCGCGCCGGTCGCTGGCGAACGCGCCCGGCCGTCGCGCCGCCACCGCGAAAGTGCCCAGGACCTCGTCCTTGACCAGCAGAGGCAGCACGTACAGCGACTCGAAACCCTTGATGCGCTCGCCGGCATCGAAAATGTGCGTCTCGTGGTGATCGCGCCACTCGCCACTCGCGGGCAAGGCCAACTTGTTCTTCGCCACCATGCTGGCGATGGACGTGGCGTCGCGATGGCGCGTGCCCGCCAGGGTCTCGCCCCCCTCTCCCACCGCCACATTGATGACATGGCTGCAGTCGCGCTTGTCGAATTCCGAGATGGCGACGAAATCGAAGTCGCATACACCGCGCGCGCCCTCGATGGCGGCGGCGTAGATCTCGTCGAGGGTCAGGGCGCGGTTGAGCGCGGTCGAGGCCTTGTAGAAACGCTCGTGCTCGTGCTTGGAGCGCTCCACGGCCTGGAACACGCGCTCGGACTGCACGATGCGCATGATCTGCGCCGCCGCCGCGACGAACAGCTCGACCTCGGCAGCGGTGAAGGCCGGGCCGGTGGCGCGATCGCTGACCAGGAGGCCGCGCAGGGTCTTGCCCTCGAAGATGGGCACCCCGACGAAAGCGGAGACTTCCTCCGGGCCTTGGTAGTAAGGCAGGAGCGCCGCCTTGGGCGACTCGATCACGCACGGCCGGCCCTCCTTGAGCACGGCCGCGAACACACCCGCGCGCGCCGACAGGGATCCCTCGGCCAGGTTCTGCGCCGAGGTCGACAGCTCTTTGAGCTTGAGCTTCTCGCCGCTGCTGTCGAGCCACAAGAGAGCGCAGGTCTTGAGGCCAAGGGTTCGGCGCAAAAGCTCCACATTGTGAAAGAGCTGCTGGTGGATGGTCTCGATGGAGCCCTGCGAGAGCTTCTCTTCTTCCTCGGCGCGCGTGCGCAGGCGGCTCTCGACACCAAGACCGGGCGAGATGAGACGGAAATCGCGCGCCTCTTCGCGCATGGACAGAACCTCGTCTTCCAGGCGCTTGCGGTGCTCGCGGCGCTGACGGGCCACCTCGGCGTGCAAGAACGACACGTTCAAGACGGCGAAGACCGCGATGAAACCGGCGTGCCCCGGGAACGCGGCGGCGGCCCCGGGCGAGGCGCCCGAGCCGAAGGCCAAGACAGCCTCGAAGCCCAGCGCGGCCACGGCCAGCAGCGTGCCCGTCTTCAGGGGATGGAAGGTCACCAGGAAGCTGACCAGGGCATAGACCAACGGGTAGATGGGCGACAGGCTTCCGCCCAGCACCGAGAGAAAGACGTAGGTCGCGGACAGCAGCAGCAAACCCAGCTCTACGTCCGAGAGCATCTCGCGCCGTGGGCTGCGTCGGCGCTCGCCCATGGACACCCGCGCGGCCACCTTGATGGCCAGGGCGCCCGCCAGCAGCGCCGCCACCAGGGCGCGCGCGTAGTCCGCGGAGGGCTGGCGCAAATCCGGGAACCAGCCCTTCCACAAAAGCGCCACCACGCCGAACACCAGGGCCGTGCCCCACAGGGTGCGGAACGCGCGTCGAATCTCGAAGACCGCCCGAGCGCAGTGTTTCCGCATTCTCATGGATTCCGCCCCAGCTCGAAGATCACCTCGCCCGGCTTGACCCACCCAAGGTCGGCGCGTGCCACGTTCTCCACCGCGCGCATGTCGGAACGCAAGGCCTCGGCCTCGCGTGCAAGGCGTTCGTTTTCGGCGCGCAGCCGTGCATTTCGTGCTTCGGTCGTGGCCAGATCGCGGCGCAGCTGCAGGTAGCGGGCGACCCCCGACTGCGCGTAGTAAAGGTAGTAAGGCCCATAGCCGAAGGTCGCGGCCAGCACCGCCGCTGCCAGTCCTCGCAAAATCCAGGCGTTTCCGATGCGACTCTTGCGACTCATGGGGGCTCAGCTTCCCAGTATCCGGGCGGCGCCCCTGGCCCGCAATTTTCTTGCTCGCCGGCAAGACGCGGACGGATACAGGTCAAAAGAAAAATGGCACCACGGCGCGTCGAGAAGGCGGGTAGTCGGGGAACTTTTCGCGGTACCAACGGTGGTGGTGAAGCGCGCGCGGCGCCAGGTTGGCCGCGGTCCACAGCGCGAAAAGCAGGCCGCCGGGCGACCACGTTGCCAGCGCGAAGCCGATCCATTCGACCATCTCGCCGAAGTAGTTCGGGCAAGACACGAAACGAAAGAGCGCGCCTCGTGGCAGGACGCGTTCACCGCCGGACACACGTCGCAAGCGGCGCAGCTCGCGGTCGGCGAGGACATGAGCACAGAAACCGGAGATGAACAACAGGACGCCCAGCAGAAACTGGGGCGAAGCCAACCAAGCCAAGGGGCGTGGATCGGCGAGAGAAAACAACCACCGACCGTTGAAATACGCGTTCACGACGTTGAACAGCGCCCCCGAGGCCATCACCAGCGACGGCATGGATCGCGACGTCGCGGGCAAGAGCAGCGGGAACAGGAAGGCCCGATAGAGGTAATGGAACAGCCAGAGTCCCAGAAAGACCATGGCCGTCGTGCCGAAAGGACGCCGGCCGAGCAGAAAATACACGACCATCAGAACCGGCGACGGCGCTTCCATGAGCAGCCACGCCAGGCGCGCAGAGACGAGGGGTCCGAAGCCCTTGCGTCCGTGTCGGCCATAAGGCGCCGGCCGCCACAGCAAATACGGCACCACCGCGATAGCCAGGATGGCCCACGCGTACCCCAGGACGGTGTAAAAGCGCAGCTCGGAATTCACAACCAGCCCTGGGTTTTCATCCAGGCGCAGGTGTCGCGCAAGGTTTCATCGATAGGCCGCGGCAGGTAGCCAAGCTCGACGTCGGCCTTGCGGTGACTGGCCGGAGGCTGGGTACGCAGCACGCGCAGAGATTCCGAGGTGAACAGGGGCCGCTGTCCGCGCCAGCGCGCCCACGCCGGGGCGAAGGGCGCTGCCAGCCTGGCGAGGCCCATGGTCACCACCAAGCGGGGCGCCGGACGGCCCGTGACGACCGCCCATCGTCGCGCGAGTTCCACCAGGGACAGGCGCGTGCCGGACAAGAGATAACGCTCTCCGCGACGGCCGCTCTTCTCGGCCGCCAGCGCGCCTTCCACCACGTCGCGGACATCCACGAAGTCGCAGTTGCCGCCTGTCACGAGGGCGGGCAACTTGCCTCGCCCGAGTGCCGCCAAGACCTCTCCCATGGGCGAGCGCTGAAAGTCCAACGGACCGATGACCGCGGTAGGACTGACCACGACCACATCCAATCCGCGCCCAACCGCCTCCAGAGCGAGTCGCTCGGCTGCGGCCTTGGCGCGGTCGTAGGCGCCACGCGCACGGTCTTCCGGTGAAACGAGATCGCAGCTTTCGTCGAGGGTGTCGGTGCCTGGCCTTTGCACCAGTGACTGGATCGAGCTGAAGTGAACCAATCGCGGCACGCCGGAGGCAAGACACGCTTCAACGACGTTGCCGGTTCCGGTCACGTTGATCGCGCTCACCTCCACGGCCGGTTCCCACCCCGCCGACACCTTGCCAGCCAGATGAAAGACCGTGCCCACGCCTCCGCAGGCCCGCAGCACGGCTTCGCCATCGAGCAAATCCGCGCGCACGACCTCGACGGGCAAACCATTGATGGCCGTCGCGTTCTTGTGGACCAACACCCGTACCCGTCGCCCACGGCCAAGCAGCGCGCGCACCAGATTCGCCCCGACGTGCCCCGAAGCGCCCGTGACCAACGCAGGAAGGTCTTCGCTCAAGCGGTTGGCCTCCGTGTCCTCTGTCTTCTTTGCGCTCTCAGTTTTTCTTCAAGAGGGCAAGCACCGCATCCTTGGCACACTTGTCGCAATAGCCGAAACGCTGCTTGAGGTTGTCGAGCGTCGTGCGCACGGCGGTTACCGCGTCGGGAGGCATCTGGTCGGGGCCGTCCACCAAGTAGACCAGCAAATCCTGGTTGATGCGGGTGACCTGGCGCTTGCGCTCGGAGAAGAAGGACTCGCGCAGATCGGAAATCGGGCGCGGGAAGATGCGTTCGTAGTCGGGCCGCTTGCCGGGATTGTCGAGCGACCACGCCCCGATCTTGCTGATGACCTCGCCGCGGAAATCGGCAGGCGCCACCCCGCTCGACCGAACGCCCAGCAAGCGCTCGACGTCGGCCATGAATTCCTGGTCGGGATCTTCGTCGACGCCGGTGAGCGGATTGGGAACCTTTTCGTGCTTCACCCAGTAGGACGCGTGGGTGACGTAGCGCTCGAAGTGTTCGATGTAGCGGCGTTCTTCCACGAGGCCCATGGAAATGCGCACCTCATCTGCGATCTTGGCCAGCATCCGATCCCGCACCTTGTCGACGAAGACGGCGTTTTCGTGGTAGCCGCCGGGGGCCGCCGGCTGACGCAGGAACTCGTAGACCGTGGTGGCGCGAACCAGCTCCTCCAGCTCCTCGACCACCGCGAAGGGCGATGCGCAGCCGAATTTCGGGTTCTGGGCCGCGTTCATGAGCACCAGCTTCATCTCGCGCGGCGAGGCGCCAGCGCGGCCTTCGTAGTTCATCTCGCTGTCCGTCTCGTGCGCGATGGTCTCGACCGCCGCCATCAGCTCCTTGTGCTCTTCCTGCGAGAAGGTGTCGCTGCTTTCGCCAGCGTAGAGCAGCGCCTTCTCCATCGGGCCCAGCCGCGCGATGAGATTGGACAGACGGCCGCTGTACTTGTCGAGTTGTGGGCGGCGCAGGCGGGTCAGCACGGCCCACATGGCGGCCACCCAGGTGACGTGGGGGGCGATGTGCCGGTCGCTGCCCGCCGCGATGCCGCGTGCGACGTGCTCGTCGTAGATCTGTTTCTCGATGCGAACATCGAGCAAGTAAGGCGCACGGACGAGCTCCATCCGGCCCTTGAACGACTGGAACTCGGGTACTTCCTTGAACGCAGCCAGAAAGCTTTCGTTCGAGGTGGCGAAGAAGACCGTGTCTACCTCGAGGGTACCGAAATCAAGCGAGGTGGTTCCGTTCTCGACCACGCCAAGCAGATATTTCCACGATTCGAACGGACGTTTGAGCAGATCCTCGAAATCGAGCATGCCCCGGTTGGCGTCCACGAGCTCGCCCTGCATCTCGAACAGGGACATGGTCTGCAGGACCGATGGCAACGCGGAGAGGGAGCGATCCATGGAAAGCTGGCGCGTGCGCACGTCCACCGCCATCTGCGGCTCGACGGTGGCCAGAGATTGCCGGTAACGACGGGAAATGAAGAACCGTTCGACCTGCACGTGACGCAACACCCGGCCGAGATCGCCGTGGTAGGCGGCCAGCAGGGCCTCGAAGATCTGGCGGTTGCGGTGCGACAGATCGCCGTCGACGAGCGTGCGCGCGGGGCGGAAGCCGCTGGCAATTTCGTCGGCCAGATGGGTGCCGACGATCTCGCGTCGCTTGTCGCGCGGCAGGAGCAGCAGCGGGTGGTCGCGCAGCTCGTCGCTGATCTTGGCCTCGATGAGATCCTCGTCGAGGTAGGCGTAGGTTTCGGCATCGGCGACGCCGCCCTGCCCCCCGCCGAATCCAATGCCCCCTTTGCTGACGTTCTGGACGGGAAAGACCCAGTTGAAGCGGTAAAGCGCGCCCTCTTCCAGATGGGAATAGTGCTCCAAGGCACGCTCGATGCACGCGACGACCGTCGATTTGGCGCTGCCGTTCGGGCCATGAAGCAGGGTCAGGCGATTGGTTCGCCCTTCACGCGCGAAATTGGAAATCAGACGGTAGATCGCCCCCTGCACCTCCTCCTGTCCACGCAAGGAATCCTTGCCGTCATCCCACGGGCAATCGAACAAACAGAAGCGCGTGGCCTCGCCGCGCGGGCCGCGCACCTTGATGGTGCCGAAGTGGTCGAAGACGTCGCGGAGGTAGTGCGCCGCCGAACGCGCCTGCCTGGCCATGTCCTTGTGGAGCAAGCCGATGTACTCGGCGTAGGACATGACGCGCCGATTGCGCGCGAATCCGTCGCGCATCTCGACCGAAAGCTGGGCAAGCCATCCCTTGGCATCGAATTCCGGCGTCATCGACCCAAAGAGCGTAGCATGAGCCCAGGCCGCTGAGTGTATTCCCTGGGAACGCAAGGCACGGTATAGAAGCAGGACCATGCAGTTAGCTTCACACTTGGTTCGGCCCCACCGGCTCTTGGTTGGCGCCTGTCTTTCCACGTGCTTGGCCTGGACCCTCGTTGGTGGCACCGCCAGGGCCAACCCCGCCAAGAAGACCGCGACCAAAGCTGCCCCGACCAAGGCCGCGGGCCAAGAAGGCGCCGAACCGGCGGCCTCCGCGCCATCACGGCCACCGCCCGGAACCAGCCCCATGGCCGACCTCAAGAAGTCGAACGCTGCCCTGAAAAAGCTATTCCAGAAGTGGGCACCATCATGGTCGCCCGAGCAGGACGCCAGGCGCTCCGAGATGCACAGGATCGTGAACGGCTTCCTCGATTTCGAGGAGCTGGCGCGCCGAGCCCTGGCACACCACTGGGAGGGGCTTACCCCCAAGCAGAGGACCGAATTCGTCGGTGTTCTGCGCGACCTCATCGAGCGCAACTACATCAAACAGGTGCATGGCCAGCCCAACTACGACCTTCGCTTCCGCAAGGAAGCCATCACCGACGGCGAAGCGACCGTAAACGCGACCTTGGACACCTCCACCAACGACAAGAAGGTCACCGTCGAGATGGAGTACAAGCTCCTCTACAAGAACGGAAAGTGGCTTGTCTACGATGTGGTCACCGACGAGCAGAGCATGCTCGAAAACTACCGGGCGGAGTTCAACAAGATCATCACCAAGGAATCCTTCGATGCTCTTCTCAAGCGCATGAAAAAACGCCTGGAGAAGAACGACTAGCCAGGTCCCATGGTGTGAGACAATTTCGGTCAACGTGAACGTGAAACGGATCTTCCCGGCACCGGCAATCGCAACGGCGATCGCGTTTGCGATCTCCGGGGTGGGTGGAATTTCGCTGGCTCAGCCCAGGGCACAGGCGGATCTCTCCGCGGCGAAGCCTCAAACGATTGCTGCGCCCCCGCCGGCCGCGCCAGTCCCGCTCGCACCAGCCCCCCCCCCACCGGCCGCCGCGCTTCCCGCCGCGCCCACGACCATCCCCGCACCCCCGGTGGCGCCCGTGCCACCGCCCTCGGCCCACGGTGGTGTGATGGCTGCGCGCGTGGCCATCAGCGAATTCAAGGTCGAGGGCGATGGCGCCTCGCCCGCCTTGTCCATGCAACTGCAGGATGGTTTCGTGGTGGGCGTGACCCGCACCGCCCCTATCTACGTCCTCGACTCGGTGGACGTGGCCCGCTACATGGACACCTTCCCCGAGCTGCAGAAGTGCGATGGCTCGATTTGCATCAAACGCTTCGGGCAGTTGCTCGATGTGAGCCACCTAATCCGGGTTTCGGTCAAGGTGACGGGCAATACCTACGCCATGACCGCCCGCTTGCTCAGCACCGAGGAGCCAACCCCGGCCATCGTTCCCGTGGACACGGAAACGCGCTTTTGCAACGTGTGCACCGTGGACGAAGCACGGCAGAAGATGATTCAGCTTGGCGACGAAGTGAAGAAGCCGGTCGAGAGCTGGCTTGCCACCTGGCGGCCACCCCCGCCGCCTCCCCCTCCCCCGAAATCCTGGCGACGTCCTATCGCCGCCGTAGGCCTTGCCCTCGGCTTCGCCACCGCGGTGACGGGCGGAGCACTCTTCGCCAATGCCAGCAGCACCGGGCATCGCTGGCAGCCGGGCATGGGTGGCCTGCTCGTCGGACTTGGCGCCAGCGCCACGGTACTCGGCTGTTACGTGCTGGTCGCCCTGCCAGCCGAGCCGGGCAAGACGCCCGCCAGCCTTGCCGTCGGCGCCAAGTTCTAGGTTTTGCACCGCAGAGAGCACAGGGCGAAGCCTGCCTACGCCCGCGCGGCTACTTCAGGTTGGCGCCCAAGGCTTGCAGAATTTCCCCGAAGGTCGGGAAGGAGGTGGCGATATCTTCGCTTGGAACCGTGGTTTCTTCGTCGGAGAGCAGGCCAAGCACGGCTCCCGCCATGGCGATACGGTGATCGCGTTCGGGCAGGACACGCCCCCCCTTGGGGGCCATCCCGCCGGTCCCGATCACGCAGAACCCCGTGCTTGTCTGCTCGACCTCGATCCCCGCCCGCACAAGCTCGCGCGTGATGCAGGCGATGCGGTCCGATTCCTTCACGCGCAGCTCGCCCACGTCGGCAAACTCGGAACGCCCCTGGGCGAGCGCACAGGCCACGGCCAAGGCCGGGATTTCATCGATCGAACGCAAGGCCAGATCGCCCGCGATGCGCGTCGCCCGCAGCGGGCCGGCCCAGCGCACGCGCACGCGTCCCACCGGCTCGCCCATCGCCTCCGAGGACTGCGCCACGTCGATGTTCGCGCCCATCTCCCGCAAGGCGTCCAGCACGCCGGTGCGAGTCGGATTGAGACCGACGTGCTCGACGGTGACGTCGCTGCTTGGAACGAGGGCGGCGGCCACCAGCAGGAAGGCTGCGGAAGAAAGATCGCCGGGCACCTCCACCGCCGAAGCCGACAGCTCCCCATTCCACCCCGCCGGATCCACGACGACCCGGCGGCTTGTCGGATCGGCGGCAATGGGTGCGCCGAGAAAACGCAACATCCGCTCGGTGTGGTCGCGCGAGAGTCCGGGCTCCTCGATGCAGGTCCTTCCTGTTGCTTGTAATCCCGCGAGCACGAGTGCGCTCTTGAGTTGGGCGCTGGCCACGGGCAAGGTGTAGTCGATTCCACGCAGGTTTCCACCCGCGATGGTGAGGGGAGGAAGCACGCGCTCGGGTCGTTCGGGATCGACCTGGCCATCGACACGCGCCCCCATCAGGCGCAGCGGTTTGGCCACGCGCCCCATCGGGCGCCGCGACAGAGATGGATCGCCGCTGAGCGTGGTCTCGAACGGGCGCCCGGCCAGAAGCCCGCAGAATAGCCGCATGGTGGTGCCCGAGTTGCCGCAGTCGAGGGCGGTCTTCGCTTCGCGCAGACCCGAAAAGCCTCTCCCGTCGACGAGGGCGCTGGAACCGGACACGTACACCGTGACCCCGAGAGCCCGCAGGGCCAAGGCCGTCGAAGCATTGTCGCCGCCCAAGCCCAAGCCGCGAATCTCGACCGGCCCTCGGCAGAGCGCTCCGAAAAGCAGGGCACGGTGGGAGATGGACTTGTCGCCAGGCACGCTGCACACGCCGCGCAAAGCCGGGCTGTGCCCGACGCGCAGGATTCCTTGGGCCGTGCTGTCGGTCATGGCTTCTTCTTCTCCTGGGTTTGCTTCTTGCGTATGGACGCCATGGTCTCTGCCACGATGGCCATTCTGTCCGAGATTTCCTGGCGTTCTCGCTGGGAGATGTGCAACGTCGCTGCCACGCCGGTCTCCTTGGCGGAAAAGCGCATGGAGTCGAGCACGCTGGCGAGCCCGAACGCGGCCACGATGGGCCGGGTACGTGCATCGCGAATGCGCTCGGCCATGCGCTCGGCCAAATCCCGCGCCTGAAGCTCGGTGCGCACATTCCCAATGGCGATCACGTCGAGGTCGTTGCCCAGATCGATGCGGCCGGCGAGCTCCTCCAAGTCCTCGCCCTCGCCCATCTCGCGTTTCAGCGCCTCGCGGGTGGCCGGTTGCAGATGCACGTAGATCGCGGCCACCGGCGGGACGGAGCCTTTGTCGTGCGCAATCTGGGCGCGCAAGTGCAGGAACCAAGACTCGGTATCGATGGCCCGGGCCACGCCGATGTTGCAATCGATGGCCGCGCGCACGGCGACGGTCAGGCCCGAGATGACCGTGCGCTTGCTGAGGAAGGCCAGCGCCTCGTCGCCGCGAATCAGCATGTCGGCCCCGCGGTACTCCGACTTCTGCACGGTGCCCTCGTGCTGGGCAAAGTCCTTGCCGATGCGTTCGCGGTCGAGCTTGCCCTGCGCCACGAGCACACTGGCGCCATCGCGCAGGAAGGGAACCTTGGCGAAGACCACGCGGTCGATGTCGCGGATTTCTCCGAACGAAGGCTCGCTCGCGCCTGGATCCGCGGTCGCGACCTTGGCAAAGCTCTCCTTTGTCCACGGCGAGGAACGCAGCTTGGCCAAATCCGCCCACAGGACGAGATCCGCCTCGGCCGGAACCATGTCCCAGAGATCGTCGTCGTCGGGGGCCGGACGGGGAACGTCCTGGCCGCCCGATGACACCATCGAGGTTTCCCCACACCCGGTGAGAAGGAACAAGAACGGCAAAGCCCGGACCAGCGACAATTCCTTCATTCCTTGACCAGCTGCTTTCGGCACGCCTGGGCAACCGCGAGGATTCGTTCGAGCGTTTCGCCGTCGCCAGTGGCCACCGCGGATTCGATCGCCGCGACGCGCGTCTTCAGTTCCTGGATCAAGGGCAACACATGGACGGCGTTGGCAAGCAGGATATCTCGCCACATCTCAGGTCCCGAAGCGGCGATGCGCGTGGTGTCGCGCAAACTGGTCGTCGGGCTGGCCGCGGTGGTCGTGGCTTCGAGAAAGGGCATGGCCGACACGAGCGCGCCCGCCAGCGCATAGGCGGCGACGTGGGGCAAGTGGCTCTGCGCCGCCATCAAGCGGTCGTGCGTTTCGGGTTCGATGGTCGCGGTCTGACAGCCAAGGCCGCGCCAGAAATCGTTGGCGGCCGCGACGGCCGAGGCATGGGCGTTGCGGCTTGGACAGACGAAGCAGACACGGCCGGCGAAGAGGTTGGCGTCGGCGGCTTCCACGCCGGAGAACTCGGCCCCAGCCATAGGATGGCAGCCGACAAAACGACCGGCGGGCAGGTCTGTCTCGGCCGCAGCGACGATCCCGGCCTTGACGCTGCCCACATCGATGACCGTGGCATCAGGCAAGAGCATCGGAGCCAGGGCCCGCATCAAGTCGTGCATGCTGCGTACCGGCGCAGCCAGCAGCACGAGGGCAGCCTCTGCCACAGCCTCCGCGGGATTCGGTACGAACGCATCGAGGATCCCTATCCCCATCGCGGCCTTGCCGGCAGCCGGAGACGAATCGTAGCCAACGATCTCGCCTACCAGACCCGACCGACGCGCGGCGAGCCCAGCCGAGCCACCGATGTAGCCGACGCCGATCAACGCGAGACGAGGAAAGCGAGCGTGCGTTCGCAAGACCCTCGAAGACTATCAGGTTGCCCCCGCTACCAACAACGCGGCCTTGCGGATTTTCTTCCTACTCGAGGTACAGACGGTGCTCTCGGATGTAGTCCCGAACCGATTTGGGCAAGAGGCCATCGACCGTTCGGCCGGTAACCAGGCGATGGCGCACCTCGGTGGAGCTGAGCCTGGGCATGGCGACGTCGGAGCCACCGACGAAGCCGCCCCGTCCGACCACGATGCGCGGCACGGTGCGCACGAGCTCCTCGGCGCCGAACCAAGCAGGGAGCTCGGGTTCGATGTCCGCTCCCACGACCAGGTGGAATTCGCAGTCGGGGCGTTCGCTGCGCAAGGCTTTGATGGTCACAAGGGTCCGGCTTTCGCCACCCAGACGGCCCTCGATGTCGCTGGCGCGGGCGCGTGGTCCCAGGGCGGCGGCGGCCAGCTCGCACATGCGCAGACGATCGACGAACGGCGCTAGCGCCTTGTCGAAGGGGTGCTTCCAGCACGGCACGAGCCACAGCTCGTCCACCGGCGCGGTTTCAAGCACGTACAGTGACACGAGCTGGTGAGCAACGTGCGGCGGATTGAAGCTGCCGCCGAAAAAGGCCACCTGCATGAACCGACCATACAACAGGATCCGCCGTCGATCGCTGAGGTATTACGCGTGAGTCCAGTCCGGTGGTTTTTCTCCGACGACTCTTCGCGGGGGATCTGAAGGACCCTCGGGTTCTTCTAGTAAGCCAGGGCCGCGCGACGGCGCTCCGCGAAAGCCTCCTCGCCTGACTGCCAGGTGGAGCGCAGATCTCCGAGACTGGCGCCGGCGTCGATGCCCTTGCGAATGGCGTCTCCCCCGGTGAGCAAATCGATGGCGGGATGATCGGAAACGAACTCGTATTTTTCCGTGCGCCAGCGAAAGGCATCGCCCGCCAGCGCATGTAGGGCGCGCAGAATCGCGACCCCGGTCAGATAGGGTCGAAAGATCCTTCGGTCATGGACGTGCAACTGCACGCCACCGCAAACCTGACCGGCAAACTTGTGAAAGGTGGGGCGAAACGACAGCGGTCGAAAGCGAACGCCGGGCAGCTTGTCCTCGGCGAGAAGATCGGCCAAGCGATAGCCGTCGACGAACGGGGCACCGACGATCTCGAAGGGACGCGTCGTGCCCCGGCCTTCCGAGATGTTGGTTCCCTCCAGCAAGCAGAGTCCGGGATAGACCAGCGCCGTGTCCACCGTGGGCATATTCGGGGAGGGGAGCACCCAGGGCAACCCCGTCGCGTCGAAGAGGTTGTCGCGCTTCCATCCGCGCATCGCGACGACCCGCAAGTCGCAATCGAGAGGCCTGGCAAAACGTGCGCCGCCCCAGGGAATCCCCGCCCGAACCAAGCGGGCGACCTCGCCGATGGTCAGGCCATGGCGGACCGGCAGGGACGCCAGACCGACGAAGGATTCGGCCCAGGGTGCGACCTCGCCGCCCTCGATGGCCACGCCGCCGATGGGGTTGGGCCGGTCGAGCACCATGACGGGAACGCCCGCGCGCGCTGCGCTTTGCAGGCACAGCGCCATGGTCCAGATGAAGGTGTAGTAACGACTGCCGACGTCCTGCATGTCGATGAGCAGGAGCTCGACGTCCGCGAGATCGGCCGCACTCGGCGACAGGGTCTCGAACGATTCGCCGTAAAGGCTGGTCACCGGGATCCCGGTGCGAGGATCCCGATTTCCCCCGACGCCGATCATGTCCTGCGCCTCGCCGCGAATGCCGTGCTCGGGGCCGAAAAGACGGACCAGGTGAAGCTTCGCCGCGACCAGCGCATCGATGATGTGAACCAGGCGGCTGCTCACGCTAGCCGGATGACAAAGCACGCCCACGCGGCAGCCGCGCAGGCCGACAAGTCCCTCTTCGAGCAACACATCCAAGCCGGTTTGGACCATCGTCCTATCAAGCCTAGACGAACGGGCGGCCGCGGTCGAATTAGGAGATCTTGACCGGCCGGAACGTGATCTGATTGCCCTGCTCGGTCAGCAAGAAGCGCACGACCTTGCACTCCCACTTCTCGCGTAGGCCGGCCTCGGTCAGGCTGAGCTTGGCCATGAAGGCCAGCACGCTCATGCCCTCGGTGGGCTGTCCGAGTTTCTGCAAGGTGGAGAGATACTCGCCGAACAGACGCGGGTAGTAGGCGGCTTCGCTCTCTTCGGCCAGCGACTCCACCGTCGCGGCCGGCGCGTCGCCGTCGGTCTCGGCGATGACCATGGCCTCGGCCTTCCACTTCTGCTTGCCGCCGTCCTCCTCTTCCTCGACGGCTTCTTCGTTCGGCTCCTCGCGGCCGAGAAGGCGTGCGAGCATGACATTCAAACTGTTGGACAGGCCTTCGAAATCCTGCCCCACCGGTTTGAAGGTGTAGTCGATGTTGCCGTTGATGACCTCGGCGACGCCGAGCTCGATCTCATCGAGGGGTGCGATGAATCGGCGCGCCGTCAGGCCCGCGGCGATGATGGCGATGACGATGGCCAGCAGGCCCAGCCACACGATCTTCATCCCGGCGGCGTTGACGTCTGCCATGCCCTCGGAGAGCGCGGCCAGCACCACGAATCCGCTGGTCTTGTCGGCGAAATTGCCCGGCATCGGGGCGGCCACGGCGGCGAACTCGCGCCCTTCGATTTCCCAGGTCATCATTCGCGTCGGCGTCCCCATTCGCAAGGCGGTGTCGGCCGCTTTCTCGCCTGTGAAGAGCAGGTTGCTGAGCGCCTGTGACTTGGCTACATCTTCCCTCGACTTGTCCACATTGGAAACGAAGCTGGACGCGTAGACCTTGCCATCGTGGAAGAACCCGATTTCGGTGTCGAGCAGATCGCGGTCGGCCTGGGCTGTCACCGCGCTGACCACCCATCCGAGCAGCAGCGCACCGACCACCGAGTTGTCCGCCTTGACGATGGGCGCGACTGCGATTTCGTGCACGCGGTCCTGCCAGGTCCAAACGTCTTTGACCGCAGCCCCCTGCAAGGCATGTCCCACGGCCGGGTACTTGGCCTTCAGGTCTATCCCGACATCGGCGTTGGGATTGAGATCCCGTCCGACGATCTTTCCGCTGGCGTCGAGAATGGCGACGATATCCGCCTTGCGTCCATCGTGCTTGAGGTGTTGATTGAGCTTCTCGCTGACTTCGTAGGCTGCGGCCTGCCGCGCGGCCGCGTCGCTCTTGTCGAGCACCGCCAACACCTCGGTCGAACGGGCGCGCTCGGCGGCCAGGTTCGCCAGCTTGAGCCCGCTCAATTGGCTGATGTCGCGGTAAATTCGCTGCGCGCGGGATACGCGGGATTCCACGTTTTGTCGAATGGATTCCTTGAGCCTGGCCGTGATCGATACGTGGAAAATGGCAGTCAGCCCTGCCAGGGCAACCGCAGCGATGAGACCGATCTTCATACGGTGCATTTGATTCCTCGCACTCTTGGGAATGAACAGGCTGGCGATGGCTTCCCACAAACCCGCCGGGCTCGCAAACGCCGCGCGAATTATCAACATCACGGGCTGGGCACGTCAAGCTGCCTTGTGCCTCGCGAAGCAGAAGGAAGAGAACGCTCGCGAAAAATTGACAACAAGATGACATTGTCCTACATGTAGGAACATGCATACATCATCGTCTTCTGAAGCGGAAAAGAGGCCGACCACCAGGGATCGCCGCGCCGCGCCCCGGCGCGAGGTCGACCTGCTGATGAACCGATTCCTCGATGGCTACCCCTATCTATGCAGGGCTTCGGACATCAGCCGAACTGGCATGCGGATTCACCCTATCAGTGGTGCAAGGGGCGCGACACGTTTCGTCGGGCTGCAATTTCAGTTGCCTGGATCCGGCGATGTCCTCACCGCGTCCGGCGAGGTCGTATCGTCGAGCCCAACAGGAGGTCCGCTTGGGGTCCGCTTCACCCGGATGCCGGCGGTATCGTCGGATCGCATTGGCAGATTCTTGGCCGCGCGCTGACCGGACCTGGACCGGACCGCGCTGCCCTCCCCGTGTGCCGCCTGGCCATGCCCGACGGCACGGTTGCACCATGGTGCCGTGCAATCCCGTTGGACAAGCTCGAAGTCATGCTAGAAATGCCGTCACTTCGCTTTTGGGCCAAACTATTTCGCAATAGTTGACTTCGGGCCTTGACAGGAATGCCCTGTCCTCGCTCATATCTTCATCCGTCCCCGCGGAGAGCACCCGGGAGAAATTCGACCCCTCACGCACGGAGATACTGCCTTGGAGCAACCGAAGAAGCCCGGTCCTGGAAGAGACATTGCCGACCTGAAAGCCCGACTCGGCCTGGCCCGAGGCGGACCTGCCCCCGGTGCCGCGCCCATGCCGGGTGCGCCCATGCCGGGCCCACCTATGCCGGGTGCGTCCATGCCCGGTCGCGCGATGCCGGGGATTCCGGCAGTTCCTCCGCCGAGCGCGGTGCCGAATCCGCTGGCGCCTTTTCCAAGCCCGGTCGTGGCACCGGCTCCCCAGGCAGCGCCCCTGCCGCCCGCGGCACCCGCTTTCAACGATCCATTCGCCTCCATGCGGCCCCCCGAGGGCAAGCATTTCGATTTGCGTGCCCCCACCGACGACGGACGTCCCCCGGTCAGCGTGCAAAAGGGCGGCGGCATGGCCGCCAGGGTCATCTTGATCATCGCGGTCCTCGTTGCCGCCGCGGTCGGCTTCGGCTTCGGCGCCTCGGCCGTGGGCCGGCGCATGTTCAACGCCGCGAACTTCGGCGCCAAGCGGGTCAAGGCCGAGCTCGATGACATGCAGAAGACGGTGACCCAAATCGGCAGCGCCGTGGCGATGAGCCAGCAGCGGCTGGCGGGTGAAAAGAAGGATCCCCTTTCCTACGATCCCAGGCTCATCAGCGACCTGGAGATGGTGAAGCTGGATCCTCGTCCGGACACTTCCCGCATCTTCAAGGTGAACTACTACTTGCTCGAGGATCTCGCGGTCGACCGCCTGATGAACTATTACTACGACACGATCAACCTCTATGGAGAAGTCGAGCGCCACATCAAGCGCACCCATGCCGACAAGGCCACCTTGGAGGCCTTCGCAGCCAAGAGCGGCGGCGAGGTCGGAAAACCGCCGGTCAACTATGGCGTCGTGTTCTCGTCGAGCGGCAAGCTGGCCATCGGCAACCTGGTCGAGATCGGCAAGCCGGTCTGCAAAGGTGGCGCCGAGACTTGCCCCGCGGATCAGTACGAAGGCTTCCAGATTCGCTCGAACACGGGCGCGCCCTGGAGCCCGCGCAAGATCGGCCCCAAGCCGGAAGGCGACAAGGTGGTCCCCATCGAGAGGACGCCGCTTTTCGATGCGGTCATGAACGGTTCGCCGGATCAGGTCCGCATGGAGCAGTACAAGCAGCGCTACAACAACATCCGCCAGATCCTCGCGCGCCTTGCATCGACAAAGAAGGAGCTCGGCGACGCCATCGACAAGGCTGCGGCTCGGCCCGACTTGTTCACGTTCTAGACAGCATCGGCCAGCGCAGAACGGCGACGAGAGCAATCTCGCCGCCGTTTTTCTTTCCTAATCCTAATCCAACCCAACATCGGCCAGATCCTGCTCGGACATGCCGAAGAAGTGGCCGGTCTCGTGCAGCAGCGTGATGCGAATCTGCTCGCGCAAGTCTTCCGAGTCGATGGCCATGCGCTCCAGGTTCTTGCGGAAGAGCAAAATCCGCGTGACCTGCGGCGGGCCGCTCATCGTTCCTGCGTCTGAGTGCGCCGTTCCCTCGAACATGCCGAGGAGTCGAGGATCCATCCCCTGCTCGATTTCGGTTCGATCGGGCAAGTCGACAATCAGGATGGGAACATTGGCGATGAGCTTGTGGGCCGCCTCGGGGAGCTCACCCAAGGCCTGCTCGGCCACCTCGGTCATCTCGGTCTCGGTCATGTGGGGATCTTGCAAGGGCGCCTTCCCATCCAGATCGAGCACGCGCAGCCACGCCTCGCGTTTGCCGGCTTCGTCCCCCTTGCTTTCGGCGCATAGGCCAATGCCATACCAGGCCTCGACGTCGTCAGGATCGGCGCTCGCCAGTGCGCGGAATCTCTGTTCCGCCTCCGGCGTGACGTCCGCCTCGAGAAAGAGATAGGCTAGGTCGAGCGAAAGATCCGCGGGGAGCTGGATCTCGGTCGCTGGCGGCAACTCGGACAGCGTGGCTCGCGCGGCCTTCACCTTGCCGAGCTGTATTTCGAGTCCAGCCTTGAGGACGATTGCGTCCAGGAATTCGTCCTCCTCGTCGGCGCGATCGAGCGCCACTTTGGCATACTCGAGCGCATCGGCGGGCCGTCCCAGATCCTCGGTCAAAATTTCGGCCATCCACTGCGCCGGCGCGGACCAATCCTCGGCAACGGCGGATGCCTGCTCGAGCAGGCCAAGGGCTTTCTCCGGATCGCCCTCCCCGCGCGAGCAAACCGCCAGCAACAGCAGAGCCTCCGGGTTCTCGGGGTCGTCGCGCATCTCGCGCTCGGCCGACCTGCGCGCCCCGGCGAAGTCGCCCTCGTCCAAACACCGCCAGGCCTTGTCGAGACTCGCGCTCGTTTCGCTCACGCCTTGCTCCGGGCCATGGCGACGGCGTCGGCGACGATCCTGTCGTGCTCTTCCGGCTTGGCCCAACGTGCCTGGCCCTCGGCCGGCAGCAGGTGGATGGGATCGAAATAGCAGAAATAGTCCCCGGGATGCACCACGGGCGAAACGTACACGCTGACCCCTGTGACCGGATCGTAGTGCTCGTAGGAATGGACACCGCGTTTGCCACCCCCGGGCGTGTCCACCACGAAGGTGGGCATGTTGAACCCGCCGACCAGGCCGCGAATCTGCTTTTCGATGTGCGCGCCAGTCGCGACGGTCGTGCGCAGATCCTCGACTCCTTTCACCATGTCGTGCACGTAGACGTAATAGGGATGGATGTTGATATAGGACAGGCGCTTGATGAGGCTGCCCATGGTGGCCACCGAATCGTTCACGCCGCGCATGAGCACGGTCTGGTTGCGCACCATGATCCCGCGCTCATGGAGCTTGTTGGCGGAGGCTTGCGTGATCCAAGTGATTTCGCTGGGATGGTTGAAGTGGGTGTGAATCATCACGTCGACGTGCGACTTGCGGCCTTTTTCAACGATGCGGGTGACGGCATCGATCCAGGCGTGGTCGCTGAGGATCTTTTGCGGCATGACCGCCGGCCCCTTGGTTGCGAAGCGGATCCGCCGCACGTGTCCGATGGCCAGGAAGGCTTCGCCCAGAAAGGAGATCTGATCGGCGCGCAGCTGCGAGGCATCGCCGCCCGAGATGAGCACGTCCTCGACCTCGGGCCGAGATTCAACGTAGGAGATGGCGGCACGCCAGCGGTCGATATCGACGCCGAACTGAAGCTTGTGGACTTCCTCGGTGTCGAGGCCTACGGCGTAGCTGCGCGTACAGAAGCGGCAGTACACCGGACACGTGGCGATCGGCAAGAACAGGACCTTGTCCGGGTAGCGATGAGAAAGTCCCGGCACCGGCATGTCCTGGCGCTCGTGCAAGGGATCCAGATCCACCTTGGGATGGTCGGGCATCCGGCGCGACAGCAGGGGAATGAACTGGATCCGAATGGGATCTTCGTAGGGATTCGACCAATCGATGAGCGAGAGCAGATACGGTGACACGCGCACCGGCATGGGCGCGTGCTGGAAGCCATTCTCGGCGTCGCGGACGAAATCCGGCGAGACCAAGCCCTCTAGCGTAGCCAGCAGCTTGGGTATGTTGGTGATGGAGTTCTTGGCCTGCCACTGGTGATCCAGGAACTCCGCCTCGGACACGTTGGCGTACTTATGGATACGTTGCCAAAACGGGCCGCTGCGCAATTCCCGATGCGCCAGGGCTTCGGGCATCACCGGCGGCTTGGGCGCGGGCGCGAGAAACGGAGCGTGGGACTGAGTGGCCACGTCAACCAGGGATTCAGCACTCATTGATGCCTCATGCATGGGTTTCCCTGTTCTGGCACAAGAACCCCACCCTGTCGCCCAAATTTCGCCAACGCGAATCCAATCGCCGATGTCCTGGTCGGGGCCGCGTCGGGGATCCCACGAAAGAACGGCAGGAAAGAATTCTGTTCACCACAGAGACACAGAGCGCCCAGAGCGCGGACAAAGAAGAATGGAGCTCGAAGCCAAGATCCGGAGAACCCTTCTTTTTCCGGCCTCTGTGCCCTCCGAGTCTCTGTGGTGAAAAAGATCGGATTCTCACCGGTGCGGGCGCGGTGCGGGCGGGGTTGCGGTGGCGCCGTCTTCGGGCCAGGAATGCCGGGGATAGCGACGGCCGAGCTCACGGCGGATGGCGGGGTAGTGCTTCAGCCAGAAGCCGGCCAGGTCGCTCGTGACCTGCACCGCGCGATGGTTCGGCGCCAACAAGTGCAGCGTCAGGGGCACGCGGCCACGACAGATAGCCGGGCCCACGCTCAGGCCAAAGAAGTCCTGCAAGCGCGATGCGATCCATGGCGGCTTTCCAGCCTCGTAATTCACGGTCGCCTGGCGGCCCCCCGGCAGGAACACGCGATCCGGCGTTTCCTCGCGCACCATGCCCACCACGGCGGGCGGCAGCGCCTGGCGCAGCCGCTCCTCGACCGGCACCGCCAGAAACTCGGCCAGGCTGGTCAAACCCTGGCAAGCAGCGGTCAGCATGGCGCGGATGTGCTCGCTGTCGAGAAGAGCAATTTCCCGCTCGGGAAAGGCCCCATGCAAGAGCTCAAGTTTTACTTGAAGTGAGGCGCTGGAACTGCCGAGGACATCGCCCGTCGTCGGACCGCCCGCCAAGACCGCTTCGGCCAACATGCGGCTTGCTTCGGGCGAGACCGGCGCGGGCCGTCGGGTCTCATCCAGCACCACGGCCCCGTAGCCAAGACGGCCGACGACCTCGACACGCCCGGTGTCGGGGTTCCACATGGTCGACTGCGATTCCGAGAGGCCGGCGGGAACCAGATCGAGCAGCCAATCCGGTGCGATGGCCACCGCGAGGCGAACCACCACGCTCCGCCCGGCCTTCTGCCCGGCCGGCGCCGACCGCTCTTCCGCATCCACCGCCACGAGCAGATCACCAGGTGGCAAGGGGCCAATCTCGGCCGCTCCGCCCGTGGCGAGAATGGCCTGGCCGGCCCCCGGTGACCTGCGCCGCATGACCCGATCCGGGAATGCGGTCAGCGTGGCCATGGCCAGGGCCGCATCCACGGCCTCCGCATCGCTCGGCCTCGGCGCCCCGGGTTGGCCCAGCATGTGCGCTAGCTGCCGCCGCGCCTTGTCCGCCGACTCGGCCGCTCGCGCGTTCACGCCGAGGCCGCGCAAGCGGTTGCGGTCGAAGCGTGTGGCGCGCGCCTGGCCGAATCGGTCCAAGCGTTCGAGCAAGTCCGCCCCTTCCGTTGGACCCTGGCGATTCCCGCTGTTGCCGAAGCGCGCGCGGGCCTCGTCGCTGATGTCGCCCTCGGAAAGCAAAGCGGCCAAGGCGCAGGCGTCCTCCCCCACCCCGCGCCGCTCGCCCTCGACCAGCAGACGCGCCAGGCGGGGATGGGCTGGAAAACGCAGCATGTGCCGCCCGATGTCGGTCAAACCGCCCTTCTTGTCGATGGCATCGAGCTTGCGCAAGAGTTCGTTCCCCGCCTCCAGCGACGCCGCGTCGGGTGTTTCGAACCACGCGAAGCGGCCGGTGTCACCGACCTCGAGCGCGGCCAGGGTGAGCAGCGCCTCGGAAAGGTCGAGGCGGCGAATCTCGGGGATCTCATAGGGCCGTCGGGATTCGAAATCGTGGCGCGGATAGAGACGCAGTGCCCGGCCCGGCGCCGTACGACCCGCGCGCCCCGCCCGCTGTACCGCCGAGGCCTGGCTGATCTTGCCCACCGACAGACGCGACAGCCCGCTCCATGGCGAGTGGGAGGCCATGCGGGCCAAGCCGGAATCGACGACCGCGACCACGCCCGGGATGGTCACCGAGGTTTCAGCTACGTTGGTGGAGAGGATAATCTTGGGGCGCTCGGCCGGCCGCACGGCTCGCTGCTGCTCGGCGGGTGGCAGATCGCCGTGCAGGGGCAACACCAGCAGGTTCCTCTCCTGGGCGAAAGGGTCGAGCGCTTCCCAGGTGCGCCGAATCTCGCCCGCGCCTGGCAGAAACACCAGCAAATCACCCTGGCATCCGTCCCGATGAACGCGGCGGACCGCCGAAGCGATCCGATCGGACAGCGGACGGTCATCGGGCGCCTCGGAATACTCGATGGCGACGGGGAAGGCCCGCCCTTCGCTGCGGATGCCAGGACAGCCCCCCAGGAACTCGCACACCGGATTGCTTTCGAGGGTGGCGGACATCACCACCAGGCGCAAGTCTGGTCGACCTCCTCGCTGCAACCGCGCGAGCAGAGCCAGGGCCAGATCCGTGGCCAGATGCCGTTCGTGGAATTCGTCCAGGATGACCGTGGACACGCCATGCAACGTCGGATCCGCAAGCAGCCGGCGCAGTAGAATGCCTTCGGTCATGAAACGAATGCGCGTGCGTGCGCCCCCCACGTCCTCGAAACGCACCGAATAGCCCACGGTTCGGCCAACCTCTTCGCCCATTTCCTCGGCCACCCGCAGGGCGGCCAGGCGTGCGGGCAGGCGTCGCGGTTGAAGCACGAGGATTTCACCCTGAGCAAGCCCGGCCAGCAGTGCGGGCGGCACGCGCGTGGTTTTCCCGGCGCCGGGGGGCGCCTCGATGACCAAGCTCGATGAGTCGCCAAGTGCGCCGACGATGTCCGCCAGCAGCGGGTCGATCGGTAAGGTGGTACGAGTCAAGGCGCGCTTCGGACTAGGGGAAGAACTGCGCGCCTTGGCCACGCTCGAGGTCGAAGTCGAATCGACCCGTGGATGGATCTCCGCCAAGCGTGCCACCGATGCTCGATGCGGGCCTCGGTAGGTTGTTGATGGCCGCATTGACGACTTGGTCGTCGATGAGAGTCAGCGCGAAAGTCGTGGCGTAGATCCGGTCGCCGAGCTCGACACGAAACTTCGGGCTGATGGGGTCGCGTGCCTGGGGCGTTCTGTCCGCCTGGGCGGCTGATCCGAATTCCTGGAATTCGACCCACGAATCCCAACTGCCGTCCGTCACCACTGGGTTCGGGTGGGATTCATAATTGTCAACCGGCACGGGTGCGGAGACCGCGCTCGCCACCAAGTTTCCCGAAATCGAGCTCGCCGCCAAGTTGGCCGGGCAGGTCGCATAGAGCGTCAGGGCGGCGTGAACCGGGCTATCGAATTGCACACGCATGCGGCCCGGCCCCGTGTCGCTGGCGCGGTAGCAGTTGGCCTCGTCCCAGTCGTTCTGCCCGGTCGCATCCACCCGTCCGCGCACGCACCGGGCGACCTCGTACGACGTCGTGACGTCGAAGGTCAGCACGTCGTTCTGCTCGATCTCCTTGCCCGAGCGCTGCAAGCGAATGATGAGACGATTGTTCATGATTTCCGAACCAGCACTGGACTCGCGCAGATCGTCGATGGGCTCGCCTGCGAAGAAGGTGGGCCGCAGATCATAGGCCACGGGAGTTGCCTCCGTGCCACATTGACCCGAGGAGTCGCAATAGTCCCCGTTCTTCGAGCAGCCGTATTCGTAGAGCAGTCCACTGGCGGCCCCGACGCCCTTGCCCACCGAGCACCCGCCCACGCCCAAGGCACCTACAAGGGCGACCAGTGAAGCGACCGATTGCCGACGATGGCTCATGAATCGCTGCCACGGATGCTTGCCGGCCTTGGCGTTCAAGCGGATGGTCGAGATCACTCTTGCCATGGGTGGTTGGAGTCTACCCTAGCAGCTTCTTTGCCCCGAGAAAGTCGAATGGTGCGACTTGTTAGGCAGAAAAACGCGAACAGTCAAGTTGCGCGAATATCCGCCGATGAGAATTTGAGCGAACAGCCGAGTCGGTCTACCCTCGGGGAGGCGCCTCTCGGCCCAGAAGAATCACGGTGGAGAGCCATGACAAAGTCGGACCTGATAGACCATGTTGCTGAGCTGAACAAAGTATCCAAGGGGCGGGCCGAGGCGTTGGTCAATGCGGTTTTCGAGTGTCTGGAAGATGCCCTTCGTCGCGACGAACGCGTGGAGATCCGTGGTCTCGGCAGTTTCGAGACCAGGCGCTATGGTGCCTACAAGGGGCGCAACCCGCGCACCGGTGATTCGGTGGCCGTGCGGCCCAAGCGCCTGCCCTTCTTCAAGGCCGGCAAAGATCTCAAGGATCTCATCAACGCGAAGCTGCGCCGAACCCAGGAGATGCCCCTCGTCGAGGTCGGCGAGCCTCCTTCGCGCGCGGGGAACGACTCCGATCCGCATACGTTGGCTTCGTCTCGAGGGCGGTAGGGCCCGACCCGATATCGAGACGCCCTCTCGCTGAGCGAGGCGAGGTTTCAGGTCAGCCAAACGCGCGCGTTCCGGGGTATTCTGCGTCGACTCGCCCAATCAGCGGCTGGTCTTGACCCTGATGTTACCATGATCGACCAGATCGGATCCTTGTTTCTCGTTGCCGCCGGCTCCGGAATCTCGTCTCCGCTTGCCGATGTCACGCTGATGGTCGGCATCGCGGCGCTCCTGACCATCATCTTTCAGCGCCTCGGTCTGCCCATCGTGCTCGGATATCTATCGGCCGGACTGCTGGTGGGGCCACATCTGCCGACCGGATTCACCGTGGACCCCGGACTGGCCCAACCCCTGTCGGACATCGGGATCATCCTGCTCATGTTCTCGCTCGGGCTGGAGTTCAGCCTACGCCGATTGATTCGCATTGCGCCCAGCGGGGGACTGGTTGCGCTGATCGAGTGCAGCCTGGTCGCTTGGCTGGCCTACTTCTGCGGCAGGCTGCTCGGCTGGAGCGTGACCGAGAGCATCTTCGCCGGCGCCCTGTGCTCCATCTCCAGCACGACCATCATCGCCAAGACCTTTGCCGAAATGAACATCCACGGCCGCCTGAGCGAGATCGTCTTCTCGGTGCTGGTAGCCGAGGACCTGATCGCCATCCTGATGCTGGCCGTGCTGACGGCGGTGACCGGCGGTGGCAGTGTGTCGGCGGGGTTCCTCGGCCGGACCACCTTGCGCCTGACCGGGTTCCTGGCGGTCATGCTCGCCGGGGGCATGCTGGTGGTGCCCAGGCTGGTTCGGCTGGCCGCGCGTCTGGGCCGCGCCGAGATCCTGGTCATGACCTGCCTCGGGCTTGCCTTCGGCTTCGCCTTCCTGGCGCAGCAAGCGGGCTATTCGGTGGCTTTCGGCGCGTTTCTGGCGGGCGCCTTGGTGGCCGAATCGGGCGAAGCAAGAGTGGCCGGGCGACTGGTGCGGCCGATTCGCGACATCTTTGCCGGCGTCTTCTTCGTTTCCGTCGGCATGCTGATCGACCCAGGCGCCATTCGAGATCATGCCGGGTCGGTCGCCGTCTTGGTGGCGGTCGTGGTGACGGGCAAGGTCCTGGGCGTTGGCCTGGGTTCCTTCGTGGCGGGCCATGGCGTGCGCCTTTCCATCCAATCGGGCATGAGCCTGGCCCAGATCGGCGAGCTCTCCTTCATCATCGCGGGGCTGGGCGCGACCTCGGGCGCGTTGCGCGGATTCTTGTTTCCCGTCGCCATCGCGGTCTCGGCCATCACGACCCTGCTGACCCCGACGTTGATTCGAAGATCGGCCTCCGTCGCGGCCTACGTGGATCGCCGACTCCCGCACGCTGTGCAGACCTACGCCGCGCTCTACGGATCCTGGGTGCAGGCCCTGGGCGAGTCGCGCAGCCGGCGTACCGAGTGGACGCGCATTCGCCGTCTCGTCGGCTTTCTCGTGCTGGACGTGGTCATCATCGCCGCGCTGGTCATCGCATCGTCGCTCGGCCGCGTGCGCTTGGCCGAGCTTCTGACCGGGCGGGTTCACCCCCTGGTCGCGAGTGCCCTCTTGACCCTGTCGACCCTTGCGCTCGCCCTGCCCATTTTCTGGAGCGCCTTGCGCTCGGCCCGGCGGCTTGGGCTCTTGCTTGCCGAAGGGGCTTTTCCGCGCAAGGGCCAAGACGTGGATCTGGCCGAGGCTCCCAGGCGTGCCCTGCGCGCCACGCTCGAATTGGCGATGCTTTTCGCCGCCGGTGCGCCCCTGGTCGCGCTAACCCAGCCCTTCCTACCGACGTCTTTTCCCTTCGGCCTCGCCCTCATCGTCGGGGTTGCCCTGCTCGCTTTGCCCTTCTGGCGCAGCACCACCAATTTGCAAGGTCACGTGCGTGCCGGCACGCAGGCCATCTTGGAAACGCTGGTCGCGCAAAGTCGTAGCGGCAAACCGGCGTCGACCAACCTGGAGGATCTGCGCGCCATGCTGCCCGGCATTGGCGAGCCCACCGCGGTGCCACTGGCCAAGGGTGCGATGTGCGTGGGACGAAGCCTCAAGGAGCTGAACCTGCGCGGCCTCACTGGCGCCACCGTACTGGCCATCGAGCGGGGGCCCGGCGAGGTCGTCTTCCCCGCCGCCGACGAAGTCCTGCGCGAGCACGACTTGCTCGTCCTCACCGGCGCGCACGAAGCCGTCGCCGCCGCCCGCGAGCTATTGGGACAGACGACCAAAACAGCGCTCGTCGCCAGCGATGGCGATCTGATCGGTTGAGGGATTTGGGATTCTCACCACAGAGACGCAGAGAGCACGGAGGTCGGAAAGAAAGGGTTTTCGGATCCGAGATCCGAACCCCTTCTGCTTCATAGCCCTCAGTGCTCTCCGTGCCTCTGACCTGAAACACCTCGCCCCGCGTAGCGGAGCGAAGCGGGGAGAGGTCGCCGAGCGCAGCGAGGCGGGTGAGGGGCTGTCATGTTTCATGCCCGAAGGATCCGGACCTTCGGTCCGGCGGCGGAACTGTGGTGAAAAATCACCCGTCGCGCGGCTTGGATTCGCCGTGGGGCACCGCTTCGGCGGCTTTTTGCTCGAAGTACGCGGCGGGTTTGGCCTTGGACAGATCCAGCTCGAAGTCCGGAACGCCGGTGCGATCGAGAACGGCGAGCATCTCGTCAATCTCTCGGCCCGACAAACCCCTGGCCTCCAAGTCGGCATGCGACAGGTTCGCCGACTTCGCTGCCACCCCGCCGTCCGCGGCGTGCACCAGGGAGCGCAGCACGTCCAGCTCCATGCGCGACAGGTGCGCCCCGCACACGTCGTAGTCGATCCACGCTTCGTAGGATAGCGGCGCCACGCGCTTGAGCATCCCGGCCATCACGCGGCCGAATTCCTGGATCTCCCACTGCGCGTGCGCGTCCACCCGCAAGGTCAGGAAGTGAAGCAAATTGTGCAAGTCGATCTTCCAGTACCACTGCGTGTACGTGGACAACGGCAGATCGATACGAGCGATTTCGCGCGCCACCTCCTGCCCGTTCAGCCACTCGTAGGTGGCGACGGCATCCGCGCGCAACCCGCGCCAGCGCCGGAACGCCTCGGCGCGCAGGCTCGCGTCGAGCGGCGCCCCCGAGCGGCCCTGATGGTTCTGCGCACTCTGCGCCAGCAGCTGATCCTCCGGCGGCTGATAGAAAAGCATGGGCATCAGGCTGTATCGCCCCGACATCTCGTTCACGTTGGCGGTGCGATGGCGGATCCATTGGCGAGCCACGAAGATGGGCATCGAGCAATGGAACTTCAGCTCGACCATTTCGCTGGGCGTGGTGTGCTTGTGCCGGCGCAGGTAGCGGAGCAGGCCGCGAGTCTGGCTCTTCTTGCGCGTGCCGAAGCCGTAGCTCACCCGCGCCGCGCGCTCGATGTCCTCGTCGCTGCCCATGTAGTCGACCAGGGCCACGAAGCCGTGATCGAGCACGGGAAAATAGCGTCCGAGAATCTCCTCGGCGCCAGGGCTGATGCTTCTTCGCGTTGGCTTCTCTTGTGCTTCGTCTGCCACGGGCCGTTCTCCCCCCCCCCCCCCCCCCCCCCCCCCCCCCCCCTCTCCCCCCCCCTCCCCCCCGCGGCCCCCCCGCGCGCGCGCGCCCCGCCGCCCGCGCGGCCGCGGGCGCCTCGCCGCCCGCGCGCGGCGCCTCGGGCGGCGGCCCCGGCGGCCCGCCGCGGCCCGTCTCGGCGCCCCGCGCGCGTCGCGGCGGGCCCCCCGCCGCGGCCGGTCGGCGCGCCGGCCCGCGGCTCCCGGCCGCGCGCCGCCGCCGCCGGCGCCCCCGGCGCGCGCGCGGGGCGGGGCGCGCGCCCGCGGCTCCCCCGCGGCCGCCGGCTCGCGCCGGCCCCGCGCGGCCGGGCCGCCGTCGGGCGGCGCGCCCCGCGCGCGGCCCCTCGCGCCTCGCGGGCCCGGCCCCGCTCGCTCTCGCGCTGCGCTCGCGCTCGCCGCGCGCGCCGGCGCGGCCGTCCGGCGCGCTCCGGGCGGCGGCCCTCGCGCGCGGTGTCGCGCCCGGCCGCGCGGCGCGCTCGTCCCCGCGGGGGCCGCGGCTCGGCGCTCGCGGCGGCGGCCGCTCGCCGCGCGTCGGCCACGTCATAGCCGGAGGCGCGAGCTTGCATGGCGTCGCGCAGGTCTTCACACGTCGATCTCGATGCGGGCTGCCTCGGCAAAGGCCGCAGGTCAACTCGATTCCATCGCGTAGGCTCGACGTAGAGCATCCGGCGCGCCACGCCCTCAAGGAGCCCTTGGCTCTTCTGCGACGGGCTTCGATCACCCGGCGCAGCAGGCGGCAACGAGCAAGATAGTCCCTGCTTGGCACGTAGCAGGCCGCGCCCAGTCGAAGCGCCTTGACCACCAGATTCTCGTCGCCAACGCCGTACCAGAACCGTCGGCACCTGCCCCCATGGCAAGCGCGGCCAGGACCTGCCCCCAGTCGGCAGGTGGTGGTCGAGGAGCAGCAGATCGCACTCGCCCTGGACGCGATCCAGACAGTCCTGCCGGTCTGGACGACCTCGATGACAAGTCGCCCGCGTGGTCGAGAAAATGGCGCGCGCCGCCGGCGCGCCCCGCCCCCCGGCCCGCCGCGCCTCGCGCCGCGCCGCCCCCCCGCCGCCCCCCGGGCCCCCCCGGCCCTCTCCGCCGGCCGCCCCCCCCCCCGGCGCCCCCGCCCCCCGGCCCCGCCCCGCCGCCGCGCCCCTCGCCCGCCGCCGGCCGCCGGCCCCCCCCGCCGCCCCCCCCGCGCGCGTCGCGCCCCGGCGCCCGCCCGCCCCCCCCGCGCCGCCCCCCGCCCCGCGCCGCGCGCCTCGCCCGCGCCCCCCCCCCGTCGCGCCCCGCCCCCTCGCCCCGCGCCCCCCGCGCCCGCCGGCCGGGCCCTGCGCCGCGCCCCCCGGGCGCCCGCCGCCCGCCGCCCTCGCCCCCGCCCCGCGCACGGGCGCCGCGCTCGGGCCCGCCGCCGCCGCGCCGCGCGCCGCCGGCCGGCGCGCCCGGCCCGCGCGGCGCCGTCGCCCGCGCCCGCGCCGCGCCCGACGCGGGCCGCGCGCGGCGACCGGCCGCGCCTCGCGCAGCGCTCGCCCAGCTCCCGGCGCCCCCGCGCGCCCACTCGGGGGCAACCGTCTCCGCGCGCGCGGCCACGGCCATCCCCACCCCCGGCGCGACACGACGCCCGCCACGCTCGCGCCAGCAGCCGGACGGCCAGCCGCGATCGCAGATCCGCCAGGGCGCAGCCGAGCCGCCACTCCAACGAGCCCACACGGACGACGCATCCCCTCGAGCCGAAGAACGCCGAACCGGAAAGAGACCGCCCGCACGCGCCAGGCAAGAGCGCAGCCGACCAGCTCCGAACCCGCGCCGCGCAGCGCGCCACGCGCCGCCGTCACGTCGCGAAGACCGAGCACCACCGCCGCCCCCGCAAAAGCGCCGCCCGCCCCAAGAGCACCCCCGCCTCAGCGGGCAAGACGGCGAGACACGCCCCCGCGCCGACGACGAGCGAGCCCCACCCACGAAACAGCGAGCAAACGACGAAAGGCCGGCGCACCGAAAAAGCTCGGCGAGCGAAGTCGCCTCGGCCAAGCAGCCCCCCACGCCCGCAAAGCCAGCGCGGCCAACAACCACCCGCGCCCGACGACACGAAAGGCACCGAGAACTCGACGAACGCAAGCCACTCTCCGCACGAGGACACCGAGTCTAACCGCCAAACAAACCTCGCCCGACGACAGCACACCTACGCCCGTCGCTCACGCCCGACCCGAGCAAAAGCACAAGCCCACGCGACACGAAACAGCACGCAGCAAAACCCCAACAAACCCTCAAAGAATACTCACGCACGCTTCGCTCTCTCATCACCCCACCCTACGAGAGCCTGTCCAGGCCGCCGGATTCGACGAACGCGCCCATGCGCCGGTACTTGTCGTAGCGCTGATCCTTCAGGACCTTCGGCGACAGCGGCATCAGCTCGGCCAGGTGATGGCGGATCGCAGCCGCCAGATTTTGCGCCGTCAAATCGAAATCGCGATGGGCGCCGCCGGGAGCCTCGGGAATGATCGCGTCGATCACGCCCAGCCGGAGAATTTCCGGGGCGGTCATCTTCATGGCCGCGGCCGCCTCCGCCTTGCGCTCGTCGCTGCGAAAGAGAATCGCGGCACAGCCCTCGGGCGTAATGACGGAATAGACCGCGTTCTCCAACATGAGCACGCGATCCGCGACGCCGATGGCCAGAGCACCGCCCGAGCCTCCCTCGCCGATGACCACCGAGATGATGGGCACGGGCAAGCTGGCCATGACCTCCAGACTTTTTGCCACGGCCTCGGCCTGCCCGCGTTCTTCGGCATCGATGCCCGGGTAGGCGCCGGGGGTATCGAGGAGGCACAGCACCGGGCGACCGAAGCGCGCCGCCAGATCCATCAGGCGCATCGACTTGCGATAGCCCTCCGGCTTGACCATGCCCATGTTGCGCGCCAGCTTCTCCTTGGTCTTGCGCCCCTTCTGCTGGCCAAGAACGATGACAGGTGTTCCCTCGAAGAAGCCGAGGCCGCCGATCATGGCGCCGTCATCGGCGAAACGACGGTCGCCGTGCAGCTCGCGAAAATCCGTGATGATGCGCGCGAGGTAGTCGAGGGTATAGGGACGCGCGGGATGGCGCGCCAACTGCACCTTCTGCCAAGGCGTGAGGTCGGAGAAGATTTGCTTCTGCAACTCCACGGCACGCTGTTCGAGGACGCGAACCTCGCGGGCGAAGTCGTTTGGACCTTTCGACCGATTCTTGAGGGCCGCAATCTTGCGTTGGAGCTCGACGACCGGACGCTCGAACTCCAGGACGGGAATCTCGGGGCTCTTCTCTTTCCTGCCTGGCATGGAGGCGCATCCTCTTTCGGCCCAAGTCAACAGTCAACAGATACGCGAATACCACCTCGGACGTCGATGCTTTGAATTGATGCGGATCCGGATGCGTCCCCATACCAACCACCAGTTGTCAAAGGAGTGCGCCACGAAGACCATCGTCGGAATCACCTCCATGCTTCTCTGCGTCGGAACGGGTGCCCTATCCCCCGTCTCGGGCTGACAGCGCACAGGGCGCCTCGACCGGGACGATGCCAGACCTGCTTAGCGACCGCGACACGGCCGAAGCGACCTACCAGGTTGCCCACGGGCGCTCATGGTCAAGCGAAAGATCCGGCCCTATGGCAGGGTGATACGGCCGGGGGCAGTGCTGCTCCCATTATTGCTGGCCCCGTTCTGGGTGTGACAGATATTGCAGTCGCCGGTGCTTACGGTTCCGGACATCACCCGCTCAAGGCCGGCAGAGCTCACGACCTTGGCCTGGTAGGGCGGTGGCAGCGTGGTCGAAGAGTAGAAGTTGCCGACCGAGTTGGGCGTCAAGGTGACAGCGGTGCCGTTGCTGCCGGTGACGACCACCTTGGCCCCGGTGCTTCCGTTGACCCCGTTGCAGTTGTCGGGTTCATGCCCCGTCGGATAGAGCGTCCCAGCGATGACGAACTTGGGCGCCTCGCCACCCGTGCTCGCGTGGCAACTGATGCAGGCCTGCCCCGGCTCCATGGATGATGACCCGTTCGTTCCTCGGGTCCAGGTGGTGTTGCTGGTACAGGTGGGCGGAGCGTTGAGCGGGTCCGACGGGGGCGAGCCGGCGTCGCCGCCGCACGAACCCGAGGGATAGCCGCTGTTGATCCAATTCTGCATGGTCGCGATTTCCGCCGATGTGGCCGGCGATGCCGGAGATGGCGGCATGGGCGAGGTTGCGCTCTGCATCCGCTGCAAGGCAGTCTGGGCCTCGGTCATGGCGCTGTTCGACAGATCCGGCTTGGTCAAATCGGAATAGGTCATAAGCGATCGGGGCGCGCCGCCCGACGGCGTCGTACCGTGGCAACTGTCGCAGCGGTTGACCAGCAACGCCTGCACATCGCAGGGCAAGGTGCCGCCGGGCACGCCGGCGTCCGCGATGCCACCCGAGCCACCCGAGCCAGGCTGGCTGGTTCCGCCGGAGCCACCGCTGGTTCCGCCGCCACTACCGCCGCTGCCATTGCCACCGACGCCGCACGAACCGTAGGGATAGCCGCTGTCGATCCAGTTCTGTATCATGCTGATTTGCGCCGACGTGGCCGCCGGTGCCGGATAGGGCGGCATGGGCGAACTGGCGCTCTGCATCCGCTGCAAGGCAGTCTGGGCCTCGGTCATGGCGCTGTTCGACAGATCCGGCTTGGTCAAATCGGAATAGGTCACAAGTGAACGCGGCGCACCGCCCGATGGGCTCGTCCCATGGCAGCTGGCACATGTGCTGGCCAGAAAAGTCTGGATGTCGCAGGGCAATCCGCCACTGGTGCTCCCGCCCATTCCGGTCTGACTGGATCCGCCCGTGCCGCCACTCGAGCCAGACTGGATCGATCCACCGGCGCCTCCACCTCCTCCGCTACTGCCGCCGCCCCCTGCCTGCGTCGTGCCCCCCGTGCCCGCGACACCGCAAGTCCCCGTGGGATAGCCACTGTCGATCCAAGCTTGCAAGGTCCCGACTTCCGTCGCCGTGGGCCCGATTGACGGCGACGGCGGCATGGGCGCGGTCCGGTTTTGAATTCGCTGCACGGCGGCTTGCGCCTCGGTGATGGAGTTGTCCGCCATGTCTGGCCTGGTCAAGTCGGCGTAGGTCATGAGCGCACGCGGCGCCCCGCCCGTGGGAGGTGCGCCGTGGCAGCCGGCGCAATACTTGACAACAATAGTCTGAATTTCGCAGGGCAGGCCCTGGCTGGGGCTTCCGCCCTGCCCGCTCGTTCCGCTTTGGCTCGATCCCCCGTCGCCCGAGCCGCCCGCGGCACCGCCCAGTCCGCTGACCGATGGACGGCGATCGACGAGGCTGATTTTGTCGCACCCGCTGAGCACCAGTACCGTGATCAAAGCAAAAGCGGTCCAGGATACTTTCATGTCGGGAACCTCCAGACGGGGTCTCGGCCAATCTCTTCCACGCGTCTCACGTTGCTGTACCGCCAGCCTCCCAAATCCAGGCGTGCCCAAGCCCGCGCGTGGCTCGCAGCCCAAATCTTGGAATTTTTGCCTCCGGCGCTACTGGCAACTAACCTTTGAGCCATGGACAAGCAATTCTTGGTCGAACAGCTCGCCGAGCGTTTGCGCGAATCCGCGACCGTGGCCCGGCGGGCCGGCCAAGCGGCGGCGGAAGTCGCGCGCGAGGGCGCCACGCCGGCCGAGAAGCGCGAGGACGCCCGCGTGGCCTTGGAATTCTCCGGTCTGGCCAAGGGGCAGACGGCGCGAGCCGCCCGCGTGGCGGCCGAGCTGAGTACCTTGGAAATTTTTCGCCCCGCCAAGCTTGCCCCGCGAGGCCCGATCGCCTTGGGCGCCGTCGTCGAGGTCGAGGACGAGGCCCAAGGTCGCACCTTCTTTCTCGCGCCTGTCGGAGCCGGCATCGAATTGACGGGTCCGGGCGGAGACGGATTTCTCTCGGTGGTGACGCCGGTCTCGCCCATCGGCAGGGCCGTGATAGGCAAACGCGTCGGAGATACCGTCGAGGTGATGGTGCAGGACGAGGCCCGCGAGTGGACCATCACCTACGTGGGCTAGGACGCAGCTATAGGTCCCCCCGTAACGAAGCTGCCGGGCGGCCGTCCTGAATCGAACAAGGCGCTCCGGCATCCTAGCAAGGACCTGGCCGAGAGCTCGGCGGTGCTAGGACACCATTCTCCACGGAGGACGTTATGGACAAGAAAATCATCGCAGTTACGGGCGCGACGGGCGCGCAGGGAGGCGGGCTGGTTCGCGCCATCCTCGCCGACAGGAGCGGCGAGTTTGCCGCCCGGGCCATTACTCGCAAACCATCCGGCGACAAGGCCCAGGCGTTGGCAAAGCTGGGCGTCGAGGTCGTGGCTGGCGACCTGGACGATCCGGCAGGCCTGACCAAGGCCTTTGCGGGCGCGTACGGCGCGTATTGCCTGACCAATTTCTGGGAGCACTTTTCAGGTGAAAAGGAAACGGCCCAGGGGCAGGCTCTGGCCAAGGCGTCCAAGAACGCGGGCGTGAAGCACGCGATCTGGTCCACCTTCGAAGACACGCGCAAGGCCTTTCCACTCGGCGATACGCGCATGCCCACGTTGCAGGGCAAGTACAAGGTGCCGCATTTCGATGCCAAGGCCGAGGCAGACCACTTCTTTCGCGACCTTGGCGTGCCCACCACCTTCCTTCTGACCTCGTTCTATTGGGACAACTTGATCGGCTTCGGCATGGGGCCCAAGAAGGGCGCCGACGGCAAGCTCGCGTTCGCTCTGCCCATGGCAAACAAGAAGCTGCCCGGCATTGCGGCCGAGGACATCGGCAAGTGCGCGCTTGGGATCTTCAAGCGGACCGATCTGATCGGCAAGACCGTGGGCGTGGCCGGCGAGCATCTCACCGGTTCCGAGATGGCCGCCGCGCTCACCCATGCGCTGGAACAGCCAGTCTCGTACAACCCGGTTCCTCCGGACGTCTTTCGGGGCTTCGGCTTCCCCGGCGCGGACGACATGGGAAATATGTTCCAGTTCAAGGCGGAAACCGAGAACGCGTACTGCGGGGCACGGGATCTCGCGCTTTGCCGCTCGCTCAATCCTGCACTCCAGACCTTCGCCAAGTGGTTGTCCGCGAACAAATCGCGAATTCCGCTCGAATAGGGACGAAAAGCCCATCAGGCCGCCATCAGGTGGCCGCCTGACCTGTAGCAGAACCGCCATGACCAGCATTTACGCCAGCTTTGTCGCGGCGTCTGGCGGCGAGCGGCTGCAGCATCTGCGCTCGTCGCCCGCTGCCCTCTCGAACGACCTTGAGGCAGCAAAACTCGCAATTCTCGCGGCAAATGCAGTCCGAAACCCTGGTCGTGCGCTGATCCCCAAGAGCCGGGCGATAGGCTGCCAGAACGTGCTCAAGGGGACGTGTCATCGAAGCCAGAAGCGCGCTATCCTGACCTGGTGAGTGCCGCCATGCACACCGCGAAAGAAACCGTCCGCCGCCTTCTCGATGACCTACCCGACAACGCCTCGCTGGAGGACATCCAGTATCACATCTACGTCCGCGAGAAGATCGAACGAGGCCTACGCGATGTTGAAGCCGGCCGCG
Organism: uncultured delta proteobacterium; assembly: GCA_963824555.1. GTDB lineage: Bacteria > Myxococcota_A > Polyangia > Fen-1088 > Fen-1088 > Fen-1118. The sequence continues at coordinate 122,609 of CAWGPW010000014.1, read as the reverse complement.
TGGTCGACCAGGACGAGGCCAAGCGACGGATGGCCAAGTGGCTTGGCGAGTAGGTTGGACCGAAGCCGCGCTTGAGGACTTGCGCGACCGCAGAGTATATCGCTCGCGACAGTCCCCGCTACGCGCGCATTTTCGCCCGCGACGCCTTCGCCGCATCCGACACGCTGACCGAGCTCGCGAACCGCGGCCGCGTGGTGCCCGAGTTCGGCGACCAGTCTATCCGTGAGCTCTTCCTCGGCAGTCACCGGAGGATCTACCAGGTCACCACCGAAAGGGTCTTCATCATCGGACTGGTCCACGGTGCCCGAGATCTTGCGGCCGTGTGGCTTCGACAGAAACGGACAGGCGAGCCGTGAGCCCTGACGACGTCGATCCGCAGACCGAGGCGCTTTGGACAGCCGAGATCCTGTGACGGTTCCTGCGTCTCCAGTTTGCCTGGTGTAGACGACCGCCTTGAAGAGCGGCACTGCGATCGAGGTGGCGGCGGTCCCGGCCTCCAACCGCTCGGAATCCCAGGCCCCACGTTGAGACTAGCGATCCCGCTCAGCGAGATCGTGCCCGCGCTCTCTGACGTGATCGTTTCCGCGCAAGCGGTGGCGGAGCGCCAGCCGAGGCTGTCATTCGCCCGTTCCACGCTACGACGGCGAACGCAACGCCACATCCTGCGCCGCCTCCGACGGACACGATCCACCGTTGACCCGACATCACTTGTACAAACAGCCACTGCCGCCACCTGAAGCAAGACGGCTCATTCTCCGGACACTAGCGACGGAGATAGCCGAGAGTGGCCGGCGGAGCCCAAGCCCCCCAACCTTGACGTAGCATCAATGATGGAGTATCAATGTTGAAGGAACCACTACCTGCGGACGAGGCGAAGCGCCTCATCGTGAAGGCGATCGATTCTGGCAGGGTCGACTTCAAGCAGGCCCATGCACGCGAGGAGATGACCGACGATGATCTATCCATTCGGGACGTGTTGCGCGTTCTTCGCGGTGGCGTGGTCGAGCCTGGAGAGTTGCGCCGAGGTACCTGGCGCTACCGCGTCCGAACGTCCTGGGCCTATGTCGTGGTTACGTTCCGGACCGAGGACAACGTGGTGGTGGTGACAGCCTGGAGGATGAAGCGATGAAGAAGACAAAGAAACCGACGGCAAGAAAGGGGACGGTTTGCGTCGAGTGTGGCACGACCATGCGCACCGAGAAGGGCGATTTCAAGTTCACCATCACCCCGCGGTGGGCCGTCACCATCGCGGACAGCGAGCTGCACACCTGCCCTCGATGTGGCAGGCATGAGGGAACCGTCATCAAGGCTTCGGCACTGGAGAGGAAGATCGCCGCCGAGGTCCTGGCCAAAGACAGTCCGCTTGCACCTGACGAGGTGAAGTTCCTGGTCGAGTCTTTCGACTGGACAAAACGCCAGGTGGCCGCACGCCTCGGGATAGCACCAGAGACGCTATCGAGGTACGAGCAGGGTGCCTACCGCATCAGCCCCGCGGTCGATCGGTTGCTGCGCTTGATGGTGGCCGTGTTGTACCTGTGCGACCAGGACTTGGCCAGCGTTGTCGTGTCGAACCCCGTCGCCGGCAAGACTGCCGACCCTCTGAAACTGACCCTGCAGCTTGACCAGCATGGCGAGTACCAGGTGGTCAGCGAGAGCCCATTAGGCCGCCATCAGGTGGCCGCCTAGCCTGCAGAAGGAAGGCCATGTCCAGCGTCTACTCCAAAGGCCCCACCCTCTACGTCCGGTACAAGGACGAAGAGTGCAAATGGATCAGCGAAGCGACTCAGTTCCGGCCAGGCCAGGAGGCGGAGGCGAGGTGCTATGTGAAGCGGCTGGAGGCGCGGATCGACGCCACGAAGGAGATCACCGACGCCGCCGGGCTTGAACCCGGCACGCCGGTCACCGTGGCCCAGTACATGGAGCGATGGTTGAAGGAACGCGAAGCGCTTCACCATGCCTCGCACAAGGATGAGGACTGCAGGCTAAGGAAACACAGCTGCCCAGACTCGGCCACATGCTCCTGGACGATGTCAAGCCTCGCCACATCCGCGACTTTGTCTTCGACCTGCGAAAAGGCCCGCTAGCGCCGCGGACCATCTACCACGTCTACCAGACCACCGCCCTGCTCTTCCGAGCCGCCATCATCGACGAGCTTATCGATGCCACCCCTTGCGTGGTCGCCCGCGGCGTCTTGCCAAAGAAGGTCGACAAGGATCCCAACTGGCGGAACGAGGCCATCTACACACGGGAAGAGGTCGAGCAGCTCATCTCGGACAGCCGCATCCCGGAGGATCGGCGCGTCCTGTACGCGCTGAAGGGTCTAGCTGCCCTCAGGCACAGCGAAGCGGCCGGGCTGCGCTGGGGGCAGTACGACGAGCAGGCCGCACCGCTCGGCGCCTTGAACCTCGCCAAGACGAAAACCGGCGTTCCCCGGCGCGTGCCCGTGCACCCTACCCTTGCCCGCGTCCTTGCCGAGTGGAGCTGGCTGGCTGGGAACGCACCTACGGTCGGATGCCGACCCCCGATGACTTCATCACGCCCACTCGCAACATGACGGAGCGGACCGCGCAGGAAACACCCAAGCAACTCCACGAGGACCAAGACTTGCTCGGCATGCGACGAAGGCGCGGCCACGATTTGCGCCGCACCTTCATCACCCTCGCGCAAGTCGACGGTGCTAGGCGGGATCTGCTCGAAACCGTCACGCACGGACCGCGCGGAGACATCGTCAGCATCTATACGACGTTCCCTTGGCCGGCGCTCTGCACAGAGGTCGCAAAGCTGAATTTGAGCCTCCGGGAAGGGTTCCTTCTCGACGGAGACTTTCGGGGTTTTGCTACCGAGTTTGCTACCACTCAGCGAAGGGCGCGAAATCGTTGGCAAAAAGTGGTGACCCCATCGGGACTTGAACCCGAGATTACGCCGTGAGAGGGCGCCGTCCTAACCGCTAGACCATGGGGCCGTTGCTTAGCTGCAACTTTATGAAGCTGGTTCGGGGATAAGGATTCGAACCTTAATAGCCAGATCCAGAGTCTGGCGTCCTGCCATTAGACGATCCCCGAATATGTTTTCGGCGGGCTGTCCCCGCCGCGGATGACATTTGTAGCAACGGGCGCGGTGCTGTCAAGGACTGCGTGCATTCCGCCGAAAAATGGCTATGTTGCCCGAACTTCGAATCAGTGTAGGTTAGGCAACGGCAAGCGGCTCAGAGGCCGCGCAGTGAGCAATATGGATCTGAGCTTCTGGGCTGCAACGGACATAGGGCGCAAGCGCACCCACAACGAGGACAACTTCCTCGTGGACCAAAAGCTGTCGCTGTTCGTGGTGGCGGACGGCATGGGCGGACACGCCTCTGGTGAGATCGCGTCACAGATGGCGGTGAACGAATTCCGCGGCGCGGTGGACAGCAGGCGCGACATCATCGACGCCTATGGGCGTCACGACACGGGCGTAACCACGCACGACGTGCTGGGCGTGCTCGAGTACGCCGTGCAGACCGCGGGCCTGGCCATCTTCGAACGCGGCCAGAAAGAGCCCGAGAAGCGCGGCATGGGCACCACCATCTCGGCCTTCTTGCTCATCGGCGAACGCGGTTTCATCGCCCACGTCGGCGACAGCCGCGTCTACATGGTGCGCAGCGGGCAGACGGTGCAGCTCACCGAGGATCACTCGCTCATCAACGAGCTGATCCGGCACGGCAAGGTCACGCGCGAGACGCTGGCGAAATCGCCCTACGCCTCGTACAAGAACGCGGTCACACGCGCTCTCGGGGTATACGAAACGGTCCAGGTCGACACCATCGACCTGGAAGTTCTGCCCGGCGACCAGTTCCTGCTCTGCTCCGACGGTCTGCACGCCTACCTCGACGAAAAGGAGATCTCGCGCCAGCTTTCCGAGGAGAGCATCACCGCGATCCCGGGCAAGCTCATCGACCACGCCAACACCGGCGGCGGCCACGACAACATCACCGCCGTGGTCTTGCGCGTTCACGCGGACACCACCCCCACCGCCGACGCGCGCTCGCAAGAGCTGAACCGCAAGGTCGAGGTGCTCAAGCAGATGCCGCTGTTCCGGCACCTGACCTACAAGGAAATCTTGCGCGTTCTCGCCCTTACCGAGGTCCGGGACTACAAGGTCGGCGACGAAATCATCACCGAGGACGAGCCAGGGAGCGAGCTGTTCATCATCCTGTCCGGCAAGGTGCGCCTGCACAAAGAAGGTGCCCTGGTCACCTACGTCGGACAAGGGGCGCACCTTGGCGAAATGTCGCTCGTCGACAATGGGCCGCGCTCGGTCAGCGCCACGGCGGAAGAAGCCTCGCGCGCACTGGTGCTGCGCCGACGGGATTTCAACGACCTCATCCGCAACTTCCCGCGCATGTCGGTCAAGCTGCTATGGAGCTTCGTGCAGGTCCTGGGTCAGCGTCTACGCAAGACCAACGCCGACCTGGCGGGCGCGCGCAACGAAGCCGCCACCGACGTGAGCGATCAGGTCTTGTTCGACGAATGAAATGGGAACCCTGGGAGGGTTCCCAAACCCTCCCGCGCTCTGGCTCCGGCTGGCGAAGCCAGCCTTCGCCTACGCGAATGATGGGAACCCTGGGAGGGTTCCCAAACCCTCCCGCGCTCTGGCTCCGGCTGGCGAAGCCAGCCTTCGCCTACGCGAATGATGGGAACCCTGGGAGGGTTCCCAAACCCTCCCGCGCTCTGGCTCCGGCTGGCGAAGCCAGCCTTCGCCTACGCGAATGATGGGAACCCTGGGAGGGTTCCCAAACCCTCCCGCGCTCTCGCTCCGGCTGAGCGAAGCCAGCCTTCGCCTACGCGGATGATGGGAACCCTGGGAGGGTTCCCTGGGTGGGTTCGCCCACGCGGTTTACTGACAGAGGCGACTACTACTACAGCCTTGCGAGAGCCGCCTCGATCTTCGCCAGCGCGGCTTCGATTTCGGCCAGACGCGCGCGATCCTTGTCGAGCACTGCCTGAGGTGCCCGCGCGGCAAACTGAGGATTGGCGAGCTTCTTGGCCAAGTAGTCGCGATCCTTGGTCAGGGTCGCGCGATCCTTCTCCAGCTTGGCCCGCTCGACGCCGGTGTTCGCGGCCTTGGTTTCCGCCACCAGCAGCACCTCCACGTCGCCTGCCATGGCGGTCATCACCGAGCCCTCGGGCGCATCGCCCGAGCGGCGAACCACCAGCTCGCCCAGGCGCGCCTGTTCCGACACCAGGCTGCGGTAGCCGTCGAGAATGGTCTTCTTGTAGTCGTCGCTGACATTGAGAATGACCTTGGGCCTGGCCGCCGACGGGAGGTTGTTCTCGGTGCGCAGCGAGCGCACCACCGTGACCACCTTCTGCACCAGCGCCATCGAGGCCTCGGTGGCGTCGTCCAGGTAGCGCGGGTCGGAGATGGGATAGAGCGTGATCATGATGCTCTGGGGGGCGCCCTGCGGCTTGGGCAGCTTCTGCCAAAGCTCTTCGGTGATGAAGGGCATGAAGGGGTGAAGCAGGCGCATGGCCGCATCGAGCGCGGTGACCAGCGTGCCCTGGATCTTCCAGCGCCCGTCGGCACGCGCCGGATCCTGCAGGCGCGCCTTGGCCAGCTCGATGTACCAGTCGCAGATCTCGTCCCAGATGAAGTGGTAGAGCGCCTGAGCCGCCTCGGCGAAGCGATAGTCCTCGAGGGCGGTGTTGATTTCCTCGGTGGCGCGCTGGACGCGCGACAGGATCCAGCGCTCGGGCAGATCGTATTCCACACTGTCCGGGCCCTCGGCCGTACGATCCGAGAACTGGTCGGGATCGTAGTCGTCGAGGTTCATGAGCACGAACCGCGTGGCGTTCCAAATCTTGTTGGCGAAGCGGCGCGCGTCCTCGACGTTGCTCCAGGAAAATTTGATGTTCTTGCCTTGCGCGGCCTGGTTGGTCAGCCATGCCAGGGCAAAGCGAAGGGCATCCGCACCGTGCTTCTGGACGACCTCGACGGGGTCGATGGTGTTGCCCTTGACCTTGGACATCTTCTCGCCCTTCTCGTCGGTGACCATGGTGTGCAGGTACACCGTGCGAAAGGGCACTTTCTTCATGAAGTGCAGCCCGGCCATCAGCATGCGTGCCACCCAGAAGAACAGGATGTCGTAGCCGGTCTCCATGACCGTCGTCGGGTAGAAGGTTCGTAGCTCGCGCGTTTGATCGGGCCAGCCCAAGGTCGCGAACGGCCACAGCCACGACGAGAACCAGGTGTCGAGCACGTCCTCGTCCTGGGTGAGATCCTTGCCGCCGCAATGGGCGCACTGGGTGGGTGTTTCGCGCGCCACCGTCGGTGTCTTGCAGGCCGCGCAGTACCAGGCCGGGATGCGGTGACCCCACCACAACTGGCGCGAGATGCACCAGTCGCGGATGTTGTTCATCCAATGGAAGAACGTCTTGCTCCAAGCCTCGGGGACGAAGCGGGTCTTGCCCTGCTCCACGGCCTCGATGGCTGGCTTCGCGAGAGGCTCCATCTTGACGAACCACTGGGTCGACATCATGGGCTCGACCACGGTGTTGCAGCGCTGGCAGTGGCCGACGGCGTGCACGTGTTTCTTGCTGCCGCGTTCGAGGCCTTTGGCCGCCAGCTCTTCTTTCACCTTCTTGCGCGCCTTGAAGCGATCGAGGCCGGCAAAAGCAGGACCACCCTCGGCGGTGACGACACCCTTCTCGTCGAAGATAGAGATGAATGGCAGGTTGTGGCGCTTGCCGCAGTCGAAGTCGTTGGGATCGTGGGCGGGCGTGACCTTGACCGCGCCGGTGCCGAACTTCGGATCGACCAGCACGGGATCGGCGATGATTTTGAATTCGCGTCCGGTGAACGGGTGCTTGATGATCTTGCCGATCTTGGCCTGGTGACGGGGATCGTCGGGGTGCACGGCCACCGCGGTGTCGCCCAGCATGGTTTCCGGCCGTGTAGTGGACACCACGATCTCGCCCGAGCCGTCGGCGAGCGGGTAGGCAAAATCGTACAGCTCGCCCTGGGCGCCCTCGTCGTGCTCGACCTCGAGATCGGAAAGCGCGGTCCGGCACGACACGCACCAATTGATCAGGCGCCGGTCACGGTAGATGAGCCCCTCTTCGTGAAGCCGCACGAAGGCCTCGATGACCGCGCGCGAATACTCCGGCTCCATGGTGAACTTGAGGCGCTCCCAGTCGAGCGAGCATCCCATCACCTTGAGCTGTTCGAGGATGCGGTTGCCGTACTGTTCGCGCCACTGCCAGATGCGCTTGACGAACTCCTCGCGGCCAAGCTCGTGGCGGGACTTCTTCTCGGTCGCGCGCAGCTCGCGTTCCACGACCATCTGCGTGGCAATGCCTGCGTGATCGGTGCCCGGCAACCACATGGCGTTGTAGGCGGCCATGCGGCGCCAACGCGTGAGAACATCTTGGATCGTGCACGTCAACGCGTGTCCCATGTGCAGCGCTCCGGTCACGTTGGGGGGCGGGATGACAATGCAAAAAGGGGCCTTGGGCGTGGCGGCGTCGGCGTGGAAATAGCGGCAATCGAGCCACTCTTGGTACCAGCGCGATTCAATCGTGGCGGGATCGTAGTTCTTGGCGAGCTCGGTCATGACGAAACCTGTCGGAAGAAAGGTGGAAAATCGAAAAACGGGAACTACTTCTTCGCGCTCGCCAGACGATCGATTTCTTGCCGGATGATCGTTTCGGCGAGCTCGGGTACGACTTCCCACACGACCTGCTCGATGATCTCGCGGGACAGCTTGGCGATGGCTTCGTATTCGGGACCGCGCGCAGCCAGCGCCGCGACCTTGTGATCCACGGCCGCGGAGACCGCCGCGGCAAGCCCTGACGAGGGTGCCGGGCCGCTCTGCGACGGAACGGCGCCCCCGGCGCTTGCATCGGGGGGCAAGGGCGTGGAAACCTTGCGCGTGACCGGGGCGTCGTCGGCCGGTGGCTCGACCGGGATGGGGATCGTGGGCGGAGGCGGCGAAAGGCGTGGAACCGGCGGGCGTAGCGACGAAGCCACGGCGGGGCTTGCGCTTGAAGGTAGTGGAAGAACCGGCCTGTTCGCCATAGGCGCCGCAGGTGCGGGAGGCGTCGAAATCACCAGCGGTCGCGACGAGACCGAGGCTGGGGCGGGCGGCGTGGCCCGCGCCGGAATGGGAGCTGCCGGCGCAACAGGTGTCGCGGATGCGGCCGGCTTGTTCACGACCGGCGGTTTGACCGAGGGGAACCCCATCATGGTTCGATTGAGCGGAATGCGGCCCGCGCCGGGCGCGGGAACGGAAGGCGCTGGCTGCGGGGTCATGCCCGTTCGGGCCACCGGCATGGCGGCCGAGGGGCGCGCGCCCGGAATCAGGGACGGCCGAGGAGAGGGTGGAGCAAATGGAGCCGGCGCGACCCCGGCCGCAGGGATCGGGCGCACGCCAGCTGCCCGGCTCGGTGGCTTCACCACCCGCGCTGGCTGAGCTGGGGCAGGTGCGGGCGGGGTGCCGCGCTCGATTGTGATCTCGCCGTAGCTGTCGTCGTCGTCGACCGGAAGATCCTTGGCGGAAATGCGCGCGGTATTGTCGTCGTAGTCGGCCGAGAACTCCGGCATTACCCCCAAAACCCTGGAAGGAGCCGCCAACACCGAGGCCACGGCATCGAGCAGGGCCTGGCTTTCGAAGGGTTTGGCAAGATGACCGTCGGCGCCCACCTTGCGGCCACGGGCATCGTCGTAAGGGTTGTGACTGGACGCCAGGAGATAGACCGGCACTTCCCGCATAGCGGAGTCGGCCTTGAGGCCCGCGCAAAGATCGTAGCCACTGCCGCTGCCAAGGGCGACATCGGACAGGACGAGGTCGGGCTTGCCGTCCCGTTTGGCCATGGCCAGCGCCTCGTCCACCGACTTGGCGAAGGAGAGCGCATAGCCCGACCCGTCCATCACCATGGCGAAAGCCTGTTGAATCGTGCGACTGTCGTCCGCGAGCAGGATGCGCTTGCCCATCATTACCCAGTGTCTATCTTCGATAACATGGAGGGCAAAACGGGTCAATTCCGCGCAGCGCCAAGTTCATGAAAAAAAATCGACCCGAGGCTGGGCCGGGAGGCGTTTTCGCGGCGAGGAATAGGCAAAGATACGAAAAGCCGGTTATCATGACCTGGTAGTGCGCGAAGCCTCGGAACCAGAAAGATTTGGAAAAATCGCGCTTGCAGCTCTTTCCTTCTGCCTCTTATCCGCGCCGTGCCACGCCGCGGACAGCGATCCGTGGTTGGGGCAGGACAAGGCCCTTCACTTTTCCGCTTGTTTCATGATCGCGGGCGACGGTTACGCGGGGGCGGGCGTGTTCAGCAAGCGGGAAGGCATTCGTTCAAGCGTCGGGGCCGGGCTCGCGCTTGCGGCGGGAGGCGCCAAGGAAGTGTACGATCGGTACGCTGGTGGCGACGCGTCGTTGCGCGACTTCACCTGGGACGTGGTGGGGGCCGCGACGGGCACGGTGCTGTCGTGGCTGATCGACCGATACATTTTTTGATGCGATGGAGTAACCGATGAGCGAAACCAAACCCAAAGCCATGGCCCACCACCCTCTCGCCTACAAGAACGAAGCGTTCCTCGACAGCGACGAGGCCCGCACCCTGCGCATCCTGGCCGAGTATCTCGAACCCCTCCACCGCTTCGAACAGGAGAAGGTGCCCGGGACCGTGGTCTTCTTCGGTTCCGCTCGCCTGGCCGAGCACGGACCGCTCGGCCGGTACTACGCCGACGCCCGCGAGCTGGCGCGGCTTTACACCGCGTGGACGAACGCGCTGCCTCCCGGCGCTCCCCGCTTCCTCATCTGCTCGGGCGGCGGGCACGGCATCATGGAAGCCGCCAACCGTGGCGCCGCCGAGGCGGGTGGCCGCACCATCGGCCTCAACATCAGCCTGCCCGAGGAGCAGAGCGCGAACCGCTACATCACCCCGGATCTGTCGTTCGAGTTCCACTACTTTTTCATGCGCAAGTTGTGGTTCGCCCACCTGGCCCGCGCGGTGGTGGTTTTCCCGGGCGGGTTCGGCACCATCGACGAAATGTCGGAGATCCTGACCCTGTCGCAGACGCGCAAGCTCGAGGGCAAAATGACCGTCATCCTGTACGGCAAGGAGTACTGGAGCGAGATCATCAATTTCGAGGCCCTGGTCAAACACGGCATGATTGGCAAGGATGACCTCGACCTCTTCAGTTTCGCCAGCACGCCGGCCGAAGCGCAGGGCTTGCTCCAGCGAGGCATTTCGCCGGAGATGCAAGCTGCCACGCCAGCCTTCGCGAAGACCCGCACCGCACAACACGGATCCACGTACGTCTACCAAAGGAGCGGCGATTGATAGAACTAGAATTCATCGGCGCAGCGCGCGGCGTCACAGGATCGAAGCACATCCTACGCACCTCGAAGGCCGCGGTCTTGCTCGACTGCGGAATGTTTCAGGGACGTCGGAAGGAATCGAACGAGCGCAACCGCGCGCTGCAAGTTCCCGTGGATGAAATCGACGCCGTCGTGCTCTCCCACGCTCACATCGACCACGCGGGGCTCCTACCCTTGCTGCACAAACGGGGTTACCGCGGACCGGTCTACGCGACCCCGGCGACACGCGATCTGTGCACGCCCATGCTGCTCGACGCGGCCATGATCCAAGAAGCCGACGCGCATCACATCCAGAAACTGATCGAGCGCGATCGCCTCGACATGGAGCCGGTGGAGCCGCTTTACAACCATGACGACGTCACCGGCCTGCTGGGACTGATCGTCGGCCTGCCCTACCGGCGCGCGCACACCATCGCCCCTGGCGTCGTGCTCAAGCTTCTCGACGCCGGCCACGTTCTAGGCAGCTCGATCGTCGTGCTCGACGTGGAAGACGACGGCGCACACGTGCGCGTCGCCTACGCCGTGGATCTGGGCCGCAAAGGGCTGCCCATCCTGCGCGAGCCCGAGATCCCGACCGGCATCAACTGCCTCATCAGCGAAAGCACCTACGGCGACCGCAGGCACTCGCCCATCGAGGAGGTCGACGACGCCTTGGCCGAGGCCGTGAATCGCACAGTCCGCCGCGGTGGCAAGATCCTGATCCCGGCCTTCGCGCTTGAGCGCGCGCAGGAGGTCGTCTACGCGCTCAAGCGTCTGCGCGCCGCCAAGAAGGTGCCAGCCATTCCGGTGTACGTGGATTCGCCGCTCACGGTAAAGCTGACCGACGTCTTCAAGATGCACCCCGAGTGCTACGACAAACAGACCTACGCCCGGCTGGTCGGCGGCGATCCGCCCTTCGAGTTCGACGGTCTTCACTATGTTTCGGACAAGGAAGAGTCGAAAGCCATCGCGGCCCAGCCCGGCCCGTGCATCATCATCGCCGCCAGCGGGATGTGCGAAGCCGGCCGTATCCTGCACCACCTGCGTGAAGGCGTCGAAGACCAGCGCAACACCATTCTCATCGTGGGCTTCCAGGCCCAGCACACCCTCGGCCGCCGCATCCTCGAACATCAGCGCGAAGTCCGGGTCTTCGGGGTCATGCGCCGACTGGCGGCGGAGGTGGTCGCTCTCAACGGCTTCTCTGCCCACGCCGACCAGAAGGATCTACTCGAGTTCGCCGAGGCCGTGCGCGAGCAGGGCAAGCTGCGCCAGGTGCTGCTGGTCCACGGCGAGCCTCCGGCTCAAGCAACCCTCATGAGCAAACTGGCCGAGCTTGGGTTCCCGACCGTTACCGCTCCTGCCCCCGGCGAGAAGCTCCGACTTTAGGACGGGCTTTGCCCGGCGGCGATCTTCGCGAGGGTTCTAAAGGACCCTCCCAGGACCGTCGCCCCTCACCCGCCTCGCTACGCTCGGCGACCTCTCCCCGCTACGCGGGGCGAGGTGTCTTCAGGGTCCTTTTCAAGCGCGTGAGCGACGACGGGCTTTGCCCGGCGGCGATCTTCGCGGGGGTTCTAAAGGACCCTCCCAGGACCGTCGCCCCTCACCCGCCTCGCTACGCTCGGCGACCTCTCCCCGCTACGCGGGGCGAGGTGTCTTCAGGGTCCTTTTCAAGCGCGTGAGCGACGACGGGCTTTGCCCGGCGGCGATCTTCGCGGGGGTTCTAAAGGACCCTCCCAGGGTCCTTTTCAAGCGCGTGAGCGACGACGGGCTTTGCCCGGCGGCGATCTTCGCGGGGGTTCTAAAGGACCCTCCCAGGGTCCTTTTCAAGCGCGTGAGCGACGACGGGCTTTGCCCGGCGGCGATCTTCGCGGGGGTTCTAAAGGACCCTCCCAGGGTCCTTTTCAAGCGCGTGAGCGACGACGGGCTTTGCCCGGCGGCGATCTTCGCGGGGGTTCTAAAGGACCCTCCCAGGGTCCTTTTCAAGCGCGTGAGCGACGACGGGCTTTGCCCGGCGGCGATCTTCGCGGGGGTTCTAAAGGACCCTCCCAGGGTCCTTTTCAAGCGCGTGAGCGACGACGGGCTTTGCCCGGCGGCGATCTTCGCGGGGGTTCTAAAGGACCCTCCCAGGGTCCTTTTCAAGCGCGTGAGCGACGACGGGCTTTGCCCGGCGGCGATCTTCGCGGGGGTTCTAAAGGACCCTCCCAGGGTCCTTTTCAAAACCGACAGAGAACACAGAGAAAGATTTGGGGAACGGGACCGGGGAGGAGTGCTATTGGATCTTTCTCTGCGTTCTTTGTCGGCCTTGCGGTGGACCTCCGTCTCTAGACCAGCCGTTCGAGCAAATAGGTCGCGGCGGCTTGGGCGTCCCCGCGCACACCCTCGAGGGCATTGCAACGACGGGTGACGGTTTCAAGTGCCTTCAGCACCCGTTCGGGATGGCGCTGCGCCGCCACGGCGTGCTTGAACATGCCGAGCAAAGACTTGCCGCGCGACAGCAGTCGCGGTTTGAACACCGCGCCCGCCTGATGAGGTGCGAACAGCACCAGGCCAACCGGCACAGGCGCGGGGGCACGGGTGCTGTTGAACTCGTCCAGCCAGTAGGACAGCGACGTGCCGGGCGCCGACCAGTTCGGCAGCCTGGACGGGAAAGGCTGGACCAGGTTGCCCTCCAGAACCGCGTACTCGTCGGAGAAGTAGGTCGCGCCGCAACCGACCAGGGCCCGCACGAGAGTGCTCTTGCCGGAACGCGGGCCGCCCGGAATCAAGATCGCGCGATCGCGCCAGCCCACCACCCCCGCGTTCAGAAACACCTTGCGCGGCGAACGTTCGGCCACGAAACACTTGAGGTCTTCCTCGAATGCGTCGGCGATGTCGGTCGGCTCGGAGGATCGCACCAGCGGCCGGCCATCCGCCGTCAGCAGATAGCTCGCTTCGCCCTCCGAAACCGTGGGGGGCAAGGTGCGAAAGGCATAGCAGCGCATCGTGCTCTTGCTGCTGGTCGGTGAGGCAACCGGAGGCAGCCGGTCGAGCAACAGATGGTAGGCCGAGACATCGTCGGCGCGCACTTCCCAGGAAACCCCGAACGCGACATACCTGCCGCGGGCAAGCCAACTGTCAGAGATCGCCGACGACGTTCGTGCCGCCCGCGTTTCAGTCCGCCGAAGCTCCACCCGGCCAGTCACGAGTCTTGAATCTTCCATCTTCCCCTCAGCAATGTGCGCTCTTCTTCCTTGGATGAGAGTACGGCGGATTTCGTCTCGCTTTGAGTCGCGCGCCTGCCGATATTCCTGTCGGCTGGCGGCCCGACAGCCCGTAGTCCCCAGTCCTACAGGCTCAAGGAGATGCAAAACCAGGGATTTCGTAATTCACGACTTTTATAGTCCTTTTTCCCATTTTCCGCTTTCTTCTTGCGCTTTCTTCTTCACCCGTGGAGGCCCGCAAAGTGCGGAGCCCGAGAGCCAAGGGCTCGGCCGCAGGTGAGGTGAAGATCCAGACACGGCCCATTGATCAGCCCGTTTTGTGTGCGACGTGTCTGCGCTGTTAGCACCTTTCACTACGCGTGGCGCGCGCTATGCTTGCCGACATGACCAACCAGGAAATCCCTTGCTTGCTCGTCATTTTCGGCGCCTCCGGCGATCTCACCCAGCGCAAGCTCGTCCCCGCGCTGTTCGAGCTGTTCCTCGCGGGCATTTTGCCCAGGGGGCTGGGCGTGCTCGGCATCAGCAGGAGCCGCCTCGGGGATGAAGGCTTTCGCCAGCGGTGCAAATCCGGTTGTGTCGGCCGGCGAGGATTCAGCGAGGCGGCTTGGGGTACCTTCTCGCAGCGCCTGCACTACCACGCCGCGGATGCCGCCAGCCCGTCCGAATGGCCGGGCATCGCACAAGCGCTGCAAGTCGAATGCGATCGCTACGGAACCGGAGGCAACACCCTGTTCTATCTTTCGGTCGCGCCCGAGCTCTACCAGCCCATCATCGCCAACCTCGGAGCCTCGGGCCTGGTCAAAGGAGGCAAGCTGTGGTGCCAAGCGCCGACGGCGGCCACGCCTCGCCAACGCATCATCGTGGAGAAGCCGTTCGGGTCGGACCTGGCCTCCGCGGAAGAGCTCAACCGCGCCCTCGGTCGCGTCTTCGACGACGAGGACGTCTTCCGGATCGACCATTACCTGGGCAAGGAAACCGTTCAGAACTTGCTGGTGTTTCGCTTCGCCAACCTGCTCTTCGAGCCGCTGTGGAACCGCCGCTACGTCGACAATGTCCAAATCACTGCGGCCGAGACCGTCGGTCTCGAAGGCCGTGCCGGCTACTACGACGGCGTCGGCGCCACGCGCGACATGATTCAGAGCCATCTGCTCCAGCTCATGGCCGTCGTCGCCATGGAGCCGCCGAGCTCCTTTCGCGCCGCGGACCTGCGCAGCGAGCAGCGCCAGGTGCTGGAGGCCGTGCGCCCCATCGCCTACGAGGAAGTGCCCGAGGTCGCCGTACGCGGTCAATACGCGCGCGGCGAGGTCGCCGACAAGAGGCTCGCCGGCTACCGCGAAGAGCCCGGCGTCAGGCCCGGTTCGGACTGCGACACCTTCAGCGCCCTCAGGCTGTCCATCGATAACTGGCGCTGGGAAGGCGTGCCCTTCTTCCTCCGCACGGGCAAGCGCATGCTCCGCAAGCTGACCCAGTTCGTGATCAACTTCAAACCCGCCCCGCACCTGTTTCGCAATCTGGGCAACGGACACGTGCGACCTCGTCATAACCAACTGGTCGTGAACGTGCAACCGGACGAGGGCATCAGCCTGCGCTTCGAGGGCAAGGTCCCCGGCCAAGGGCTTCACCTCAAGTCGGCCCTGCTCGACTTCGACTACCAAGACCAGTTCAAGTCGGTCCCCTTCGAGGCCTACGCCACGCTCCTCCTCGAAGCCATCCAGGGCGATCAGACGCACTTCAAGGATCGCCACGAGGTCGAGGCGGCCTGGCGCATCGTCATGCCCGTGCTCGACCATTGGCGAGACCATCCGGAAGCGGGACTCGAGCTCTATCCCTCGGGAAGTTGGGGGCCGGCTGCGGCGGACGCGCTCATCAAACCGTTCGGCAAGTGGCGCAATCCCGAGACCGACGGCTCGCGGGCGGAGCCGCCTCGCCCGATTGACGCCGATGTCGCGGAGAGCGGAAGCTAGTCCATGGTTGGAGACGGCTCTGAAGAGACGCCCGGACTACGCGGCGAACCAATCGTCAGCGCGTCCGCCGACCAGGCCGGCCGACAACTGGCGGCTCGTCTGGCCGACCATTTGCGGCAGCGCCTGGCCGTGGTTGAGTCCGCCCACCTCGCCCTATCGGGCGGCTCGTCGGCCACGTTGCTCGGGTCGGCCCTTGCCGAGCTTGCCCCTCTCTCCGCTTCCGAGTGGTCTCGCATCCACGTGTGGATGGTGGACGAGCGCTGTGTCGCCCCCGACGATCCCAGGTTGAACGCCAACTTGATCCGCGATGCCGTCGCCGCGAGCATCGCCCTGCCCGCGGCCAATCTCCACCCCATGCTCGTGCTGCAGACCGACGGAGCCGCCCGCTACGAAGCCGAGCTGCGAGCCGCCTTGGCCGAGCGCCCCGACGACGATCGGCGCCTCGACGCCGTGGTCCTGGGCATGGGCCCGGATGGGCACACGGCCAGTCTCTTTCCCGAATCGGCGGCACTCGACGAACGCGAGCGATGGGTGACCTTGAATGATGGCGAACGCGTGACGCCTCCACGCCCGCGCATGACCATGACCTACCCGCTTCTCAATGATGCGCACTGGATAGCCCTGCTGGTGACGGGAGCGAGCAAGCGATCGGCGCTGAAACAGGCGGCACAACGTCCGTTGGACTTTCACGCCTTGCCGGTCGTCGGCGTCGTTCCAACCGCAGATTCGCACCTGCTGTGGTTCCTCGACCGCGAGGCCGCACTTTCCAATACCTAAGCCCGCTTCCTTTGATGGGGCTCCGTGTGGCGTGCATATTGCTTGCCCGAAGAGCGAGGGATCTGTAAGGAAACCGTGCCTTGCGGCACTGTTTCTTGGTCGCGCAGTGACGGCACCCACTTCTCAGCGATTTCTACCCGTGTCAGAATCCGTCGCGCGTTTGCTTAAAATTCCAAGGAGGCCCCGATGAAGCCCAGAAACGGCGTAGTCATAGCCCTGCTTTTGCTCGCTACCTGCAACGAGGAAAACCAAGGGAGTGTTTCGCCCACCGAGTCCGCCCGCGTGGCGCTGGGCAAATTGCCCGCCTCCGAGGTCGCCACCTGGCAGAAGGTCGGTTCCAGCTACATCCCGGACGGCCGC
This sequence comes from uncultured delta proteobacterium, assembly GCA_963824555.1. Classification (GTDB taxonomy): domain Bacteria; phylum Myxococcota_A; class Polyangia; order Fen-1088; family Fen-1088; genus Fen-1118. Next base: position 105,969 of record CAWGPW010000014.1, on the reverse strand, counting down.
TATTTGCAAGCCGCTGCGTTCGACGAAAGCCGCAAGGTCGTCGTGATGTTCGGCGGCACCCTCTTCAACATGATGATGGGCACGGGGGGCCCGACCCAGGAAACCTGGGAGTGGAGCCCCGCCGCCGGCAAGTGGACGAATCGGACCGGAACCGGGCTTGCTCCCCAGGCGCGCTCGGGCGCGGCCATGGTCTACGACTCTGCACGTGCCAAATTCGTGCTCTTCGGCGGTCGCGCCGGCAGCAATTACAACTACGAGGACACCTGGGAATGGGATCCCTCCACCGGCGCGTGGACCGACATGACCACCGCCGGCAGCCATCCCTCTGCGCGCGCCCAGCAGGGCATGGTCTACGAAAAATCGACGGGCAAGATCCTCCTCTTCGGAGGCGGACGCAGCGATCCGAGTTCTTACGACGGCACCGGGATGACGGCCTCGCTCGGGGACACCTGGGAGCTGGATCCGACGACATACACCTGGACGCAATTGAACCCGGCGGCGGGCCCCAGCGCGCGCCACGATCTCGGCCTGGTCTGGGATTCCGCCCACAATGTCGCGGTGCTTTTCGGTGGCCTGCAGATGGACATCACCAGTGCGGGTGGCGTCCCCAAGCATGACACGTGGCAATGGGATCCCGCGACCGCCACCTGGACCGAGCGAACCGCGGCCGGAAACAAGCCGAGCGAACGCTATGCCCATGCCATGGCCTTCGACGGCAGCCGTGGCAAGGTCGTCGTGTTCGGCGGCTCGAACATGACCACGGGCGGCAGTCTGAACGACTTGTGGGACTGGGATCCGACGACGGGTGCCTGGACCGAGCGCCTGACCGGAGCTGAAGCCAACCTGCCAAGCCCGCGCATGTACGCTTCCATGGTGTCCGACGATGCACGAGGGCGTCTTGATGTCCTTGCCGGCTCCACGCTCTACAACCCCTACGGAAAGGGCGGCGCGGGCGGAACGACCTATTACCCCGGCACCGGCTACTACGGTACAAGCCCTTCCAACGAGGTCTGGGAGCTCGACCCGGTGACTCCCGCGTTCACCGATCGCTCGGTGGCGCTCGATGTGCCATCCGCCCGCACCGATCACTGCATGGCCTACAACCCGGCGACCGGCAAGACCTACGTCTATGGCGGCTACGACATGACGGGACAAACCCTCGACGATCTCTGGGAGTGGGACGGCACGATCTGGACGCAGGTGGCTGCGGACATGCGCCCGCCCGCGCGGGCGGACGCCGCCATGGCCTACGATCCGCAACGGAAATCGCTGATCCTTTTCGGCGGCACCAGTTACTACGGCCAGACCGTCTACGGCGACACCTGGGAATGGAACAGCACCTCGAGAATGTGGACGCAGCTACAGCCCGCGACCAGCCCGGATGCCCTGTACGCGCACGGCATGGTGACGGATACGACGAGAAACAAGATTCTCCTCTTCGGCGGCATGAACAACAACTACATGCTCGGACCCGGTGTTCCGTATCCCCCGTACAAGTACGGGCCCAGCAACGAAATCTGGGAGTGGGACGGTGCCAAGGTCACCTGGACCAACCGCACCCCGACCGCCTCCAGTGCGACACCCACGGCTCGGCAGTACCCGATCCTCGCCTACGATGAAGGACGACAGAAGATGTTCCTGTTCGACGGCCCCAACTACAACTCGGGCTATCCGGCCTCTCTCAGCGCGTTCTGGGAATGGGATCCGGTTTCGGCGGGTTGGGCCCAGCGCGATCCCGGCGACTCCATCGACTACGGCTATTCGATCTATGTCGCCTACGACTCCATCCGCAAACGCGAGGTCCTGCTCAGCGACGCCTACGACTACACCACGGGCTACAACGAGACCTGGGAAATCGACGCCAAGGGCCCGACCTTCTACGTCCGCGCATTGCCGAACACCCCGACGTCGCGCACCAGCGCCACGCTGGCCTTCGACAGCGCGCGCGGCGTTGCGGTGCTCTTCGGCGGCAGTGGCAACTCCGGTTACACCGACGAGACCTGGGAGTACAAGGTCACCGGCTGGGGCAACGGAGAGGGCTGCACGGCCACGTTCGCCTCGTCGTGCGCGTCGGGCAACTGCGTCGATGGTGTTTGCTGCGAGTCCGCCACTTGCACCGGACCGTGCAAATCGTGCAACGTCGCCGGCTCCGAAGGTACCTGCGTGAACGCCGCGGCCGGCACCGAGGTGGCCGGTAGCTGCACGAGCGGGCAGGCCTGCGACGGCAGCGGCAACTGCAAGAGCAGCAACGGACTGCCGTGCACCAGCGCCTCGACCTGTGCCTCGGGATCCTGCGCGGACGGCGTATGCTGCGAGAGCGCGTGCGCCGGCACCTGCGTCTCCTGCAACCTGCCCGGCCAGGCCGGCAAGTGCAGCCCCTATTCGGCGGGTACAGATCCGCAGAACGAGTGTGGGAAGGGCACCGGCGTCTGCAAGTCCACCTGCGATGGGGTGGGTAACTGCGCGTATCCGCAGGCCGCGGTTCCCTGCGCCTCTTGCACGACCTGCGACGGCTACGGCTCGTGCAGCCTGTACGACCCATACTGCGCGTACACGGGTGGATCAGGCGGCGGATACGGCGGCTCCTACGGAGGCACCGGGGGCTATTCCACCAGCCGTGGCGGCAGCGGCGGGTACACCACCGTCTACAGCGGCGGTGGCGGCAGCGGCGGCACCACCACCAGCCGTGGCGGGAGCGGCGGCACCACCAGCCGCGGCGGCAGCGGTGGGTACACCACCGTCTACAGCGGCGGTGGCGGCAGCGGTGGCACCACCACCAATCGAGGTGGCAGCGGTGGCCATGTCACCGGCTACGGTGGCAGCGGTGGCATCACGACCAGCTACGGCGGCAGCGGCGGCTCGGCCGGCGCGGGTGGAACCGTCCTCGGATCGGGCGGTGCTTTCGGGCTGGGGGGCGCGGGTGGCAAGGCCGACGGCGGCAACGCCATGGGCGGCAGCACGGGTGGCCCCATCCGCGACGGCGGAGGCAGCGACGCCATCACCGAGGCGAGACTGCACCGCTCGGGATGCAGCTGCGAGCTCGGACGCCCGGGCCAGACGGAGAAGCTGGGCTGGTCGGCCCCATTCCTGGTCATCGGCGCATCCCTGTTGAGGCGGCGTACACAACGGAAGAGAAGACAGGCGCGCACCTAGGAGCACCGAACGGTTTGAAACCCGAGCAATTTCCGGATTCTAAAGTGACGGGCTGTCTCGTCACTTGCGTTCGGGCAAGAGCTCGTAGACCGCCCCGGTCGTGGCCAGCACGACCAAGCCGGCAATGAACACGACCGGGCTGGCGACGAAAACAGGATCGAGAAAGGATTCGGTCCCCACGCGCGCCGAAAGCGCGAGCCCCAGCCCCGCGATGGCCAATCCGCCCGCGAACCACAGGGCCGTGACCAGGGAGCGACGGTGATCGATCGTCCTGCCCTCCACGGGCTTGTCCTCGTAGGCAAGCGGTGCGAAGGGAATGAGACGGATCGAAGGTAGCAACAACAGCAGACAAAGGGCGACGATGCCGACGACCACCGCGCACTCGATCCAGGTCGGAGCGTAGACGCCTGCCCGGTAAGGCAAGGCCAGGCCATGCGTCTGCCAGGCCACGAGAAGGAGGTGGCGGTGCAGAAAAGTCGCCATCAGCACCAGCACGCCGGCGCCCGCTGCCGGCCTGGGGCCAAGCTTTCCGCGCCGGATCCCGCGCCAAAGCAGCGCGGCCGCGACGAACAGGCAGGCGAGAGCGCACCAGAAGAGAGAGCCGTAGGCATCGCCGAGCAGCGCCCGCGCGTAGGCCGAAGCGGCTGGCTCCTCGGAAAAGAGCCCTACAATCTCGGCCGACACCACGCACGGAAGCGACAGCGAGACCACGAGCAGCAAGGCCTTGCCGAGCCGGGCAAAGCCGCGCGGATCGAGTCCGGCCTGGCGGCCCGCCAAGCGCCCGACCAGGGCGGCGGCCCCGAGCAGGGCGCCAATCCCTCCCGCGCCCGAGAGGAGGATGAAGATGGCCACTTCAAGCAAGGTCAGGGCAAGCGGCCGCGCCGGCCTCACGACGAAGATGATGGCCAGTGCCATGAGCGGCGCCAGCAGCGCGGGCAGCATGAGCAGCGACATCCAGAACCCGGCCTTTTGCCGACGGTAGCGCTCGCCCGCGCTGCCGCGGTACCCGGCGGAAAGCAGGCGTTGCAGGGGCTGCCATGCGGACGGGCGTTTCGCGTATTCGGCCAGGTCGGCCCGACGCGCGAGCACGCAGTGGACGAGGCTGGCGAACAGGCAGACCGCAGCGACAGAGCTGAAGGTCACGAACATGGGCGACTGTGGCCGAGCGAAGAGTGAAAGGCCGCGCAGCGCGGCCAGCGGACGACCCTGATCGGCCAATACGCAAAGCGCGGCGCCAAGAAAGCACGCGATGGCCACGGGCATGGCGATGCGCGCGACGGCCTCCATGTCGTGGTCGCGCGAAAAGCGTGCCACGCACGCGCAGGCCATGACCGCCACCCCCACGCCCAAGAGAAATCCGTCCGTCACCACGTAGAGGCCCCAAACCGCGCCGCCCGCCCCCACTGTGCGCATGCCCGTGACGACATCGCCGCGCACGATTTGCTGAAAGAAGGCGTAGCCGCCGAGGCCCAGCAGAGCCACGAGCAGGGCCCCAAGCGCGATGAACGCGGCCGGCAGACGGGGCGTCATCGTCTGCCTCGCAGGTAGAAGACATTGGGTCCGGTCCCGAACCGCGCCAGAAGCCGCATGGCGCGCGGATCCTTGGCCAGCCTGGATAGCGCGGAGTCCGGATCGGCCAGGTCGCCGAAGGTAATCGCGCGCGATGGGCACGTGGAGGCGCAGGCCGGAAGCCGCTGAAGCACTTCATCGGTCACGGGCTCGTCGTCGATTCGGGCACGTTCGAGGACGGCCCGGATGCGATGCTGGCACAAGGTGCACTTCTCCACCACGCCGGCGGGGCGAAGGGCGACGTCGGGATTCGCGCTCGAGGGATCGCCGCCGGGCCATGCGGGTTCGGTCCAGTTGTAGTAGCGACGGCCGTAAGGGCACGCGGCCATGCAGTAGCGGCACCCGATGCAGCGATCCCAGAATCTGAACCACAACCCCGTCGTCCGCCTTGTACGTCGCTCCCACGGGACAGACCTGCACGCACGCGGGCCGTTCGCAGTGCATGCACGGGATGGGCGCGGCTCCGCGGCCCAGCTCCGAATCCACGCCGACTTCCGGAATCAGCATATCCATCCAATGTATGGGCCGGGTAAGCGCCGCACGCTCGGGACCGAGAGGAGGGACGTTGTTCTCCGCCGCGCAGGCCACCACGCAAGCCTGGCAACGGGTGCAACGGTCGAGATCGATGGCCATACCAAAGCGGTGTCTCCCGCCCGCCTGGGTCGCCGCGGCGGTGGGTGCCTGGGGTGCGTTGCTCGATCCCCTCGCCGTCTTGGCCAGAGTCGCGCTCGCCGTGGCCGCCGCCAAGGTCAAGACCTCGCGGCGAGTGATGACTTTGCGGCCGGTCTTGCTCACGCGCCCTTCCTCACTTGCGCGCGCGTGGCGCACGCAAACCAATGCCCCGAAGTCGCGTCGGCAAGTCCGACGAGCAAACTGGCAGCCCCTGGCACGACGGGGTACGCGGGCCCTGGGCCGCCCCCCAAAGCCACGCCCAGCACCCCCGGCCGGATATCGGCGCGAACCTCGGCCCGCATCTCGATCTGGGCCGAGGTCGATTGCACGATAACCGCATCGCCATCCTTGATGCCGAGCCTTCGCGCATCCTCGAGCGAAATCTCCACGCGCTCCTTGCGCGGATCCCGGGGACACGTGGGCAGCTCGCACAGCCACGGAAAGTGCCGCATCCCCCCCTCGGCGTAACCCGGACCGCGAATTGGCAACAACACGAATGGGAACCGCACCGGATCGCCCACCGTGGGAGCCGGCCCTGGCGACAGCGTCTCCCGCACGTCGAAAAGCCGTGTTGCCGGGCGCTCACCATCAGGATCCGACCTTTCCGACTTCGCCGGGTCGAGACGCCACAAGCCCGTGGATTCGAGCTCGCTCATCACGGCATCTGCACCACCCTCCGCTTTCCCAAGCCCGGCCTGCACGGCGCCCTGGTAGTCGGGCCACGGGAAAGCCTTGGCGATGGTCGAACCAAGGGAACGCGCCAGGCGCAAGACGACCTCACCGGTCTGCCGCGTGTTCGCCAGCGGGCGCACGACAGGCTGGCGAAGCGACAGCACACCCGCGCGGCCCTCCGGCACGACCACATCCCAGCGCTCGAAAAACGTGTGATCGGGCAGCAGCAGGTCGGCGGACAACACCGATTCGTCGAGCACGGGAGAAAAGGACACGACGAAAGGAACTTTGGCGATAGCCTCGTGCCAGCGCTGCGGGCCGGGCTTCGAGTACGCGGGATTGGAAGTGCTCAGCAGCAGGGCCTTGATCGCGTAGGGCTTGCCCGAAAGAATCGCCTCGGGCAGCCCGAGGAGCCGCGACGCTTGGAAGTCGCGCTGGCCCGGCGCGCGGCCGTCGACGGGCGGCGCGCGGAGGCCGATGCGGGCGACCTCGTCGAGGTCGGCCGCGCCGAAATCGGCGAGCGGCAGCGCTGGATTGAGGCGCATCCCGCCGGGCGCGTCGAGGGCGCCGAGAAGGGCGTTGACCAGCAGCGCCGCAAAGGCGGTCGCCGGGTCGCACGTCCCCTCGTCGACCACCACCACCGACTGCCGAACGGCAACCAGCTCTCGGGCCAGACACACGATCCGTACCGCCGAAATCCCGCTCCACGCCTCGACCTTGTCGGGCGAGAAATCGGACATGACCTGTTCGCGCAGACCACCGTGTCGGGTACCGTCGTGGTCGACCCAGGGCAGAAAGCCGCTGGCCCCCTCGAGAGCGGATTCGTCGCCCCATTGCTCGCGCAGAAGGACGTGCATCAGTCCGAGCAGCAAGGACGACGAACCGCCGGGGGCGAGGGAAAGCCACTCGTCCACCAAGCTTGCCATGGACGGCAGGCGCGACGCCGCGCACAGCAGGCGCGGGCGCCCCTCGCTCGCCAGCGCTCGCGCCAGATGGATGAAATGGGGCGAAGATTCCAGAGCCCCGGTTCCTACCAGCAGGACGCATCGCGCGCGCTCGAAATCGTAGACCGGCAGGCAGGTCTTGCGGGTCAAACGGCGCGCGGCCTGGGCCATGGCCCCAAACCCGGTGGCGCCATGCCCAATGTGGTTGGGGCTGCCGAACGCTTCGAGAAGACGCGCCCACAACGCATGCGTCGTGCCCGTACGCTCCCCGTCCAACACCACGAGGGATTGGGGCTCGCCCGCGGCGCGCAGATTGGACAGCTCGGCCGCCAGCTCTGCGACGGCCTCGTCCCAGGAAATCTCCTGCCAACGATTCTCCCCGCGCTCCCCGACCCTGCGTCTGGGACCGCGAACGCGGTCGGGATGGTAGAGGAGCTCCAGCCCGGCCTGTCCGCGCACACACAAGCCGCCGCGATTTCCCGAGGGTTCCGCGTGGCCCTCGACCTTGATCGCGCGACCGTCCACGACGCGCACGCGCAGGCCGCAGCCGGCCTGGCACAGGCCGCAGGTGGTAAAGACGAATTTCTCGCTGCTCGGCCGCAGCCCGCGCTCGACGGGTACGGGTGGCTTTTGCGCAGTGTAGGGATCCCGGCTCGGCCGACAACCCGCGACCGCCGAGGCCAAAAGGCCCGCGCCGCTCAGGAATCCACGTCGTCCGATGTCAGGCATGGCTCACTTGTGACAAGTCTTGCACTGGTTGCTGGCTTTGCGCTCTTTGTGGCAGCGCATGCAGTCTTCCATGGTCTGATGAACGTCGGGTAAGGTCAGCGACTGCGTGGCCGACAAGATACCCTCGTGACAATCCTCGCACTTCATCTTGGCCAGGGTCACGTGGCTGGCGTGCGAAAAATAGACGTGGCCCGGCAGTTTGTCGACGCGCACCCAGGGGATCTCTTGGCCCCGCTTGGCGTAGTCCCGCACCTTCGGTTCGTCGGGGCTGTTCCCACGCGCTTTTCCGTGACAGTCCATGCAGTCCTCCACGACGGGAAAACCAGCCATGGCCTGATCCTCGGCGCCCGGATGACAGCTTACGCACTTCATGTCCGCCTCCATGTGCCGCTTGTGACTCAGCGACAACGGCTGCCTGACCGTCACCGGCCGCCGGCACCCCGCGTTCGACATCAGCATGAAAAACACAACCGCCGTGGTGACGAGGAGGCGGATGCTCACCGCAGTCACACCGCCGGGCCGATGGCCCAGCGCCGTGTTCTCTGTGCTCTCCGCGTTCAAATTCCTCTACGATTTGTCAGGTATTTACTCAATTAAAACCACATCTTGACAATAAGACTTCAGGTAGTGGTCTATTTCTCCCTTCGTTGCTCGTCACCCTTGGCCTCAGCCGCGGGCTTGACGGCCTTGCCGGGCACGCAGGTCTTGAGGATCTCGCCGGCTTGGACCTTGGCCTGCCCCTTCGCCACGTCGATTGTCCCCAGCTTGCTCACCTCGGCCTTGGCTCCTCTGCAGTCGCCGCGAGCGACCAGGATCTTGACCAGCTCGTAGTGGGCCAGGCCATTCTTCGCGTCGAGTGCGATGGCCCGCCTACATCCCTCCTCGGCTGGCCTGGCGCGCATGTCCTTCTGAACCAACGCCCGGCAAAGGTCGGCCGCCACGCCGCCATCCTTGGGCTCGAGCTTGGCCGCCTTGGCCAATGCTTCCACCGCCGCGGCGGCCTGTTTGCGCCGCATCTCCACCCGGCCAAGGCCAGTCCACGCCGGCGCGAACTTGGCGTCCTTCTGGGTGGCCAGGTGCAACTGCTCTCGTGCCTCGTCGAGCTGTTTCTTGTCGGACAGCAACAGCCCGAGGTTGGTCAGCACCACCGCGCTCTCCGGCATGAGACGAACCGCTTGGCGACACTCGGCGATGGCCCCATCCAGATCGCCCAGCTTGCGCAGGACGGAACACAGGTTGGCGTGACAGATGCCGTCGCTGGGGTTGAGCTGCAAGGCTTTGCGGTAAGCGGTCGCGGCTTCGCGTGGCTGCTTCTGGGCCTCGCGCAGAAGGCCCAGGTTGAACGCGGCGCTGGCGTTCCTGGGATCGCTGGCCATCGCCGCCAGAAGCTCTTTCTCCGCGGCCGGCAGCTCGCTCTTGCCGAGCAAGATGGCACCCAGGTTGTTGTGGGCCGGGCCGAAGTGCCCGTCGCGGGCGATGGCCTCGCGATACGCGTTCTCGGCGCCCACCCCGTCGTTCTTCTTTTCGAGGACCACGCCGCGCAAGTAGGGCGCGCGTGGATCCTTCGTATCGGCCTTGGCCGCGTTGTCGAAGGCTTGCAAGGCACCCGCGAGGTCGCCGGCCTTGAAGAGCTTCTGCCCGCGCTCCAGCTCGGCCACGCCGCCCTTGGCGCCGCCACCTGGACCAGTGCCCGCCGCCAGAAGAAGAGCAAGAACCACCTGAGAGATCCCCTGCGTTGCCAGCATGGCATGAGGTTCCGACGGACCCGCTCGCCCCGTCAAGCCCAACCGACGGCAGAAACATGACGCGGAAATTGAACCACGGAGAACACGGAGAGGGTGAGAGGGCCGTGAGAGCTTGGACATCGAAGTCCGAAACCGTCTTTTCCGGCCTCTGTACCCTCCGCACTCTCTGTGGTGAAAAATCCGGTTCTGTCTAACTTGCCTTCAAGGCCAGCTTGAGCGCGTCGGAAATCGCTTCGATACGCTCCTCGTCCTCGATTTTCTCGCCCGAGGCCGTGTCGCGCACGTAAAAGATGTCGGCCACCCGGTCGGCGGCGACCCCGACGCGCGAGCGGTGAATGTCCAGCCCCTGCCCGGCCAGGGTGTGGGTGATGGTGTAGAGCACGCCCGGCTTGTCCTCGGTGAAGACCTCGACCACGGTGAACGTCCGGCTCGAATCGTTGTCGACGTTGACCTGGGTGGCCGGAACCGTGGGCTTGGCCCGCTGGTAGAGCAGGGACGGCGCCGACCGCTTGCCCACCAGCGATTCCACGGTGACCCGCCCGGACAGGACGGCCTCCAAGTCGCGCCGGATGCCCTCGATGCGGTTCTCGTCGGTCAGGGCGCCGTCCGGCTCCTTGCGAATGCGGAAGACATCGAGCGCCTCGCCCTGTTTGCGCAGGGGAAAGACCGGCTCGCGCGAATAGATGGCCGCGTCCAGGATGTCGATGCGGTTGGCGTAGAGCACGCCCGCGACCTTGGCCAAGAGCCCGGGCACATCGTCGGCTGCCAGGACGAGCTCCGAAAACGTTCCCCGTTCGGAATGGGTCACTGCCAACGCACAACAGGATTTCCGTCCGCGCATCAGGCGCACGTGGTCAGCGATCTTGTTGGCATCTTGCTCGGCGAAATAGCGATCGGGCAAACCGGTGAAGGCCACCACCGTGGACGCCGAGTGCGAGTCTTCCTCGAGCAGAGCCGCCGCCTGGCGCTGACGCTCCTCCACCAGCTCGGCCCGCTCGGCGGCGAGCAGATCGGGGCCACGGCGCATGTACTTGAGCGTGCGGTCGAAAAGCTCGTACAGAAGCTCGTACTTCCACCGGGTCATGGTCTTCGGCCCGGTCGAGGTCAGATCGCAGAAGGTCAGGATGAAAAGCTGACGCAGTCTCTCTTCGTCGCCACAGGTGCGGGCGAAAAAATCGAGCAGGCTGGGATCCTGCAGATCGCGCCGCTGCGAGTTGTGCCCCATTTCGAGGTGCGCCCGGACCAGGAATTCAACCAGGTCGACGTCCTCGGACGACAGCCCCAGCCGGGCGGCGATTCGCTCGGACATGACCGCCCCCTTTTCGGCGTGGTTCGAGCCCTGGGGCTTACCCACGTCGTGAAGGAGGAGGCCGACAAACAGCGCCTGGCCCCGAACCACATCGGGGTAGGCCTCGCAGACCTCTGGATAGTCTCTCTGCAGCTCGCCCCGCGCGATGGCTTTCAGGGTGGCCACCGCGTAGAGCGAGTGCTGGTCCACCGTGTACACGTGGTAGATGTCATGCTGCACGCGCCCAGACACGGGTCCCCACTCGGGCAGCAGCGCGGAAATCAGACCGTGGTCGTGCATTTGCTCCAGGCGCGACGGGGTGCCGGCGTCCTTCACGTTGGTGAGCACATCGAGAAAATACTTGGCCGACTGGGGATCGCTACGCAGGGCCTGGGCGTGGCTTGCCGCCAGCTCGGAGATGAGGTCCAAGGTGGCCAGTCCGATGCCCAAACCAATCTCCTGTGATACACTGAATATTCTAATCATTTCAGAAGGATGCTCTTCAAATATCAAGCTATCCTTCACTTCAATCTTACCCTTGCGTCGAACGAAGCTTGGATCGCCCGGCGCGCTCTCGGAGATCACCACCGGGCGAGTTGCCAAACGCTCGTTGGGTCGGGCGCACACCCGTTGCATGAGGCGTTCGGTGGTGCGCGCAATGGTCCGCGCGTGGGTTTGAAAGTCGTGCATCAACGCCTCGACCGCTGGGGTCACCGCGGGTCGACTGTCGTCGTCCGCCCAAGTACCCTCGGCATGGAAGAGAGGCGCTATCCGTTCCTGCAGGTCGAAGCGCAGCTGGTCCTGTCTCCGCCCCGCGACGAGGTGCAAGGCCAGGCGCAACTTCGAGATGAAGTCGATGGCTTGCGCCCAGGCCTCGGCCTGGCGAGCCGACATTTCGCCCAGTTGCTCCAGCCGCGCCGGGGTCGATGCGTGAAAACGCGCCTGTGCTGCCCACCGGCCGACGCACAGATCGCGAACCCCGCCTGGCCCGCTCTTGAGGTCGGGCTCGAGCATGAAGATCGTGTCGCCGAAGCGCGAGTGCCGCCCCTCTTGTTCCTCGCGCAAGCGCGCCACCAAGCCGTCCGGCCTGGATCCGGCCACACGGGCCTCGTAGCGGGAAAGGAAATCGATGGCCAGGTGCTCGTCACCGACCAAGAAGCGGGCATCGAGCAACGCGGTCGCGGCGGCCAGATCCTTGTCGGGCAAGCCCAGACCATCGGCCACGGAGCGCACGGCATGCCCGGCGTCGACCTTGGCATCCCAAAGCGGCAGGAGAATCGAATGCGCCAGGGCCTCCATCTTGCTGTCGGGCTTGCTCTCGCATAGGAAGAGCAGGTCCAGATCCGAGTAGGGTGCAAGCTCGCGGCGGCCGAAGCTCCCGGTGGCCAGAACCGCCACGCCCGAGGCGGGACCGATATCGGCTTGGAAAAAATGGTGGGCGAGAACCTCGCGGATTGCGGCCTCGACGTCCGCGGTCAGGGCGCTCACGATTTCGAGCCCGGATTTGCCTTCGGTAAGCCCACGCCTGGCCGCGTCGCGTGCCGACTGTATGCGTGATAGTATCCAAGCCGCGTCTGGTCCCAAGCTCGATGTCATTTCCGCTTTGGCATGCATAGCTGTTCAGGAATGAGATGTCGAATCCGACGGCCACGTTGCGGGGAGAAAAAGACCGCTCGCAACGTTGACGGCGCGCCCGGGCTGCGGCACCGTATGGGTCATGTCGGCAATCGAACTCGCCCCGCTCTCGGATCGACTGGACGATGAAGAGATGAAGTCGCTTGGGCGGCTGCTCGAGCAAGCTGGCGCCAAGCTGCCGGCTCAAGATGACCACACCACGCATACCTTCGCCAAACGCCTGAGCGAGGAAGCCATGACGGAATTTCTCGACAGGCTCGACGCCCACGATGTGGCCGCAGACATCTACTTGCCACTGGAATTCGAGGGCACGCTGACGGTGGGCGAGTTCCGGGTGGCATCCGCCTATTCCTTGCAGGAGACACTCGAAGAAATGAAAGAAGAGCTGGCTATCGAGGACGAGGAATTCGAGGACGAGGACGAAGACGAGGACGAAGACACCGAGGAAGTCGACGAGGGCAGCGTGATCGAAGCGCAGATGCGAAACATCTGGCAGCTCGTCACCGACGCCTGCAGCGAGTCCATCGAGAAGAACTACCCCCTCCACCTGCGCGTGTGACGCCATGGCCATGACGGATTTGGTTCTGACCCTGATCGGCCCCGATCGTCCCGGTCTGGTGGAGGCCGTCGCCGCCGTCGTCGCCGCGCACGGAGGCAACTGGCTGGAAAGTCGCATGGCCCGGCTGGCCGGCAAGTTCGCCGGCATCCTACGCATCGAGGTCCCGAGCGACAAGGCGGCATCGCTTCAGGCTGCCCTGGCCGATCTCGACGCTCGCGGCCTCAAGGTCGTGGGCGAGCCGAGCGGCGAGGCCGGCGGCGCAACGTCCGGACGCGCCCTCGCGCTCGAGCTGGTTGGACTCGACCGTCCCGGCATCGTGCGCGAGATCTCGCAGCTTCTGGCCAACAGTGGCGCCAATGTGGAAGAGCTGTCCACCGATCGCACCAGCGCTCCGATGTCGGGCGAGATGCTCTTCCTAGCCAAGGCGCGCGTGCGACTGCCGAGCAACGCCGACCTCCCTACCCTGCGCACCGCCCTCGAACGCCTGGCCAGCGATCTCATGATCGAGATTCGCTTGGTCGAGACCTCGCTGGAAGCCAAGCCGCGCAAGGCGTAGCCCGCTCGCGCCGAGCTTGGCGCGAAGGTTGCTGGATAGACTCGTGGGGCCCGGAGCAGTCCGGGCGCCCGTTCGCCAAGGCCGCGATTTCTCAGAAGGACTTTTTGTTTTGCACATTATAGTAATCTAGATTACCATTTTTATGGTAAAATCAAGTCATCCCTGATCGCAAGAAGTAGCTGTCTTGGCAACTGGGGACGTCAATGCAAAGCGGGTTTCAGTCGATGAAGGCAAGGGTGAAGAGGTTTCATTGCCCCGTCGCCGGGAAACGCGCGTCGCGCAGAGCGCGTCGCCCTCGACTTTCGACCGCGGCCCTGACGGTCGTGCTCGGCTGGGCGTGCTTCACGGTGCCGGCCTCCCAGGCGCGCGTCAACCCCCTGGTGGTGATCGAGCGCCAGCTCCACAAGGCCAACATGCTCATCGTGCTCGACACCTCGGGCTCGATGACCGGCGTCCCGGGGGGCCAGTTCGCCAACTCCACCGAGGCAGGGGTCGACTGCGACAACGGTGCCAACTGCCGCAACGGCGGCGTGCTTGGGGTGTGCAAGGCGTGGGGGCGGACCTGTCAGGTGGACGCCGACTGCCAACACGGCTATTGCCAGGAAGACGGCTCTACCCAGTGTGCATCCATCAGTGATTGTCCGCAAGATCCAGGCGTTTGCTCGGTCCCCATCTGGAACTGCACGCAGACCACGACCAGCACGCAGACCACGACCATTACGCAGACCACGACCAGTACCCAAGCCACGACCAACACCCAGACCGTGACCAACACCCAGACCGTGACCAACACCCAGACCGTGACCAATACGGGCACGACGACTCAACGATCGACAGCCACGGCGACCGTGACGCTTACGGGGACAATCACCAGCACCGACACGGCCTCTGATGCCGAGGCTACGCAGTGGTATACCAACACGTACACCACGACCGACTATCTCGTTGGGGGCGCGAGTGCGAACGCCACCAGCAATGTGACCGCCACCTACAACGGCACGGTCACGAAAGCGTTCACTGCGACCGGGACCGTCAGTGGCTCGGCCACATCCACAGGAACCGCGACGGTTTTCATGGACATTCGGGCTCGCACTAGCACCGTCTCTCTGGTCTGGTGGAATATCGTCCCCGCCACCGTGACCAAGTCAGGCACGGCCACCGGTACACGATCAGAAACATGGACCTTCTCAAACTCCCAGACGTCGACCGCCACCAAGACGTCGACCGCCACCCAGACCTCAACCAGCACCAAGACCGCGACCGGCACCCAAACCGCGACCGGCACGCAGACCGCGACCGGCACGCAGACTTCGATCGACACCATGTGTTCCTTTGCAAAGAACGCATGCTCGAAAGACTCCGATTGTCCCGCGCAATCCAGTCTTTGCTCGGCCACCGGTGTCCCCTGCGACGGCAACACGCCCTGCGCGACCGTCGGCAAGTGCAAGTACAACAGCCTCATGTCGTGTACCAACCCTGGTGGTAACTGCCCCGACGTCAACGTATGTGCCCACGCGACCTCGACGCTCTGTTCGTCGTCCTCGGATTGCCCGCCGACGTCGGCCTCCGGAACGTGCGGCCTGGGAGGCACACCTCGCAACGGCTGCACCGCGAACAGCGATTGTCCCAGTTACATGACGTGTAGCATCACCAACGATAGCTGTCGCATCGACACCGACTGCCCGGTGCCATCCTACGGCACCTGCTCCAGTGACGGCAACAAGTGCAACAACAGCTACATGAAGTGCTCTGGTTCCCAAACCTGCGTCTTCACTGCCCAAACTTGCAATGGCACCACGAACACCTGCAACCTGACGCAGGATACCTGCGTGTCCAAGACCGACAACGCCTGCACCGCGGTGACGAATACGTGCAACACGCCAGCGAACACATGCGTGATCCCGCCGGCCAACCCCTGCGCTCTTCCTGTGAGTAGCACGGATACCTGTGTTCCCAGCAGCAACGGCACACTCGGTCCCATCCGCATGTGCCTTGTCGCACAGACAGTGTGCAAGAAGGATTCGGACTGCACCACCGCCGGCGATGCATGCGGACCGGCGACGTCGCGCGCGGTGATCGCCAAGCGCGCGATCAGCGCCATCGTGAACAACAACTACCAGATGCTGAACTTCGGGCTGATGACTTTCTACCAACACGGCTACTTTCCATACTACCTGAACGCTTCGGGCTCGACCGGGGTCATCACCGTCTACGAGTCCCAAGACAAGATCGTATCCGCGCACTGTTTCGACAATCAAACTGGACCGGCTCAGGCTTGCCTCGTGAACGGCATCAACATGACCCTGCAAGGTTCGACCAACAGCCGCTATCGCGTGCGCTCGGCGGCCAACACGTGGACCGAGATCGATACGAATTGGTGCGGTGCCACCTGCGACATGCCCGGAGCCCTGGGCCTCGGCACCTTCGAGGGCGCCTACTACCAATACACCGGCACCACCGGTGGCAATTCGACAAACATGAGCGTGCAGAGCGCCTACGGTGGGCAAGACATAACCGTCAATGGGAACAACTACAGTTACTACCAGCCGCTCAACAACTACTACAACGGTGGCAAGGCACCTCCGCTGGACTTTCCAGACTGCGGCAACACGTGCGCCGCGGACTGCGGTGGACGTTGGGACACGCAACTGGCGCCGTTTCTGAGCACCGCCGATGACGACACTCTCTCGCAGACCTCGTCCAATGCCATCACGCAAGCCATGGCCCCGGCCGCGGACGGTGGCTTGATTTTCTACTGGAGCACCCCCACCGGCTGCACCTTGCAGAACGATAAGTCGCCCACGATCGGCACCAGCGCCTATGACTACATGAACGCGGTGAAAAATGGCAACTCCAGCGCGGGAATCCCGCAGGATCACCTTGCTTGCCGCGACAACTATGTCCTGCTCATCACCGACGGCGAGGCCAACGGCCCGGGAGACAACAACTGCTCCGCCACGGCCTGCGCGGCCACGAACCCGGGTTCTTCTGGCTGCACGTGCAAGTCGGTTCTGGCCGCCTACAACCTGCGCCAGAATCTTGGCGTCAAGACCTTTGTGGTGGGCTTCTCGGGCGACACGAGCTCGGGAACGGCGAAGACCACTAACGACAACATCGCACGGGCGGGCGGCACGGATGCCGGCAACGACGGCATAGCCCCCTTTGCCTACCTTGCCCAGAATGAGGCCGACCTCAACACCGCCCTTCAGCTCGTGGTCTACGACGCTGTCAGGGGCAGCTATTCGACCGCACCTACCAGCACATCGGCGGGCACGCAACAGGCCACCACCGTCGCCGAAGGCAAGTACGCCCTCGACTCTCGCATGGATTTCCCGGAGTGGAAGGGGCACCTCTTGGCTTACGATCTGAGCGGAGCCTCGCCGACGCTAGCCTGGGACGCCTACCAGAAGCTCGCGGCCATGAACTGGTGGCAACGCAAGATCTACACCTGGGATGGCGCGAACATGGTAAAAATAGCGGTCGATCCGGCCACCCACTCGGTGACCAACAAGAGCACGCTTGCTGCCATGGGACTGGGGGCCTCTGACACCGAAGCCGAATCGGTTGCGCGCTGGCTGCTCGGCGATCCGACCTACAAGAATCCTGCCATTTTGGGCGCCATTATCAATTCGACCCCCATCGACATCGCCAGTCCAGGTGACGCCCCCGAACCCGGTGGCCACGCCTTTTTCTTGCAGTATCAAAGCCGCCCCCACCTCATCTATGTGGGCTCTTCGGACGGACTCTTGCACGCGTTCTTCCTGGAGAATACGCTCCTCGGATCGACGCTGTATCAGGCCGGCAGCGAGGCCTTCGCCTTCCTTCCGCCGGATATGATTCCCATCGTGCGCAAGCAATACGCCCAAGGCGGCCAGAAAACAGACCCCTACAGTCACATCTTTGGTCTCGCGGACTCGCCCAAAGCAAAGACGCTGTGTATGAAGAACTGCAGCGACGCCACCACAGCGCAGTGGAAGACCGTGCTCGTCATGCCCGAGGGCTATGGTGGCACCAACACCTTCATGCTCGACGTGACAGCGCCCTTTGCGGCCAGCGACATCGCGGATCCTCCAGTCAACGTGCAGTGGCACACGGGGTATGGCAACAATGCCTCGGCCTACAGTAGCGTGCTCGGAAACACCATTTCGCTGCCTGCTTTCTTCTTCAATCGGACCCCCGCCATGGATGATTATCGTATCACCTTCGCCTCGGGCTATGCGACGACCGATGGCAGCGCGACGCAAGGCCGGGCACTGGTCTCCGCCCAGGCGGCCACGGGCGTCTTGCTAAGCACCGACACCGTTGCCCCGAGCGCTACCTGCACCCAGACATACACTGCGCTCACCGATGTCGCTACCGCGCGCGACTTTGCCGGCGGCCAAGACGATAAGCTTCTCGCCGGTTACTTCGGCGACACATCAGGGCAGCTCTTCCGCTATATGCTGGGGGCTGGCCTCACTCTCGACCAAGCCCTGACCTGTAACCATCCCCTGCACTTCTCTCCCACCATCGTTCAGCTCGACCGTGATTCCACGACCACGTCGCACGCACACCAAATCTTCCCCGTGCAGGTGACCAATTCCAACCTTGACTTGGACACCACCGACCTGCCGCCATCCAAGATGGTTTTCTGGAAAGAGGATGCCCAAACCGACGTCAACGGCGGCATTACCAGCATTGTCAAGGACACATCCTGGGGCAATGGTGGGCAGATCACGCTCACCGTCGGGAACAACAACGAGATCTGCGGCGTCACGCAGACGGATGCGCACGGCAACATCACGTGCCAAAGTGCCATGCCCATCACGGCTCGGCCAACCGCGACCCCTCTTGGAGTACTGCTCGCGGACGCCTCCGGATTTCAGGTCATGACCATGTGGTACGTGCCAGCGGCGGACGGCTGCACTCGCGGGCAAACCTACTTCACCATCCACCAAGTGTCGGCGACCGGCGCAACCGTCACGCAGCGCCTCGGAGCGGACGTGGCCAGCGAACCGGTGACTTCCCCTGTGATCCTCGGTGGCCACATCTATATCTTCGGATCTAGCGGAGCTATCGATATCACCAACCTCGTCCCGGACTCGGTCACGGCTGGACGAGCCATTCCGCCGAATGGGGGAACCGGCGCCTTCACCCGCTTTTCTTGGTCCGAGGTGTTTTGAACGGGGCGCAAAGCCCGGTATGGTTGTGCCCAAACCATGGGCGAAAGCACACAAGGCCCCACCGCCGCCATCGTCGTGATTGGCGACGAGGTTCTTTCCGGCAAAGTCGAGGAGCAGAACGCGCGCTTCCTGGTGCGCGAGCTGCGCAAGCTGGGCGTGGCCGTGCGCCGGATCGTGGTGATTCCCGATGTTCCCGCGGAAATCGCTGCCACCGTGCGCACCTCGTCCGCGACCTACGACCTGGTCTTCACCACGGGCGGCATCGGTCCCACCCACGACGACGTCACCATCGCCTCCATCGCCAAGGCATTTTCAGTGCCCGTGGTGCGTGACCCGGCCCTGGCCGAGACGATACGCGCCTACAGCGGAGAGCGCTTTTTCGAGCGCGACCTGCGCATGGCCGACGTACCCGAAGGCGCCAACCTCATCTACGGCGAAGGCGTTTCCCATTCGCGCTGGCCCGTGGTTGCCTATGGCAACGTCTACGTCCTGCCCGGTGTGCCGTCGATCATGCAGCGCAAGTTCGCCATGATTCGTGACCGATTCGCCGCCCCGCCCTTCTTCAGTGGCGCCATCTATTCGCGCGAGAGCGAGGGCGCCATCGCCCACATCCTCGACCGGGCCGCGGCCGACTTCCCCGACGTCGCCATCGGTTCCTACCCGCACATCGATGCCGTCGACCACAAGGTGCTCATCACCCTCGACGGTCGCGACGAAGCCACGGTGCACCGGGCCCGCGCGCAAGTCGTCGCCGGCTTAGGGGTCGCCGTGGTTCGCGTCGAGTAGCAAGTTCCACCACAGAGACACAGAGAGCGCAGCGGTTTAAGAAGAGGGCGAATCCAGATCCGGGAAAGCCCTTCCTTTCCGCTCTCTGTGGTCTCTGCGTCTCTGTGGTGAAAATGCTATAAAGCCGCCGTGAACGAGCTACCCCCGAACGTCAAAGGAATGAACGACGTGCTGCCGCCCGAGGTGGCGAAGTGGCAATACGTCGAGGAAAAGGCACGCACCCTTCTCGACGCCTTCGCCTACCGCGAGTTGCGCACGCCCATCCTCGAGTACACGCCGCTGTTCACACGCTCGGTCGGCGAGGCCACCGAGGTGGTGGAAAAGCAGATGTACACCTTCGACGACCGCGACGGCAGCAGCGTCAGCATGCGGCCCGAGGGCACGGCCTCGGCGGTCCGCGCCTACATTTCGCGCTCGCAGTGGAACCGCGAGCCGGTCACGCGCTGGTACTACATGGGCCCGATGTTCCGCCACGAGCGCGCCCAGCGCGGGCGACTGCGCCAGTTCCACCAGATTGGCGCCGAGGTCTTCGGGCTGCCTGGCCCGGCCATCGACGCCGAGATGATCGCCATGTTGGTCGCCCTGCTCGCCGACCTCGGCGTCAAGACCTCCGAGATCGAGGTCGCGGTCAACAGCCTGGGCTCGCCCGACGAGCGCACGGCCTACCGCGAGACCCTACGTACCTTCTTCGCAGCGCACACCGACAAGCTCGACGAGTTTTCGCGCAAGCGGCTCGACTCCAACCCGCTGCGCATTCTCGATTCCAAGGATCCCGACGTGCTGGCGCTGGCCGCCCACGCGCCCATCCTGCTCGACGTGCTCGGCGTTGCGTCCAAGCAGCACTTTGATGCTATGCGCTGTCACCTTACCTCTCTCGGCGTGGAAAGCAGCCTGGATCCGCGACTCGTGCGTGGGCTCGACTACTACACCGGCACGATCTTCGAGATCAAAGCCAAGGTCGGCGACCTGGGTGCGCAGAACACGGTGTGCGGCGGTGGGCGCTACGATCGGCTGGTCTCGTCTCTCGGCGGACCTGAAGTGCCGGCCATGGGCTTCGGTCTGGGCGTGGAGCGCCTTCTTCTCGCCATGACCGCGCCCGCGGAAAGTTTCGAGCCTGGCCTCACGCTCTACATCGCGGCCCTGGGCGAGAAGGCGCGCGCCTTCGCGCTCCCCGTGGCGCAGAAATTGAGGCTGGCTGGAATCCGCACCGAGATCGAGCACCGCGACGCCGGCCTCAAGGCGCAGCTCAAGCGCGCGGACGCGCTGCGCGCGCGCCTGGCCCTCATCGTGGGCGACAACGAGCTCCTGTCGGGTAAGCTCATCCTGCGCGACCTGACCACGCGCCAGCAGTCGGAGATCGCCGTCGACGAGCTGGAAGCCCGCGTGCGACAGGCGATGGATTGATTCAATCTTGGTACTGGCACCGTAGCGGCGCCCCATTTCGATGCGTAGATTGTCGCCGCCGTGCATCCATGCGAGAATCGCGTGTTACCCGGGATGCACGCATGATGGCAGGTGGTAGATTTCGGACTTATGAAATCCACAGGCGTGTTTCTCGTTGTTGGCGCCTGGCACTCGGCGGCGTTCGAGTTGTGCGTGGCGCTGATCCTCGCGGCAGCGGGTTGTGGGGGAGACCTCCCCGGTCGCTACGACTACCCACCCGGCGGTCACCCGGACGGCGGTGCGTGTTCAAGCTTCGGACAAGGTGCCCATGCGTGCGGTTGCGTCGACCAGCCCTACGTGCTTGCCGTCTCCCTTGCTTTGGATGGCAATGGGGCCTTGTCCGACCTTGACGTCGATCTGCTCCGCCAAGACAAGGCTGGTCCAAGCGTGTCCACCAGCCCTCCCGCCAAGGGTACGCCGGGGGCCAGCGCCTACTTCGTGGCCACGCTAATGGCCGCCGACGGAACCGCGCTGTCCAGCTTTGTTTTCGCGGATCCGCGCCTGGCGTGGCCGGATGCGGGCACGACCGGGCATGGGCATGCCCGATTCACCATGCCGCTCACGTCGGGCGCAGCCACCCTGCGCTTGGAGAACTGGGACTCGGGCATTTCCCTCATCGATCTCGATCTCCGGGGTCAACTACAGCTTCTTTGCATCGATCGACCTTGCCTTTCCATCTGCCAGGCCCCTGACGGTGGTGGTGCCGACAGTCCCCTGGTTCCGGAGCTGGACGGCGGCGCAATGGACGGCGGCGCAATGGAGGACAGCGCAATGGATGGCAGCTAAGACCGCGCACGTCGATCGGCGGTCTCCAGCTCCACCTCCGCCTGCAAGCTGGCGCGGTCGCGGTTGACCGTCGCCACGGCAAGTCGCTTCGCCCCCCGCCAATACTCTGCGCGGCAGTCGTGGGCTTTGGCGTCTCCATCGATCGCGATGCGCTCCCAGGTTTCGGCGTGGCCAACGTAAGAAATGGTGACGTCGAAATGGGCGCTCCAGAAGAATGGCACGGCGTCGAAGGGCTCGCGCGCGCCCAGCATGTTGCGCGCGGCGCTCTGGCCCTGGCGCTGGGCCACGGTCCAGTGCTCGACACGAATGAGGGAGCCGGTATGAGGATCGGGCCATCGCGCGATGTCGCCTGCGGCGAAGATTCCGGGGACGCTGGTTTCTAGATAGGCGTTCACCTTCACGCCGCGGTCGATGGTAAGGCCTGCCCCGGCCGCCAGCTCCGTCTCGGGTGTGACCCCCACCCCCACCACGACCAGGTCGGCGGCCAGCGATTCGCCGGTCGCCAGCACGACTTGACCCTCGCGAACAGCCGCGGGTTGGGTGCCCAGGTGAAAGACCACGCCGTGCGACTCGTGAATATCCCGGACCATGTCCGCCAACTCGGGGCCAAGAACGCGTTCGAGCGGCCGGGCATCCGGCGCCACGATGTGGACCTCGATGCCGCGGCTACGCAGGGATGCGGCAACCTCCAAGCCAATGAAGCCGGCACCGATGACGACCGCGCGGCGAGCGGTCCTGGCTCGTTCGATCAGGGCGCGGCTGTCGGCCAGGCTGCGCAAGGTCACGACGTAGGGAAGGTCGGCGCCTGCAATGTCCAGGCGCCTCGGCCGCGCGCCGGTCGCCAGCAACAAGGCGCCGAAGGGAATCGCCTCGCCTCCTTCCAGCACGACAGTCCGTGCGTTGATGTCGAGGCTCGCCACGCGCGTGCCCGTGCGCAAGACGATGCCCTTCTCGTGATAGAAGTCGCGGGACCTGAGCGGGATCCATTCCTCGGGCGCGGTTCCCGCGAGGTAATCCTTGGACAGATTCGGTCGGTCGTAGGGGACCTCGGCATCGGCACCGAGCAAGGTGACGGTTCCGCTGTATCCCTCCCGGCGCAGCGTCTCGGCAGCAGCGCTGCCCGCCGCGCCGGTTCCGACGATGACGATGGAAGACGGCGGCGCAACGGGCGTGCGCAAGAGCTTGAAGCCGCGCTTCCCAACAACGCGAGCTCGGTTCGCCACCCGCTCGACGGCGTAGCACTCCAAGGCATTCAGTGCCGGCGGTCGTAGCGCCTCGCCGCTGCGAAGCGAAAAGCAAGCATGGTGCCACGGGCAGCGCACGCTTTCCCCGACCACCAGACCATCCTCGAGTGGAGCCCCATAGTGAGAGCAGCGAGCAGCCACGGCGAAGATCTCGTCACCACGGCGCACCAGCAACACCGGCTCGCCATGAAAGTGCCCTTCGACCGCGACGCCATCCGAAAGCTCGTCGACTTCCAATCCCTGCGCAAGGTCCGGACCTTTGGGGGGTGGGGTTTCAAGCATGGGTTCCTCCGGAGCTTTGATGCCGCGGATCCCCCAAAGGCTACCTGGGGCTCTTTGTCTACGAGCGACGCACGCGCGACGCCAGCTCGAGCACGGCGCGACCGTGGCGGAAGACGCGGACGGTGCCCGAGGTCTGGGAAATGACCACGGCGATGGCATCCGTCTCGTGGGTGATCCCGGCGGCGGCCATATGGCGCGAACCGAGACCGAGCGGGATGCGCACCTCCTTCTCCTCGAAATTGAGATAGCGCCCGGCGGCCAGGACCACGCCGTCCTCGCGCAAGACGAAGGCGCCATCCAGCACCGCGAAGGCGCGCAGGGCCCGCTTGACCTCGGGATTCAGCATGTTGCGCTCGTCCTCGGAATAGCCCTGAAACGGGTTCAGGCTCAGCGGCCGCGACTGCTCCATGACCTTGTTCGAGTCGCCGATGACGAAGAGCGAGCCCACGGGGCGGCCTTCCCAGCCCTCCACGCCGATGGTGACCGCCAGGTCGATGAGGGCTTCGAGAATCTCGGGCGACACGCCTTCGCTGCGCAGAAAGCCGAAGCCCACATCCTGGTCGTCCGGGCCGACGTTCACCACCAAAATCGAGTCCGGCTTGCCCACGGGGCGGGCCGAAAGCAAGGCCACCACGACGTCGCCTTCGGCGTAGAAGCCGCGGGCGATGCCGCTGACCAGGGCCAACTTCAACTTTTCCGCGCGCCCGAGATCGTACTGCGGCAAGGGGATGACACGCACGCCTGAAGCCTCGACCACGGCGCGCTGGGCCTCGCTGACCACGGCCTGAACCAGTTTCTTGCGCGCACCCGATTTGCCGCGGAAGACGTCCTCGGGCAGCAGGAGATCTCCGACGTACAGCAGATGGTCGAATGTCCGCTTGGACGCAAGTGCGACCGCCGACTTGATCAGCTCGAGATGGGTTGCCTGTGATTTTGCCATGGTGACCGCCCTGCCTCATGGTACGCGATGCCTTGGCTGTGGAGAAGCACGCAAACTACTCGCGCCCGCGCATGGTCTGCTCGGTCCGATCTTCGACGGTGACTTCCTTGCCCCTGTAGTCAAGGCGCAACATTCTGAGCTCGGGGAGACGAGTTAGCACATCGTCGAGGTCGGGGGCGTCCTCCCGGCGCGCCAGCCCCACCAGCCTGGCGTCGCCGAAATGGTAGGCCCCGGAGGGGGGCAACGGCGGCCGCGCGAGCAGGAAGTCGAGGCGGCTGGCCAGATCGGGAGGCAACCAGACGAAGGACGCGGGCACGTCCGGAATCACCACGACGCTGCGAATGGCGCTGGGGGCGTGGCGATCCAGCTTGATGGCGAGATCCAGATCCTTCACGCCGCCGCGCACGAAGAAGATGCGTTGTCCGCGCGAGAGTCCTTCGGCGACACCAGCGCCCGCCGCTGCAACGGCCCGCCGATAGAGCGTCACCTCGGTGGCCCGCTGCTGACCCGACAGAGCGCCGAGACCGAGAAACAGAGCGACCGAGAAGACCGAGGCAAGACCGCCAGCTTCTTCCAGCGCCAGGGCAAGGAGTAGCATGAGCCCGAGCGCTGGCGCGTAGAAATACCTTGCGCCTACGACCCAACCGGCTGCGGGCAAGGGAACGAGCGCGACCACAACCCAGAACAGCGCGAACCCGGCCAAAGCTCGCTGGCGCAAGGTGACCACCGCGGCCCAAGCGAGCAGACACGCCCCCGCCAGCAAGGCCACCCATTCCGGCAAAGGTGCGTAGCCCGTCACCGCATGAAGCAAGCCCGCGACGAGTTGCACGGCTCGGCCCCACCATGGCGCCAGCGGATCGTTGGTTCCGCCGACCCCGTGCAAGACCAGCGTGCGCGCGGCGAGAAACAAAGCAGCGACGACCCCATGGGGCAAAGCCGACGTCAGGCATCGCGCGAAGGACCGCGGATGTCTGTGGTGCCGTGCATGAAACCAGCAGGCACCGGCGAGCAGCGCGGGCAAGACCAGCGCGCTTTCCTTGCAAAGAAGAGCCGCCGCCGCCGGCGCAATCGAAAGTCGGCGCAGCCAGGGTCGAGGCGAAAGAAACCAAAGGAGCGCCCCAAGCATCGCCATGGTCGCGAGAAGATCGGTGCTGGCCGAGAACCACAGGGCTGCCTCGCGCTCCGCGGGCGCGGCGAAAAACAGACAGCCAGCCAGCATCGCGCTTTTGGCCGTAAACCCAATCCTGCGACCCACCAGAGCCACCAGCAGGGCGCACAGCGTGTGCTGGAGAAACGCGGCCAGCGCGAAGGCCCATGCCCGTCCGCCCGACACTCGTTCGAGCAGCCACCACATCAACATGGGTAGCGGCCGGTAGTATTCCCCCCCGTGCTTGTCGGCGACGAAGGCAAGCAAGGGATTGGACTCTAGGCGAGCGAAGGCGCGAAAGAGGTAGTCGTCGCCCAGAAAGGTCGTCGCCACTGCGAAATTCCACCCCACTGCGAAAACCAGCAAGGCGATGGCGAGAACCCGGACAGGACGCTTCATGGACAAATGCGGAATCCGCGCTCCAAAATCGAGGACTTGAACGTCGAAGCAGAAACTCGCATGAAACGTCGATGCGCGCTTGGACATCTTATTTTGGTCATGCGAATCGCCCAGCGCACGTCCTGCCTGATCCGACGGAGCGCGGGGTACTGACTTCCAAGGGAAGCATGGGTGGCGGCACAGAAGCGAGTCCGGACATGAACCTTTGAACCCGACGAAAGGATACCGACCCATGATTTACAGGCGCATCATCATCCCGTTCGTGGCACTGGCGGCGGCCGTCCTTGCCAGCTCCGGCGTCAGCTACGCGCAGACCGTTCATCTGTCCGGAATGGGAACGGTCGAGTACCATATGGTGCACAAATTTCACAAGATCACGGGGGTCAGCAAGGCGATGGAGGTGCGCGGAACCGTGGATGCCTCTGGGCTCAAGGTCATGGCGCGCGCCCAGGTAGGGACCTTCGACAGCGACAACGCCAACCGCGACGCCCACATGATGGAAACCGTCGAGGGTGAGAAATACCCATGGGTGTCAGTGCGCGCGGCCCTGCCCGGTTTCAAGCTGCCTACCAGCGGCACCGCCAAAGTCACGGTTCAGGCCTCCGTCGAGCTGCACGGCGTGGCGGTAAGCCATCCCATCGATATCACCCTAAAGACCGATGACGGCACACATCTTCATGCCAGCTTCGAGTTCCCCGAGAGCCTGACCGCACACAAGATCGAAAGGCCTAGCCTGCTCTTCGTTCCCGTGGAGGACCTCATCACCATCATCGGCAAGGCAGACATCACGGCCAGGCCATAGCCCGGAGCGCGACCCAACACAACTCGAATGCACGAAAGCACCGGGCTGTGACAAACTCCCGCGCGTGACGGCCAAGGACACTCCAGCGGAGACCCCGAGCTTGGGTGTGTCCTTGCGCTTCGTCGCCGGCACGGTGGAGATCGCCGGCTTGCCGGCGCAGTCGGTTGGGCTGCCAAGGGATTGCGTGTGGGACGAACGCAGCGCATGCCTGCGTGCGCCGGCCTGCCGTTACGCGGAGATCGTGCGCGCTTTGCGGGCTATGAAGGTCGCGTACCGCGACGAGGCTCGACGCTACGACACCCTTGACACACCTGCGCTTGTGCATCGCGAGCCACGTCCGTACCAAACCGGCGCCCTGTCGGCTTGGAAAGCCGCCGGCTTCCGAGGCGTCGTGGTCCTGCCGACCGGAGCCGGCAAAACCCTCGTCGCGCACCTGGCCATCGATGATCGTCAGCGCAGCACCCTGGTCGTCACGCCGACCCTGGATCTGGTTCGCCAGTGGTCCGACGGCCTGCGCGCCACCTTCAGGTCGAAGATCGGCGTCGTGGGCGGCGGCGACTACGACGTGCAGTCGCTCACGGTCACCACCTACGATTCGGCCTACCTGCACATGGAGCACCTCGGCTGCCGCTTCGGCCTGGTGGTATTCGACGAATGCCATCACCTGCCGGGCGAAAGCTACGCCCTCGCCGCGCGCTTCTGCCTCGCACCGTTTCGACTGGGTCTGACCGCCACACCTGAACGCACCGACGGACGCGATCCCGTCTTGGACGAGCTGGTGGGCCCCATCGTGTACTGCAAGGACATCGTCGAGCTGGCGGGAGAATATCTGTCGAGCTACGAAACCGTGCGCGTGGCCGTCGATCTATCCGCCGAGGAACGTGCCGAATACGACCGTGAACGCGCCCTCTACCGCCAATTCCTCGCCAACCATGGCATCTCCATGGCCAGCCCGCGCGGCTTTTCCGATTTCATCATTCGTTCTTCGCGCACGCCCGAGGGACAGCGAGCCTTCGCCGCCTACCGCCGCCAGCGTGAAATCGCCTTCACCGCGCCGGCCAAGCTCGACTACGTGGATCGGTTGCTGCACCAGCACCGCGAGGACAGAACCATCGTCTTCACCCAGGACAATGCCACCGTCTATCTCCTTTCGCGCAGGTTCCTCATTCCGGCCATCACCCACCACACCCGGGTCAGCGAGCGCAGTGCGATCTTGCAGGCCTTTTCCCAGGGCGCCTATGCCGCCATCGCCACATCGAAAGTCCTCAACGAGGGCGTGGATATCCCGGAAGCCAACGTCGCCATCGTCATGTCGGGCAGCGGTTCGGTGCGCGAGCACGTGCAGCGCCTCGGCCGCATCCTGCGCAAAGGCGAAGGCAAGCGCGCCGTGCTCTACGAGCTCGTCACCGGAGGCACCAGCGAATCCATGACCAGCATGAGGCGTCGCGACCACGTTGCTTACCGTTGATCTCGTCCACGTCCGACGGCGCGGCGATCGCCTGCAAGTGATCGCGCTGACCGAACCCGAGCGCCCGCGCGCCCGCGAGCTGGCGACCAGCGCCCTCGCCGTGGTGCGCGCGCACCTCGGGCTGCCGCGTGGTGCCCTGCTCGAAGCCTGGGCCCAGATCGCGGTTGGCCCGGCGGAATTGCGCCTGGCCCGCGCCCTGTTCAAGCTTGCCCTCGACAGGTGCGAATTCGACGAAGGCGCCACCATCGATCCGGTCGAACTGCGTCGCGAAATCTTCAGCCGGGCCGCCAGCGTGCGTCGGAGCATGTCTGGCGATTTCGCACGCGCCGATGTGGTGGAGGAAATCGCGAAGTCCCGGGGCGCGGCAGCAGAAACCATCGAGGAAGCGCTTTACGCCGATCTGCCCACCGCTCATGTTTTGCGAAAAGCCGACCTGCCCTCGCCGGACGGCCTGCTTTCCATCTACGATCTGGCGCAGCACCAGGCGGTGCTCTTGCGGGCCGTGCGGCTGCGCGCGCGCGTCCTCTGTGCGAATCCCGCCGGCTATCGAGCGCTTTTCCGCGCGCTCAAGTTCCACCGCCTGCTCTACACCATCGAAAAGCTCGAACGCGGGGCCGGCTACGCCCTCGACATCGACGGTCCCTTCAGTCTCTTCGAACAGACGACGAAATACGGCCTCAAGCTCGCCCTGGCCTTGCCCGTCCTCATGGCCTGCGACACCTGGGACGTGAACGCCGAGCTGCGATGGAGCAAGAACCGCCGGCCCTTGCGTTACCATGCACGCGGAGGTTCCGGCCCCACCGTGGACGCCCGCACCGAGCTACCCGATGAAGTCGCTAGTCTACTTGCCAACCTGCACGCCCAAGACTCGCCCTGGCAGGCATCTCCGGCCGACGCCATTCTCGATCTGCCGGGCGTTGGCCTGTGCGTGCCTGACCTGGAATTCGTCCATCGCGAAACCGGCCGGCGCGTCTATCTCGAAGTACTCGGCTTCTGGAGCCGCGCCGCCGTCTGGAAACGCGTCGAGATGGCCACCGCCGGCCTGCCCCACCCCATCGTCTTCG
The DNA here is from genome assembly GCA_963824555.1 of uncultured delta proteobacterium. Lineage (GTDB taxonomy): Bacteria > Myxococcota_A > Polyangia > Fen-1088 > Fen-1088 > Fen-1118. The sequence goes on along the minus strand of CAWGPW010000014.1, from coordinate 76,924 downwards.
CCGTCGGCAAACACCTGCGCGTCAGCGAGGAAGTCCTCGCCGACGACACCGCCGCCGCCCTCTACGTCTACGCCCGAACCATGAACGCTCGCGCCGTACTGGAGCGAGTCGAAGCCGTGGCGAAACGGCTACCGCCGCCCCAGTAGGCCTTTCCTACTTCGGCGTCGAGGCCAGCGCCTGTTTGAGGGCTTCGTTCTTGGGATCGGTTTCGAGGCCACGCTCGAACATGTTGCGCGCCTTCGGGTGCTCGCCGGCTTCGCGGTGCAAGTTGCCCAAGGCAAGGTAAACCTCCGGCTTCGTGATCCCCGCGGCCTTCTCGTCGAAGCTCTGCAGCAGGAGCGTGCGCAGGTAGCGGCGGGCGGATTCGGCATCGTGTTGCCGAATCGACAGACGCGACAGCGCCCCCAGTACGCCGGCCTGGGTCGGATCGATCTGATAGGCGGCGGTGTAGCGTTGCTTGGCCGTCGATAGATCCCCGCGTGACTCGGCGAAGCCGCCCAGCAGCCATTGCAGCCGCGCGACGTCCTTTTGCCGCCTGGCCTTGCCCAGTTTCTCGACAAGCTGACCGAGTGTGAACTCGCCCTCGTCCACGCGCCCGCAGGCGATCAAGGCGCGTCCCAGGTTCTCTTCGACCGAGAGATCGCCCGGTGACATCTTGGCCAGGCGCTCGATGGGCGCGACGGCCTCGCCCGGCTTGCCGAGGGTGCCGAGGTACAGCGAGGCCACCTCGGACAGGATCGTCTTCTGCCTGGCCTCTTCCTTTTCCAGATCGAGCCGGGCCAAGAGCTGCGCGACCAGCAGCTTGGGGTTGGCGGTCTTTCGCGCCAGTTCCTCGAGGGCCGCAATGGCCGGCAGCCACGTCGGATCGCTGGAGATTGCTGCCTCGTACAACGCGACGAGCTCCTCGGGCTTGGCCCCGGTCGCGGCCTGAATCGCTGCCCGCCGGCAAAGCACGTCGGCCTTGTCCCGCGGTGACAACGCCGCCTTGGCCGCCTTTTCCAGGGCCTGACTTGCATCTTGCCAATTCTCCCTGCTCTCATGAATGCGCGCCACCGCCAGCAACGAAGGAAAATGTCCTGGATCGCTGGCCAGGACCGCCTGCAGCGCCTCGAGTGCGCTGTCCTCGGCGCCAAGCTTCTCGCCCCAAATGGCGGCCACTTGCACGCGATAACCGAGCTCGGCGGCACGGTTTCCTTGCCGGACCTCGGCATCGGCACCGCGTTCGAGCAGCTCGATAAGCTCGTGCCAACGTTCGAGTGCGGTGAGCAGTCGCACGGTCTCGTCGAAGGCAGCGCGGTTGCCTGGATCCGCGGCCAGAATCTGCTGCAGGTACACCAGCGCGCGATCCGAATCCGCCAGCCGTTCGACGGCGTTCTTGGCCAGCTTCGTCAGAACCGAAATCAGCTCGGGGCCACCCAGCACCGAGGACTGACGAAGGAGCGCCTCTTCCAGGGCCGTGAAGTCCCCACGCCGCTCTTCGAGCTCCACCAGGGCCGCCAGAGCCGACAAATCCTGAGGATCGGCATCGAGCGCGTCCTTCACCGCATCAACGGCGCCGTCCACGTCGCCGAGTGGTCCGGACTTGATCGAGGCCACCTGCATGAGCACGGCGCAACGCTGTCCGCTGTCATCGAGCACGCTCGCCTTCTCGCGCAGAATCTCGACCTGGTTTTCGCGCTCCCCGGCCGCCTCGTAGAGTCGGGCCAGCTCGTCCATCGCGGTCTGGTTGGCTTCGTCGCCTTCCCGGCCCGCCCGCCATGCCGCGATGGCGGCGGCGAGATTGCCAATTCCCTCGTGCAAGCTGGCGGCCTCCGCATACAGCGCCAGCCGACGGGATGGATCAAGCTCCACGGCGCCGCGTCTCTCGATAATCTCGGCCAGCCGAATGTTGTCGCCGCGTCGGCGGTAAAGCGTGTCCAGGGCTTCAAGGGCCGTCGTGTTCTCGGGCTCGGCCTGCAGAACGCGCACGTAGAGTTGCAGGGCCGCGTCCTCGCTGGCGGGCGTAGCCTCGCCCCCACGCAAGTACAGTTGGGCGGCCCGGGCCGCCATGTCGGCGAAGAGCAGCGGATCGACGGCGTCGAGAACCGCCTCGATGCGCTTGGCGGCTTGCACCGGCGTGCCGGCCAGCTCGGCCACGCGTTCGAGGCGATCCACCGTCGCGGGCGAGGCGGGCTCCGCCACCAGTGCGCGACCAAGGAAGTGCAGCGCCCGGGCCAAGTCGTTCAACCTGCTTTCGCAGATATCGGCGATCCGCCCTAGCAAGCTCGCCTGGTCGCCGGCATCGTCCACGATGGTGAGACGCGCTTCGAGCAGGGCCACCAGCTCCGTGAATTGGTTCTGCTCTTCCGCCAAAGGTTCGAGAATGTCGAGCGCTTCTACCGGCGGCTCTCGGCCGAGCGCCAAGGTGCGCAGCGCCGCAATCGCCCGCGCCTGCTTGGGCGCGCAGTCCAGGGCCGAGTGGAAGGCGGCAATGGCGCCGTCGCGATCGGCGAGCGGACCCAGGCGCAGCTCGCCCAGGGTGGCCCAGAATTCCCCTTGAACATTGGGATCGGAGGCGACCTCCGCCTCGCGCGTCAGCACGTCGGCCAGGTCCTGCATTCTGCCCAGGCTACGCAGGATGGTTTCCTGCCTGGCCAATGCCATGCCTTCGGAGCCCGGTAGCATCTCGATTTCGCGCCACAGTTCCACCGCGCGCTCGGGATTGCCCAACTTGGTTTCGTAGATGTCGGCCAATCGGCTGCCGTACAAGCGCTGCAATTCGCTGTCGTAGACCGCCTTGAGCCGCTCTTCGTAGACCTGTGCGAGCCCTGCCATGTTCGAGGCCGCCTCGGCAAGCCGTTCCAGAGCCGTGCGCGCATTCTGGCTGCTTGGATTGTCGGCCAAGGCACGAGCCCAGGTCGCGAAGGTTGCCGAGGTGTCGCCGAGCGCGGCTTCCTGCACCTGGGCGATATCGGCCAGGATATCCAGGCGCTCGCCGAGCGCGTCCGTGACCAAGAGCCGCAGCTCGAGGATTTCGCACAAGGGTCGCCACTCTTGGCCCAGACGAAGCAAGGGTTCGAGCACGTCGATGGCCAGCAAGCGATTGTCCTCGCCGCGCGCCAGAACCCACAGCGCCGCGCGGGATTCGGCGTGAACCGGGTTCCCTTCGAGGATGCGGCGGTACCGTGCGATGGCCTCGGGCAGATCGAGCAGCTCGTGCTCGGTCACGTGGGCAGCCTGGTAGAGCAGGGTGTCGCGCTCGTGCTCGACCTTCATCATGCGCGCGCGTCGGTCGAGAACCTCGACCAGCTCGGCGTGCTGCTTTTCGCGCACGAAGATACTGGCCAGCATGTCGAGGGCGTCCGCATCGTCGGGCGTGACCTCGAGGATACGACGCAAGTGCTCCGCGGCATCGGAGATCTGCTCCAACCTGGCATCGAGCAATTCGGCCGCCTGGTAGTGCAGGGCACGCAGAAGTTGCATGTCTTTCGTGCAATCGATCTTGTGCTGCAGAATCTCGACCAGGTGCTGCCAGTCCTCGGTGGCTGCGTAGAGGCGCGACAGCGCATCGAGAGCGTCCAGGTTCTCTTGGTCCAGATCCAAGACCGAGCGCCACGCCGAGATGGCCTTGGCCAGATCGCCGAGCGGCGTTTCGTAAAGAGAAGCCACGCGCTTGATCAGGGCCTCGCGCTGCGGTGCCTCGACCACGACCTCGGCGTGCTTCTCCAGGGTCTCGCAAAGCTCGGCGGTGCGGTTCGCGTCGCCCAGCAGGCGTTCGAGCGCGACGAAGGCATCCTGGTGGTCCGGCCGCGCGACCAGGGCCTGCCGCCAGGCCCCGATGGCCCGCTCGGGCGAGGCCAAGCGCGCGTCGAGGATGTTGGCCTTGAAGGCGCACAGATCGCCGCGCAGGTCGGGATCCATGGTCATTTCCACGCCCTTGTCCAGGACCTCGACCAAGCGCTCGAAAGCATTGAGCGCCGCGGCCTGGGCCTCGACCTCGACCAGGGTTTCGGCGTTGGTCACGTCTTCCAGCCAGGCCCGACCGCGCGCGGCCATGGCCTCGACGGGACGCCCGAGGTGCATCTCGATGGTGGCGATCTCGCGCAAGGCCGCAATGCGCCGCACGGGTTCGTCCAGCGTCTCCAGGCGGATCTCCAGGGTGTCGGCCAGTTTACGCAGGTCGCGAATGGTGCGGAAGGCCGGTTCCAGCAGCTCGGCCACGCGCGCGCGCAGCTCGCTTTCGCCCAGCAATGTCTCGAGCGCGGCGATGGCGTCGAGATTGGCTGGGGTGCGCGCCAGCACCTCGCCGTAGTGGTCCACGGCCATGGCGGGACTGGCGAGATGCTCGCTTTCGACCTTGGCCAATTCCAGCGTCAGCGCGTCCTTGCCCTGCGCCTCGTCAGCGCGCGCCAGCATCCACACCAAGTGATCGCGCAAATCTTCCCAGCGCTCCTCGCGGGCAAGCAGGCGCCCGAGGTCGACAGCCGCTCGCCGATCGTCCGGCTCGATTTCCAGAATCGCTCGCAAGGCCTCGATGGCCGCCGACTGCTCGCCAAGCTTCTCGTCGCTGAGGGCGGCGCTGCGACGAAGAAGTGCCACCTTGTCCTTGGCCGTCTCGACGAGACGTGCCTGATCGTCGAGGAGATCGCGCAGCTCGCCCCATGCTTCCCAGCGCTCGAGGGCTTCCTCGTAAAGCCGGCTCGCCTCGCGGTCGCCCGGCAGCGCTTCGAGGTTGCGCCGGTAGTGCCGTCGCGCGCTGTCGCGATCGCCGAGCTCGAGGTCGTAGACCCGAATGGCGATGCGGACCAGGGCCAGGACCTCGTCCGAATTCGCCGGTTCGTTGTCGAGGTAGTCATCGAGCAGCCGACCTAGATCGCGCCAGCGATTCTGCTTGGGCGCCAGACGCAGGAGCTGTTCTTGCGCCGCCGTGTCCGTGGGCCGCTCCTGGAAGACGCGGCTGTACCAGTTGAAGGCCTCGTCCAGATCCTCGATCTGTTCTTCGTAGACTTGGGCGATCCGTTGCGTCCAGGCCAAGCGCAGGTCGGGATCCTCGCTGAACTTGAGTCGCAGGCTATCGATGCCGACCAGATCCTTCCAGGCGTTGCGGCGGATGTAGACAGGCTCGAGCAAATTGGCCGCGTCGACGCAGACCTCGGGATCGGAAAGCATCTCCTGCAGGATGTCGATGGCTTTGGTGTGATCGGGCTCGCTTGCCAGCACCATGCCCAGGTAGTCGATGGCGCGGGGACGGTTGGCCAATTGCACGCGCTGGATCTCGGCCAGTCTGAAGCGCAGGTCGATGGCGACGCCGGCCGGCACCCCATGTTCGAGACAACGCTCGATGAGATTGGTCAGGTCGTCCCAGCGGCCCAGCGTCGTGTACAGCCCGTCGAGGGCGGCCACTGCCTCGGCGTTGCCGCTGTTCATCGACCATACGCGTTCCCAGGCCGAGATGGCGTCCTCATGTCGCTCCAGTTTCTGGGCCAGGACCGCAGCCCGACGGCGCAAGGCCTGTTCGGCCTTCGCGCTCTGGGCCAGGTCGGCCCGTCGCAACACCACCTCGTAGAGCTGCTCGTTCTCGGAGCGCTCCTCGTAAATGGTTTCCAGCGCCGCGAGCGCATTGTCGTCGTCGGGGCGACGCTCGACGATGCGATTGTAGTAGTCCGTGGCCACGGGCAAGTCGCCGAGCTTGATGGCGTATTGGGCGATGGTCTGCTGGACGCGCATGCGGGTGGTGTCGGCCAGGATGTCGGGCTCGATGGCGCGGTAGAGATCCACGATGTCGAGAATGGTGTCCGGACCGAGCGCGCCGGCCAGGCGTTCGTAGGCATCGAGCAGCCGGTCCAGCTCGGGGTCGCTGGTAGCGTCCTTGATGGCTGCGGCCCAGGTCTTGAACGCGGCCTTCTTGTCGCCGAGTTGGACCTCTTCGATTCCGGCCAGACGTGCGCGATAGGTGGCGCGGGTGGTCCCATCCTCGGCCAACGCGATGAACACGCGCAGAATTTCCGCCAGACGCGCGTGATCGCCGGCTTTGGCATAGATGGGTTCCAGCGTCTCGGCGGCGGCAAAGCGCAGGCTCACATCCTCGCCGGCGAGCAAGCGCTCCATCTCGGCCATGGCGTCCGGATCCTTCGGGGCCAGGCGCAGGATCTCGCGCCATCTGTCGAGTGCCTCGGCCTGGCGACCAAGCGGCCCACGCAGAAGCCCCGCGATCTGGCGCAGCAGATCGATGCGCTCGGCGTCGCCGGTCGCCACGGCCAACAACCGTTCGAGCACTTCCAGGTGCTCCGCCGGCACACCCGCCGTCTGGTACAGGCGCGCGAGCGTGGTGAGTGCCTCGCGATCCTCGGGCAAATCGTCGAGGATGGGACGAATCGCGGCCACGGCCTCGTCGAGATCCGCAAGCTCCTTTTCCAAAATCGTGGCGATCTGGAAGCGCATGATGCGGCGGGCAGTGCTGTCCAGGTGGTCGAGGCGACGCTTGAGCAGATCGACGCGCTCGCGCGCCTGCTTGGTCTTTTGGAAGATGCGGTCCAGGTTGTCGAAGGCCTGGGTGGCAACCTCGCCCTCGCCGTCGAACAGGCCGCGATAGGTTCCCACGGCCGCGGCGATCTGGTCCAGGCGGTTCTCTTGCAGGTCGGCGACGCGCAGAAGTATCCGCCCACGCGCGCCAGCGTCGTTCGTCCAGTCAGCCGTGGTGCAGAGCACATGAACCAACCCGGCCATGTCGTCAGCCTCGGTGTAGAGCAGCTCGAGTGCCTCGGCCGCCTTGGTCCCCGTGTCGGCATTGCCGGGATCCAAATCGAGCACGCGGCGCCAGGCCGCGATGGCGACCTTGCGGTCGGCGACGTGGGCCATGCATTGTCTGGCAGCGCGCGTCAGCAGGTCGGCGATGCCCGCCACATCCGAGGGATCGCGCTTCTCCGCCATGGCCTGGTACATGGCGATGAGGTCACCGTGCCGGCCAAGCTTCGACCCCAACCTCTCCGCCTCGGAAAGCGCCCGTTCGGCATGGGCGTCGAGCTCAAGGACGGCGCGCCACGTATCAAGTGCCTGCGCCTGCGCATCAAGCTTGCTTTCCTGCAGCTCCGCCTTGCGCATGAGCAAGGACACGGCGGCGCTTCCGTCGAGCGTTTCCTTCTCGATATCCAGGATCTCGACCAGCCGAGTCCAATTGCTGCTGGCGGCATAGAGCGCATCCAACATGTCCGCGGCGCGTTGCCGCTCGCTCGGTACCTTGAGCGCGCGCTCAAGTAGCGGGACGGCCTGTGCATGGGCGGGAACCAGGTCGAGAACCTCTGCGACGAAGTGTAGCGCCCCGGTGGCGTCGTCGAAATGGGTCAGCGCCAGCTCCGCCCGGCGTGCCTTGAGGTCCGCAACGTCATTGCGGGACACCATGGAGACTTCGGTTTGCAGCAGGTTGTCGAGCTCCCGCCACTTCTGCGCCTCGGTGTAGTGGCGTTCGAGAATGCGGTACGCCTTGAGGTCGCCGTGATCGAGCTCGATGATCCGCATCAAGGTGGCCGTGGCATTGGGCCGGTCATAGAGCAGCCCCTCGTCGATCTCGATGACCTGCCAGAGCAGCTCGACCCGCTGCTTGGTGTCCGGGATGTGCTTCTCGCGCTCGGAGATGATGTCGCGCAAGGCGCTCCAGCGCTCCGAATCCTTGCAGATGCGGCACAGGGTTCGATACGCGCCGAGGTGCAAGGGATCGATCTCGAGCACCTCGCGCAGGGCCGCTTCGGCGTCGCTCAGACGTTCGGGCTGCCGTTCCTCGACATCCGCCACCAGCATGAGCAGTTCCTGGCGCAAGGTCGGCTCGCTGGCGGTCGCCAAGACGCGACGGGCGCTTTCCGCGATTTCGGGCAACTTGCCTACCAGCTCGGCCAACTGGACCAGTCGTTCGCGGGTGGCGTGGTTGGCGGGCTCGATCTCGAAGATGCGCTGGACCGCGCTGTAGGCGGCCGTGGCATCGCCGAGCGGACCGGCGTAAAGGTCGGCCAGCATTTCGAGGTGGCCCCTGCGCTCGGCTTCGCTCTTGGCGACGCGAACCAGGGATTCCAGGGTCTCCGCCCACTTGGTGTAGTTCTCGGTCAGCTCGTAGTAAGGCGCGAGACGCCCCGCCACCGCCGCTATATCTTCGCTGCGAATCGCGTTGGCGGCAAACAAACGCTCCAATCCCTCGACCGCTCCGCTGGCGATGTTGTCGATCTCGAGGGCTTCGAGATAGGCATGGGTCGCTTCCTTGTGCTCGCCGAGCTCGCGTTCGAAGACCCTGCCGAGACGAAGCAGGGCGGCGGCGCGATTGCTGTCGCTACTGAGCGCGGCCTGGCGCCCGAGCACCGCGGCCAGGCTGCGGAAATCACGCTGCTCTTCGAGGAGACGCGCCAGCTCGCGCAGGGCGCGCAAATTCTCGGGCTCGACCTGCACGGCCTCCTGCAGACTGCGCGTGGCGGCCTTCTGGTCGCCCAGCTTCTCTTCCTCGATGCGGGCGATGCGCAGCAGGGCCTCGGATCGCAGCGAAGGATCGGTCACGCGCCGCTGCCGGGCTTGTTGCAAGGCCACGAGCTCGGACCATCGCTCCTTCTCGGTGAAAAGCTTGATGAGCGCGAGCTCGGCGTCGGGGTCGCCGGGGGACTCGGCGAGGATGGTCTCGGCGAAGCGTTGCAGATCGACCGGGTTGTCCACGTGGGACACCAGCAGGTTGAGACAACGGCGCAGAAGAAACAACCGCTCCTCGGCGCTCGGACCGGCCTTTCCGCCCATGCCCTGTCGCTCGATCAAAAGCGCGAGCAGCATGTCCCATTCCTCGGCCTCGCCGCCGAGGCGTTCCAAATCGGATCGAACCTGGGTGTCCGTCGGAGCCAGGCGATAGGCCCGGGCGCACCACTTGAAGGCGAGGCTCTTGGCCTGCAGCTTGGTTTCGCACACGGCGCGCGCCCGCTCCAGGATGGGCACGCTTTCCTCGGGCGAGAGTGCGGGCGCCGACTCGGGGCCAAGCAGAATCTCCAGGGTGGCGATGAGGCGGCCCCATCGCTCGGTTTTCTCGTAAAGCTCGGCGGCCAAGCGGGCCACGCCGTGATTGCTTGGATCCGTGGCCAGGATACCTTCATAGGCCTTGATCACACGCTCGGTCTGGCCCAGACGGTTGCGAGCGATGTCGGCCACACGCTCGAAAGCACGCGTGCGCAGGCGCATGTCGGCGGTGCGTTCGGCGAGCCCTGAAAGCACGTCGCATAGGTCGTCCCATGCGTTGCGCACGGAATAGAGCGATTCCAACGCTTCGATGTCGCCGGTCTGCGAATAGGCCTCGCGCAGGGCGCGCAGGACACGCGGATTCTCGGGCTGGGCCGAGTGTACGCGGCGCAGGGTTTCGAGCGCGGCCTTCCCCGCGCCCAGCTTCTCCAGCAGAATGAGACCACGGCGTTCGAGCAACGCGCAACCCTCCGGGCTGCCCTCGCCCCCCGCCGATTCGGCGAGGCGGATGAGGATCTCGGCCAGGGCCGGCCAGCGCTTCTCCCGTTCGTAGAGCCCGGCCAGCGCCGTCACCGCGGCGCGGTCGCCGGGGGCCAGCTCCAACACCTCGTTCCACAGGCCGATGGCTTGGCGCAAATCGGCCAGGCGCTCGGCGGCCAGCACGGCCATTTCCGCCAAGTGCACGCGCCGAGCGTCCGAATCGAGGAGGGCGAGCTCACGCCGCAAGAGCTCCAGGAGGGCTCGCCACGAGCGCCCGCGGGTGTAGATCTCGCGCAGGGTGGTCCGCGCCTGCCCGTCCTTGGCATCGATCTCGAGGATCTTCTCCAGCGCCGCGATGGCGTTGTGGTGGTTGCCGAATTTCTCGATCCACAGCTTGGCGATGCGGTGGTAGAGCACCACCTTCCGGGTCGGATCGGACACGGCCTGGGCCTGGCGCATGAGTACACCGGCCAGATCTCCCCAGCGGCTCTGCGCCTCGTAACGCTCGGCCAGCGCGACCAGTGCCTCGGCGTGATCGGGCCGCAGCGCCAGGATGGCCGCGTAGGTGTTGATCACCATCACTTCGAGCTTGAGGCGATCGCGGTAGATGGGAACCATGTCGAGGTAGCACTGGACCTTCTGGTCGACCTCCCCGGCGGACAGCGCCTCGCACTGGTCCTTGAGAAGCTCGAGCAGGGCGTTCCACTTCTCCGCCTTCGAGTAAAGGCGACGCAGGGCCTCGACCGCCTCGGGCAAACCCGGGCGGATGCGCAGAAGCAGCTTCCAGGCGTCGATGGCCTTTTCCACCAACTGGGGTCGACGCTCGGCCACGGTGGCCATCTCGATGCCGAAGCGAATGCGCGCCTCGGGATCGGTTTCGGTCTTCTGGGCCTGACCAAGAAGAGCCAACAACTGCGGGATCTCGTCGCGCGACAAGTAGTACTCGCGGTAGAAAGCGATGACCTTGGGATGGGTAGGCTGTGCCTTTTTGACCCGACGAAAACTCTGCTCGGCCTCGTCCAGTTTGTTCAGGCGCTTCCAGTACAGCTCGCCGAGCGCCAGGGCGGCGGGAACTTCGGCTTGGCCGCGCTTCGCGGCTCGCAAGGCCGCCTCGTAGATCTTGATCAGATCGCTTGGCTCGCCCCCGGCCGCAAAGAGATTCGCGAGAGCGTAGTAGGCCCGTTCATCGGCGGGGGCGGCCAGCAGTGCCAGCCGATAGTGCTCTCGCGCCTGGCCGGCGTCGCCCATCTTCTCGGCCAGTCGGCCAGCGGAGAGCTCGGCGGCGCACTTGAGCTCGGGCGTGGCCGCGTTCGCGCTTCGACGCGCGAGGTGCTCGACGAGCTCGATCGATCGGTCCGCCTGCCGCAACAAACGCTCGAGCGCGAAATCCGACCGTCGATTTTGGGCATCGAGCTGTAAGCTGCGCCGAATCATGGCCTCGGCTTCCTCGGTGACGGAGCGATGGCGCAACAAGAGCTCGCCCTCAGCCGCGAACAAGGGCGCAGCCGCCGGCCGTTCGCCCGCCTCTGCCGCCTGTGCCGAGAGGGCTTCCGCTTGCTCCTGCCACGACGCGTCCTCGACGTCGAGCTCGCGCTGCATCGCCGCCGCAGCGGACTGTTCAGGAAGCAGCTCCAGAGCCTGCCGCAGCAACGCCCGCGCGGGCTCGAATTGCCACAGCTCGCCCCACAGGATGCGCGCCTTGTCGACGAGAAGCCCCGCGCGGGCCGCGGGATCGCGGGCCAGAACGATTTCGAGCTCGAGGAAACGAACGACCAAATCGGGACAGTTGGAGTCAGCATGGAAGGCGCGTTCCGCGGCCAGCGCCTTGGCCAATTCCTCGGCGTCAGCCGTTTCTGGCTCGGGAATCTCGAGACCAGAGATGGCCTGAAGCGCCTTGGCATCCTCCGGATAAAGTCGCAAGGTTGTTAGGGCAATGGAAATGTCGTTGGTCATGTCGGAAATCCAAGCCTCCGCGCCTGTCGGGTAACCTTTTGCCAGGCCCCCGACTATAGCTCCGAACACGCCTCTGGAATCGGGAAACCCAAGCGCCGAAAGCGCTTTTTTCCGCCGGGAGCTGCCTCCGCCCGACCGACCGAATCCGACCTTTCCAGGTTCCCGGCCGGCCGTCCTGTGTGTATGCTGCCCGCTGCTTCATTTCCCCGAACGGAGGCCTCACCATGAAGACAGGGATGACTGGGAAGACAAGTACCGCCTTGCTGATCCTTTCGACGATGTTCGCGGCGGCAGGCTGCGAGAAGAAAGACGAAGGCCCCAAGCCGTGCTGCGCGCAGGTCGATATCCCGCCTGGCGTGGCCAAGTTCGCCGTCGTCGCCGACGACGTGACCGGCCCCTCCGATGGGCAGAAAGTCATGATGAGGCTCGGAATGCTCCAGCCAGTCAAGCGCGACCAGATGTACGCCCCCATGAAGGTGCTCTACGCGTACGCCATGAAGCGCACCGCCTTCGAGCCCACCCACTTCGAGGGCTGGTTCTACGCCAACGAGGCGGATGCCAAGGCCGGCAGCGAAAGCAACGTCATCGCCAAGGTCGTTCGCGAGCAGACCGACCGAGCGCCCAAGTGCGAGAACAACGTGAAGTACGACTTCGCCGAGCAAGTCGACCGCGCCTTCATCCGAAGCACGCGCGGCGAGCAGGAGTTGCAGGAGGACCTCAACGATACTTGCCACATCGGCGACAAGAAGAAGCAGGCCCGCTACGACGAGAAGTTCGCCCACAAGACCACCTACAAGTTGGACGCGGGCAACCAGGCGGTGGAGATTTCCTATCCCTTCCTCGAGATGGGGAAGGACGAGTTCATACCCGATCTCAAGATCAACCTGGCCATGGCCGCGTGGGCCGAATACATGACCAGCATGTTCAGCAACGCCCAGGAACTGAAGTCGCTGACCTTCATCGGAGTCTGGAAGGACGAGCCGGTCATCAAGATTTCCATCTCGCGCCAGCAGTTCGACGCTTCGCTCTCGCGTTTGCAAGAGACCATTGCATCCCACGCCGCCATCACCTTCCAGACCATCGGCATGGGCGCCAAAACCAGCGAGGCGGCCGAGAAGGAGCAAGAGCAGTTCAAGAGCAAGACCTACAAGGATGCCCTGGCTGAGCTACCCAAGGAGCAGGTCACGATCTCGCCCAAGCTCAAGTGGGTGACTGGCGGAGGGGGAGATTCTCACCACGGAAAGCGCGGCGGACACAAAGGTCGAAAATAGCGGGGACAACGTAGTTCGGCAAGACCTTGAATCCTAGCTATAGCTGGCGGGCATCGGGGAATTGCGTACCGCCCGAAGAGCCGGCACGCGGTTAGCGGGTCGCGTGAGCGAGAGCGGTAGCGTGTTCGTGTGGAGTGCGCGGAAGGCGGAAAACGTGGGGCGAGGGCGTGAGCGCTCCGTGGGACGCGCACGCTCACGCAAGCCACCCACGCGAGCCGCGACACGCTTGTCGCTCACGAGCTCGCTCACCCTCAGGCCCACGGCTTCCGCGGCCCGCGAGCCCGATCGACCCGAATAGCAAAAGGGGCTCGGACCGTGGATCCAAGCCCCTTCTTTCGCGCTCCGCGCCCTCTCCTCCCCCTACTGGTACAGGAACACGATCTCGACCCGGTAGTTGCTGGCGCGGCCGGCGGCGGTACGGCCGTCGGCGATGGGCTCGGCGCCCCCCTGACCGCTGGCCATCATGCGCCGCACGTCGACGCCGCGAGTGACCAGGGCGTTGAACACCGATTGAGCCCGCGCGCCCGACATCGCCAGCAAGGATGACTGCCTCCCACCTCTGCTGTCAGTGTGGCCAATGACCTGCACCGGGAAATCCTCGTACTCCTTCTTCTTGATGAGATCCGCGATCGGATTCAGCACACTGTCCCTGCCTGGTGCAATCACGGTCTGTTTCTTGATGAACAGCATCTCGGCCGGGATGCTGACGATGATGCGCTGGAGCGACCCACGAACGTCGCGGCGAACATTGACCCCTGGAAGTCTGCCCGCCTCGGCGAACAGGTCATCCGCCTTCTTTCGGCTCGCTTCGGTCTGCGAGTCGCGCGTGTAGCTGGGCTTGGCCGCGGCCGCAGCGTCGTCGGCCGTCTTCTTGGCGATGGCGGCGCTGGCCTGAGCCTGTTGCATTTGCCCCGCCTGCAACTCGGACTGCGCCTTGGCCAGGATCTCCTTCGCCGATTGGTAGAGCTCGGGCGCGTACTTCGCCGCATTCACGGTTTCGGCGGTCTTGAGCGAAAGCTCGGCGTCCGAGACCTTGTCCGAGGTCTCCGCACGCATCTTCTCCTGCCCGAGCTTTTCCTCGTTGGCTTTCTTCTCGGCCGCCATCTGGGCCTCCAGTGCCTTCATCTCCTCGTCCTTGTGGACGCTCTTCTGCAAGAGGACGATCTTCTCGTTGGTGTCGTCCAGATCCTTTTGGACCCTGTCCTGCTCTTCTGCCGTCGAGGAAAGAGCATCCTCGGCCGCGGCGATCCGGGCATTGGACTTGTCCTGGTCAGACAGGGCAAGCGCGTGCCGGTAGTAGATCTGACCAAGCAGCGCGTTGTTGACCGACTCATTCAGATCGTTGCTGTGCCACTTGTCGGTGGCGGCGGCGAACGCCTTGTCGGCCTTCTTGCACAAATCAGGCGCCTTCTTGCGCGCAGCCGGCATATCCGGATCCACGCGCAGCCTCTCGAGAGCATCCAGCTCACGCGGCTTGGGCGGCGTCGCGCAGCCCACCGAAAGCAGGGAAGCCACGAAGACGAACAGGAGGGAAGCTCGGAACACTGGGGTCATTGCGGATCTCCCGATAGCAGCGGTTTTCATGCCTTCCCCTCCAGCCGCGCCTTCTGAAGCTTGGCGTTTTCGAGGGCTTTTTTGGTGTGCGCCAGTTGGCTGCGTGCTCGCTTCAATTCGTCCTCCTTGGCGGCGGCCTGGGCCGACAACTTCGCCGCCGTCAGCTTCTGGCGGACCATGTTGGCCTGGGCTTCGCACCGATCGAGAACGATGCGGACATCGTCGTACTTCTCCTGCGAACGCAGGTTCCAGGCGCTGTCAAGCCATGAGCGCATCATCATGATGTCGCTGGACACGGCCTTCTGGTCGTCCTGCCGTTCGAGATCGGTGGTGGTTTGCTTGAGGTAATCGATCTGCCGCTGCAAATCGTCGGCCTCTCCCGCCTTTGCCATCACTGGCACGGCGAAAAAGGCCAGGAACAGGAACACGGTCGCGTATCTAGTCATGTTTTCCTCGCCTGGTTGCGCTGCAGAGCTATGTTCACGGGTAGACGCTCGCCTCGTCAACCTGAAAAAGCCGGCGCGGTGCGGATCCCGAGCGACTTCGGTTCGATCCGATTGACCCCTTGACTCGGACACCGCCCTCACGGCATACCTTTCCATCCTCGCAAGAGGATCTGGTGGGCGTAGCTCAATGGTAGAGCATCGGATTGTGGATCCGAGGGTTGGGGGTTCGATACCCCTCGCTCACCCTAGAAAATGACCGTGCTCAGGCAGCGCTAACGTGTCCAGCTTCTTCGGATTGACCCTCCCCGACGGGGTCGACACGCGGCTACGGGCAGGCGCGCCCGTGCTTCCGCTCGACGGCCTGCCTGGCGCCAGCTCCTGCGAACCGGGTCGGCAGGTCAAGCTGATGGATCCCCACGGCGAGATTGTCGCCTGCGGCATCGCAGATCCCGAAAATGGGGTCATCCAGGTGATGGCCTCGGAAGCCGTGCGCGGTTTCGACGCCGCGTTCTTCGCCGAGCGTCTCGCCCGCAGCCTGGCCTTGCGGCGCGCGCTCGGTTTCGTTGCGGACTCGGCCCATCGGCTGGTCAACGCCGAGGGCGACGGCCTGCCCGGTTTCTCCGTCGACCGCTTCGGCGAATACGCCGTGGTCTGCGCGCCCAGCCGGCCGCTTCTGCCCTATGCACGCCTTCTGGCCAAGGCAACGCTGAAGGCAGAATGGGCGCCAGGCTTGCGTGGCGCAGTGATCAAGGTGCGCGGCAAGGATCCTCAGGATCGCTCCCACAAGGACGAGATTCTGGGCGAAGTGCCGCCGGAGAAATACGTGGTCCACGAGCTCGGCGTGCCTTACGAGGCTCACCTGCTCGGCTCGCTCAATGTCGGTTTGTTTCCGGATATGCGAGAACAGCGACGACAGATCGGTCGATTCGTGACCGGCCGACGCGTGCTCAACACCTTCGCCTACACGGGGGCGCTGTCCATCGCCGCCGCGCGTGCCGGCGCGGCAAGCGTGACCAGCGTGGATCTTTCGTCCGGCGTACTGGCCTGGGCGCGCGAGAATTTTCGTCTATCCGGTTTTGCCGCGAACGATGGGCGGTTTCGATTCGAGGTCTCCGACGTCAAACGCTTCATGCAGAAGGAAGTCGCGCGCGGCAGCCTCTATGAGACGATTATGCTGGACCCGCCGACGGTGTCAGCCGCCCGCGCTTCGCAGTGGTCCATGAAACGCGATTACCCGCAGCTGCTGGCACTGGCCACCAAGCTGCTGCCTGCATCGGGCGGAATCTTGTGGGTGTCGGCCAACACCCGTCGCGGTCCCTCCGTGCTCCGCCACATCGAGGAAGGCATCCGCCTCTCCGGCCGCCATGGCGCCGTTCTGGAAATCGGCGGCTTGCCACCGGACTTTCCCACCCCACCCGGCTGGCCCGAGTCGCGCTACCTGGAAATCTGCCAAGTCTTCGTCGCGAGCGGGTAGTATGCGTGTCGGGATGAAAGGCATCCTGGTCATCACATTCGCGGCCCTGGCCTGCAGCAAGACTTCCCCCGACCTGCGCGACGCGGGGGCCGAGAGCGGTTCGTTCGACGCGGAGGCACCCGCGGTCGACGCGCAGATCTCGCTGGCCGTCGACTTTTCTGTCGAGGACTGTCCCACCTTCGATGCCCAGGTGCCAAGCTGCACGGGCAAGGCCCCCCTCTCGGTTCGCTTCATCCCCCTCGCCACGACCACCGTGACCCAGTACTTCTGGGACTTCGGCGACAACACCTCCGCCAGCGAGCTCGCGCCAAACCACACCTATGTCATGCCTGGCGTGTACTCGGTCAGGGTGGTGGCCACCGGGGCAAGTGGGGGCGTCGTCAACAAGATCCACGCCGGTTTCATCATCGTGCAGCCCGACCTCATCGGCGATCCTTGCGATTTGAGCGCGCAGTGCGACCAGGGCATGTTCTGCCTGTGTCCCGCGACCGCGCCGTGCAGCACGGGCCCGGCGCATGGATTGTGTGCGGCCTCGTGCCAAAGCGGCATCTGTGATCCCGTGGGGGTGTGCGCAGGCCTTCTTACCGTCACGCCCCCTGCCGGCATGGCATCGGATTGGCAGGCGCCGACGTGCCTGCGCGAATGCGCAAAGGATGCGGACTGCTCGGCGGGCCTGATTTGCCGAACCCTGCCGCCCGGAAAATTGGGCAGCGCCTGGATTCACGGCTGCTTCTCCAGCGTTCCGGGCGACGTGGGAAGTCCTTGCCGCGATGACCAGGGGAACCTGCGCGACGACCTGTGCGCCAGCGGCCTGTGCGCTGACCTGGGTGCGAACGGTCTGTGCAGCGTTACCTGCGGGGTTGCCTCGTGCCCACCCGGCTCGGATTGCGCCGTGTTCGGCGATGGCAGCAAGCTCTGCCTCCGCCCGTGCACCAACTTCGCTTGCTCCCAGGATCCTCTCCTCACCTGCGTGGTTCCGGGTCCAGGAGACCTCGGCTACCAACTGGTCAACCCTACCAATCCTGGCGCTTCATCGAGTTATTGCGCGCCCGCACCCTGCAACAGGGACAGTGACTGCAAGTCGCCGACCGGATCGTGCGCGACCTCGGCCGGCCCTGGCCACTGCGTCCTCAGAAGCGACTAACAACATCGGGTGGGACGATCCGGGTTGTCGTACTTGTCGGCCAGGGTTTGGGCCAGGGCCTGATCGGGCGGGAGTTGCGTACGCGCCGCCGCGGCCTCTCCCGAGAGCTCGCGCAAGAGCGAGCCGAGGACGACCAGCGCGGGTCCGAGTTGCCACCAGGAGCGACGCTGCTCGGATTCGATGACCGTTTTCGGCAACCACACCGGTGCGGTTTCGCGAAGTGCCGCGGGTTTCCTGCCCGTCAAAATCAACGCCCACTCGCGCGCCGAAACCACCAGGATGGCCACCACCAGCACAAGGAAAAGTCCTGCCACCACGGCATCGAGGCGACTGTTGAAGATGAGGGCGCGAGTCGCCTCGATCTTGGCCGAGGGTACGCTGCCGGCGGCCAGATCCGCCGATAGCTTGCTGGCCATGGCCAGAAAACCGATGCGCGGATTGGGATGCGCGATCTTCTCGATGCCCGCGGTAAACGTCACGGTGCCGAGGCAGAGCAAGGGTCCCAGAACCACCCAGGACAGGCGCGCCCTACCCGCCTTGATCAAGATGGTGGTGGCCAGGCAAAGCGCCACGCACGCGAGCAGTTGGTTGGCGATACCGAAGAGCGGCCACAGGGAATTCACGCCGCCCAATGGATCCTTGACACCGGAGTAGAGAAAGTACCCCCAGGCCACCGCGAAGAGCAGGCTGGCGCCGATGTTGGCGGGATAGAATTGGGTGTCGCCCGCGCGCCTCCAGATCCGACCGCCCAATTCCTGAATCAGGAAGCGGCCGATCCGCGTGGCAACATCGACGGTGGTCAGGATGAACAGCGCCTCGAACATGAGGGCGAAGTGGTACCAAACCTTCATGGCCGCATCGCCGCCGATGATGGCGCGGAAGATGCTGGCCATGCCGATGGCCAAGGTGGGCGCGCCACCCGTACGCGCCAGCACGCTCTTTTCGCCGATGGCGTTGGCCAGGGCGTCGATCTGGTCGGCCCCGACCGGAAAGCCCCAGGCCGATACGGCGTGGGCGACCGCACCGGACGTGCTACCCACCAACCCCGCCGGAGCGTTCACCGCAAAATACAGGCCGGGCGGCAGAACGCACGCGGCAATCAAGGCCATGATGGCGACGAAGCTCTCCAGGCACATGGCGCCGTAGCCGATGTGTCGAATGGTGCGCTCGCGGGTCACCATCTTGGGTGTGGTGCCGCTCGACACCAGCGAATGGAAGCCGCTGATGGCGCCACAGGCGATGGTGATGAAGCAGAAGGGGAACAGGCTGCCCGCGACCACGGGGTGCATGCCACCGGTGAAGCTGTCCGGATTGGTCAGCCACGGCATTTTGATGGGCGGCAGGACCAGCACGATGCCTGCCGCGAGCAGAATGACCACCCCGATCTTCAAAAACGTGACCAGATAGTCGCGCGGCGCCAGCAACAGCCAAACTGGCAACACGCTGGCGACGAAACCGTAGGCGATGAGGCAGAGTGCGAGCTTCTCCTTGCCGAACGTAAACATGGGCGCCAGGGTGGGATGGTAGTTCACGACGTAGCCGACCAGTAGCGCACCGGCCAGGAACACAACCCCGATGGCGGTCATCTCCATCACCTTGCCCACGCGCACGTAACGCAGGTACAGCCCCATGAGCATGGCAAGCGGCATGGTCATGGCCGTGGTCACCAAGCCCCACGGACTTTCCGCGAGCGCGTTGTCGACCACCAGGCCGAGACTCGCGACCAAGATCACCAGGATGCCCAAGATGGCCGCCATGGCGATGATGCCGGCCAGCCCGCCGACCTCTTGGCGCACCATCTCGGCCAAGGACTTGCCGTCGCGGCGGACGGACGCGAACAGGATCACGAAGTCCTGCACGGCGCCGCCGAGAAGCGCGCCGATGAGAATCCACAGCGTGCCGGGCAAGTAGCCGAACTGGGCGGCCAGCACCGGCCCCACCAGAGGTCCCGGTCCGCTGATCGAGGCGAAGTGATGGCCGAAGAGGACGAACTTGTTGGTCTTGACGAAATCCCGACCGTCTTCGTGAACCTCGGCGGGCGGGGCACGCAGATCGTCGAGCATCAGCACCTTGGCCGCGATCCATTTGGAATAGAAGCGAATACCGATGGCGTAGGTGCAAAGGGCGGCGACAATCAGCCAGGCGGCATTGAGCGGTTCGCCCCGGCGCGTGGCGATGACCGCATAGGCGGTTGCCCCGAAGAGCGAGACCAGAAACCAAACGACCAAGCGCGCGAGTTTCTTCATACGAAAACCTGCTTCACCGGACGGCCTGCCATCACGTCTTGCCGGGACCGGGCAAGTTGATTGCGGCACCGATGGCCTTACGCACCGCCCGGGCCAGATCCTCGGAATCGAAGGGCTTCTGAAGGAAGTGCTCGGCCGCCACGGGCTGCTTGCGGCTGGCCAACGTCGATCGGTCGTAGCCGGACATGAAGAGCACCGCCAGGCCCGGCCGCATGGCGCGCACGCGTTCGATGAGCTCCTTCCCGCTCATCTTCGGCATGACGACATCGGTGATCACCAGATCCACGGATCGGGAGCGATCCTGCACGATCTCGATGCAGCCCTGACCGCTCTCCACGGCAAGCACGCCATATCCCATGCCGCGCAGGGTATTCTCGATGGATCGTCGAACCATGGCGTTGTCCTCGACCAGCAGCAACGTGGCTTCGGGGTGGTTGGCTTCAGGGTGCGTGGCCGCGCGCGCGAAATCGGCGGCGACCGGCGCGCTTTTCTGCTCCGTGCCGGCCAACCCGACGCTTGGCAGATAGATGGAAAAAGTCGACCCCTGCCCGGGCTGCGATTCGGCGGCGACGCCGCCACCGTGTTGGCGAACGATGGCCGACACCGCCGCTAGGCCGAGGCCGGCGCCGCACCCGGGAACCTTGGTGGAGACGAATGGCTCGAAGGCGTGTGCGAGCAGCGACGGCTCCATGCCGCGGCCGTTGTCGCGCACGCGCAGCCGCACCCAGCGGCCCGCCGGCGCGTCCGCCCCCGTGCTCTCGACGGTATCGAGAGAGATGACCAGGGTGCCGCCAGCGGGCATGGCGTCCTGCGCGTTGAGCGCAAGTTGCACGAGGGCTTGCTCGATCTGTTTGCGATTCACGCGCGCGAGATCGACCCTCGTGTCGAGGTCCTCCTTGATGACAATCTCCTCGCGCAACGCCACGCGCACCGCGGGCAGACAAGCGCGCACGACTTGTCTCGGGTCTGCGTTCTCGAGGGCGAATTTGCGTCTGGGATCGATGGTCATCAAGCGCTGGGCAAAGCCGCGCGCCGCCTCGGTCGCCTCGCGGATGCCCTGCAAGCGCTGGAGCAGGTGGTCGCCACGTGCCGTCTCCTCTTCCAGCAAGAGGGTGTTGCCCAGAATGGGGGCGAGCAGGCTGTTGAAATCGTGGGCGATGCGCGTGGCGATGGCAGCGGCGGGTTCGAAGCCCGTGGCCATCTTGGTCACCGCCTTGGCCGCGGGCCACGCCAGGTGTAGAAACAGCTTCTCTCCGCTCTCGCACGGCAAAGCCACGAGGGTGTGCCATAACGCCCTGGCCACGCCCGCACCATCGCGCGCGGCCCAAGCCCCGACGGGAGCGAACTCGCTCGTCGCGTCCGCGGTACTTGGCGCCACATCCGGCCCGTCGCCCGGAAAGAGCTCGGCCAGCGGCTTGCCCACGGCTTCGGCGGTGGTAACCCCCAACACCCGTTCGGCCGCTTGGCTCCAAGAGCGAACGACGCCGTCCTTGTCGCACACGAAATGTGCGGCCACATCCTGCCACGTCGTCGAGCCAGGCGCGTTGTCGCGCAAGGGCTCCTCGCTATCTCCTCGGACCGGATTCACTGGGCGCGAAGAATAGCATCGCGGGGGAGCTTCATCATCCACATACCATGGACAAGCGGGGGCCCGACACCGTAGCCTTTCACCATCGTGAGCGCCACCTTCGATGTCGCCGTTCTCGGCGCCGGCATCAGCGGTCTTGCCGCCGCGCACCTCTGCGCGCGGGCCGGTCTGCGTTGCCTCGTCCTCGAGGAGAGCGCCCAGCCCGGCGGTTGCATCCACACGGTCCGAACACCTTTGTCCTTCTGGTACGAGCTTGGCGCGCACACGCTCTACAATTCGTACGGCTCGCTGCTCGACATCATGGTGTCGTTGCATCTCGAAGACGCCATCGCGCGGCGCCGGAAAGCGCCCTACCGGCTGCTTGTCGAGGGCAAGGTGCGCTCCATTCCCTCGCAGCTCGCCATGGGCGAGCTCCTGTTTTCGGCATGGCGGGCCTTCACCGAAAGAAAGGCCGACCGCACCGTCGGTGACTACTACGGCTGCCTGGTGGGCAAGCACAACTGGGGGCGGGTGTTTTCGCCGCTGCTGTCGGCCGTGCCTTCCCAGCGCGCCGACGATTTCCCGGCCGAGATGCTGTTCAAACACCGCCCCCGCCGCAAGGATTTTCCCCGCACCTTCACGCTCAAGGGCGGCCTGTCCACTCTGGTCGAGCGCCTGACCGCAGAGGAGCGCATCACCTTGCGGGTGAACGCGGGCGCGCGGGCCCTGGCCCGTGCCGAGCAGGGCTTCGCCGTCACCTTGGCGGATGGCGACACCGCAATTGTCCGCAACGTGTTCCTTGCGCTACCGCCCGTGGTCGCAGCACGCCTGCTCTCGCCGCTCTTGCCTGAAGCGGCGGCTGCGCTGGCACGGGTTTCCACCGCAGCCATCGTCTCGACCGGGGTGACGTTCGCCAAGAAGGATCTGACCTTCCCGCGCCTCGCCGGCTTGGTTCCCTTCGACGATGTCTTCTTTTCGGCGGTCAGCCGCGACGTCGTCCCCGACGATTGTTTCCGTGCCCTGGCCTTCCACTTTCGCACCGGTCTCACCCTCGACGAACGGCTGGACCGCATCGCCGCCATCACGGGCGCAAACCGCAAGTCCTTTGCCCACATCGCGGAACATGAGACCTCCCTCCCCTCGCCCGGACTTGGGCACGCGGACATCGTGCGCGCCATCGATCGGGGCATCGCCGAATCGCGTGTGTACATCACCGGCAACTTCTTCGGAGGCCTTGCCATCGAAGACTGCGTGCTGCGCTCGACCGCCGAGGCCGGGCGCCTGGTCGGCGAGACTGGTCAACGAGAATAGATGAGAATCTCTTTGTTGCCGTCCTCGGTCTTGCGCTGGACCGCGATCTTGTTCCCGCCAGCCGACCACGGATAGGGTTGCCTGCTCGGCAGCCCGACCTCGCCGATTACGGTCACCTTCGCGCTGGCGGGATCCAGGCTGAAGAAGTCGAGCGCGAAACGCTTTTCTTCGTTCATGTCGCCCTTCTTACGCCCCGGTCGGTCGGCCAGCAGCGAGAACACCACCCGATTTCCGATCCAGCGCTGTTGCAGCGTCGTGGGATCGTAATCCTGCACGGGCACGGTGAGGTTGAGCGTCCGCACCTTCTCGCCGGGGCCGACCAGCTCGTACCCTTGCCGGCCCTCGGCCAGCACGATGACGGCGGGCAGGCCGGGCTTCTCCCCTCGCTTGCGAACGTAGTCGAGGAAATTGGCGAGCTTGGGCGGCGTCTTGCCTGGGCCGACCTTGTTGCTCTTGACGTCCAGGATGGCAAATTGGGGCGGCTGGCGCACGTCGGTCTTGCGGTTGTAGGCGCCTGGCCGTTCGACCATGGCCGAAAAATGGCTGTTGGTGAACCCCAGAAACGTGACACCGCCGGCCCCCACGACATTGCCATCACCTTCGATCACCATATCGGCAAGCATGAGCGTTCCGCCATCGGGCTTGTAGGCCTGGATGGTGAAGCGGCGCTTGCCCGCGGGTTCGTTCTTCTCCGAGAACGCAACGAAGGCCTTGGGCGACATGGAGACCTCGCAGTCGTCGAAGGACTGGGTGGTGTGCCGGATGCGCCCGCTGGGGTCGATGATGGCGGCACGACGGCGCCCCTCGTTCGATACCAAGAACCAGTATCCGGACAAGCCCAGGATCTTTTCCGGGGAGGAGGTGAAGCTGGAAATGTCCGTGATGCGTGGCTTGCCCCCGGGCGGGCCCACGAGAAGCTGCACCGAGCCCCTGGCGGTGAACTGGATGGTGGCCAGCTTGCGGCCGGTCTCGTCGAACGCGAAGGCGTCGTGAAGGAGTCCCTCGGTGGAAGTGACCTTGCCCGATGGCTTGAGCTGCTTGGGCGCGGCCATGGCGGACGGGCCAAGCAGGGAGGCCAGGCAGACCAGGCAGACAACGAAAACCAGCGAAACGGAGGTCATTCTGCGTTTCATGGGGGCATCTTACTGCCTAGCCGCAAGCCCGGGTCAACCGAATCCTCCCCCGGAGCCTGAACACGCGCTATTGGGCGCCGGGCGCGAGCGCGGTTACAATGTCCCCAGTGCACGCGATCATCATGGTCGGTCTCGTCCAGGCAGCCCTTGTTACGGTGGCTCCCGGTGCGGGGGATCGTTGTCCTTCCTCCGCCCAGGTCCAGGCCGCACTCGAAAGCCACGCACCCAGGCTGGTTGCACCACGTCCCGAGGCAGGGTCTGCCAATCCACTCACCCTGATTCTCTCACCTCCCCTCGTCACCGGCGAGACGAGCCTGTCCCTCGTCGACAAAGCTGGACTGGTGAAGCTGTATCGCGTGCTGCCCCTGCCAGTCGGCGACCGGGCGCGTGACTGCGCCGCGCTTGCCGACACGGTTGCTTTCATCGTCGATCGCTATTTCGAAGAAGTCGACTTGCCCACGCTGCCGGAGCGCAAACCGCCGCCTCCCCCGGCAGCACCTCCACCTCCGCCACCACCTCCGCCGCCACTTCCTCCTGCCACGAAGCCCAAGCTGCCCGCTCCCAACCCCGTGCCACCGGGATTAACCTTATCGGTGACCGCCGGCCGACGGATACCTGGCAGCGCGGCCGATCTGGGCGGGAACGAATTCAAGTTGGTAGGAGGAGCGGCCCTGACCAACCTCGTGCTGGCCGGCGGACGGCCGTGGATAGACGTCTCGGCTGGCGTGGTTGGCATCGCATCGGATCGGAAGTGGGTGTACGAAAATGGCTCCGGCAGCGCAACGGCCGTGCGGTCGGGGGCCGATCTCTCTGTCCTCCTTGCCTGGCCTATCTGGCGCGGCAAACTTTACGCGGGTCCGCAAGGCTCCCTCGAAATGGTTTGGCTGGACTGGCGGGACGCGGATGCCAATGCCCAGCTCAGGCGCGAAATCCGATTCGCCTGGGCGGCCGGATTGCGGACCGGCTATCAATACTTTTGGAGGGAGCACTTCTTCGCCAGAGCCGATCTGGCTGGGTGCATTGCGCTCGTGCGACAAAGAATCGTGGCGCAGAGCGGCTCAAACACCCCGCTCTTCGAGGCCCCACCAGCCTACTTGACCTTGGCCTTTGGCGTTGGTGTTTGGTTCTGAGGTGGCGATGTGGAATGATGAAGAAAGGGTCATTGGGGCTCTAATAGGTCAAAGGCAACCATGGGACAAACGCAGCAGAGTCAGACCCCATCGGCGACGCCATCATCCCTCGCAGACGTAGAGCTCGTAAGGTCGTGCCGTGCAGGGGACATGACCGCTTGGCGGAGCCTCTACGACCGGTATGCCCCGCTGGTGCACCGCTTCGCGTCCGCCCTCGGGGTTCCCGCAGATGAACGCGAAGACGCAGCGCAGGATATCTTCATCGCCGTCTTCCGCAGCCTGCGGCACTTCCGCGGTGAGGCGCAGCTTTCCACCTGGATCTACCGCATCGCCGCTCGCCACGCGATTCGCCTCGGTCGGCGGCGAAGAACGCGTGAAACCATGCGTTTGACGATGCTGAAGGAGAAACCGACGGTTCTCGTCGACCCTTCGGAGCGCTCGACACAGATTGCGACACTCGATCGTATGCTGGCCAAGCTCCCGCCCAAGAAGCGAACCGTCTTGGTCTTGTTCGAGATCGAAGGACTCTCGGCCAAGGAGATCTCGGACGTTGTTGGTTGTCCGGAGAACACCGTCTGGTCCCGGCTGCATCACGCCCGTTCGGAAATGGTGAAGGCGGCAAGGAGAATGGTGCCATGAAGTGGCTGGAAGAATCGCACGATGAAGCGGAACGTATCCTGCGCGAGGGCTTGGACCAGGCCTCGATGCGAACCGGCGACGAGATCACCCATCGCCGCGTGTGGGCCAAGGTTTCCGAGTGCCTGGAAGCTCCGCAGCCTCGTTCCTTCGGTCGCCTGGTGTTCGCAAGCGCCGCGGCGGTTGTGCTTGTTGCGGCCGGCGTGGTTGCCTATCCCCACCTGCGACAGCTGTGGCTCGGGTCAGGTTCCTCATCGGGTCTGGTGGCGAAGGGCTCCATGACCCCGGCGCCGGTCCTCCCGTTGGCGCCCGCCGCAAAGGCGGAGCCCGGCGCAGAGCCGCAGGCCGCGCTCCTCGAGGTCGAACGGGTGCCCGGTCACGTCGTGAGCACGCGCAAAGGCGAGCACGTCCGCGTAGCCCTGGGCGGTGGTGCCGTGGCCGACCTGGCAGAGAATTCGGCCATTACTTGGGACGACCAACACCGGCCTTCGGTTGAACAGGGAAGCGCGCGGTTGTCGGTTCCCCACCAGCCACCGGGCTGGCGCTTCTCGGTGACCGCGGGTCCCTATGTGGTTACCGTCGTCGGTACCAAGTTCGAGGTGCGCGTGGTTGGCCGCACGGTCGGTGTCGAGGTGACCGAGGGCGTGGTCGAGGTCTGGCGAGGTTCCCACGCGACCCGACTGGTGGCGGGCGACGCATGGAACGGCCCGCTCTACCCCGACGAGACGCCGTCGATGCAGGCTGCCTCGCTGCCGGCTGAAAGACCGCAAGCGCTGGTCGCGCCTGCCGCCAAGCCGGCTATTCCAACCTCCCGCGGCTTGCAAGAAGCCCAGGCCGCGTTGCAGGCCGGGGACGCGAACAGGGCGGTGGAGATCCTCGCGCGAGCTTCCCAGGGAAGCGGCCCGGCGGCGGAAAACGCGGCCTATGAGCTTGCTCGGGTTACGCGCTACAATCTCAACCGTCCGCGCCAGGCGGTTGCACTATGGGACAAATATCGTACCCGATTCCCGTCCGGGCTCCTGCGCACCGAAACCGATCTATCGATCGTCGATACGCTTTCGCAACTGGGCGACGTTCGCGCAGCCCTGGCCGAGGCCGACGCCTTCATCGCAAGGCACCCGAGCAGCGAGCGCCGTCTCGACGTGCAAAGGCTGGCGGAACGCCTGCGCGCCGCGGAGACAGCCTCCGATCGAAGGTGAGGCCCATGCTCCGGCGCGCCGGTGTTGTGGCACTCGCGCTCGCCCTTGCGGCATGCGTTGACCATCTTACCCTGGATGATGTACGCGATGCTGGCTTGTCGACCGATTTTCCGAAGGATGCTGCGGGACTCGGGCCTGACGCCTTCTGCGCCGGTAAGCAGTACTGGCCCATGACCTTCACGCCCAAGTATCCGCAGATCTTGATTGCATTGGACCGGTCTGCGTCCATGCAGTCGTACTTCGGCACGGACACGAGACAGGTGGCCGCGCAGAAAGCCTTGGTTGAAGCGATATCCCACTACCAAGCAACAATCAAGTTTGGTTTCGAGCAATTCCCTGGCAATCCCTCGGAGCAGCAGTGTCAGTCGGGAAGTTGTTGCGCCGGCATGGTGAGTCCCGAGCCGACGCTCCTGGATTCTCCGCAGATGGAGAGCAGCATCCAGTGTATCGACCCACATGGCGCATCATCTTGCCCCTCCTCGGGCTCGGACTCGCCATCCTATCAAGCGCTTGCAACGTTGAGGGAGTACTACAAAGACAAGGCGAAGTCCCCGTCTCCTTCCACCGGCGCCCCATACATTCTGCTGGTGACTTCGTCGGAACCATCCTGCGCTTCCGAGAGCCACGACGTGTGTTCCTCTGCCCTCAGCGCCGCTAGCGATCTCGGCAACCTCGGCGTAAGTATCATCGTGCTCAGCCTGGGTTATCAACCCGCTCCGGGGTCGTGTCTGTCCGGGCTCAGTCGGACACCCTCGGGTCAGTCCGACATCACGGACTCCCTGTATACGCCAAGCAGCACCAGTGAGCTCGGCAGCAATCTCGACGACCTCTTCAAGACCATCGCAAGAGCGTCTTGCACCATGACCTCCACCTCCATTCCGCCCAACACGCAGCTTACGGTGAACATCGACGGCGAATCGATTCAGCAGGCCGATGGAAGCAATCCGAACGGATGGTCGTATTCAAACTTCAACAACACGAGCATCACGTTCTACGGATCTGCCTGCGACGATTGGGTGAATTCGCAGGTCCCCCCGCCTGACATCGGCTATTATTGCTCGTCGTGCGGTGGTCCGAACGCCTGTAGCACCCTATGGCAGTACCCGTAGCGCCCTACCACGTGTCGATGACACCGATAGCGGGGATGGAGGAAGTGAGCGGGACCGTGTCGATGCCCCGCGCCCCCATCACGGCCAGCTCGTAGCGAATCTGGGCCAGCGGCAGCTTGGAGCTGGCCGTATCCACTTCGATGCTGTACTCGGTGTACGATTTGCCGCTGATGCGGCTGGGCTCGTCGGCGAACAGATTGTTGCGCACGAGGTACGCCTCGACCTCGGCCGCGTTCGAGACCGGAACATTGAACAAGAGCAGCACTTTGTTCTCGGCGTTGATGGCGCCATGCAGGTTGAGGAGGAACATCCGCAGAAGCTCGTACTTGCGCTTGTCGTCGCGAATCTTGGGGTTCACCCAGATGGACGTGCCCGATTCCATGACCTCGTCGATGATGCGCAGGCCATAGTTCTTGATGGCGCTTCCGCTCTGGGTGATCTCCAGGCCCAGATCGGCGCCTCCGTTCTTCACCTTGGCCTCGGTCTTGCCCCAGGTTTCGTAGATGACGATGCCGGCGTCGATCTTCGGCGGCGTCGAGTACTTCTGCACCGAGAAATTGGCGAACGCCTTGTCCACGCCGGCGTCCTTGAGACGGCGGCCGATCCATTCCAGGGCCAGGTACGGCATCTCGGCCACCGCCGTGATGAGCGGCTTGCGGCCGGCCAAATCCTTGAAGAATTCCACCGCACCCGGAAATTCCTTGTCCGGCTTCACGATGCCCACCAGGCGCACGCTGCCGCGCTTGAGCGACATCACCCGGCACAGCTCGATGTCCCGGCCGTACTCGTACTTGAGCTCGAGGACGCGCTCGCGAATCCAGTCGTCGCCCGCGATGGCCACATCCAGCTCGCCGATGCCGAGCTGGGTGGCGAACTCCTGCGGCCGGCCGTCCCACCCGTAAAGGAAGTTGACCGTCGCGAACTTGCTCGGTCCCCCGGACTGGTAGCCCGAGGTGCGAAAACCCGACTGTTCGAGTAGCTGAACGAGATTGCCACCGCGGTTGGGATCGGCCAGCGACCCCGCGGGCATGCCTATGCGAAGAACGTCGTCACTCATGAGTCCACCCATCCTGCCTAACAAACCCCGGCCTGTCACCCCCTGGTGAGGACGGTAGAGACTTTTACGCACGGCTGCTAAAGTGGCTTGGACGTCATGCGAGCGAGAATTGCCCACTATGCGCTCCTGCAGAAGGTGCAACCATGAGACGCCCCCTGGTCGCGGTGGCGGCGCTGTGTTTCTTGGCTGGGCCAGCGTTCGCGCAAGGCGCCCCCACCGCCGGAGCGACAACTCCGGCTCCCACCGCCTCGCCCAATGCCATGCCAGGTAGTCCAGGCCCGCAACAGCCGCCACCCGCCCAGACTCTGCCGCCTGCCGCGGGCGCGGCGCAGCCGTCCTATCCCTATCCACCCGCTTATCCCTATCCGCCTGGTTATCCCTATTCGCCCGCGTATGGCTATCCTGCCCCTTCTCCTTACGCTCCCGGATACCCGACCTACCCGCAGGGCTACTCACCCTATGCGTCGCCCTACCCGACCTATCCCCCAGCCTACGGGCCAGCCGCCGGTTACCGGCCGCCGGTCGTTGCCGAACCGGCGCCCTCCCCACTGCCGGGCGGCAGGTTGCGAATCGGCGCTGCCCTCGTTCTCATGCCGCAAGGAACGCTGTCCTACAGCCTCATCGACGACAAAGGCGAACCCCTCCTGGCCTACTCGGGCAGTACCGCCGGGACCGCCGGCGTCGTTCCGTTCGTGCAATTCGACCTGCATCGCTACCTCTACCTGGCCTTCGCGGTGCAGTTCCTGCCTTCGGTCAAGTGGAATTTCGGCGGCCCCGCCTCGTCTTCGAACAACAACCTCTTCGGCGGCACCGGACGCGAAGTCGATTTTCTTCCCCAGCTCGGGGTGACCGTTCCCGCGGCCCGCCGACTCCGCTTGCTGGTGTTCGCAGCCCCTGGCTATTCGCTCTTGTTTGCCTCCAACTTGGTCAACGTCTACGCCGATCCCGGCACCGCCCACGGCTTCATCTTCCAGACCGGCTTCGGCTTGATCTGGGCTCTGGGGCAGCACGGCTTCCTCGATTTCCGCGGCGCGTACCAATGGGGCTTCCAGAACAACACGGTACAAAGCCCGACCACGGGCGAGTCCGCCGATGTGGAAGTCCATTCACGTTTCTTCGGTTTGCAGGCCGGGAGTGGCTACTGGTTCTGAGCCAACTTGCTCTTGAGCTTGGGCTGCGGCGCCCCTACGATTCGAGCTCCATGCCGGGCGCCACCGACACGCTGCTGCGCGAAGGCCTCGCGGTCCTGGCCAACCTCTTGCCCAAGGGCTACGCGCTGGCACCATCGAGCCTGAACAAACGCCAGAGCGAGGTCGGCGAATGGATCCTCGTGCGCGATCCCGCGCGGGGCAAGGTCACCTGCTTGGTGCTGGCCCGTCGCCGGGTCGAATCGCGCGACCTGGGCGCCATCGCCGCCAGCGCCGCGCGCACGCGCAATCCGGTGCTGCTGGTGTCGAGCTACCTATCCCCCGTGGTCAGGGAACGGCTGCGCGGCTTCGGCATCGGCCACTGGGATTTGACCGGCAACGTCCAGATTGGGCTTGCCGACATCGACCTCTGCATCGAGCGTGATGGCACCAGCACGGCAGTCGGCGGCGAGCGCGCCTTGCGCTCCCTGAGCGGGGAAATGGCTGGACGGGTGGTGCGCGCCCTGATCGATCTGTCACCGCCCTACGCGCTCGGCGCGCTGGCCGAGAAGGCCAGCGTGGAGACAAGCTGCGCTTCACGCGTGGTGGCCTTCCTGGCGGACGCCGGGCTGCTTCTCCGCAAGCCGCGTGGCAAGATTGAAACCGTCGACTGGCCGGAGGTGCTCCGGCGCTGGTCGCTGGACGCCCCCTTGCGGTCGCGCGGGGCCGAGACCCGTCATCGATGCCCGCGCGGCGTCCCCGACCTTCTGGCCCGCCTGGGTCGAAGCGGCTTCCTGCACGCCCTGACCGGCGAGCTCGCCTTCGCCAGGCTCGCCGCACGCGCTCACCCGGAGGTGGCGGTGTTGTACGTCGACGACGTCGAGGAAGCGGCAGCCCAGTTCAAGCTGCAGGCAGCCGATGACGTCGGCAACGTCGTCCTGGTGAAACCGAACGACCGCAGCGTCTTCCATCGTTCGACAGAGGACAAAGGCCTGCGCTACGTCTCTCCCAGCCTGATGGCGGCGGATGTCGGAGATGCCTTCGAATCCGTGCTCTCATGGATGGCCAAGCACGAAGGCGCCTGGCGGCTACCTTCAAGCTGATTCGAGATTTGCCACCGCCGCCGCCGCGCAAACGGCCGAGGAGAGCAGCGCGACCTGGGCCAACCCGAGCAGCGGAATGGCCACCAGCGTGACAAACGCTGCGGCGATGGATGCGCCCGCGAGATCCCAGGCATAGAGCCGCGAAGCCGCGCTCGGAAGCGCGGCCACGTGCACGGCCACGGGATAGACCGCGCCCGTGCCGGCGCCGACCACGAGGGTCGCGACGATGATCATGGCGGCGCTCCAATCGGGAAACACACGTCCAAGCTCGATGGCCAAAAGGGCCAGCAGCCCCGCTCCCGCCGCCCCTGCGCAGGCACGGGCGAGCACGTGCGGCCGATCGACCAATCGCCCTGCTGCCAGCGCGCCGGCGCCCATACCGGCCATGAAGCCGGCGATGAGCCCGCCCATGGCATGGTAGAGGCTTCCCCGCAGGGCTTGAAAGGCGAGGAGCAAGACCAGCTGCAAGGCCATTCCCGCGGCCCCCGCGGCCGCCACGGCGAAGGCGGGGGCAGGTTGGCCGCGCCGGAGCACGACAAACAGCGCCGCCCCGCCGAGCACAACGGCCAAGAGCACCCAGGGCGTCCACCTCGCGCGCGCGAGCACGAGCGTGGATCGGGCGACCGGCTGCGAGTATCGCTGCAAGGTCTCGATGAGACCGAAGAGATAAACCACGGGACGAAAGTCGCGATTCTCGACGGGAAGGGCCGTCGCCACCGCCCGGCGGTAGTCCTCGGCGTGAAAGGGCAGCAAGCGATCGAAAAGCCAGGTCTTCCCGACTTGCGCGAGGTGAAGCCCGCGTTGCACAAGCCGCGCCGCCAGCACGGTCGGCCGGGCATCCACATCCTTCTCGGCCGCCCACAGGATGGTCTGGCCGCCGGGTGCCACGCCCACGGCGGGGAAGACGGCGCCGAGCGCGGCCAGGAGCGAGGCGTGCCGTTGTCTGGCGCCAGCGTCAAGGTAAGCATCCGATCCGGGGGTGGCCAGGGCCAAGATTCCACCTGGGGCGAGGACTCGACGGGCGTCCTCGAAGCATTCGCGGCTGAGCAGGCGTGCCAGGAGCGCGTTCTCGGGGATCGGCAGGTTGATGACGATGACGTCGTAGCGGCCGACCGATTCGCGTAGCCACCGCCGTGCATCCGTCGCCATCGCGTGAACGCGGGGATCCCCGAGCGCGGCCCGCGTTGCCTCGTCGGCGAACCTGCGCGCCAGCGGAAACACGCCCGGATCCATCTCCACGTAGTCGATGCGGTCGGGCTTGTGCTTGAGCGCCTCGACGAGACCGCCACCGAGACCGCCGCCCACGAGCAAGATCCGTCGCGGATTCGGGTGCAGAAGCAGAGGCAGGTGCGTGCTTTCCTCGGCGGCAATTTCGTCCTCGCTGGTGAACAGGAGCTCGCCGTCGTGAAAGAACACCCGCTGCCCGCCGCGCTCGACAACGGCCAAAAGTCCGTAACGTGAGGGCCGGAGGGAAAGGATCCGTTCGCCCGGGAAGCGGGCCGTGGCGAGGGCCGTGGAGATCGACGGGCAGGCGACCGCCGACAGGGCTACCACGGCCACACCCATCGTGGCGCCGAGCCATTTGCGCCCGCAGGCCAGGGGAAGGCTCGCCGCCCCACAGCCGGCCCCAGCGATGAATACGATCCACGCGCTGGAAAGCCGGTCAGCGAGCAAGAAATGAAACAACACTCCGGCCGCGGCCGAGCCCAGGGTTTCCGCGCCGTAGAGGCCCGCGGCGCGTCCCCGCCCGGGAAGCGCCGCCAGTGCCCAAGCGAAGCACAACCCGCCAAGAAGACACGCGGGGGCCAGAGCGACGACCGCCACGCCCACCAGAACCAAGATGGACGGTGTCTGCCCCAGCGCCGACGGTCCCGCCCAGCGGGTCAGCCACAGCGAGCCGAGAAGGAGCAGCGGCGCCGCCATCAGCAAGCGCCCCAGCCACCGCGCAGCTTGTTCCGGCCGCCGCAGGATTCGCCCACCGACCGCGCTCGCCAGCCCCACGAGCAGCAGCCACAACGCGAGCACGATGCCCAGCACGAGCTCGTTGCCTTGCGAAGAAGCGAGGATCTCGCGCAGCAGAACCACCTGCGCCAGCAGCGACGCGGCCCCCGCGGCCGAGACAGCGACCGTGACGGCGCGGCGGACAGCCCCGGAAGTGGCGACTAACTCCATACTCCGGGGATGACAGTGCCACAGAAAGCGCAGCGGCCGGCCTTCAGATGCACCTCCTCGAGGCTCGAAACCCTGCCGCTCGACCACGACTTTGCCGCATTTCGGACAGGACGTATCCTCTCCAGCCAGGCCAGGCACGTTGCCGGTGTAGACGAAGTGCAGCCCCTCGGCCAGGCCGATCTCGCGGCAGCGGACCAGGGTGGCGTTGGGCGTGGGGGGCACGTTCTTCATCTGGTATTCCGGGTGAAAACGCGTGAAGTGCACCGGCACGTCGGCCCCCAGGTGGGTCTTCACCCAGCGGCACATGGCCAGGATCTCGGGCTCGCTATCGTTCTGGCCGGGCACGCACAGGTGGACCAGCTCCAGCCACACGCCGCTGGCGCGAATGACCTCGATGGTGTCGAGCACCGGTTTGAGCTTTCCCTTGCACAGGCGTTGGTAGTAGTCCTCGGTGAAGCCCTTGAGGTCGACCTTCACGGCGTCGAGGTACTGCAGCGCCTCCTTCATGGGCTCGGCCTCGCCCGAGCCGCCCGTGACCATGGTGGCGCGCACCCCGGCCTTCTGGGCGGCCTTGGCGGTGTCGATGCAGTATTCCAGAAAGACGATGGGCTCGGAATAGGTAAAGGTCACACACGCGTCGTAAACCTTGGCCTCGCGCACGACCTCGTCGGGCGGCATGAAGCGAAAGTCGACGTCTTCGGGCTTCGACTGCGAGATGTCCCAGTTCTGGCAGCACTTGCACTCCAGGTTGCAGCCCGCGGTGGCGATGGAGAAGGCGCTACTGCCCGGCAGAAAGTGAAAGAGTGGCTTCTTCTCGATGGGATCCACGTGCACGGCGCAAGGTTGGCCCCACACCAGGGTCATGTATTCGCCGTCGTGGTTCTCACGCACGCCGCAGAAGCCGCGCTCGCGGTCCTCGACCTTGCAGTGCTTGGGGCAAAGCCCGCACTCGATACGCTTTTCCGGCAGCTTCTTCCAAAAGCGCGCGGGAAAGGCGCGCGGCGTGCTGCCCGCGAAGGCCCGCCTCGTCGGAACAAGCACGCTGCTTGCCGAAAGACCCGCGGCCAACGCGCAGCCTGCGCCACCGCAGGAAATGAAAAAGTCTCGTCTCGACACCATCTCTAAACCTCGATGGTCACGATCTCGATGCCCGCACGGTCGCACACGCCAAGTCCCATCTTGCTCGCGGTGGCGAGGTAGGTCGGCGCCATTCCGGCCTTGGCAAGGGATGGCAGGTCGCGCTTGGCGCGCAGCTCTTCCACGATGCCCAGCCCGACCGTGTCGATCGCGACGAGATCGGTGGCAAAGAGCATCGTATTCGCGACCTCGGCCATGCCGGGCTGATACGATGGACCGTTGTCGATCACCGGCCGGAGCGCGTCCATGATGACCAATCGCTGCTTGTCGCGCACGGCCGGCACCGCGTTGACCTCGGCGATGTAGGGATCGCAGTTGTCGAGATGCATTTTGTTGGGATTGTGAATACAGCCGAAATTGTTCTTGAGCGCACCGGTTACGCCCGCCAGCATGTGCTGCTTGAGGATGGGAAGATTGAGCACGGCGTCCACCTGGGTCGTGAGCACGCGGGAGAGGCGCGACGCCGAGGACGGCATTTGCACCAATTCCTCCTCGTGCCCGGCCTCGTCGTTGCCGATGCAGCGATAGCCGTGCGCCTGTGTGGAAAAGCCGGACGCCTCGAGATCCCGCGCGAAACGATCGAATACGATCTGCTGGCGTCCTTCGATGCCGGCCTTGCCAAGCAGGACGGACAATTCGTCCACCAGCTCGACATGGGTGGCGGCCTTGCGGCCAGCCAGGCCGTTGATCTTCAGGCCGACGCGCTCGCCCGGACGAAAGTATCGGGAAAGAGCAGCGCTGCCATTCTTCTCCCCCGACAACGCCACCAAACCGGCATCAAGCATGGCGCGCAGGGCTCCGCGATCCGCATCGTAGCCATCGCTGAGAGCTTTCTTGGTTCGCACCACCACCACGCGCGGCTTGCTCGGCGGCAGCTTCGCGAGCACGGCTTCCGTCTTGCACGCGAAGGTCGTGGTTTGCACCCGAGCCGTGTGCGAGCCGGCGCACGACGAGCTGCAACCCGTGACCGCCAAGGCGCCCGCGCCCAAGGTCTGCAAGAAGCGACGGCGATCCGGTCTGTTCGCGTCCTCAGCCACGCCTGGAGTATAGCGCGCGTTCCCGCTAGCCCGCATTATTCACGAGTCGCGCCAGTACGATATCCCGTGCGGGCTAGCAAACGCGTGCTTCGCTGCCGGCTTTGCCGGCAGCGAAGCACGCGGGAGGGTTTGGGAACCCTCCCAGGGTTCCCATGACAATCGAGCTAGCCCGCCACTCTTCGGTGTGCAGGGAACGCTCCGTTTGGGCATTCCCGTCGGCAATCCTATCGTGGTGAATCATGCGGGCTAGCGGTGCTCGTCTTCGCCGAAAACAATGGCATCGTAGACCTGATATTCCGCCTTTTTCCATGCGTCTTCGCCGAGCCCGGCCTTGCGCGCCAGGTGGCGCAACGTGGTCTCGCGATCCCAGCCCTGCTCGGGCGCGACCTGCGGCAGGAAGGTGGCACGATTCCAGCCCGAGCTGAGGATGATTCCGTGTTTCCCGATGACGATTTCCTCGACGCTCTTCACCGGCACCGGCGGCGTCAACACCGATATCTCGATGGTGATGAAGGGCAATTCGGGCACGCTGACCGTGTGCGGGAAACGCGTGTCCTCCAGCGCCGCGCTGACCGCGCGCGTGGCCACGGTGTCGTACACGGAGTCCGTGGGCTCGATGGTGCCGATGCACCCGCGCAAATCGTCCCCGCGCCCCACGCAGCGCCCCTCGTCGTTCATCTTGCACTTCAGGGTGACGAAGGCGCCGGCCTTGCGTTCGAGAGACGGCGTTACGGGAACCGCCTTCTTGACCGACGGATCGAAGGCGCCTTTGTGTACGGACGCCTCGAGCGAGGCCCGTGCCAATCGCAACAGAGTCGTCCGATCTTCGTCGCTGAGTGGAAACATTTTCTCTCCCCCTACCCTGGCCGCTTCCAGTTTGGAATTCTCGGGCCATTTCCCCGTGAACGCCACATCGACGTATGTCACGCTGCTCGACCAATCGGAGGTCACGTCGCCCGAGGTGTAACGACTGACGACCTGCCCGCGCACGCCGGCAAATTTCGAGAGCAATTCCAGCAAGAGCGCGATGGGATGCAGCCCGCAGATGGTCGTGCCGGTTCGGTCCGCGTGGTCGAGCAGACCACGTCGTCGCAGCTTGAGGATTTGCTCGACGGACCCGTCGTCCACGCGGGCAAGTCGTTCCTGAAGCGTTCCTTTGCCCTCCGGGACCTCGTAGCCGTAGTTTTCTCCCCGGTGGGTGAAATCGCTGGAAGCCACGACCAGCGTGTGCGCGTCGACGATCTCGGCCAAGACATTGGCCAGCTCGGTGTAGTCCGCGTCGCGCATTTCTCCGACCAGGATCGGCACCAGGCTGAAGCTCGGCAAGACGCGCTGGAGGAAGGGCAGTTGCATCTCCAGGGAATGTTCCCCGCTCTCGGCTCGCTCGACATCACCGACCACCGGGCTGCGGCGCAGGCGCGCCACGGCCGCGCTGTCGAGGGGAATGAGCCCGAGCGGGGTTTCGAAATGCGTGACGTCCGGGATGGAGGCCCCGCGGAATGGCAGGTGGTGGGAAATCGCCAGCACGATCACCCGCCGAATGTCCTGTCCGCGCAGGAGCGCGTAGCCTGTCGCAGCCGCCTTGCCCGAGAAGCGGTAGCCCGCGTGCGGCGAGATCAGCGCCATGATCTTGCCGTCGAGCTTGGGTGGCTTGGCCTCGTCGAGCATCTCGTCGATGTAAGGGGCGAGGTGCTCCTTGTCTCCTGGGTACCACGATCCCGCGACCTGTGCGCTGCGGATGCGCTTGGTCTCCGCGACGGGAGCCGCCTTGGCAGGCGCCGGCGGTGCAGCCGTCTTGGTCTCGGCCATGCTCCGCGGTTGCTTGGCGCAGGCACCGGCCACGAACGCGAGGGTGAGAGCGAAGCGTTTCATGGAAGTAGACCCGGATTCTTCACCCCAGAGAGCACAGAGGGCGCAAAGGCCGAAAAGGAAGGGGGGTGGGATCTAGCCAGGCGCTGAGCACTTTCTTCCTTCGCAACCTCTGTGCGCCCCGTGCCCTCTGTGGTTGGCTTCCGTTGCCGCTCGCCGAACGCTTCTTTGCCTATGCACCCCATGGGCGCATGCTTGCGCCAGCGCGCGGACCTGTCAATGCCGGGAAAAGCGCCAAGAGCGCGGCAAGCGCAATGGCGTAACAGGGGGTATGGGCAAAAGCTGTGTTCCAACTGGGTCTCTCGCCCGGCAGGGCAATGAAGGGTGGCCGTGGCCGACTGTGACCTCACTGCGTTTCTAACCCTTTCTTCCTCCGCAACCTCTGCGCTCCCTGTTCCCTCTGTGGTTGGTTTCCGCTACCGCTAGCCGGCGGCCGGATCGGCCAGCTCTTCTTCGAGCTCGATCCAATCCAGCTTGGCGCCAATTTGCGCCAGCACGGCGTAGAGGCCAATGCGAATGCGGAACAGGAACATCAGCTTGCTCGGCAGATGCATGCGCAGGAGGCTCTTCTTTAGCTTCGCGACCTGCGCCATGGAAATGGCCTGATCGGGCTCGACCCTGTGCCGTCCGGGTTCGAGCAGGGGCGCGTAGAACCCGCGCAATATCGCCCGCGTGACGGCGAAATCACGCGTGGGCTCGAGCATGCCGATGGCGACCAGCGCGGTCTGAATCTCCTGCGGATTGTCCGCGCGAACGGCCCGTGACAGCCGCGCGAGCCAGGTCACGACGTCGGGATCGAATTCGCGCACGCAGCCGTGATCGAGAATGGTCACGCGGCCATCGGGAGCGAAAAGCAGGTTGCCCGGGTGGGGATCGGCGTTGAACAGGCCGTGGCGGTACAGGGTGCCGACGTAGAATTCATAGAGCGCGCGGGCCGCACGTACCCGTTCGGCGGCGTAGCTCGCCGAACCAAGAAAGGCCTCCAGACCGGCGCCGTCATGCCAGGTGGAAGTCAGAACCCGTGGCCCGCACAGATCGCGATGGACGGCGGGAATCGCGATGGAGGCATGCCCGGCGTAGATCTCGCCAAAGCGGATCTGCCGGCGCGCCTCCAGCGCATAGTCGCACTCCTCGAGAAAACGCGCCTCGGCCTCGGCCACGAAGTCCTCGACGTTGGCGCCGGAAAAGGCGAGATGGGCGAAGAAGCTGCCGACCGCGGCGGTCTTGAAGTCCGCGCGAATCGCCTCCGCGATGCCGGGATGCCGGACCTTGACGGCCACGCGCCTGCCGTCCTCGAGAAGCGCACGATGGACCTGACCAATCGAGGCGCTGGAGGCCGCCTCCGGTTCGAGCCGCGCCAGCAAGGCCCGGCCGCGCGCCCCCAGATCCTCCGTGATGGTGCGCTGGACGAGCGCGAAAGCCGTGGGCTGGGACATGACCTGCAACACCGACAGGAGACGCCGCGCCTCGGGCGACAGCGAGCCATCGACGTAGGACAGGATCTGCCCGGCCTTCATGGCAACCCCCTTGAGCTCGCCCATCGTCTCAATCAGCCTGGTCAACGCCTCGGGCGACAGCGCAGCAAAGTTGAATTCCTCGCCGCGCAGGCGGCCGGCCAGCGCGCCCAGACCCAGCCGTGCCACCGCGCCGGCGGTCTTCTGCAGTCGACCGAACGCGGACGTGGGAATCGCCTTGCCCCGCTGGGCGCGGAGGCTTTCCACCAGTTGCTGTCGCGAATCCTTGCCCATGCGCGCCTAGTCCAGCAAGGGGTGGAGCTCGGCCTTCACCGCAGCCACGCCGCCCTCGGGGACCGTGATCTCCGTGAAATAGGAGTAATAGCCAGGGTAGCGGATTTCCACCCGATAGAAGCCGGCACGGATGACCTTCTCGTGCTTCACCAGATCCGCCGCGCGTCCCGCCAGATCGTCGTCCAGCAACACGGCCGCATCAGGGACGTTGCATTCGACGTGCAACGAGGCCGCCCTTTCGGTTCTCATCGTGGCGCAGCCGAAAGACGACAGAATTGCCACCACGGAAATGACCAAGGCTTTCATGATCTCAATGGTTCTCCTCCAGGGCTGACGAGTCGAGTGGACGCACGCGAAGCGCCAGCAAGTCATTCGTGGTTTGCGTGGGGACGACCGTGACCTTGCCGGCAAGCTCGTGCACAAGGACCTGCCCGAGGGCCACGCCACCGATGCGTGTGAAGACCCGGATCTCGGCCAGGTTGGCGGCCACGTCACGAACCTCCGTGGCAGTCACCGCGCCCATGCGTTTGAGGGCCTGCAGCAAGGTCGGTATGGCGCCGGGATCGGCGATGTCGAGCTGCAGCGTCACGAACGGAGCGCTGACCGTGGGGGCGCGTAGCGCAGACACCAGCGCGCGGGCCGTTTGCCCCGACACCTTTTCCAAGCAAGCGGTACGGGCCAGGTTCGCATCGGCGGCGAAGCCCCGGTCCTCGTCGGTGCGATCGATGGCCGGGCCACGCGCCGCCTGATCGCCGGCCCGGAATAGCCGCGAGCGCAGGGCACATTTGACCGACACGCGCGTCGTCCCGCGCACCATGCCTTCGTCGACACTGGTCGCGGCGACGAACAGGGCGTAGGCGTTCTGCTTGGCGGCCAGAGCAAGGAGCTGCACCTCGCCTGCCCCGGCGCCCACGCGCACCCGGACGCCAGCTGCGGTCAACGCCGCCGCCACCAGCGAAGGCGCGGGCGCCGTTCCGGCCAGCAGCATGAAGCCCGCCACCGGGGCCCTTGCGACGGTCGGGGCGGCGACCTGCGCGGAGCCACGGGCGCGGTCCAGCTCCCGGCGCAACAAGACCGTGTCCACGTCCGCCTCGACCATCACGTGCAGGATGCCGCCTTCGGTCGCCTGCTCGATCAACCGGTAGCTGCGCACGAACCTCTGCGCCGAGCTCGCCAGCGAGGCCTTGAGCTGCACCACCCCGGGCGGCAGCGGCGAGGGCAAAGGCGCCCCCTGCTTCACGATCTCGGCGAGCGCCCGCTCGGTGACCTGGCGAAAGGCGTCCGAAAGGGCGCGCTTCTTGGCGTTGACGGCATTGCCTGCGACGACGGGTGCCTCCGCGCGGACGACGCTTTCACTCGGCTGCGGCTCCTGGGCGCGAGCGAGGCTCGGCGCGAGCAAGCCCAACAAGATCAGGATGCGACAGGTTCGTCCAGACATTGGTTACGCTTTCATGGTTGCGCTTTCTCAAGGTAGATCACAACCGCGGATCCGGCGAGAGAATCGATCAGATCCGCCGGCCCCGCAGGTAGGACCAGTCGTCCCTTTCCGTCGCGGCGAACCGGCAAGGCGTCCTTGGGACGGTCCACAGCCGGGCGGTAGGTAGCCACGGCCACACGCACGTCCTTGCCGCCTGCCACCAGCGTGGGCGCGATCTCGAAAGGCATGCTCGCGGTGTGAAGCGCCCTCGGCGCCGTTCTGGCTGGCACCAGGTCGGCAAATCGGACGCTCAGCCAAAGCACTACGCCGCCGTTCGATTGATATTCGATTCTCGAAACCGCCGCGTGATCCGACACAGTCTGGGATGCCTTGTCGAGCCCCAGCTCGCGCACGGCTGCCCGCAGCTTGGTCTCGGCCGCCGCGCGCGCCCGTCTTTCCGCGCCCGGGCGGGCCGCGGCCGGGCCAGGCATGCGGATGTCCGCCGCAGCCCCGGCTTGAGCCGTGATGACACCGGCGCTCCAGTCGACCTCGGTGTCGACCACGGGGCGCTGGAATGGACTGGGCGCCCCGGCTTGCGCCAGCGCGCTCGACACCAGCAACAGGAACGGCGTAAGCCGGGCTATTCCCATTCGATGGTCGCCGGAGGCTTGGACGAGATGTCGTAAACCACGCGATTGATCCCGCGCACCTCGTTCACGATGCGCGACGAGATGGTGGCGAGCAGGTCGTGCGGCAGCGGCACCCAATCGGCGGTCATGCCGTCACGCGAGTGCACGGCCCGGATGGCCAGCACATTGGCGTACGTCCGCTCGTCGCCCATGACGCCGACCGTGCGAACGGGCAGGAGCACGCCGAAGGACTGCCAGATGCTTTCGTAGAGGCCGGCGGCGCGGATCTCCTCGTCGATGATGACGTCGGCGGCACGCAGGACCTCGCAGGCCGCCTTGCTGACCGGACCGAGCACGCGCACCGCCAACCCCGGGCCCGGAAACGGCTGACGCCACAGCATGTCGTGGGGCAACCCGCACTCGGCGCCAAGCGCGCGCACCTCGTCCTTGAACAGCTCGCGCAAGGGCTCGATGAGCTTGAGCTTCA
This sequence comes from uncultured delta proteobacterium, assembly GCA_963824555.1. Lineage (GTDB taxonomy): Bacteria > Myxococcota_A > Polyangia > Fen-1088 > Fen-1088 > Fen-1118. Next base: position 35,533 of record CAWGPW010000014.1, on the reverse strand, counting down.
TCTTCTCGGGCAAGCCGCCCACGTTGTGGTGCGACTTGATGGTGGCCGACGGGCCTTTGTGGGACACGGATTCGATCACGTCCGGGTACAGGGTTCCCTGCACCAGGTAATCCGCGCCACCCAGCTTGTGCGCCTCCTCGTCGAACACGGCGATGAACTCGCGCCCGATGATCTTGCGCTTCTGCTCGGGGTCGTCGACACCGGCCAGCTTGGAGAGAAACCGCTCGGCGGCGTCGACCACCACCAGATTCATCTTGAAGGCGCCGCGAAACAGGGCCTCGACCTGCACCGATTCACGGGCTCGCAGGAGGCCGTTGTCGACGAAAATGCAGGTCAGCCGGTCACCCACCGCCTTGTGGACCAGCGAGGCCGCCACCGACGAATCGACGCCGCCCGACAGGCCGCAGATCACGCGTCCGCTCGGAGCCTGGCGCTTGACCGTGGCCACCGCCTCGTCGACGAAGTTGGCCATGGTCCAGCTGGGCTGACACTTGCAGATGCGGAACAGGAAGTTGCCCAGGATCTCCATTCCGCGCGGCGTGTGCACGACCTCGGGGTGAAACTGCACGCCCCAAAACTTTCGGTCGACGGCCTCCACCGCGGCAAAGGGGCAGTTCGGGCTGGTGCCGACCAGGCGAAAGCCCTCGGGCAGCGATTCCACGCGGTCGCCGTGACTCATCCACACGGCCAGCTCTTCGGCTGGCGTGAAGCCATGAAAGAGCTCGGACGCCGATTCCAGATGCACGGACGCCCGGCCGTATTCGCGATGGCTTGCCGACACGACCTTGCCACCCAAGAGCAGGCTGGTGAGCTGGACCCCGTAGCAGATGCCGAGGATCGGTACGCCGAGGCCGAAGATGTCGGCGGAGATCCGCGGCGCGCCCTCGTCGTAGACCGACGAGGGTCCACCGGACAGAATAATGCCGGCAGGCTGCATGGAACGAATCCGCTCCAGCGGCAAGTCGAAGGGATGGATTTCGGAATACACGTTTTGTTCGCGCACCCGGCGCGCGATGAGCTGGGTGTACTGCGAGCCAAAATCGAGGATGAGGATGACTTGCTTGGCTGACGACATCGTGTCCTTACTGCTCGACGCGGTAATTGGGCGCTTCCTTGGTGATGATGACGTCGTGCACGTGCGATTCGCGTAGGCCCGAGCTGGTGATCTTGATGAAACGAGCCTTGGTGCGCATCTCGTCGAGGTTCATGCACCCGCAGTAGCCCATGCCCGAGCGCAGGCCGCCGATGAGCTGGTAGATCGACTGCGAAAGGCTGCCGCGGTAGGGAACGCGACCCTCGATGCCCTCGGGAACCAGCTTCGCCTCGGTGGTGACCTCGGCCTGGAAGTAGCGATCCTTGCTGCCCGCGCGCATGGCGCCCACCGAGCCCATGCCCCGGTAGAGCTTGTAGCTGCGCCCCTGGTACAAGATGATCTCGCCCGGCGCCTCGTCGGTGCCGGCGAAGAGACTGCCGATCATGACCGTGTTGGCACCCGCCGCGATGGCCTTGACCATGTCGCCGGAATACTTGATGCCGCCGTCGGAAACCACGCGCACGTCGGTCTTGGCCAGGGCGCGCGCGCAGTCCGATACCGCCGTCACTTGCGGCACGCCGATGCCGGCCACCACCCGGGTCGTGCAGATGGAGCCCGGCCCCATGCCCACCTTCACCGCGTCCGCGCCCGCCTTGGCCAGGGCCAACGCACCCTCGGCGGTGGCCACGTTGCCCGCGATGATCTGGGCCTTGGGGAAGGTCTTGCGCACGTCGGCCACGGCGTCGAGCACCGACCTGGAATGCCCGTGCGCGGTGTCGATGCAGATGACGTCGCACCCTGCGTGTAGCAAACCCGCCACGCGCGCCTGCATGTCCGCGCTCGGGCCGACTGCGGCGCCCACACGCAGGCGCCCGAGATCGTCCTTCGCCGCATAAGGGTGCTGCTGGGCCTTCTCGATATCCTTGATAGTGATGAGCCCGTGCAGCTTGCCCGCGCTGTCGATGACCAGCAGCTTCTCGATGCGGTTTTTGTGCAAAAGCTCCTTCGAGCCTTCCAGGCTCATGCCTTCCGGCGCGGTGATGAGGTTGGTGGTCATCACGTCGCGCACCGGCTGGTCCAGGTTGCGTTCGAAGCGTACGTCGCGGTTGGTGAGGATACCGACCGGCTTGCCGTCGCGCCCGACCACGGGCAGGCCCGAAATCTCGTGCCGCCGCATCAGCTCCAGGGCCGCAAAAAGCTTCTGGTCCGGATCGATGGTGACCGGGTCGATGACCACGCCGGTTTCGGCCTTCTTCACCTTGGTCACCTCGAGCACCTGCTCGTCGATAGTCATGTTCTTGTGGATGACGCCCAGGCCACCCTCGCGCGCCATGCAGATCGCCGTGGGCGCTTCGGTCACCGTGTCCATGGCCGAGGACAGGATCGGGATGGCCAGGGTGATGCTCGCCGTCAGATATGAGCGGACATCCACATCCTTGGGGATGACCTCGCTCTCGGCAGGAACGAGCAGAACGTCGTCGAACGTGAGGGCTTCTCGCAAAGAACTGTCAGGCAGCATCTCGGGAGACTATACATTTGCCGCGCGCGCTTCAAGAGCTTCACGCACCACAGGTGCTTAACAGAAAAGGAAGGCCTCTAAGGAAGCCAGGAATGGGTGGCATGGCCGTCGGAAAGCAATGACGCGCTAAGTGCCTTGTGGACCTCGATCGCAGCGCCGATGACACTGCCGGTTAGCTCCTCATGCTCGAGTCCCATCGGCTTGTACCTCTGAAGGATCCGGGCCCTCGGCCCGGCGGCGCCCCTTAGACGTTATCGGTCCCTGGGCCTTGGCGTCACCCGAACGAATGCTATTGACCACCGAATACTCATTCGGCACACTGAACTCAAGTTTGGATCACGATAACCCGAGTTCAACCAGGTCGAAACATGAAGCCAGGACAACGAAGAGAACGGGAGATCGCCCACGCGCGTACCGACATCCTGGAGGCCGCGATTACGGCGTTTGCTAGGGTGGGGCTGCACAACGCCACCATGCAGGATATCGCGCGCGAGGCGGGCTACACGGCGGCGTCGCTTTACACCTACTTCAAGAGCAAGCAGGAAATCGTCGATGCCATGGTGACCCAGCTCACCGACGAGTACATCCATGTCTTCGACGAACCCCTGCCGTCTGGCCTATCGTTCCGCCAACGCTTCGAGTTGCTGCTGCAACGTCAACTCGATCTTGCCGAGAAACGGCACAACGTCTTCGTGGGCTTCTTGAGCGACCACACCAACGAGAGCATGTGCGCTGGCGATGAAACCGGCCGGGCATTTCATGACAATTTCGAACGCAGGATCGAACGGCTGGCGGCGTGGCTGAAAGCGAACGCAAGGCCAGAGGACATCGGCGGCTTTGCTCCCGAGCTCCTCGCCCGCACCCTCTTCGGCATGGCCTTCGGCCTCTTGCACCGCTGGGGGGAAGAAAAGGACAGCGAACCCTTCGTCAAGTACGCCCCCCTCATCACCGAGCTGTTTTTCAATGGAGTCAGCGGCAAGTCCAAGCCCGGAGCACGAAAGAAATGAAATTGACCAAGACTAGTCTAGCTCTCCTCTGTATCGCGACGCTGGCGCCGCTCTCCGCTGGCGCCGAAACCCTGACCCTCGACCAGTGCGTGTCCATCGCGCTGAAGGAAAGTCCGGATACGATCTCCGCCAATTACGAGGTCGCGGCCTCCGTCGCCAGGAAGAAGAGCGCCTTCGGCGCCTACGGGCCGAGACTGCATTTGGATGCGGGCGTTCAGCGGTGGAACAACGAGTTTGCAGCGCCGCTCTTCGGGATGCTGCCGCAGTACTGCAGCAATTGCGCCTGGGATCCGGTACTGGATGCGAACGGAAACCCGGTGACCAGGACCAATCCGGATGGAACAACCGCCAACGTGCTCAAGATCCAGACGGACTCTCTCGTCTTTCGTCCCCAGGTCACTTGGTCCGTCGGCGTGACGCTGGCCCAGCCCATCGCCTCGCTGTGGACCGTCAGCGAGACGAACCAGCTTGCAAAGCTAGGCATCGACGTCGCGGAGATCAAGCGCAAGTCGGCCCAACGCGACGTCGCGTTCCAAGTCACCGAAGCGTACTACCGTCTGCTGCAGGCCAAGCGCCTGGCCGACGTGGCGGAACGTTCGGTCGAGCAGGTCACGGCCCAGGTGAATCGCGCGCGCACCTTCTTCGAGCACGGCGCGGTCGCACGCAACGACGTGCTGCGCGCCGATCTGGGACTGGCCGCCGCCAAGCAGCGCCTGATCCAGGCCAAGGGCGGCGTCACCCTGGCCCGCGGCCGACTGGCCACGCTCATGGGGCGCTCGCCGGACAGCCCCATCGATGCGGTCGATCTCGCCGATGAGCCTGCCATCGTGGCGCCGATCCCCGCGGGCCAAGCCGAAGAGCAGGCGGTCGGCAGCCGCTTCGAGCTCAAGGAGATTGCCGCCCACATCGATCAAGCCAGCGCCGGCGTTTCCATGGCCAAATCCAAGATGATTCCGCAGGTCAACGCCGTCGCGAACTACACCCGCGCCACCAGCTCGCTGCTGGCGCTACCGGAATCCTGGTTCATCGGCGCCACGGCCTCCTGGGACATTTGGGAAGGCGGTAGTACCTACTATGGCATCGACGAAGCCAAGGCCCAGCTCGCCCAAGCCCTGCAAGCGCGTCGCAAGGCCGAGAACGCGATTCGCCTCGACGCGCGCAGCGCTCACGTGGGCGTGACCACCGCGGCGGAGGCCCTCGATGTGGCCAAACACGCTGTCGAAGAGGCCGAGGAGAATTTCCGCATCGAACAGAAGCGCTACGAAAGCGCCAGTAACACCTCGTTCGACGTCCTCGACGCCGAAACGCAGCTCACCACCGCGCGCGGCCAACACCAGGCCGCCTTGTACGACTACCTTATCGCCCAGTCCAACCTCGCCCGCGCCATGGGCGAGAAATGCCCGGCCGTGAAGGCCATGCCATGACCGCCACCTTGCACCCGAGGAACCAGACCATGTCACGCGCGCTCATCCGTCTCGCTCTCACCCTGTCGCTCGTCGCCGCCTGCAGCCGAGAAGGCAATGTGGCGCGCTTGCCCGAAAACGCCGCCACACCGTCGGTGGCCCCGAAGTCAGCGGCTCCCGCCCCCGAGCCGCCGGCTGCCAGCAAAGCGGCCGCCGAACCCGCGGTGGCACCGGGCGACATTCCTGCCCCCCCGCCTGGCAGCACATTCCTGTCGGGCCAGACCGAGGCGCACCGTCGCAGCACGCTCACGCCCAAGGTGTCGAGCACTGTCACCCGTGTGCACGTACGCGACGGTGACATCGTCAAGAATGGCCAGGCCCTGGTCACCCTGGACACGCAAGACTTTTCCTTGCGCACACAACTCGCCGAGGCCGCCCTTCAGGCGGCCAAGGTGCAACTCGATTCGGCCAAGCTCGACTGGGCCCGCACCAAAGCTCTCCTGGCTGACAAGGCCGTGCCACAAAGCCAGTTCGACATGGTGGATGCGCGCTACAAGGGCGCGCAAGCCGGCGTGCTGCAGGCCGAGACCACGGTGGCCATGGGACGCAAGGCCCTGCGCGACGCCACCATCCATGCCCCCTTCAATGGCATCATCGTCAAGCGCCTGGTCAACGAAGGCGAGTACGCCTCGGTCATGCCCGCCACGCCCTTGGTCATCATCGAAGAGGTCGATCCGATCGACTTGCGCATCCAGATTCCCTCGACCGATCTCGACAGAGTGAAGATCGGCACCCCTATCCACGTGCACTTCCCAGCCACCGGTCAAACTCTCGATGCACGTGTGACCCGCGTGGTGTCCGCCATGGATCCGCGAACGAGGACCTTCTCGGCCATCGCGGAGCTGCCCGATTCCAGCCACACCCTGCGCTCCGGTCTTTACGCCGAGGTATCGCTGGGCGGAAGCGGCGCTGCCCCTGCCAAGGCGGCCAAGACCAAGGTCGCGGCCAAGAAGCCGGCGCCCGCCAAGGCTGGCAATCCTGGCAAGGACCAGCCATGAAACTTGCTGATATCTCCATCAAACGTCCCGTCTTCGCGACCGTGATGGTGAGCGTGCTGGCGGTCTTCGGTGTGTGGGGATACCAAAAACTCTCGGTCGACATGTTTCCCGATGTCGAGTTTCCGATTTGCACGGTCACTGCCGTTTACCCCGGCGCCGATCCGGAAACTATCGAATCGCGTGTCGTCGACAAGCTGGAAGAGGCCATCAGCGCGGTCAGCGGCATCAAGACCCTGCGATCGACATCGATGGAAGGCGTCGGGCTTGTTTTCGTGCAATTCGAGCTGGAGCGCAGGGCGGACCAGGCCGTGCAGGACGTGCGGGACAAGGTCTCGGCTGCGCTCAAGAATCTGCCCTCGGATTTGGAGCCGCCGCTGGTCGAGCGCCTCGACATCGGCGCCGCACCGGTCATCGCCATCGCCCTGGCCGGCAACATGCCCAAGCGCGACCTGACCGACATCGCGAAGAACACGGTCAAGCAAAGGCTGCAGGCCATCAATGGCGTCGGGACCGTCGACATCATCGGCGGACAGGAGCGCGAGTTCCACATCTGGATCGATCCGCAGCGGCTCGATTCCTTCGGACTGGCCCCAGGTGACGTCGCCCAAGCCGTGACCGCACAGAACGTCGAAATCCCGGGCGGGCGTCTCGACGCGGGTGCGCTGGAGCTCTCCATCAAGACGCGCGGCCAAGTGCACAGCGCCGAGGCACTCGGCAACATCATCATCACCGCCGCGGGTGGCGCGCCCGTTCGCATCCGCGACGTGGCACGGGTAGAGGACGGCGAGCAGGAGCGGCGCTCCTACGCCACCTTCAGCGGCAAGTCCTCGGTCACCATGGTGGTTCGCAAACAATCGGGATCCAACACCGTCGACGTCGCCCACAAGGTCAAGGCGGCCCTGCAGAAACTGAAGGCTCAGTACCCCAAAGTGGAAATGAAGATCGCCTCGGACAACTCGCTCTTCACCGAGCGGGCCATCGACGACGTCAAGTTCGACCTGCTGTTCGGTGCCGTGCTGGCCATCCTCATCATCATGTTCTTCCTACACGACTGGCGAGCCACCTTGATCAGCGCTACCGCCCTGCCCGTCTCGGTGATCTCCACCTTCGCCTTCATCTATTTCATGGGCTACACGCTCAACATGATGACCATGCTGGCCCTGTCATTGTCCATCGGTATCTTGATCGACGACGCCATTGTCGTCATCGAGAACATCCACCGCCACTTGGAGATGGGCAAATCGCCCATGAAGGCGGCAGGTGAAGCCACCGCCGAGATCGGCTTGGCGGTCATGGCCACCACCGCGTCCATCCTCGCGGTGTTCGTGCCCGTCGCCACCATGAAGGGCTTGATTGGCCGCTTCTTCGTGCAGTTCGGCCTGACCGTGGCCTTTGCGGTGTCCGTCTCGCTGTTCGTGGCGTTTACCCTGACGCCCATGCTTTCATCCCGCTTCTTGCGTTCGCACACGAACAAGGGGCCGATTGGCAAGGCCATCGAAGGTTTCCTCGACGCCATCGAGCACGCCTACAGCAAACTGCTGTCGGCGGCCTTGCGCCACCGTGTCCTGACCGTTCTCACCGCGGTGGCCGTCTTCATTGGCAGCATCTTTCTGGCCGGCATCGTGCCCAAGGAGTTCATGTCCGTGGAGGACCGCAGCCAGTTCCTCGTCAAGCTAGAGATGCCGTCTGGGGCCTCCCTGGACGCCACCGAGACCATGGCCGAGGCCATCGCGACCAAGCTGCGCGCAGCACCAGGCGTCGAGGACACCTTGGTGACCATCGGCGGGACCGACCTGGCCGAGATCAACCACGCCGAGATCCAGGTCAACTTGGTGGGGAAGAAAAGACGCAGTTTCTCGCAGGCGCAAATGATCGACTATGCGCGCGCCCTGCTTCCCGGTTGGCTGGGCCGGGCTGACGTGAATTACGCGGTCGAGCCCTTCAACATGACTGGCGCGAGCAGCGGCGCCATTCGCAATTCCATGGTGCAATTCAACGTCCGTGGCAAGAACTACACCGAAATCAGCAAGGCCACCGACGCGTTGGTAAAGTTGCTTGGCGAACAGGAGGTGACCCTCGGCGGCAAGAAGCAGACAACCTACGTCGACCTCGACACTTCCTACCGCGGGGGCAAGCCCGAGTTGGCCATCAACATCGACCGCGATCGCGCTGCCGACCTGGGCGTTCCCATGGCGGTGATCGCCATGACCATGCGCAGCCTGATGGCCGACGACAAGGTATCGGACATGACGGCCGACGGGCAACGCTACGACATTCGCATGAAACTCGACGAGCGCTTCCGGCGGAATGCCCAGGATCTGATGGCGCTCAAGGTTCGCTCGACAACGGGCCAGCTCGTGGACTTGTCCAACGTCGTGTCGATTGTCAACGGAACCGGCCCCGGCAAAATCGAGCGACAAAACCGACAACGACAAATCACCGTGTTTGCCAACCTGAGCGGCATCGCACTCGGCGAGGCGACCAAGCAGGTCGACGCCTTTGCCAAGACGGTAGTGCCGTCCAGCATGACCACCGACTGGGCGGGCCAGGCGGACATGATGAAGGAGTCCATGGGCTACCTTCTTTCGGCGTTGCTCCTCGCCGTCATCATCGTCTACCTCGTGCTCGCGGCGCAGTTCGAAAGCTTCCTGCACCCCTTCACCATCATGCTGTCGCTGCCCCTGTCCATGGTCGGAGCGCTGGGCGCCATCGCGTTAACCCACAGCAGGCTCAATATCATGACCATGATCGGCATCATTCTGCTCATGGGCCTCGTCACGAAGAACGCCATCTTGCTCGTCGACTACGCGAATACCTTACGTCGCCAAGGCATCACCAAACGCGATGCCCTGCTCAAGGCCGGTGCAGTCCGCTTACGGCCGATTCTGATGACCACCGGCGCAATGATCTTCGGAATGGCGCCGGTGGCGCTCGGCATCTCCGAAGGTGGTGAGCTGCGCGCCCCCATGGCCATCGCGGTCATCGGTGGCCTTATCACCTCGACCCTACTCACCCTGGTCATCGTGCCGGTCGCCTACACCATCATCGACGCCATCGCCGAGCGAACCCTCGGTCACGCCACGGTCATGCGCGAAGGCGAAGAGACGCCCCTCGAAGCCCTGGCCAAGCACGGGTAGGAGAGAGCACAGAGGCCAGAAGGAGAGCACAGAGGGCGAAATGAGCCCCAGTGCAACGGATGTCGACACCAAGGACGGAGACATCCCTTAGAACCATTCACTGTTGGTTGACTGGGCTCTTCTGCAACAATTCCGATGCAGCGAAAAATAGGTATTGTGTTCACCTTCCTCCTTGTGATGGAATCGCTTCGAGCTTGCCAACCCGACTTCGGCGGATTCCATTACCGTCGAGTGGCGGCCCTCGCACCCAGGTGCGATGCTGCGGGAGATTGAGCTGTGGCGGCGCTCCGGATCTGCCATGGGTTCATGGTCTATCCTGACAAGATCGCGTACACGCGAAACGGATCCCTGGCGGCCGCCTATTCCGTCGTGTTTCACTCCAGCGAAAACGGTCACACCGGATATGGCCCGCGGGCTGACGTCATGAGCAGCGCGCGGGGAGGGTTCGATGTCCACACAACCGAGCTGCTCGACGAGGTCGAGGTCCGCCAGGAGCAAGTCCCGGGCAGCCCCGTGACGATTCGCCGCTACCACCTGTTCTACAAAGCCGGCGCGTTCGGTAGGTCACTCCTCGATAGCGTCGGCCTATACACTGCCAACCCGGTGCAGTCCGACCCCACGGTCGGGCGATTGTCCGTGCACACATTCGACTATTCCACGGTCACCATCGTGGGCTGAGGGATCCCCTCATTTTCTAACCCTGCGGACTGGTTGATGAATTGCGAACTCATCCACAGGGTGAAGAAAAGAACACGGCGCGGACGAATGGCTGAATTGTCCACAGGGCATTGTGCATCTGGTTTTCACGCCAATGAGAACCCAACACACAGGTGCCCCCCAGATCTACGCGACCATCGCCCGCACCGTGACCGCTATGTTTGCAGGAACAAAGCTTCACGCCAAGCAGATTGAATCGGTCATGCACGCAGTGCTCGGCGCGATGACGGCGCCGAGCGCCGGTGTCTCGGCCGTGGGCCGTGCGGCCGCCGCGGCGCGGGACAAGACCGCCAAGCACGGCATCAAGCAAGTCGACCGATTGCTGAGCAACCGCAAAATCGACGACCTGGACCTCATCGGTCAGCACGTCGCCTTCGTCGTTGGCAGCAGGAGCCGGGTCGTCGTGACCATGGACTGGACGGAGTACGGGTTGCACGGCCAGAACCGGCTCGCAATCAACCTGGTGACCCGTCATGGCCGCGCGACACCCCTACTATGGAAAACGGTGCCCAGTGCTGAACTCAAGGGGCAGATGGCGCACCAGGAAGCGGGGCTGCTGCGGGTTCTCAAGGCCGTACTGCCGGCCTCGGTCAAGCAGGTGGTCATCTTGGCTGACCGCGGGTTCGGCAACGTGGACTTGTACGACCACATCCAGGAGTTGGGCTTCGACTTCGTCATTCGATTCCGCGGTGTCATCACCGTCATCTCGCCCGACGGCCGAACCGCGCCCGCGAAGGACTGGGTGCCCTTGGGCGGACGTGCTCGCCGTATCCTGAAGGCTCAATTGACCGGCCAGCGCCATCAGGTCGCCGCCTTCGTCGCGGTCAAGCAGATCGGCATGAAGGAGGCCTGGCTACTCGCCACGTCTTTGTCGGACCCAGCCAATGCCGTCGTAGCCCTGTACGGTCGCAGGTTCACCTGTGAGGAGAACTTTCGGGATGAAAAGGATCCGCGCTTCGGTCTTGGCAGTCGCTTGGCGCGTGTTCGCGATGCCGCCCGCCGTGATCGTCTTTGTTTCATTCTCGCCCTTGCGGCCGCTCTCCTCACTTTGCTGGGCGCGGCTGGTGAACACCTCGGTCTTGATCGGCTCTTGCGCGCCAACACGGTCAAGCGTCGCACTCACTCGCTGTTTCGCCAAGGCCGCGAGTACCTCCGCATGCTCAGCATGGGAGCGTCACGCTTCCCAGATCTCCTCCGCGACTTTCAGCACCTCCTCCGTCGACAAGCAACCATCCGTGCAACCTTCGGTCAAATATGAGGGGATGCTTCAGCATCGTGGGGGGACAGGCAAACGCATTCGCGCCGGCACAGGTGTTCGGGACGATGCACCAGAAGTCCGGTCAGATCCGCAATTCCGATGCGATGTGCAGCACCAAGGACAACATGTACGGCGTCAGTGGATCTCTTGGGATCAACATTTACGACGTCGCATCGGTGAGTGTAAACGGCGGCGTCAACTGGGGTGACGAAGAAGCTACCTGGCAGATTCAGGACCAGAACGGTGATGGCATACCTGACGGACTGGCTTCCGATGGTACCTTGGACCTTGGCGCCCCGATGTCGGTCAATCAGAGCTACACCCCCGGCGATGGTGGAAACATAGGAGACCTACGGCACACCAATCGGTCGTCGCTCATCCTTGGTGGTGGCGCGAGTATCGGGGGGGCTGCTTCGGTTGGAGTTTCGCACACCTGGGGCGAAGTCAGCGATGACAAGGTGTTCGCCGATCTCAACGGCGATGGATTCACGGATCTCGTTTACGTTTCCGGGGGAAGTCTCTGGTACCGGCTTGGGAAATGGGACGGCACTCTCGGTGCACTCCAAAGCCATCCGACCCCGGACATTAGGGCTCGCGCGAAAATAACCGATCGCATTAGTCTGATTGCGGCGTGACTGTGTAGTTCCAGTCACCTCTGAAACGGGCGGGGCGAAGATTGACGGCTTCCATCTGCTCGTGTGCGACCTTGATTCCCTTTTGGTACGAGTTCCGGTCGGCGGCGGCGCGGATGTGGAGGCCCCGCTTTGTCGTTGTGGATCCAATCAGATTGACGACGGTTTCGAGAGTCTCAAGCGGCCTCCCCCTCCAGTTCGCGGTGATGTGGCAGAACATCCGGTGTTCGATCTTGTTCCACTTGCTCGTCCCAGGCGGGTAGTGCGCTACTTGTATCCGCAATCCGCTCTCGTCCGCGAATTCCTGAAGTTCTGTCTTCCAAAGACGCACTCGTGCCCCGTTGCTGCCACCTCCGTCCGCAGTGATGAGCAGCTCCTCCGCTTCCGGATACACTGCCTTGCCCATCCTTTTCCACCAACGACGGATGGTTTCCACTGCAAACTCGGCGGTGTCGTGGTCAATCCCCACGCTCACCCAACCCTCGTTCCTTGCGAGGTCGTACACGCCATACGGAATCGCCTTGCCGAGTTCCTTGTCAATGAAGTCATGAACCCGGACGGGAACCGGCGATCCCTTCGGCTCCCATTCGCGGCCTCCGTTCTTGAAATCGCCCAGGTTTTCCTTCTTTTTGGTGTCGACAGAGATTACAGGCAGCCCCTTCGACTGGAACTCCTTCGCCCGGCGGTTGATGTACTCGAACTGGGCATCTCGGTCCGGATCCTGCTTGCCCTCTCTGGTCTTGTGGTTTGCTTGCAGACTGTAGTCCAGGTCCACCAGTAGCTCTCGCACCTTGGTTGCGCTGACCGGGTGCCCCTGTGTTGTCAGTTCTTCAGCGAGGCGCCGCGTGCCTTTGCTTGTCCAACGAAGCAGCGATTCCGGATCTCCTCGTGTAGCGGGGTCGATCAGACGTTCAAGGGCTTTGACCAGTTCTGGGTCCTGATCCTCAATACGTTTGCGCCCAGCACCGGGGCGGCGCACCCTCTGTTCGCACGGTGCTTCCAATGGCGGCGTCTCCCGCTGCACCTGCAAATCTCTTTTCCCTGCAACGATTCTCTTGTGGCGCAGGCCGGTCGCGCGAGTGACGATGGTGACGCCGCCGCGACCCAGTGATTCTGCTTCCGCTGCGGCCCACAGTCGAATCTGGCGCTCATTCAAAATGGGCGTCAGATCACAAAAGAGCTTCCGAACCCGTTCCACTGCGTCCATATTGCGACACTCTTCCCTTTGAGTGCACAGTATACGCAATCTTCCCTATATGCGCTCGTTTATTTACGCGCGATACCTCAGATGTGTTTGACAAGAGACAGGGCGTTGACTTGCACGGATTTAGGGGACGATGTTACGCCTGGCGAGTGTGATCTGGTCTGCATGTAGCGCTGATTGCTGCTTGACTAGCCGGGAACCTACCCTCTCCGCAGGCTGTCGCGCAGGTAGTTTTCCTTGACGCGCATGTATTTCGCCGCCAGGGCGCGGTGCTCGTCGGCCCTGGCCGCCGAAAGCGTGCGCACCACGCTCGCGGGCGCGCCCAGCACCAGGCTGTGCGGCGGAATCACCGTGCGCTGGGTGACCAAGGACCCGGCGCCGACGATGGAGCCCTCGCCGATCACGCAATCATCGAGCAGCGTTGCTTGCATGCCGATGAGGCAGGCGTCCTCCACCCGGCAGGCGTGCAACATCACGCGATGGCCGACCACCACGTCGCACCCCACCACGCAGGGCGTGTTGTCCGCGACGTGCATGACGCTGCCGTCCTGAATATTGGAACGATCCCCCACGATGACCGGCGCCAGATCGCCACGCGCGACGCTGTTGTACCAGAAGGACACATCCTTCCCCAGTCGCACGTCCCCCACCACCGCTGCCCCGGGAGCCAGGAGTACGCCTTCCGCAAACTGAGGAACCGATTCCAGGTAGCGATCGATGATGCTCCTCGGGAACCGCTGCCGCAGCACCTGCACCTTGGCGTCGAGCAGGTGCGCATTGGCCAGCGCGCCGCGAATGACCTCGACGGATGACGTGACAGTCGCCATGTTCGAGTCCGAAGCTTAGGCCCGATCTACTGGTGCGGTCAACGGGGGCTAGCAGCTAGCGAGGATTCCTGTCACCTTTCTCCCCATAAAGCCGGCTATCTCGATAGCCCCTCACCCTGTCCCTCTCCCCGGCTGGCGCCGGGGCGAGGGGACTTGCCTGTTGGATCTCGCCGAGAGCAAGCGATCTTGCGGACTCGCCCGAACGCCCTTTCGCCCGAGGCGAAGCGAAGCGGGGAGAGGGTTGGGGCTCACCCCATGACGAGCCGCTGCAGGTCTACGGGTCAGATGCTCGGCACCTCGGTGAGCATCTCGTACATGTTCATCGCACGCCGGTCCTCCGGGTCGCGCTGGACTGCATTGCGGAACACGCTGGTTGCCTCGCCGACCTTTTGCGCGTTGTAGTAGGCCATGCCGAGGTGGTAGGCGGCGGCTTGGTCGTCGGGACAGATTTCGATCACGCGCTTGAAGTTCGCGATGGCCTCGTCGTACTTGCCGAGCGAGGCGTAGCTCACCCCCAAGTGGTAGTTGGCGATCACCGAGGCCGGATTGAGCGCCAGCAGGTGGCGGAAGGCCGCGATGGCTTCCACCTCCTTGCCGACGTGGTAGTAGCTGATGCCAAGCCAGTAGTAGGCCGCCAGGTAGTCACGGCTCAGCTCGACGCATTTCTCGAGCGATTTGATCGCCAGGTTGATCTGTCCGGTCCGGTAGTAGGACAGGGCCAGGTCGTAATGCGCATCCGGATAGTCCGGTTGCATGGCGATGGCCTTCTTGAGACTTTCGATGGAAAGCTCCAACTCCCCTGCCCGGTAGTAGAGATTGCCAAGCCCGGACACGAGATGGGCATTGTCGGGAGCCAGCTCGCAGGCTTTCTTGAGCGCCGCGATGGAGACCGAGAGATCCTCACCCTCGAGACGTGAGGTCAGGGCCTTGCGGCCCCAGTAGTGCGGGTCGCTCGTGTTCGCGAAAGGCGCGCCACACTGCGGACAGTACTTGTACTCCTTCGGAAAATCCTTCGCGCACATCGTACAGGACGTCATGGTCACCCCCGGCATCGAATTCGGCCAAGGCGGCTCCGAAAATCGCGACCGCCTCTACTTAAACATTATCCGACGTCAGCGAGCGCCTGGCCACCAGAAAAATCGCACCAATTCGGTCTCTATTCATCCGCGCGATGACGCTGACGTCGATCTCCTTGGGGCAGACCGCGGAGCACTCGGTGATATTGGTGCACGGTCCAAAGCCCTCGCGATCCATGGCGGCAACCATGTTCTCCGCCCGGGTCCAACGTTCGGGCTGTCCCTGGGGCAAAAGTCCGAGGTGCGAGATTTTGGCCCCCGCGAAGAGCATGGCCGAGGCATTCGGGCAGGCGGCGACGCAGGCACCACACCCGATGCAGGCCGCAGCGTCCATGGCCACGTCCGCCTTGGCCTTGGCCACGGGGATGGCATTCCCGTCGGGCGCGGCGCCGGTCGAGGCGCTGATGAAGCCGCCTGCCGCCATGATCCGGTCGAAGGCGGAGCGGTCCACGATGAGGTCGCGAAGGACCGGGAAGGGCTTGGCCCGATAGGGTTCGATGACGATGGTCTGTCCATCGTGGAACTGGCGCATGTGAAGCTGGCAGGTCGTGGTTCCCGGCCGCGGTCCGTGGGGAATGCCATTGATGACCACCCCGCAGGTACCGCAAATGCCCTCGCGGCAGTCATGGTCGAACGCGATGGGCCGTTCGCCCGCAAGCATGAGGCGCTCGTTCACGACGTCCAGCATCTCCAAGAAGGACATCTCCGCACTGATATCCTTGGCCTCGATACGCTGCAAGCGTCCCTCGGCCTGCGAGCTCTCTTGGCGCCATACCATCAGAACGACATTCATTTGTAGCTCCGTTGTGCAAGGTGCACATTCTCGAAGGTCAGGGGCTCCTTGTGCCGGACAGGCTCCTTGTCCACCCCTTTGTGCTCCCACACCGCCACGTGCGCGAATTCGGCGTCGTTGCGCTTGGCCTCCCCCTCCTCGGTCTGATATTCCTCGCGGAAGTGGCAGCCGCAGGACTCCTTACGCTCCAAGGCGTCACGGCACATCAGCTCGCCAAACTCCATGAAGTCCGCTACCCGGCCCGCGTACTCCAGCGCCTGGTTCAGTTCGCTTCCGCTTCCGGGCACGATGACCTGGCTCCAAAACTCGTCGCGCAAAACAGGGATGCGCTCAAGGGCCGCCCGCAGGCCGGCCGCGTTGCGGGCCATCCCGCAGTTGTCCCATAGCAGCTTGCCCAGCTCGCGATGAAACGACGCGGCCGTACGCTTGCCTTTGTTGTCGACCAATTTCTTCATGCGCTCACCGACCGCGGACTCGGCGCGCTTGAATTCTTGACCTTCCTGGTCACCTTTTCCAAATCTGCCCGACGCCAGGTAGTTGCCGATGGTGTACGGGATGACGAAGTAGCCATCCGCCAGTCCTTGCATGAGCGCCGAAGCACCCAGGCGGTTGGAGCCGTGGTCCGAGAAATTGGCCTCGCCGAGCACGAACAAGCCGGGAATCGTGCTCATCAAGTTGTAGTCCACCCACAGGCCACCCATGGCGTAATGGACGGCCGGATAGATGCGCATGGGAACCTTGAATGGATTCTCATCGGTGATGCGCTCGTACATATCGAAAAGGTTGCCGTAACGCTCGCGGATGATGCCCTCACCAAGCCGTTTAATGGAATCCGCGAAGTCGAGGTACACCCCGCGCCCTCCCGGCCCGACGCCCCGACCTTCGTCGCACACCGCCTTGGCGGCACGGCTGGCCACGTCGCGCGGCACCAAGTTGCCGAATGCGGGGTAGCGCCGCTCCAAGTAGTAGTCGCGTTGGCCCTCGGGAATATCGCCGGACTTGCGCGTGTCCCCCGCCTTCGCCGGAACCCAGACCCGGCCGTCGTTACGCAAGGACTCGCTCATCAGCGTCAATTTGGATTGGTGCTCGCCACTGACCGGAATGCACGTGGGGTGAATCTGGGTGAAGCAGGGATTGGCGAACCCAGCCCCCAGCTTGTGCGCCCGCCAGGTGGCCGTGACGTTGCACCCCTTGGCATTGGTCGAAAGGTAGAACACGTTGCCGTAACCACCGGTGGCCAGAACCACCGCATCCGCGGCGTGCGACTCGATCTTGCCCGACACCATATCGCGGGTGACGATGCCGCGCGCCTTGCCGTCGACAAGCACCAGATCGAGCATCTCCGTGCGGGGAAACATGGTCACTTTGCCCGCGGCGATCTGCCGGGTCAGCGCTTGGTAGGCGCCAAGCAACAGCTGCTGTCCCGTCTGTCCGCGGGCGTAGAAGGTACGTGACACTTGGGCTCCGCCGAAGGAGCGGTTGGCCAAGTAGCCGCTGTATTCACGGGCAAAGGGAACCCCTTGCGCCACGCACTGATCGATGATGTTGGTCGAGACCTCCGCCAGTCGGTGCACGTTGTGCTCGCGCGCCCGGAAATCCCCGCCCTTGATCGTGTCGTAGAACAGACGGAAGACGCTGTCGCCGTCGTTCTGGTAGTTCTTGGCCGCGTTGATGCCTCCCTGCGCGGCGATGCTGTGCGCGCGGCGGGGACTGTCCTGGTAGCAGAAGCAACGCACGTCGTAGCCCAGCTCGGCCAGGGATGCCGCGCCAGACGCGCCAGCCAATCCCGATCCGACGACGATGACGTTGTACTTGCGCTTGTTCGCCGGGTTGACCAGCTTCATCTCGAACTTGTGACGCGACCACGCGGTGTCGAGAGGGCCCGACGGCACATTGGCTTTCAGTTCCATGACGGCTAGCCCCCAACCAGCTTGAAGAAAACGGCGCAGGGAAGGAAGACGAATCCCGCCACCAGCACCAGGGTTGCCCCGCCCACCACGGTGCGAATCAGACCGTCGAAGCGCGGATGTCGAAGGCCCAGCGACTCGAACATGCTGTGCCCGCCGTGCAGCAAGTGCAGACCGACCAGGCTCGTTCCCAGCACGTAGACGAGCACGACCCATCCGAACTGAAAACTGTTCGCAATGTTGGCATAGACATCGCCTTCGACATATTCCGCCGGGGTCACCTTCATGCCCCAGGTGAAATGCGCGAGATGAAAGAGGACGAACGCGAGCACGAGGGGCCCGGAGTACTTCATCGTGCGCGCGGCGTAGGCCTGCGTGCGCGAACGTTTCTGTTGATAGCCCACCGGCCGCGCGGACCACTGGCGCAGAACCAGGACCGTTGCAGTCCAGATGTGAACGACCACGGCAGTCAAGATCACCGTTCGCGCCGTCCACAGGGCGGCGGGGGAATAGCGAAGCAGGTTGCCGTAGCCATTGATGGTACCCGGCCCCTTGAAGAACAGCATCATGCCGACCAGGTGCTCGACGCAGAATCCGAAGAGAATGAATCCCGACACCGCCATCTGCACCTTCAGCCCGATCGTGGAACGAAGGAAGGACCAAAACGCTGCCATGACGGATTCTCTTAGCACGCGGAAGCACACGGTCACCACAAAATAGCGAGCCGCGAGTCTTGTTTTCCCGCTGCACGGTCCTGACGGAAGGCTCATTGGGCGACACCGCGGTCGAGAAAGGAATCCGTAGAAGACCTCACCTCGGAGGAAGGTGCCTACCTTGTCCGATGCTTCCCCACGCCGTCGCCTCGATGGTGCGTCGACACGGCCCGCGCCGCATCCGGGTGTAATTTCGACCTGGTTAGTCCTCTTTTGCTGCGAAGTGGACGCAGATGTGCTAAGAACTGCGTTCAGATTTGCCTGAAAGAAGGGTCCCATGAGTGACGCCATCAACGAACAGCGCGCGGGCAAGGGCACGGTCTTCGTCCGGACGGAAATCTGCAAGGGGTGTTCCTTTTGCATCGATTTCTGCCCCACGGACTGTCTGACCTTTTCCAAGGAATTCAACCCCAAGGGTTATCACTTTCCCATTCTCAGCGCGCCCGAGGCGTGCACGGGTTGCGACCTGTGCGGGCTTTACTGCCCGGACTTCGCCATCTACGGCGAGCGCTGGAAAGACATCGACGAGCGCCAGGCCAAGGGCCGGCCTCTGTCGGTCCCGGCCACGTCGCCGCCGCCCGCGCGGGAACCGTCCAGCCAACGTCCTGTTTCGGCCGATCCCAAGGGGGTGCTGACCGGCATCCACTTCGTCGATGGCAACCATGCCGCGTGCGAAGGCGCTATCGCCGCCGGATGCCGCTTCATCGCCGGGTATCCCATCACGCCGTCCACCGAAATCGTCGAACGCTTCGCCAGCCGCATCCCGACCGTCGGTGGTGTTTTCATCCAGATGGAGGACGAGCTGGCCTCCAGCATCGCGGTCCAAGGCGCGGCCTGGGGCGGCAAGAAGACCCTGAGCGTAACCAGCGGTCCAGGCTTCTCCCTGATGATGGAACATATTGGTCTGGCGGTGATGACCGAGACGCCCGGTGTCTGGGTGGACGTTCAGCGCGGCGGGCCGTCCACCGGTCTGCCCACCCTGCCCGCGCAAAGCGACATGATGCAGGCCCGCTGGGGCAGCCATGGCGACAACGAGATCATCGCGCTCGTGCCCAATTCGCCGCAGGAGTGTTTCGACCTCATGATCAAGGCCTTCAACCTGTCCGAGCTCTACCGCTGCCCCGTCATGTTCATGATGGACGAGGTGGTTGGTCACATGGTCGAGAGGGTCGAAATCCCCGCGGCGGACACCCTCCAAGTCGTCCCGCGCAAGCTCACCACCAAGTCCAAGCAGGAATACCGCGCCTACGCAACCACCTCCGACGATCTCGTGCCCGAGATGACCAAGGCCGGCGAAGGCTATCGTATTCACGTCACCGGTTTGACCCACGACGAGCGTGGCTATCCGTCCCTGAACGCCGCCACCCAGGACAAGCTGGTGCGACGTCTCATCGGCAAGATCCGAAACCACGCCGCCGATCTCGTGGATATCCAAGAGGACGCCATCGACGATGCCGAGATCATCGTCGTCTCCTACGGCATCACTTCGCGCATCGCCAAGAGCGCGGTCGACGATGCGCGCCAGCGCGGGCTCAAGGTCGGACACCTGCGTCTTCGCATCGTTTGGCCGTTCCCGGCGGCACGCATTCACGAGCTGTGCCGTCAGGCCAAGGTCTTCATCATGCCCGAGCTCAACATGGGCCAAATGGTCATCGAGCTACAGCGCGCGGTCGTAGCCGGGACCAAGGTCGTCAGCATTCCCCACGCCGGCGGTTCGGTGCATGAACCCGAGGCCATCCTCAAGCAGATCATCGAGGCAGCATCATGACTATCCTACCCAACACGGCACAGACGCTCTTGCGCGACATCGATACCACCAACCCCGTGATGCCGTTCCTGCGCCAGGAACGTATCCCGCACATCTGGTGCCCCAGCTGTGGCATCGGCACCACCGTCAACTGCTTCACCCGCGCGCTCACCGAGTCGGGCATGGATCTCGACCAGATCGCCGTGGTGTCGGGCATCGGCTGCACGGGACGCGTAGCCGGCTACATGAACCTGGACTCGTTTCACACGACGCACGGACGAGCGATCCCTTTCGCCACGGGGCTCAAGCTCGCCAACCCCAAGCTGAAGGTCGTGGTGTATTCGGGCGACGGCGACCTGACCGCCATCGGTGGCAACCACTTCATGCACGCGGCTCGACGGAACATGGATTTGATGGTCGTGTGCGTGAACAACTTCACCTATGGCATGACCGGTGGACAGGTCGCTCCCACGACGCCGACCGGCGCCAAGCAGACCACCATGCCCTTCGGCAACTTCGAGCAGCCCTTGAACCTTCCCTTCCTGGCCGATGCCTGCGGCGCGGTCTACGTGGCGCGCTGGACGGTCTTTCACGTGCGCCAATTGGCCAAGGCCATGCACGAGGGGCTCAAGAAGAAGGGCTTCGTCTTCATCGAAGCGCTCTCGCCCTGCCCGACGCTGTACTCGCGCCGCAACAAGCGCGGCGATGGCATCGATGAGCTCAAGTACTACAAGCAGAACAGCATCGTGAAGCACGGAGCGGACACCAAGGAGGTCTCGCTGACCTTCGATGGCAAGATCGTCGTGGGCAAATTCGTCGACCGAGAGCGCCCAACCTGGCTGGACGCCATGAACGACCACTTCACCCAAGTCCTCGGCAGCAAGTACACGCCGTACGGAGGTTAATGTGACTAGAACCGAAATTCGCGTCGGGGGTCTCGGGGGTCAGGGCATCATCCTGTGTGGCTCGATCATCGGCAAGGCCGCGTCGATCTATGCCGGCAAGCACGCGGCCATGATTCAGGCCTTCGGGCCCGAAGCACGCGGCAGCGCGTGCAGCGCGCAGGTCATCCTGTGCGACGAGGCCATCGGGTACCCCTACGTTCGCCACCCTGACGTCTTGGTCTTGATGTCCCAGGACGCGTGCACGCAGTTCGCGCCCCAGCTCAAACCGGGCGGCCTGGTGCTCTTCGAGGAAGAGCTGGTCCACACCAATGGCAACCTGCCCGCGGAGGCGCGCACGCTGGGCATCCCGGCCACCCGCTTCGCCGAAGAGCTGGGTCGTCGCCTCGTGCTCAACATCATCATGGTGGGCTTCTTCGCCGGCGCCTCTGGACTTTTGTCCTACGAATCGGTCGAGAAGGCCGTGCTCGACTCGGTTCCCAAGGGCACCGAGAGTCTCAATCTGCGCGCGCTCGGCAAAGGCTACGAGTTCGGTATCTCGCGGCTGGCCTAGGAACCTGAACCCCGCAAGGAGGGGCGTGATGGACGCATTGGATCTTCCCTGTATCGCACACTTGAAGAATGGCAAAGGCGCCACCCTCTCGCTGGCCACGGCCAGTGACGGTCCCGCGCTGCTGAGCTTCTACCGGGCCATGCCCGAGGAAGATCGATTGGTGCTCAAGGAAGACGTCACCACGGCGGACTGGCTCGAGCGCTTTCTGCTGAAGCTGTCGCGCGGCGAAGCCATCAGCGTCGTCGGCAAGGTGGGCGGCGAGATCCGCGGCGAGGCAACCCTGCACCGGACCTTCCACGGCTGGAGCCGCCACGTCGGGGAGATCCGACTCAATGTCGACCGCGCGATCCGCGGGCAGGGACTGGGCCTTGAGCTGGCCAGGCACATCGTCAAGCGCGCCATCGATGCCGGCATCGACAAGATCGTCGCCCACATGGTCGAAAGCCAGGCGGCCGCCAAGCGCACCTTCGAGAAGCTCGGCTTTCACAAAGAAGCCGAGCTCCCCGGCCACGTCACCGACATCCACGGCAAACGCCGTGATCTTCTCATCTACGCCAACGACGTCTCGCACATCTGGTCGGCGATGGAAGCGATGCTAGGCGA
Source organism: uncultured delta proteobacterium (assembly GCA_963824555.1). Taxonomy (GTDB): domain Bacteria; phylum Myxococcota_A; class Polyangia; order Fen-1088; family Fen-1088; genus Fen-1118. Next base: position 13,444 of record CAWGPW010000014.1, on the reverse strand, counting down.
CTTCCGGCCAGACCGCGCGACCAGATAGGAAAGGCGACGCTACCGCATCGCCTTCGCGAGGGTCTTGCCGAGATCGGCAGGCGTGGGGGCGATGGCGATGCCGGCATCCTGGAGGGCGGCGATCTTGTCGGAGGCTTTGCCTTTGCCACCGCTGATGATGGCGCCGGCGTGGCCCATGCGCCGGCCGGGAGGCGCGGTGAGACCGGCCACGAAGGCAGCGACGGGCTTCTTCACGTTGGCCTTGATGAAGGCTGCGGCGTCTTCTTCGGACGTCCCGCCAATCTCTCCGATGAGAAGGATGGCCTTGGTTTCGGGATCCGTCTCGAACAGGGTCAGACATTCGATGAAATCGAGTCCCTTGACCGGATCGCCGCCGATGCCGACCGCGGTACTCTGGCCAAGACCGAGCTCGGTCAGTTGGAAGGCGGCCTCGTAGGTCAGCGTGCCGGATCGGGAGACGATGCCGACCGAACCCGGCTTGTGAATATAGCCGGGCATGATGCCGAGCTTGGCCGCGCCCGGCGTGATCACCCCTGGACAGTTGGGTCCCACGAGACGGCAGGACCTTCCCTCCAACGCCCGCTTCACGCGCACCATATCGAGCACCGGAATGCCCTCGGTGATGCAGACGATAAGCTCGATGCCGGCCCCCGCCGCCTCCAGAATGGCGTCGGCCGAGCCGAAGGGCGGCACGAAGATCACGCTGGCATTGGCGCCCGTCGCCTTCACCGCCTGGGCGACGGTGTCGTAAATGGGAAAGCCTTCGTGGACGGTTCCGCCCTTGCCGGGTGTCACGCCGCCCACCACCGCAGTCCCGTAGTCGCGCATCTGTTTGGCGTGGAAGCTCCCCGCCGCGCCGGTCAGTCCCTGAACGACCACGCGGGTCTTGCTGTTGGCTAGGATCGCCATGGCTAGTTCTTTCTCCCGGAGACCAAGTCGACCACTTTGCGTGCGCCGTCGGCCATGTCGGTTGCCGTGGTGATGGGTAAGCCGGATTCCGCGAGCATCTTGCTCCCGAGGTCGACGTTGGTGCCGGCCAGCCGAACCACCAGTGGCACGCGCAGTCCGATCTCGGCGACCGCCGCGATCACCCCCCCGCGATGACGTCGCACTTCATGATGCCGCCGAAAATGTTGACGAAGATTCCCTTTACCGACGGATCGGAAGTCAAGATCTTGAAGGCCGCGGTGACTTTCTCTTGACTGGCACCGCCCCCCACGTCGAGGAAGTTCGCCGGGCTGGCGCCGAAATACTTGATGATATCCATAGTCGCCATGGCCAGCCCTGCCCCGTTGACCATGCAGCCGATGCTGCCGTCCAGCTTGATGAAGTTGAGGTCGAACTTGCGCGCCTCGTTTTCCGTGGGATCTTCCTCGTCGACGTCGCGCATCTCCGCCACGTCCTTGTGCTTCTCGAGGGCGTTGTCGTCGAAGGTCATCTTGCAATCCAGCGCCAGCACCTGTTGGTCGGCCGTGATCACCAGGGGGTTGATCTCCACGAGGGAGGCGTCGAGGCTCGTGAACGCCCCGTACAGTTTGAGGAAGAACGAGGTGGCGTTCTTGGCCGTTCGATCCTTGAGTCCCAGCGCATAGGCCAGGTTTCGCGCTTGGTAAGCCGCCAGGCCCACGGCGGGATCCACGTGCTCCATGACAATGCTCTCGGGAGACTTGGCCGCGACCTCCTCGATGTCCATGCCGCCCGAAGCAGAGACCATCACCACGACTCTGCTGCGCGCGCGGTCGAGTAGAACCGAGGCGTAGAGCTCGCGGGCAATGGCCATACCTTGCTCGACGAGCAGGCGCTTCACGATGCGTCCTTCGGGCCCCGTTTGATGGGTGACGAGTGCCCGACCGAAGATCTTCTCTCCCGCCTCCTGCGCCGCCGAGGCGCCCTTGACCACCTTCACGCCCCCTCCCTTGCCTCTACCGCCGGCGTGGATCTGGGCCTTGACCACCACGGTTCCGTTCTGCGTGGCCTGGATGATCTTCTCCGCCGCAGCCGCAACGCCCCCCAACTCCAAAACGGGAATGCCCATGGGAACGGGCAACCCGAGCTTCGAAAGCAATGCCTTGGCTTGGTACTCGTGAATCTTCATCGTGTCTCTCGCTAGCGACGCTGTTCGATAGGGACGTAAGTCGCATTGACCGGCCCGGTGTAGATCTGGCGCGGTCTGCCGATCTTGGTCGCCGGATCCTCGTGCATTTCCTTCCAGTGGGCCAGCCATCCCGGCAGACGCCCGATGGCGAACATGACCGTGAACATGTTGGTCGGGATGCGCAGGGCGCGGTAGATGATACCGCTGTAAAAATCCACGTTGGGATAGAGCTTCCGCTCGACGAAATAGGGATCCTTCAACGCCGCCTCCTCCATGGTGCGGGCGATGTCCAGCAAGGGATCCTTGATCTTGAGCTTGGTCAGCACCTTGTCGCAGGCAGCCTTGATGATCTTGGCCCGCGGGTCGTAGTTCTTGTATACCCGGTGACCGAAGCCCATCAGCTTGAAGCCCGAGTCCTTCTTCTTGGCCAGCTCGATGAACTTCTGAGGGCCACCGCCGTCGCGATGGATTTCGCCCAGCATGTCGAGCACGCTCTCGTTGGCGCCACCGTGTAGGGGTCCCCACAGCGCGCAGATACCAGCCGACACCGTGGCGAACACATTGGCTTGGGAGCTACCCACCAGGCGCACCGTCGAGGTACTGCAATTCTGTTCGTGATCGGCGTGAAGAATCAGGATTTGGTTGAGGGCTTTGACGATGTCCGGATCGATCTCGTAGGGTCGTGAGGGGACGGAAAACATCATGTTGAGAAAGTTCGCGCAGTAGCTGAGATGGTCCTGCGGATACACGAACGGTTCGCCCACCGACTTCTTGTAGGAGTAAGCGGCGATGGTGCGCATCTTGGCGAGCAGGTTCGTGATGGTCGCCTCGTTCTGCTCGGAATCGTTCACCTTGAGCGCGCCCGGATAGAAGCTCGACAGCGAGCAGACCATGGCCGACAGGATGGCCATCGGGTGGGCCGTGGTGGGATAGCGATCGAAAAAGTGACGCATATCCTCGTGCAAAGCCGAATTCAGGGTCAGGAGTGACGAAAACCGGGCAAGCTCGTCCGCCGTCGGCAGCCTGCCGTAGATGAGCAGGTAGGCGACCTCGACGAAGGTCGATTTCTCGGCCAGGACCTCAATGGGGATTCCGCGGTAGCGCAGCACCCCCGCGTCGCCATCGATGAAGGCGATATTGCTGGTCACCGCCCCGGTGTTCATGAAACCTTGATCGAGCGTCACGTAGCCGGTTTGCGCCCGCAGTTGGCGAATGTCGATCGCCTTCTCCCCTTCCGACCCCACCACAATCGGCAATTCCAAGGTCTTCCCGTTGATCTTCAGCTCCGCGGCGTTTGGCATGGAAAATCCTCCCGATCCAGTCGTCTTCTGATAAGTGGATGCTACTTACCAAAAAAAGACTTGTCGAGGATCTTTTGGAAACAACGTCGCGAGATCGGGGACCGTTCAGGCGGTCCGGAAAGCGTTCACGCCCGCCGCGCGGCCACGCGGCGCTCGCAAGCGCGCTGCTTGTTCTTGTGCTCGCGGGACAGCTTGTCGAAAGTCGACTGGCGCAGATCCCGGACCGTGCTTTCGTAGATCTTGACCCATACGGGACGCGACGGACAGGTGTCCTGCAGGGGACACGCCTTCGGATTGAGCACGCAGGGTCTGAAGGCGAGCGATGCCTGGGAAGCGCCGAGCACATCCAAAAGAGAGATCGCAGAAGGCTCGCGGGCGAGTGAAAATCCGCCGTGGATTCCACGCACCGAAACCAGGACATTGGCCTTGACCAAGCGCTGGAGAATCTTGGCAACGAACAGATCCGGCGCGTCCACTGCCTTGGCAATTTCGGATTTGGTGGCGAGGCGACCGCGATGCTCGACGAGAAAGAGGAGACAACGAATCGCATAATCGGACTGCTGTAGAACGGCTGACATGACTTCCTCTCGTCTTTCTGGTCAACATCGACCAACACCCATTTCTAACACGGAATCGTCATTCGTTGTGAATTTTCTCACATCAGAGTTTCACATTCGCGATTGCAGGGTTCATGGCGCCAAGAGTTGAATTCAGACTTTCATGGCCACTTTTCCGATACGCTCACTCGGTGGGTGGGTGGGCCAATGCGCCGCAACAGCGAGTGGAACGGGCCGATCCGGTCGTCAGCCCAATTCCAAATCGAATTCCTTCAGATCGAACCAGAAACCGCTCTGGGTCACGCTGTCCATTTCGGCCTGCACGATGGCCGCGTGCCCATCCTCGATCTCCAGGAAGCGCGAAAACAGACTCTGCCCCTCCGCTGATAGCTCCGCCACCATCCTCCGGTAGAAGGTGGAGGTTTCATCCTCCGCGGCCAACGCCTGCCGCAAAGAGTCCAGCTCTACTGCATGGCTTCTTTTGCGCTGGGCCACCTGGGAGCGAAGGCGCTTGACGCCAGCCGCGACCCGCTCGCTGGAGGGTAGTACAGTGCGCAGTTTCTCGCCTGACAGGCGTCCTTCTTTCTGCCATTCCATGAGCCGGCTCTCGAGGTAGGTGACGTGCCCCTGCTCTTCCTCGGCAAGGGTCAAGAACACCTTCTTCGCCGTTGGATCTTCGGCCCGCTTGGCCGCGGCCGCGTAGGTGGCCTGGACCTTCCTCTCGTAGACAATGGCGGTCTTGATCGATTCTTCGATGGTCATGGTATCTCCTGTCGCTTCGGTGCTGCCGGCGACATCCATCACGCCGGTCAGCGGGCCACGGCCCAACTGTATTCGTACCTTAGCACTCCTCTTTGGTGAAGGCGATGCTGTAGAGGCCCAAACCATCATAGCCAGCATTCAAACTCTTCAATACGGACTACTTCGCACCGCTTTCTGCTAAACTTCCGGCACCATGAGCACAGGCGTTTCCCCCAACCCTATCCTTCCCGCGGGCGGCGAGCCCGTCACCATGAACAGCCAGGGCATCTTGCAGGTGCCTGATCGCCCCATCCTGCCCTTCATCGAAGGCGACGGAACCGGTCCCGATATCTGGCGCGCCTCCGTGCGCGTGCTCGACGCCGCGGTGGAAAAGGAATTCGGCGGCAAGAAGAAGATTGCCTGGGCCGAGGTCTACGCCGGCGAGAAGGCCAAGAAGCTTTTCGATACCTGGTTGCCCGACGAGACCCTCGCAGCCTTCAAGACCTATCTGGTCGGCATCAAGGGCCCGCTCACCACGCCCATCGGCGGCGGCATGACGCTCGCTCAACGTCGCCATCCGCCAGATGCTGGACCTCTATGTGTGCCTGCGCCCCGTGCGCTACTTCCAGCGGCGTGCCCTCCCCGGTCAAGCGGCCCGAGAAGGTCGACATGGTGATCTTCCGCGAGAACACCGAGGACATCTACGCCGGCATCGAGTGGCCCGCGGAATCGCCCGAGGCCAAGAAGGTCATCGCGTTTCTGCAGAACGAAATGGGCGTGAAGAAGATTCGCTTTCCCGCCACCTCGGGCATCGGCATCAAGCCGGTGTCGCGCGAGGGCACCGAACGCCTCTTGCGCTCGGCCTTCGACTACGCCATCCGCCACGGGCGCAAGAGCGTGACCATGGTCCACAAGGGCAACATCATGAAGTACACCGAGGGCGCGTTCCGCGACTGGGGCTACGCCCTCGCCAAGCGCGAGTACGCGGGCCGCGTGGTGGGCTGGGACGACTGCGGCGGCAAGCCGCCGACCGGGCAGATTCTGCTCAAGGACTCCATCGCGGACATCACCTTGCAGCAGGTGCTGACCCGTCCCGACGAGTTCGAGGTCATCGCGACCATGAACCTGAACGGCGACTACCTGTCGGACGCGCTGGCGGCGCAGGTGGGCGGCATCGGCATCGCGCCGGGCGGGAACATCAACTACCTGACCGGCCACGCGGTGTTCGAGGCCACGCACGGCACGGCGCCCAAGTACGCGAATCTCGACAAGGTGAATCCTGGTTCGGTGATTTTGTCGGGCGTCATGATGTTCGAGCACCTGGGCTGGACCGGCGCCGCGGGCCGCATCGTGGCGGCCATGGAGAAGACCATCGCGCAGAAGACCGTGACCTACGACTTCGCCCGCCTGACCGAGGGTGCGACCGAGGTGTCCTGCTCCGAATTCGCGACCCGCATCATCGCCAATTTGTAGATTGGATTTTAACCACAGAGACACAGAGGGCGCAGAGGAAGAAGGGAAGCGAAAGGTTTTCGCATCTGGATCCGAACTACGACTTTCTTCTCTGTGTTCTCTGCGCCTCTGTGGTGAGTTTCCCTTTACGGGATCTCGCTGGTCGCACCGGTTTCACCCAAGCCAACCAGCTCCATGGACGTGGGGTGGTCGATGCCCGCGCTCTTGACCAAACCACTGATGGGGACGATGGGGTGCATCCAGGTCATCGAGGCCGAATGCCACATGCCCCAACTGGCATCGGTGCTCGCCTTGAAGCAGCCGATGAAGGTGCCGGCGATGACGGGCATGCTTTCCTGGGGCAACCCCTGCCATGAAACCGCAAGCATGTCGATCGAGCTTTGCCACATGGATTTCATGAGCTGAAGCATCGGCCCTTGGATTTCCGTCACTTGGCCCTTCTTGTCCTTCATCTTGACCGCGCGAACCTCCATGGTGCTCGGGTTCATGCGATCGCCGGGAAAGAGCAGAATCTTCATGACCGTCTTGCCGTAGTAGCTCTCGTTCGCGATTTCCACCCAGAAGGCGCCACTGTCTTCGCCGACGATCTTGTACGTGACCAGCGCCGGCTCACCCTTGTCGTTCACCAGCTTGTACTGCGTCCACTGTCCCACCGCCAAGGGCTTGGGCACGAACATGGTGGGCGCGGGAAAAGTCTGTCCCGTGTGAGCAAGTACGGCGATGCGCTGATCGATGTCGGCTTTGGCCGCCTTATCGATGCTGGGCCCGCAGGCCAGCAAGCACACGGAACTGACCAGGAGCAGGATGGTTTGGCGCGCGGCTGTACCGGCCCTCGGGCCACGCTTTCGCCCTTGCCGATTGCGAATCATCAAGCAGCCCCGCTGCGGCGGTGATGGGTCAGGACCTTCCCCGGCTGCCGGCGCGCCGTAGCGGCCTGGCTCACAGCCGGCCACTTGGCCGTCGGCAAGGGCCGGGCCAAGGCAATGGCCAGGACCTGGGTCATGGAATGCACGGGCTCCAACTTGATTCGCTGGCGCAGAAATTCCGGAATCTCGCTCAGCTCGGCCAGGTTGCCCGCGGGCACGATGGCAACGTGCATGCCGGCACGCGCGGCGGCCAACAGCTTTTCCTTGAGACCACCGACGGGAAGGACCCGACCGCGCAACGTGAGCTCTCCCGTCATGGCCACATCCCGACGGATGGGAATGCCGGAGGCAAGCGACACGAGCACGCACGCCATGGTGATGCCCGCCGATGGGCCGTCCTTGGGCACCGCGCCCGCGGGAACGTGGATGTGAATCTGCCGGTCGGCGAAGAAATCACCTTCGATCCCAAGGTTGCCGGCTTGCACGCGAGCGTAGGAAAGGGCCGCCTGCGCCGATTCCTTCATGACCTCGCCAAGCTGCCCGGTCAGAATCAACGTCCCCTTGCCGGCCATGATCTGCGCCTCGACGTGCAACACCTCGCCGCCGGCCTGGGTCCACGCCAGGCCGCTGGCGATGCCAATCTCGTCCGCGCGCTGTCGCTCGTCGGGAATGAACTTGGGCGGCCCCAGGAACTTGGCCAAGTCGTCCAAACCAAGAGGAGCGGCACGCTTGGCTTTGCCTCTTGCATCCGCCGGGCCGCCCTTCTCGACGATCCGCCGGGCCGTCTTGCGGGCAAGCTGTGCCACCTGCCTCTCCAGGTCGCGCAGGCCGGCTTCGCGCGTGTACTCGGCGATCACCTTGCGCAGCACGGGTCGACCGATCATCAAATCCTTGTCGGAGAGCCCGGCTTCGCGGATCTGCTTGGGCAGAAGGTACCGCTCGGCGATGACCAGCTTCTCTTCTTCGCTGTAGCCGGCGAGGCGCAAGGTTTCCATGCGGTCGCGCAACGGAGCCGGGATGGTGTCCGCAAGGTTGGCGGTCGCGATGAACAGCACCTTCGACAGATCGTAGGGCACGCCGAGGTAGTGATCGCGGAAGGTGTGGTTCTGCTCGGGGTCCAGAACCTCGAGCAGCGCCGCCGACGGATCGCCGCGATAATCCGAGCCGAGCTTGTCCACCTCGTCGAGCATGAAGACAGGATTCCGGGTGCCCGCGGTCTTGAGCCCCTGCAGAATGCGGCCAGGCAAGGCGCCCACGTACGTCCTTCGGTGCCCGCGGATCTCGGCCTCGTCGCGGACGCCCCCCAAGGAAATGCGCACGAACTTGCGCCCGAGCGCGCGAGCGATGGAGCGGCCGAGCGAGGTTTTCCCGACGCCGGGAGGCCCGAGAAAGCAAAGGATCGGACCCCGGCCATCCTTGCGCAGCTTGTACACGGCCAGATAGTCCAAAATCCGTTCCTTCACGTGCTCGAGGTCGTAGTGATCTTCGTCGAGCACCGCGCGCGCCGATGCCAGATCCACGGACGACGCCTCGGGTTCTTTCCACGGCAACTCCACCACCAGGTCGAGGTAGCTTCGTACCACCGCAGCCTCGGCGCTTTCCGAGCTCATCTGTTCGAGCCGTCGCACCTGTTTGTCGGCTTCGGCGCGCGCCTCGGCGGGCAGGCCAGCCGCCTCGATCTTGTGCCGGACCTCCTCGATCTCGTCGCGGAAGGAATTGTCGTCACCCAGCTCGTGCCTGATCTGTCGCAACTGCTCGCGCAAGTAGTAGTCGCGCTGGGTCTTGGACATCTCCTCCTTGGCCTTGCTCTGGATGCGATTTTGCATCTCCAAAATGCCGATTTCGTTTTCCAGGGACTGGTTGACCTTGGAAAGCCGTGCTACCGGATCCTCGGTCTCGAGAATGGCCTGTGCGTCGGCCAGCTTGAGCGTCAAATTGGAAGCGACCAGATCGGACATGCGCCCCGGCTCGTCCACGTTTTGTAGCACCAGCGCCAGCTCCGGCTGCACGGTGCGCCCCAGCTCGGCCACCCGTTCGACGTTTTGCTTGACCGTTCGCACGAGGGCCTCGACCTCCACCGACGGCGGTGTGCGCTCCTCGTCGATGACGTCGAGCCGGACCCTGTAGTTCGGAACGTCGGAAAGAAAGCGCTGGATGCGCGCGCGACAGAGTCCCTGCACCAGGATCTTGATTCCACCGTCGGAGAGCTTGCGCATGCGCATCACGATACCGACGGTCCCGGTGCGGTAAAGCGAGCTCGGCTTGGGATCCTCCTCGGTCGAGTCGCGCTGGGCGACGATGAAGCACATGCGATGCTCGGAGGCCAGGGCTTGATTCACGGCCTCCAGGGAGACCGGCCGCGATACGCGAAGCGGCGCAATCATATAGGGGAAGACGACCAAATCTCGGACCGGGAGCAGCGGAAGAACATCCGGAATCTCCTGGCCCGCACCCAACTTGCCTTCGTCCTCGGAGCTCATGGCCGGACATTAGCAGAACCGATCCGAAAAACTGAGAAAACGCGCGCTTTGCGGCCCCTGCCTTGACACCCGCCCGCACGGAGGAATAGCTTGGCCGGTCTCCGAGCAAGGCCAGGCCATGAAAATCGCAACTGTCTACGCGGTTCTCCTCGCCCTGCTCGTCGCGGTCGCGGCGCTGGCACTCGCCGTCGGGCAGGGCACCCTCTCGGACCCCGCGTTGCGGAACACCTTGCTCGAGCTGCGGGCCACCCGCGTCGCCGCTGCCGTGCTTGCCGGGGCCGCCCTGGCCGTGGGCGGTGTCGTGGTTCAAGGCATGTTCCGCAATCCTCTCGTCAGCCCGGCCATCCTGGGCACCACGGCCGGCGCGAGCCTGGGTGGACAGCTCGCCTTGCTGGCCCTGGCCTGGGGTGCGGCCGGCTCGGCGATCCCGTCCGAGCTCGTGCTCCCGCTCGGCTGCTTCCTCGGCGCCGGGATCTCACTCGCCATTCTGATGGTTTTCTGTCGCGAGCGGACCGGCACCTTGGTGCTCATCCTGACCGGCTTCATCCTGTCGTCGCTTTTTCTCGCCGTGGGTGGCTTCGTCACCAGTCTAGCCCAGGATCAGTGGGATCTGAGCCGCGCCGTGGTCTCCTTCACCCTGGGGGGCGTGGGTGGCACGGGACCGCGTCAGGTGTTGGCCGCCCTGCCCTTCGTGCTCGTCGGTCTCTTCGCCTGTTGGTCGTGGAGCGGGACGCTCGACGTGTTGCTCTCGGGCGAGGACGAGGCGCGCACCCTCGGAGTCGAGGTTGGCCAGGCGCGACGATGGACCGTTGTCTGGGTCGCGGTACTGACCTCGGCCGCCATCGCCGTGGGCGGCAACATCGCCTTCGTCGGCCTGGTTGTTCCCCACGTCTTGCGTCCCATCGTGGGCGTGCGCCACCGCCGACTGATTCCGGCGGCCGCGCTTCTCGGCGGCAGCTTCCTGGTCCTGTGTGACCTCATCGCTCGGGTCTTCCCCAGTCGCAGCGAGCTGCCCCTGGGCGTGGTCACCGGCATCATCGGCGCCCCGGTCTTCCTCTACCTGCTCGCCCGCTCGTACCGCGAGGTCGAGCATGGCTAGCGCGCCACGCCTCGAGGCTCGCAAGCTCGGCGTGGTGCGCGGAACGCGGCGCCTGCTCGACGATATTTCCATCTCCGTCGAGGCGGGCGAAGTATTGGCCCTGGTCGGCCCCAACGGCGCGGGTAAGAGCACGCTCATGAAAGCCCTGGCGGGAATCCTGCCCTACCAAGGCGAGATACTCCTCGACGGGAATTCGGCCAACGCACTCACGCGCCGAGCGCGCGCCCGACGCCTGGCCTACGTTCCACAGCACTCGACCCTCGATGCACCCATGGTCGCCCGCGAGGTGGTGGCCCAGGGCCGGTTCGCCCACCGCGACGCGTGGGGGCGCGCCAGCCGCGACGATGCCGGCGCCATCGCCCGCGCCCTCGAAGCGACCGGGGCTGCCCATCTTGCCGATCGCCCCTTTTCGCGCCTGTCCTACGGCGAACGCCGTCTCGTGTTGCTGGCCCGAGCCTTGGCGACGGGCGCGCGCGTCCTGCTTCTCGACGAACCCACCGCCGCGCTCGATGTGGCCCACGCGCTCTCCCTGCTCCATCGACTGCGCGAGCTCGCCGGGTCCGGGCACGCCATCATCGTGGCCCTGCACCATCTCGACGAGGTGGGCGAGTTCTGCGACCAGGCCTTGCTTCTCCGTCAAGGCCGCGCCGTCTGTGCCGGCCCGGTGGCGGAGGTGATCGCCGCCGCGCCTGTACGCGAGGTCTTTGGCGTGGACCTCATTCCGGGCGCGCACTTCGGATATCGCGTGATCGCGGGGCGCGAGCCGTGAACCGGGTCAGTGCCTTGAATGGATCGGCGTTGCTCCTGGCCGTGGCGGGCACGCTGTTCCTGGGCTGGCCGCATTCCAGCCAACGCGTGCTCGCCGTGCGTGCGCCCGCCCCGACCGCCGCAGGCGAGCCGTCCCGCGTCCGGCTTGGCACCGGAGGCTTCGCCATTGTCGACGCCACCGGCCACCTGGTCTCCCTGCGCCATTACCAGCGCATCGTCTCGACCAACCTCGTGACCGACCACCTGCTCCTCGAGCTGTGCGAGCCCACGCGCATCCTCGCCGTCAGCAGGGCCGCGGCAGAGCGCAAGCGCGACGGCTTCCGCTACCGGGGCATGACCACCGTCGACGGTTTCGGTCCCGCCGAGGCTATGGTGGCCTTGAAACCCGATCTCGTGCTGACCAACAGCTTCGGCTCACCCGGGTACGCGGAACGCCTGCGCAGCGCCGGCATCGAGGTCTTCGATCTGGGTGAGCTGCGCGGCGAGAAGAGCTTGTCCTATGTGGCCCTGGGCTTGGGCGAGCTACTCGAAGCACCCGAGCGCGCGCACCGGCTCATGCAGGATTTCACCACTCGTATGCGCAGGGTGAGCTCCGGACTGGGAACGCGCAAGCCCCTCCGCGCCATGTACCTTTCGACCCTGGGACCCGATCTGCAGGGCGGCACGCTCGGCACCTCGTACCACGACATCCTGGTGGCGGCGAGCCTCATCGACGTGGCGGCCAACAGCTATCGCGATTGGCCGGCCTACGCCGCCGAACAGGTTTTGGCGTTGGCGCCGGAAATCATCGTCACGCGCGAGGGCTCCGCAGAGCGCGTGTGCAAGTATCCCGGCATGGTCCATGCGCCCCCGTGCCACGGCCAAGGCCGCATCGTCGAGCTGCCGGGCGAGCTTCTGGACGAACCCGGTCTCGCCATGCTGGAGGCGGCCGAGACGCTGTACGATCTTGTCTACAGCGCGCCGTAGAGTAACGTTGGCGTAGCCGGGCTTCGCCCGGCGGAGCCAGAGCGCGGGAGGGTTTGGCGAGGCCGCGCGCAGCGCGGGGGTGGCAGGGCGGGTGGCAGGTGCCGAGGGCGAAGCGAACCCTCCCAGGGTTCCCATGTCAACGTTGGCGTAGCCGGACTTCGCCCACCGACTTCGTCGGTGCTTCGGGACCACCACCTCCCCGCCCTCCCCCTCGCGTCCTTCGGACGCGCCCCTCGCGGCTCCGCCAGAGCGCGCGAGGCCGCGCGCAGCGCGCGGGGTGGTGGGCGGCGGGCAGGAGCCGAGGGTTTGGCGAGGCCGCGCGCAGCGCGGGGGTGGCAGGGCGGGTGGTGGGTGCCGAGGGCGAAGCGAACCCTCCCAGTACCGCCGCCGGGCCGATGGCCCGGATCCTTCAGGCGTGAAACGGTCCGCCCCTTGTATCTTACGGGGGACTGGCTCGCTCTCGCTCGCAGTCCCCCGGTCCCCCCTCGCTTCGCCCAGCAAAGCTGGGCTACGCTCGCCCCCAAAGGCGAAGGAGCACGACGAGATTCAACGGCACGACAGACCGATGCCCCTTGTATCTTACGGGGGACTGGCTCGCTCTCGCTCGCAGTCCCCCGGTCCCCCCTCGCTTCGCCCAGCAAAGCTGGGCTACGCTCGCCCCCAAAGGCGAAGGAGCACGACGAGATTCAACGGCACGACAGACCGATGCCCCTCAGGTCAGAAAGACCGTGGGTGAGCGAGGGTCGTCGTGTCGACTTTCACAAGCAGCCCGAACAGATGAGAGGGCCTCGAGCCCGCATACTCCGCAAGGCTGGGCATACCAAGAGCAGAAGTCCTTCGCGAAAGGAGCCCGTGACACCAACAGCTGACACATTCGTAGGTATCGACGTCTCCAAGGCCACGCTCGACGTCCATGTCTTGCCGGCCCAAAGAGCCTGGTCCACCCCCAATCAAGACAACACGGTGCGCGCCCTTTGCAAAGAGTTGGCCGCCCTGAACGTCACCCTCATCGTTCTTGAGGCCACCGGTGGACTCGAACGACGCGTGCTTGCGGCGCTCCTCGCTGCCAACCTGCCCGCTGTCGTCGTCCAAGTGGCC
>CAWGPW010000013.1:0-17294 GCA_963824555.1 uncultured delta proteobacterium | reverse complement strand
CAGCCACGAACACCCACGCGACCTGGAGCTTGCGAATGAGGAGGTTGCCCCAAATCGCCGAAAGGTCGTCATAGACGAACGGGTTGTCGAGGGCGCCCCAGTACGCGGCCGCCGCCAGCGCAACCAGCAAGATACCAAGCGCGACTTTCCGGCCCATCAGGTTCGATGGGTACCTTACCCGCATCCCGACGGATGTCATGGTTGCGGGAGTTGAACAAAAGGTGGATGCCTGGAGTTACTACGTGTTCTATCGCCATCGGTGGCGAGATCTTGTGGGCGTGGTTTCGCTTCCGCTTGCATTGGCGACCTTCGTCTGTGCCCCTTCGCTGGGCGGCGCGAGATCGACCATAACGATTGCCGGATGTGCGCTCGCCGCCGGTTCGGCGGTCATTCGATTCGCGATCAACGATGGAGGGAATGGGCGAAGCTCCGAACGTTGTTGTGCTCTTCACCCTTCGTTCGCTGTAGCGCGAGGGTAAGTGTATCATCGCCAAGTGGAAGCGGCCCAAAAGGACCACAGCCAGGCCCTCGGCATGGGTGCGAGGATGCGCCGGCTATTCCGCTACGCCACGTGGTCTATCCCAGCAGATCCGCGAGATCGTGGACCTGCACTTCACTTCCCGGAGGCGACGGCAGCTTGGCCTTGCTTCGCACGAAGAGTCGCCGGCCGATCGTTGCGTTGGCGGGGTTTGGGAATCTGGACACCTTCACCTCCAGTTCCTGTGCCGGTGCGGCCAGCGAACGGAGGGCTCCCCACTTGCATTCACCGAGGTCGATCCAACCGTCGTCTCGTCTCCCCACGACATCGATCTGCGTAGTCCTGTCCCAGTATTCGCCCACCCGGAATCCAGCGCCGACGCCCTCTTGGGTGTAGATCGTGGCCATCGCTTCCCGGCACAGGCGTTCAAAGCAGCCGCCGAAGTACGCCGGCAGTTGTGGTTTGATGTGCTCGCGCAGAGCCTTCCCGGCACCGAGTTGCTGGATGAGACTCTGGTTGGGAAATACGAACCTGAACCAGAAGCGCAGCAGCGGATCCTCGAGGACGAAGCGCACATGGCGGCCGGCCGCCATCACCCCAGACAGCGGATAGGTGCGTGCCACGTAGCCGAGATCGCAGAGCTGCTGGAGGTAATAGGGTAGGCTCCGCTCGGGCAGCCCACTTGCCGCCGCGATCTCCTTGACGCTTCGGCTGCCCTCGGCGACTGCCCACAGGACGGCGTAGTAGGACTGCACGTCGCGCAGTTCTTCGCGCAGCAGAAAGTCCGGCTCGCGCGCCAGCGGGCCGAATTCATCCAGAATCACCGTTTGCAGATTGCCCTCGATGGACCGGTGTCCGTCGAAGTGCCGCAGGTACAGCGGCACGCCGCCGCACACGAAATACGCCAGGGTCTTGTCGACCAGCGAGTAGCCGGGGTGAAAGGCAGTGGCCTCGCGAAAGGAGAACGGGCGCAGGTGAATCTGCGCGGTCCGTCTGCCGTAGAGAGGACTCTTCTTGCCGAGTACCTCCCGTTCCATGAAGCCGACATAAGAGCCGCACAAGATGACCATCAGGGAAGCGTTGCCTCGCCACGAACGGTCCCACAGCTCTTGCAACACCGAGGGCAGCTCTGGGCTGGCGCCGACTAGCCACTGGAATTCGTCGAACGCCAAGATCAGGTTCTTGCCCTTCGCCCGCTCGACCACGGCCACAAGCGCCGCGCGCCAGTCATTCGCTGGCAAATGGGCCAAGAGCGGCTCGTCCAGAACCCGCGCCGCGTCGGCCAGAAACTCCTTCAGTTGCAGAGCGCCCGGCGCCGTCTTGCCCACGTGGTACACGGCGCGTTTGCCATGAAGGAATCTCAGAATCAGCTCGCTTTTCCCGACCCGCCGCCGGCCATAGATGGGCACCAGCGCGCCCGCAGCACCCGCATGCTGCTTCTCCAGCAGCCCCAGCTCCGCAGTTCTCCCGACGAAATCCTGCATGCCCGCCATGATCGCAACCACGGCCATAACTTGTCAAGTCGTAACTTGATAAGTTGTGACTTGTATAAATGCAATATCGCGACGCGCTGTGACCGACATCGTCGGCATGGCACTGGGATGCCAAGTCGCCGCGACTACTGCTGAGCGGCGCCATCGTCGGAACCAGCGTTGTCCTTTTGGCGAACCAGGGTTTCGTCGACGTGAACCTCCACCCCCAAGGATTCTCCGCTGCCCCCGCGATGAAATCCACGCACGGGACAGGCATCCAGGTAGTCGAGGCCGACCGCCAGGCGCACGTGCCGCCCGTGCGCGCGCACCCGATTGGCCACATCGAAACCCTGCCAACCCAGGCCTTCGATCCATGCCTCGGCCCAGGCATGGCTGGCCATCTCGGACTCCGCTCCGTTGCCGTCGGTGGGTACGCTCTTGGGCGCCAGATAGCCGCTGACGTAGCGGGCGGGGATGCTCAATTGTCGGCAGCAGGAAACGAAGATATGGGCGTGATCCTGGCAAACGCCCGCGCCACGGGCGAAGGCCTGGGCCGCGGACGTCTTCACGTGGGTCACACCCGGTTGGTAGTCGACCTTCTCGCGCACGGCCAGCATGAGCGACTCGAGGGCGGTGGATTGGCCGTTCGCGATTTGGCGGCGGAAGGGTTCGGTGAACTCGAGCAGAGCCTGATCTTGGGCGGTCAGCTCGGTGGATCGCATGTAGAGGTCCGGCCGGTGCGGACCGCTGTCGGGCAGGGTCAAGGGCTCGTCGGCCACCTCGACCTCGCCCCGGGCGCGAAGGCGTATCTCTTGATGAGGTTTGTCGATGACCAGGACGTGGGCGGCGTTGCCGAAGCCGTCGACGAAGGGCCGGGCGGGTCCGGGCAAGTCCAGGCGCCAACTCAGAACCTTCTGCTGAATCGTCGATTGCGGCGACAGGCGCAGGTACTGGATGGTGTAGTTGGCCGGGCTGGTGTAGCGGTATTTGGTCTCGTGGATGATGGACAGTCGCATGCGATCCCCCCTTCAAACCGTCATGAGGAAGTCTTGGGCCATTTGCGCCGACAGCTCGGCGAGACGCCGGATGATTTCGGCGAGAAAATCGTGGATGCCGCGGCTGAGCACGCGATCGATGCGGGCAAAGCGCAGCCGCGCGTGCAGCTCGCCGGCCAGCCGCTGGGCTTCCAAATCGCGGGTGCCGGCCAACGCGTCCAGGTGCTCGACCACCTGGTTGGCGCAGAAGCGCAGACTGCGCGGCATTTCCAGCCGCATGATCAGCAACTCCGCGACCCGCGGGGGCGTGATGACATCGTGGTAGGTCTGGTGGTAGGCGCGAAAGGCGCTGGCCTGACGCAAGACCGCCCCCCACGCGTAGTAGATCGTCCCGGATGCCTCGGCGTCCATGCCCGCCAGCGACTGGTATTTGGTGTCGAGCAGCCTTGCCGTACTGTCCGCGCGTTCGAGGAAGGTGCCGAGGCGCAGGAAGTGAAAGGCGTCGTTGTGCAAGGTCGTGCCGTGCGAAATTCCGCGGAACAGGTGCGAGCGATCCTTGACCCAATCGAGGAATTCGCGCAGGCCGCGGGTGCGCAGGCCAATCTCGTCCAAGTCGCGCAGGGCGAGCCAGGTCGTGTTGATGCTCTCCCACATCTCGGTCGAAATCACCGCGCGCAAGGCGCGGGCGTTTTCCCGCGCGGCGCGCACGCAGAACTTGATGCTGCACGGGCTGTCGGTGTCGACGGTGAAGAAGCGCGTGACGTCGGCTTCGTCCAGTTTCTGTTCGCGCTCGGCGAACTGGGGTGGGCTGCCCAGGCTGGCCAGGGCGTCCTTCCACTCGGATTCGGCGGACGAGCCGGGCAGGTCGAGCAGGGCATTGCGGTGGCTGACGTCGAGCACACGGGCCAGGTTCTCGGCGCGTTCGATGTAGCGTCCGGTCCAGTACAGGTTCTCGGCGGTGCGGCTGAGCATGACCATGTTCGTATTCCATTCAGGTGCGCAGCACCCAGGTGTCTTTCGTCCCGCCACCTTGCGAGGAGTTGACCACCAGCGACCCGCGGGTCAGGGCCACGCGGGTCAGTCCGCCCGGCACCACCACGCTGCCGTGCAGACCGGTCAAAATAAAGGGCCGCAAATCGATGTGCCGTGGAGCAATGCCTTCGTCCACGAAGGTCGGGCACGACGAAAGCGCCAGCGTCGGTTGGGCGATGTAGCCCTCGGGATGGGCATGGATCAGCTCGCGAAACTTGGCCTGCTCCTCGCGCGTGCTGCGCGGCCCGATGAGCATGCCGTAACCGCCCGAACCCTGGGTTTGCTTGATCACCAGCTCCGCCAGGTGTTCGAGGACATAGGCGCGATCGCTGTCGAGGGAGCAGCGGTAGGTGGGGACGTTGCCGAGAATCGGCGTCTCGCCCAGGTAGAATTGGATCAGGTTGGGCACGTACGGGTAGCTGGACTTATCGTCCGCCACGCCGGTCCCGATGGCGTTGGCCAGGTTGACGCCGCCGTTGCGGTACACGCTGAGTAGACCCGGCACGCCCAGCATGCTGTCGGGGCGAAAGGCGAGGGGATCCAGGCTGTCGTCGTCTATTCGGCGATAGATGACGTCCACCCGGCGCGGTCCCTGGGTGGTTCGCATGTAGACCGCGTTGTCGCGCACGAAGAGATCCTGGCCCTCGGCCAGCTCCACGCCCATCTGCTCGGCCAGGAAGGTGTGCTCGAAATAGGCGCTGTTGTAGGGACCCGGCGTCATGACCACCACGGTGGGCTCGCCCTCGGTGGTGGCGGGCGCTACCGAGCGGAGAGTGCGCAGCAGCTCTTGCGAATAGTGATCCACCGGCGCGACGTGGGTCTTGGCGAAGACCTGCGGAAACAGCCGCATCATCACCGCCCGGTTCTGCAGCATGTAGGAAACCCCGGACGGCGTGCGCAGGTTGTCTTCGAGCACATAGAAGGTGCCCTCCTCGACGCGCACGATGTCGATGCCGGCGATATGCACGTAGACCCCGCCGGGAACGTCCACGCCCTTCATTTCGGGCCGGAACAATGAGTTGCGCAAAAGGTGCGCCTCGGGGACCACGCCCGCGCGAACCACCTCTTGCCCGTGGTAGATATCGTGCAGGAACATGTTCAGCGCCTTCACCCGCTGTACGAGACCCGCGGCCAGTCGCTGCCACTCGGCCGCGGAGAGCACGCGGGGAATGATGTCGAACGGGATCAGTCTTTCCGTGCCGGCCTGATCGCCGTACACGTTGAAGGTAATGCCTACGCGGCGAAAGATGAGATCCGCCTCCTCGCGCTTGCTGGCAAATACGGCTTGGTCGGTCGAGCGTAGCCATTCATCGATGGGCCGGTACGGGGCGCGCACTTGGCCGTCTTCGCGTCGCTTCGCGAAGTCCTCCAGCGTGCAGGGCCCGTACATTTCATCGAGGAAGGGCGTCGTCATGAATTTAGACCTGATGGCTCCTGATTATGCTAGCGCGCATACATTGCGCGGGTGTTTCGCCGCGGCGAAGAATCGGTAAATCGTTTCTTCCCCGTTCCATCCCCGATCTGGCGCGTGACGGATCCGTGCCGCCGTGGTCGCGAACATACCCGCCGGAAACAGTCCGGAAACCAGGGTAAGGTTAACCTGGGTCTGTGCGCGTATCCCTGCACCACTCCACCCACTATGGCTACGACCGGCCCGTTTCTCTTTCTCCGCACGTGGTGCGCTTGCGGCCTGCGCCCCACACCCGGACCTCCATCGAGTCGTATTCCTTGTTGGTCGCGCCCGACTGCCATTTCCTGAACTGGCAGCAAGATCCCTTCGGCAATTTTCAGGCACGGCTGGTGTTCACCGAGCCCGCCACCCGCATCGACGTCACGGTGGATCTGGTCGCGGATCTCGTCGCCATCAATCCCTTCGATTTCTTCCTCGAGGAAGCAGCCGAAAAGCTTCCGCTGCGCTACGAGCCGGGTTTGCATCGCGAGCTGCGCCCGTACCTCGACCCCGTGCCGGTGGAAACGCGGCTGGCGAATTTGGTCGAGCTCTGTCGCACGAGCTACGCGCGCGACGGCCGTCGCACCATGGATGTCTTGGTGGACATCAACCGGCACATCCAGCGCTTGCTCAAGTACGACATCCGCATGGAGCCGGGGGTCTTCCCGCCTGAGAAGACCCTGACCCTGGGCCACGGCTCGTGCCGGGATTTTGCTTGGCTGCAGTGCCAGGTGCTCCGCCACCTGGGTTTTGCCACCCGTTTCGCCTCCGGTTATTCGATTCAACTTGCGCCCGACGAGAGACCGGTGCACGGGCCCGCCGGCGTCGCCCAGGACGTGGCCGATCTGCATGCCTGGACGGAGGTCTTCCTGCCCGGCGCGGGCTGGATTGGGCTCGACGCCACCAGCGGTCTCATGGCCGGCGAGGGACACATTCCGCTGGCCTGCACGCCCGATCCGGGCTCGGCGGCGCCCGTCACCGGCTCTTACTCTTGGCAGAAGCGGAGCGACGCCGACCAGGTCGAAGAAACGTTTTCATTCGCCATGTCGGTGGCGCGCGTGGCCGAGGCCCCGCGCAGCACCAAGCCCTACAGCGACGACACTTGGTCGAAGATCGACGTGGTCGGACAGGACGTGGATCGTGTGCTCGCGGCCGAGGACGTGCGCTTGTCCATGGGCGGCGAGCCGACTTTCATCTCGAGCGAAGAGCCGGACGCACCCGAGTGGAACACTGCCGCGGTCGGCGGCTCGAAGTTCCGCCTGGCGGACACCTTGGCGCGCCGCCTGCGCTACCGATTCGCGCCCGGCGGCGTGCTTCACCACGGCCAGGGCAAGTGGTATCCCGGCGAGGTGCTGCCGCGCTGGTCCATCGGTTGCTATTATCGGACCGACGGCGTCCCCATTTGGGACAACGCGGATCTGCTGACGCCCGAGAGCGTCGAGCACCCGCCGCTGGGGGCACACGAGGCCGAGGTCTTCGTCGCCGAGCTGGCCAACCGGCTGGGCGTGGGGACCGAGCATCTCCTTCCCGGCTACGAAGATGTCTTCTACTACCTGTGGCGCGAGCGCTCGTTGCCGGTCAATGTCGACCCCCGCGATTCGCGCCTGGAAAACAAGCTCGAACGCAAGCGTCTGGCCCAGATCTTCGACCGCGGCCTCGGCGCGGTGGTGGGCTATGCCCTGCCGCTCGTGCGCAACGCCGAGGCAGGCTGGCGCAGCGGACCTTGGCACCTGCGGCGGGAGCACCTGTTCCTTCTTCCCGGCGATTCGCCCATGGGCTACCGCTTACCGCTCGATTCTCTGCCCTGGGAGGCGCCTGATGACCGCGAGGTCATTCACGATCCGGATCCGCTGGCCGAACGCCCGGCTTTGCCGGCGCGGGTTCTGCTACAGGCGGCGCGTTCGGTGCAAGGAAAAGGTGGCGATGTCATTCCGGACAAGGGCGCCTCCGCTACCGGGTTGGCGCGCACGGCGCTTTGTGTGGAGCCTCGCCAGGGCGTGCTTCACGTGTTCTTGCCGCCCTTGACGACGCTCGAAGCCTACCTCGAGCTCGTGAGCGCGGTGGAGGGCACGGCCGAGTCCCTTGCTCAGCCGGTTCGCCTGGAAGGATACCCGCCGCTTTCCGATCCGCGGCTGACGAAATTCGAGCTGACCCCCGATCCGGGCGTGCTGGAAGTGAACGTCCAACCCACGACCTCGTGGCAGTCGCTCAGCGAGCTCACCACGGTGCTGTACGAACAGGCGCGGCAGGTGGGGCTGGCGACGGAGAAATTCGACCTCGACGGCCGCCACAGCGGTACCGGCGGGGGCAATCACATCACGCTCGGTGGTCGCACGCCCGCGGACAGCCCGCTCCTGCGTCGGCCGGATCTGTTGCGCAGCCTGCTCGGGTACTGGAACAACCACCCGTCGCTATCCTATTTGTTCTCCAGCGCGTTCATCGGCCCGACCAGCCAGGCCCCGCGCGTGGACGAAGCCCGCCAGGACGCCCTGGCTGAGCTCGAGCTGGCGTTCCGGCAAGTCGAGCCCGGCAAAGGTTGCGCGCCGTGGTTGACGGATCGCCTGTTTCGACACCTGCTCATCGACGTAACGGGCAACACCCACCGCGCCGAGCTCTGCATCGACAAGCTGTACAATCCCGAGGTGGCGTCCGGGCGGCAGGGGCTCCTCGAATTGCGCAATTTCGAGATGCCGCCGCACGCGCGCATGAGCCTGGCGCAACAGCTCTTGGTGCGCGCGCTCGTCGCCATGGTTTGGCGGACGCCCTACCAACATCGTCTGGTGCGCTGGGGAACCGCCTTGCACGACCGGTTCATGCTGCCGCACTTCGTGCGCGAAGACCTTCATGACGTCGTCGCGGATCTCGTGACCGCCGGATTTGCCTTCGAGGAGGATTGGTTTCGGCCGCACTTCGAGTTTCGCTTTCCCTTCATCGGCAGGGTCCAGGTACGCTCGCTCGAGGTCGAGCTGCGCCGCGCGCTCGAACCGTGGCACGTCCTGGGCGAGCAGGGCGCCACCGGCGGAACCGCGCGCTACGTGGATTCGTCGCTGGAGCGACTGCAGGTGCAGGCGCGCAACCTGACCGATGGCCGCCACGTGATTCTGTGCAACGGGCGACCCTTGCCCATGACCTCGACGGGGACGCCGGGCGAGCTCGTGGCGGGCGTGCGTTTTCGCGCCTGGCAGCCACCCGAGTGTCTGCATCCCAACATCGGCGTGCATGCGCCGCTGGTGTTCGACGTGTTCGACACCTGGAGCGGGCGCTCCGTGGGTGGATGCACCTACCATGTGTCGCACCCCGGCGGCCTTTCCTTCGATACGCGACCAAGCAACGCCCTGGTGGCCGAAAGCCGGCGCAAGGCGCGCTTTCAGCCCATGGGTCACACGCCGGGTCCGGGCAGCGTAAAGGAGGAGACTCCCCATCCGCTGTTTCCCCTGACCTTGGATCTGCGCCGATGAGCTAGTCTTCCTCAGCCTCCATGCAAGAAGTCACGCCGCCGCCCCTTCCCAGTTTCGAGCAGCACTATCGGCCTGCCCTCGGGCCATGGGACGAGCTCGTGGACCGGGCCGGGCGGACGCGCGCGGCGGTCGTACCACTGACCACGTTTCTGGATGGTCTCGGTGCCTCCGGTCTTCGCCAGCGGGCCGAGCAGGTGCGCCAGCTCGTGCGCGACCACGGCGTCACCTACAGCGTGCCAGGCGATGCGCAGGCGGGCGAGCGTCCCTGGTGCCTGGATGCGATCCCGTCGTTGCTGGCGCCCGATGAATTCGCGAAGCTCGAAGTGGGCCTGGCCCAGCGCGCGCGCGTACTCGACAAGGTGCTGGCCGATCTCTACGGCCCACAGCAACTCCTACGCGACGGATTTCTGCCCGCGCGGCTGGTGCTGGGCAACCCGGGCTTTCTGCGGCCCTGCCATGGCCTCGGCCTTGGCCACCGTCTGCACCTGTACGCCGCGGACGTGGTGCGCACATCGTCGGGCGGATTTTGTGTCCTGCGCGATCGCACCCAGGCACCCACGGGCGCGGGCTATGCGCTGGAAAACCGCCTGGTCATGTCCCAGGTATTCGAGGAGCCCTTCCGGCAAAGCAACGTGCATCGGCTGGCGCCGTTCTTTCGCACCCTGCGCGAGACCCTGGCTGCCCTTGCACCCGTGCCCCGCGAGCATCCGCGCGTGGTCTTGCAGAGCTCGGGCGCATGGAGCCCGACCTACTTCGAGCAGGCCTTCTTGGCGCAGTACCTCGGCTATCCCCTGGTCGAGGGTGGAGACCTGACCGTCCGGGATCGGCGTGTGTTCCTGAAGACCCTGGGCGGGCTCTTCCCCGTCGACGTGATCTTCCGCCAGCCCGAAGACGACTATTGCGATCCCCTCGAGCTTCGTCCCGATTCCCGTCTGGGCGTGCCTGGCTTGGTCGAGGCCGTACGCGCCGGCCAAGTGGCGGTGGCCAACGCGCTCGGCACGGGCCTGGCACAGTCGCCCGCGTTCCTGGCATACCTGCCGGCGATCGCGCGCAACTTCTTCGGCGAAGAGCTCTTGCTCGACAGCCCACCGTCATTCTGGTGCGGCGACGCCGCTTCCCTGTCGCACGTGGAGACCCGTCTCGACAAGATGGTCGTCAGGCCGGCATGGTCAGGCGCGGGATTGGGGCTGATCATCGGCGAAGACCTGACCAGCGATGTCCGGGAGACCTTCCTGCGGGACTTGCACGCCCATCCCGAGCAGTTCGTGGCCCAGGAGAAGGTCGAGCCCGCCCACGCGCCGGTGCTTTCCGGTTCGGAGCTAGCCGCTCGGGCTTCCCTGCTGCGGGGCTACGCCGTGCTTTCCGGCGACGACTACCACGTCATGCCGGGAGGACTGTCCCTGGTCTCGTCCGGCGACAAGGATCCCTTCATCGCCATCGCGGCGGGAGCCCTGGCCAAGGATCTGTGGGTGCGCAGCGATCAACCGGTCGCGAACTTCAGCCTGCTGCCGCCGGCCACGCGGCCCATCGAGCTATCGCGCGAGGGGGCCGACCTGCCCAGCCGCAGCGCCGACAACCTATTCTGGCTCGGCCGCTATGCCGAGCGTGCCGAATTTTTGGCCCGGCTTTCCCGCCACCTGCTCGGTCGCCTGGCCGAGGAGCGGGACGCGCGTCTCTTCACTTCGCCCGCCTTGCCCATCTTGTTCGCGGTCCTGGCCACCGAGACCGAGAGCGAACCGCTGGGGCAGACGCAGCCCGTTCCTTGGTTGGTGCGCGCGCTCTGCTCGTCAGACCCGGCAGGCTCCTTGCACAACACGATCCGTGCGGCGCTGCGGGCCGCGGCCTCGGTTCGCGATCGCCTGTCCGCCGACACCTTTCGGGTGCTGGGCGGATTGGGCGACGAGGCCATGCGCGCGGAGACGCTGGTCACCTCGCAATCCATCGGTACCTTTACCTCCCTTCTCGACCGGGTGATCACCAGCTTGTCCGCGCTCTCGGGCTTGGCCATGGAGAGCATGACCCGCGGCCACGGTTGGCGCTTTCTCGATATGGGCCGGCGCCTCGAACGCGCCTTGCAGCTGGTCTCGCTGTTGCGCGCGGCCTTCGCCTCGGGCGCGGAGCACGAGGGCGCGCTGCTGGAAACCCTGCTGGCCGTCGCCGACAGCAGCATCACCTACCGGCGCCGCTACCTGGCCGGCCTGCACCCGGCCGCGGTGGCGGATCTTCTGCTCGTGGACGACAGCAATCCACGCTCGGTGCTTTTTCAAATCGTGGCCTTGCGCGAGCACTTGCTGCACCTTCCGCGCGACGCCAGCCAGGCGCGGCTGCGGCCGGAAGAGCGGCTGGCCTTGGGAGCGCTGGCCCGACTGCAATTACTGGACCTGGTCCCCGCCTGTTTGCCGCCCGCCGCGGGCGCGCGTCCCGCGCTGCACGGGATCTTGGGCGAGCTCGAGAGCGATCTGTCGCTGCTTTCCGAACAGTTGTGCAGTGGCTACCTCAACCACTCCCTATTGGCCCGGCCCCTGGCCAGCGCGCTGCCCGCGAAAGGTCCGGTGTGAGATACCGCATCCGCCATCTCACCCGCTATCGCTACAGCGAGTCGGTGACGAGCTCGCAGCACGACCTGCACCTTCTGCCGCGCGACCTGCCCCACCAGCGCTGTCTAGGGTCGGAGCTCGAGATCCGGCCGGCGCCCAGCGTGTGCGAAGAGCGCAAGGACTACTTCGGCAATCGCGCGACCCATATGGTGCTTGCGTCCCCCCACACGGAGCTGTCGGTCGCCGCCCACAGTCGCGTGGAGGTCACGGTGCCGGTGGCCGTCCTACCCGAACAGGATGTGCCTTGGGAATCCGCGGTCGAGGAAATCGCGCGTGACCGCAGCCAACTGCAGACGTTGGAAATGACGTTTCCCTCGCCGTACATCGTTCCGTGGAAGGAGCTGCGCACCTACGCGCTGCAAGCCTTTCCCGCTGGGCAGCCGGTGCTCGCGGGTTGTCTCGCCCTCATGGCGCGCGTGTACGGCGACTTCACCTACGACGCCAAGGCCACCACCATCGCCACGCCGCTGGACGCGGTCTTCGACACGCGCCGGGGCGTGTGCCAGGACTTCTCGCATTTGACGATCGCGTGCCTGCGCAGCCTGGGTCTAGCCGCCCGCTATGTCAGCGGCTACCTCGTCACCAGACCGCCGCCAGGCCTGCCCAGGCTCGTCGGGGCCGACGCCTCGCACGCCTGGCTGTCGGTCTTCTCGCCCCGCTTCGGTTTCGTCGACGTGGATCCCACCAACAACATGCTCGTCGGCGCCGAGCACATCACCCTGGCTGTCGGGCGCGACTTCGGCGACGTGACGCCCCTGCGCGGCGTGGTCCTGGGTGGCGGCCGACACGACTTGGAAGTCTCTGTCGACGTGATGCCGGAGGACGCGTAGAGCACCGAACGGGTTGAAAGTGCAACGCCGAGACCGGATGGACGGCGTGCGCGCGGCGGAGATTGGCGACACCCACTTCGGAAAGGCCGAAGAAGCGCACCTTGCCCTGTCTGATGAGATCGCTGACCGTGCCTGCTACGTCCTCGATCGGCACGGCTCGATCTAGTCGATGCTGATAAAGCAGATCGATGTGGTCGGTCTGGAGCCGGCGCAAGCAACCCTCGACGACTCTGACGATATTCCCTGGGCCTGCTATCCATGCCGACGATTTTGTCGCCCTCAAAACGCGATCCAAATTTGGTGGCATGGTGATAACACAGTCCAGACCTGAACCCAGCGCGCCGCTTCCCCAGTCCGCCCAACGCCTCGTCGCTAACCTGCGGTCACCCAAATGGTCTTCTCCCCCTACCCAAGCACGGATCCTCATCTGGCAATGCGGTCGATCGCCCACGTCGATGCGATCAGGTCTTGCGTGGCCGCGTAGACGGCGTCTGGAGCTATAGCGACGGGTACAGTGATCCACGCGCGTTCGGTGTCCGCGGGCGAGCACCCGAGCCGGACGGCGGTTCCCTGCTCATCGAGCAAGGTCAGTCTACACAGTCGACTTCGCATCACCGGAGGACGGCTACAGTGAGCGGAGCCACTCCATCAGCCCAGCGTTGACCTGCTACGAGGGGATGTTCGGCCGGCCCGGACTGGCATTACCCGCATTCTCGAGTGTAGCCCGCATCATCTCCAGGTCGACCCGAGCGTAGACAGAGAACTGGAGTACCAACTCGGGATCCTCAAGCTGCAAGTGGCGGAAGAAGGAGTGGATCCCGGAGTGGCGGTGGTTGCGCGTGCGGCAGACTGGTGTGGGCGCTGCTCGATCTCCGCCAGGAAGCCACGGATGACGTCCGGGGTCGGCGCCCGTACCGCGGGCCGGTTCGGCGGCATGCCGTTTCATGCAAGCGATGATGTCGATTGGCTGACCGCCCCGGTGACAATGCTTCGCGGCTGCTTACTGTCCGTAGACGGAGACGATGTTGGCCTGGACGGCGTCATCGGCCGCGTCCGACGAGTAGGTGGCAGTCATCACCCCTTCGAAGAAGTTCCCTTGAGCGCTGTTGCTGTTGTCGCCACCGGTGCCGAGGCCAATGGCGCCCTCCTTCCGCATGGGATTGTATCTCGCGCTGGGGCGGTGGCCGTCGAAGGGTGTCGTCAGATTGCCGGACTGCGCATTGCCGACCTTGATGGTCCAGTGATTCTTGCCGGCGGTGTCGCCCTTCACGATGCCCATGACGTATTTCCAGTCTGACGGCAGCGAGGGATTGCCCTGGTAGGGGGTCGAGTCTCCTGCCCAGAGTCCGTCTTCAAGGTCCCCCATGATCCATGGACCATCGCCCGCCCCCTGGTTCCAGATAATGCAGTTGCCAAAGTAGACCGCTTCCATCGTGCCCTCGCCGTTGTCGTGGGTGTTGGTCTCCATGTTTCCGTAGTCGAAGCAGCACCCCCCGTTATAGTAGGTGGCGTCGGCGACCATGTACTCGGTCTCGGGGCCGTCTCCGGTTGCAGTGCCCGAGGCTGCGTTGTTTCGATAACCAATCCCCGCCACGACGTGGACGCCGTAGACCTTGTGGCTACCGAGGGTGGCGGGGATAGACTTCGCGTTTGCTTCATTGTCCGCGCCTGGCTTGAAACCACCGCCAGCGGGCGTGTGCATCAGATCGTTGCCTTGCCCAGATTGGTCGTAGATGATCGAGATCGTGCACGACGAGATGCCGCACGCTGTGTCCTGAGCGGCTGAGTCGGCGAAACCATCCGCGCCGACGCCGATGTCGGTGGTCGTGCCCCCCGTGCCGGTATTCGAGCCGCCGGCCCTTACCTGGTAAAGCGGCCCGAAGTACGCGCTCGAGAGACGGCGAACCGTGCTGTGCGCGGCAACACAGGAGCCACCGTCATCTTTGTAGGTATCACAAGGGGGCTTGGTCGGGTCGAAGGTCTTGCCGCTCGAACCGGAAGCTCCGCCCGAGCTACTGTCCCCGCTCGGGGTCGTCCCGCCACTTGCGCCTCCACTCTGGCTGCCGCCGGTCCCACCCGAGCTCGAGGTTACCTGGCAACCCCAAGAGTAAGCGCCGAGGATTGCGACCAGCAACAGCTCATTCGAAAGCCTTCTTGTTCCCATCGAGGTATGTCTCCTTGGTACGGGACCGGGTGTGCACCTATGTCATCCCCGGGAAACAGGATTCCTTTCACGGCGATTTTGCCCTCTGGGACGGGAGTCTCGGGCGTGGGGATAACCTTTCCAGGTCCCGGCCCGAATCCTCATCAGTTCCGGGAGATTGCCCCCGGCCGCCCGGACGGCGATCCGGATCTGGCCTGGGTCTAGGGGATAGCCTGGGCATGTAGGCGGGTGTAGTTGTAGAAGATCCGTTATCGCTCTCGACCATGGCCGATGCCGTGGTGCCCTACCAACAGACGGATGGAACGTGGCACGCGGATTTCACGCACCCGACGAATACGACAACCCCGAGGTCAGCGGCACCGGCCTCATCGCCTACGCCATGGCCTATGGGATCAACCAGGGCTTGCTCGATCGCGCGACCTATGTGCCCGTCGTGGTCGTGGCTTGGAATGGAAGTGGTCGCGCCGATTCCGTTCGCTGAGACGCCGGGACGGATGCTGTTCTTCGAGACCTGCCGCTACTGCACCGCGGGCAGGCCGCTAAGCTGTAGGATCACGCCGCCCTCGCTGCCGGCGTTGTCGGCGTCCACCACCATGTAGTAATTACCCGCCGCGAGCCCCTTGAGCACGTAGCTGCCCGTGGTGGCATTCGCGGTGGCTTTGCAATCGATGAGCGCGTTGGCTTCGCAAGGCACCTGGGCGTTGTCGCCCTGGTAGAGCACCAGGGCGTGGTTGCCGACTTGGGCCCACGCGATGGTGAGGTCGGTCGTGCCCGGCAAGGTGAACCCGACCACGGCATCCTCACCGCCCGATGCCGACACGCAGGCGCTGTTGTGCTGATCGTCGCCCGCGCCCGAGGTCTGAACCGTGGCGGAAACCGTGGTGCCGTCGATGGCGAGCACGCCCAGGTTCTTGTCCGGCCGGCAGCGCAGGGCCGCGCAACTCGGGTCGGTGGCGCACTTGCGATTGTTGCAATCGATGGCGCCGTCGCCGTCGTCGTCGATGCCGTTGTTGCAGATTTCCAAAACCCGCTGGGAGACGCCTCGCAAGGTGAGATCGACGGTGCCTTCGGTTCCCGCGGAGAAAGCCTGGATCAGAATGAAGTACGAGCCGGGTTGCAGGCTGGGCAAGCCGAAGTTGCAGCCCGAGGGCAGGACCGACGGGTCGGCGCAGGTCGAGATGTTGGCATCGCAGAGATCCAGCGTTCCGAGCTGCGACGACACCTGCAGAATCTGGTCGCCGGTCTCCGTACAGCTGAAATCCAGCTCCATGGCGGAGAGCAGGTTGACATGGTAGGCGCGCCCCCGGCCGTCACCCTTTCCGCAATCGGTTCTGAACACTTGGGTGGCGGTGGTCAGATCGGCGTGGACGGTCGCTTGGGTGCCGATGTCGATATTCCCCAGATCGCCGTCGGGCAGGCACATCGGGGCTCCACAGATGGGCAGACTGAAGCAATCGGGATCGTCGCAGTCGACCAGCAGGTCGCCGTCGTCGTCGATGCCGTTGTCGCAGATCTCGACCCCGCGGTTGGCGAAGGCGGTCAGGGTGATCTGGATCTTGCCTTCCAGGCCCGCGGCCCTGGCCTTGTAGATCAGCAGGTAGTCGCCGGGCTCGAAGTAGGACCACTGGGTCGTGCCGGAGCTCAGCCCGCCCATGTCGTTGCAGCCGCCTTCGTCGCTGTCGCACTTGGCGCCCGCCGAAGGCATGCGGTAAAGGCCATAGACGTGGTCGCCGGTCTGTTGCCAGTCGAGCGTCAGACCGACGGTCTCTTTGACCGAGAAACGAATGACCCTGTCCTTGCCGGTGGATTTGCCGGCGCAGGTGGGATGGTAGCGGTTGCTTCCCGTCGTGGTGTCGACCGTGGCCGTCTTCGATTCCGCCGCCGACCACGATCGTGCCCAGGTTGACGTCGGGAACGCACAGGTTGCAGGTCGGGGCGCTGGCGCAGTCCAGGTCCGCGCAGTCGATGGCGCCGTCGCCGTCGTCGTCCTTGCCGTTGTCACAGATTTCGGTCACCCCCGCCGCGCCGGTCGACAGGGTGACCGTGGTCGAGCCGGTGGTGCCGGCGAACGACTGCACGGCCAGCCAGTAGCTACCCGGCTGCAGGGCGGTGTAGGTTTGCGTGGCGGTGGCCTTGTCGCCCACGCGCAGGCAGTCCACGGGATTCGCATCGCAGGTCTGGCCGACGCCGGCCCGGAACAAGGCCAGCACGTGCGCCGCGCCCGCGGGTTGGGTGAAGTCGACACGGACATCGGCCGCTGCGGCCAGGCTGAAGCCCGCCACGCGCGCCACGCCGCCGGGCGGGGCGCAGGTCGCGTAGCTGGCGGTCGCGCCGACCGTCGAGATGGTAAGGGTCTTGCTGTATCCGGACGAGGTGATGGACCCGAAGTCCGCGTCCTCGGTGCAAGCGGCCTGCAGGCACGCCGGGAAGGTCGTGCACTTGGGATCGCTGCAATCCACCAGTCCGTCGCCGTTGTCATCCTTGCCGTTGTCGCAGATCTCATCGCCTGGCGACACGATGCAGGCCGGATCGCTCGCGCAGTCGGGATCCTTGCAGTCGACCAGCCCATCCTCGTCGTCGTCGAGGTTGTTGTTGCAGATCTCGCGACCCGGCACCACGCAGGCCTTGTCGCCGAAGCAGGCCGGATCTTTGCAGTCGGTAAGGCCGTTGCCGTCGTCGTCCTGGCCGTTGTCGCACACCTCTTTTTTGCGGTCGATACAGGTCGGATCGTTCTGGCAGGCAGGGTCGTAACAATCGGAGAGGCCGTTGCAGTCGTCGTCCTTGCCGTTGCCGCAGATCTCGCTGGCCAGGCAGACGA